>NZ_JBIUYI010000006.1:0-33423 GCF_044744425.1 Streptomyces sp. NPDC087300
GGGGGGGGGGGGGGGGGGGGGGGGGGGGGGGGGGGGGGGGGGGGGGGGGGGGGGGGGGGGGGGGGGGGGGGGGGGGGGGGGGGGGGGGGCCGGGGGGGGGGGGGGGTGGGCCCGGGGGGGGGGGGGGTTTGGGGGGGCGCGCCCCCCGGGCCCCCGGTCCTCAAACGCCGGACGGGCTGGATTTCCTGCCCCCGGGCTGGTTTCCCCCTGGCCTGCGTTTCAGCCCTGAGACTGATTCCCTACCGCTTCGCGTGCCTGCCGCGCTGGGTCGGGGGCATGCCCTGGGGGCCGCCCTCCGCCGATGCCGCCGCCTTCTTGGACTTGCTGCGGGCCCTCAGGAACTCGATGGCGATAGGCACCACCGAGATGAGGACGATCAGGATCAGGATCGCCTCGATGTTCTTGTGGACGAACTCGATGTTGCCCAGCCAGGCGCCGAGCAGCGTCACGCCCGCGCCCCACAGGACGCCGCCGATGATGTTGAACGTGATGAACGAGCGGTAGCGCATGCCGGAGACGCCCGCGATGATCGGCGTGAACGTCCGCACGATCGGCACGAAGCGGGCCAGGACCAGCGACTTGGGGCCGTACTTCTCGAAGAAGTCGTGCGCCTTGACCACGTTCTCCTGCTTGAACAGCTTGGAGTCCGGGCGGTTGAACAGCGAGGGGCCGACCTTCTTGCCGAACAGGTAGCCCGCCTGGTCACCGAGGATCGCGGCGAGACAGATCAGCAGGCAGGCCAGCCACAGCGGGGTGTCCAGCTTGTTCGTGGTGATCAGCAGGCCCGTGGTGAACAGCAGCGAGTCACCCGGCAGGAAGAAGCCGATGAGCAGGCCCGACTCCGCGAAGACGATCAGGAGCAGGCCCCAGAGACCGAACTGGTTCAGCAGGTAATCCGGATCCAGCCAGCTTGGTCCGAGCGCAAGCGTCGTCACGGTTCCGGGCTCCTGAGGGGTGAGGGGGCGTGCGGCGGCGGGTGCAGCCGCCCAAAGTTATCAACGCGAGGTGACCCGGCCGGGTTCCACCGTCCCTCTCAGGGTGCACTGTGCGACATCTGGGACAAAGCTGTGTGCCATGGGTATCGAAGATTTCGGTGGGGGCCTCAATCCCCAGTCCGACGTACTGGTCGTGACCACGAACGACGTACCGGGGTACCGGGTGACCCGCGTGATCGGCGAGGTCTTCGGCCTCACCGTGCGGTCCCGGCACCTCGGCAGCCAGATCGGCGCCGGTCTGAAGTCCATGATCGGCGGCGAGCTGAAGGGGCTCACCAAGACGCTGGTGGAGACCCGCAACCAGGCCATGGAGCGCCTCATCGAGCAGGCACGCGCGCGTGGGGCCAATGCCGTCCTGATGTTCCGCTTCGACGTCACCGAGGCGCTGGACGGGGCCGCGGAGGTCTGCGCGTACGGGACCGCGGTCGTCATCGAGCAACAGCCGTAGCCGCGGCCCTCCGTCGCCCCGCCCGCCGTACGCGCGCCACCCCCGCGCCCCCGTACGGCTACCGCCTGCCCCGCAGCCTCCCCAGGAACCGCCTCGCCTGGGCGCGGCGCCTGGGGTCGCGCGACGCGCGCCGCGCCTCCTGGATCGCGCGCTGCCCCTGAGGGCTGCGGATGAACCGCCTGACGCGGGAGAGCAGTCCGGACATGGGGCCTCCTGGATGTGGGAGCCGGTGCGTACCCGCAGTGTCGGCCAGGCGTCCCGCCCTGTCACGACCCGGGGTCCCGCACGGCCCGAGGACCGCCGGGACCCGGGCCTCTCACGAACCGTCGGAAACCCACCCGTTCCGAGCGGCGTTGGCGACGATGGCGTCCCGCAGGTAGCCCGCGAGCCCCGGCCTGATCGCCTCGTAGAACGCGGTGAAGCGCTCGTCGGCGACGTACATCTCGCCCAGGCAGGTGTGCATCTCGTGCGAGCACTGGTAGTGGTTCGCCGTGATGAACAGGCGGTGCTCCTCCGCGGCGTCCATCGCCTCGTCGGCACCGGCGGGGACGCCCCCGGCGAACAGGTCGCCGACGCGCGCGTGCAGCGCGTTGAACTCGTCGTTGATGCGCTTCCAGTCGTCCTTGGTGTAGGCGGCCGCCTTGCGCTGCGACTCCTCGTAGGCGTCCGTCCCGCCCCAGCGCCGCTGCACCTCCTCCGCGTACTGGTCGGGGTCCTGGTCCCCGAAGACCTCGAACTTCTCCTCGGGCGTGAGGTTGATGCCCATCTTCTTCGCCTCCATGGCGGTCTCGACGGCGGCGGCCATCTCCTGGAGCTTGTGGATCCGCGCGGTCAGCAGGTCGTGCTGCCGACGCAGATGCTCCCGCGGGTCCGTGTGCGGGTCGTCCAGGAGGGCCGCCACCTCGTCGAGGGGGAAGCCGAGCTCCCGGTAGAACAGGATCTGCTGCAGCCGGTCCAGGTCGTCGTCGCCGTAGCGCCGGTGACCCGCGTGGCTGCGCCCGCCGGGCGCGAGCAGGCCGATCTCGTCGTAGTGGTGCAGCGTGCGCACCGTCACTCCGGCGAAACCGGCGACCTGTCCCACGGAGTAGCTCATGGCCTCCGCCCTCCTTCTTCCTCGGTACGCGTCCCAGCCTGTGTCCTCACGTCGCGTGAGGTGCAAGTCCGCGCGTCCGGGGACCGCCGGCTACTTGCTCAGCGCCGCGAACCGCCGCACCGCCAGGGGCAGGAATACCCCCACGAGCACCACGGGCCACAGCACCGCGAGGAGCCCCGCGTGTTCCGCCGCCCAGGAGGTGCCGACCACGCCCGGGTCGTTGCCGAAGAGGTCGCGGACGGCGGTGGCCGTCGCCGACATGGGGTTCCACTCGACGACCGCGCCCAGCCACCCGGGCATGTTCTGCGGGACGGTGAAGGCGTTGGAGAGGAACCCGACCGGCCAGACCAGGATCTGCACGGCCACCACCAGCTCCGGCCTGCCCGCGATCATCGCCAGGTGGATGCCGAGCCACAGCATCGCGAACCGGAGCATGAGCAGCAGCCCGAGGGCCCCCAGGACCGCCCCGAACGAGCCGTGCCAGCGCCAGCCGATGGCGAGGCCCACGCCCGTCATGACGAGCAGCGAGAGGGCCGACTGGAGCATGTCGGCGACCGAACGGCCCACCAGGACCGCCCCGTTGGCCATCGGCAGGGAGCGGAACCGGTCGATCACGCCCTTGTTGAGGTCCTGGGTGACCGCGAGCATCGTCGCGTCCAGACCGAAGACCATCGTCAGCGCGAACATGCCGGGCACCAGGAACTCCGCGTACTCCCCCGTGATCCCCTTGCCGCCGCCGATGAGGTACGTGAACATCAGCAGCAGCATCACCGGGAAGACCAGGCCCACCAGGACCTGCACCGGCTGCCGCGCCCAGTGCGCGAGTTCGCGCCGCGTCATGGTCCAGGAGTCGGCCGCGGCCCAGCCGAGCCACGTCCCGCCCGCGCCACCGCTCGTGTACGTACTCACACGGCCTCCTTCGCGCGCCCCGCGGCCCGCTCCGTACGTTCCGTCGCCTCCGTGCGCCCCGTCAGGTTCAGGAACACCTCGTCGAGCGTGGGCCTGCGCACGGCCACGTCCTCCGCGTCGACGCCCGCGTCCCGCAGCGCCCGCAGCACACCGGCGAGCGCCTCCATCCGGTCCTCGACCGGCGCGGAGACCATCCTGCGGTCGGTGTCCACCGTCGCGTCGCCAGGCAACAGGGCGGCGGCGCGGCCCAGTTGGCCCGCGTCGCGCACCACCACGTCGATGCGGTCGCCGCCGAGGTCCGCCTTCAGCTCGTCGGCCGTGCCGTGCGCGATGACGCGGCCGCCGTCGATCACCGAGATCCGGTCGGCCAGCTGGTCCGCCTCCTCCAGGTACTGCGTGGTCAGGAGCACGGTCGTGCCGCCGCCGACCAGCGAGCGCACCGAGTCCCACACCTCGGCGCGGCCGCGCGGGTCCAGGCCCGTGGTCGGCTCGTCGAGGAACAGCACCTCGGGGTCGGTGATGAGCGAGGCCGCGAGGTCGAGGCGGCGCCGCATGCCGCCGCTGTACCGCTTGACCGCCTTGCGCCCGGTGTCGGCGAGGCCGAACCGGTCCAGGAGCTCGTCGGCCCGCACGCGCGCGTGGCGGGCCCCCAGGTGGTACAGCCGCCCGAACATGTCGAGGTTCTGCCTGCCGCTCAACTCCTCGTCGACCGCGGCGTGCTGGCCGAGCAGCCCGATGCGCCCGCGCACCTTGTCGGGGTGGCGCCGCACGTCGTGCCCCGCGACCTCGACCCGCCCCTCGTCGGCCCGCAGCAGCGTGGCGAGCACCCGCACCGCCGTGGTCTTGCCCGCGCCGTTCGGGCCGAGCACGCCGTGCACCGTGCCGCGCCCCGCCACCAGGTCGAGGCCGTCCAGCGCGGCCTTCTCCCCGAACCGTTTCCGTACTCCTTCGAGGACGATCGCGTCCGTCATCCGGCTCCCTCCAGCCCAGAAACACCGTAGTCAAACTTGACTAGGCGGACGAAGGTAACCGAGTCGAAGTCATTCGTCAAACTTGATTAGCCGCGTTTCAGCGGCGGTCGCCCGCGTGCGGCTCGCCCGTGCCGAAGGGGTTCTCCTCGCCGTCGGCGAGCACGCCGACGAACGGGTCGCCCTCCCCCGCGAAGGTGTAGGACCCGCCCCGGATGCGGCCGATCAGGTCCTTGGTCCACTGCGCGCCGGTGTCGGCCGAGTTCAGCCAGTAGTTCATGATCTCGCCGATGTGCCCGAGCTGTTCGGGGCCATCCGCAGGCGTGTAGTACTCGGTGACGGACTTGCGCCACCCCTCCATGCTGCGCACCCGCTCCTCAAGGAGGGCCACGACCTCCTCGCGCGGCAGGTCGACCATGAGGCCGAGCCCCGCCGTGAGGATGTCGGGCCGCTGGTCGTACTTGGTGAGGGACTCACGGAGCAGGGAGTGGTACTCCTCGACGCCCTGCTCCGTGAGCTCGTACTCCGTGCGGGGCGGGCCGCCCGCCGTGGAGGGGGCGATCTCGTGGGCGTGCAGCATGCCCTGCTTGGCCAGCTGCTTCAGCGCGTGGTAGATCGAGCCCGGCTTGGCGTTGGACCACTCGTGGGCGCCCCAGTACTCCAGGTCGTTGCGGACCTGATAGCCGTGGGCGCGGCCGTGCTGTCGCACGGCCCCGAGAACCAGCAGCCGGATCGCCGACATGTAGCGCGCCCTTCCGTTCGGCACCACGGCCCGCGGCCGTCATTCATCAACTTTGACCAGAGTAGCCCTGCTCAAGTGCCACCAGCTCGAAGGCCGTCTTCCCGTCGAGGGACTCGCGGACGATGTCGGCGTGGCCCGCGTGCCGGCCGATCTCCTCGACCAGGTGCAGCATCAGCCAGCGCATGGAGACCTCGCCGTCCTTGGGGAACCAGGGCGCCTCGGGCAGCGGGAAGGTGTCGTCCAGGCTCGGCACCTCGCGGATGAACTCCTCGGTCTCGCGGGCGACCCCGGCCCAGACGTCGAGCATCTGCGCGACCGTCTCGCCCTCCACGAGCCGGAAGCTCTCGGCCCACGTCTCCTGCGTGCGGGCCCGCTCGTTCGGCTTCCGCTGGGCCATCCGCAGCCAGTTCAGCTCGGTCTCCGCGACGTGCTTCACCAGGCCGCCGAGCGTGAGCTCGCTGGCGCTCGGGCGGGCGCTCGCCTGCTCGTCCGTCACCCCGATCACCGAGCGGCGCAGACCGCCGCGCTGGGCCGCCACGAACGCGATCAGGGCGCCGCGCTCGTCCCCACGGGTTTCCGATCCGACGTGAGTAACCATGATGTCCACCTCTCCCACCTGCCTTCGCAGGCTGCCCTCGGGCTTTCCGACACCTCGAAAGCTACGGACCCTTGCGGTCAGGTTCTGTCCGCAAGGGTCCGTGCCGTACGAGGGTTTTCCGGAGACGTCCGAGGGGCTTGCCGAAAGGCTTACCGAGAGGCTTCGCGGGAGGTCAGAACGGGAAGCGCGAGCGTCCGTGCTGGACCGAGATCCACTTCTGCGTCGTGAAGGCGTCCACCGTGGACTCGCCGTTGAGCCGGCCGAGACCGGAGTTCTTCTCGCCGCCGAACGGCACGATCGCCTCGTCGTGCACCGTGCCGTCATTGATGTGGATCATGCCGGTCTCGATGCGCTTGGCGAGGGCGACACCGCGCTCGACGTCGCCGGTGTGCACCGCGCCGCTCAGGCCGTAGGGGGTGTCGTTGGCGATGCGTACGGCCTCGTCCTCGCCGTCGAAGGGCAGCAGCAGCGCGACGGGGCCGAAGATCTCCTGGTGCAGGACCGGGGAGTCGGCGGGCAGGTCGGTCAGGACCGAGGGCGCCACCAGGTTGCCCTCGGTGCGGCCGTGCAGCAGGGCCGTGGCGCCCGCCGCGACCGCCTGGTCGACGACGGCCGAAATCGCGTCCGCCTGCGAGGAGTTGATGAGCGGGCCGATGTGGGTTGCCGGGTCGGCGGGGTCGCCGACCGTGAGGCCCGCGACCTTGGCGACGAACTTCTCGGTGAACTCCGCCCGGACCGCCCGGTCCACCAGGATGCGGTTGGCGGCCATGCAGACCTGGCCCTGGTGCACGTAGCGGCTGAAGACCGCCGCGTCCACGGCGTAGTCGATGTCGGCGTCGTCCAGGACGATCAGCGCGCTGTTGCCGCCCATCTCCAGGATCGAGCGCTTGAAGTGCGCGGCGCAGACCGTGGCGACATGGCGGCCGACCCGGTCGGAGCCGGTGAAGGAGATGACGCTGGGCACCGGGTGTTCGAGCAGCGCGTCGCCGATCTCGGCGATGTCCGTGATCACCACGTTGAGCAGTCCGGCCGGCAGGCCCGCGTCCTCGAAGATCTTCGCGAGCAGGCTGCCGCCGATCACCGGGGCGTTCTGGTGGGGCTTGAGCACCACCGCGTTGCCGAGGGCGAGGGCGGGGGCGACGGTCTTCATCGACAGGAACAGCGGGAAGTTGAAGGGGCTGATGACGCCCACCACACCGGCCGGAACGCGGTAGACGCGGTTCTCCTTGCCGTCCTCGGCCGAGGGCACGATCCGGCCCTCGGGCCGCAGCGCGAGGTGCACCGCCTCACGCAGGAACTCCTTGGTGAGGTGGAGCTCGAAGGCCGCCTTGAGCCGGGTGCCGCCGAGCTCCGCGATGATGCCCTCGGTTATCTCTTCCTCGCGCTCCTCGACGATCCGCAGCGCCCGCTCGAACACCCCGCGCCGCACATAGGGGTTGGTCGCTGCCCACTCCCGCTGGGCGCGCTGCGCCGCGCGGTACGCCTGGTCGACCTCGTCGGCCGTGGCGACGGTGACGGACGCCAGCTTCTCCCCGTCGTACGGATTGAAGTCGATGATGTCCCAGGACCCTGAGCCCGCCTTCCACTCACCGTCGATGTACTGATGAGCCAGGTCAGTGAAGAAGGACATGAGACGGACCCCTTGCCGCGGCAGCAGACGGAAGCAGACACCTGATCTCACGTCATAGTACTTATGTTTCAGGTGAGTTGGAGTAGACCACGCAGAAGATCCCTGCTGTCGGCGGGATCCGGGCAGTCCTTGTGCAACTGGGCCACCACCCGCTCGTACTGGGCCACTTCCTCGGCCTTGTCCAGATAGAGCGCGCCGGTGAGCTGCTCCACGTAGACGACGTCGGAGAGGTCGGACTCGGGGAAGCGGAGCATCGTGAACGCCCCGCTCTCGCCCGCGTGGCCGCCGAAGCTGAACGGCATCACCTGGAGCGTGACGTTGGGCCGCTCGGAGATGTCGATGAGGTGCTGGATCTGACCCCTCATCACTTCCCGGTCTCCGTACGGGCGGCGCAGCGCGGCCTCGTCGAGCACGCAGTGGAAGCGGGGCGCGTGTTCGGAGGCGAGCAGCTTCTGGCGCTCCAGGCGCAGCGCGACGCGGCGGTCGATCTCGGCTCTGCTCGCGCCCTTCATGCCGCGGGCGACCACCGCATGGGCGTACGCCTCGGTCTGCAACAGGCCGTTGACGAACTGGACTTCGTAGACGCGGATGAGGGAAGCCGCGCCCTCCAGACCGATGTAGGTCTGGAACCAACCCGGCAGGACGTCCGAGTAACTGTGCCACCAGCCGGTGAGGTTGGCCTCCTTGGCGAGCGAGAGGAGTGCGCCGCGCTCGGCCTCGTCCGTGACGCCGTACAGCGTCAGAAGGTCCTCGACGTCCCTGGACTTGAAGCTCACCCGTCCCAACTCCATGCGGCTGATCTTCGATTCGGATGCGCGGATCGAGTAGCCGGCCGCTTCGCGGGTGATGCCACGGGATTCCCTGAGGCGCCTCAGCTGCGAGCCCAGCAGGATGCGCCGTACCACCGAGCCGCTCGACTCCCCTGCGGTCACTTCGCTCAATCCTCCCCATCGACTGGAAGCCAGCAGTCTGCCATTAAACGCTTCGGGCCGTACTCGTTCGGTTACAGAAACGGAAGAACTCCGAAAGAACGCGCAAGGGCTCCACAAGAAACCGTAGGAAGAAATGGGCAAGAAGTGGCACGTGAGCGACCAAGTCCGGCGCGTGCACGTGCATCTGCCCTTGCATCTGCTGTACGCATTCGGAACCATGGTCCGCGCGCCACCGCTGTACCGACGCGTACCACCGCACCATCGGCGACCGACCGCGCCACCGCTCCATCGCTATGTACCGCGAAACCGGGGAGTGCCTCGCATGGGGACGAATGGATCGACCATGCTCGAGCCGTTACGGCAGGGGCTTCCCCCGCTCGACCCCTCGGCGGTCTCCAGCGCGGCGTCCGTGGCACTGGCCGCCCGCTACGAAGCGGTGGGCAGCGCACGGAAGTTCACCCGTACGACACTCACCCAGTGGGACCTGGACGAGCGCTTCGACGACATCGCGCTCGTCGTCTCCGAACTCGTCACCAACGCGCTGCGCCACGCGCTTCCCGCGGACACCCCGCGCGAGAGCCAGGACCCGCCCGTCAGGCTGCACTTGATGCGCTGGGCCTCGCGTCTGGTGTGCGCCGTGCGCGACCCCAGTGACGAGAGTCCGGTCGCGCGCGACACCGACGACGACTTCTCCGCCGAGTCGGGCCGCGGTCTCTTCCTGGTGGATTCCTTCAGCGACGGCTGGGGCTGGCACCCGCTCGCCGGCACGCTGCGCGGCAAGGTGGTCTGGGCCCTGTTCCACCTGGCGTGAGACGGGTCGAGTAGGGGTCAGCCACCTATCAGGTGGTCGAACTCCCCGTCCTTCATCCCGAGCAGCATCGCCTCTATCTCCGCCCGCGTGTAGACGAGCGCGGGACCGTCCGGGAATCGCGAGTTGCGCACGGCGACATCGCCACCGGGCAGTTTCGCGAACTCCACGCAGGATCCCTGCGAGTTGCTGTGCCTGCTCTTCTGCCAGACCACCCCGTGAAGCTCCGTGGCCGCCATGCCGTTAAACGCGTGGTGCACAGGTCGCTCCCCGGTCTTGCAGTGCCATTAGTGGCTCTAGATGCAGCGGTCAACTGTCCCCGGATCATAGCTGTGTTCACATGCCGATGCATGGGCAGATGCACGTGCACGCCGGGTGTTCCCTTGGTTACAGCTCCGTCAGCACCCGCTCCAAAGCCCCCATGACGTGCGAACGCCAGCCCCCGTCCATGATCTTTCGTGCCATCAACTGCGCCGGATCGTCCGGGTCGAATCCCTCATGTACAAGGAAGAGACGCGTTCCGCGCCCTTCATGTTCCAGAGTCCACGTAATGGTCCATTCGGCGAAGTTGGCCGGATCCGGATCCAACCAACGGACGCTGAGCATCCGTTCCACCTCGAATGCGAGAACGCGCACGTGAACGGTGCCGGAGAAGTTGGTGTTGGGGCGCGGCACCGACCTCATCACGTAGTCGTGCCCCACTTCGAGCCGGAAGTCCTCACTGCCGGGCATCTGCCATTGGGCGAGGAGTTCGGGGTCGGTGAGCGCGCGCCAGACCTTCGCGGGCCGGTGGGCGAAGAACTGGTCGACGTGGATGGTGGTCAGGTCATCGGTGGTCATGACCGCTCATCGTCGGGCATCCGGTCGAGCAGTGTGCCGAGGCTCTTCAGCCTGTCGCGCCAGAACCGCTCGTACGGGCTGAGCCAGTCCTGCACCTCGGCGAGCGGCACCGCTTCGAGGCGGTAGATGCGCTGCCGCCCGGACCGCTCCTCCGCCACGAGACCGGCCTCCCGCAACACCTTGAGGTGCTCCGAGAGGCTGGGCCTGCGCATGTCGAAGTGGTCGGCGAGCGCCTGCACCGGCTGCGGGCCCTCGTCGCGCAGCAGGCGCAGGACCTCGCGGCGGGTGCCGTTGGCGAGCGCGGCGAAGAGCCGGTCCTCGCGTTCGCCGGTGGTGACCATGACCGTCAGAAGCCTTCCTTCTCCGTCAGCAGCATCCAACCGTTGCCGTCGGGGTCGCGGAAGCCGGCCATCCTGCCCCAGGGCAGCTCGTCCGGACCGCTCACCTCGACGCCCGCCGCGACGAGCTTCGCGCGGTCGGCGTCGACATCGGTCGTGATCAGCATGATCCCCTGCGCGCTGCCGGGCACGAAACCGCCCATGCCGGGGCCGGAGAGCGTGAAGACGGTCTGCGCCCCCGCCGGGGCGACCTGGAGCCAGCGGCCCTGCGGCATCGCACGGTCCGCGGTGACCTCGAAGCCGAGCACGTCGCGGTAGAAGCGGAGCGCGGCGTCCTGGTCGGAGACGGGGACGGTGAGGAAGGAGGCGTGGGTGATGTGCGTGGCGTTTGTGGCGTTCGCGGTGTTCATGCGCACCACGATAGGTAGGCATTTCCCTACCTGTCAAACGTAGGGAAATGCCTACCTATCGTGGGAGCGGGCCGGGCGCCGCGCGGGTCAGCGGGGCGATCCGTACGGCAGCAGCGCCATCTCGCGTGCGTTCTTGACCGCCGCGGCGATCCGCCGCTGCTGCCGCGCCGTCACGCGCGTGACGCGCCGGGCGCGGATCTTGCCCCGGTCCGAGAGGAACGTCCGGAGCAGGTCCGTGTCCTTGTAGTCGACGTACGTGATGCCCGCCCGGTCCAGCGGGTTCGACTTGGGCTTGCGCGGGCGCGAAGGCGTGCGCGGGGGCTGTGGGGACACGGTCAGACCTCCAGGAGGGCGTCGAAGGCAGGAGTCAGGTTCTTCCAGGCGGCGCGGCCCGCGGCGTACTCCTCGTCGGTCAACAGGCAGGATTCCAGGACCTGTTCGAGCCCTTCGCGGTCCAGACCCGGCGAGGTGAACACCAGGTGGTTGCAGCAGTCGCCGTGCTCCGGATGCCAGTCGAGGGCGGCGGCAGCGCGGCGCACCGGCGGGACCATCTCCCACGCGGCGTCCGGCAGCGCGGCGAGCCAGGGGCCCACGCTCTCCACGCAGAGCGCGCCGCCCGCCGCGTCCCAGCCGAGCAGCGTGTCCGGCCGGTCGGCCAGCCAGAACCGCCCCCGGCTGCGCGCGGCCGCGCAGCTCAAGTCCTCCAGGGCGGCGTAGAGCCGCTCGGGGTGGAAGGGCCGCTCGCGGTGCCACACGAGGGTGCCGACACCGCACGCGTCGGCCTCGGCGGGCAGCAGCGCGCAGGCCGGATGCTGCGCCGCGGCGGCCGCCTCGACGTCGAAACCGGCCCGCGCGGCACGGGCGAGGCCGCCCGCCCCGATGGCGACGCGGTGCGCCGTCGGATGCAGCTGGGCGAGCAGGGCGTGGTCCTCCTCGTCGGCTGCCGCGACGTCGGCCACGGCGAGTACGGGCGCGTACTCCAGCTGGCGCGCCCAGGTGTCGGCGACGGTGCGCCGGTCGGTGGGGGCCGCGGCGAGCCCGGCGTCCAGCAGGTCGTCGCCGTTGCCGAGGTAGGGCAGGAGCAGGGCGGGGTCGACCGCCGTGACGACGCCGCGCAGCGCGAGCCGGTCGCCGCAGTGCGCGGCGATCACCTCGGCCATCGCCTTGGGCTCGACCGAGTCCCACAGCTCCACGACCGCGAGCCGGGTGAGGCCCGCGTCCGCGAGGCGGTGCAGCTCGGGCACCAGGTCCTCGCGGAGCGCGCAGCAGGCGCAGTCGTTGACGAGCGGCGCATCGCCCCTGGACAGCTCGTCCGCCCCGTCGCGGACGGTGCGGACGACGGCGCCCCGCACGGCCGTGGAGAGGTCGTGGTGGAGCGCGACGCTGTCCGGGACGGTGGCCAGGAGCTCGCCGGCGGCCGCCGCGCGGGCGTCCGCGTGGAGCCCGCCGACGATCACGACGTCCATCGGGCCGCCGTCCCCCGGATCCGGGTGGCCGTCCCTCATCGGCGCGATCCGAAGCGCCGCTCGAAGCGTTCGACGCGGCCCGCCGTGTCCATCACGCGTGCCGTGCCCGTGTAGAAGGGGTGGCTCGCGGACGAGATCTCGACGTCGACGACCGGGTACGTACGCCCGTCCCGCCACTCGACCGTCTTCCCGCTGGTCGCGGTCGACCGCGTGAGGAAGGCGAAGCCGGCGGCCTTGTCGCGGAAGACGACGGGCGCGTACGGCGGGTGGATGTCCTTGCGCATGGTGATCAGCGCTCCTCTCGGAAGTCGACGTGCCTGCCCGCCATCGGGTCGTACTTGCGCAGCGTCAGGCGGTCGGGGTCGTTGCGGCGGTTCTTGCGGGTGACGTAGGTGAAGCCCGTGCCGGCGGTGGACCGGAGCTTGATGACCGGGCGGAGTTCGTTGCGTGCCATGGGGCTAGTATATGAAAATGACTCCCGTTTTCAATAGGTGTTCCCTTACGACTACCGAGAGGTGCGTCACTTGTCCGCCCACTGCCAGCTGACCGGCGCGAAGCCCGGCTTCGGCAACCACGTCTCCCACTCCCACCGGCGGACCTCCCGCCGCTTCGACCCCAACGTCCAGCGCAAGCGGTACTGGCTGCCGAGCGAGGGCAGGCACGTCCGGCTGCGGCTCAGCGCGAAGGGGGTCAGGACGGTCGACAACATCGGGATCGAGGCGGCCGTCGCCAGGATCCGTGCGCGCGGGGTGAGGATCTGATGGCGAAGAAGAGCAAGATCGCGAAGAACGAGAAGCGGCGCGAGACCGTCGCGCGGTACGCCGCGCGCCGGGCCGAACTGAAGGAGATCGTCCGGCTTCCCGGCACGGGTGAGGCCGAACGGCGCGCTGCCCAACGGGAGTTGGCCCGTCAGCCGCGGGACGCCAGTGCCACGCGGGTGCGCAACAGGGACAGCGTCGACGGGCGGCCGCGCGGTTACGTGGGGGCGTTCGGGCTGTCCCGGGTGAAGCTGCGCGAGCAGGCGCACGCCGGATATCTGCCCGGTGTGCGCAAGTCGTCCTGGTAGCTTGGCGCGCGCTTTGGCCGGTGGCGGACAGGTGGCGGATGCCGTCGGTCCGCACCGGCAACGTCACGCTCTTTAGGGGGACTTCAAGTGCGCACGTACGTCCGTAGTGGCTCTGGTATCCGTATCCGTCGGGTCCGGGCCGGGGTCGCCGTCCTCGGCCTCGCCGCCGCGCTCGCCCTGACCGGGTGCAGCAGTGACGGTGACGGCGGTGGTGGCGGTGGCGGAAAGAAGGACCGGGGCTCCTCCGGCGGGTCCGACTCCACGGACGACGCGGGCTCGACCGGCGGCTCGACCGGGGGCTCCGGCGCCGAGGACGGCGGCGTCGAGGGCGCGTGGGTCACCACGACGGGCGGCAAGCCGCTCGCCCTCGTCATCGACGGCAAGAACGCGTCGCTGGTCGGCGAGGACGTCATGTGCAGCGGCACCGCGGGCGACGCGGCGGGGTCGCGGACGATCGACCTCAAGTGCCCCAAGGGGAACTCGGACCGCACCAAGGGGCAGGTCGAGTCCGTCGACGCGAAGACGATGAAGGTCTCCTGGGAGGGCGCGGGCGAGGACCAGTTCCTGCGCACCGAGGGCGGCAAGCTGCCGGAGGGGCTGCCCACGGGCGGGCTGCCGCAGTCCTGACGGGACGTCGAGGTCAGGGGGCCGTGGGACCGTTCTGGTTCCGCGGCCCTTCCGGCTGCCGGGGCTCGAGGGCGGGCCCCGGGGTGGGATCGGGACCCGGGCCGGGGTCGGGGCGCGCGGCGGGGTCGGGGCTCGGGCCGGGGTCGGTGCCCGGGGCGAGGTCGGGGCCCGGGGCGGGGTCGGACTCGGTCGGCTGGAGTCGGGTCTCCGTGCCGTCCACCAGCATCGGGGGCGGTGCCGTGTCCAGGGCGTCGGAGAGCTCCTCCAGGGTCTCCAGGAGCAGTCCCGCCCCCTTGCGTACGACGCGGTCGGGCACGCCCTCGCCGTCCCACTCGCGCAGCGCCGTACGGACCGCCTCCCAGCGGGGGACGCGGCGTTCGCGCACCGCCTTCGCGCCCTGCTCCGTCGACGTGCGCAGCGCCTCCGCGAGGCGGGCCGCCGCGGGGACCGGGGTCGCGTCGCGGTCCGGCAGATGCGCCTCCATCAGCATGGCCACGCGGCCCAGTTGGGCCAGGGTCTCCTCCGCGTCCCTGGCGGCCGCGCGGGACAGGCCGCGGTGCCGTACCGGCTCGTGCTTCGCCCGCGCCACCGCGTCCTGCCAGGCGATCCGCGCGTCGCGGGCCGCGAGCAGGGCCTCGCGTACGTCGGGGCAGCTCTTGCCCGCCGGGTGCGCGTAGTGGTCCACGACGGCCGCGGCGTAACGGCCGTCCGCGATCAGCCAGTCGGCGAGGCGGGTGCGCAGGCGCGGGGTCTCCCAGGCGGGGTACACGGCGTACGCGATCATCGCGAGGACGCCTCCGAGCAGGGTCAGGACGACCCGCTCGGGGACCGTCTGCGTCCACTGCTGGCCGCCCATCCCGAGCAGGAACACGACGTACGCCGCCACGCAGGCCTGCGCCGCCACCTGTCCCGTCCGCATCAGCAGGTACATCAGCCCCGCGCTGACCACGGCGAGCGCGGCGGACAGGCCCGTGCCCGGGTCGGCGAGCTGCACCAGGCCCGTCGCCAGCGCGACACCCACGAGCGTGCCGCCGAAGCGGGCCACCGCGCGCGAGTACGTCTGGGAGAAGTCCGGGCGCATCACCATCACCGATGCCATGGGGGCCCAGTAGCCGTGGCCCAGCGGCAGCCAGTGACCCAGGAGGTAGCCGGCGGCGGCCACGGCGGTGACGCGGATCGCGTGCCGGGTGACGGGTGACTCGTGGCGCAGCTCGGACCGCATGGCACGGAGGGTGCCGGGGACGAGGGCCGGGAGGGTGGGGCGGAGGAGGGGGATGGGTTGGGTGTCGGAGTGGGTTTGGGGGGTGGTTTGGGGGGTCTGGGGCGGGGTCTGCGGCTGAGAGGGCTGGGCCTTGGGCTGGGGAGTCTGGGAGGTCTGCGGCTGAGAGGGCTGGGACCGGGGCTGCGGGGCCGCGGGCTGGGGCGTCTGCGGCTGAGAGGGCCGGGACGTCTGCGCAGGGGCGGATTTCGGTTGTGTTCCCGCCGTTTCCAGTACGTCTCTCAGGAGCGCGCCCAACCGCGTCGCCGCCCGGTACGCCGGGCCCGTGAGGATCGCGCCCGTGTCCGGCGTCCTGAGCGTCGCCAGTGCCGCCGGGGGGATCTTCACCGGCTCGCCGTTGCGGATCGCCCGCGCCGCCGCGTCCAGAACCGCGCCCGCCGCGCCGAGGATCTCCCGCACCCGGTCGCGTTCCCTGCCCTCCGTCGGGACGCCCACCGCCGGGTCCGCGAGTGACGCGAGCACCGGGCGGATGCGTTCGGCGAGGCCGCGTGCGCCGTGCAGTTCCGCGGGGCGGGTACGGGCCTGGCGGGGCGTGATCCGCGCCGCGTCCCGCGCCGCCATCAGGGGCTCGGGGTCGAAGGGCGCCACGGGGTCGTGCCGGAGCCTGCGCGCGTAGTCCGCCTCGGCCGCGAGCGCGTCGGCCAGGGCGTCCCGCTGCGCGCCCCACCGGCGGATGGGGAACAGGATCACCAGCGCCGCCTGCACGCAGCCGCCCACGACCATCATCGCCGCGTGGCCCGCGGCGGCGGCGAGGGACGTCGGGAGCGTGACCGTCACCAGCATGATCGCCACGTTCGACGACGCGATGATGCCGACCGTGGGGCCCGCCGCCCAGCTCAGGCCCGCGAGGAACGTCCACAGGGAGAGGAGCCCGAGGAAGAGGAGGAGGTGGGAGCCGGTGAGGTAGCCGAGGAAGGTGGAGACGGCGAGGCTCGTGCCGGAGGCCAGGGCGAGTTCCGGGCGGGGGCGCCAGCTGCGCTGGAACGTGGCGATGGCCGCCTGGTACGCGCCGAAGGCGGAGCTCGCCGCCACCGCGGGGCCGAAGAGGGTGAGGCTGACGCCGATGATGATGGCCAGGCCCGCGGCGCCGCGCAGGGCGATCAGGGGTTCCAGACGTTTGCGCTCGACGGTCAGGCCCGAGCGAGCTGTCTCTTTCAGCGCTCGGAGCCAGGTCACTCTGTGATGATACGGGGCATATCGGGCCATCCGGCGGCGTGGGTCGCGTGGGTGCCGTGCGGGCGCCGTGCGGGTGCGCCCGGCTCTCTCGGGTGCGGGGCCGCGCCGGTATGTCCGTCCTCGCCATCCCGGTGAACCGTCGTCGGGTGTGCACCACTGCTCGTGGCCACCAGTGCTCCGGGCGGACATACCGGCACGTCCCCTCCCGTTGCGTCGCGACCGACCGCCGGTGGGGGTGCCGCGACGGCTACGTTGCGTTCAGGGCCACCGTCGGGTGCAGGCGCGACGCTCGTATGGCCGGGTAGAGGCCCGCTGCCATGCCTATGAGCAGGGTTGCCGCGAAGCCCGCCGTCAGGGACCAGGGTGGGACCACCGGGGTCCAGTTCTGGGTGAGGGAGAAGGCGTAGGTCGCCAGGGCGCCCAGGAGTGTTCCTGTCGCGCCGCCCAGGGAGGACAGCAGGAGGGACTCGGTCAGGAACTGGAGGCGGATCGCGTTCCTGGTCGCGCCAAGGGCTCTGCGCAGGCCGATCTCCGTGCGGCGCTCCAGGACCGAGATCACCATCGTGTTGGCCACTCCCACGCCGCCGACCAGGAGCGCGACCGCCCCGAGGCCCAGCATCAGGGTGGTCAGGCCCTTGTCGGTCGCCGCCTTCGCGGCCAGCGCGTCGGAGGGGCGGGAGACCTTGACCGAGCCCTCGTTGCCGGGGCTGACCGTGCGGGCCAGGACGTCCCGTACGTCCTCGACCGATTTGTCGGTGGAGCGTTCGAAGACCGTGGAGGGGTGGCCGTCGAAGCCGAAGTGGCGCTCCGCGGCGGGGAAGCCGATCATCGCCACCCGGTCCAGGGTGGGGAACAGTTCGATGGGGGCCAGGATGCCGACGACCGCCACGTACTGGTCGTTCAGCATGATCTTCTCGCCGGGTGCGGTGATGCCGAGGCGTTCCGCCGCGACGGAGCCGAGGACCGTGACGGGGAGCTTCTCGTTGGTCTCGTTCAGCCATGTCCCTTGTCGTGTACGGGCGTTGAGGGCCTTCAGGAGGTCGGGGCGGGCCGCCTGGACCGTGACGCCCGAGGACTGTTCCGCGGGGACCACGTCGCTGCGGCGGACCCGGGCGTCGACGTTGGCCGTGGCCGTGGCGTGCTGGACAGGGCCGACGCGTTCCACCATGGCCACCGCGTTCTTGGGCAGCGGTACTGCGTTGCCCTGGACGTCCTTGCCCGCCTCCGCGGTGAGGAGGTTGGTGCCCAGGCGGTCCAGGCGGGACATCAGGTCCGCCTTGCTCGACTGGGAAAGGCCCACCACCGCGACCATCGTGGCGATGCCGATCGCGATGCCGAGCGCGGAGAGCACCACGCGCGCCCTGCGGGCCCGCAGGCCCACCGCCCCCACCCTGAGGACGTCCGTGAGGGAGAGCCTCGCGGGCTTCACGACACCACCTCCCCGTCCCTGAAGCGGATCCGGCGGGGCAGCGCGTCGGCGATGTCCTGGTCGTGGGTGATGACGCAGATCGTGGTGCCTGCCGCGTTGAGTTCGTGGAGCAGGTCCATGACGACCCGGCCCGACGCGGTGTCCAGGGCGCCGGTCGGTTCGTCGGCGAGCAGGATCGTGGGATCACCGGTCAACGCCCGTGCGATGGCGACCCGTTGCTTCTCGCCGCCGGAGAGTTCGTTCGGGGTGTGGGTGAGGCGGTGGCCGAGGCCGACCCGCTCCAGGGCGGTGCGGGCCCGCGCGCCGCGTTCGCGTGCGCCGACGCCCGCGTACAGCAGGCCGTCCGCGACGTTCTCCACCGCCGTGCGCGAGGGCGCCAGGTGGAAGTGCTGGAAGACGAAGCCGATGTGGCGGGCGCGCAGGGCCGAGAGCTGGGCGTCCGAGAGGCGGCCGACGTCGTGGCCCGCCACCAGGACCGTGCCCGACGTCGGCTGGTCGAGGGTGCCGATGATGTTGAGCATCGTCGACTTGCCCGAGCCCGATGGGCCGACGATCGCGACGAGTTCGCCCGCGTGCACGGTGAGGTCCACGCCGCGCAGGGCGTGCACTCCTCCCTCGTACGACTTGGTGGCTCCGCGGAGTTCGATGACGGGTGCCCGCGTGCTCATTGCTTCGCCACTCCCACCTTCATGCCCTCCTTGAGGTCCGGGCCGCTGACCTCGATGCGGCTGTCCGCCGTCATGCCGGTCTCGACCCGCACCATGCGGGAGGTGCCGCCCTCGACGATCTGGAGTCCGTAGCCGCCGTGCGCGCCGCGCAGCGCGACGACCGCCTCGACCGGGACCGCGAGGACGTTCTCCCTGCTCTCGCTGACGAACCGCACGCTCGCCGACACCTTGGTGTCCTCGCCGGACGCCGCCGATCTGCCGCCGTCCAGGGTGACTTCGACCGTGATGCTGTCCCCGGCGTCCTCCTCGCCCGCCGCCCCGGTGTTCACGGTGCCCGTCACCCGGCCCGGCTCCTTCTTGCCGCTGGGCAGCGTCACCTCGACCTTCGTGCCCTTCGCGGTGAGCGGCGCGTCGCTCTGGTCGAGCTCGGCGCGCACGACGGGCTTCGTCGACGCGGCCGTGAGGACCGCGGTGTCGGGGCCCACCGCGTCGGCGAGCGCCGCGTCCGCCGCGACGACCTTGACCCGGTCCGGCTGGAAGACCACGTCGCCCTTGCCGACCCGTCCGGTGGGCGTCCGGTTCAGGGACTTCTGCCAGCGCTCGACCGCCGCCTCCGTCGCCTTGTCGTAGCGCGGGTCGACGTACAGGCCCGCGCCGTAGCCCAACGCGGCGAGATTGCGCTCCAGTTGGAGTACGTCCGTGCCGCGCGCGCCCACCTTCATCTCGCGGAAGGCCGGGACCGGGCCGTACAGGAGCGTCACCGGTTTGTCGTCGAGCTCGTAGAGCGCCTGGCCGCGCGTGACCGTCGCGCCCTCGCGCGCGGCGACCGTGACCGTGCCGTCGACCGCCGACTTGACCGCGCGGCGCTGCGCGAAGTCGACCTTCCCGTCGACGGTCTTGGACTGGGTGAGGTCGGTGCGGACGACGGCCGCGGTGGCGGGCGGCAGTCCGTCGTTCCGCGCGCTCGCGTCCGCGTCGTCGCCGCCGCCGAAGGCCAGCGCCCCGGCTCCGGCGGCCGCGGCCACGACCGCGGCGGCCACCATGATTCCCGTACGGCGCCGCATCTACTGCATCCCGTCCAGGCCGTCGAGCAGCTTGTCCTTGCAGGCCTCGCGGGCTTCCTTGTACGTGCCGGAGTTCCGGTCGAGCTGCGGGTTCGCGGGGTTCGGGTCGCCGCCGGGCAGGACGTTGCCGCCGGACATCGTGGGGTTGGTGAACTTCGACACGCCCTCCTCGCGCATGCACTTGGCGTGCGCGAGCATCGACTCGTAGTCCTTCTGGTGGTCGCGCTCCGGCTCCTGGTTCATCGCGTTCTTCAGCTCGGCGACGCAGACACCGCCCTTGCCGCCCTTGTACTCCTCGCCGTTGCCGTTCGGGTCGACGACCTTCTCGACCTTGGACTGGTCGAGATAGCCGCTGAGTTCGGGGTCGGGGAAGTCCTTGACGCCCGCCTTGGCGCGCATGCACTGCACGTACTTCACCTGCGCGTCGTAGAAGGCGCTCTTGCCCTTCTTGCCGCTGTCCGTGCCGCCCTCCCCCGCGGAGTCGGCCGTCTTCCCGCCGTCGCCGCTCTCCTCGGGGACCGAGGCGACACCGGCGTCCTTCGTGCCGCCGTCACCGCCCCCGCAGGCCGCGGAGAACACCAGGACGGGGAGCGCGAGGAGGGCGGCGGCACGGAGCCGGGCCCTGGCGCCGGATGTGGTGTGGATGCTCATGCCGGCAATCTGCCGCCGCCACATGGTGGGCGGTCCATGACCGCATGATGAACGCGTAACGCCACATGATGAGCACGTAACAATGCCCCGCGAGCCGCCGATCCGCGCCCCGACCAGGCCCGATCCGGTCAGACCCTCGCCCATAATCGTCGGCATGCCCCGAGTGCCCCATGTGCTGCTGATCGAGGACGACGCGTCCGTGCGCGACGGAATGGAGCTGGTGCTGCGCCGTCACGGGTACGCGGTCGACACCGCCGCGACCGGCGAGGAGGCGCTCGCGCTGCTCGCCTCGCCCGCGGGCTCCGGCGTCGAGCTCGCCGTGCTCGATCTGATGCTGCCCGGCATCGACGGCTTCGAGGTCTGCCGCAGGATCCGCGCGACCGGCTCCACGATCCCCGTCGTCATGCTGACCGCGCGCGGCGACGACAGCGACATCGTGCGGGGCCTGGAGTCGGGCGCGGACGACTACGTGGTCAAGCCCGTCACCGCGCCCGTCCTTGAGGCGCGGATCCGGGCGGCGCTGCGGCGGGCCGAGCCGGTCCGGCGGCGCCCCGACGAGGACACGTACGCCGGACTCGTCATCGACCGCGCGGGCCTCACCGTCACCAAGCACGGCGCGCCCCTGCCCCTGCCGCCCACCGAACTCCGCGTCCTGCTGGAACTCTCCGCGTCGCCCGGCCAGGTCTTCAGCCGCGAACAACTGCTCCGTTCGGTCTGGGAGCACGACTTCCTCGGCGACTCCCGCCTGGTCGACGCGGCGGTGGGCCGCCTCCGCGCCAAGATCGAGGACGTCCCGGCCAGACCGGTGTACGTGCAGACGGTGCGGGGCTTCGGGTACCGGTTCGGGCCGGTGTGAGGGCGTGGGCGAAGTGACCGGCGGGCCGGGAGCGCGCGAGCGGCGCGGCGGCTGGAGGCGCTGGGGCGGGCTCCGGACGCGGCTGGTCGTCGCGTTCGTGCTGGTCGCGCTCGTCAGCGCGGTGACCGCCACCGGGCTCGCCTACCGCGAGTCGCGCACCGCCGTCCTCGAACGCAAGCAGGACGCCGTCCGCACCGACTTCAAGAACCGCGTCGACCAGATCGCCGCCGATCTCTCCATGCCGCCCGACGAGGTCTCGCTCACCCGGTTCGCCGCGAGCGTCGCCGACGGGCTCGGGGACTCCGTCGTCGTCGCCGAGTACCGCTCGCTGACGGGCTCCTCCGACGCGTCCGCCGACCGGTCGCTGATCTCGCCCTCGCTGCGGACCGCCGTACGGCAGCGCAACCGCATGAGCCTCCAGCGGATCGACCGGGACGGCAGCCCCTATCTGGCCGTCGGCACGCCCGTCACCTTCGACTCGGGGCCGCCGTCCGGCCTCGACGTGTTCGCCGTCACCTCGCTGCGGGCCGAGCAGGACGACACCGCGGCGATCCTCGACGCGGTGCGCGACGGGCTCGTCCCCGTCGTCCTGCTCGCCGCCGTCCTCGCGCTGCTCGCCGCGCGCACCGTGCTGCGGCCCGTGCGCGAACTGGGCCGCGCCACCCGCAGGCACGCGGCCGGCGACCTCACCTCCCGGGTGAAGGTCCCCAAGGGGCGTGACGAACTCGCCGACTTGGCACGGGACTTCAACGACACGGCCGACGCGCTGGAGTCCTCCGTCGCCGAGCTCCGCGAGCAGGAGGCCAAGGCGCGGCGCTTCGTCGCCGACGTCTCGCACGAACTGCGTACGCCGCTCGCCGCGATGACGATGGTCGCGACGGTGCTCGACGAGGACGCCGGACAGCTGCCGCCGGACGCCGCGCACGCCGCCCGCACGATCAGCGCGGAGACCGCGCGGCTCGCCCGGCTCGTCGACGACCTGATGGAGATGTCCCGCTTCGACTCCGGCGCCGCCCGGCTCAACCTCGGCGAGGTCGACCTCGCCGAGACCCTGCGCAACACGCTCGCGCTGCGCGGATGGACCGACCGCGTGCGGGCCGAACTGCCGGACGGTGTACGGGCCGTGGTCGACCCGCGCCGCATCGACGTCGTCGTCGCCAACCTCGTCGGCAACGCGCTGCGGCACGGCGCCGAGCCGGTCTCCCTCACCCTGGCGGCCACCGGCGACCGGGTGACGGTCGAGGTCACCGACCGCGGCCCCGGACTCGCCCCCGATGTGCTCCCGCACGTCTTCGACCGCTTCTACAAGGCCGACAGCGCCCGCACCCGCTCGGAGGGCAGCGGCCTCGGCACGGCCATCGCCCTGGAGAACGCCCGGCTGCACGGGGGGACGATCGAGGTGGCCAACAGGGCGGGCGGCGGTGCGCAGTTCACGCTGCGGCTGCCGTGGCGGCGCACGAGCGGGGAGGGGGAGAGGGAGTGAAGGGCTTCGTACGCTTCGCGGGCCTCGTACGCCTCGTACGCCTCGTACGCCTCGTGGGCTTCGTGGGCTTCGTACGCTTCGTACGCTTCGTACGCAGGGGGGTCAGTCCCGGCCGCGGCCTCTGCCTCGTCGCGGCCGCCCTCGTCCTCACCGGCTGCGGCGTCCGGCCCACCGGCGTCGTGGACGCGGGTGAGCCCGCGAGCGGGCTCACCAAGGGGCTGCGGATCTACTTCGTCTCCGAGACGGGCAGGCTGGAGGGCGTCACCCGGTCCGGCGAGGGATTCGACGAACCGGGCGCGGTCATCAAGCTGTTGCTGTCGGGCCCCGACGAGTCCGAGCAGCGTGCGGGGCTCACCAACCTGGTGCGCGGCGGGCAGTACGACGTCACCGGCAGCGGCGACCGGCTCACGGTCCGGATCGTCGACATGGCGCTCGACCCCGCCTCCGTCAACGACCGTAATTTCACCGGGCAGTTGGTGTGCAGTCTGGCCCGCGCGCAGGCCGTCTTCGACAAGAGCGGGCGCACACGGCCGGACGACGTGCGGGTGACGGTGCGGGCGATTGCCCCCGAAGGCGTGCGGCAGGACGAGGAGTTGGGTCCCTACGTGTGCTCCGACTTCCTGAAGTAGGGCGGTGCGGGCGGGCCGGGTTCAGCGCCCCCGGCCTCGCTCCAGCGGCCGGTCCCCCTCGGGTGACCGGCCCCCGCGCCCCGGCACATGGGCCCGGTCGGCCGCCGCCGTGCCGTGCGTCCAGCCCTCGCCGTCCGTCGCACCGCGCACCCGTGTCGTGGTCGTCTCGGGGAACATCTGCTCGGCGCGGTCCGTGACGGCGACGTCCCGCGCGGCGAGCACGGGCAGCAGCGAGGCCGCCCGCGCCGCCTTTCCCGCCTCCCGCGCCGCCTCCTCCGCCGCCTCGGCGACCGCGTGTTCGCCCGCCGCGGCGAGCCGGCCGCCGAGCCGGTGGGCGTACGCCATCAGGAAGGACTGGCGGAACGTCTTCGTTCGCCTGCGCCCGCCCGCGCGCTGCTCGGCCTCCGCCCTGGTCATCGCCGTGGTGCCCTGGACGAGGAGGGAGGTGTAGAGCAACTCGACCGCTTCCAGGTCGGATTCGAAGCCGACCACGGTGGAGAAGCCGTACGCCTCGTTCCACACGGCGCGACAGCGGTTCGCGGCGGCGACGGAGTCCAGGAGGATCGCCTTCGCCGTCTCGTACGGGGCGTCGACGCCGACGCGGCAGGCGCCGGGCACGTCCTTGGCGTGCGTCCGCGCGGCGAGCAGCGCCTCGTCGACCGAGTGCCGGGCCATCAGCTCCTGCGCCTTGGCGGTGAGCGCCTCCGCCTCCTCGGGGAAACCGGTCGCCTCGGCCTTGGCGAGCAGGGCGCGGATGCGGGTCAGCGCCCGCGGCTCACCCTCGACGGGCCCCGGCACCGCGCCGCCGGGGACGGGACCGACCGGCTCGACCGGCGGGAGCCGCAGCAGCAGGCGGTACAGCTGGAGGTGGGCGGTGGCGGCGGAGAACCGGTCCTGCCCCCCACCCCGTGCGCCCTTGCCCTGCCCCTTGCCCTGCTCCTTGCCCTGTCCCTTGCCCTGCCCTTCGTCCGGCGCGAGGCCGGCGAGCTGCGCCTGCCAGCGGGGCGGCAGGTGCGCGTAGTCGCGGGTCTCGGCGCGGATGAGCTCTGCGGCCAGCCGTACGTGCGGGTCGGCCAGGTCGCGCCGGACCAGGCGTACGACGTCGGCGGGCTGCCAGCCGCGCTCCCAGGCCCGCCGCAGATACTCCATGCCGCGCCGCAGCAGCTCGTCGTCCGTGCCGGGCGCG
Source organism: Streptomyces sp. NPDC087300 (assembly GCF_044744425.1). Classification (NCBI taxonomy): domain Bacteria; kingdom Bacillati; phylum Actinomycetota; class Actinomycetes; order Kitasatosporales; family Streptomycetaceae; genus Streptomyces; species Streptomyces sp. NPDC087300. Next base: position 24,292 of record NZ_JBIUYI010000006.1, read on the forward strand.
GCCGCGAGCATCGAGGCTCCGGCGTCCAGGCCCTCGTCGCCGTCGCCGTACAGCGCCGCCGCGAACGCCTTGTCGATCACCGAATCCATGGGTCAAGGGTAAGAGAGCGGGGGCGGTGGCAGGCGGTCGCGGAACGGCGGGGGTAGTGCTGGCCCTACCCCCGGACGCCCCCCAGTGGTCGTGTTCCGCGGGCCGCGCGGCGCTTGGCTTGGCCCATGAACGAAACAGCCGCCCGCACCCGCCTCCTCGCCCGCCGCTCCGCGGGACGAGACCCCCGTCCCGATGCCTCCGAGGCGGCCGTACGCCTGCGTGCCGTACGCCGCAGCTACCGCGACGTCGTCGCCCTGGACGGGGTGGATCTCACCGTCCGCGCCGGGAGCTTCGTCGCGATCATGGGGCCCTCCGGTTCCGGCAAGTCCACGCTGCTCCAGTGCGCCGCCGGGCTCGACCGGCCGACGTCCGGGTCGGTCGAGGTGGGCGGCACCGAACTGACGGGGCTGAGCGAGCGGCGCAGGACGCTGCTGCGCAGGGACCTGATCGGCTTCGTCTTCCAGTCGTTCAACCTGCTCCCCTCGCTGACCGCGGCACAGAACGTCGCGCTGCCACTGCGGCTCGCACGGCGCAGACCCTCCCGTGCGGAGGTCCACGAAGCGCTGGACCGGGTGGGCCTGGCAGGACGCGCCGGCCACCGCCCAGGCGAACTGTCCGGCGGCCAGCAACAACGGGTGGCCCTGGCCCGCGCCCTGGTGAGCCGCCCCGCGGTCCTCTTCGGCGACGAGCCGACGGGCGCGCTCGACACGACGACGAGCCGCCAAGTCCTCACCCTGCTGAGGGAGTTGGTGGACCACGAGGACCAGACGACGCTCATGGTCACGCACGACCCGGTGGCGGCCTCGTACGCGGACCGGGTGGTGTTCCTGGTCGACGGCAGGGTGCAGAGCGAACTGATCCACCCTCGCGTGGAGGAGGTGGCGGGGCGGATGGCCACGTTGGAGGGGCGGACGGGGAGCGGGCGCGTCGGGGACGCGGCCGGCGGGTTCCCGGCCAGCGCTCACGGCGATGCCGAAGGAGTCCGGCGATGATCGTTCTTGCCTCTCTGCGGGCGCGTTGGAGCAGTCTGCTCGGTGCCTTCGTCGCCGTTGCCCTCGGTGTCGGGCTCGTCGCGGCCATGGGGCTCGGGCTCGACGCGAGTCTCGGGGCGCCGGAGCGGGCGCCGGTGCGGTTCGCCGGGTCGCCCGTGGTCGTCATGGGGCAGGACACGCTGACCGTGCCCGTGCGGCGCGGGCCCGCGACCGGGAACGTGTCGAAGCCGCTCGCTCATCCACACCCTGTGGACATCGAACTTCTGCGCGACCTCCGGCGGCTCGGCCCGGTACGCCTCGACGGTGACAGGCGGGACGCCGTCGGCATCGACGCACCCGCGTCCGCCGTGCGCGACGCGGTCGGGGACCGGGCCCTCGTCCTCACCGGCGACGACCGCCGCCGCGCCGACCCCGGCACCGCACGGGACGCCGAGGCACTCGTGGCCGTGAACGCCTTCCTCGGCACGGCCGGCGGGGTCGCCGCGTTCGTCTCCGTCTTCGTCACGGCGTCGACGTTCGCCTTCGTCGTGGCGCTGCGGCGGCGGGAGTTCGGGCTGCTGCGGATGGCGGGGGCGACGCCGGGACAGCTGCGCGGACAGCTCGTCGGGGAGGCGCTCGCGGTGGGCGTCGCGGCCTCCGTCGCGGGCTGCGCGCTCGGCGTACGGTCCGCTCCCCTGCTGGGTGACGCCATGGTCGACGCGGGCATCGCACCGCACTGGTTCACGATCCAGGGCGCCACCTCACCCTTCGCCTGGCCCTGCCAACTCGCCTTCTGGACCGGCCTGTCCGTCGTACTCGCGGGCGCGTGGAGCGCCTCGCGGCGGGCCGGTCGCATCACCCCCGCGGAAGCGCTGCGCGACGCGTCCGTGGACAGCGGCGTGATGCCGTGGAGCCGCCGCCTGACCGGCACGGCACTGCTCGCCCTGGCGCTCGGACTCCTGGTCAAGGACCTGTCGACGGACCCGTCCGCGCTCCTGAAGCGCAAGACGTACACGACCCAGCCGATGATCCTCATCACGGCGGCGGCCGCGCTCGCACCGCTGCTCGTACGCCCGGTCGTCCGCGCCCTGCGCCTGCCGGGCGCCATCGGCCTCCTCGTCCGCGAGAACTCCACGGCGTCCGTACGCCGCACCGCCGCCGTGGCCGCCCCGGTCCTGGTGACGGTGGCGCTCGCGGGCAGCCTGCTCGGTTCGGCGCAGACGGTGGGCGCCTCGAAGGCGACGGAGGCGCGACGCCAGACGTCGGCCCAACTGATTGTGACGGGCGAGGAGTTGAAGCCCCTCGCCGAAGGCGGGATACCGGGGGTGGCCGACGCGTCCCCGTCCGCCACCACCGCCGTCTTCGTACGGGAAGAAGGCAGCGCCCTGGTCCGCTCGGACGCGCGAGCGGTCGGTGACGTGGCCGCGTGGGCCGCCACGTCGCGGCTGCCGGTGGTGGCGGGCGACGTACGGGACCTGGACGACCGGTCCGTCGTCGTCAACGAGGAGTGGGAGAAGCACCGGGTCGGCGAGCGCGTCGACGTGTGGCTCGGGGACGGACGCCCCGCACGGCTGCGGATCGCGGCGGTGCTGGCGCGCGGGACCGGGAACAACGGCGCGTACGTCACGGCGGTGCGGGCCGGGACCCTGCCGGTGGACCGGATCGACGTCACCCTGAAACCGGGCGCGGACCGCGCCGGGGCGGCCGCCGCGCTGGCGTCGGCGAGCGGTGGGCAGGTCCGCACCGCGACCCAGTGGCTGGCGGCGACGCAGCCGGGCACCAAGCCCCAGACCCGCCTGGGCCTGCTGATGCTGCTCGGCATCTCCCTCGTCTACACGGCGATCTCCCTGGCGAGCACGCTGTTGATGGCCGCGTCGGTGCGGTCCGGCGAACTGCGCTCCCTACGACTCGCAGGCGCCACGTCCGCGCAGGTGCGGATGGTGGTGGCCGGTGAGGCGCTGGTGGCGGTGGCGGTCGGCGCGCTGCTCGGACTCGTGGTCACGGCGGTCGGCCTGGGCGGTCTGGCGGCAGGTCTGGCCCGGCTCTCGGCGCCGGTCGGGATGGCGGTGCCGTGGGACGTGGTGGGTGCGGCGGCGGGGGTGTGCGCGGTGGTGGCGGCGACGGCGGGGGTGGTGGGCGCGGGCGCGGGCCGGAAACGGTGAGGCCGGCCGGAGGCGCCCGGTCGGGGCCGGACGCACGGTCCCGCCCGGCCCGTGGCCCCACCGGGAACACCGGGCCCCACCGGTCCCCCCACCCCTGCCCAGAACACCCGACCACCTCACCGCCCCGTCCGGGCCCTCCCGGCGTGCGGGGGCCGGTGGGCGCTGCGAGGCTCGGGGCATGCGAGTGGCGCTGGCGCAGACCGACTGCGCACTGGGTGAGGTCGACGAGAACCTGGAGACCGCGCGGGACCAGGTGGCGCAGGCGGCCGCCCAGAACGCGGACCTCGTGGTCTTCCCCGAGCTGAGCCTGCACGGGTACCACCTGGGCGGGCTGAAGAGGGACACGTCGGTCACGACGGACGACCCGCGCCTGCTCGCGCTCACGGAACCGGGCGGACCCGACGTGCTCGTCGGCTTCCACGAGCACACGAGCCTGCGCGCGTACAACACCTCCGCGTACTACGCGTCAGGTCAACTCCTCCACGCACACCGCAAGTTGTACCTGCCCAACTACCTGGCCTGGGAGGAGCGCAAGCACGTCAGCCCCGGCCAGCACCTGCGCGCGTACGACCTGCCCGGCGGGCACGGGCGGGCGGCCACGCTCGTCTGCAACGACGCCTGGCAGCCGGTCCTGCCGTGGCTCGCCGTGCAGGACGGCGCGGAGGTCATCGTCGTCCCGACCAACAGCGCCGCCAGCCTGGACCCCGAGGCGATGGACACGGGCCTGTACTGGGACACGCTGCTGTCCTACACGGCGCGGATGCTCCAGTGCTGGGTGGTCTTCGTGAACCGGGTCGGCAACGAGAACGGGGCCTCGTTCTGGGGCGGTTCACGCGTCGTCGACCCGCGCGGCACGGTGGTCGCGCAGGCGCCGAAGTGGGAGCCGGGCCTGGTGACGGTCGACATCGACTTCCACGAGGCGCGGCGCCAGCGGCGCGCGGTGCCGCTCGTCGCGGAGGCGCGGCTGGGTCTGGTGGACCGGGAGGTACGCAGGCTGATCGACGAGGGCGGCGACAGTTGAATCCCTCTGACCGGCCCCCACCCCCTCCCTCCCGCACCTTCCTCGCCCCCGTGGCAGGCCCCCCTCGGCACCACGCCTGATGCCCCCGCTCCTCCCCCTCGGCGCCGGGGTGCCCCGTGCCCCACGCCCCCGTACTCGCCCCTCGGCACCGTGGTGCCGTGCCCACCCGTGCCGCCCCAGCGGCACGATTGCCCACGGCGGAAACTCCTCGCGCCCGGCGCGACGGACCAGGTGCCTGCGGCGGCGCGATGGGGTGGGTGGGGGAGGCGGCGGGCCCCTTCACCCAGCCCGGCGGACCACGTGCCCGCGACCGTGCGGCGCGGCGGGGCGAGTGAGCGAGGCGGCGGATCCCTTCATCCAGCACGGTGGCAGGGGTGCTTGGGATGCGTGAGAGGGAGGCGGCGGGCTTCTTCACTCGGTTCAGCGGTGCAGGTGACAGGGATGGCGGTGCCGGGCCGCAGTCGCAAGCGGGCGTTGCAGCGCGGCTGCGGCCCGGCGACGGGAACCCCCACCGGGCCGCAGCCGCGCAACCGGCCCGAGGGGACGCGGGGGTATGTCTGCCCGGAGCACAAGCAGCCACGAGCCGAGGTGCATAACAACAACGGCTCACCGGGATAGCGAGGACGGACATACCCCCGCGGCCCCGCCCCCAAGACGAACAAAGCGCACCCGCCCAAGCCGCCCCGCCAGCACCCGCCCGATGTCAGTACCGAGTGCGAGACTCGACGCATGAGTGATCGGTGGGTCATCGCCCCGACCGAAGGCGCCGGTGCCGAGCTGGTCGTCCTCGGGGAGGACTGCCTGCCCGCGGGGCCCGTCCTGCGCGAGCCCGACCTCGCGGAGGCCGTCCGCAGCCGCCCCCACGTCACCCGCTGGATCTGGCGCTCCACCCCCGCCGTCTACCCCCGCCTCCTCGCCGCCGGCACCCGCGTGGACCGCTGCTACGACATCGAGGCCGCCGAGCTCCTCCTCCTCGGCCACGAGGGCCGCCTCGGCGAACCCCGCTCCGCGGCCGCCGCCCTCGCCCGCATCCGCAACACCCCCGTACCCCCGGACCCCCCGCCCCGCGCCGCGGAACCCGGCTCCCAGGACTCCCTCTTCCTCTTCGAGCCCCACCCGGGCGGCAGCACCCCCCTCCCCCTCACCGACCTCGTCGAGGTCTACGCCGAGCAGCAGCGAAGACACGACGCCACCGCCCACCCCGGCCGCATGCGCCTGCTCACCGCGTCCGAGTCGGCGGGCATGCTGGTGGCCGCCGAGATGACCGTCGCGGGCCTGCCCTGGCGCGCCGACCTGCACCGCGACCTCCTGCACGAGATGCTCGGCGAGCGGTACGCGGGCGGTGGCGAGCCCCGTCGCCTCGCGGAGCTCGCCGACGAGGTGTCCGCCGCGTTCGGCCGCCGCGTCCGCCCCGACCTGCCCGCCGACGTCATCAAGGCGTTCGCGCAGGCCGGCATCAAGGTGACGTCCACCCGCCGCTGGGAGCTCGCGGAGATCGACCATCCGGCGGTGAAGCCCCTCATCGAGTACAAGAAGCTGTACCGGATCTGGACCGCGCACGGCTGGAGCTGGCTCCAGGACTGGGTCCGCGACGGCCGCTTCCGCCCGGAGTACACCCCGGGCGGCACGGTCAGCGGCCGCTGGACGACCAACGGGGGCGGGGCGCTCCAGATCCCCAAGGTGATCCGCAGGGCGGTCGTCGCCGACCCGGGCTGGCGGCTCGTCGTGGCCGACGCCGACCAGATGGAGCCCAGGGTGCTCGCCGCGATCTCCCGCGACCGGGGCCTGATGGAGGTGGCGGGCAGCGAGGAGGACCTCTACACGCGCCTCTCCGACCGCGCGTTCTCCGGCGACCGCGACCACGCCAAGCTCGCCCTGCTCGGCGCGGTCTACGGGCAGACGTCGGGCGACGGCCTGAAGAACCTGGCGGCGCTGCGCCGCCGCTTCCCGCTGGCCGTGGCGTACGTGGACGACGCGGCGAAGGCCGGCGAGGAGGGCAGGCTCGTCAGGACGTGGCTCGGCAGGACGAGCCCGCCGGCGGCGGGGGCGGGCGAGAGCGACGAGGCGGGCATCCCCCAGGAGCCCGCGCCCGGCGCGGGCGCACCCGGCTCGTCCGCCCAGGACACCGAGTTCACTCCGGGGTACGCATCGGTCAACTCCCGTGCCCGGGGCCGCTTCACGCGGAACTTCGTGGTGCAGGGCAGCGCCGCGGACTGGGCGCTGCTGATGCTGGCCGCGCTGCGGCGGACGATCGCGGAGTCGGGCCTGCGGGCGCGGCTGGTGTTCTTCCAGCACGACGAGGTGATCGTGCACTGCCCCGAGGAGGAGGCGGCGCAGGTGACGGCGGCGGTGCGGGCGGCCGGTGACCTGGCGGGCCGCATCGCGTTCGGCGAGACGCCGGTGCGTTTCCCGTTCACGATCGCGGTGGTCGAGTGCTACGCGGACGCGAAGTGACCGGGACTACCGCGCCGTCAGCAACTCCCTGAGTTCGTCCGCCACCTTGCTGTCCGTTCCGTCCAGCGCGCGCAGTGCCGACTCCCACTGTGCGTACGCCGCCGCGCCGCGCCCCGCCGCGGCGAGCAGCAGCCCGTGCTGGTGCCGGGCCAGTCCGGCCATGTGCGTGTCGCCGCGCTGCTCGGCGCGGTCGAGGAGCACGGCGCACTCGCGCCCCGCGTCCGCGTGGCGGTCGAGTTCGCGCAGGGCGCGGACCAGGCCGAGGCGGGCCTGGGAGGCGCCGTGCCAGTCCTCGTACTCGTCGTGGATGCGCAGGCTCTCCTCCAAGTGGGCGAGCGCGGCGGCCGGTTCGCCGAGGGTGAGGTGGGCGTAGCCGATGTTGCAGTGGGCGGACTGGCGGACGATGACGTGGCCGATGGCCTCGCCGATCGCGAGACTGCGTTCGTGGTGGGCGATGGCGGCGCGGGCGTCCGTGTGCTCGTAGAGGTTGCCGAGGTGGCTGAGGGTGACCGCCTCGCTGAGCGGGTCGGCGAGTTCCTTGGCGAGGGCCAGGCTCTGGTGGAGGGCGTCGGCGGACTCCTCGTACCGGTCGAGGCCCTCCAGGAGGAGACCTCGGTTGTTGAGGCCGCGGCGTACGCAGGAGACGATGCCGAGCCCGCGCCACAGGGCGAGGGCCTCGTCGTTGAGGGCGAGCGCCTCGCTCCCCCGGCCCGACATGTAGTGCGTGCCGGCGAGATCGGCGAGGGCCTGGGCCTCGTCGGCGGTGTCGCCCTGACGGCGGGCCGCGGCCACGGCGGCGGCGCCGAGCGTGGCCAACTCGGTGAGGCGGCCGCGCCGTTGGAGGTACGGGAATAGGCAGCGGACCAGGACGGGGATCAGCGCGGACGTGTCGTGGTACCGCTCGGCGAGGGCGACGATGTTGTCCAACTCCGTGTCGCCCCAGGCGAAGGCGGCCTCCATGGACAGCGGCGCGGGCGCGGCGACGGGCCCGAGGCGTGCCGCCACGCCCCGCAGCCGGTCCGCCCGGTCGAGCCCGTCGGGGACCATCGCGAGGAGGCTGCGCCGCGCGGACTCCGCGTACCAGCGAAGGGCGGTCCCCGCGACGCGTTCGACGGACGGTCCCGCGCCCTCCGGTCCCCCGGGGGCCTGCGCCGCCTCGCGGGCGAAGTCGCGGACGAGGTCGTGGGGGGCGTACCTGCCGTAGGCGGTCTCTTCGAGGAGGGCGACGTCGACGAGGCGGTCGAGCGCCGCGCCCGCGCGGAGTTCGTCGGTGTCGAGGAGGCGGGCGAGGAGCGGCACGCCGTACGTCGGCAGGTCGAGCGCGCCGATCCTGGCGAGCGCGCGGGCCGCGTCGCGGTCGGCCTGGCGCTCCGACGTGCGCAGGGCGTCGAGGGCGACGGAGAGGGAGCAGCGGACGCTCAGGTCGTCGTATTCGAGGTGGTGCAGGCGGCCGCCGCTGTCCGTGAGGAGTTCGGCGAGCGCGTCCGGGGTGAGGGCGCGGCGCGCGGCGAGCCGGGCGGCGACGATGCGCAGGGCGAGCGGGAGGCGGCCGGAGAGCCCGATCAGGGGGTGCCCCGCGTCGAGCCCTTCGCGTCCGGAGACGGCGCGCAGGAGGGCGGCGCTGTCCCCCTCGGAGAGCGGTTCGAGGGGGAAGCGGCCGGCGCCGTCGAGCGCGGTCAGCGGCGAACGGCTGGTCACGATGACCGCGCAGCCGGGCCCCGCGGGCAGCAGCGGGCGCACCTGGGCGGCGGTCGCGGCGTCGTCGAGGACCATCAGCGTGCGGGTGGGCGCGAGCAGCGAACGCAGCAGCGCGCTGGCCGCGGCCGGGTCCTCGTCGTCCTCCGTGGCGCGGCGCGGTTCGGCGCCGAGGTCGCGCAGGAGCGAGGCGAGGGCCTGGGCGGGGGTGAGGGGGGTCATGCCGGGGGTGGCGCCGTGCAGGTGGACGTAGAGCTGTCCGTCGGGGAACTCCGCGCGCAGTCCGTGCGCGACGTGGACGGCGAGCGCGCTCTTGCCGACCCCGGCCATGCCGGACACGACGGCGACGGACCGGCCCCCGGTGAGCCCGTTCCGCAGGGCGCGGACGGTGTCGCCACGGCCGGTGAAGTGGGCGGGTGCGGGCGGCAGCTGAGCGGGCAGGGTCTCCCGCACCCCACCACGCCCGACCCCACAACCACCCCCACCAGCAGCGGCCCGCCCCCCACCGGCTCCACTACCACTGCCACCGCCGCCGGCGCCCTTCACACCGTCGCCGTCCCCGTCCCCGGCACCGGCACCGGCACCCTGCACACGCTCGATGCCACTGGCCCCGACGCCCTGCACACCGTCGCCGCCATCGACACCGGCACCCTGCACACCCTCAACGCCACCGCCCCCGACGCCCTGCGCACGCTCGGCGCCACCGCCACCGCCACCGGTGCCCTGCGCAGCCTCGACG
>NZ_JBIUYI010000006.1:33520-140422 GCF_044744425.1 Streptomyces sp. NPDC087300
CACGCTCGGCGCCACCGCCACCGCCACCGGTGCCCTGCGCAGCCTCGACGCCACCGGCCCCGGCACCCTGCACACCGTCGCCGCCATCGACACCGACGCCCTGCACACCCTCAACGTCACCGGCCCCAGCGCGCTGCGCACCGCCGACAGCACGAGCCCCGGCGGCCCGCTCACCACCGCGCACGGCAGCTCCGGCGTCCCCGGCCTCCTGAGCACCGGCGACGGCACCCGGGGCGCCCGCCCGCACATCACCCACGGCACGAGCCCTGGCGACCCACTCACCACCGGAGCCACCGGCACCAGCACCAGCACTCCGCCCCTGCCCCTCCAACGGCCCTTCCCCGACCGGCACTCCGCCCCCAACGTTGCCCGACTCCCCCCGCAGCACCTCCCGATGCGCCTCCCGCACCCCCGCCCCCGGCTCCACACCGAGTTCCTCCACCAGCCTGCGGCGCAGTTCGCGGTGGACGGCCAGGGCCTCCGCCTGGCGGCCCGTGCGGTGCAGGGTCAGCATCAGTTGGCGGTGGAAGACCTCGCGGAGCGGGTGTCGGGCGACCAGGGACGTGAGTTCGGGGATGAGCGCGGCGAGACCCGCGCCCCCGCCGCCGAGTTCGAGCTCTGCGTCGTACCGCCATTCGAGGGCGAGCAGCCGGGCCTCTTCGAGGCGCGGTACGAGCGGGTGGTCCGCCACCGTGTCGGGGAGGCCGCTGAGCGGCGTGCCGCGCCACAGGGCGAGCGCCTCCGCTGCGTGGGCCGACGCCCCGGCCCAGTCGCGCGCGGCGTGCGCCGCCCGCGTACGGGCGACCTCGGTCTCGAAGAGGCGTACGTCCAACTCGCCCTCGGCGACCCGCAGCCGGTACCCCGGCGGCACCGAGCGCAGCCGCTCCGGATCGTCGAGGAGTCGCCGCAGCCGGGTGACGTGGTTCTGCAGGGACGCCTGCGCGGACGCGGGCGGGAAGTCGCCCCACAGCGCGTCCTTGAGGGCGCCGAGGGAGACCACCCGGTCCGGCTCCAGGAGCAGCGCGGCCAGCAGCGCGCGCCCCTTCGGGCTGCGCACCGGACGCGGCTCGCCCGCCGCGTCGTACACCGCGGGCGCCCCGAGCAGGCCGAACCTCAGTCCGGACCGCAGCTCGCACCGCTCACTCACGCCATCTCCCCGTGCCCCCGTGCACACCGTTGGCCACATGTTAGCGATCTGTTGGTGAGCCCTGATGTGATCACGACATCGGACCTGGCCCGCCGGTACTCGCGCACAGCGCGTAACTCGGGGGAGTGTCGCCGCCGCGGCTGGGTCCGGGGGCAGAGAGAGCCCCGGTCGTCGGAGGTGAGCGACCGGGGCTTTCGCCCCGTCCGATGGGACCGACCGGAGCGATGGGAACGACCGGACCGGGCGGGAGCCCGGCGGTCAGACCGCCCCGGCCCGCCCCTGCGGCAACCGCACCGTGAACAGCGACCCCTTCCCCGGCGTACTCTCCGCCGTCACCGTCCCGCCGTGCGCCTCCGTCAGGTTGCGGACGATCGACAGGCCGAGGCCACTGCCGCCCGTCGCGCGGGTCCGTGACTTGTCGGCGCGCCAGAAGCGGTCGAAGACGTGCGGCAGGTCGTCGGGCTCGATGCCCGTGCCGGTGTCGGCGACCTCGACGAGTACGGCGTCGGGCGTGGTCCGGCAGGTGATCCGGACGCTGCCCCCGTCGGGGGTGTGGCGGATCGCGTTGGAGACCAGGTTGCCGACCGCCTGGCGAAGGCGGAGCGGATCGGCGTCCAGCCAGGGGTCGCCGAGCGTCGTCGCCCGCAGCCGTACGCCCGCCGCGTCCGCCCGCGCCTGGTGCGCCGCGGCCACCTGCTCGGCGATCTCGGCGGCCCGCACCGGTTCGCGGTGCAGCCGCAGCGTCCCCGCGTCGGCGGCCGCCAGGTCCTGGAGGTCGTCGACGATGTGCTGGAGCAGCAGGGCCTCTTCGAGCAGCGAGGTGACGAGTTCGGGGTCGGTCTCGACGACGCCGTCCTCGGCCGCCTCCAGCCAGCCCCTGATGTTGGACAGCGGGGTGCGCAGCTCGTGCGCGACGTCGCTGACCATCGCCCTGCGCTGCTCCTCCAAGGCCTTGCGGTGGGCCGCCATGTCGTTGAAGGCGGCGGCCAGTTGGCTGATCTCGCCCGCCGAGCGGGTGGCACTCGCCGGGACCGGCGGTCCTTCCGTGGTGCCCGACTTCATGCGCCGCGTCGCGGTGGTCAGCGCGCGCAGCGGGCGGGTCAGCCGAGTCGCGGCGAGCGCGGTGACGGCGACCGTGACGGCGAGGACGGCCGCGGCGAGCCCGGCGAGGCGGGCCGTGTTGGCGACCGAGAGGCTGAAGCCGCGGGCGACGGGAGCGCCGTCGGAACTGGTGATGAAGAGCAGGGCCGGGGTGGAGACGAAGGGCCCGAGCTGCTCGCGGCGAGCGGTGTCGACGCAGGTGACGGCCGCGGAGTTGGCCCCGGAGACAGCGGATCGCGCGGCGCGTGAGGGGGTCGCGGCGGCGTCGGAGGGGGTGCTGGCAGGATCGCCCGGACGAGCGCTGGGAGTACTGCCGGACGGGCTGTCGGCGGACGGGCTGTCGGCAGCGCTGCCGGACGGGTTGCCGGAAGGGCCGCCGGGAGTCTCGCCCGGCACGGCCGCCGCGCCTCCGGGCCCGTCCCCCGGGCCTGCCCCGGCCCCGTCCTCGACCCCGCCCTCCGTTCCTGACCCGTCCGCGGCCTCCGGCTCGACGGGCGGATACGTCGGTATGACCCCGACCGGCCGCGCGCCGTCACGTCCCGTCAGGTCGAGGCTGACCGCGACGGGACCGAGCCCGCGCCGCTTCATGCACGCCTCGACCAGGGAGTTGAGCTTGTCGACGGCCTTCTGCTCGGTCCGCGTGGGCCGTTCGAGCAGGGCGCCGGGGCACTGGACGCCGAGGATCTCGGCGGGCCTGGTGCCGGGTCCCTCGCCGGTTTCCACGACGGGGCGGCCGCCGGGCCCGACGACGAGTTCGGCGGGCAGCCCGAGCCCGTGCAGACAGGACACGTACCCGTCGGCCTCGTTCTTCAGGCGCGTACGTTCCGATGCGGGGAGCCGGTAGGGGCCGACCGCGCGCGGGTCGATGCGGTCGGCGGACCGGTCGTCGGGCCGGCCCGCGAGCGTCGTGTCCACGGAGAGCGGGTCGACGACGGCGGACGCCTGGGGCGGCAGGGCCGCGGGTCTGCGGGCGTCCTTCGCCGCCGGTCCGCCCGCGGGCACCGCCGAGTCCGTGATGACCTTGCGCTCCTGGGTGGTGAGCGCGATGCGGCGGCCGGTCTCCCTGGCCAGCTCGCGGACGGCCTTGTCGGCGCCGCGCCAGTCGGGGGCGGCCGCGCCGATGCCGAGCAGCCGGTCGTAGATGCGCGCGTCGTCGGCGAGCACCTGCCCCTGCTCCTGCCGGATGGCACCGGACGTGGTCTGCGCGGCGAGCCACGCGGTGGCGGCGATCGAGCCGACGGAGACCAGCACGGAGACGGCGAGGAGCCGCGTCAGCAGGCTCTTGCGGAACGGGACGTCACGCGCCACGCGACGCCACCGATCCGCGCGGCCCGTCCGCGTCCGCCTCCCTGCCGCCCGCGCCCACCAGCTTGTAGCCGATGCCGAAGACCGTGATGAGGCGGGCCGGATTGCGCGGGTCGGATTCGATCTTCTTGCGGAGGTTGAGGACGTGCACGTCGACCGTGCGGACGGATATGTAGCCCGACGAGCCGTGGATGCGGTCGAGGAGCTGGGGGCGCGTGAACACCCGGTCCGGTTCGCCCGCGAGCGCGGTGAGCAGGTCGAACTCGCCGGGCGTGCAGTCCACTCCGCGCCCGTCGACGGTCACCTCGTGCCGCAGCGGGTCGACCACGAGGCCGTCCACGCGCAGCACGCGCTGTGCGGCGTCCGGTACGGGATGGTGGATGCCGCCCACGCGGCGGAGCAGCGTCCGTACCCGGGCCATCAGCTCGCGCGGGCTGTACGGCTTGGTCAGGTAGTCGTCGGCGCCCAGATCGAGGCCCGCGAGGAGGTCGTCCTCCGTGGAGCGGGCCGTGAGCATCAGGATCGGCAGCCCCGTCAGGTCCGGCGGTCCCTGCGACGACCGCAGGACGCGGGTGACCTCCAGGCCGTCGGCGCCCGGCATCATCACGTCGAGGATGAGCAGGTCGGGCGTCCTGTCCCGGGCCTCGCCGAGGGCGGCACGCCCGTCGTGGACGACGGCGACCGTGTGACCCTCGCGCTCCAGATAGCGGCGGACCAGCTCGGCCTGTTTCTCGTCGTCCTCCGCGACCAGGACAAAAGCGCACATGGCGTTGAGGATAGGCGGCCGCCACAAGCGGAACGGGATCCGGACGACGAGCTGACAGGATCCTCATAACTGGCCGGGCCGGCCCCGCTCACCTCCCGCCCGCCGACGCATACCCGCCCGCCGACGCCGCCCGACCCGCCGACGCCTACCCGCCCGCCGACACTTCCCCGTTCGTCCACGCGTACACCGTGTCCCCCTGCACCGCGACCCGGTACTGGTAGTGGTCCCCGCACTCCGCCCGCGCCCCGCCCGGCGTACGGTCCGGCCACCAGGGCGCGTCGAGTTCGGGGGCGGCGGCGGACCGCCGGTCCGCCCCGCAGCGGTCCTCGGGGGTCAGCCGCTCGCCCGCGGGGAGCGTGAAGCGGATCAGCTTGGCGGCGCCGGTCGTCTTCACCTTCACCTTGACGTTGCTCGCCTCGCGCGGAATCCACTCGGGCAGCACGAACGCCAGGTCGCCCTCGGTGGGCGCGTCCGCCGCCGTCGCGAAGGCCCGGGTCTTCTCCTTGAAGACGTGCTCGCTCACCGCGTCCGGCACCAGCGAGCTGTTCCGCAGCGCGGGCGCCGCGACGGCGACGGCACCCGCCGCGGCCACGCAGCCCGCGGCGACGATGACGACGACACCGGTCTTCTTCTTGTTCAGGGGCATGGATCCAGTCTTCGCGCCCGCGCGCCCCTTTCCGTACGGCCGCAGGACGAACCTCCGCCTCTGCCCATAGGCAGAGAAGCTGAGCGCCATCCACCTCAAGATGTACGAAAAGGACGGGCCCGCCTGTCCAATACTTGACGTCATGCGCCACCGCTCCCCCTTCGCCCCCGGCCCGTACACGACCTGGCACCTGGTCCGCGCCGCCCTGGAGGCGCTGGCGGGCGGGGCGCTGCTCGTCCTGACGTACTCCGGCTTCGGCGCCGCCGTCTCCGACCTCTCGCGCGGCGGCAAGATCACGTACGGCGTCGTCGTGCTGCTCGCGCTCGTCGTCCGGCGCCGCTTCCCCGTGGGCAGCCTGCTCGTCCTCGCCGCGCTCGCGGGGGTGATGCCGCAGGCGGGCCTGCTCGTCGCGGTGGCCGCCTATCCGGCGGCGCGGCAGCTGGCCGAGCCGCACCGCAGGGTCGCCGTGCTGCTCACCGCGGCCGCGCTCACCATGGCGGTGGCCGCGGGGACCGCGCGGCCGATGGCGGTGGGCAGCTGGCAGTACGGGCTCGCGCTCGGCGTGATGCTCGCGGCCGCGACGGTGATCGTGCCGGGGCTCGTCGGCACGGCGACGGGCCAGCAGGACCGGCTGCTGCGCGCGCTGCGGGAGCGCACCGCGGCCGCCGAGCGGGCCCGCCGCCTCGCCGACAGCGAGTCCCGCATCCACGAGCGCTCCCGTATCGCCGCCGAGATGCACGACCTGGTGGGCCACCGGCTCAGCCTGATCTCGCTGCGCGCAGGCGGCCTGGAACTGGCCCTCGGCAAGCAGGCCCCCGAGCTGCGCGACGAGGCGACGATACTGCGCAAGGCCACCCGGGACGCGATGAACGAACTCCGCGAAGTCCTCGGCGTCCTGGGCCCGTTGGGGCGCGACACCGGCACCGACGCGCTCACCGACGCGACCGGCACGCACCCCGACATCGAGGCCCTGGTGGCCGAGTCGCGCGGCGGCGGCATCCCGGTGACGCTCGCCTGGGATGGCCCCGACCTGGGCGCCGCGGAGGGCCCTTCGGTCCGCAGGGCGGTGCACCGCGTCGTACGGGAGTCCCTGACGAACGTGCACCGGTACGCGACGGGCGCGCCGGTCGAGGTGACGGTCACGCACACCGACGACGAGGTGCGGATCTCCGTGCGCAACGGCGCCCCGCCGAGTCCTCCGGCCGCCACCACGGGCCTGGGCACCGGGCGCGGGCTCGTCGGACTGCGCGAGCGGGTGACGCTGCTCGGCGGCACCTTCGAGGCGAGCGCGGCGTCCGGCGGCGGCTTCGACGTGACCGCGGCGATCCCCACGGGACCGGACGCGGCGAGCCGCGCCGAGCCGCTGCCGGGTCCGCCGCTGCCGGACACGACGGCCGAGGAGGGCGCGGTCGGCGGCCTCCAGGGACGCATCGCGGGCGTGCTCACGACGGTGCTCGGGATGGGCGGGGTGGCCCTGATGCTCGGCCTCGGACTCGGCCTGGTGAGCGAGGCGCAGCCCGGTCCCGACCTGCCCGAACGGCAGGAGGTGCACATCGGGATGGGCAAGGACGAGGTCGAACGCTCGGTGCCGACGGACAGCGAGGCGGTGCGGGCGGCCGCCGCCGGGCACGGTCCCGCGGTGCCCGCGGGGACCACGAGCTGCCTCTATCCGTACGTGAACGGGACCTCGGCCGACGGAACGGCGGACGACGAGAGTACTGACCGTTTTGCGGTAACTCGCTACTGTTTCCACGATGATGTCCTGACCGCCATCGACCACTTCACCGTCCCGCTGGCCAGACCGTAGGAGCATCCATGACGACGCCGCCGACTCCGCCGCCCCCTCCGACGTCCCCGCCTTCCGGGACCCCGACGACCATCCGCGTCCTGCTCGCCGACGACGAGGAGATGATCCGGCACGGCGTCCGCATGATCCTCCAGCACGCCGAGGGCATCGAGGTGGTCGGCGAGGCGGTGAACGGCGCCGAAGCGGTCACGCTCGCCGCCGAACTGCGCCCCGACGTCGCGCTCGTCGACATCCGCATGCCCGTGCTCGACGGCCTCGCGGCGATCGGCCCGCTGATCGCGCTCGACCCGAAGCCGCAGGTCGTCATGCTCACCACGTTCGGCGACGAGGAGAACGTGACGCGCGCCCTGGAGTCGGGCGCGGGCGGCTTCCTGCTCAAGGACGAGGGCCCCGACGAACTGATCCGCGCGGTGCGGGCGGCGGCCGTCGGTGACGCCGTGCTCTCGCCCGGCGTGACCGGGACGGTCATCAAGCGGATGCTCCAGGGCGGCACCTCGGCCGCGCCCGCGAGCGCCACGGGCCCGGCCGCCGCGCAGGACCGCCTGGCCGCCCTCACCGACCGCGAACGCCAGGTCCTCGCCATGCTCGGGGCGGGCCTGCCGAACCTGGAGATCGGTCTGCGGCTCGGCATCGGCGTGGGCACGGTCAAGACGCACGTGGCCGCGGTCCTGGACAAGACGGACAGCGACAGCAGGGTGCAGGCGGCGCTGCTCGCGCACCGGGCGGGTCTGGCGTCCTGAGGAGCGGGGCCGGTGACGGTCAACGGTCGTCGACGGTCGCCGGCCGGTGACGGTCACCGGCCCTTGACGGTCAGCGGTCGCGCAGGCGGGACTCCAGGGCGCGGGCCCGCTCGTGGTGGCGTGCCGCGTCCGGGGCCCTGCCGAGGGCGGCGGCGAGGTCACCCGCGTACCGGTCCACCGGACCGAAGCTGACGAGACCGCTGCCCGCGCCCGCCATATCCCCGCAGGCGGGGAGCAGTTCGCGGTACAGCCGCTCCATGAGGGCCGGATCGTCACCGGCGGCGACGGCGGCCCGCGCGTGCAGACAGAGGCGGGCCTCCAGGAGGAGGTCGGGCGGGGAGGGCGGGATGTCGCCGGGGGCGGTGAGGGCGGCGGGGCCGACGGGTCGGCACCAGGGTTCGTACGGCCCGAAGTGGCCTTCCGCGACGTCCGGTTCACCCCCGCCGACCGCGCCGTCCTGGACCCGCAGGCTCAGCAGGGCGAGCGGCAGCAGCCCGTCCGCCAGACCGCTCATGCCCGTGTCCGGGAGACGGGCCGCCGCGGCGGTGTACGCGGCGCGCGCCTCCTCCGTACGTCCCGACACGGCCTGCTTCAGCGCGGCGTACCACTCGGTGAACACCCCGACGAGGGGCAGGTCGTAGCGCTCGGCGAGCCGGTCGGCGGCCTCGGCGTGCGCGTCCGCCTCGGCGAACTCCGCGCGGGCACAGAGCGCCTGAAGGCGCATCAGATGCCCGAGGACGCGAAACGCGACGAGACCGCCACCACCAGTGGACACCTCCCCCGCGATGCCCACCAACTCCGCCCCGATCCGCAGCCGTTCGGGGGCGAGTCCGGCCCGTTCGAAGCTGTGCATGAAACGGGCGTTGAGGGCGAAGGCGAGCAGCCCGGGGTCCCCTCCCTCGCCGAGCCCGCGGGCGAGCGCCTCCGCCTCGGCGGCCGCCTCACGGCCGCGCGGCCCCGCCGTGCCGCGCGACTCCATGGCGACCGTGGCGAGCAGTCGGCAGCGCGCCGCCGCGTGGTCCCCCGGGAGCGCGGAGAGTGCGGAGAGTGCGGAGAGGGTGCGCTCGGCGGCGTCGACGACGCGGTGGGAGAGCGCTTCGTCGTCGTTGCGGGTCCAGTTGCCCGGGACGTCGAAGGCGCCGATGACCTGGGCCGTCAGCTCGGGGTCGCCGAGCCGTTCGGCGTCGGCGAGGGCGTCGGAGCGGTGCCGTCTGGCCGCCGCGAGGCCGCCGGTGACGGCGAGGGCGCGGACGAGTCCCGTCACGAGCCCGAGCCGCTCGCGCACGGCCCCGTCGTCCGTACCGCCGTCGGCCCCCGCCGCCAGCAGGCCGTGGGCGTCGACCGCGGCCTGCCACAGCCGGGCCGCCCGGTGCGGCGCTGCGTCCCGCTCGGCGCGGCGGGCGGCGCGGCGGGCGTACTTGACGGCGCGGGCGGCGGTCGCCCGGGTGCCCGCGCGGAGGTAGTGCTCCGCGAGGGCGTCGGCGTCGTGCGGGCGCAGCGAGGCGATGGTCTCCGCGACGGTGGTGTGCCAGCGGGCGCGGCGGGCCCGTGAGATGTCCTCGTACAGCGTCTCCTGGACCAGCGCGTGGGCGAACCGCACGCGGTCCGGGCCCTGTTCGGCCAGGAATCCGTGCCGCAGTGCCGCCTCGACGGCGCCGAGGACGGTCTCCTCGTCCCCGCCCGCGAGCGGGACAAGGAGGTCGAGGTCCACCTCGGGCCCGATGACGGCGGCCTGCCGCAGCACGGTCCGCGCCCCGTCGTCGAGCGCGCCGAGCCGGTGCCGGATGACGTCGCGTACGCCGACGGGGACGCCGGAGAGCGCGGCGCGGCCGTCCGTGGCGCAGAGGCGGGCCAGTTCGCGTACGAAGAAGGGGTTGCCGCCGCTGCGGGCGTGCACGGCACGGACGGCGTCGGCGGGCACGCCGGGGCCCGCGACGGTGCGGACGAGCGCGGCCACGTCGTCCGCGCCGAGCCCGCCGAGCACGACCCGCACGGGTTCGCTCCGCGCCACGCGCCCGAGAGACACGCGCAACCGCGCGGACACGTCCCCCTCCCGATACACCCCGACGACCATCACCCCCGCCACCGCCGCCCCGACCCCCTCCAGACACTCCAAGGTCTCGTCATCGGCCCACTGCAAGTCGTCGACGACGATCAACACGGGCTGCCGCCCCCGCGCGGCGACGCGCCGCAGGGCTTCCCTGAGGGCGCGGCGCCGCCGGAAGCGGGCGTCGGGTGCGGGGTCCCCGGCGTGGGGCGCCACTGACCCCCAACTCACCTCCGCCCCCAACTCCGCAAGCACCGTGCTCCACGGCCACGCCGCCGGTACGCCCTCATGTTCCGGGCAGCGGCCCCACGCCGTGGTCCAGCCGAGGGCCGACAGGCGTGCCGTCAGGTGTTCGGCCAGGGTCGTCTTGCCCGCGCCCGCGTCGCCGGAGAGCAGGACGAGCGCCTGGCCCCCCGCCGCGACGGAACGGGCGGCCTCGTCCAGGGTCGCCAACTCCCGCTCCCGCCCGACGAATCCGTCGGCCGCCGCTCCCGCCGCCGGAGCGGAACCGGGCGCTGAGTCCTGTCCCGTCGCCGAGCGCCCCACGGCGGCACCGGGCACCGAGCCCTCCGCCCCGCCGGGGCCGAAGGACCCACCGGCCCCGGCCACCGCCCCCACCAACAACCCCGGATCCTGCCCCAACACCCCCGCCTCCAGCTCCCGCAGCCCCGGCCCGGGGTCCACGCCCAGTTGGGTGACCAGGATGCGGCGGGCGCGGCGGAGGGCCGCCAGGGCGTCGCCCTGGCGGCCCGAGCGGTAGAGGGCCAGGGCCAGCAGGCGCCAGGACTCCTCGCGCCACGGGTGTTCCTCGACCTGCGTCTCCAGGTCGGGGACCACCTCACCGGTCAGGCCCAGCGCCAGCGCCCCCGTCGCGCGGCGCTCCACCGCGAGCAGCCGCAGGCCGTCCAGGCGGGCGGCCTCCGCCCGCGCCCAGTCCGCACCGGCCCACTCCGCGTAGGCCGGTCCGCGCCAGAGGGCGAGCGCCGCGTCGAGGCAGGACACGGCGGGGCCGGGGCGTCCCGCGTCGAGGAGGTCGCCCGCGTCCCGTACCGCCGACTCGAACCGCCAGGAGTCGACCGCGCCGGACGCGGCCCGCAGCGCGTAGCCGGGGCCCGCGGTGACGAGCAGCCGGGCGGGGGCGCGCGGCGGCCTGTCGGGTTCGAGGGCGCGGCGCAGGGTGGAGACGAACGTCCTGATCGTGCCGACGGCCCTCGGCGGCGGGTCCTCCCACAGGTCGTCGACCAGCCACTCCAGGGGGACGACCCTGCCGCGCGCGATCAGCAGCCTGGCCAGGACGGCCCGGTGCATCGGCCCCTTGAGGTCCAGCGGCCGCCCGTCCCCGCCGCTCGCGCCCACGGGTCCGAGCACGGCGAACGCCACCGCGGGCTCCTGCGGCGGCCGGGCGTGGCCCCCTGCTTGCTGCGGCACTCCGTCAACGTACCCGCTCGGACGGGGCGTGCTGAGCCGTCACTGATCGGCTGCTGATCCGCGCCGCGCACGCTCTGCCCATGCACCGAGAGAACACCGGGACCCCCGGCCCCCGCATCGACGGATTCACCTGCCACCGCGTCACCGTCGCCGACGGCGTCACCCTGAACGCCGCCGTCGGCGGACCTCCCACCGGCACGCCCGTCGTCCTGCTGCACGGTTTCCCGCAGACCCACCTGATGTGGCGCCACGTCGCCGCCGAGCTGGCCGTCGAGCACCGCGTCATCTGTCCCGACCTGCGCGGTTACGGCGCGAGCGACAAGCCCGCCGCGGTCTCGGCCGCGACGTACGCGAAGCGGACGATGGCCGCCGACGTCGTCGCGCTCGCCCGCGCCCTCGGCCACGAGCGGTTCGCGCTCGCCGGGCACGACCGCGGCGCGCTGGTCGCGATCAGGGCGGGCCTCGACCACCCGGACGTGGTCACCCACCTCGCCTCGCTCGACGTGCTGCCGACGCCCGACATGTGGGACGTCCTGCACGGCACGTCCGCGGCGGTCGGCTTCCACCTGTATCTGATGGCACAGCCGCCCGGCCTCCCCGAACAGATGATCGAGGCGTCCGCGGACGCGTTCTTCGGCCACTTCCTGGACATCTGGACGCGGGACCCCGGGGCCGTCCCCGACGACATCAGGGCCGCCTACCTCAAGGCGTCGCGCGAGGCCGTGCCCTCGATCGTCGCGGACTACCGCGCATCGGCCACGGTCGACCTCGAACACGACGCCGCCGACCGGCAGGCGGGCCGCACCCTCGCCATGCCGGTCACCGTGCTCCAGCAGGACTGGGGCGCCGCGCTCGGCTTCGACGCCGCCGCGCGCTGGCGGGCGTGGGCGCCGCGCCTGACCCACCGCACCGTGTCGTGCGGCCACTTCATGGCGGAGGAGGACCCGGCGGAGGTCACGGCGGCGCTGCGCGCCCTGCTCGCGACCGGCTAACGTCCGCCAGCCCCCACCGCCCCCGACACCACCTCCGCGAGGACGCCGAGCGCCGCCCCGAGGACCTCCGGCGGCGGTGACGCGAGCCCGATCCGTACGGCGTCCGGCACGCGCTGCCCGCCCGCCGCGAACGCCGGGCCCGGGGTGACCGCGACGCCGCGCGCGGCCGCCGCCGCGACGAACGTCTCCGCCCGCCACCGCGACGGCAGGTCCCACCAGCAGTAGTAGGCGCGCGGATCGGTACGGATCCGGCCGCCCGCGCGGACCCGGCCCGCCGCGTCGGCACCGAGCCGCTCGTGCAGGATCCGCTGGCGCGCGGCAGCGTCGGCGCGCTTGGCGTCGACGACCGCGGCGACGGTCCCGTCGGCGGTCCACCGCACGGCCGCCTCCAGGTGGAAGGCGGGCGCCGTCCAGGCGCCGGACCGCAGGCCGTCGGCGAGGGTGCCGAGGAGTTCAGGCGGGGCGGCCAGCATGCCGACGGTGAGGCCGGGCGCGAGCCGCTTGGAGAGGCTGTCGACGAGCACGGTCCGCTCGGGCGCGTACGCGGCGAGCGGCGCGGGCGCCTCGGGCGCGAGGAAGGCCCAGGTGGTGTCCTCGACCGCGACGATCCCGTACTCCCTTACGGCGGCGGCCAGTTGGGCCCTGCGGCGGTCCCCCGCCGTCACGGACAGCGGGTTCTGGAGGGTCGGCTGTACGTAGACGGCGGCGAGCGGAGCGCTCCGGTGGGCCTCGGCGAGCGCCGCCGGGATCAAGCCCTCGCCGTCCGTGGCGACCGGCACGAGCCGTACGCCGATCCGTTCGGCGATGGACCTCACCAGCGGATACGTCAGGTCCTCGACGCCCGCACGGCCGCCGGGCCCGCAGAGCGAGGCGAGCGCGGCGGCGATGGCCTGCCGCCCGTTGCCCGCGAAGAGCACCCGCTCAGGATCGGGCCGCCACCCGGCGCGGGCCAGCACCCGGGCGGCCGCCTCGCGCGCCTGCGGGGTGCCGGCGGGCGCGGCGGTCCGGGTGGCGTCGAGCAGCACGTCGGGCCTGAGCAGCGGGGCGAGCCCCTTGCTCATCAGCTCCGACTGCCCTGCTGTCACCGGGTAGTTGAGTTCGAGGTTCACCCCGGGCGGCGGCCCGGCCGTGCCGCCGCCCGGCACCGCCGCGTCGGGCGCCACGCGCTCGGTGAGGGCGGCGGCGCCGGTGCCCGGGGCCGCCGCCCGTACGAACGTGCCGCGGCCCACCTCACCGACGACGAGGCCGCGCCGGGTCAGCTCGCCGTACACGCGGATGGCCGTGGAGTTGGCGATGCCCCGCGCCCGCGCGAAGGCCCGCTGCGTGGGCAGCCGCTCGCCCGGCCGCAGCGCCCCGCGGCCGATCTCCGCCGCCACCTCGTCGGCGACCCGCCGGAACTCGTCCCGTCGCATGCTCCACCCCGTTTTCCCTGGTCAGCCCGCATTGCACCGAGAGCAAAGATCCTATTGCACCGCCAACGTCCCGCGGCCTAGCCTCCCTTCATGGCAACCGCACACGTCAACGGCGTCACCCTCGGCTACGACGACGAGGGCCCGGCGGGCACCCCCGACGCGCCCGTCCTCGTCCTCGTCCACGGCCACCCCTTCGACCGCTCCATGTGGACCCCGCAGCTCCGCGCGTTCGCCGCCACGCACCGCGTCATCACGCCCGACCTGCGCGGCTACGGCGAGTCGACCGTCGTCCCCGGCACCACCCCGCTCGGCACGTTCGCCGAGGACCTCGCGGCGCTCCTCGACCACCTGGGCGTACGGGAGTTCGCGCTCGGCGGGCTCTCCATGGGCGGCCAGATCGTCATGGAGTGCTATCGCCGCTTCCCCGGCCGGATCACCGGGCTGCTCCTCGCCGACACGTTCCCCGCGGCGGAGACGCCGGAGGGCAGGGCGCACCGCAACGCCATGGCGGACCGGCTGCTCGCCGAGGGCATGCGGGGGTACGCGGACGAGGTCCTGGACAAGATGGCCGCCCCGTACAACGTGGCGGCCGCGGCCCACGTGCACCGCATGATGCTGACCGCGCCGCCCGAGGGAGCGGCGGCGGCGCTGCGCGGGCGGGCCGAACGCCCGGACTACCGCGACCTGTTGACCCGGGTCACGGTCCCGGCCCTGGTCGTCGTGGGGCGCGACGACACGTACACGCCGGTCGCCGACGCCGAGGCGATGCACGCCGCGCTCCCCGACTCCGCGCTGCACGTCGTCGAGTCGGCCGCGCATCTGCCGAACCTGGAACGCCCGGAGGCGTTCGACGCGGCGGTCGCGGGGTGGCTGGACCGGGTCCGCGCACGACGGTCCTGACCGGCCCGTCCGCCAACGGCCCGTCCACCACCGGCCCGTCCAGCACCGGCCCGTCCAGCACCGGAGCTGCCACCACCGGCCCGGCCGCTACCAGGTGGGCCGCGCCCCCACCCCGCCGTCCACGACGAGGTCCGTCCCGGAGATCCAGGACGCGGCGTCCGAGGCGAGGAACACGCAGGCGTCGCCGATGTCCTCGGGCCGCCCCAGCCTGCCGAGCGGCGCGGCCCGGCCCCAACGTGCCACGCCGTCCGGCCAGTCGTCGGCGAGGCCCGGCCGGTCGATCAGCCCCGGCGAGACGCTGTTGACGCGGATGCCGAGGGGGCCGTACTCCAGGGCGGCGGAGCGGGCGAACATGATGAGGGCGGCCTTGGACGCGCTGTAGTGGGCGTGGCCGGGGGCGGGCTGGGATCCCTCGATGGACGCGATGTGCGTGATCGAACCGCCGCCGTCCTGGCGGGACATGACCTCTGCGGCGGCCTGCGTACAGCTGAACGCGCTCGCCGTGTTCGCCTCGGTCACCGCCCGCCAGTCGGCGACCGTCATCCCGTCGAGGGCCTGCACCGGCTGCACCCCGGCACAGTTGACCAACGCGTCGAGGCGCCCCCGCCACCCGGCCGCGACCTGAACGAGCCGTCGGCACGCGGCCTCACCGGCATCACCGGGACGGCCATCCACCACACCACCGCCCTCGCCCGGCACGCCCCCACCACGGGCCGCCGACGCGTCACCCCCGACACCCCCGGAACCACCGAACCCCGCGCCCCCGCCTCCTTCTCCCGGCACGCCCCCGCCCGGCACGGCCCTGCCACCGGCCGACCCACCCGAAGCATCGCCGCCCGTCAGGTCCGCCCGGACCGCGACCGCCGTGCCGCCTCCCGCCTCGATGCGGTGGACCACCTCCCGCGCGGCCGTCTCGCCGCTCCGGTAGTGGACCACCACCGCCGCGCCCGCCTGGGCGAACCGGCGGGCGATGCCCGCGCCGATCGTGCCGCTCGCGCCCGTCACCAGGACGACGCGTCCGGTGAGCCGGGGCAGCGACGGGTCCGGGCCCCACGCCGTGTCACTCACCGTCGGCCCCCGTCATCCGACGCGGCCCGTCCGCACGGCACAGCGCCCTGATGAGGTCCGCCCGCTCCGGGTGGCGTGCGGACAGCGTCTCCGGGTCGCCGCCCTCGTAGTCCTCGGGTACGAAACCGGGTGCCATCGTCGTACCGAAGAGCGCCCACCCGTGGCGTCCGGCCGCCGCGACCCGCGCGCCCATCCACGTCCCGGCCGGGACCACGAACTGCACCTGCCCGCCCGCGCCGAGCAGCACGAGCCGGTCCGTCCCGTCGGGCGCGAGCAGGAGCAGTTCCAGCGCGTCGCCCTCGTAGAAGTGCCAGACCTCGTCGGTCGGCAGCCGGTGCAGCGCGGAGAAGTCGTCGGGGTCCCGGGTCAGCAGCACGATGATCGCCGTGCCCGCGGGGCGCCCGTCGGCATCGGGTGGTCCGGCCCAGACGCTCCGGAACATGCCGCCCTCCACGGGCAGCGGAGCGAGCCCGTGCCGCGCGATCACATCCTCAGCGGAGTACCTGGAGTACCCGGAGTGCTCGGTTTCGACCATGGTCGATCGCTCCCCGCCCGAAGACCGTCATAACCACCCTCCTCGCCGCTCCTGTCCATGAAGGGGCGTTTTCGCCCCTTCATCCGTTCTTTCGGTTTCCCACCCATGGAGGGTGATGTGAGTACTCCGGTCTTCGAGGACATATCCGTGGCGCGCGACTGCCCCTGTCCGGGCTGCGCGCACGAACGGCTCGAACTCCGTACGGCGGGCGGGTCGCGGACCAGCACCCGCGCCGCGGCCGTCGTGGCGCTCGGCGCGGTCCTGACGGGGACGGGCGCGGGCGCCGCGCACGCCCTTGCGCAGCCCGCCTTCGCGACGCAGGACACGACGCACCCGGGGCAGGGCGCACCGGGCCCGCTCTTCGCCCAGACCGCCGCCGCGCGCACCGCGTCGACGCCGCTGCGCCTGACGCGGAGCCAGATCCTGGCGCGGGCCCAGACCTGGGTGGACGCCCGGGTCCCGTACAGCATGGGCGCGTTCTACCAGGGCTACCGCAAGGACTGCTCGGGCTTCGTGTCGATGGCCTGGGGCCTCGGCAGCAACCAGTGGACGGGCAGCCTCGCCGCGTACGGCGTACGGATCACCAAGAGCCAGCTCAAGCCCGGCGACATGCTGCTGTTCCACAACCCGTCGAACCCGGGCGCGGGTTCACACGTGACGATCTTCGGCGGCTGGGCGGACGCGTCGAAGACGCGGTACGTGGCGTACGAGCAGACGCGGCCGCACACGCTGAAGCGGACCACGCCGTACGCGTACTGGAACCACTCCGGCGGCTATGTGCCCTACCGCTACAAGTACGTCGTGGAGGGCGGCGGTTCCGGCGGCGGCACCGGCGGCTCCTCCGGCACGGCCTTCCCCGGCGCGGCCTCCTTCGGCCCCGGGGCGGTCAACGGCCACGTCACCGAGCTCGGCAGGATGCTGGCGAAGCGGGGCGGCGGCAGGTTCTACCAGGAGGGGCCGGGCCCGCGCTGGTCGGAGGCGGACCGCAGGGCGACGCGGGCGTTCCAGGAGGCGCAGGGGTGGCGCGGCGCCGAGGCGGACGGCATCCCGGGGCCCGCGACCTGGCGCTACCTGGTGCAGGGCAAGGGAAAGAACATCGGCGGCGGCACGGGGGGCTCCGGGGGCGGAAGCGCGACCACCACCTTCCCCGGCAAACAGCACTTCCGGCCGGGCCAGTCGAACGCGCACATCACCAAGCTGGGCAAGCAGTTGGTGAAGAAGGGCTACGGCAAGCACTACACGCAGGGCCCGGGACCGCGCTGGTCCGAGGCCGACCGACGCAACGTGGAGGCGTTCCAGCGGGCCCAGGGCTGGCGCGGCACGGAGGCGGACGGCTACCCGGGCCCGGAGACGTGGCGCCGCCTGTTCCGCTGACACGAAAACCCCACCCACCAGGCGCCCGCACCCTCCCCGCGGGCGCCCCCACCCCTCAACCACCCGCACCCCCGCCCGGCCGCCCGGCCCTCACGCCCGGCCCTGCCCCCACCGGCCGAAGGCACTCCCCGAGACGCTCCCCGAGACGCAGCCCGACGCGCTACCCCACCCGCCCCGGCAACCCCGCATTCACCTCCCGCAGCTGCCCACCCGCCTCGCGGCACGTCGCACAGCGCCGGAGGTGGGAGGAAACGGAGTCCGTGTGGCGGCGCACGGAGCGCCCCCGCAGGGAGGCCACCACACGGTCCATGACGTCCGCGCATTCCGCGTTCGCGGGATTCACGTGGTGGCGCAGATATCCGGCCCGCAACGCCTCTTTCGCGCGGTACACGAGCGAGGAAGCGGCCGGCGACGCAATGCCGAGGCGTTCGCCGATCTGGCCCGCGCCCTTTTCCTCGATGGCGAAGAGCCGTACGGCGATCCGGCGTTGTTCGGAAAGCCCGAGAAAAGCCTCACGCGCGCACGCCGCGTCGAAGTGCGCGGTGGCCCGGCAGCCGCTGTCGGACGACGGAAGGTCGGGCAATTCGGCGACGGGGAGTTCCCGGCGCCGGCGCGCCGCGCTCCGGGCCGCCGCCCTGCGCACGGAAACCCGCAGATATGCGGGGACATTGCCGACGGGCCCCCGCCCACCGCGCAGCGCCTGTAAAAGCCCGAGCATCGCGTCGGAAACGGCGTCCTCCGCATCGGCCGCACTACCGCGCGTACAGCCGACGGCACACTGCCGCGCCATCGCCACATGCCGTTCCCACAGCACGTGGAAAGCCCGTGGATCTCCGGCGCGGACCCGCTCGCACAACTCCGCGTCCGCCACGCCCTCGGCGTGACCGCCCGCCCCGAAACTCTCGACGTGCACGAACTTGCCTTTCGGTGGTGCGGAATGCGCTGTGATTCAGCGTTCCGCGCACCACGGGAAAGGTTGCGCCACCAAAGTGGACACTTCACACCAAAGGGAGACAACTTTCGGCGCTCTCGCCCTCGCCCGCGACCAGGCCCTCGCCCTCGTCGGCCGAAAGCCCCAGCTCGTACGCCAGGATCGCCGCCTGCGTCCGGTTGTCCAGGCCAAGACGGCGCAGGATCCGCGACACATACGTCTTCACGCTGGTCAGCGAGAGGTGCAGCGCCTCGGCTATCTCCTTGTTGCTCATTCCGGCGCCGACCAGGGCAAGCACCTTCACCTCGCCCGCGCCGAACGACGCCACTTTCCCGGCGAGTTCCACGACCTCCGGCGGCCGTGCGCGCCGCGCACGCGGCGCGGGCCGGGAAATCATCCGTTTCATCACGGAGTACGAGAGAACACTCGCGCCCGCCGCCACGGAACGCACCGACGAGATGAGTTCACGCGGCGACGACGTCTTCAGGAGAAGTCCCGACGCACCCGCCTCGAATGCGGCGACCACCGCTTCGTCCGTATCGTGATTGGTCAGCACGAGAACCCGCGCACGAGGCGTGGCGCGGGTCAGTTGGATCGTCGCGTCGATACCGCCGACACCGGGCATGCGCAGATCGAGAAGCACCACGTCGGGGGCGAGTTCACGGGCCATGCTGACCGCCTCCGCGCCGTCGCTCGCCTCTCCCACGACCACCAGGTCGTCGGCGGCGCCGAGCAGGGCGCGCAGACCCGCGCGGATCACCGGCTGGTCATCGGCGACGAGTACGCGAACCACGTTCATTCTTGCCTTAATTGCAGCGCCGACGCTCGTTTCATGCGGTCGATAATAACGGGGAAGCCTCTCAACTCCGGCTTGCGGCTCAGGACTTTCGGCCATTACGAATGGCGGCCGGGAGAACGTAAAGTCCTCTACCGGGATCGGTGTACAGCGCGACGAGCCGGGTGAACGACGTGACAGGCAGACAGGCCGCACTCTTGAGGAGGGCGACCCGTCGGGCTACCCGCACGGCGGCCCGCGCCTGGGCCGCACGGACACCCGCCAGGCGCGCCGCGATCACCGACGTCTCCATCGCGGCCGCCGTCCTCGTACCGTCCCTCATCGCCCTGCCGGTGGGCGGCCCGCACCTGCTCGGGCTGCGGTTCGCGACGCTGCTGCTCGCCGGGGTCCTGCTGGTGGCGCGCCGCCGCCTGCCCTGGCTCGCGCTGCTCGCCGCCTCGGTGGCCACGCTGCTCGACTACTCCTCGCGGCTCACGATGATGGCCGCGTCGTACTCGGTCGCCGTCTACCAGCGCCGCTTCCGCGCGGGCGTCCTGCTCCTGCCCGTACTCCTCGGCATCCTGTACTCCCTGGACGTACCGCCCGACGACCGGCTCGACCTGGACGGGCTCGTCGCCTTCGCCGCGGACGTTCTGCTGCCCGCCCTGACCGGCCTCGCCGTGCGCAGGCAGCGCAGCTACGGACGGGCCGTGCGGCGCGGCAACCGCATCGTCGACGGGCTCATCGAGGGCACCGCCGACCTCGCCGTCGAACGCGAACGCGCCCGGCTCGCCAGGGACCTGCACGACGGCATCGGCCACCAGCTCAGCATCGCCGCCCTCTACGCGGGCGTGCTCGAACAGCGGGCCGGTGACGACACGCGCCTGACCGCCCCCGCGCGCACCGTGCAGGACGCCTGCGCGGGCGCGGCGCGGCAGCTCTCCGGGGTGCTCGGCGTGCTGCGCGGCCAGGGCGGCACGGCCGAGCGCACCGACCCGCGCGGCTCCATCGCCGAGCTGGTGCAGTCGCTGCGCGCGGCCGGCGTCGACGTGCGCTTCCCGAAGGCGCAGGCCTCCCCGGTCCTGCTGCCCCAGGAGACGGCGCTGACCGTCTTCCGCATCGCCCAGGAGGCGCTGACCAACGCCCTCAAGCACGCGCCGGGCGCCCGCGTCGACGTGACCCTGGACGAGGACGCGCCCGGCGGCACGCTGACCCTGCGCGTGGCCAACGGTCCGGCCCGCCACCCCCGCTGGGGCGCGCCGTCCAGCGGCCTCGGCCTGCGCGGCATGCGCGAGCGCGCGGGGGCCTGCGGCGCGACACTCGCCACGGGTCCGCTCCCGGAGGGCGGCTTCGCGGTACGACTCGACGTACCTGTTCCCCGCGACGGTCAAGACCGTCCCGCGGACCAATCCGCGGGAGCGTCGGCTCCGAATCAAGGGGAAGAACGGTGAACTGACGGCCGCGCGCCCGCGCGCCCGCCACACGACGAGGAAGGCCGCACACATGCTCGGCACAGTCGGCACGGTCGACGGGCGGCCCCGATGAGACCGGCGGAGCGCGCGCACGCCGCCCCGCCCCCACCCTCGCGGTCCGGCCTCGACGGGCACCTGATGGACGTGGCGCGCGGCGACCAGGAGGCCTTCACCCGGGTGTACGACGCGGTGAGCGGCCCGGTGCTCGGCCTGGTCCGCAGCGTGCTGCGGGACCCGGCCCAGTCCGAGGAGGTCACCCAGGAGGTGCTGGTCGAGGTCTGGCGTACCGCGGCCCGCTTCCGGCCCGACAAGGGCAGCGCCATGACCTGGGTGATGACCCTGGCGCACCGCCGCGCGGTGGACCGCGTGCGCTCGGCCCAGGCCAGCGCCGAGCGCGAGCACAAGGCCGCGCTGCTCGCGGAGATGCCCGCGTACGACGAGGTGACCGAGCAGGTCGAGACGCGCCTCGAACAGCAGCGGGTGCGGCGCTGTCTGAGCGCGCTCACCAAGCTCCAGCGCGAGGCCGTCACCCTCGCCTACTACCGCGGCCTCACCTACAGCGAGGTCGCCCAGCTCCTCACCCTGCCCCTCGGTACCGTCAAGACCCGCCTGCGCGACGGACTCATCCGGCTGCGCGACTGCCTGGGGGTGAGCGCGTGAGCACCGCCGACCTGCACACGGCGACCGGCGCGTACGTCCTGCACGCGCTGGCCCCCGCCGAACGCACCGCCTTCGAGCGCCATCTCGCCGTCTGCCCCGCCTGCGCCCAGGAGGTGCGCGAGCTGGCCGCCACCGCGGAGCGGCTCGGCCTCGCCGTCTCCGTGACGCCCCCGGCCCACCTGCGCGAACAGGTGCTGCGGCAGATCACCACGGTCCGCCAGGAGCCGCCCAGGGTCCCCGCGCCGCGCAAGGTCCGCGCCTGGTCCCGGCGCGCCTCCCGGCTCGTGCTCGCCGCCTGTCTCGCCGCGGCCGCGGCGTTCGGCGGCATCGCGGTCTGGCAGCACCGGTCGGCCGAGGAGGCACGGACCGAGGCGCGCCAGGCCGAGCGGCAGGCCGCCGAGCTGGCCGCCGTGCTCGCCGCGCCCGACGCGCGGACCGTCAGCGCCAAGCTCCCCGGCGGCGCGCGCGGCACGGTGGTGGTCTCCAAGGCGCGCGACCGCGCCGCGTTCCTCACCTCCGCGCTGCCGGACCCACCGGCGGGCAAGGTGTACCAACTGTGGTTCGACGACGAGGGGAAGATGCGCTCCGCGGGTCTCCTGAACGACTCCGGCGGTACGAACGCCACGCTCCTGGAGGGCTCGGTGGGCACCGCGTCCGGCATGGGCGTCACCGTCGAACCGTCCGGCGGCTCGCCCGAACCGACGACGGACCCGATCGGCCTGATGAAGTTCCCCGCGTGACCCGTACCCGTACCCGTACCCGTATCCGTACCCGTGTCCGCGCCCTCACCGGCATCCGCACCAGCACCAGCACCAGCACCTAGGAGCACGGAATTGTCCGTATCCGTCTGCCTGTTCACCGCCGACCTGCGCCTGCACGACAACCCCGTGCTGCACGCCGCGCTACGGGACGCCGACCAGGTGGTCCCGCTGTTCGTCCTGGACGAGGGCATCGCGGCCGCCGGGTTCGACGCGCCCAACCGGCGCGCCTTCCTCGCCGACTGCCTCGCCGACCTCGACGACGGCCTCCGCGAGCGCGGCGGCCGGCTGGTGCTGCGGTCCGGCGCCGTCGTGGCGGAGGTCGCCGCGGTGGTCTCCCGCACCGGGGCCCGTACCGTGCACGTGGCCGCGGGGACCAGCGCGTACGCCCGGCGGCGCGAGGAGCGGCTGCGGACGGAGCTCGGCGCGCTCGGCGCCGAACTGCGCGTCCACGACGCGGTGTTCACCGCGGTCCCGCCGGGCGCCGAAGTCCCGCAGGACCGCGACCACTTCGCGGTCTTCACGCCCTACTACCGGCGCTGGCAGAACACCGCCATGCGCCCGGTCGTCGCCGCGCCCCGCGCGATCTCCGTCCCCGAGGGCGCGGGCGGGCGCAAGCTCCCCTCGCGGGCGTCCGTGACCGGGGTGTCGCCGGGGCTCGCGGCGGGCGGCGAGCAGGAGGCCCGCCGCCGTACGACGTCGTGGCTGCGCGGTTCCCTCGCGACGTACGCCGATCAGCAGTCGGACCTCGCGGCCGACGCCACCTCGCACCTCTCCTCGCACCTCCACTTCGGCACGGTGTCGGCCACCGAGCTGATCCAGCGCGCGGCCAGGTCGCCGGGCGAGGGATGTGACGCCTTCGTACGGCAGTTGGCCTGGCGGGACTTCAACCACCAGCTGCTCGCGGCCCGTCCGGAGGCCGCGCACGCCGACTACCGGACGCGGCACGACCGTTGGCGCCACGACGAGAAGGAGGCCGAGGCGTGGCGCGAGGGCCGCACCGGCTATCCGGTGATCGACGCGGCGATGCGGCAGCTGCGGCACGAGGGCTGGCTGCCAGGACGGGCCCGGATGCTGGTGGCGAGCTTCTTCACCAAGACCCTCTATCTGGACTGGCGGGACGGCGCCCGGCACTTCCTCGACCTGCTCGTGGACGGCGACGTCGCCAACAACCAGCTCAACTGGCAGTGGGTGGCGGGCACCGGCACGGACACCCGGCCCAACCGGGTGCTCAACCCCGTCCTCCAGGCCAAGCGCCACGACCCGGACGGCGACTACGTACGCCGCTGGGTTCCCGAGCTCGCCGGCCTGGA
Organism: Streptomyces sp. NPDC087300; assembly: GCF_044744425.1. Lineage (NCBI taxonomy): Bacteria > Bacillati > Actinomycetota > Actinomycetes > Kitasatosporales > Streptomycetaceae > Streptomyces > Streptomyces sp. NPDC087300. The sequence goes on from NZ_JBIUYI010000006.1 coordinate 56,698, forward strand.
CGCACCCGCGATCCACGAACCGTGGAAGCTCCAGGGCCTGGAGCGGGCCGGCTTCGACTACCCGGACCCGCTGGTGGAACTCGCCGACGGCCTCGCCCGGTTCAAGCAGGCCCGCGAACTGGACTGACGGACCCCGTGTGACCTGCCTGCCCCGAGGAGCGGTTGATCCGATCGGGTGAACGACCAAGCCGGACGGCGCACCGCTTCGAATCAGGGGTGTGAGCACACGAGGAGACACCGCGATCCGGGCCGGACTCGCCGCACTGGGCGGCCTGGTCTCCGGCTACGCGGCCCTCGCGGTCGCGGAGCTGGTCTCGGTGGCGGTCCGGCCGGAGGCGGGCCCCGTCACCGCGGTCGGCGGCGCGGTCATCGACCGCACGCCGCCCGCCGTGAAGGACTGGGCGATCCGCCGCTTCGGCGAGGACGACAAGCTGGTCCTCCAACTGGGCATCCTCGCCGCGCTCGCATTGTTCGCCGTGGCGGCGGGCCTGCTCGCCCTGCGCCACCGCCGCGTCGCGGCCCTGGTCGTCCTGCTCTTCGGCGCGGCGGGCGCGGCGGCGGCCACGGCCCGCCCGGACTCCACGTCGCTCCTGGACGCGGTGCCTTCCCTGTGCGGGGCGGTGGCGGGGGCGGCCACGCTGTACCTCCTCGGCGGGCGCCTGCCGCACCGGGCCGGGGCCCCGGTTCCGGCCCCGGTCCCAGCTCCACCCCCTGCGGACGCCTCCGCACCCGCCGACGCCCCCGCACCCGCACGCGTCACTCCCCCTGCCGACACCGCCTCCCGCCCGCAGGACCCCGAGGCCACCCCCGAACCCCCGGACGGGCCCCCGTCCCCCGCCCCGTCCCCGTCCTCGCCCCCGGCCCGCCGCACCTTCCTCCTCGCCACCGCGGGCGCCGCCGCCCTCGCCACCGGTTCCTGGCTGCTCGGACGGCGCCTCAACGCCACCACGGCCGCCGAGGCCGAGGCGTCCCGGGCCGCGCTCCGGCTGCCCGCGCCCGCGTCGCCCGCGCCGCGCCTGCCGCGCGGCGTCGATCTCAAGCTGCCGGGCCTCACGTCCTTCACCACGCCCAACGACCGCTTCTACCGCGTCGACACCGCCCTCCACGTGCCCCGCCTGGACGCGGACCGCTGGCGCCTGCGCATCCACGGCAAGGGCGTCGGACGTGAACTGAACCTGGACTTCGGCGACTTGCTCCGCAGGCGGCTCGTCGAGCGGGACATCACCATGACCTGCGTGTCGAACGAGGTCGGCGGCCCCTACGTCGGCTCCGCGCGCTGGCTCGGCGTACGCCTCGCGGAGCTCCTCGAAGAGGCCGGGGTACGCCCGCCGTCCGCCGGCGGACCCGCCGACCAGCTCGTGGCCCGTTCGGTCGACGGCATGACGATCGGCACCCCGGTGGAGACCGTCATGGACGGCCGCGACGCCCTGCTCGCCGTCGGCATGAACGGCGAACCGCTGCCCTTCGAGCACGGCTTCCCCGTCCGCATGCTCGTCCCCGGCCTGTACGGCTACGTCTCCGCCTGCAAGTGGATCCAGGACATCGAGCTGACCACGTTCGACGCCTACGACCCCTACTGGGTCAAGCGCGACTGGGCCCGCGAGGCGCCGATCAAGACGCAGTCCCGTATCGACACCCCCAAGCCCTTCGCCCGCCCCGCCGCCGGCCGCGTCACCGTCGCCGGAGTCGCCTGGGCGCAGCACAAGGGCATCGCACGCGTCGAGGTGCGCGTCGACGACGGCCCCTGGCAGAAGGCCCGTCTGGCCACCGAGGGCCCCGTGGACACCTGGCGCCAGTGGAGCTGGGAGTGGCCCGCCACCTCGGGCCCGCACACCCTCCACGTCCGCGCCACCGACCGCACCGGCACCACCCAGACCGCGGAACGCACCCGCACGATCCCCGACGGCGCCTCCGGCAGGCACTCGGTGGTGGTCACCGTGACCTGAAGCCCAAGAACAACGCCCCTACCCACCCGAACCCACCCACCCCTCAACTCCCTCCCCACTCAAGGAGATTCACCATGAACCCCACCCTCCGCCTGCGCCGAGTCACCGTCGCGGCGACCGCGGCGCTCGTCCTGCCGCTCGCCCTGGCCGCCTGCTCCGACAGCGACAAGGACAGCGACAGCGGCAAGAAGGACAACGCGGCAGCGTCGTCGCCGAAGGAGAAGGACACCCCGTCGGCCGACGCGTCGACGGCCGACCAGCCGTTCGGCCCGGCCTGTTCGTCCGTTCCCAAGGACGGCGCGGGCAGCTTCGACGGCATGGCCAAGGACCCGGTGGCCACCGCCGCCTCGCACAACCCGGCGCTGTCCACCCTGGTCACCGCGGTGAAGAAGGCGGGCCTCGTCGACACCCTGAACAGCGCGGAGAACATCACGGTGTTCGCGCCGACCAACGACGCCTTCGCCAAGATCCCCAAGGCCGACCTGGACAAGGTGCTCGCCGACAAGAAGCAGCTCACCAAGATCCTGACGTACCACGTGGTGGGCCAGAAGCTGACGCCGAAGCAGCTGGAGAAGGGCTCCTACGAGACGCTGGAGAAGAGCAAGCTGACGACGGCGGGCTCCGGCGAGTCGTACCAGGTCAACAACGCCTCGAAGGTCGTCTGCGGCAACGTGCCGACCGCCAACGCCACGGTCTACATCGTCGACACGGTCCTGATGCCGAAGATGTGACCCCCGGCGTCAGCCCGTGGCACCCGTGGCGTCCGCCAGCACGGTCCCCAGCTCCAGTTCGCGTCGTACGAGCGCCTGGGCCACCTCGGTGAGGCGGCCGCCGTGCCGTCGTGCGTAGATGCGCAACACCCGTCCCGCGTCGGCGAGTTCGAGCAGGCCGCCCTCGGCGAGCATGCCGGTGGCCATGTCGACGGTGGCCCGCGCGGAGACGGCGGCCTGGACGCGGGTCAGTACGTCGGAGGGCCTGGCCGGGTCGGGCCGGTAGTGGATCAGTGCCACGGCGGCGACGTCGGCGAGCGCCTGGGCGAGCCGCAGCTCGTCGTCCGACAGCCCGTCCGGGTCCGCGACGAGGACGGTGAGGGCCCCGATGACCTGGTGGTTCACGCGCAGCGGCAGCGCATGGACCGCCAGGTACCCGGCCTGCGCGGCGAGCGGCGCGAGGCGCGGCCAGCGCTCCACGGCGGCGGCGTCTGCGAGCCGGACGGCGTCGACGGACCGGCCGGTGCGGAAGCAGTCCAGGCAGGGCCCCTCGCCGGTCCGCAACTGGAGCAGTTCGACGAGGGCGGCCCCGCCGTCGGACGCGGACATGGTGCGCAGGCCGCCGCGGGCGGTGGCCATCATGATGCCGACGTCGTCGGCCCCGACGATGTCGACGACGTGTCCGGCGAGCCGGTCGAGCAGGACGACCGGGTCGAAGTCGTCGGCGAGGGTGTCGGTCAGCCCGACGAATGCCTCGGCGAGCTGTTGTTCACGGTTCATCTCCGTTCACCGTTCCTCTTCGAATGTGCCGCGTGACCGACCGTCCGGATCTTCGCCGTCGATGGACGCCTGCCGCTGGAATGAGAAGCTCCGGTCGATGACGTCCTGAGCCACCTCGGAGACCGTCTGCCCCTGGGCGAACGCGCGCGCCCGCAAGTAGTCAAGGGCCTTCTCCGGGTCGGTGCCCAGCTGGATCATGACCATACCCACGGCCTGATGGACCTCGGTACGGTCGGCCTCCGCGGCTTCTACCCACGACGCTACTCCGCCACCGTCGGCATCAGCGGATTCCGGGTGGCCGTTGCTGAGGTTGAGGACGGCGAAGGTGACCGCGTCCTTGATCATCATGGCGATGCCGAGCTCGCGCGGCGAGAGCGCCCCCGTGGTCGTCCGGTACAGGTCGAGCGTGCCGATGGCGAGCGCGCCGGACCCCAGCGGCAGCGAGAAGGTCGCGAGTACCCCGAGCCCGACCGCCTGCACGGCGAAGACCGGCCACTTCCGGGCGTCGGGCCCCTGCGTGAGATCCCCGGCGAGCACCGGCGCCCCCAGATCGAGCGCGCTCTGACAGGGCCCGTCCCCCAACGTGTACTGGGTCTCGGCGAGCCGCGCCGAGGTGTCGTCGCTGGCGTACCAGAGGGTGCGTACGGAACTGCTCGCGGTGATCGACACGGACGCGCCACCGATCGGCAGCAACTCCACGCAGGTGCGACACAGCGCGGCGGGCACCTGCCACACGTCGACGGCGGCCGCGGCGAGAGCGAGCACACCGGTGACCCGTCGCCGCTCCGCGTCCCCCGCAAGCGGGTCCGCCTCCCGACCATCCCCACCCCGCCGTCGACGGTCCACCGGGCCCGCCTCCGGTTCGCCACCACCCTCCCGGCGACCGGCCAGCGGGTGGTCCACATCCCGGCCCTCACCACCCTGGCGACCAGCCAGCGGGCCCACGTCCCGGCCCTCACCACCCCGGCGACCAGCCAGCGGGTCAGCCTCCTGGTCGTCACCGCCCTGGCGCTCGGCTCGCATCGCTGTCACCTCCACCCGGCGGCTGCCGCACACACGACATGATCTCCCAGTATCGAGCTTCGAGCCGGGGAACCACCCCCGAGCCACGACCGCGTTCCCCCGGGACGGGCCACTCGGTCCGGGCCTGATCCTGACCCTGCCCCTGATCCTGGTACGTCGGGGCCTGAACGCCCTGGTTCGTCGAGGCCTGCCCCCCCCTCACCGCCCCTCACGCACTCCGCACCCCGGCAGCACACCGAAGCCTTCCACGCCGACGGGACACGGCACAGCATTGTGGCCCGACGCCATCGCGGGGGTGCGCGACCGCACTTGCGCCGGGCTCAGCGCGCGCGGCGCCCCACCACCTCGGCACGTCTTGCGCCCCCTCCCCTGCCCAGCGGGCGGACCGGACCCCGTTCGCGGAACGGACCCCGTATGTCCACCGAGCACAGCGAGCCCGCCCTCGACGAACGGCAGTACGGCCTGGACGAGGCCAGGGCCCCTGACTCCAGGCCGGCCCAAGCCCTAATTGCCCGCGAGGACGAACTACCTGGAATCCCGTTATCCCGTTATCCCGTTATCCCGTATGAGCCATTGCTTCCTCAACGGTCTCAAACAGAGCGAATACGCGATCGAGCCCAGTGATGCGGAACACCTTCATGAAATCTTCGCCACTCACAACCAGGCGAAAATCTATACCTTTGGATCGACTACGTTTAAGGATTCCCACCAGAACGCCCAGAACTATCGAGTTGAGGCCAGGAGCCGACAACAGGTCAACTATCAACCTTTCCGGCTCCTCCCGCTCTATGGTGATCAGGGCGGCATCGCGCAACTTCAAGTATTCAGGGTCGACGTCACGAGCCACTTCGAGTATGACCCAACCATCCCGGCGGGAAATGTAAACATTCCCACTCGCCCTGATCACTGTCCCGTCTTCCATGGTGAGACCCTGCCCGATCCCCGGCAGCCACCCCGTTCTGGCAATGGGTGGCGCACCAGACTGCGCAGCATCGTCAACCCATCGCTCCCCTCCATTGACCGGCGCCGCACTTTCAGCGACGGATCGGGAGAACCGGTGCAAAGAAAGCAAGCTGTAAGCTTCCTTCCTGCGTTCCGGGTCGCGATGAAATGCAGCCATCAAGAATAGGGTTGCGTACGTGCAAAGCAACACGCCCATCACGCAACTCAACACCCACACCGGCGCACCAGAGAAAAAGCTCATGACGTCAACAAATCCCCCGATTGACTGGTTCGACCTTGAGCAATGGTCCCGAACATCCCGCCCTTTGGGTATAGGGATCGGGGCTTTGGTGGCTGTGGTGAAAGAGTGCTTGCAGGGGTTCGCATCACCGCCGAAGCGAGCAATCCACCGCGATATGCGAAAGCCGGACGGCAGCCGCCGCGACCCGGCTGCACGATCTGCCGCACGTCGCCGCCGCGCTCATGCTCGCCGGGGTCGACATCAAGATCGCGTCCGAGCCCCTCGGGCACAGCGAGACCCGGATCGCTCGGGACACCTACCAGTCGGCCACGCCCCGGGCCGCGCGCACAGCCACCGAGGCGACCGCCTCCGCCCCCGCCGGATCCCGGCATGCAAAAAGTCCAGGCCGTGGACCACACGACCTGGACTTCCTTGGAGCCGCCTTCGGGATTCGAACCCGAGACCTACGCATTACGAGGGCCTGGACGATCATGATGGGTGGTGACTCGTGATCATGGGACATCCGGTTTTACCTGGTCAGAGACTTTCCGGGCTCCACAGCGTGACGCTAAATCCAGTGGGTGCTATTCCGTCCGCTCACGCATCGCTCACGCACGTTGGCCGGGCTTCGACCGCTGTCGTGCACGTCCCGGAGATCGTGGCGGTACCTCAGTCGGTGTAGCTGTCAGACGCGGGTGAGCCGCAGGGTGATGTGGCACAGCTCGATGCTTGCCTGCTTGGCGAGGAGCCGATGCCGATGCATCTCGCCGCCACTAAGTCGCGTGCCCTGAGGGGAGGCAACGACGATGAGCGGTTCGGCACCGCCATCCACACGAGCGTTGATGCCGGCCCACACAAGGTCGGCAAGCTTGGCCGCCGGCCCCCAAATCATTAGGACGTCCGTTTCAGGCCCTCGGACCAGGCAACGGTTGGGCTTGACGTCAACAGACTCTGGGTCGGCATGCCAATCCGGCCCAATCGCCTGGTGCGCGATCTGCTCCATCCCGGGGTAGCGACTGACCGCAAACTGCGCGTAAGAGCCGATGCCGAAGCGTGCCCTGGGCAGTTCTTTGATCGGCCCATCCTTGATCCACACGCGGACGCGATCGCGTTCGATGAAACGTGTGAGCTTACCCCCAATGAGTGGGTCGTCAATCCAACGCACGTACCACTGGGAGCGCTCACGCGGGGCCATACCGTCCCAGTCGAGTTCGTCGACCTGCCGGTAGACCTCGGCGATCACCTCGCGTCGGATCTCCTCATCGATGTCACTCATCGATCATTCACCCCCCAAAGGCAGCCGGGTCGGGAAACTGAAGGCGACTCTTGTCCAACGAGGTCTCCAGACTGGCCGCGTCCTCAATCCATTCACGCATCAAACTCTCCGCGCGCTTGTCCGCGAAGTCGAAGCTGGTGCCGCGCTCTCGTAGACGCAAGGTCTCGACTTCGTCTTCGGCGATCTGTTGGCGGATGTTCAAGATAGCCGCGATGCGGCGGATGTCGCTGACGAAGTCCAGGACCTCCACGTGCGACTTCCCCGGACGCAGACGCAGGCCGCGGCCGAGCTGCTGAACGAAGATCCGACGGCTGTGCGTAACTCGGGCGAAGCAGAGGATGTTCACGTCCGGAATGTCCACACCTTCGTTGAGGATGTCGACAGCCGTCAGGATCGGGACCTCGCCGCTCCGGAAGCTCATCAGTCGGGATTGGCGTTCCCGCTTGCTGAGACCCGCGTGAACAGCGAGTGCTCCGCGCCACTGGGGCACTTCTGCCAGCAGCGCCGCCAGTCGTTCGGCATGTTCGATGGTGCGGCAGAAGACGACCGCGCGGGGGTGCTGGGTACGCGCCCATACCTCCACCAGCTTCTCGCGCACTCCTTCGTCTCGTTCGGGGAGGAAAAGGCGTGCGTTGAGATCCTTGATCGAGTAGCTGTGGTCGCTGATGCCCCGGACGAAATCCCAATCGATGTTGTCCGCGTAGAGCCGGTAGCGCACTTCGGACAGGTAGCCCAGCCGCATGCCGTCCTCGATACCAAGCGTGTAGCTGGGTTCGCCGAATCGCGTGCGAATATCGAATCGATCACCACGCCAAGGTGTCGCCGTGACGCCAAAAATCTGACTCGCGTGGAGGACGTCCAGCAGCTCGGCCAGTTGCCCATCCTCGGCAACGTGATGGGCTTCGTCAACCATGATCAGCCCAGGCCGGTAGCCGGCACGGGCGTAGCTAAGAGCACTCGCTGTCGTCGCGCAGGTAACGCCTCGCAGGTCGTCAGGGCGGTGGTCGCCCGTCAGGAGCTGAGTGCGCACGCTTTTGGGCAGGTGGTGCCACAACGCTCGCTCAAGCTGCTCCACCAGATCCTTTGCCGGGGCGACGATCAGGACTTTGTCCTGGGGCCTCTCGTGCAGATGGCGATCGATTACCTCACCACCAACCACTGTTTTACCCAGGCCGGTTGCAAGGACCAGCAGGGCACGGTCAGCACTCTTCAGGTCGCCGATGACCGCCCGCAAAGCCTCGCCTTGGTAGGGGCGCAGCTTGCGAGACGGCAACCGGTCAGCTGTGAATCGGTCGTCCGAGTACAGGTCAGCCAGTTCCTGGCCTGCCCATAGCTCCACTCGCATGCCGACAGCCGCGAGACTGTCACGGCGCTTATGCGTGAGCGGCCCGAACCGGCTGTTAGTGACCACTACGGCATGGTCGGCGCCATAGTGGGCTTTAGCCTCCAAGACCTCGTCAATGGCACTGGGCGGCACTGCCGCTCCCGCCTTCCATTTAGCCTGGAATACCCACAAGCGACCCTCACGGGTGGCGAGAATGTCACCTCCTTGGTCGTTCGCACCATCAATATTGACGACGTCGGTGAAGCCCAGGTGAAGCGCTAGCCGCTCCAGCTGGCGAGTGAAACCGAACGGTCCAACCCAACGTAGGAAGTCCGGCGCCATGAACGAGGTAGCCATGACTCACACCGGTCCGGCAACGCTCTGGTCGAGCATGTCGAAGGTGATCCGTGCCAAGGAGAGTTCCAGTCGAGTCTTCGTACCCGGGTCAGTCAGGAATTCACTGACAACCTCTAGAGGGCGCACAGTCTGAGCCACCTGCCTGTCCTTGACCGTAGTGTCCGACCAGCCACTCCAAGATGTCTTGAACACCGCCCCGTCCAAGAAGGCCGCTGGACGGACCCGGACGACGGCCGCGATCCCGGCAGCGTCCAAATGAGCCACGAAAGCACCGGCCTTTACGACGGTGGGCCAGTCCAGAGAGGCGTCGGCTCGCCCGGCGTCACGCTCGGCACGCAGCCTGACCTCCTCTGGCACCGCCTCCCAGAGCTCGTTGGCCATCGACACGACGATAGGCGTCATCAGCTCGCGCACTCGGTCCAGCAGCGAGTCGGCCCGGTCTCGTAGCGCTGACTCAGTGACTCGTTGGTCGGGAAACTGTCGCGTGACCTCAGCCGCGACCGCTGTCACCTTCTGCCCGTCCGGTTCGAAAGCGTGCAGGGTCTGTGCGACCTCCATCAACGCGTAGTCGCGAGGATCACGTCCGTACTCGCGGAATACGGGGTGGTCGCCATGGACGAACACCTCCAGATTCACGCCCTTTCCCAGACGGGCCAGCGTGGGCACCGACCGCTCGCGATCGTCCAGCAAGGGCGTGCGCGTCTCAAAGACCGTCACAGCTTTGCGGCCAAGTCGCGGCAGAGTCACTTCGCCCGTTAGATCAAAGATCTGACGGGCGTCAGCGCGATAGCGCTCGAAGCGCTGCTCCTCGGTTTCAACAGGCTCGGGCTCAGCCGCTGGGGCGGGCTCCAGTGCGGGCGCCACGCCTCCCAAGTCGTGGCCGTCGGCTGGCGCGCCGCCCAGAGGTGCCAGTCCGGTGCGGCCTGTTAGCGAGGACCCGCTGGCCCCACCATTGCTGGTCGGCCTTGTGGGTGCCCCTCCATTGCCTCGGTTCTCATCATGGGCCAGTACCGCCTGATACCAGATCTCGTCTGAGAGGAACTCCGGGTGCCGGCCAGAATGGAACTTCGCACCCCACTCCCGGGCTGTCTCGTGGATAGCTGTGCTGCCGTTGCCGGGGATTAGGCAAGCAGCACCCGGACGGTTTTCCTGATAGCCCTTGAAAATCTCTCCGAGGTGCGAGGTGTTCAGCGGATAGCCCAGCGCCTTGGCCTTCTTCGGGCGCATCGGCCCCTCGCCGCGCAGCGCAACGACAGCGTGCCGCCAGTCCCGGCTCTCCCGGTTGAAGTCGGTCTTCTGGTAACCCACCGGGACGTGATCGAGGTGTATCTCGCCCACGATGCGCCCCTGGGTGGCCGGGATGTCGACCGGGTACTCCGGGACCTGGGTCCCGTCGTTCGGGTTCTCCCAGGAAAACAGGGTTCGGTCCCCGATCCGAATCTTCCTGCCGTTGCGCAGGAAGTCGATCCCGTAGTCGCTCTCGTCCAGGTAGCGCTGAACCCCGAACCAGCCGTGGATGCGGCGCTCACGCAGCTGCATGTCCTCGCCGTCGCACTCAGCACATCGGTCTAGGGCAAGGTCCGGGCTCTGCCAGTGGCCGCACTTCATGCACGCCAACGCCGACGCCAGCGGAATGTCGACGGACCGGACGGCGGCGATCTCTCGTCCTTCCTTGGTTACCGTGCGCGACGCCGACCAGACGCAAGGCAGTCTGGGCGAGACGGTCTTCCCGTTCACTTTCAGCCGGAAGCCGCGCCCCGCCATGGGGCCGTCCGGAACTCCGGGAATCGGATTCTCTCCGCGCAACAGATACGAGTAGACCCGACCAAGGTCAGCGCGGATAGAGGCGTGTCGATTGGCCTTCCTCAGGTCCTCAGCAATCTCAGTACGCAGACGACGGACGATCACTTCGGTGCCATGATCGGAGACGTCTTGCTTGGCCTCCCGCCGGAGAGGCGTCCTGAAACTGTCGTTCTGCGATAGGCGGCGCAGATCAATCTCCACGATCAGCCAGTCGGAGTCGCCAGCCCGCGTGGTCCGTACCTCTGTGTGATGGCCAAGACGGGCCGTGGCGATGTTGAAGCCCATGCCGAACAGCCCGAGACTGCCGTACCGGCGTTTGCCGCTGTAACCGGCTTTCAGCGCACTCTGCAGCGTCTCGAGGCTCATGCCCCGCCCGTTATCGAGGAGGCTGACGATCGGATCATTGTCAGTGGGCTTCGGCAGAGTGATCCAGACCTCCTGCGCCTCACTGCGGTCCGGGTCCGTGAGGAAGTCGTCGAAGGAGTTGTCGATCAGCTCCGCCAAGCATTGCCACGGCTTGTAGGGGATGTCTCCCAACGCCTCCAGGAGCTGCGGCGACGGTGTGAGGTCGATCTCCTCGAAGGGGATTCCTGCGTCATCATTTGTCAAAGCACTGCTCCCGTCTGAAGGGCTGCTAGAGGACAGCGGTTCGTCCGCCTGCGCCAAGAGATATCGCATGCCACTGACATCAGAGCGAAGTCGCGTCAGCAAGCAAGGGAGCGCAGCGGGTAACGCCTCCAGCACTCTTAGCCTTTGGACCAAACCAAAGCACCAGTTCAGGCGCGTTCCGTCCGCGTCCTCACACCTTGATCGATCCGCTCAGCCGCCATCCAGAGGACCTGGCGCCCACAGAGCCTCACACCGATCCATCGCTGGGCGTTCAGCACCGCTTTCGCGTCGGCGTTGCGGGCGCGGTTACGGCGTCGCGTCTCAGGCCATGCTGTCGGCGGGGATCATCTCGCCTCCCAGGTAGTACTGGCGCGCGCTCTCGTTGCGCAGTTCCTTCGGGTACATGACCGCGTAGCCCGGGAGGACCATGATTTGCCACGGGTCCGGCAAGACCACGCTCACGAACAGGAAGAACTCGTCCGCCGTCATTTCCGACTGAGGGACGGTCACCTCGAACTGTTCGTAGAACTTCTCCCTAGCCGTCCTGTAGTAGGCGTACCGGAAGGTGTATGGGAGCGCGAGCTTCGCGACCTTCAGCACACTGCGCAGGGTCTGGGCTCCTACAGGAAGGTCGCGTATGACCCAATCAAGCCGCGCAGGGTATAGCTGGTCGAAGTGATCATCTGAGAAGACGGTAGTGTCCCGCTTGTCACCGGGGTCGTTGATTCCGAACCCGTTTTCGTTCCAAGGGGCCTCTCCAGCGTCCTGGTACCTGGCGATCAGAAGCTTCTCGGGTGCGACGGCAGAGAAGTCCTCGTCCACCGAAAGCGCGGTGAAGGTGATCTGCTCCAGATGGATCCCCTCGCGACCGCTGAGCTTGCGCAGGTGCTTCGCGAGGCGCTGGGGGAGTGTGACCTCAGCCTTGCCGACATAGAGCAAGTCCTCGTCGCGCCGAAGCTGGTACACGCCCTTGTGGGGCGGCAGCAGGCGAAGGTTCGCCTCGGTGAGGGGAGCGGGCGTGAGCTTCTCCAGTGCTTCGGCCAACTGATCACCAAGGGCCTTGGTGATGCTCAGCTTGAACTCGGCGTGGTTCCCCAGTGACACAGCCACAGCTCCCCTTCATGGAGTGATCATCATCACCCTATCTGGTGAAGGTCGTGGACACGGTGCTCAGTTTCCTTGAAGTGTCTTGATGATCGACAACTCCGCGGTACGCTTTTCTCATGTCTGAGCTGCAGAAGAAGCATCCCGAGGTGGGAACCTGTGTAGAGCTGTTCGCCGGCGGCGGTGGCCTCGCCATGGGTGTCCACAACGCGGGCTTCCGCCCGCTGCTGGTAAACGAGTACTCCACACGGGCGATCGAGACGCTCCAGACGAACCCGACCCCCGACGGCGACAAGTGGCCGCTCAAGCCGGGGGACGTCCGCGACCTCGTCGAGGACTTCAAAGCCCTGGAGGGTCAGGTCGACATCCTGGCGGGCGGGCCACCGTGCCAACCGTTCAGCTTGGGCGGCGTCGCCAAGGGCACAGAGGACGAGCGGAACATGTTCCCGCAGATGTTCCGGGCCATCCAGGAGATGAGGCCGAAGGCAGTCATCTGCGAGAACGTCCGGGGCCTACTGCGCCAGTCCTTCGAGCCGTACTTCCAGTACATCCTCAACGAGATGCGGTTGCCGTTCGTCGAGCGCGAGCCGGGTGCCACGTGGGAGGAGCACAATGAGCTCCTGGAGAAGCTGCTCGCCAACGACTCAGTGCCCGCCTCCGAGCGCTACGAGGTGAAGCACCATCCGGTCAACGCCGCCGACTACGGCGTCCCTCAGGTACGTCACCGTGTGATCATCGTTGCCTTCCGTGCCGACCTCGGCGTCAAGTGGGAGGACTTCGAGCCCAAGCAACAGTTCTCCGATGAGTCCTTGATCCACTCCATGCGAGAAGGCGGGGAGTACTGGAACCGGCACGAGACCGTGGATGAGGAGGCGAAGAAGCGCACCATCGCGAACCTTCCGGCTCTCGACCTGGACAATCCCAAGACCAAGAAGAAGCTCAAGCTCCCCCCGTGGCGCACACTGCGTGACGCGATCGCTGGCATCGATGAGAACGAGGGCGTGCCCCTCCCCTACGTGTCGCTCGACGCGGTGGAACACAAGAAGCAAGTCGGCGACATCTCCGACCACTTCGGATGGCCCAGAGCCCGGATTTATACCGGTCACACCCCTAATGTCCTCGACCGCCCAGCCAAGACTGTCAAGGCAGGTGTTCATGGAGTGCCAGGTGGCGAGTCCGTGATGCAGCTCGACGACGTCACCTTTAACGGAACCGGCGTTCGCTACATGACCGTTCGCGAGACGGCGAGAGTGATGACCTTCCCCGACAGGTGGCAGCTCGCAGGGCCGCGAGGCGAGAAAATGCGCCAGCTCGGAAACGCCGTACCTGTCAGGCTCGCCGAGGTCTTCGCTAACGCGGTGGGGGCCGCGCTCCGCTCCGTCGACACTCCCAAGGACCTTGGGAAGAAGCGGTGAGCGACGCCGCTTCCGAGCGGCAGCGGGGGTGGAACGGAGAGATGCCGCCCGCTCGGGCCTACAAGGCCCGAGCCGGTATGGCGAGGGCGGCTCGATCTGCGGAGCAAGACCGGGCCGCTGGCGGACTGCACCGGCGCGCGGTCCTGCTCGACGGCGGGCGGTTCGCACGAGGCTCCATCGCCTTGCGGCTCTATCGCAAAACCCGACGTATCCGGGCTTACCTGCGTTGGTCCGACTCTGGGCAGACAAACGAGAAGTATGTCAGCGACGTCGCTGCTGCCACACGCGCCGCGAACCTGGCTCTGGCTTGGGAGAGGGCACGCACCGCCGGCTTTGTGTCCGATGAGCCCCTGCCGCCCACGTCGACGGCCTCGTCAGTCTCGGTCCGTGCTGTCATGACGGCCAACAAGGGGCGTGACACCAAACCGGAACTCGCCCTGCGATCTCTCCTTCACAGCATGGGGCTTCGGTACCGCGTAGACACGCGGCCGCTGCCCGGCCTCCGGCGGACCGCCGATGTCGTCTTCACCAAGACCAAGGTCGCGGTTTTCGTGGACGGTTGTTACTGGCACGGCTGCCCGGAGCACCACCGACCAGCCAAACGACGCGAAGAGTTCTGGCACGCGAAGATCGAGGGCAATCAAAAGCGCGACGCCGAGACAAACGCGGCCCTTAGCGCCGAGGGCTGGGAGGTTGTCCGCGTCTGGGAGCATGAAGACCCCGAGGAGGCTGCGGCACGCGTGCGCGAGATCGTGAGATCCCGGCTCGCAACGTAGAACGCCCTGACCGATTTTCTGTTGGCTCAGGGCACTTCGTATCGGATGATCGACAGTCGTCGGACTCTCTGGCCCTCATGCCTGCGAGGAACGCGGATCGGTCGGAGCGTGTAGCACAGTTATCCCTCGCCGGTCCTTTGCTGTCCCGGACAGCTCGGCGACTGTTCGTGCCACTTCTCCGCAGTCCGTGTTGATGCTCTGGGAGATAGAGGCTTCCTGAAAGGGGCCACACTGTTCCGGAACGTGTACGAGTTGCCCGCGGCTGACGCCAGAGTGTCCGGGGGAGGCGTCGAGGAGCCTCTGCGTCAGGCCCTGGAACTCCTGGGTATGAGGGCTCGCCAGTACAGCTTGATGCAACAGGTCCCACACTCCGAATCGCGACCAGACGCGAAACCGATGTTGCGCCGTAGATCTGGACACCCCGAAAGCGGGTGAGAGGTCGCGCCATGTGCGCCCGTATCCGCGTACGTAAACGACAGCTGCGAAAACGTCCGCGTGCTCAAGGTTCTGCCGGACACCGTTCTGGAAGCGAAGTCTCGGGGGCGGTAGTAGTGGGCGAGCCAGACACCACAGCCCGGCCGGCATCACCCAAGGTTGACTTTCCTCAGCCATACCGGGCTAACGGTAATCCCGTAGCTGAGACACGCCACCCAGGATCGGAAAAGTGCACCGCCATCTCTGGCCTAACGTTCTCTCGGCGCCACCCCATGCTCCAAATAGGCAGTCGAATCATAGGAACGGGCCTCGATGCCAGCGGTGATACGGCGTACGAGGCGGGGGATGGTGTGTTCCGACAGCTCACCGACGTCATAGAAGGCGTAACCGCGGAGCTCGTCGGCCTGAAGCTCGATGTGCCGACACTCATCCGCGTTGAGGCGCCCCCCGTCAAAGAGGTAGAGCACCTTGTCGCCCTCCCCCGGGTTCGGCGCCCAGTCCACGACGAGCAGGCGGCCGATCGCGGGCTTGATGCCGAGCTCCTCCTGTACCTCTCGCACGCAGGCTTGCAGGGGAGACTCTCCGTTCTCGACGTACCCGCCGGGGACATCCCGATAGTCCTTATACGAGGGATCGACGAGCAGGACCCGGTCAGCATCATCGAAGAAGAGCGCGCCGGCTGCCATGCGCGGGTGGGCCATCTTCGCTTCGTGCTCGTTCTCGGTCACAGGACGGACTCTAACCGCCGACCACGCCGAGCCTGCGGGCCAGGTCGGCCACCGGCTGGGACGGGCGGCCTCGGGTGCCGCGGATCCAGCCGATGACCAGTTCGCGGCTCAGGTAGTGGTGGCGCACCTGCTCGGGTGCGGCTCGCTCGGCGTCCAGCAGTGTGGCCAGGGCCTCGTCGGTCCGGTTCCAGGCGCTGAGGGCTCGGGCGACTTCCAGGCTGTGCCTCACGCGCCGTTCTACAGGCAAGCCGCTGGTGTCGATGCGCTGCCCGAGATCGGCGGCGATCTGGATGTCGCCGAGTTCTCCGGCGGTGGCGACGCAGTGGATGGCTACGTTGGTCGGACCGAAGGCCGTCCAGAGGTGGTTCGCGTCGGCACCCAGTCGTTGTGCGACCTCATCCGCTTCGCGGAGGAAGGTCTGGGTGGTCCCACGGTCCTCCGCTCGGGAGGCCGCCATGGCGCCGGCGAGGAAGAGCGTGCCGTAGACCGAGAGGTATTCGTCATTCGCGGTGCCCAGGCCGGGCTGCATGACGGCCGCCGCGTCGTTCACCAGCTGGATCGCCGCGGTGAAGCGGCCAGTGGCCATCAGGCAGTGCGTGACCGCGCGGAAGAGCGAGCCCGTCACCGTGCTCTGGCCGCTCCGTTGCGCTGCCGCCAAGCCGCGGTCGGCGGCGATCCATGCCAGTTCCGACTCCCCGACCTTGCCCAGCACCATGGCCGCACCGTGATAGGCCAAGGCGAGTTCGGCATGGGCCTCCTCCCCTTCCCGCCCTGAATACGAGCGGGAGGCCGCGAGGGCGTCGGCTAGGACGAGGGGAAGCCGTCGGGTCGCGAAGCCGTACTGAGACACCTGGTAGGCGTCGAGGACTTCCTTCACTGCGTCCCGCAAGCCCGTCAGGGTTGGCGGTTCGTCGTCGGGTGGGTGCCCCAGCAAGGGCGTGAGCTGCTTGTAGTCCATGAGCGCGTCGCGCAGAGCGGGCACCGTGCGGCGGCCGCTGTCACTCGACCACTCCAGGAGCGTCGGCTCGGCGAGGAGATCCCCGAGCGAGACGTCGAGAGCCTCGGCAAGTGAGGTGATCACCGAGAGGCGGTCGAGCTCGATCCGGTTGTTCTCCGCTTTGCTCAGCCAGTCCGTGGTACGGCCGACGAGGCCGGCCAGGACCTCTTGGGAGAGTCCGCGTCGGCGCCGGTACCAGGCAACGCGTTCGCCGATGGTCAGGTTCTCTGTCATCCCTCGCATGTCCTGAGCATCACCTCGTGGCCGGAATCGACCCCGGAAGGTTTTTCCGGGGTGCTGCGGGGCGCCGCGCCTACTGTCGCAGCAGACCGAGAAAGCCGCAGGGCGATGGAGGTAACTCCCGCCACTCCAGCGGGTCTTGGTGATCGGTTCTGCTTCTCGAACGGGACGGAGGTGTGTGGAGGATGCGCAACACGAAGTCGGCGGAGCCGTGGGTCGGGCAAGGGCTGGGGCCGTTCGGCGTGGCAGTCTTCAAGCCGTACTCCAGAACGCGGTTCGCCACAGACGGCAGTGCCGTGATGAAGGTCTACGTCGGCATCGACCCCGAGGGCCGTCGCCGCCGGGAGGCCACCACGGTCCAGCGTGCTGCCCTGCGTGGCATCTCGGTTCCGACCGTCCTGGCGACGGGATGTGGCGAGGCCGGGTCCTGGACAGTGTTCCGGGCGGTGCACGGGACGCCGTGCTCGGTGGCCACCCGCAAGGCGACGGAGGACTACATCGGTCACGTCATGGCGGTGAGCGGCATGCTTCACCGGCCCACTGCCGGCGCTACGCCTGGCCCCGGCTGGGCGGCACGGGCTGGCAGCCCTGTTTCCGCGAGCCAGTTCCTACTGGATCAGTTCTCGGCCCGCTGCCGGTGGATGCCCTGGTGGGCTGCGTTGCGGGAGGCCCTCTCAACGATCGACGCCCACCCAACCGTTTACCTACATGGCGACCTCAAGCCCGAGCACCTCCTCGTCGACGGAGAGCACCTGCACGTCGTCGACTCGGAGGCGAGCGCCTGTGGCCCGGCCGTTCTCGACTACACCGACGTCGTCTTCCACCTCGTACGGGA
Organism: Streptomyces sp. NPDC087300; assembly: GCF_044744425.1. Classification (NCBI taxonomy): domain Bacteria; kingdom Bacillati; phylum Actinomycetota; class Actinomycetes; order Kitasatosporales; family Streptomycetaceae; genus Streptomyces; species Streptomyces sp. NPDC087300. The sequence goes on from NZ_JBIUYI010000006.1 coordinate 74,239, forward strand.
CCTGCTGTACGAGGAAGCACCGGCTCACATTCCAGTCGATCTCGCGGACCGCTTGCCGTTCTGCGGGCCGGTGCTCGCCTGGCGTCTGCTCCTCTGGCTCGATCGCCGCCGGACTCAGGACATCGACCTCGTCACGACCCACGACATCGTCCGACTCACTGCTGAAGAACAAGCCGTTTCCGCGTACAGGTCGCTCGCAGAGATCTTGGCGCATCTCCGCGCTGCCGGAGTGCCTCGCTGAATCTCGACCGCACCGCTCGTCCAGGCGTGCTGACGCCTGCGCTCATCCCCTTCTTCCCACCCCTGAACGGGAGTTCGTGATGCCTCGTACGAGCACGGTCATCGGCAACAGCCACCTCGTCATCGACACCGCCATGGCCAGACCAGACGCGACGACCATCGTCGAGCGGAAGGGCCTCGGCCACCCGGACACCCTCGCCGATCACCTCGCCGAGCGGCTGTCCCGCGCCTACAGCCACCACACCGTCGCGCGCTTCGGCGCCGTGCTGCACCACAACTTCGACAAGCTCGCTCTCCTCGGCGGCGCCAGCGAAGTCCGGTACGGGGCAGGCGAGATGACCGCCCCTGTCCGTGTCCTGGTCAACGGGCGCGCGGCACCGATGTGCGGGGGCGAGACGATCCCGGTCGAGGAGATCGTCGAGGCCGAGGTGCGCGCGTTCTTCGCCGAGCGGCTACCCGAAGTGTCTGACCACCTCGACATCGTCTTCAACATCACCAGCAACTCCAGCCCAGGTGCGGTCCTCACCGGCGACGGGACCCCCGACCGCACGCGCTGGTTCAATCCCCGCTCCGTCGACGACCTCCGTGAGCGCCGGCTGCGGCTCTCGAACGACACGTCGCTGGGGACCGGCTGGGCCCCCGAGAACGCCTTCGAGTCGTTCGTCCGCGACCTGGTGAACCACTTCTCCGGCGAGAGCGAGTTCACCCTCTCCCACGCGTGGTGCGGGTCCGACGTCAAGGTCATGGGCTTCTGGAACGGCGACGAGGCTGACATCGTCCTGTGCGTGCCGCAGAAGTCGCGGCACGTGGCCAGCCGGGCCGAGTACATCCGCAACAAGGACACCGTCCTCGCCGAGTGCCACCGGCTGGCCGGCCTCCGGCTGCCGGGCGCCCAGGCGCGCTTCCGGCTCAACGCCCGCGACGTCCCGGAGAAGGACGAGCTGTACCTGACCTACACCGGTAGCTCGATCGAGTCGGGGGACGAGGGCGTCGTCGGGCGCGGCAACCGAGTCAACGGTCTGATCACGCCGCTACGTCCGATGAACTTGGAGGGCGCCAACGGCAAGAACCCTGTCTACCACGTCGGCAAGCTCTACAACATCGCCGCGCAGCGCCTGGCCCACCGCCTGCACGAGACCACCGACGGGCACGCGGAAGTGCATCTGGTCAGTACCACCGGCCAGCGTCTGGACGAACCCTGGCGCATCCTCGTCCGCCTCTCCGCCCCGGACGCCGAGATCGACAAAGTGCAGGCCCTCGTCGCCGAGGTCCTGGGCGAGTTCCCCGCCCTGACCGATGAGCTCGTCTCGGACGGGATCGAGCTGAGCTGATGACGAAGCGGACGCTCGGAGAGTTCCCCGCGGGGTGCAGGCAACGGCTGCTCGCGCACTACGGGCCCGCGGTCAAGCCGTGGCTCGACGCCGTCCCGGGGCTGCTGGCACGTGCGGCAGGGAGGTGGAAGCTGACGCTCGTGGCGTACCACGACGCCGGCCACGCCTCGGTGATCGCGACCGCGGCCCGTCCCGACGGGCGTCCGCTGCTCCTCAAAGCATGGGTTGATCCATCTCGTTTTCGCCACGAGGTGGAAGCTTTACGGCTCTGGGCCCGTGGCCCGACGGCGGAGGTCATGGAGGCCGCGGACGACCTGGCCGTGGCCGCGCTCGAACTCATCGGCGGGCAACCCGGCGGCGCGGATCGGCCGCGACGGGAGCTGCAAATGGTGGCGGCGGCCGTCCACGGGCTCCACACCTTGGGGCGCCACAGACTCCGGTCGGAGCAGCTTCCACTCCTCACCGACCACCTCGCCCACGACGTCCGTCCGCAGATCGAGCGACGGATGCGCGAACTCGACCTTGGCGGCTGGCAGCCCCTCGTCGAAGCAGGGTTCACTGCCGTCGCCGATCTGGAGGAGGGCTCCCGCCGAGCGACGGTGCTGCACGCCGACCTGTACCGGGAGAACGTCTTGTTCGACTGGCGGGGACACCCCCGGCTGATCGATCCGCTCCCCATGGTGGGCGACCCCGCGTTCGACTGGGCGTTCTGGTCCGTCTACTACGAGCTCGGTCGCGGAACGTCCGTACGGCTGGCCGTCGCCTCACGTGCGTCTCGGATCCCCATCCCCGTGCTCGCACCCTGGTGCCGCCTCTTGGCGGTCCACGGCCTCCTCTTCTACGTGGAGTCCGGCGATCCACGCGCGACGCACATGGCCACCGTGCTCAGCGACCTTCTGGCGACAGCGACGACCCCTCGGAGCGGATCGTGACGACGTACATCCTTCGCTACGGCCAGACCGACTACAGCAAGCGGTACCTCGTCAACGGCGACCCGACCCAGCAGATTCTTCTGACCGACGAGGGCCGACAGTCGCTCGGCCGTGCGTGGAACGTACTCCCACTCCATTCCATGGCCACCTGGCTGACCAGCGAATTTCCACGGGCTCGGCAGACCGCCTCGCTACTCATGGGCGTCCCCTCGCCCGAGCTGGTTGTAGACGCCCGGCTGAACGAACTCGACTACGGGGAGTTCGAGGGCAAGCCCTTCCTCGACTACGCGGCCTGGCTCGACGAGCACGGTCCTTGTCAGCGCCCACCGGGCGCCGCGGAGTCGCAGCATGAGGGCATACGCAGGCTGCTCACCGGCGTCCTCGCTGCTCTGGAGCACCCAGCGCCCCGCGTCCTGGTCGGGCACGGCCTGCTGGTTTCCGTCCTCCACTGGCATGGAGATCGCGCGGCCGGCGAGGCCATGCCGCTGTTCTTCCCCGAGGCTCCCTACATCGAGCCGCTCGCCATCGGCGACGACGATCTTTCCCTCTTGGTCACGGAGCTCTTGGATGATCTTGAATCGGCCACTCTGCGCGAGATCACCGCCGATGGTGACGCGTCGATATTGCGGATCGGTGAGGGGTCGGCGGTTGCTACCGTCGATGCGGTATCCCCATCCCACTCGCCGGATAAGAAGGATCTTCCTCATGCATGATGCCCGCGCCCTGATTGAAATGGGTGCCGAAGCGGTACGTCGGCTCGCTCGTCGCGGTTACTCCCTGGATCTGTCCCGGCTGGAAGACCTCCAGTCCCGGCGCAACCAGAGCATCCGCTCGGCCGACGAGCTGCGGGCGGAGTCCAAGCGAGTGGCGAGCGAGGTCCAGCAGACGGCCAAGCAGGGTGGGGACATCTCAAAGCTGAAGGAGCGCGCCCGCGAGCTGAAGGACCAGATCCGCGACATCGAGGCCGCGCAGGAGAAGGTCCAGGAAGAGCTCACTGAGCTCCTGCTGACCATCCCGAACCTCCCGGACGACGAGGCCCCGGACGGCGACTCCGAGGAGTTCGCGGTCGAGATCCGGCGCGTCGGCAACCCACCGGCGTTCTCGTTCGAGCCGAAGGACCACGTCGACCTGGGCGAGGCCACCGGCATCCTCGACTTCGCCCGCGCCACGAAGCTGTCCGGCTCGCGCTTCGCGGTCTCCCGCGGCGCCGGCGCCGCCCTGGAGCGCGCGCTGGCCACGCTCTTCCTCGACATCCACACGCGCCGCCACGGCTACGTCGAGCACGGTGTCCCGTACCTGGTGACCCGCAAGACGATGACCGGCACCGGTCAGCTGCCCAAGTTCGAGGAGGACCTGTTCAAGACCGGCGCCGCCGATCGCGACCTGTTCCTCATCCCGACGGCCGAGGTCCCGCTGACCAATCTCTACTCCGACGAGATCATCCCGCCCGCCGAGCTGCCCCTGGCCCTCACGGCGCACACCCCGTGCTTCCGCTCCGAGGCGGGCTCATACGGGCGCGACACCCGCGGCCTGATCCGCCAGCACCAGTTCTCCAAGGTCGAGATGGTCAAGATCGTCGACCCGGAGACCGCGGACGCCGAGCTGGAGACGATGGTCGGCCACGCCGAGGCATGCCTGAAGGAGCTCGGCCTCGCCTACCGCGTGGTCAAGCTGGCAGCCGGCGACACCGGCTTCTCCGCCCAGCTCACGTACGACATCGAGGTCTGGATCCCGAGCCAGAACACCTACCGGGAGATCTCCTCGATCTCCAACTTCGGCACCTTCCAGGCCCGCCGCGCCAACATCCGCACCCGCGGTGAGGACGGCAAGCCCAAGCTCGTCGCCACGCTCAACGGCTCCGGCCTGCCCGTCGGCCGCACCCTGGCCGCGCTTCTCGAACAGTGCCAGCAGCAGGATGGATCGCTCGTCCTTCCCGAATCTCTCTTCCCGCACCTCGGCTTCCGCCGGATCTCGGCGGACGGAACACCGGAGGCATAAGTGCTCGTCGGCGTCTGCGACTTCCCCGGTAGCTACGCCTTTCCACCCGCCGGTTACGGCGGGATCGAACGATGGCTGTGGGCGGTCGCCGTAGGCGCCCGAACCGCAGGCGCCGACGTACACCTCCTCGGGCCGAGCTGGCTCACGGACCTGGAGCACGACTGGGTCCGTAAGCCGGTCCGACTGGAGGACCTCACTACCGGATCGCTCGCCGAGCGCGAGCTCCGCGCCAACGACTACGACCTCCTGGTCGTCGGCCACGAATACCCCTCGCTGCCTGCGTGGACCCGCACGTGGAGCGAGCTGGACTGCGACGTCGCCACGTTCCAGCACTCCCCGGTCTTCCAGCACACCGACGCCGCCTTCGACGGCAAGCGGTCCCGCCTCTACTGCTACTCGCCCGAGATGATCGAGCGGTACGCCAGCTGCGAGCCCATCCCGGAACTGGCCGTACACCTCGGCCTCGACGAAAACGAACCACCCGCCGTCGCCGGACGCGACCTCGTATGGCTCGGCCGCGTCGACGCGGAGAAGGCGCCCCATCTGGCAGCCCGCGCCGCCCAGTTACTCGGCCGCCGAATACGGATCGTCGGCCCCGTCTTCGACGAGCAGTACGTACGCCGCCACGCCCGACTCCTCAACGCGGACCACGTCGAGTGGGTCGGCGAACTCGGCGGCCCCGCCAAGACCGCCGCCATCCGCGACGCCTCCGTCTTCGTCTACACGTACGCCCGCACCTACGTGGAGGCCGGCGCCGCTGTCTTCGGAGAATCCGTCCGCGCCGGCACCCCCATGGCCGCACTCACCTGGCGCACGGGCACCTGCGCCGAAGCCGCCCTGTGCCATGCGACTGGCACGATCGCCGGGGCCGACCCCGAGGTGGACGACGAGACGGCAGCCCACCGACTGGCACACGCCATCGAGCAGGCGGAGAGCCTGGATCACCGGCAGGTGCAGGAGGTCGGCCTCCAACGCTTCGACCCGGCACGGCACTTCACCGCGATGGCGGCGCAGCAGTGCTGACCCGATCGCCCAGCTCGGCCGGGGACACGCTGGCCCGACAGATACCGGCCGTGCTCCGCGCGAAGTTAGGTCCGCACTGGGAGTTCACGACCGCCGCCGACCGCATCGAGATTCAGCACCCACGCCGAGGCACTCCCTACAGACCACCACGTAGAAGCCCTTCATGGAGGGAGTTGCTCGACAGCCTGGAGACCTCCTTCGCGAGTGACGGAGCCGCTCGCGACACCTGTCTCCCCCTCCGCTGGGGCAGGGAGACGGAGCTGACCATCTCCGCGGTACAAGCCCTCGATCCGCTCCTCAAGGACGGCAGGCCCCACACCTACCGACGCGGCTTACTCGCCCAGCCGGTCATCCGCTTCACAGGCCAGCGCGATGTCTCGGGCTTCCTGAAGGACGGGTTTCTCACCTCCTTCGTCAACATCTCCCGCGTCCAGCCCGTGAACAACCTGGACGAGTGCGGTGACGTCCTGGACGGATGGCTCACCACGCTCTCCCAACTCGGCTTTCACGCACGCCACTTGCGGATATACGGGGCGTTGCGACCGTGGCGTCGGCGACAGGTCGAAGGCATCACGCTCCGTTTCGACCACCTGAACCTCACCCTCGGGGACATCGTCCTCCTGTGGCACACCGACCACCCGGATCGCTTGGCGGTGGATCTCGGAACGGGCCTGGAGCGTCTGGCCTGGGCCCGCACTCAGGCTCGCTGGGGTGACCTGATCTACGGTCGCTTCGCCCACGCGGCACCACCGGCGACGCTGGACGCCATCCGCACCGCCACGCTTCTCCTGGGCTCCGGAATCAGCCCTGCATCCCGGGGCGCCGGCGGGGTCACCCGGCGCGTCGTGGGCACGATCGCCCCGGATGCTGTGCGCCTCGGTGTCAGTGCCATCGTTCGAGATGCGCACGACTACTGGTCCCTGTTCAGCCCTCTGAGCGCCCCATGGCCAGAGGTCGCTCGCGCTGTCGAGACGGAGATGGAGCGGCAATCAGGGCAGCCGACGCCGAGGGAAGCTGGCTCTGCGCAACATCTCTGACCTGGGTCGCGAACCACCGTGCCTCGTCTACCAGGGCGGCCCCTCCGCCGATTTCCCAGTTCGTGTCCATTGACAACGAAGCCAGTCGCAGGCGCGCCTCTGACCTGCGGCGTCTAGTTTGACTGTCATGGTGCTCGCCACCGCGATCAATGGCTACCAGGAGGCAGGCCGCTGGAGGACGTGCACGAACGTATGGACCCTGGGCAGCAGCAAATTGCCCCTCAGCCACCGCTATTAGGCAGAGTTCTCGCGAGGGAGCAGGTATGGCTGCAGAGCGGTCAGTGGCAGCCACTTAGTCGGCGGAATTCGACCGAGAGGGCCGAGCTCAGCAAAGGGGCGGACGTAGCTGGGAAGGGTGCCGTACGTCCCGTACGCCTCCCGAAGCCCGTTGAACACTGCCTCAGAACGGCAGCACCAGTTTGATTCCGAGTGATTGGGCAGCCGACCGGAGGCCCCTGCCGCGAGGCTCCCCGCCGTGTCAAGACGCATGTCGAAACGATGCTCCAGCCCGATGCTCTCTCCGGCCTGGTAGGAGTATTCGACTCCGGCGGTAGACACTGTCACCGGAACGTAGCCGACGTTGCTCACCTGGACGACGATGTATGTCTGTCCGTTGAAATCATCGGACCGCATCTCCATCAGCGAGTCGAGCGGCCCGGTGATCACGCCGCTCGGCACCCCACGCCCGCCACGCAACTCGACCGCGACCTTAACCTCCGTCAACTCGACCAACCTCTGAAGGATCTGGTCGATGACCTGCCGAGATTCGAAGCTGGACAGTTGGGTGCCGGTCTGAGCGACCTGCAACGCCTTCCACTCCTCTAGCTCCTCGACGGTGTAGACCGATTCATGCTGGTCAACTGGAGGGTGATGCTGACCGCAGAGCAGGAGCAGGTTTTCAAAGCTGTGCAGCGACTCCTTGGGGTAGGACGGGTCGTGCCGAGGACCCTTCTTCTTCTCCGATCGGATATGCGCGATCTGCACGACCACTGTCAGCTTGCCCCGGTCTCGGAACAACAGCTCTGCGGCGCAGCCGGGGTATGCGCACGTTGATGCGCTCCCGAACAGCAGCTTGATTGTCAACTCGGCATACCTGGCCACCGTTGAACGGTAACGGACCCGTCTCATCGAGCTTGTCGCGATCCGCCGAACCGGCCGGATGGCTTACTGGTCCCGAGCATCTGAGCCGACGATCAGCAACTGCAACCCGCTGCCTGTACGGCCAGGCTCGCTGGCAAGGAATCCGAAGCGACTGGATTCGTTGTCAAACGTCTCGTTTGAATGGCAAAGGACAGTTTGCCTATGGCAGACGGGAAAGAGCTCGGAATGACTGGATCACCGAGTCACAGCATGTCAACGTTCAACACCCTGCTGGAAGTTGGTCTCGCATCACCTGATCGGCAGCCTGACCGTGAGCGAATGGCTCGATCGGTGGCTGGCGGGCAAGCGCATACGCAAGTCCGGCCTGAGCCGCTACGAGACCGACATCCGCGTGCACCTCAAGCCGCGCATCGGCCAGCGGCGCCTAGACCGGCTTCGCGTCAGCCACCTCAGCGAGATGTTCACGGACATCCGGGACGCCAACGCCCAGATCTTGGAACAGAACGCTCAACGGCGAGCGGCGATCGATGAGTTGGCCACCGTGCCATGGAAAGGCGTCGACAACCGCGCCCGCCGCAAGGCCATGAAAGCCGCGATCGACGAGATGCCGCCGTTCCGCCGGGTCACCGGCCCCGCCACGCGCCAACACGTGAAGGCCACCCTCCGCGCGGCCCTGAACGACGCCATCGGGCAGCAGATCATCACGTTCAACCCTGCTGCCCATGTCGAGATCGACCCCGTGCGCAAGCCGAAGGCGCTGGTGTGGACGGACGAGCGGGTCGCCAAGTGGGAGCAGACAGGCGAGAAGCCGTCGCCCGTGATGGTCTGGACGCCCCAACAGACCGGCGCCTTCCTCGACTTCGTCGCCGAGGACCGGCTGTACGCGATGTGGCACCTCATCGCCTTCCGCGGCCTGCGCCGTGGCGAGGCGTGCGGGCAGCCGTGGTCGGAGACGAACCTCGACACCCACTCCCTCACCGTCTCCGCCCAGCTCGTGCAGGACGGCTGGGAGGTCGAGGCGTCCGATCCCAAGACGGACAGCGGCTACCGCGTGGTCGCGCTCGACGACGACACGGTCAACGTCCTGAAGCGGCACCGGGAACGGCAGGAAGCGGACCGCAAGGAATGGGGCTCGGCCTGGGTCGAGACTGGCCACGTCTTCGTCCAGGAGGACGGCTCCTGGCTCCACCCCGGCAGGGTGACCGATCTCTTCGAACGCCTCGTCGCAGCCTCCGGTCTCCCGCCGATCCGGCTGCACGACCTGCGTCATGGAGCGGCCACTCTCATGCTGGCTGCCGACATCGACATCAAGATCGTGTCGGACACGCTTGGGCACAGTGACACCCGGATCACGCGGGACATCTACCAGAGCGTCCTGCCCCAGGTCGGCAAGAGCGCCGCCGAGGCGACCGCGAAGCTGGTCCCGCTCCAGCGCAAGGCCGCGGCGGAGAAGGATGCCCGCAAGGCGGCGAAGAAAGTAAGGCCCAAGAAGTCTGGCAAGGGAGGCGCCAAGCCGAAAGGCAACACGAAAGCGCAAGCCAAGGCCGAAAAGGACGCTAAGCATCGGAAGCCCAAAGAGTAGGCAGAACGCGCCCCGCACAGTGGATGCCTCCGATCCCACTGCCGACTTCGCCCGCCTGCCATCGGAGACGGCCCCTCAGTCATACCTCTGGTGCTGCCGGGGTTGCTGTGAAGAAGGTGTCCAATGTTTGCGTGATGCGGCAGCGCTCTCGGTGCGAGACCAGCGACTCGTCGAGGCGTTGCAGTACTGCCTCGTTCAGATCAGATGTGAGAACGAGCCAGCGAAGAAACACCCCGAAGGCCGTGCGTCTAACGATGAACAGCTCATCGTCGCTGATGGGCTGCTGGTCTTCTCCGTGGGCGTATTGAGAACGTCGCGTGTAGGCGTTCTTGACCGTTTGGTACACGGCTAGGCGGTCCTCGTCCTGAGTCCACATCGCAGCCGAGCGCTGGGCTGTCCGGCGGCGACTATCGCCTCGGCCGTCGGCGGCCATGACGGCCTCCATGGCGATCACGTAGTCCAGCAACACGTCATCTGCTTCAGATTCGTCGACGTAGGTGCCTCCCATGGTGCGCTGCGCGGCCCGCACCAGACGGTTGGCTGCGCTAGCCAGGGCTCTGGCGGTCGTAGCAGGCCGACCGTTCTTGGTGGTACGGGACCGCACACTGCTGATCATGTCTTGGACTTCCTGCAGAAATGCAGCAAAGGTGGGCAGCTCGGACGGTGGGACGCGGTATCCAAACGCGCGATGCATCTCACCTACTTCTTCGCCTGCGTGGTCGAAGGACGGCTCGATGTGCGGTGAGCCAGAGCGGATCTCGCTGTGGCGTCCGGGCTCGACGTGGAAGTACGCCTCGGGATGCACGCTCTCTTCGACGTTCCACAACTGCAGGACCAGCAAAGGATCAAGATGCCGACGCTCGGGTCTTTGATCAAGATTTGGTAGCCAGGAGCGGCCACGCGCGAGAGCTTGGCCCGGAAGACGCTGCTGCAAGAAGGTCGATCCGCCCAGGGTGTCAGGGTCGAGGTCCGGGCTGCGAATGAAGCGGCGCATGGACGGTAGGGGCATCAGCTCGGCCAGACTCGTGGCACTGGCCGCCTGCAGTCGGTATTCCCCCAGCGTCAGGTCTGTCCCCGATGGGAGGTCGATGTCCAGCAGGATCCAGGATTGCGCCTCGGGTGCCGCCGCCCTACAGAAGGCCGTGAAGTCCGCCGCTAGGTCCTCAAGGCTCACCGGCGTCCCTGTCGCTGCCGCCTCGGCCACTTGCCCCAGGCCACTCAGGGTGATCAGGACCCGATCGTCAAGCGCCGAACCGTCCTTGCCGTACAAGTCCGGACGCCGGGAGTACGGTGCGAGGCCGGCCACCACGGCCCGGACCTGACCCCAAGCCGGACGTCTGCTCAGATCTACGGCGGACCACTCCTGGGGTGGCCGCTGATGGAGATCATCCAGCCACGCTTTGAGGACACCCAGTACCGTTTCGCGCTCGCTCATGGACCCACGCTAGAGACATGAGCGTCGAAGCGGCGAGGGAAATTTGAGCACCAGTAGCCGCCAGCGACCTGTCCGTCGGCGTGCTCCTCACCGAGCTGCTGCCACCTCGCAACTTGCTGGTCCGGTCACTCAAGGATGTGTGGTCGTCCCGCGACACCGGACCGCTCCGCTCACGCAAGCACTTCCACGACATCCCCGCCGTACGGCTCGGCACGCCCCAGACATGAAAAAACCCCAGGTCACGGCGAGTGAGTCCTGGGGTTAATCCGAGCCGCCTTCGGGATTCGAACCCGAGACCTACGCATTACGAGTGCGTTGCTCTGGCCATCTGAGCTAAGGCGGCGCGCCGTCCACACCATGGTGCGATCAGCAACGCGCCCAAGTCTACACAGTTTCCGGGGGTGCTCCGCACACCCCCGGTCCACGGCTATGAGCAGCGCTTTCCGTCCGTCGGGGCGGTGCCCTTCAGGAGGTAGGCGTTGATCGTGGAGTCGATGCACTCGCTGCCCCGGCCGTACGCCGTGTGGCCGTCGCCCTCGTAGGTGAGGAGGCGGCCCGAGTCGAGCTGTGCGGCGAGGGAGCGGGCCCAGCGGTAGGGGGTGGCCGGGTCGCGGGTCGTGCCGACCACCACGATCGGGGCCGCGCCCTTCGCCTCGATGCGGTGCGGCCCGCCGGTGGCCGCGACCGGCCAGGACGCGCAGTTCAGCGAGGCCCAGGCGAGGCCCTCGCCGAAGACCGGGGACGCCTTCTCGAAGTCGGGCAGGGAGGCGCGGACCTCCTCCGGATTGGCGAAGGCCGGCGGCAGGTCCAGGCAGTTCACGGCGGCGTTGGCGAACATCAGGTTCGCGTACGAGCCGTCGCCGTCCCGCTCGTAGTAGCTGTCGGAGAGGGCGAGCAGGCCCGCGCCGTCCTTCTGCTTGATCGCCGAGGTGAGCGCGTCACGCAGCTGGGGCCAGGCCCCCTCGTCGTACATCGCCGCGATCACGCCCGTCGTGGCGAGCGCCTCGCCGAGCTTGCGGCCGTCGCCGTCGCCCGCGGGCAGCGGTGCCCGGTCGAGCTGGTCGAAGAAGGACTTCAGGCGCGTGCCCGCCGCCGCGGGGGTGCCCGAGCCGAGCGGGCACTCGGCGGCGCGCGCCACGCAGTCCTTCGCGAAGGACTGGAACGCCGTCTCGAAGCCGGCCGTCTGATCGCGGTTCATCCGCCGCGCGGGCAGCGCGGGGTCCATCGCGCCGTCCAGGACCAGGCGGCCCACCCGCTCCGGGTAGAGGCCCGCGTACGTCGCGCCGAGGAAGGTGCCGTACGAGGCGCCGACGTACGACAGCTTCTCGTCGCCGAGCGCCGCGCGCAGGACGTCCATGTCACGGGCCGCCTCGACCGTGGAGACGTGCGGCAGGACCGTCGCCGAACGCTTCTCGCAGCCGTCCGCGAACGTCTTGAAGGCGGTGCGGAGTTCACCGGTCTCGCGCTGGTCGTCGGGGGTGACGTCCGTCTGCGTGTACGCGTCCATGTCCTTGCCGTTCAGGCAGGTGACGGGCTCGCTGCGGGCCACGCCGCGCGGGTCGACGGCCACCATGTCGTAGCTCGCCCTGACCTTCTCGGGGTAGCCGAGCGCCGCGTACGACTGGAGGTAGCCGATCGCCGAGCCGCCGGGGCCGCCCGGATTGACCAGGAGCGAGCCGAGCCGCCCGCTCTTGCCCGTGGCCTTCTTGCGGGCCACCGCCAGCTTGATGTCGCCCTTGCCCGGCTTCGCGTAGTCGAGCGGGGCCTTCATGGAGGCGCACTCGAACCCGGGGACACCGCACTCGCGCCAGCTCAGCTGCTGCGCGTAGTACGGCGCGAGCGCCGCCGGTGTCGAGCGCGGCAGCGCCGCCATGGACGCGTCCGCCGTCGAACTCCCCGACGAACAGCCGGAGATGAGCAGCCCTGCGGTCATGAGCAGGGTGCCGCACGTACGGAAGGAGAGGGGACGGCTGTGTCGGCCGCGACGGCTGATGTCCATCACGCGAGACTAACTCTCCGAAGCCGCTCGATCACTCGCCGTACTCGTACGGGTGACCTCGTCACGCCTCGGACCGTGCGCGGCACGCGCCCCGGGCCCGCAAGCGCCCCGCGCGGCACGCGCCCCGGCCGGCCCAGGAGCCGCGCCGCTTCACCCCGCCCGCCTCACCCCATCCGCCTCACCCCGCCCGCAGCGCCACCGTCATCGCCTCGACCGCGAGCAGCGGGGCCACATTGCGGTCGAGCGCCGTACGGCAGGCGCCGATGGCATCGATGCGGCGCAGCGTCGACTCGGGCGAGGTGGCCAGCGCCATCCGTTGCAGCATGTCCTGCACCTCGGTGTTGGCGATGGCCACGGCGGAGCCCAGCTGGAGGGCGAGGACGTCGCGGTAGAGCCCGGTCAGGTCGATGAGCGCGAGGTCGAGGCTGTCGCGCTGCGTACGGGTCCTGCGGCGCTTCTGCTTGTCCTCCAGGTCCTTCATGACGCCCGCGGTGCCGCGCGGCATCCGACCGCCCTGCGCCGCGCCGAGCGCCGCCTTCAGCTCCTCGGTCTCCTTGGTGTCGACCTCCTCGGCGACCTGCTTGGCGTCGTCGGACGCCGTGTCGATCAGCTCCTGCGCCGCCTTGAGACAGCCGCCGATGTCCTGGACGCGCTGCGGCAGCTTGAGCACGGCGGCCCTGCGCTCGCGCGCCCGCGGGTCGGTGGCCAGGCGCCGGGCCCTGCCGATGTGCCCCTGCGTGGCCCGCGCGGCGGCCGCCGCGACCTCCGGCTCGATGCCGTCCCTGCGGATGAGCACGTCGGCGACGGCCGCCACCGGAGGCGTACGCAGCGTCAGATGGCGGCAGCGGGAGCGGATGGTCGGCAGCACGTCCTCCAGCGAAGGCGCGCACAGGAGCCACACGGTGCGGGGAGCGGGCTCCTCGACGGCCTTCAGGAGCACGTTCCCCGCACCCTCGGTGAGCCGGTCGGCGTCTTCGAGGACGATGACCTGCCAGCGGCCGCCCGCGGGCGAGAGCTGGGCGCGCCTGACCAGGTCGCGGGTCTCCTTGACGCCGATGGACAGCAGATCGGTGCGGACGACCTCCACGTCCGCGTGCGTGCCGACCAGGCTCGTGTGGCAGCCGTCGCAGAAGCCGCAGCCGGGGGCGCCGCCCAGCGCACGGTCCGGGCTCGTGCACTGCAACGCGGCGGCGAACGCGCGCGCGGCCGTGGCCCGTCCCGAGCCGGGCGGGCCCGTGAACAGCCAGGCGTGCGTCATCTTCGACGACTCGGGCTGCGGAGCGGCCGCGGCGACCGCGGTCACGAGCGCGTCGGCATCCCGGGCCGCGGCCCCGAGCTGCTCGCTCACCCGCTCCTGACCCACCAGGTCGTCCCACACGCTCATGGGGTCACCGCCTCCGCCTTGCGTTCCACACGTGCCGCGTCACGGCCACGCCGTCGAGTCCACCGCATCCGAATCCGTCGAGTTCATTGTGGGACATGGCACTGACATCGCCGACAACGACGAAAGCACGGTGCCCCGCGACAGCACGGTGCCCCGCGACGCCGTCGGCGCCGCGGGGCACGGTCCTGCGTGAGGTCAGCCGCGACGGCCGCGCCGGCGTCCGCCGCGCCCCTCGTCCTCTTCCTCGTGCGAACCGAGCAGTTCGTCCGCGAGCGACGGCAGGTCGTCCAGCGGGGTCTGCTCCGCCCAGTCCGACCGGGGCCGCTGCCGGGGCTCGCCCTGCTCGTCGACCTGCGGCAGCTCGCGCGTACGGTCGTCCGACCCGTCCGGCGAGGGGCGCTCGTCCCGGAAGTAGCCGGGCGGCACCTTGTCCTCCTGGACCTGCGGCAGCACCGCGGTCTCGTCCGCGGCCCCCGGCACGGGCGGCTGCGGCAGCACCGCGGTCTCCTCGGCGCCGGGCCCGTCGGCCCGGACCTGCGGCAGCACGGCGGTCTCGTCGGCGGCCCCGGAGGGCGGCGTCACGATCGGCGTGGCCACGGTGGTCTCGTTGTCGGGAGCGGAAGCGGGCGCGGCGGGCGTCTCGCGCGCGGCGGGCGCCTCGGCCTTCTTCGACAGCGAGCCGGAACCCGTACGCGAGCCGGAATCCGTACGCGAGCCGGAATCCGTCCGCGACCCGCTTCCCGAGTCCGAGCGCGAGACCGACCCCGTACCGGAACCGGAATCCCGAGAACCGGAACCACCGGAGCCAGAGCCACCAGAACCAGAACCGCCACCGGACGCCTGCGCCGCCGCCGAAGCCGCGGCCTGAGCGGCCTGAGCAGCCGCCGCGGCCTGCGCCGCGGCCAGCCTGCGCGCCTCCTCGGCCCGCAGCAGCGCCTCCTCCGCCTTGCGCTGCTTCTCCAGCCTGCGCTCCTCGGCCTCGGCCCGCAGCCGGGCCTCCTCCTCGGCCTCCAGGCGGCGTCGCTCCTCCTCGGCCGCCCTGACCTTCTCCTCGGCGAGGAGCCTGGCCTTCTCCTCCTCGGCCTTGCGGCGCGCTTCCTCGGCGCGCTTCCTGGCCTCCTCGGCCTGCCGCTCGGCCTCGCGGCGCTGGGCCTCCTCCAGCTCGCGCCGCTTGCGCTCCTCCTCCTCGGCACGGAGCTTGGCGAGCTGCTCCTGGCGCTCACGCTCCAGGCGCTCCTCCTCGGCCTTGCGCGCGGCCTCTTCCTCGGCCTTGCGCCGCGCCTCCTCCTCGGCGGCCTTGCGGGCCTCTTCCTGTGCCTTGATCTCGGCTTCGGAGAGGGGCAGGACCAGGTCGAGCCGGTGCCGGATCACGGTGGTGACCGCCTCCGGCTCCTGGGCGGCGTCGACGACCAGATAGCGGCCGGGGTCGGCGGCGGCGAGGGTGAGGAAACCGGACCGCACACGCGCGTGGAACTCGGCGGGCTCGGACTCGAGACGGTCCGGTGCCTCCGTGAACCGCTCGCGGGCCGCCTCGGGCGCCACGTCGAGCAGGCACGTCAGGTGCGGTACGAGACCGCCGGTGGCCCAGCGGTTGATGCGGGCGACCTCGGTGGGCGACAGGTCACGGCCGGCGCCCTGGTAGGCGACGGACGAGTCGATGTACCGGTCGGAGATGACGACGGCACCGCGCTCCAGGGCGGGCCGTACGACGGTGTCCACGTGCTCGGCGCGGTCCGCCGCGTACAGCAGGGCCTCCGCGCGGTGCGAGAGCCCGGCCGACGACACGTCGAGCAGGATCGACCGCAGCCGCTTGCCGACCGGGGTGGCACCCGGCTCGCGCGTGACGACGACCTCGTGCCCCTTGGCGCGGATCCACTCGGCGAGCGCCTCGGCCTGCGTGGACTTGCCCGCTCCGTCGCCGCCCTCCAGGGCGATGAAGAAGCCGGTGGCCGCGGGCAGCTGCACCGGGTCGTCGCCGCCGCGCAGCGCGTCCCGCAGGTCGTGCCTGAGCGGCACGCCCTGGCGGTCGTCGGCCTTGGCGAGGACGAGCGCGGCGACCGGCAGCAGCAGCGCGCCGACCAGCATCAGCGTGAAGGAGGCGCCGCCGTGGTCGAAGACGAACTTTCCGTTGACCATCCGGTGCGGCCCGATGCCCGCGGCGACCACCGGGGCCACCAGCGCGCCGAGCGCGACACAGAGGCGTACGACCGCCTGGAGGTGCTCGGTCGTACGGGCCCTGCGGTAGTCCTCGACCTCCTGGTCGAGGAGCGCGTGCCCGGTGTTCGCGGCCACGCCCGCGCAGATCCCGGCGAGGCCGAGGAGCAGCAGCACGGTCGTCACGTCGGGCACCAGGCCCGCGGCGAGCAGCGCGATGCCGGTGAGGGCGATGGCGAGCGCGAGCAGCCTGCGGCGCGAGAGCGAGGGCAGCAGGGCGGGCGCGGTGCGGATGCCGATGACGGTGCCGCCGGTGAGGGCGAGCACGATCAGGCCGTACGTGACGGGCCCGCCGCCGAGGTCCTTGGCGTGCAGTACGGCGACGGCTACGGCGGCGGCGACGGCCGTGGCGACCGCGGCGCAGGCGGCGACGAACAGCGGGATCGCGCCCGTGCGCCCCTTGTCGGTGCCGCTTCCGGTGCGCGGCCTGCGCAGTCCTTCGAGCGGGCTACGCGCGCGTGGCGTGTGCGTACCGGGAAGTTCGAGGAAGTAGACGATCGACAGGGACGCGGCGAAGAGGCCGGCCGCGACGAACGAGGCGAGGCCCGCCTGGTGCAGCTCGAACCAGTCGAGTCCGGCACCGAGGAGGTTGCCGACGAGCGTGATGGCGACGAGCGCGGCGGCCGCGAGGGGCAGCGCCACGAATCCCGTACGCAGCGAGAGGCGCCGCAGCGCGTCCATGTGGTCCGGCAGCGGCCGCACCGTCGCGCCCTCCAGGGGCGGCGCGGGCAGCAGCGCGGGTGCGGCGCTCTCCCTGGCGACGGTCCAGAAGCGCTCGGCGACGCCGATCACGAAGGAGGTCACCAGGATCATCGCGAGGGCGTTGTCCGGGGTCCAGTCGATCCACAGCGGCGCGACGATCAGGAGCGCGGCCCGCACGGCGTCGGCCCCGACCATGGTCCAGCGCCGGTCGAGCGGGCCGTCCGGTGAGGTGAGGGAGGTGAGCGGGCCCAGAAGCACCGCTCCGAAGAGCAGGGTCGCGAGGACGCGCGCACCGAAGACGGCGGTGACGGCGAGGGCCACGCCCCGGTAGCCGCCGCCGAAGGCCGCCTCGGAGATGGCCGCCTGGAGCGTGAGGATCACCAGAACGAGCAGTGCGAGCGCGTCGCCGACACTGCCGACGAGCTGGGCGCTCCACAGTCGCTTCAGTTGCGGTACGCGCAGCAAGGCGCGAACGGCACGCTCTCGGGAATCTGCGACCAGGGCGTCGTCGGGGGCCGGGGTTCCGGCCGTTGGCTGCTCGGCACGCGTCATCCGTCCAGCCTATCCGGAAGGTGTGACACCCCGAAGGGGCGCCCGAACAAACGGGCGCCCCTTCGGGGTGCGTCTCACGCTCTCGGCGTACCGGCGTTCTGGACGTACCGCTCGGCACCGGACGAAGCCGACGCCAAGCGGAACCTGCCGTACTACGTAGAGCGTGATCCGCCGTGGTGCTCGGAGCTACTCGGAGTCGGACGAAGCGGTCTTCGCCGCGGCCGTCTTCTTCGTGGCGGCCTTCTTCGTAGTCGTCTTCTTCGCGGCCGTCGTCTTCTTGGCAGCGGTTTTCTTGGCCGCCGTCTTCTTGGCGGCGGTCTTCTTCGCGGGAGCCTTCTTGGCGGTCTTCTTCGCCGGGCCCTTCGCGCGCTTCTCCGCGAGCAGCTCGTAGCCCCGCTCCGCAGTGATGTCCTCGACGGAGTCGGCCGCGCGCAGCGTCGCGTTCGTCTCGCCGTCGGTGACGTACGCGCCGAAGCGACCGTCCTTGACGACCACCGGCTTTCCGCTGACCGGGTCCTCGCCGAGCTCCTTGAGCGGCGGCTTGGCGGCGGCCCGGCCACGCTGCTTCGGCTGGGAGTAGATCTCCAGAGCCTGTTCCAGCGTGATGTTGAAGAGCTGCTCCTCGTTCTCCAGGGAGCGCGAGTCGGTGCCCTTCTTCAGGTACGGGCCGTACCGGCCGTTCTGCGCGGTGATCTCCACGCCCTCGGCGTCGGCACCCACCACGCGCGGCAGGGACATCAGCTTGAGGGCGTCGGCGAGGGTGACCGTGTCGAGCGACATGGACTTGAAGAGCGACGCCGTTCGCGGCTTGACCGCGTTCTTGCCGGTCTTCGGGGTGCCCTCGGGGAGCACCTCGGTGACGTACGGGCCGTAGCGCCCGTCCTTGGCGATGATCTGGCGGCCGGTCTCGGGGTCGGCGCCGAGCTCGAAGTCACCGCTCGGCTTGGCGAGCAGCTCTTCCGCGTACTCGACGGTGAGCTCGTCAGGGGCCAGGTCGTCGGGGACGTCCGCGCGCTGGTGGTTCTCGGAGTCGCGCTCGCCGCGCTCGATGTAGGGGCCGTAGCGCCCGACGCGCAGCACGATGTCGCTGCCGACCGGGAACGACGACACCTCGCGGGCGTCGATCGCGCCCAGGTCGGTGACGAGCTCCTTGAGGCCACCGAGGTGGTCGCCGTCTCCGTTGCCCGCGTCTGCGGCGCCGCCGGAGCCCTCGCCCTCGCCGAAGTAGAAGCGCTTGAGCCACGGCACGGCCTGCGCCTCACCGCGTGCGATGCGGTCGAGGTCGTCCTCCATCTTGGCGGTGAAGTCGTAGTCGACTAGCCGGCCGAAGTGCTTCTCCAGGAGGTTGACCACGGCGAACGACAGGAAGGACGGCACCAGGGCCGTGCCCTTCTTGAAGACGTAGCCGCGGTCCAGGATCGTGCCGATGATCGACGAGTACGTCGAGGGGCGGCCGATCTCGCGCTCTTCGAGCTCCTTGATCAGCGAGGCCTCGGTGTAGCGGGCCGGAGGCTTGGTCGCGTGACCGTCGACCGAGATCTCTTCGGCGGTGAGCGCGTCACCCTGGTTGACCTGCGGGAGCCTGCGCTCGCGGTCGTCCAGCTCGGCGTTCGGGTCGTCGGCGCCTTCGACGTACGCCTTGAGGAAGCCGTGGAAGGTGATGGTCTTGCCGGACGCGCTGAACTCGGCGTCGCGGCCGTCGGCGGCACGGCCACCGATCTTGACCGTGACGGAGTTGCCCGTCGCGTCCTTCATCTGGGAGGCGACGGTCCGCTTCCAGATCAGCTCGTAGAGCCGGAACTGGTCACCGGTCAGGCCGGTCTCGGCGGGCGTGCGGAAACGATCACCCGACGGACGGATCGCCTCGTGCGCCTCCTGCGCGTTCTTGACCTTCCCGGCGTACACACGCGGCTTCTCCGGCAGGTAGTCGCTGCCGTAGAGCTGGGTGACCTGGGCGCGGGCGGCGTTGACCGCCGTGTCGGACAGCGTCGTGGAGTCCGTACGCATATAGGTGATGAAGCCGTTCTCGTACAGCTTCTGGGCCACCTGCATGGTCGCCTTGGCGCCGAAGCCCAGCTTGCGCGAGGCCTCCTGCTGCATCGTCGTCGTACGGAAAGGTGCGTACGGCGAGCGGCGGTAGGGCTTGGACTCGACCGAACGTACGGAGAAGTCGGTGTCCTGGAGCGCGGCGGCCAGGGCGCGGGCGTTGGCCTCGTCCAGGTGCAGCGTGCCCGCGCTGTTGGGCTTCAGCTGGCCCACCGAGTTGAAGTCGCGGCCCTGCGCCACGCGCTTGCCGTCGACCGTGGTGAGACGGGCGACCAGCTGCGAGGGGTCGGAGGCGTCACCGGCGCGGCCGGTGCCGAACGTGCCGGTCAGGTCCCAGTACTCGGCGGAACGGAAGGCGATGCGCTCGCGCTCACGCTCGACGACGAGGCGGGTGGCCACCGACTGCACGCGGCCCGCCGACAGACGCGGCATGACCTTCTTCCACAGCACCGGCGAGACCTCGTAGCCGTACAGGCGGTCGAGGATGCGGCGGGTCTCCTGGGCGTCGACCATGCGCTTGTTGAGCTCGCGCGGGTTGGCGACGGCGGCGCGGA
Organism: Streptomyces sp. NPDC087300; assembly: GCF_044744425.1. Taxonomy (NCBI): domain Bacteria; kingdom Bacillati; phylum Actinomycetota; class Actinomycetes; order Kitasatosporales; family Streptomycetaceae; genus Streptomyces; species Streptomyces sp. NPDC087300. Next base: position 94,369 of record NZ_JBIUYI010000006.1, read on the forward strand.
TCGCGTCCTTGGTGATCTCGTGGAAGACCATCCGGTGGACCGGGACCTTGGGCTTCAGGACCTCGAGGAGGTGCCACGCGATGGCTTCGCCCTCGCGGTCCTCATCGGTGGCGAGGAAGAGTTCGTCGGAGTCCTTCAGGAGGTCCTTGAGCTTCTTGACCTGCGCCTTCTTGTCGGCGTTCACGACATAGATCGGCTGGAAGTCGTGCTCGACGTCCACACCGAGGCGGCGCACCTCGCCGGTGTACTTCTCGGGCACCTCCGCGGCGCCGTTGGGGAGGTCACGGATGTGCCCGACGCTGGCCTCGACTACGTAGCCGGGGCCGAGGTAGCTCTTGATCGTCTTCGCCTTGGCAGGCGACTCGACGATGACGAGTCGGCGGCCGCCCTGTGCGGTCTCGCTGGTCGGGGACAACTTCGCTCTTCTCTCCGGTCGACGCTCGGTGGCAGTGCGCGGTGGCAGTGCTCGTGGCTGTGCGGTGGCAGCGCTCGCACGGCTTGCGTTGCGCTGACGCTGCGGAGTGTGACGGTACATCCCGCCCCCGTGTCAAACGGGAAAAGCCCGCAACGGCCACTCGAACGGTAACCCGACTACCGCCATTCCTGCCGCCCGGAGTGTCGACCTGCTGTTTCGGCGCGGGGAACGGGCCGGGGGCCGTCGCGTCTCCGTACTACCGCCGCCGTACCACCGCCGCGGCGCGCCCGGACCGGCGCGGGCGCTGGTGGGTGAGGTCTTCCGCAGCGCGGAAGAGCGGAGTCCGGTGAGGGGGGAATCGAGGGGTCCGGTGGCCGGTAAAGAGGGGCGGACCGGACCGGTAAGAGGGGAGCGCGGCGGTTCGGACGAACTGTGGCGTGTGGCGGATGGCGTGCCGTCGCCCGGGGAATCCGCTGGTCCGCGGCGGTCGTGCGCCGCCTGTGCGCCGGTTGCTGACCGTCCGTGCGCCGGTCGCGTACCGGCCACGCGGTGCGCGTCCACGGAGGCCGGGCCTCCGCGTCGGCATCCGACCGGGTCTCGCCCTTACGTCGCCAGCATCCCGTACATCGTGGGCGCCGCGGATGTCACCGATGTCACTACGGTCGCGGATGTCACTGCCGTCGCCGACGCCACTGATGTCACTTCCGCCACCAACGTCACAGCCGTCACAGCCGTCACAGCCGTCACAGCCGTCACAGCCGAGTGAAGCACCACACACCGAGCGCCAGAGCGCCCATCCCGGCGGCGGCCGCGAAGGTCGCCGACGCGACGGGGTTCACACCCTCGGCGACCGGCGCGCGGTGCGCGACGCGGACTCCCGTCCACAGCAGCAGTACCGCGCCGAACAGCGCGAACACCGTTCCGGCGAAGATCGCTGGTGCGCTCTCCATGTCCTTGCCTCCCCGTACCGGATTCCCGTACCGGTCTCCCGGCCTGGAGGCTGACACGCACGGGAATCGGGAGCGCGAAATCCGGGTGAACGCAGGGCGGCCCACACCGGTCGCCCCTCAGGACGGCACCCCTGAGGGACCTCGGGGCTTCAGACCCTCAGGTCCGCACCCGGGCCCTGGCTCCGGCTCCGGCTCCGGCCCCGCCGCGTCACCCGTTAGGGGATCGCCGCCGGGGACCGGATCAGGCCGAAATCCCCGATCCGGCGCGGATGTTGGCCGGTTTCCCATCCCGAAACCGGCAGCGCTACTCCCCCACCGGCAACAGGAACCCCTGTCCCACCAGCAGCCTGATCTGCGCGGGCGTGCGGTCGCGGAGCAACACCGGGTCCTCGCCGACCAGTTGGGCGATCGCGTCCAGGATCCGTCCGGCGCTCAGCGACCCGTCGCACACCCCGGCGAACCCGGCGCCCACGGTGTCCACCTTGGTGGCCCGCCGCATCCCGCGGTGCTGACGCAGCACCACGTGCTCCGGGTCCTCGGCACCCGGCAGCCCCACCTGCTCCTGCACGACCTCGTCGGCCAGCTTGAAGTGCGCGGCGAGCAGCGCGGCGTCGTCGTGCGTGCGCAGGTACTCCTGCCGCTCGAAGAACTCCCGCACCGCCTCGCCGAGCGGCTGCTCGACGGGGTGCGGCCACTCCTCGACCGTGACGGAGGGATCGGCGGATCCGGTCTTCCTGAGGGTGATCCAGCCGAACCCGACGGCACGCGTGCCCCGCGCCTCGAACTCGTCCAGCCACGCGTCGTACCGCGCCGCGTACGCCGCGGGGTCCGTGCGGTGGTCCCCCGCGTCGCGCAGCCACAGCTCGGCGTACTGCGTGATGTCCTGCACCTCGCGCTGCACGATCCAGGCGTCGCAGCCGCGCGGCACCCAGGACCGCAGCCGGTCCTGCCAGTCCTCGCCCTCCACGTGCTGCCAGTTGGCGAGGAACTGCGCGTATCCCCCTTCGTTCAGTCGCTCCCCCGCCTCCTGAACGAGCGAGCGGCACAGATCGTCCCCGCCCATCCCGCCGTCGCGGTAGGTGAGCCGCGCCCCCGGCGAGATGACGAAGGGCGGGTTCGACACGATCAGGTCGTACGTTTCCTCGCCCACCGGTTCGAAGAGCGAGCCCTCCCGCAGGTCCGCCTCCGGGGCCCCGGAAAGGGCGAGCGTGAGCCGGGTGAAGTGCAGCGCGCGGGGATTGAGATCGGTCGCGGTCACGCGCGTGGCGTGCTGCGCGGCGTGCAGCGCCTGGATGCCGGACCCGGTGCCGAGGTCGAGGGCGCTCGCGACGGGCGTGCGCACGGTGATCCCGGCGAGCGTCGTGGACGCGCCGCCGACGCCGAGCACGACGCCTTCCTCGTGGCTCCCGATGCCGCCCGCGCCACCGACGGCGCAGCCCAGGTCGGAGACGATGAACCAGTCCTCACCGCTCGGACCGCCGTACGGCCGTACGTCCACGGCGGCGCGCAGCGCACCACCGTCCTCGGCCAGCCACCCGCTCTCCAGGAGGGCGTCGACGGGCAGAACGTCGGCCACGCGCGCGTGGGGCACGGATTCCTGCAACAGAAAGAGGCGTACGAGCGCCGCGAGCGCCCCGCCGTCACGGGTGGCCCGTAGCGCGGGCACGGTCTCGCTGCGGGCGAGCGCGGCATACGCGGGCGCGCCGAGCAGGTCGAGCAGCCCGTCGGCGGTGAAGTCGGCAGCGATCAGCGCACCGCGCAGGGCGGCGGCGACATCGACGCGGTCGGACGAGGGCAGAGGGAGACTGGCGTTACTCACGCCCCCATTGTGGCGCCCTACTGCTGCGGGCCGGCGTTCCGCGCCGCTGTGCCCATGGTGCGGGCAGGCGTTCCGCGCCGCTGTGCCCATGGTGCGGGCCGACGGCAAAAGACGACACAGCCCCGACGCGGAGGGTCAGTACCCCCCGGCGCCGAGGCAACGTCAATAAGGGGATCAGCTCTTGGCCGACGGCGCGGCGGACGCGCTCTTGCAGCTGTCCTGGTCGCCCATCGCCTTGCCGACCTCCCCTTCCTGAAGCTTCTCCAGCGCCTCGTTCCCGCTCTTGCTCAGCTTGTCGAGGTCGCCCGCGATGTTCTTGAGGCCGTCCGCGAAGTCCGCCTGGTCCTTGGTGTCGAGATCGTCGACCTGCTTCTTGAGGCCTTCGTACGACTTGGAGATGGCGTTGAGTTCCTTGACGGCGTCGTCCGTCTTCTTCTGGCCCCCGTCGACCGGCGGCGCACCCGCGCCCTTCACGGCGGCACCCATCGCCTTGTAGGCGTCGGACATGTCCTGGAACGCCTTGGAGTCCGTCTTCTGGACGTCGGCGGGCGCGCTGTTGTCCGAGGTCTCCTTCTGGATCGCGGCGTTGGCGTCCGCGATCTTCTTCGACTGCGGCTGGACGGAGTCACAGACCTTCTTGGCCCAGTCGTCCAACTTCTTGTCGCCGTCGTCGCTGCACCCGGACAACGCGAGTACCAGTACCGCACCGCCGGACAGTGCGGCTGCAAGCTTCTTGTTCACCGGATTGGTCCCTTCCATGGCTCTCGGCCCCGGAACTTACACGCCAACTGGGCGACAACCGCATGTCGGGGGTCCCATACAACCGCTATTGCAGCCATTTGCACCAAGGGACAGAAGGGTGCGGAGCGCGAGAGAAGGCTCACGGCGCACCCCGGGCACGCCAACGGGCGGACGGCGCGTCAAAAAGCGCCGTCCGCCCGCACGTTGGCCCGCGTGTCGATGCACGCTCCGGGCCGTGTGTTGGGCAGAGCCCGACCCGGAGTTACGACACGACGGCCGGGTCGGCCGGTTTGGCCACCCGCTCGTTGTTGCCCTCGTCCCCGACGGCGATGCCCCGCCTCTTGGAGATGTAGACCGCGCCGACGATGACCGCGATGGAGAGCACCGCGATCAGCACCCGCATCCCGACACTGGCGTCGTCCCCGTAGCTGAACTTGACGACCGCGGGCGCGATGAGCAGCGCCACGAGGTTCATCACCTTCAGCAGGGGGTTGATCGCCGGGCCCGCGGTGTCCTTGAACGGGTCGCCCACGGTGTCGCCGATGACGACCGCGGCATGGGCCTCGCTGCCCTTGCCGCCGTGGTGCCCGTCCTCCACGAGCTTCTTCGCGTTGTCCCAGGCGCCACCGGAGTTGGCGAGGAAGACCGCCATCAGGGTGCCGGTGCCGATCGCGCCCGCGAGGAACGAGCCGAGCGCGCCGACGCCCAGCGAGAAGCCGACCGCGATCGGCGTGAGCACGGCGAGCAGACCCGGCGTGGCCAGCTCGCGCAGCGCGTCCTTGGTGCAGATGTCGACGACGCGCCCGTACTCCGGTTCCTCGGAGTAGTCCATGATCCCGGGGTGCTCGCGGAACTGCCGCCGCACCTCATAGACCACGGCACCGGCCGACCGCGACACCGCGTTGATCGCGAGCCCCGAGAAGAGGAAGACGACCGCGGCGCCGAGGATCAGGCCCACCAGGTTGTTGGGCTGTGAGATGTCCATCACCAGGTTCATCGGAGCGCCGTCGCCCAGTTTCTCGCCGACGTCCTTGGCCGCGGTCGCGATGGCATCGCGGTACGACCCGAACAGCGCCGACGCCGCGAGGACCGCGGTCGCGATGGCGATGCCCTTGGTGATGGCCTTGGTGGTGTTGCCGACGGCGTCCAGGTCGGTGAGCACCTGCGCGCCCGAACCCTCGACGTCGCCGGACATCTCGGCGATGCCCTGAGCGTTGTCGGAAACGGGGCCGAAAGTGTCCATCGCCACGATGACACCGACGGTCGTGAGCAGGCCGGTCCCGGCGAGCGCCACCGCGAACAGGGCGAGCATGATCGACGTACCGCCGAGCAGGAACGCCCCGTACACGCCGAGCCCGATCAACAGCGCGGTGTAGACGGCCGATTCGAGACCCACCGAGATACCGGCGAGCACGACGGTGGCAGGACCGGTGAGCGAGGTCTTGCCGATGTCCTTCACGGGACGCCGGCTGGTCTCGGTGAAGTAGCCGGTGAGCTGCTGGATCAGCGCCGCCATCACGATGCCGATGGCGACGGCGACGAGCGCGAGGATCCGCGGATCGCCGTCGTGGCCCTTGATCGCCGCGTCCGTGACGCCGTCCAGATCCGCGTACGAGGACGGGAGGTAGACGAAGACGGCCACGGCCACGAGCGCCAGCGAGATGACCGCGGAGATGAAGAAGCCGCGGTTGATGGCGCTCATGCCGCTGCGGTCGGAGCGCCGGGGCGCCACCGCGAAGATGCCGATCATCGCCGTGACGACGCCGATGGCCGGGACGAGCAGCGGGAACGCGAGCCCGGAGTCGCCGAAGGCCACCTTGCCGAGGATCAGCGCGGCGACCAGCGTGACGGCGTACGACTCGAAGAGGTCGGCGGCCATACCTGCACAGTCGCCGACGTTGTCGCCCACGTTGTCGGCGATGGTCGCGGCATTGCGCGGATCGTCCTCCGGAATGCCCTGCTCGACCTTGCCGACCAGGTCGGCGCCGACGTCGGCGGCCTTGGTGAAGATGCCGCCGCCCACACGCATGAACATCGCGATCAGCGCGGCACCCAGGCCGAAACCTTCCAGCACCTTCGGTGCGTCGGCCGCGTAGACGAGCACCACACAGGAGGCGCCCAGAAGACCGAGCCCCACCGTGAACATGCCGACGACGCCGCCCGTGCGGAAAGCGATCTTCATGGCCTTGTGCGAGACGTCGGTGAGATCCTTTTCGGGCTCACCTTCCGCCGGAGTGGCCTCCCGGGCGGCGGCCGCCACGCGCACATTGCTGCGCACGGCGAGCCACATACCGATATAGCCGGTGGTCGCCGAGAACGCCGCACCGATCAAGAAGAAGATCGATCTTCCGGCGCGCTGATTCCAGTCGTCCGCGGGCAGCAGCATGAGCAGGAAGAACACCACGACGGCGAATACGCCGAGAGTGCGCAACTGCCGTCCCAGATAGGCATTGGCGCCTTCCTGGACCGCTGCCGCGATCTTCTTCATGCTGTCGGTGCCCTCGCCGGCCGCGAGCACCTGGCGCACCAGGACACCGGCGACCACGAGCGCCGCGAGCGCGACGACCGCGATGACCATCACGATGAGGCGGTTGTCGTCGGTCAGTACTGCGGCTGCGAAGGTTGAGGGGTGGTCGATCTGATGAGGGGTAGAAAGCCCCGCCATTCGTCCTCCTTGACGCTGGGGCTGAGCTCAAGATGTGGACGGATTGTAGGGAGCGGAACCTGATCAAAACAGAGCGCCACAAACGGAATTGACCGGAGATTGCTACTCAGCAAATGATCGTCGGCATGGATTGACCCCGAAAGCGGTAATGCCTCAAAAGCGTTGACGAAAGATCGTCGATCTAGGCCGCAAAATGATCAGAAAAGAAAAGGCCCTGTTCACCGTGGTGGTGACAGGGCCTCTGTCGGCCTGCGAAAGCTCCGGGAGAGCCGGACGGAAGTGTCGCGCCGCCGGGGCCGAACCGCCGGACGGATCGGCGCGGAAGTCGTCGGATGTCAGGGCAGAAGCGGTACGGGAGCGGTCGGCCAGCTCATCCGGATCAAGCCACCGGACGCGCCCGCGGTGACCTCCACGTCGTCCACGAGGCCGCTGATGACGGCGAGACCCATCTCGTCCTCGCCCTCGGCCTCCAGATCCACCCCGGCGCCCGCGGACGCACCCGGCGCCCGGTCGCCCGGAGCGGCACGTGGCGCCTCGTCGCCGACCTCGATGGAGAACTGCTTCTCGTCCTCGATCAGCGCGACCCGCACCGGCTCCGTGACACCGCTGCTCTGATGGAGTCCGACGGCACGCGTACAGGCCTCGCCGACCGCGAGCCTGACCTCGTCGAGAACGGCCTCGTCCACCCCGGCCCTGCGCGCGACCGCGGCCGCCACGAGGCGGGCGGTCCTGACGTGCTCGGGCAGCGCGCTGAAGCGGAGTTCAACGGTGGCCATGCATCCCCCTCGACATACGCGCGTGCTGTCAGGGGGCCGGGCCGCAGGCCCGGTCCCCTGCTGTACTGCCGCCCCGGGCCTGGGCCCGGGGCGTCCGGCTCTCGGTCGGCCGGCCTGACGCCGGCCGGCCCTCAGTCGGTGGCCGCCACCGCTTCCTCGACCGAGGTGTGAATGGGGAACACCTTGGTGAGGCCGGTGATACGGAAGATCTTCAGAATGCGCTCCTGGTTGCAGACCAGGCGCAGCGAGCCCTCATGGGCACGCACTCGCTTCAGGCCGCCGACCAGCACGCCGAGTCCGGTGGAGTCGAGGAAGTCCACGCCCTCCATGTCGACGACAAGATGGAAACTGCCGTCGTTCACCAGCTCGACCAGCTGCTCGCGCAGCTTGGGCGCGGTATATACGTCGATTTCGCCACCGACCTCGACGACCGTACGATCGCCGACGGTACGGGTCGACAGGGACAGGTCCACGGATCCTCCAGCACCTTGCTATCGAGCGGTCATCCCTCGGGACACCTCGGCAGAGCCCCCAGGACGGATCGCCAGCCGCGATGGCATTCAATCACTTACCGGCGGGCGAGCACGACGCCTTCGGACCATTGTCCATCCCGCCAGTGACACACTCGGTGCCGATGGCCAAAATTTCCCCTCCCGGAGGACCCTCTTCGGGCGCCCCGGCACACACGCCCCCGCGGACGGTCCTGGACCGGCTCACCGCGGGGCCGAGCCGTGCTTCGCGCGTCACTCATACGGAGCACTTGCCCCCACGTGCGGCCCGGTATGCAGTCTGGCCCGACCGCATCCGCTCCGAGGTCATTTCCGCAGTCCAGACCGCGGGCATCGAGCACCCCTGGGCCCATCAGGCACGCGCCGCCGAGCACGCCCTCGACGGGGAATCCGTGGTCGTCGCCACCGGCACCGCGTCCGGCAAGTCCCTGGCCTATCTCGCCCCCGTGCTCTCCGCCCTGCTCGACGGCTCCGAGGCCCCCAACGGACGCGGCACGACCGCCCTGTACCTGGCCCCGACCAAGGCCCTCGCCGCCGATCAGCGCCGGGCCGTCCGCGAACTCGCGGAGCCGCTCGGCAACGCGGTCAGGCCCGCCGTGTACGACGGCGACACCCCCGTCGAGGAACGCGAGTGGGTGCGCCAGTACGCCAACTACGTCCTGACCAACCCGGACATGCTGCACCGCGGGATACTTCCCTCCCACCCGCGCTGGTCCTCCTTCCTGCGCGCCCTGCGCTACGTCGTCATCGACGAGTGCCACACCTACCGCGGCGTCTTCGGCTCCCACGTCGCCCAGGTCCTGCGCCGACTGCGCCGCCTCTGCGCCCGCTACGGCTCCGAGCCCGTCTTCCTCCTCGCCTCCGCGACCTCCGCCGAGCCCGCCCTCTCGGCGCAGCGCCTCACCGGGCTTCCCGTGCACGAGGTCGCCGACGACGCCTCGCCCCGCGGCGACCTCGTCTTCGCCCTCTGGGAGCCCCCGCTCACCGAACTCCACGGCGAGAAGGGCGCCCCCGTCCGCCGCACCGCCACCGCCGAGACGGCGGACCTGCTGACCGACCTCACCGTGCAGGGCGTCCGCTCGGTCGCCTTCGTACGCTCCCGGCGCGGCGCCGAACTGATCGCGGTGATCGCCCAGGAGCGGCTCGCCGAGGTCGACCGCTCCCTGACGCACCGCGTCGCCGCCTACCGAGGCGGCTATCTGCCCGAGGAACGCCGCGCCCTCGAACGCGCCCTGCACTCCGGCGAACTCCTCGGCCTCGCCGCCACCACCGCCCTCGAACTGGGCGTCGACGTCTCGGGGTTGGACGCCGTACTCATCGCCGGCTACCCGGGCACCCGCGCCTCGCTCTGGCAGCAGGCGGGCCGGGCGGGCCGCTCCGGACAGGGCGCCCTCGCCGTACTCGTCGCCCGCGACGACCCACTGGACACCTATCTCGTCCACCACCCCGAGGCCCTGTTCGAACAGCCCGTGGAATCCACGGTCCTGGACCCCGACAACCCCTACGTCCTCGCACCCCACTTGTGCGCCGCCGCCGCGGAACTCCCGCTCACGGACGACGACTTGCTCCTCTTCGGCCCGGCGGCCGATGAACTGCTCCCGCAGTTGGAGGCCGCGAAGCTGCTGCGCCGCCGCACCAAGGCCTGGCACTGGACCCGCCGCGAGCGGGCCGCCGACCTCACCGACATCCGCGGCGAGGGCGGCAAGCCGGTCCAGATCGTCGAGGAGGGCACGGGCCGCCTGCTCGGTACGGTCGACGCTTCCGCCGCCCACACGACCGTCCACGAGGGCGCTGTCCACCTCCACCAAGGCCGCACGTATCTCGTGCGCCACCTCGACCTGGAGGACTCGGCCGCCCTGGTCGAAGAGGCCGTACCGCCGTACTCCACGACCGCGCGCGACACCACGGCGATCTCCATCCTGGAGACGGACGTCGAGGTCCCCTGGGGCGCGGGACGCCTCTGCTACGGCTCCGTCGAAGTCACCAACCAGGTCGTCTCCTTCCTCCGCAGGAAACTCATCACGGGCGAGGTGCTCGGCGAGACCAAGCTCGACCTGCCCCCTCGTACGCTGCGCACCCGCGCGGTCTGGTGGACCGTCACCGAGGACCAACTGGACGCCGCCCGCGTCAATCCCGAGATCCTCGGCGGCGCCCTGCACGCCGCCGAGCACGCGTCCATCGGCATGCTGCCGCTGTTCGCGACGTGCGACCGCTGGGACATCGGCGGCGTATCGGTCCCGCTCCACCCGGACACCCTCCTTCCCACGGTCTTCGTCTACGACGGCCATCCCGGCGGCGCGGGCTTCGCCGAACGGGCCTTCCACACGGCCCGCGCATGGCTGACCGCCACCCTCCAGGCGATCGCCTCCTGCGAATGCGAGGCGGGCTGCCCGTCCTGCATCCAGTCCCCCAAGTGCGGCAACGGCAACGACCCGCTCCACAAGCGGGGCGCCGTCCGCCTCCTCACGACGCTTCTCAAGGACGCACCGGACGCCCCGGACGCACCCGACTCGGCGGACCCGACTGACCCATCGGGCACAGCGAGCACCGAGGGCGCGTCGGCGGACCCGGTGGACCAGGCGACCGAGTAGGACGCGAGGCGCGGGCCGCCCCGGCGCGTCAGCCACCACGCGCACCCGGGCGCACCGGCTCCACGGAGCCGACCATCCCATCCGGCCCACCCGGCCCGACGGACCCCGCAGGCCCCGCAGGCCCCGCAGGCCCCGCAGGCCCCGCAGGCCCCGCCCGAGAATCCACCTTCGCGGTGAACGGCCCCGCTCGCGCCGACACCCTGACCTCGGAGACCTGTCCACGTACGACGCACCGCACCATCCGCGTCGCCTGCGCCCGCGCCACCCGCCCCGCCGCGTCACACGCCCCGTCCCGGCCCTCGCCCCAGCGGTCCGCCGCCGCGAGCGCCGCCAAGTCCGCCGCGCCACCGGCCCGGTGTCGGGCCACGATCACCTGCGACATCGCCAGCACCGCGGCGCAGACCACGCAGAGCACCGCCATCACGACGACCACCCACACGGTGGCCGCACCCCGGTCCCGACCTGCCCCACGCCCTCTCGCACCCCACAACGGCCCGCCTCTCGTACGTCCGCCCCTCACTCCCCCACCCCCACCGTCTCCTCCGCCAACGCCACCGCCTCCGACCGCAGGCGCAGCCCGATGCCGAGTGCCCCGGGGCCCGGTGAGTCCGCCGCGACCTCCACGCGCACCAGGTCGCCGTCGCGCCGGACGGACACGCTCGCCTCGCGCGGTGCCGCCTGCCGTGCCGCCGTCACCGCCGCGTCCTCGGGGTCCTGCCGGGCCACGGCTCGGGCCCCCGCCCTGGCCGCGTCGACGCACTGGATCTGCGCGGACGCGGCCAGCAACACCCAGACCAGCGCCATCGTGAACAGCACCATCGTGGGCAGCACCACGGCCGCCTCCGCCGTCACGAACCCGCCGTCCCCGAGCCGACCCCTGGCACCCGGCCGCCACCGCCGCCCAGCACCGCCGGAACGCTCAGAACTGGACATCGAGCGCCTTCTCCACCACCGCCTGCAACGCCGCCCTGACCTGCCCGCTCGTCACCACCTTGTAGAGCAGCCCGGCGAACCCCACCGCCGCGATCAGCCCCATCGCGTACTCGGAAGTGACCATCCCGGCATCCCGCCCCACCGAACGAGCCGGGCGAGCCGGATGAACCGACCGCGCCGGCCCTGCCGACCGCCCCGACCGCCCCGTACGCGTCACACGAGCCCACCGAAGCCCCGCTCGCACCCACACCTGTCCCCACATCTCAACCCCCATGAAGATCAACCCAGTTGTCTGAATGTCTCGGCGCCGACCCTCAGTCGACGCTCAGCAGTCCGTCCGCGAGACCGATCACCACCGGCAGCACCCCGACGGTCACGAACGCAGGCAAGAAACACAGGCCCACCGGGGCCGTCATCAGCACCGCCGCTCGCCGCGCCTCTGCCGTCGCCGTGCGTCCCCGCTCGGCCCGCGCGTCCGCGGCGACGCGCGCCACCGGTTCCGCGGCCGGAGCGCCGGACTCACCCATCCGCTCCAGGAGCCGCGCCAGCGCCCCGGCGCCCGGTATCGCGCCCAACTTCCGCCACGCGTCGGCTGGTTCGGCACCGAACCTCACCTCGGCCGCTCCCCGTGCCAGGCACACCCCCACCGGCCCACCGAGCGACTCCCCGACGGCTTGCGCGGCCACCACGGGGCTCGCCCCTGCGGCGACGCAGGCCGCCAACAAGTCAGCAGCGAGTGGGAGTTGTCGTGCAGCCTCGGCGCCATCGGAACGCCCATCGGCGTCAGCCCCGGCCGCACGTCCCCGCCGCCAACGCCACACCCCGTACCCGACGGCCACCCCCACCAGAACCCCCGGAACCCCGCCCACCAGCACGTATCCCGCACTCACCGCCCCGGCCACCGCAAGCCATCCGCGCGCCTCGCCCCGCCGCCTCAGCCACCGCTCCCACCCCTGCCTCCGCCGTCGCGCCGGGGACCTCATCGCCGCCCCCAACGCCTCCTCGGCCCGCCTCCGCAGCGCCCTCTCACGCCGCGCCGCGGCCACCGTCAGCACCAGCCAGACCACGGCCACCGCACTCCACACAGCCATCCCCAGCCCGTGGACATCACTCATCGCCCCTCCGCCCCTCGTACGATCCGCAGCGCCCACCACACCCCGACGCCCTCAAGCACTCCGCCCACCACCAGGCAGCCGAGGCCCGCTCCCGTATGCAGCAGCACCTTCAGCGGGTCCGCGCCGAGCGCGGTGCCCATCAGCAGTCCGAGCAGGGGCAGGCCCGCGAGCATCACGGCCGTCGACCGCGCGCCCGCCAACTGGGCCCGCAAGTCGCCCCGTTGATCACGCTCCGATCGCAGCGCCGCCTCCAGGCGCTCAAGCCCCGTCGCGAGGCCCGCACCGCGGTCCACCGCCACCCGCCAGCACGCGGCGAGCCCGAGCAGCCCCTCGGCACCGGGCGCCCTCGCCGCGTCCCGCAGCGCCCCCGGAACGTCCCCGCCGAACCGCGCCGCCGCCAACACCGCACTCCGCGCCGCACCACCCCCAGCGCCTCCGCCATCAGCCCCCTTCACCTCTCCCAGCGCCACCCGCAGCGCTTCCCCCGGCTGCCGCCCCGCCCGCACCTCACCCGCGAGCACGCCGCACAACTCGATCACCGCGTCGCCTCGGCGCTCCCGCGCCGACCGTGCTCCCGCGGCCCTTCGCGCGCGCCGCGCCAGCGGCACTCCGGCCGCCCCCAGGACCAGCGGCACCACCGAGTCACCCATCACCGAGAGAGCCAACCCGGCGGCCAGGCACCACCATTCGTGCCGCACCCGCCCCCGGCCGGCCGCGACGGCCCGCCGCCAGGACCAGTCACCGGCCCGCCCCTGTCCACCGCTCCCGAGCACCGCCCGTGCCCGCCGGGCCTCCAGGTCCCGCGCTCCCAGCAGCCAGACCGCGCTCCCCGCGCACAGGCCCGCCGCCCACGTCGGCGCACTCACGCGGCATCACCCCAAGCCCCGCCGCCGAGCAGCGAGTTCAGCCGCGACCAACCCGACTCCTTGGTGAACTCCCCCTCGCCCCACCGCAGCGCGGGCACGGTCACCACCAGGCCCGAAGCGGCCCGCTCCAGGACATGTACCTCGGCGATCCGGCGCCGGCCCGCACGGTCGCGTACGAGATGGATCACTACGGAGAGGGCCGCCGCCAACTGGCTGTGCAGCGCTGCCCGATCGAGCCCCGCGGCCGTCCCCAGGGCCTCCAGGCGGGCCGGCACATCCCCCGCCGCGTTGGCGTGCACCGTGCCGCAGCCGCCCTCGTGGCCCGTGTTCAGCGCGGCAAGGAGATGGGTCACCTCCGGGCCGCGCACCTCCCCGACCACCAATCGGTCGGGCCGCATCCGCAGCGCCTGGCGGACCAGGTCGTCCAGTCCGACGAGACCGACGCCCTCCTGATTGGCGGGCCTGGACTCGAGGCGCACCACGTGGGGGTGGTCCGGCCGCAGCTCCGCCGAGTCCTCGGCGAGCACGATCCGCTCCTTGGGTCCGACCAGGCCGAGCAGCGCGCTCAGCAGGGTCGTCTTGCCGCTGCCCGTGCCCCCGCTGATCAGGAACGACAAGCGGGCGTCCAGCAGCGCCCGCAGCACCCGGTCGCCGCCGGGCGGCACCGTGCCCGCCGCGACCAGTTCCGCGAGGGTGAAGGCGCGGGGGCGCACGACCCGCAGCGAGAGGCAGGTCGACCCCACGGCGACCGGCGGCAGGACCGCGTGCAGCCGTGTCCCGTCCGGGAGCCTGGCGTCCGCCCAGGGCCTCGCGTCGTCGAGCCTGCGCCCCGCCACGGCCGCGAGACGCTGGGCGAGCCTGCGCACCGCGGCCGCGTCCCGGAAGGTGACCTCGGTGAGCTCCAGGCCGCCGCCCCGGTCCACCCACACGCGGTCGGGCGCGGAGACCAGCACGTCGGTCACCGACTCGTCCGCGAGCAGCGGCTCAAGAGGTCCCGCGCCCACCAGCTCCGAGCGCAACCGCGCCGCCGCCCCGAGGACTTCGGCGTCACCGAGCACCTTGCCCTGTGCCCTGAGCGCCTCGGCCACCCGCGCCGGGGTGGGCTCCGCGCCGCTCTCCGCGAGCCACTGCCTGACCCCGTCCAGCATCCGGGCGCCGACCACCGTGCTCATGCGGCGCCTCCCGCCGCGCTGTCCACCGGCACCCGGTCCCAGAAGGCCGCGCAGAACCGCGCGAGCGGGCCGCGCGCGGCGCCCCCGGGCGGCATCCCGCCGCACTGTGCGCCCAACAAGTCGGGCTCCCACGGGACTTCGCCGACCAGCGGGAGGCCGAGCAGCCGCGCGACCTCCTCGGCCTCGAAGCCTCCGGAGCCGCCGTGCCCACCGAATCGACCGGATCCCGCGCCCCCGGCGACGACCACGCGCAGATCGCGCAGCACCATCCCCGCGACCGACGCCACCCGCCGGGCCCCGGCCACGGCGCGCAGTTCCCCGGGCACCACGAGAAGCCCCAGGTCCACCTGGTCGAGCGCCTCCGCGACCGCCTCGTCCACCCGGCGCGGGAGATCCACGACCACCACTCCACCGCGCCTGCGGGCGGCTGCGAGGACCGCTCGTACGGCTTCCGGGGCGACGGCCACCATGTCGCCCCTGTCCCAGCTTCTTTCCGCAAAGATCGTGTCCCTCGCAGGTCACGTCTCTTTGGGCGACGAGCGAAGCGCCAGCTCGTGTCACGCTCATTCGGTGCGTGGTGTCGCTTAGAAAGCTCGCCGGGAGCGTACCAAGTGACGAAAGTCATAGTGCATCAGGAGGACTTGCCTCTCTGAAGGCACAAGCCATATCTCACGAGAGCAGGCCTCCATCAGAAGGTGAGGCCCCTCAACTCCGATCACCGAGGCCAAAGGTGCCGTGCCAACTCTTCCTTGAGTCGGTTCATGAGCTGCTCGCCTTCCTGTAGATCCTCTACTGGTAGGCGAACAACCTGGATCCCGCAGCGCTGCCACTGAAGGTCTCGGTTTCTGTCATCGGCGTACCGGCGGCGGTCTCGGTGGTGGGGCCCGTCCACTTCAAAAACGACTGCCCGCCCGTTCCCAAGCACGATGATGTCTGGCGTCCAGGTGTGGCCAGCCTGCAGCCGCACTCCCGGGAGCGGCGCGATCGCTACAGTGCGGTCGGGTGGAGTCGTGGCCTGGATTCGCCTGAGCGCCCGGTAGACCTGCTGCTCTTGGCGGCTGCCAAGCGAGAGACCATCTTCTACGGGATGGTTGGGCGCCAGCCGCTCCCGGCGGGCCTGGTTGGTGGGCCGCTCCTGGGCTCGCTCCTTCAGGCCTTTCCGCCAGTCGCTCGGGATGGTCGGCAGGACCTGTTTGACATGCATGCGGTCGGTTGCCGTGTAGCCGTTGCGTAGGGCGACGTCGAGCAGGACAGTCGCGATGCGCCCCTGGATCTCGTCGGTGAACGCTGACATCAAGTGATCATCTACGTACAGCACGGCAGCCATGATGTAGGTCTGGATGCCACCGGAGGCCTGGTAGGAGTCACCCGTATTCTCGAAGTCGAGGTAACTGACGTCCGCGAGTAGCTGAGCGGCTTCACGGTCTCCCTTGCGATCCAGCAAGATCGCTGTCTGCCCCAGTACCAGGTTGGCTTCTTCGTCGGCATCCATGTGCATCCTCGTAGTCTGGCAGCCGGTTCTGACAGGTACAGCCGGGTTGGTCGAGCGGCTCAGGAACGTTGTTGCAAGCGGCAGTTGCCCTCTGTACCGGCACGGCAGACCAGGTCCATCATGATGTGATGTCGCCTACACCTGCGGTCACTCCGGCTGCTCTTCGTGAAGCCATAGCGGGGGCGCTTCACGTGGTGAAGTCCTACGAGCTCGCGGCTGCGTGCGAGTACCTGGGACTGGAGCCCCAGAGGGCTGGTGAGGATCCGTTCAACAGCAAGCGGGTGTATGTGCGCTCTCGGCTGCAGAGAAAGCCCTTGTCCGAGCTTGTGGACATCGCGCGGCGGGTGATCAGCGAGTATGGCGACGAGGACCTGCAGACCCTGGTCAACACGCTAGGTGCCCGCGGAGTCGACGGGGAAATGAAGAACCTCATCTTCGCCGCCGATGGCCCCAAGCCGCAGATCGTGCTGCCGGATTCAATCAGCAACACCATCCGCATCGTGAAGAACGAGAAGTACTGCCTGGTGTACGACCGACCTCTGGAAGACCGCGGTTTGAGCTGGTCTGACCTGGTGGCCTGGTGGGTTCACCAGCATCCGGAGTATGCGAACGATCCAACGCGTGCTCGTGTCTCGCTGCGGGAGCGGCTACGCCGTTCGTTGGGCGACAACGGTGCCGAGCTTCTGGTGTTCGACTCCTACACCGAGCTCGGCTTCGAACTCCCGGCACTCATCCCCCAGGTCTATCTTCACTACGACCCGTACAGCTTGGCCGAGCTGGACGGTGTTGGTCGGCTTACCCGCCAGCGGATGGACTTCCTGCTACTGATGAATCAGCGCGCTCGGGCGGTCATCGAAGTCGACGGCATCCAGCACTACGCTCGACAGGTCGATGCGATGTCGCCGCACCGGCCTGGCCCCGCCTGGGTGGCTGACCCAGCTCGCTACGCCCCGATGGTGGCGGAGGATCGCCAGCTCACACTGCAGGGTTACGAAGTCTTCCGTATTGGCGGACACGAGTTGCGCGACCACGCAGCGGGGAAGGCGATGCTCACCGACTTCTTCACGCGCCTTCTCAGTCGCCATGGCCATCTCCCGCAGCGATAGATACCGCTTCGTCCCTTAAGGGGCACGATCCGTTTACGCGAGGGCAGATGGGGATCCCTCCTTGTCAGTGCCATGTCGCAGACTTGGAAGATGCACGGGAACGGCAAGCTCTTCAGCCACGGGGATCTTCGCGACTTCATGCACAAGAACCTCCGAGAGATCAATCAGACGGTCGAGGACCGTGACCCCGAACAGCTCTTGACCATGCCGGAGACCGACATCGTCGAGGAGCTGATGGACAGCTTCCGCATCGTGGTGCCCACCCTCGACCACGAGGGCATCGAGATCGAGCCGCTGAAGCAGGTCTACAACAGCGTCGAGGCGATCAACGGCTCCTTCAGGATCGTGCAGAACAAGATCCAGCTACTGATCCCCTACACGGGAGACCGCGTCGTCTTCACCCTCCGACCCAACCCCTGCATGGAACCCGCGCCCGAGGGAACCGTGACCGACGCAGAGATCAAGTTGCTCTGGTCCGGCCAGAGTGACAATCACGAACGGGTACGCCGGGCACTGGACGAGAAGATCGCCGAGATCACGAAGTGCCTGGGCTGGGCACGAGACAACGTCAACAGCTATAACAAGCGCGTCGAACGACTGATCCCTGAGCGAGTGCAGGCCCGCAAGCAGGACCTTCTTGCCGGCAGAGACCTTGCTGCATCACTCGGGTTCCCGATCCGCAAGCGCAGAGATGCCAAGACTTACGAAGTCCCGCTGACCCGTAAGACAATCAAGATCGAGCCCACCGAGTCCTCCACGGGTGCCGCCTTCCAGCCCGAGCCCACTCTGGCCGACACCGACTACGAGGACGCTCTGCGGGTTCTGACCAACGCTCGCAACCAGCTGGAGCGCTCACCCTCGCTGGTGTGCAAACTCGACGAAGAGGAGATCCGCGACCTATTGCTCTTGGCGCTGAACTCCCAGTTCGAGGGCGCGGCCGCAGGCGAGGTGTTCAACTTCAAAGGTAAGACCGACATCCTCATCCGGGTCGACGATAGGCACGTGTTCATCGGCGAGTGCAAGTTCTGGAAAGGTCCGAAGACCATCACCAACACACTGGACCAGCTACTTGGCTATCTGACCTGGCGCGACACCAAGGCGGCAGTGCTGTTGTTCGTCCGAGGCAATGCCTTCTCGGACATCGTCACCAAAGCTCTAGAGCGACTGGAAGCCCATCCCAACTTTAAACGGCGCGGACGCACTGACGAGTTCGGGACTCGTCACGACTTCGTCTTCCATATCGACGGCGACCCGTCCCGCGAAATCAAGATCGCCTTCCTTCCCTTCCACCTCCGTCCGCTAGGCACAGCTGGCTAAAGACTGCCGAAAAACCCGCACGCCTACATCAGGAGCGACTGAGAAGGACGGCCCAGCAGGACCCGACACCCATGCTTTAGCAAGAACCAGAGAATGTAGTTTCAGAGGGCAGAAGAAACCTCTACAGCCAAGGATCGCGTGGCCAGGCCGGGTTTCCCTGCGTAGTCAAATCACAACCATGGAAGAAGACGTGAACAAGAGCGACCTCCTGGCCTCCAGCCGGCGCCTCATGCACTTGGCCCTCGCAGACCTCGGTGCCGCCGAACAACAAGCTGACGTGGTTGTCCTTCACGCAGGTGTTGCCATTGAGCATGCCCTCAAGGCGCACCTATGCTCCATCCACCCCTCGCTCGTCGCCGACGGACGCGACCTCCCAAGTCTGCTGCACGCAGCTGACCGGGGTGACCTTGCCAAGAAGGAACTGTCCCTGATCAAAACCATCGGTGCCGTCGAAGCCTTCTCGCGGGTCAGCAAGATCCTCGACAAGAGTGAGCTGACAGTGACAGAGGCTCAGTTCCGCGTGATCGCTGATGCCCGCAACGGCGTCGCTCACATCGGAGTACACGACACCGCCAAGATTGAGGACCTTCTCAGCAATGGGATCAAGGTTGTCGATGCCGTTCTCGTCGCGCTCGAGGAGGACGCTGCTGAGTATTGGGGAGAGTTCCAGCCTCTCCACGACAAGATCCTCGAGGAGAAGCGCCGCGCGGACCTCATCCGGATCGAGGCGTTGAAGATCCGCGCCAACAAGACATACGTGACGCGGTTCGGTGCAAGCGACACCGAGGAGCGACGCAGGGCCATAGCCAGCGCGCAAATACACAGCATGGTCGCAGGGCAGGCGGCAGCGATGCGCGATTGCCCCGCATGTTCCAACCAAGGCTGGGTCGGCGGTGATCTCGACACCGACTTCACCGCCGAAGAACCCGAGGTTGTGATCGTCACCCGGCACTTCCTGTGCAGCGTCTGTGGCTTCGCCCTCGACGGCTACCTCCTCGGCTACTTCGCCCACCTCTACGAAGACATCCCCATGGGGCCGGCCGCGACCTTTACGTACGCCGACGGCAGCACCCATGAGGACCTGTGGATGAATCTCGCCTCGGACACTTTCCGAGATCGCAGACGTGAGGAGGAGGAAGAAGTTCTGCGTGCACAGATCGAGGACAATTGAGGATATGGAGAAAAGGAGGCAGCCGAGCCGCTAGATAGATTGTCAAGGCGTTGTAGACAAAGCAGCCGCTCGACCTGATCATCCCCAAGCTCAAGGACTGCCGGAACCGCGTGTTCCTAGACCGAACCGCCGACGGCTCCTGCCAAGGAAAGGCCGCGCCCTTGGATAGCGGTCAGCTGCAGGAACCAATCGTTCCAGTCACCGGCGACCTTCTCGGAGGCAGGGCAGCGATCTTGCCGCCAACTACCTTCTCGGCACGCAGGCGTTCGATCTCGAGGTGTTGGGCAGCGATCCGGGACAGCGCCAGTTGTTGGAACTCCTTGAGTTCATCGATCTCGGTGTTCTGGTCCTTCAGGCGTTCTTCGAGTTTGGCGTTCTTGTCCTTGAGCCGACGAATCTGCGCGGCTCTGGGATCGACGACGGTCCCAGCATCCTGAAGCAACTTCAGGCGCCGCTCGAACTCCTCAGCAAGATGCTGGTATGGGCCGTGGCGAACAGTTCCGTCGCGATTCTTCTTCGGGTAGAACGCGGTGCGGGTCACTCCCGCCTCGGCCGCCAGGGTGCTGAGGTCGCACTTGCCGCCGGGCGGCAGTTCGCCTCGGAGCAACCGTTCCGTCGCGGCCCGGATCGCTTCTTCTTTCTGGCTCCGGGTCTCTTCGCTGATCCGTCCCATGTCAGGCCACCGTTCCGCTTGCCGCGTCGATCTCGGCCAGAACTCGCAGGTCGCGGTCCAAGTCGGCTTGCAGACGGGCCTTCTCCGTCTGCTGACCGCGCCGGATGTTGCCGATGAAGACCTTCTTGTTCTCCGCGCTGCTGGCCCAGACCGGACGGTGGCTCAGATGGTGGGTGGCCTGCGGGCAGCGGACGGAGTCACACATGCCGGCCAGCGGCTTGTCCGCCCCTGGTGTCCCGGCGAGGATCAAGCACAGGGCCTTGGACGGATCGATGAACCAGCAGTAGTTGGCGATGCCCAAGTGCAGCGTCTTCGCCCGTTTGGACAGCAGATTAATGACTTCCTGGTCCCCAGGCTTGATCCCCGGCGCGGATGCCTCCATCCGCTGCAGTTCCTCGTCGACGGAGGCGAAGAATTCGATCAGGTCTCGTGCTCCAGAGCCGGTCGGCATGATTCCCTTCTGAGAGTCGCGGAAGGCCACCAGCGTCAAGTCCTGGTTGCGGAGCTGCTCTTCGGCAGAGACGTCGGCCAGGAACTCGGCTTGTGCGCCGCCGGGTCGTGCCGCGTAACCCTCGGTGGTCACCACAGACACATGCTTGAGGTGGATCTTCGCGGCCAGCAACCCACCAGGACGGTGGGCAAGTTCCATGGCCAGGGTACGGCGGGTGATCCGCAGGTTGATCGGGTCGTCGGGGATCGGGGCCAGTCCCAGCCGCTGCCCCTCTGGGCCGTTGACCCAGGCCCGCAGCCTCGCGCACCGTCCGGTGAGCTTGAATCGGCCGAAGGTGAGTGAGGACGCGTCCTGGGGGTCCTTGAGCGCGACAGCGAGCTCGACCGCGCGGTGAGCGTTGACGACCGTGACCCATTCGTCCCAGACACCGCCGAGCTCCTGTCCCTTGATCAGCTTTGTTTTGAGCCGGTAGCGCATCCGACCAGACCCCAGGTCCGTTGGCGGCAGGCAGGCATCCGTCGGGATCTCCATCAGTTCACTTGCCCGCATTCCGGTTAGCAGGGCGGTCACGAGGATGCAGGCTGTGCGTACGCGCTGCACCAGGAATTTCACATCCGCAAGGCTGGTGAGCCCTTGGGTCCATGGCACTTCGTCGCCGCCGTCGGCGCGGGTCACGGCGGCGGCGCTGCGTCCCCAGCGGGGGCCGACGCCAACGGCGGTGACCGCTCGCTCCAACAGCGGGCGCAGGGTGGGGATCCAGCGGTAGGGAAAGGAGGTCTCGCCTGCCTCGTGCGACAGAGCCTGCAGGCTCACATGCAGCAGTGGATCGTCTTCGGTCCATCCCTCGGCCAGGCGTCGGGGGACCTCGGCGGGGTCAAGTGCCGTCAGGGGGATGCCACTGGCGATATGGGCGTGGATCACTGTGCTGAGCCGGGTCTGCCACGTTGTGACGCCGGTCCGACGGACGGAGGTCTCCTCGTTGCGGACCGCTTTGACCAGTTCAAGAACGTGCGGTCCGAGCGTTTCGACGATGTAGAGGGCGGCGGCCAGCCACGGTTGCAGTGCTTCCTGCCGCATCGGATCGGTCACGTTTGGTCCGCCCGATGTGCAGCCGGCTATCTCGAACGGACTTCGGCCCGGCCAGGGAACGAAACCGTCAGCGAACCGGTCAGCGCTGAACAGGGCACTGTAGAGGGCGGGTTCCTGCATGGCCTGGACTGCGGCCAGCCGGGTTTCGGGGCTGGCGGGCCGAAGGATCTTCCCCTTGCGGTCCCGGATGTCGCTTCGGTGCAGGTAGTAGGCCTGGCAGTGCATCTGGGTGACGTCGCCCAGGGAGGTGACTCCGCGCTCGGTGAGCCAGTTGAACCACTCGGCCAGAGCCTTGAAGCGGCCGTGGCAGGTCTTGATCGCGATGGGGTAGCGGAAGGCCTGCGGCAGTTCGCGTACGGCTTCGTGCTGCGGGGCCAGCCGCGCGAAGACGAACTCCTCCGCCACGACCCGCCAGCGCGGGTCTCTGATCGTGGAGAAGTCCATTTTGCGTTCACTCGGCTTGAGGCTGACCGGCAGGTCCTCAACATCAGTGAAGGCCCAGACCGGCTGTCCCACCCTCGGCCGTGTCCCGCCCGGTCTCACCCGCAGCCCGGCTGCCTCGCAGACATCGAGCCCGGTCAGCGGGCTGTTGATCTGACCGGTGTCAGTGGATGTCGGTGTCGTGGTCACCGTCGTCATCGGGTTCCTTCTTCCGGCCGCAGCGGCAGTTCGGCATCGCTCTCGGTGACCTGCGTCGCTGCGGCGAGCAGGGCCTTGGAGGTGAAGTGGGCGTCCGGGGTGAGGATCTCGTTCAGGCGTTGGTCGTAGCGGCCGAAAACGCCCATGAACTCCGCCTGGGGCATCTGGTCCCACTGGCGGGCGAAGAACGACCGCAGACGGAGCAGGTTGGGCAGGTGGCGCGGGGTGAACAGGGCCAGCGGACACAGAAGGCAGACCCACGGGCGGGCCGGGCAAGGCTTGCCCTTCGGGCCGTGCAGGCCCGACAGCTGGTCGCCGCAGGCGGCGGTGAACACATCCCGTGAACCGCCGACCAGTTCGGCCAGGGCCGCATCGTCCAGGCCGAGTGAGGCGACCTTCTGGGGGTAGTCGCGGACCAGCTCGGCGACGTCCTCACCGGACAGGACCACCGGGGCCTGGGCCTTGCGGAGCATGTCGTTCTGGGCTTCGGCGATGATCTCGTCGACCAGGGCCCGCTGCGTCGGGGTGTCCGCCCGCAGGTAGTGATCCCCTTCAACCTGGGGACTGCGGTTGGGATCCATGGTCACGCGTCGGCTGCCCGACCACGCACGGCGGTCTCGCAGGGAGTCGTAGGTGGTGCGGATGCGGTGCATGTTCAAGGCCAGCGGCTCACCGTTGTCTCCCTTCAGACCCTGGTCGGCCACCCACTGGCGGACCGTCTCGTCCGCTGCGGGGCCAGTGATCCAGGGGCCTCTGGCGGCTGGGATGTAGCGGACCCAGAGTGCGTCGCGCACCTGCGGCGGAGCGAAGCGGCGGGAAAGTGACGTGTGGTCGGTCCACTGCTGCAGCAAACGGGTCGCACGCGACGTCAGTGTCCGGCTCTCCTCGGCCGTACGGCCCTTGACGTAGTTCAGTAGGACGGTCTGGTCGCCGGCCCAGTCGACGTCGCCCAGACCGAGGTCGTCCAGGCCGTCGGGCACGATGCCGGTGTAGACCCCGAACAGCAGCCGGTAGCCGAGCATGGTGTTGACCGTGGGGAACAGCTTGGCCGCCTCCCACCTGGGACGCCACCGAAACCTCGCCTTCGGCAGGCCCGAGGGGTGGTCGGAGGACCAGGTGGCGAACGGGGCCGCCTCGACCGGTCCCAGCCGGGCGTAGATCCAGAGCAGGTTCTCGTCCGTCCACCCGCCCCGGCGGGGGTCCTGCCCCGACTCCGCTGTCTTCACCGCGAGCCGGTGTCCCGCGTACGACTCCTTGACCGCAGACCTGCAGACCTCCGTCAGACGCGACCACTCGGCCTCGCTGTAGGGCTGCAGGGACTTCCGTTCGCGACGGCGGTCGGAGACGAAGCGGCGGCCGTCGACCAGCTCACGGACGTCAGGAGCCAGCAGCCCGTGGAGATCATCCAGGCGTCGGAGCATCGCCCGTGCCCGGCCTTCCTGCACCGGGCGGTGTTTCCCGCTCATCCAATGTGCGGCCAGCCGGCCGCGGGTCAGCTCCGACGCACCGCCGGTGAAGCCCAGCTCGGCCAGACCGTTGGTGAAGGCTCTGATCCCTGTCAGGTAACCGGCCAGCGTGTTCTCTTGGTCGACATCGCCGTGCGGGTGCACGAGGTCGGCGAGGCCGTGCAGCAGTTCGCGGGCCAGCACCGGATTGCGGGTGGAGACCTTCTCGCCGTGAACCGTGCTGTTCACCCAGCGGGTGCAGTCGGTCCCGTCGCTGAAGATTGCGGTGATGCCCGGCGGTTCCTCGATCACGGTCGCCGGCATCAGATGTCACCTTCGTCGTCGAACTCTGCCTCTGCCTCACGTTCCGCCTGCCGTGAGCGCACCGCCGAGCGGTCCTCTGGCGCATGCAGGTCGGCGAAGATCCGAGTCGTGTCCAGGCGGTTCAGGTACTTTTCCGTGGTCAGGGCACTGGAGTGACCGAGCAAATCGCGCAGAATCAGCAGCGGTTCATGGCTGGTGAGGTAGAGAGCCAGGGCGGCATCGGTGTCACCGGGCTGGACCTTCTGGGCCAGGCGTGCGTAGTAGCCCGACACGAGCTTCGCCATCGTCTGCATCGCGAAGGTGTGGCGCCCTCGGTGTGGATGAACATGAGGAAAGCGCGGTTCGTAGCGTTCCCGGATCCGGTCCGAGGCCCGCTCGAAGACCGTGTTCCACGCGGTGAACGGCCGACCAGGGCCGCAGACCGACAGGAGCATCGACCCGCCGCCAGGGGCCACAAGTCGGCGGCGTTCGCCGGGGCCCAGGTCCTCCCACTGCATCCGGACGCCGTTGACCCGACCGCCCCGGACGTCGGAATCGGTGACGATCAGCGGCTCTCCCCAGCGTGCCGGCGGCATCCAGGTCGAGCCCGCCACCGCGGTCGCCCGCTCGAAGGCCAGGTAGTTGTGGAGCTCGGCCAACGTGCCGTAATCGACCCACGTGGTGCGGTACTTGCCGCCCTTGGTGATGGCCCACGGCAGCGGAACAGGTGTCGGTATCTCAGTTCGTCTTTTCGGCAGGGCCGGGACTTCGCAGGCCAGGAGGTAGGTGAACTCCTGCTTGCGGGGCCCTGAGGCGAACACGAACCGTCCCACCGCGGCATTGCGGGCCATCTCCCTCCCCCGGTACCCGCGCTCCTCCGAACCGTCGGGCTCCAGCCGGGCCAGTCCCTTGAGGAAGAGATCGGCGAAGTCGTCCTCCAGGTACTTGATCGTCACGTGCCCCTTCGCCTGCCGACGACGGGACTGGTTGACCTTCATCTCCTTCTGCTGGCCCTCGAAGAGACCAGTGGCGTGCTCGTAGGTGAACGGCAGATCGGTGGTGTAGCCGTTGCGGATCGCCCAGAGGTAGAACTTGCCAAGAATGGCCATGTGCTGGTTCCACGTCGATGCTCTGAACCGGGCCTCAATGGGGCCTCGCGCGCGGTGGACCGAGTAGGCGCTCAGAAGGGCCTTGAGCCGGTCTCGGCCCTCGAACAGGACCACTCCGTATTCGTCGCCGAACTCCATCCATTCGCGTACGGCCCGGACGTACGACGGCCACGAGTTGTCCGACGGGACCTTGCTGGTCGGCAACTCGCAGGCCCAGCGGTTCACGACAGCCGAGGGCCGCAGCCCTTGGTCATCCTCGAATAGCAGGTCCTCGTCGAAGATCAACGACATGCCCTCGGGGATGACCGGCTTGAACTCCAACCCCCAGGTTTCCCAACCCGAAGACGCGTAGAACACTTGTTTCATGCCGCTGGACGCTACCCGGCGGGACACTCATTCCGCGTACCCACAAACAACCGCTGACCATCGGGTTCACTCTCAAAGCGACACTGCAGCTAAGCAGAAACAACCCAGCTCAGTACCCGCAGCGCGTGCAGCTCCGGCAGGGACTCCTCAAGGGCGCCGCCGCCGACCCTGCCCCGCGAGGCGGCGAAGGCGGGCCACCGCAGCCCTTCGGCGGTCTCGCCGCCCAGCAGGACGTCGAGCCCACCGCCCAGCGGGTCGGCGTCCACGAGCATCGTGCGGTGCCCGGCTCGCGCCGCGGTGACCGCGAGGGCGCACGCCAGGGTGGATGCCCCGGCCCCGCCGCGCCCGCCGATGACCCCGATGGTGAGCGCGGGCCTGCCGACGCCTTCGGCCACATCGGCGATGCGGTCCACGAGCCACTGCTCGCCGTCGGGCAGGAGCAGCACATGGTCGGCGCCGATCTCCACGGCCCGCTGCCAGACCCCCGGGTCGTCCTGGTCCCGCCCGACGAGCACGACCCCGCGGCGGCGCGGCGCCCCGCGCACCCGGTCCGCCGCGTCGTCCCCGACGAGCACGAGCGGCGCCGAGTCCCAGCCTTCTCTGCCCTTGGGCCCGCCGTGGTGCACCTCGGGCCTGGCCCCCGCGGCGGCGCACAGCCGCAGCAGGTCGTCGAGGAGCTCCACGTCCTCCGTGACGATCAGCGGTCCGCTCTGCCGCCCGTCGGACGACGCCGCCCTGTCCTGTGAAATGACTCCACCCATGATCCTCATCCCCCTCTGACCGCAAGCCCCTGTGAATGCCGCGTCCCGCATCCGCGAAGAACCGGACAAAGCAATCCGGCCATGAACTTCGCGAGTGGAACGGGTGGAATCAGCGTGCAGCGGTCCGGAAAATCGTGTGGATCTTGGTCAATAACTGTGGACAAGGCGATGGCTGTGAATATCCCCGTCACCCATACCAGTGACATCCCGGCGACTTCCGCAGCGCAGCCTCTCGACTACGTACAGTGACGGATCTAGGGCAGAGCACGAGAGCGCCGCGAGGGCGATCAGCTTGGCCGGTAGGCCGATTGAGGGATCATCGGAGGGTCAAAAACCCATCCGGACATGCGACGACCCCCGCCGGGGGGGAGAGCGGGGGTCGTCCCCACGGTCCGACTCGGGGGGGGGAGGAGCCAGACCGGGTTAGCACGGTCGCGAACGATCCGTGACTTCCATGGTGTACCCGAGAGCCTTCTCAGGCAAACCCACGCGCCTCAGCTTACGCCGAATGGTGGGCGCCTATGCTCGAGCTCGTGGAAAACCACTCCTTGCCTCGCACTGCCGCGTTCTTTGACCTGGACAAGACGGTCATTGCGAAGTCGAGCACGCTCACCTTCAGCAAGTCGTTCTACCAAGGCGGCCTGATCAACCGCAGAGCGGTACTGCGCACCGCGTACGCGCAGTTCGTCTTCCTGGCAGGCGGAGCCGACCACGACCAGATGGAGCGGATGCGCGAGTACCTGTCCGCGCTGTGCCGCGGATGGAACGTGCAACAGGTCAAGGAGATCGTCGCGGAGACCCTGCACGACCTGATCGACCCGATCATCTACGACGAGGCCGCGTCCCTCATCGAGGAGCACCACACCGCGGGCCGCGACGTCGTCATCGTCTCCACGTCGGGCGCCGAGGTCGTCGAGCCGATCGGTGAACTCCTCGGTGCGGACCGGGTGGTCGCGACCCGCATGGTGGTCGGCGACGACGGCTGCTTCACCGGCGAGGTGGAGTACTACGCGTACGGCCCGACGAAGGCCGAAGCGATCAAGGAGCTCGCCCGGTCCGAGGGGTACGACCTCGACCGGTGCTTCGCCTACAGCGACTCGGCGACCGACCTGCCGATGCTCCAGTCCGTCGGGCACCCCTTCGCGGTCAATCCGGACCGGGCGCTGCGCAAGGAGGCCCTCACGCGCGCGTGGCCGATCCTCGACTTCCACCGGCCCGTACGCCTGAAGCAGCGCCTGCCCGCGCCGCCGCGCCCCGCCCTGGTGGCGGCGGCCGCGGTCGGTGCGGCGGCGGCCACGGCGGGCCTCGTGTGGTTCGCGACGCGCCGCCGCGCGACCGCCGGCTGATCAGGCCGAAACCGCCCGTCCGTTTCGCACCTGTTTGAACCTAAAAGTAAAGAAGTGCAGCCAGGACTTCCGCTTCCTCCAGGACAGGAGTACAAAGGAGTCAACGGCCCGCGAGACCAAGGACATCCGAGAGGATTACCTTTAAACGCAACCAAGGCCCCACGGACCGAAGCATGAACACCGAGCACCCACGCGACGTCGACCCGTCGATTACGGGCCAGCCGCACCAGGTGACGGGCTACGTTCCCGACCTGATGGGCAACACTTCGAGGACGCTTGGTAACCCGGTGGACATGCCAGCGGCGGTACGGATTTCCGTACCGCCGCAACCCTTTTCCGGACCCTGAGGCCGCCGCGCGGCCGACCGCACGCGCGCGTGTACCTACGCCGCGCCGCGCTGGAGCGCCTCGCAGACCGCCGTCGATTCCCTGACGCCCAGCTCAACCGCCTTGCCGCAGTGCGCGATCCAGGCCGCCATGCCCTCCGGAGTGCCGGACGCGTAGCCGTCGAGCGCCGCCACGTAGGCCGCCCGGCCCTGCTCCGCGTGCCCGGCCTCCGCCGGGCAGATCGACTTCGGGTCGAGGCCGCTGCCCACCAGGACGATGCGCTCGGCGGCCCGCGCGACCAGGCCGTTGTGCGAACCGAAGGGCCGCAGGCTGAGCAACTCGCCGTGGACCACGGCCGCCATCACCAGGGCCGGCGCCGAGCTGCCCGCGATGACCAGCTGCGAGAGGCCCTCGAGGCGGCCCGCCACCTCGTCCGCGTCCGGCAGCGCCAGCTCGACCAGCGGCTCGTCGACGAGCTCGCCCGCGAGGCGCGGCCGACCCGCCGCCTCGTCGGCGTCGGCCGCCGCGACCAGGTGCAGGCGCGCGAGGACGCGCAGCGGCGACTGCCGCCAGATGGACAGGAGTTGGCCCGACTCGGCGGTCAGACGCAGGGCCGCGCCGACGGTCCTGGCCTCGCCCTCGACGCTGAAGTCAGTGCGCCTGCGGACCTCCTCCAGGGCCCACTCCGCGCCGGAGAGCGCCGCGGAGCCGCGGGCTCCGCGCAGCGCCGCCTCGGAGGTGAGCTCGTTGCTGCGGCGCCGCATGATCCGGTGTCCGTAGACCCGGTCCACGGCCTTGCGCACGGAGTCCACGGAGTCGGCCACGCCGGGCAGCCCGGCGAGGGTCGCGAGCGGGTCTCCCGGATCAGCTGTCGTACTCATGAGTACGACCCTACGTACTCCGGGGCGCCGCTCCACGATGGAGTGGTCTTCTTCACGCGGACCGAGTACGGCACGTAGTCGAGCGGCTACGCTTTGTGGTCATGAAAATCGCTTTCGTAGGGAAGGGCGGCAGCGGCAAGACCACGCTGTCCTCGCTCTTCATCCGACACCTCGCCGCCACCGGTGCGCCGGTCATCGCGGTCGACGCCGACATCAACCAGCACCTGGGCCCCGCGCTCGGCCTCGACGACGCGGCGGCCGCCGAGCTGCCTGCCATGGGCGCGCGCCTGCCGCTCATCAAGGACTACCTGCGGGGTTCCAACCCCCGGATCGCCTCCGCCGACACGATGATCAAGACGACGCCCCCGGGAGAGGGCTCGCGGCTGCTCCGGGTGCGCGAGGACAACCCCGTCTACGACGCGTGCGCACGACCGGTGGAACTCGACGGTGGCACCGTGCGTTTGATGGTCACCGGGCCCTTCACCGAAGCCGACCTCGGTGTCGCCTGCTACCACTCCAAGACCGGAGCGGTGGAGCTGTGCCTGAACCACCTGGTGGACGGCCGCGACGAGTACGCGGTCGTGGACATGACCGCCGGCTCGGACTCCTTCGCCTCCGGCATGTTCACGCGCTTCGACATGACGTTCCTGGTGGCCGAGCCGACCAAGAAGGGGGTCTCCGTCTATCGCCAGTACAAGGAGTACGCACGCGACTTCGGCGTCGACCTCAAGGTCGTGGGCAACAAGGTGCAGGGCGAGGACGACCTGGACTTCCTGCGCGAACAGGTGGGCGACGACCTCCTGGTGACCGTCGGGCACTCGGACTGGGTGCGCGCCATGGAGAAGGGCCGCCCGCCCCGCTTCGAGCTCCTGGAGGAGGACAACCACCGCTCCCTGCAAGCGCTTCAGGCCGCCGTGGACGCCTCGTACGAGCGCAGGGACTGGGAGCGCTACACCCGCCAGATGGTCCACTTCCACCTGAAGAACGCGCAGAGCTGGGGCAACGAGCGGACGGGGGCCGACCTGGCGGACCAGGTCGACCCCGCGTTCGTCCTGCGCGAGCGGATCACCGCTTCGGCGTGAGCCGCCGCTCGACGGTGTCGCCGGGTGCTACGGCTTGACCGCCGGGGCGCCCGGGACGCCCTTCGGGGCCGGTGCGGGTCGGGCCGAAAGGAAGGCGGGCCAGCCCTCCTTCGGGGCCTTGCCGACCGGGAGCTTCGTCAGCTTCTCCAGGGTCTTCGGGTCCTGCGCGTCCAGCCAGTCCGAGAGCTGGCGGAAGGAGACGCAGCGCACCTCGGGCTTGGTGCAGACCGACTCGATGGTCTCCTCGACGGCGCGCATGTACGTGCCGCCGTTCCAGGACTCGAAGTGGTTGCCGATGATCAGCGGCGCACGGTTGCCCTTGTAGGCGCGGTCGAAGCCCTGGAGGAGGCCGTCGCGCATCTGGTCACCCCAGTACTCGTGCTTGGCGGGATCACCGTGGGAGGTCGAACCGGACTGGTTGACCATGAAGTTGTAGTCCATGGTGAGCGTCTCGAACTGCCGCCCAGGGACCGGGACGAGCTGCATCGACAGGTCCCAGAGCCCTTCCTTCTTCTTGGGCCACAGCTGGTTGTTGACCCCGCTGGTGTCGTAGCGGAAGCCCAGCTCCCGGGCGGCGCGCATGAAGTTCTTCTGGCCTTCGAGGCAGGGGGTGCGGGCGCCGACCAGTTCCTTGTCGTAGTCAAAGGGAAGCGGCTGCGCCTTCTTCATGCCCGTGTTCGTCTTCCAGCCCTTCACAAAGGACTTGGCCTGGTTGATCTCGCTCTTCCAGTCCTCGACGGACCACTCGCCGACGCCGCGTCCCGCGCCGCAGAAGTGGCCGTTGAAGTGGGTGCCGACCTCGTTGCCCTCGAGCCAGGCGCCGCGGAGCTGGTCCACGGTGTCCTTGATTCCCTTGCGGTCGTTGAAGCCGATGTCCGAGCTGCCCGCCAGGTGCTGCGGCGGCTTGTAGAGCTTCCGCTTCGCCTCGGGAAGCATGTACACGCCGCTGAGGAAGTAGGTCATCGTGGCGTTGTTCCGCTGGGCGACCTTGCGGAAGTGGGAGAACAGCTTCTGGCTGTCCTCACCCGCGCCGTCCCAGGAGAAGACCACGAACTGAGGTGGTTTCTGGCCCGGCTTGAGGCGCTCGGGTCTCGGCAGGTGCGGCTGCTGGCCGGTGAACGCCGTGGAGCCGTCACCGATCATGCGGACCGGGGCCTTGGGCGCCGGGGCGCCCGGGGCCTTCTTCGCGCCGTGAGCGCCTTCCTCGGCACCGGTGTCGCGGCCGGCACAGCCGGCCAGTGCCGCGATGCAGGCCACGAGGGCGGTGAGGCTCGCGGCGATCCTCCGGGTGGCGGCCATGTTCCGCCCACCTTCTTTCCGTGCAAGTCGGGACAGATCGCCTGCAAACTCGCACGGAGTCCGAAATGACACGTTCCGACAAGCCGACGAAAGTTTTTATTCACTCGTTGAGGTGATTGATTACCCTATTTGCCCTTAAAATCCATCCACGACCTTTACTCTGCATTACGGTTCGTTTACCGAGCGTTGAGATATCCCGCCGCTGCACGCCGTGACCCACGGCCGCGACCCGCCCTCCGGAAACCTCCGGAGGACCCCTTGTTCCGCGACCGCGCTGCCCCGGAGGAGACGGGAAACATGTCTGCCTGCGTCCCCACTCGCACCACCGACTCGGCCCACACGCCGAGCGACAACAATCCGCACGCCCCGCCGCCCCGCAAGAAGTTCCGCATCGCGGGCGCCGACCTCTCCGCGTCGATCGCCGTCTTCCTGATCGCCCTGCCGCTCTCCCTGGGCATCGCCCTGGCCACCGGCGCCCCGCTCCAGGCGGGCCTCGTCGCCGCCGCCGTCGGCGGTCTGGTCGCGGGACGGCTCGGCGGCTCCGCCCTCCAGGTCAGCGGCCCCGCCGCCGGACTCACCGTGGTCACCGCCGACCTCATCCACCGGTACGGATGGCGGACCACCTGCGCCATCACCGTGCTCGCCGGGCTCGCCCAACTCGCCCTCGGCTGCCTGCGGGTGGCCCGCACCGCGCTCGCCGTCAGCCCCGCCGTGGTGCACGGCATGCTGGCAGGCATCGGAGTCGCCATCGCCGTCGCCCAGCTGCACATCGTGCTCGGCGGCACCCCGCAGAGCGCCGTGCTCGACAACCTCCGCGCGCTGCCCGCCCAACTCGCCGACCTGCATCCGGCGGCGCTCTCCATCAGCGTCCTCACGCTGGCGATCCTGCTGCTCTGGCCGCGGATTCCCGGGCGCGTGGGCCGGGCCGCCCGCGTCGTGCCCGCCGCCCTCGTCTCGGTGGCCGTCGCCACCGTCGTCGCCTCGTTCGCGCACCTCCCCGTCGACAAGGTCGACCTGCCCTCGTGGCGCAGTCACGCGCTCGCGGGGCTGCCCGAAGGGCCCGCGCTCGGGCTCGTCGCGGCCGTCCTCACCATCACCCTCGTGTGCAGCGTGCAGTCGCTGCTCGGCGCCGTCGCCGTCGACAAGCTGCTCTCCAAGCGCCCCGAGCTGAACGCGGGCGTGCGCCGCTCCGACCTCAACCGCGAGCTGCTCGGCCAGGGCACCGCCAACATCGTCTCCGGCGCGCTCGGCGGACTGCCCGTCGCCGGGGTCGCCGTGCGCAGCGTGGCCAATGTGCGCGCGGGCGCCGTCAGCAGGAACTCCACGATGCTGCACGGCGTTTGGGTAGTAGTGGCCGCGCTGCTCCTGGTCCCCGTCCTCGAGCTGATCCCGCTCGCGGCCCTCGCCGCCCTCGTCATGGCCGTCGGCATCCAGATGGTCAGCCTGAACCACATCCGCACGATCACCCGTCACCGCGAGATCCTCGTGTACGCCGTCACCACCCTCGGCGTGGTCCTCCTCGGGGTCCTCGAAGGCGTGGGTCTCGGCGTCGCCGTCGCCGTGACCGTCGCCATGCACCGCCTCGCCCGTACCCGGATCACGCACGAAGAGCAGGAGGGAGTCCACCATGTGCGCGTGCGCGGACAGTTGACGTTCCTCGCGGTGCCCCGGCTGAGCAGGACGCTGCACCTGGTGCCGCAGGAGGCCGACGCCATCGTGGAGCTGGACGGCTCGTTCATGGACCACGCCGCGTACGAATCGCTCCAGTGCTGGCAGGACGCGCACATCGCGCACGGCGGGAGCGTCGAGATCACCGGGCGCGCGGGGACGAGGATCGCCGAGCCCGCGAGCACCTCGCACTCCTGCTGCCGCCCCTGGACGCCCTGGCGCAACCACCACTGCGACCGCCCGCAGGAGGAGGAGCGGCACACGGGCCGGCCCAGCGGGCATCAACTGGCCACGGGGATCAGCGCGTTCCAGCGGAACACGGCGCCCCATGTGCGCGGCGAGCTCGCCAGGCTCGCGCGGGAGGGGCAGCAGCCCGCGCAGCTCTTCCTGACCTGCGCGGACTCCCGGGTGGTCACCTCGATGATCACGTCGAGCGGTCCCGGCGACCTCTTCGTCGTACGCAATGTGGGCAATCTGGTGCCGCTGCCGGGTGCCGAGAGCGGGGACGACTCGGTGGGGGCCGCGATCGAGTACGCGGTGGACGTGCTCAAGGTGCGGTCCATCACCGTGTGCGGACACTCCGGGTGTGGTGCGATGCAGGCGCTGCTCAACACCCCGCCCGGCGGCGCCCAGACGCCGCTGAAGCGGTGGCTGCGGCACGGTCTGCCGAGCCTGGAGCGGATGGGCGCGCAGGAGAGGGCATGGGCGCGACTCTCCGGGCGCGCGCCCGCCGACGCGGTCGAGCAGCTCTGTCTGACCAACGTGGTGCAGCAACTGGAGCACTTGAGGGCGCACGAGTCGGTGGCGCGCCGACTTGCCGAAGGTGATCTTGAGCTGCACGGTATGTACTTCCACGTCGGAGAGGCGCAGGCCTATCTGCTGACGGAGGGCACCGACGCGGAGCAACTGCCGGACGAGGTCTTCGATCAGGTGGCGCCCACGGCACGGATCAGGGTCTAGCGGACACCCTTCGGGTAAAGGTCTAAACCAATTTTCGGCAGGCCCTTGTCACCGCGAGTTGTGTCTGATGAGCTGTGGCTTCGGACACAACGGGCGCCCCCCGGCAAAGCAGCGCAAGGGAGATGTCGTGAGCAACGAAAGCCTGGCCAACCTCTTGAAGGAGGAGCGTCGCTTCGCGCCGCCGGCGGAGTTGGCAGCCGCCGCCAACGTCACGGCGGAGGCGTACGAGCAGGCCAAGGCTGACCGGCTCGGCTTCTGGGCCGAGCAGGCCCGCCGGCTGACCTGGGCCACGGAGCCGACCGAGACGCTCGACTGGTCGAACCCGCCGTTCGCCAAGTGGTTCGCCGACGGGAAGCTCAACGTCGCGTACAACTGCGTCGACCGCCACGTCGAGGCGGGCCACGGCGAGCGCGTCGCGATCCACTTCGAGGGTGAGCCCGGCGACAGCAGGGCCATCACCTACGCGGAGCTGAAGGACGAGGTCAGCCGGGCGGCCAACGCCCTGACCGAGCTGGGCGTCCAGAAGGGCGACCGGGTCGCCGTCTACCTGCCGATGATCCCCGAGGCGGTCGTCGCGATGCTGGCCTGCGCCCGCATCGGCGCCGCCCACTCGGTGGTCTTCGGCGGCTTCTCCGCCGACGCCATCGCCAAGCGCATCGAGGACGCCGACGCCAAGGTCGTCATCACCTCCGACGGCGGTTACCGCCGGGGCAAGCCGTCCGCGCTCAAGCCCGCCGTGGACGAGGCCGTGACCCGGGTCGCCGGCGTCGAGAAGGTCCTCGTCGTCCAGCGCACGAAGCAGGACGTGGCGTGGACCGAGGGCCGCGACGTGTGGTGGCACGAGATCACCCAGCGGCAGTCCACCGAGCACACCCCCGAGGCGTTCGACGCGGAGCACCCGCTCTTCGTCCTCTACACCTCGGGCACCACGGGGAAGCCGAAGGGCATCCTGCACACCTCCGGCGGCTACCTGACGCAGGCGGCCTACACCCACCACGCCGTCTTCGACCTCAAGCCGGAGACCGACGTCTACTGGTGCACGGCCGACATCGGCTGGGTCACCGGGCACTCGTACATCACGTACGGCCCGCTGGCCAACGGCGCGACGCAGGTGATGTACGAGGGCACCCCCGACACCCCCCACCAGGGCCGCTTCTGGGAGATCGTCCAGAAGTACGGGGTGACGATCCTCTACACGGCACCCACCGCGATCCGCACGTTCATGAAGTGGGGCGACGACATCCCCGCCAAGTTCGACCTCAGCAGCCTGCGGGTGCTCGGTTCTGTCGGTGAGCCGATCAACCCCGAGGCCTGGATGTGGTACCGGAAGAACATCGGCGGGGACAAGTGCCCCATCGTGGACACCTGGTGGCAGACCGAGACCGGCGCGATGATGATCTCGCCGCTGCCGGGCGTCACCGAGACCAAGCCGGGCAGCGCCCAGCGCGCCCTGCCGGGCATCAGCGCCACCGTCGTCGACGACGACGGGAACGCGGTGCCGGACGGTGGCGGCGGCTACCTGGTCCTGACCGAGCCGTGGCCGTCGATGCTGCGCACCATCTGGGGCGACGACCAGCGGTTCATCGACACGTACTGGTCGCGTTTCGAGGGCAAGTACTTCGCCGGCGACGGTGCCAAGAAGGACGACGACGGCGACATCTGGCTACTCGGCCGGGTGGACGACGTGATGCTCGTCTCCGGGCACAACATCTCCACCACCGAGGTCGAGTCGGCGCTCGTCTCGCACCCGGCGGTCGCCGAGGCGGCGGTCGTGGGCGCGGCGGACGAGACCACCGGACAGGCGATCGTCGCCTTCGTGATCCTGCGGGGCACGGCGAACGCCGAGGACGAGGGGCTCGTCGCGGAGCTGCGCAACCACGTGGGCGCCACGCTCGGCCCCATCGCCAAGCCGAAGCGGGTCCTGCCGGTGGCCGAGCTGCCGAAGACCCGGTCCGGGAAGATCATGCGGCGCCTGCTGCGGGACGTCGCGGAGAACCGCGAGCTCGGTGACGTCACCACGCTCACGGACTCCTCCGTGATGGATCTGATCCAGACGAAGCTGCCCGCGGCGTCCAGCGAGGACTGATCCCCCGGCTCTCCGAGGCCCCCCGAGGCCCTTCGAGCCTCCCCGAGCGACGAAAGGGCACCCGGCGCCAAGCGCGCCGGGTGCCCTTTTTGTGCTTAAGGTGAAGATCACTGGATACGTCCGGTCGCACGTTAGGTACGCTAAGGATCGCGTCAACAACGCGACAAGAAAGATCTGGGTGCGCCGGGAAGTCTGGTCGGCATGAGCTTTGTCCTGCCTACCCGACCGGAGGTCGACTCACGTGGCCGCGCCCACTCCCACCCCCAGCAACAACCGCAAGGTGCTCGGACGCCTCTCCCTGCCTGAGCGGACCTTCGTCGCCAACGCGCTGCGCACCGAGACCGTCGGCGGCGTCCTGCTGCTCATCGCCGCCGTCACCGCCCTGATCTGGGCCAACACAGCCGGCGGCTCGTACGAATCCGTACGGAGCTTCCATCTGGGACCCGGCTCGCTCGGACTCGACCTCTCCATCCAGCACTGGGCCGCCGACGGCCTGCTCGCCGTCTTCTTCTTCGTCGCGGGCATCGAGCTC
This sequence comes from Streptomyces sp. NPDC087300, assembly GCF_044744425.1. Taxonomy (NCBI): domain Bacteria; kingdom Bacillati; phylum Actinomycetota; class Actinomycetes; order Kitasatosporales; family Streptomycetaceae; genus Streptomyces; species Streptomyces sp. NPDC087300. Next base: position 131,023 of record NZ_JBIUYI010000006.1, read on the forward strand.
AAGCGCGAACTGGTCGCGGGCGACCTGCGCGACCCCAAGGCCGCCGCGCTCCCCGTTGTCGCGGCGCTCTGCGGCATGGCCGTGCCCGCGCTCGTCTACGTCCTGGTCAACACCGTCGGCGGCGGCTCGACGGACGGCTGGGCCGTGCCGACCGCGACCGACATCGCCTTCGCGCTCGCCGTCCTCGCGGTCATCGGCACCTCGCTGCCGTCCGCGCTGCGCGCCTTCCTGCTCACCCTCGCCGTCGTCGACGACCTCTTCGCGATCCTGATCATCGCGGTCTTCTTCACCAGCGACCTCAACTTCGCCGCGCTCGGCGGCGCCGTCCTCGGCCTTGCGGTCTTCTGGCTGCTGCTCAGGAAGCGGGTCCGCGGCTGGTACATCTACGTTCCGCTGGCGCTCGTCATCTGGGGCCTGATGTACAACAGCGGCGTCCACGCCACCATCGCGGGCGTCGCCATGGGCCTGATGCTGCGCTGCCACAAGGAGGACGAGAGCGAGGAGCACTCCCCCGGCGAGCACATCGAACACCTCGTACGTCCCCTCTCCGCGGGCCTCGCCGTACCGCTGTTCGCCCTGTTCAGCGCGGGCGTGATGGTCTCGGGCGGCGCGATCGGCGATGTGTTCACGCGGCCGGAGACGCTCGGTGTGGTGCTCGGTCTCGTCGTCGGCAAGGCGGTCGGCATCTTCGGCGGCACCTGGCTCGCCGCGCGCTTCACCAAGGCCGAGCTGAACGAGGACCTGGCCTGGCCGGACGTGTTCGCCGTCGCCTCGCTCGCCGGCATCGGCTTCACCGTCTCGCTGCTGATCGGCGAACTCGCCTTCACCGAGGACCCGCTGCTCACCGACGAGATCAAGGCCGCCGTCCTGATCGGCTCGCTCGTCGCGGCCGTGTTCTCCGGCATCCTCCTGAAGGTCCGGAACGCCAAGTACCGCAAGCTGTGGGAGGACGAGGAGCGCGACGACGACCTCGACGGCATCCCCGACATCTACGAACAGGACAAGCCGGACTACCACCTCCGGATGGCCGCCATCTACGAGAAGAAGGCCGCGGAGCATCGGAGGCTTGCCGAAGTCTCGGGTGGGGAACGCGAGGATGGCAACGGTCCGGCATGATCTGAGCAGACATATCTCAGAAGAGATCAGAAGAGAAAAAGGGGAGAACGCGATGAGCGCACCCGACGGCCCCGTCGGCGCCGAGCGCAGCCTCGGCCAACTGGTCGCCACGGCGACCAGCGAGATGTCCGCGCTGGTGCACGACGAGATCGCGCTGGCCAAGGCCCAACTGCGACAGGACGTCAAGCGCGGTGCGGTGGGCGGCGCCGCCTTCGCCGCGGCGGGCGCGGTCCTCATCTTCTCGCTGCCGATGCTGAGTTTCGCGCTGGCGTACGGCATCCGCACCTGGAGCGGCTGGAACCTCGCGATCTGCTTCGTGCTGTCCTTCGCCGCCAACGTGCTGGTGGCCGGGCTGCTCGCGCTGATCGGTGTCGTCTTCGCGAAGAAGGCCAAGAAGGGCCAGGGCCCGCAGAAGGTCGCCGCTTCGGCCAAGGAGACGGCTGCCGTACTGGGGAACGTCAAGCCGCACCCCCGCGCGGTGAGCCCTGCGGGTGCCCTCGAGGTTCGAGTCGGTGAGGCGGAGGCGACTGTGGCACGCTCGTCCTCATGACGGACCCCGCCGCCCAATCGGCCCAATCCCCCGCCTCGGTCGTACGCATCGAGGGGCCCTGGACCCACCGGGACGTGGCCGCCAACGGGGCGCGCTTCCACATCGCCGAGATGGGGGACGGGCCGCTGGTCCTCCTCCTGCACGGCTTCCCGCAGTTCTGGTGGAGCTGGCGGCACCAGCTGGTGGCGCTCGCCGACGCGGGCTTCCGGGCCGTCGCGATGGACCTGCGGGGCGTGGGCGGCAGCGACCGCACGCCGCGCGGCTACGACCCGGCGAACCTCGCGCTCGACATCACGGGCGTCGTACGGTCCCTCGGCGAGCCCGACGCCGCGCTCGTCGGCCACGACCTGGGCGGCTATCTCGCGTGGACGGCGGCCGTGATGCGGCCCAAGCTGGTGCGCCGCCTCGCCGTCTCCTCGATGCCGCACCCGCGGCGCTGGCGCTCGGCGATGCTCTCCGACCGCAGGCAGACCGCCGCCGGGTCGTACGTCTGGGGCTTCCAGCGGCCGTGGCTGCCGGAGCGTCAACTGGTCGCCGACGACGGTGCCCTGGTGGGCCGTCTGGTCCGCGACTGGTCCGGGCCTCGGCTGCCGGACGACGAGACGGTGGAGACCTACCAGCGGGCCATGTGCATCCCCTCGACGGCGCACTGCTCGATCGAGCCGTACCGCTGGATGGTGCGGTCGATGGCCCGGCCCGACGGCATCCAGTTCAACCGCCGCATGAAGCGCCCGGTGCGGGTGCCGACGCTGCATCTGCACGGGTCGCTCGATCCCGTGATGCGTACGAGGAGCGCGGCGGGATCCGGCGAGTACGTCGAAGCCCCGTACCGCTGGCGCCTGTTCGACGGTCTGGGGCACTTCCCGCACGAGGAGGACCCGGTGGCGTTCTCCACGGAGCTGGTGAACTGGCTGAAGGATCCCGAGCCGGACCGCTGAACACGCCGCCGGGCGCCCGCCTGACGCTCCGTCGGCCGCCTCGCGCGGACGCTTACCACGGACTTTCCCGAGGGTCCATGGGAACGCCTGTCCTACGAACGCCAATTGCCTGACGCATAGGCCAATTGGGGCCCTTGGGCGCGATTACCGACCATGAGGCACGGGCACACGTCGGGGTATGGGCTGGACGCACGACTACAGTGACGTAGCACGCAATCGCCGCTCGGCCACAGCGCTGAACAGCCACGAGAGGGGCGGGCCACAGGATCCGGGCCATCACGGGCCCCCTCAAGAAGTCGTGGGCATTCCCCGCATCCTGCGCCGGAGGGCCCGCTGGGTCTCCGCGCGGCTGCGGCACACACGCGACTGACGCCGGCCTCGGGCGCACCCCCCACGGGGTGCGCCGCCGTAGGGCACACCCCCGCAGGAGACGGCTCCGCCAGAAGCTCCGCTAGAGCGCGCAGCCCTGGCTGTCGACCTCCTGGTTGGCGGTGCGGCCGCGCTCGATGTCCTCGCGCACCTCGTCCGCCGTCAGTGCGTAACCGGTGTCCGGGTCGTCGAGCGACTTCGCGAAGACCACGCCGTAGACCTTGCCGTCGGGCGTGAGCAGCGGGCCGCCGGAGTTGCCCTGGCGGACGGTCGCGTAGAGCGAGTACACGTCGCGGTGCACGGTGCCCCGGTGGTAGATGTCCGGGCCCTTGGCCGTGATGCGACCGCGCACGCGCGCGGGGCGGACGTCGTAGGGGCCGTCCTCGGGGAAGCCCGCGACGATGGCGCCCGCGCCGCTGCTCGCGTCCTTGGACGTGAACTGCAGGGGCGGTGCCTTCAGCGTGGGCACGTCCAGTACGGCGATGTCGCGCTCCCAGTCGTAGAGGACGACCTTCGCGTCGTACGTCTGGTTCGTGTCGCCTATCTGGACGGTGGGCTCGTCCACGCCGCCGACCACGTGCGCGTTCGTCATCACGCGGCGGTCCGCGAAGACGAAGCCGGTGCCTTCGAGGACCTTGCCGCAACCGCGCGCCTCACCGCGGACCTTCACGATGGAGCGCTTGGCGGTCGTGGCGACCTTGCTCTTGGCGAGCTTGGGGTCCGGGGGCTGGACGTCCTTGATGGGCTCGTTCGAGAACGGGCTGAAGACCTGCGGGAAGCCGTTGCGCGCGAGGACCGAGCGGAAGTCCGTGAACCAGGTGTCGGCCTGGCCCGGCAGGGCGCGGTCGACGCCGAGCAGCACCTTGGAGCTGCGCAGCTCCTTGCCGATCGTCGGCAGGGTCGCGCCCGCGACCAGAGAGCCGAGCAGCCAGGCGACGAGGAGCATCGCCACCACGTTCACCAGGGCGCCGCCCGTGGCGTCCAGGGCGCGGGCGGGTTGCCAAGTGATGTATCTGCGCAGCTTGTTGCCGAGGTGGGTGGTGAAGGCCTGGCCGATCGAGGCACAGACGATCACGATGACGACGGCCACCACCGAAGCGGTCGTACTCACCGCGGTCGCGTCGTCGTCCGTGAGCGCGTCCCAGACGATCGGCAGCAGATAGACGGCGATGATCCCGCCGCCGAGAAATCCGGTCACCGAGAGGATGCCGACCACGAAGCCCTGGCGATAGCCCACGACCGCGAACCACACGGCGGCGAGCAACAGCAGGACGTCCAGCACGTTCACCGATTCAATCCTCGCCTCGCATCGCGGTCGCCAATTCCCCGCAACCTTGTCATGCGCGCCAGTCGAGCGGGACCTGCCTGCTGCGGTCCCAGGGGCGCTCCCAGCCCGCGAAGTGCAGGAGTCTATCGATCACACCGGCCGTAAAACCCCAGACCAGAGCGGACTCGACGAGGAAGGCCGGACCGTGGTGACCCTTCGGGTGGACCGACGTCACGCGGTTCGCCGGATCCGTGAGATCGGCCACGGGGACCGTGAAGACACGGGCCGTCTCGTTCGGGTCGACGACGCCGACCGGGCTCGGGGCGCGCCACCAGCCGAGCACGGGCGTGACGACGAAGTCGCTCACGGGGATGAAGAGGCGGGGCAGCTCGGCGAAGAGCTGGACGCCCCGGGGGTCGAGGCCCGTCTCCTCCTCGGCCTCGCGCAGGGCCGCGCGCAGCGGGCCCTCCACCTGCGGGTCGCCGTCCTCGGGGTCGAGGGCGCCGCCGGGGAAGGAGGGCTGTCCCGCATGCGAGCGCAGGGAGCCCGCGCGCTCCATCAGGAGCAGCTCGGGGCCCTTGGCGCCCTCTCCGAAGAGGACGAGCACGGCGGACTGACGGCCCGCGCCGCTCTCCGGGGGCAGGAAGCGGCTCAGCTGGCGCGGCTCGATGGTCTCGGTGGCGCGGACGACGGGGGCGAGCCACGGGGGCAGGCCCGCGGTGCTCAGGAGGGCGTCCCTGGCGTCCTGGCCGGCCGTGGCGCGGGCGGCGGGGACGGTGCCCTCGCGCGCCTCGTCCCGGGCTGCGGGCCCGCTGTCGTGTCCGCGGCCTCCGTCGGCCTCTTCGAAACCGCTGCTCATGTGGTTCGTATCGCTCGTCGTCGCGTCCGTCGTCTCACTCGCGTGCGTCATCGGCACCCCCGTCCGTCTTGGAGAACGCTCTTGGCCCCTCGGTTCGTTCCGCCCGCCCCCGATGTCACCCGGCGGCAAGCGGCGGCGCCGGCTTTCCGGGGTAGTCCGGCGGCGGCTTGAGGCGCTGGCCGGGCAGCCCGCCCATCTCGTACTTCAGGAGCTTCCTGGCCTTCTCCGGATCGGTCTCGCCCTCTCCGTACGACGGGCAGAGCTCGGCGATCGGGCAGGCTCCGCAGGCGGGCTTGCGGGAGTGGCAGATGCGGCGGCCGTGGAAGATCACGCGGTGCGAGAGCATCGTCCACTCGCTCTTCGGGAAGAGCTCCGCGATGGCCGCCTCGACCTTCACCGGGTCCGTCTCCTCGGTCCACTTCCAGCGGCGGACCAGCCGTCCGAAGTGGGTGTCGACGGTGATGCCGGGGACTCCGAACGCGTTCCCCAGGACCACGAAGGCGGTCTTGCGGCCCACTCCGGGGAGCTTGACGAGGTCGTCGAGGCGGCCGGGGACCTCGCCGCCGAAGTCGTCCCGCAGGGCCTTCGCGAGGCCCATGATCGACTTGGTCTTGGCACGGAAGAAGCCGGTCGGCCTGATCAGCTCCTCGACCTCCTCGGGGACGGCGGCGGCCAGGTCCTCCGGGGTCGGGTACGCGGCGAACAGGCGCGGCGTCGTCTGGTTCACGCGCAGGTCGGTGGTCTGCGCGGACAGGACGGTGGCCACCAGGAGCTCGAACGGGTTCTCGAAGTCCAGCTCGGGGTGGGCGTACGAATAGACCTCGGCGAGCTCGCGGTTGATGCGGCGGGCGCGGCGGACGAGGGCGGCGTGGGATTCGGGCTTAGTGGCGGGCTTCTTGGGGGTGGGCTGCTGGGATGCGGCCTTCTTGGACGCGGTCTTCTTGAGCGTTGCCTCGGTCGACTTCGCCGTCGTCTTCTTTGCCGCTGACTTCGTAGCGGCCGTCTTCGTAGTCGCGGACTTCGTAGCCGCGGACTTCGTAGCCGCGGACTTCGTGGCGGCGGACTTCGTGGCCGCGGACTTCGTAGCCGCGGACTTCGTGGCCGCGGACTTCTTCGAAGGGGGCGCCGCCGTCTTCTTCGCGGAGCTCGCCACCGTCTTCTTCGCTGGCGTCGTCTTCTTCACCGTGAGTGCCTTAGGTCGTCCGAGGGCTGTCTGATTTGTCGCTTTGCCGGGCGCGCTGGACGCATGTTCGCCCACAGCGGAATCATGGGACGCGGCCGCCATCTCAGCCCCCTCGGCCTGTGCTCTCACCGGCTTTTTGGACACCCGGCCAGCCTAGGGCCCCACACTGACATCCGTCCCTGACCCCATGGATCGGCCCCCAATTGGCCCCCTCCCGCACAGCATGCCGCGCCGGTGCGGCATCCTTGTGACTGATCACACTGTTTTGCACCGTCCGGCAAAATGGGGACCGGTCCCCTGATGCAGGTCGACAAGGAGAGAACTCGTGGACGACGTTCTGCGGCGCGCCCCGCTCTTCGCGGCGCTCGATGACGAGCAGGCCGCGGAGCTTCGCGGCTCCATGAGTGAGGTGACGCTCGCGCGCGGAGACGCCCTTTTCCATGAGGGAGACCCCGGAGACCGCCTCTACGTGGTCACCGAGGGCAAGGTGAAGCTGCACCGCACCTCACCGGACGGGCGCGAGAACATGCTCGCGGTGCTCGGCCCCGGTGAGCTCATCGGTGAGCTGTCGCTCTTCGACCCGGGCCCGCGTACGGCGACGGCGTCCGCCCTCACCGAGGTGAAGCTGCTCGGCCTCGGCCACGGCGACCTCCAGCCCTGGCTGAACGCACGCCCCGAGGTGGCTTCCGCGCTGCTGCGCGCCGTCGCCCGGCGCCTGCGCAAGACCAACGACCAGATGTCCGACCTGGTCTTCTCCGACGTGCCCGGCCGCGTGGCCCGCGCGCTCCTCGACCTGTCGCGCCGCTTCGGCGTGCAGTCCGAGGAGGGCATCCACGTGGTGCACGACCTCACGCAGGAAGAGCTCGCCCAGCTGGTCGGCGCCTCCCGCGAGACGGTCAACAAGGCGCTCGCGGACTTCGCGGGGCGCGGCTGGCTGCGCCTGGAGGCCCGCGCGGTGATCCTCCTGGACGTGGAGCGGCTCGCCAAGCGGTCGCGCTGACGCTGTGTCTGTACGGTGACGGGCCCTGCCTCTTCGGAGAGGCGGGGCCCGTCGGCCGTTCACCGATTCGTCGTGGCCAAGCGCTCCGCCTCCCCCGGTTGCCCCGTCGAAACAGCGTGACCTCGCCGTCTCCTCGCTGCACAGTTGCCCCATGACCACCAGCAGCGCCGTCTCCAGGGCGGGGACCGGGCTCGACGCGCAGGGCTACATCGAGCGGGAGGGGTCCCTCGGGCAGGTGCAGGCGGAGTTCCGGCCCGTCGTCGCCGCGGCGCGCGACCAGGTGCTCGCGGTGTTCGGGGCGCGGCTGGACAGCGCCTACCTGTACGGCTCCGTTCCACGCGGCACCGCACGGTCCGGCCGTTCCGACCTCGATCTGCTGATCGCCCTGCGCGAGGAACGGACGCCGACCGGGCCGACGCGGACGCCGTCGGGGCGGATCTGGACGCGGAGTTCGGGCAGATCGACGGCGTCGGCGTACTCCTGGCGAGCAGGCGGCGGCTGCTGAGCGAGCCGGAGACGTACGACCTCGGCTGGTTCGTCGCCTGCCTCTGCACCCCGCTGCTCGGCGAGGACCTGGCCGAATTCCTTCCTCGCTACCGGCCCGACGGACTGCTCGCCCGCGAGACCAACGGCGACCTGGCGCTCTTCCTGCCCCGCTGGCGCGAGCGGATCGCGGCCGCGGCGGACGAGGAGGAGCTGCGCGCCGTCTGCCGCGTCGTCGCACGCCACCTCGTCCGCACCGCCTTCACGCTCGTCATGCCGCGCTGGAACGGCTGGACGAGCGATCTGACCGAGATGGCCGACGTCTTCGCGCGGTACTACCCCGAGTGGGGCGGGCGGCTCCGCGACGCGGCGGCCGTCGCGTACGAGCCCGTCGCGGATCGCGCCCTGCTCGCCTCGTACACCGAGGAGACCGGGCCCTGGCTGGCCGCCGAGTACGCCTCCGTGCACGGCACGAAGGCGGCTCGGGGCGGCGGGGGTAGCGGGGACGACCGGGACGACCGGGACGGCTAGATCAGGCCATGCTCCCGTAGGTACTCCAACTGCGCCCTTACGGAGAGCTCGGCCGCGGGCCACAGGGAGCGGTCCACGTCCGCGTACACGTGCGCGACGACGTCGGACGCCTCCGTGTGGCCGTTCTCGACCGCCGTCTCGACCTGGGCGAGCCGGTGGGCCCGGTGCGCGAGGTAGAACTCGACCGCCCCCTGGGCGTCTTCGAGTACGGGTCCGTGGCCCGGCAGGACGGTGTGGACGCCGTCGTCGACCGTCAGTGACCTCAGACGGCGCAGCGAGTCCAGATAGTCACCCAGACGGCCGTCAGGGTGCGCCACGACGGTCGTGCCGCGGCCGAGGACCGTGTCACCCGTCAGGACCGCCCGGTCGGCCGGGAGATGGAAGCACAGCGAGTCCGCGGTGTGGCCCGGGGTGGGGACCACGCGCATCTCCAGGCCGCCCGTGGTGATCACGTCACCGGCGGCGAGGCCCTCGTCGCCGAGGCGCAGTGCGGGGTCCAGGGCGCGCACATGCGTGCCGGTCAGCTCGGCGAAGCGGGCGGCGCCCTCCGCGTGGTCCGGGTGACCGTGGGTCAGGAGCGTCAGCGCGACCCGCTTCCCGGCCCTCTCGGCGGTCTCGATGACCCGGCTCAGGTGGGCGTCGTCCAGTGGGCCCGGGTCGATGACGACCGCGAGCGGTGAGTCCGGCTCGGCGATGATCCAGGTGTTGGTGCCGTCCAGGGTCATCGCGGAGGGGTTGGGCGCGAGCACGTTGACTGCGCGGTCGGTGGCGGGGCCACTGAGGACGCTGCCGCGGGGCTGGCCGGGGAGGGCTGCGGCTTCGGTCATGAAGGGGTGTCTCCCGTCGGGGGCGAGGGCGAGGGCGGGGGCGGAGGCGGGGGCAGGAGCGGGTGCGGGGGCCGGCTCCGGGGTGGGCTCTGGCTCAGGGAGCTTGGGGGTGCGCTTGGGCGTCCTGGGGGCGGGGCCGCGGCGGTATGTCCGTCCTCGCTATTCCGGTGCGCGGCCGTCGTCATGCACCTCGGCACGTGGGCACCTGTGCTCCGGGCAGACATACCGCCACGTCCCCTCAGGAGCACTCGCGACCGCGGGCCGGTGGGGCGTCCGG
>NZ_JBIUYI010000006.1:140521-480707 GCF_044744425.1 Streptomyces sp. NPDC087300
GCATCCCCCTCGCCCCGCATGTGCCTCGGAGCGAGGTCGCGGCCGCGGGCCCCGGAGTGTGCGGCAGCGTTCCTCGCGCTCCGGCGCCTCAGGAGCGCCCGCGACCGCGGGCCGGTGGGGCGTCCGGCATCCCCCTCGCCCCGCATGTGCCTCGGAGCGAGGTCGCGGCCGCGGGCCCCGGAGTGTGCGGCAGCGTTCCTCGCGCTCCGGCGCCTCAGGAGCACCCGCGACCGCGGGCCGGTGGGGCCTCCGGCATCCCCCTCGCCCCGCATGGGTCTCAGGGCGAGATCGTGGCCGCCAAGCCCGGGGCGTCCCGCGCTTCTCACGCCTTGCTGCCCGGGATGTGTTTGGTGAACTCGTCGTGGCCCGGCCAGGAGAGGATCAGGTTGCCGTTCTCCACTCGGGCCTCGGCCAGTACGGGAGTCATGGTCTGGGCCGGGGCCGCCGCCAGCGCCGCTGCCGGGGTCGGGTGGGGGCTCAGGGCCCGCAGTGTGGAGATCGTGGGCGGCATCATCAGGAGTTCGCCCTTGTCGTAGCGGGCGGCCGCCTCCGGTGGGCGGATCCAGACCGTGCGGTCCGCCTCCGTGGAGGCGTTGCGCGTGCGCTGGCCCGCGGGCAGTGCCGCCACGAAGAAGAACGTGTCGTAGCGCCGGGGCTCGAACTCCGGGGTGATCCAGCGCGCCCAGGCGCCGAGCAGATCGCTGCGCAGGACCAGACCCCTGCGGTCCAGGAACTCCGCGAAGGAGACGTCGCGGGCCACCAGGGCCTCGCGGTCCGCCTCCCAGTCGTCGCCCGTGGTGTCGCCGACGACGGTGTCCGCCGTCGGGCCCGCGAGCAGGACGCCCGCCTCCTCGTACGTCTCACGGACCGCCGCGCACACGATCGCCTGCGCCTCGGCCTCGCCGTCCACGCCCAGGCGGGCCGCCCAGGACGCGCGCGTGGGGCCCGCCCAGCGCACCAGGCGGTCGTCGTCGCGCGGGTCGACGCCGCCGCCCGGATACGCGTACGCGCCTCCGGCGAAAGCCATGGAGGCGCGTCTGCGCAGCATGTGTACTTCGGGGGCGCCCTGCTCCGCACCGTCCCTGAGCAGCATGACGGTCGCGGCGCGGCGCGGGGTCGCCGGAGTCAGCTCGCCGCTCGCCAGGGCGCGGATGCGGTCGGGCCACTCCGGGGGGTACCACTGCCCATTTGCCATGGGCGGAGGCTATCCCCAAGTGGGCTGATGTTCGAGAGGCAACGATCAGTGCCTACGGAGGCCACGATCCACGCCCACAGAGGTCCCGGCAGGCGCTGTCAGAGGTTCTACGCCTCCGTCAGCTCCACCTGGAACTCGACCTCGACCGGAGCGTCGAGCGGCAGCACGGCGACGCCGACGGCGCTGCGCGCGTGCACACCCTTGTCGCCGAGGATCTCACCGAGGAGCTCGCTCGCGCCGTTGATGACTCCGGGCTGGCCCGTGAAGTCCGGGGCGGACGCCACGAAGCCGACGACCTTCACGACGCGCGCGATGCGGTCCAGGTCACCGGCGACCGACTTGACCGCGGCCAGCGCGTTGAGCGCGCAGACGCGGGCCAGTTCCTTGGCCTCCTCCGCGGTGACCTCGGCGCCGACCTTGCCGGTCACGGCGAGCTTGCCCTCCACCATCGGGAGCTGGCCCGCGGTGTAGACGTACACGCCGGACTGGACGGCCGGCTGGTACGAGGCCAGCGGCGGCACGACCTCGGGCAGCGTCAGGCCGAGTTCGGCGATCCGCGCCTCGACGGCCCCGCTCATGCCTGCTTCTCGCGCTTCAGGTAGGCCACGAGCTGCTCGGGGTTGTTCGGCCCGGGCACGACCTGGACCAGCTCCCAGCCGTCCTCGCCCCAGGTGTCCAGAATCTGCTTCGTGGCATGGACGAGCAGCGGCACGGTTGCGTATTCCCACTTGGTCATGTGGCCGACTGTAGCCGGTGTCGGGGGGTGCTCAGGGTGGGCTCCTGCGTAGCTCGGGCGGCGACTGGTTAGGCTCGAATACGTGAGCAGGCTCCAGGTCGTCAGTGGCAAGGGCGGTACCGGCAAGACCACGGTGGCCGCGGCCCTCGCGCTCGCCCTCGCGACGGAGGGCAAGCGGACCCTCCTCGTGGAGGTCGAGGGCAGGCAGGGCATCGCGCAGCTCTTCGAGACGGAGACGCTGCCTTATGAGGAGCGGAAGATCGCCGTCGCTCCCGGGGGCGGGGAGGTGTACGCCCTCGCCATCGATCCCGAGCTCGCGCTGCTCGACTACCTCCAGATGTTCTACAAACTGGGGGGCGCGGGCCGCGCGCTCAAGAAGCTCGGCGCCATCGACTTCGCGACCACCATCGCGCCGGGGCTGCGGGACGTGCTCCTCACCGGCAAGGCGTGCGAAGCCGTGCGCCGCAAGGACAAGAGCGGGCGCTACGCGTACGACTGCGTGGTGATGGACGCCCCGCCGACGGGCCGCATCACGCGCTTCCTGAACGTGAACGACGAGGTCGCGGGGCTCGCCAAGATCGGGCCGATACACAATCAGGCGCAGGCCGTGATGCGGGTGCTCAAGTCGCCGGAGACGGCCGTGCACCTGGTGACGCTCCTGGAGGAGATGCCCGTCCAGGAGACCGCGGACGGGATCGCCGAGCTGCGGGCCGCGCAGCTGCCCGTGGGCCGCGTCATCGTGAACATGGTGCGGCCCGAGCTGCTCGACGAGGCGGATCTCGAACTCGGCCTCGAACAGACGCCGCGTACGGCCATCGCCAAGTCGCTGTCCGCCGCGGGGCTCGGCGGGGCCCGCAAGGGCGGCGCCGCCGAGCGGCTCGTCGACCCGCTGCTCGAACAGGCCGCGGAGTACGCCGAGCGGTACGCCCTGGAGCGGGACCAGCGCGCCGTGCTCACCGCGTTCGGCCAGACACTGCACGAACTCCCGCTGCTCGCGGGCGGGATGGACCTCGCGGGCCTCTACGAGCTCGCCACGGCACTGCGGAAGCAAGGGATCTCATGAGCCCGGACCCGGCACGGACCACCGACAGCGCCCGCACTCCGGACGACGCCGCGCGGTCGCTGGCCTCCGCACGCGCGCTGGACGTGGACGCGCTGCTCGACGACCCGAAGACCCGCATCGTGGTGTGCTGCGGCTCCGGCGGCGTCGGCAAGACGACCACGGCGGCCGCCCTCGGGCTGCGCGCGGCCGAGCGGGGCCGCAAGGTCGTCGTCCTCACCATCGACCCGGCGCGCAGGCTCGCCCAGTCGATGGGCATCGACCAGCTCGACAACGTGCCGCGGCAGGTCAAGGACGTGGCGGGCGACGGCGAGCTGCACGCCATGATGCTCGACATGAAGCGCACCTTCGACGAGATCGTCGAGGCGCACGCGGACAAGGAGCGGGCGGCCGCGATCCTCGCCAACCCCTTCTACCAGTCGCTCTCCGCGGGCTTCGCCGGCACGCAGGAGTACATGGCGATGGAGAAGCTGGGGCAGCTGCGCTCGCGCGACGAGTGGGATCTGATCGTCGTCGACACGCCGCCCTCGCGCTCGGCACTGGACTTCCTCGACGCGCCCAAGCGCCTCGGGTCCTTCCTCGACGGCAAGCTGATCCGGCTGCTCATGGCCCCGGCGAAGGTGGGCGGCCGGGCCGGGATGAAGTTCCTCAACGTGGGCATGTCGATGATGACGGGGGCTCTGGGCAAGCTGCTCGGCGGGCAGTTGCTGCGCGACGTGCAGACGTTCGTGGCCGCGATGGACACCATGTTCGGCGGGTTCCGCACGCGCGCGGACGCCACGTACCGGCTGTTGCAGGCGCCGGGGACGGCGTTCCTCGTGGTGGCGTCGCCGGAGCGGGACGCGCTGCGGGAGGCCGCGTACTTCGTGGAGCGGCTGGCCGCCGACGACATGCCGCTGGCCGGTCTCGTACTGAACCGTGTGCACGGCAGCGGCGCCGCCCAGCTGTCGGCCGAGCGGGCGCTTGCCGCCGCGGAAAATCTTGACGAGAGCCGCATTGTGGATCAGGAGGACGGGAAGGTTGGAGTTCGTAACGCCCCGGACGGTGACCCGGTTCGTAACTCCCCCACGGATCACGGGACTTCCGAGGCCCCCCGGACTTCCGAGGCTTCCCAGACTCCCGAGGCCCTCCAGACTCCCGAGCAACGCGACCCCGACGATTCCGGCCCTTCAGAACCCGTGGACCACGTGGATCAGACAGATCACGTGGATCAGACAGATTCCGCAGCTCCCGCAGAGACTGCGGATCCCGCAGGTCCCGGCGCGTCGGCCGGTCATCCGTCGGTTCATCCATCGGTCGAGCAGTTGACCGCGGGGCTGCTCCGGCTGCACGCCGAACGCATGCGGCTGCTCGCGCGTGAACAGCACACGCGCGATCGCTTCACCGCGCTCCACCCCGAGGTGGCGGTGGCCGAAGTGGCCGCGCTGCCGGGCGATGTGCACGACCTCGCGGGCCTCCGGGCCATTGGGGACCGGCTGGCAGGCTGACTCTCCCGGGCCGATCGGCCCGGGGGGCTAGCCCACTGCCGCGTAGCTCTCGTACGTCTCCTCGTCCTCCAAGTCCACGGGCAGCAGGCCCGTGCCTCGCTCGTACTCCGAGCGTGCCGTCTCCAGGAGCCTGCGCCACGAGGTGACGGTGGGGCGCCTGCGAAGGAGCGCGCGGCGCTCCCGCTCAGTCATGCCACCCCACACGCCGAACTCGACGCGATTGTCCAGCGCGTCGGCCAGGCACTCGGTCCGCACCGGACATCCGGTGCACACCGCCTTGGCCCTGTTCTGCGCTGCTCCTTGAACGAACAGTTCATCTGGATCGGTAGTGCGGCAGGCCGCCTGCGCACTCCAGTCGGTTACCCAGCCCATACCGGCGCCGTCCTCTCCCGAATCGAGGCTCCCCCACGGCGGCAGCGGCATATTCACCGCCGCCAGTTGAGGACGTTACGGAAGGTGGGCACAGCGCAACACCCCCTTCGGGCCCAATCTTGAATGGTCCGAACGGACTATGCGTAAGCGGCAGATCACCCGACGGAGTGAGCTGGCGACATGCGTGATTAATCCCGCATACCGGGACAGTTCAGTTGAGTCACAACGGACGCGAAGCGTCACATGAGGCCAATTCGGGCAGGGGTCCGCCGGATTCGGGGGCGACGGAGGGCTTGTTGCCAAACCGCACTGCTGTGACAGTTGAGAGCAGCTTAGGCCAAGGCATTGAGGCCTGTCCGGCGAATCGGAACGTAGGCAATGCGCATCCCGGCGCGTGAATTCGGTCGATCTTGGAGCCGCGGGGCTTGAAACAGTCGCGACCAGGTAATTCGGCAGGCGGGTCCGGAACCGGTTCGGAACCGATCTCGAACCTGTTCCGAACCGGTTCCGGACAGGACCGTGCGCTGTCCCGAGATGTCACGATCCGGCACATGAACATCCCGAGGAACACTCGCTCCCTCGGAACGCCGTTGACTACGGATTAGGCTGCCCTCATGGGAAAGAAGCGCTCGGGCGGCGGCCTGTCACCGACTCAACAGGCCGCGAAGTTCCTAGGGGTCAGCGTGCTGGCGGGTGCGGTGCTCGCCGGGATCGCGCTGCCCGCGGCGGGCGCGCTCGGCCTCGCGGCCAAGGGCTCGGTCGAGGGATTCGACGAGATCCCCGCCAACTTGAAGCAGCCGCCGCTCAGCCAGCGCACCACCATCCTGGACAACAAGGGCGGATCCATCGCGACGGTCTACTCGCGTGACCGCACGGTGGTGCCGCTCAAGGACATCTCGCCGTACATGCAGAAGGCGATCGTCGCGATCGAGGACGCGCGCTTCTACGAGCACGGCGCGGTCGACCTCAAGGGCATCCTGCGCGCGCTCAACCAGAACGCGCAGAGCGGCGGCGTCTCGCAGGGCGCTTCCACGCTGACGCAGCAGTACGTGAAGAACGTCTTCGTGGAGGAGGCCGGTGACGACCCGACGAAGGTCGCCGAGGCCACCCAGCAGACGATCGGCCGCAAGATCCGCGAGCTGAAGTACGCGATTCAGGTCGAGGAGAAGCTCGGCAAGAAGCGCATCCTCAAGAACTACCTGAACATCACCTACTTCGGGCAGCAGGCGTACGGCATCGAGGCGGCCGCCCAGCGGTACTTCTCCAAGCCCGCCAAGGACCTGAAGGTCCAGGAGGCCGCGCTGCTCGCCGGCATCGTGCAGTCCCCGAGCCGGTACGACCCGGTCAACGACGCCGCGGAGGCCACCAAGCGCCGCAACGTCGTCCTCCAGCGCATGGCCGAGACGCACGACATCTCGCAGGCGGACGCCGACAAGGCCAAGAAGACCGACCTCGGCCTGAAGGTGAGCCGCCCCAAGAACGGCTGCATCACCTCGGTCAGCGGCGCCGGCTTCTTCTGCGACTACGTACGCGAGGTCTTCCTCAACGACCCGGTCTTCGGCAAGACGAAGGAAGAGCGCGCCAAGGTCTGGAACCGCGGCGGCCTGAAGGTGCGCACGACGCTCGACCCGCAGACCCAGGAATCGGTGCAGGCGTCGATAAAGGATCACGTGTACAAGACCGACGAAGTGGCGACCGCCGCCACCATCGTCGAGCCGGGCACGGGCAAGATCCTCGGCATGGGCCAGTCGCGGCCCTACGGCTTCAAGAAGGACGAGACCACGATCAACCTCTCCGTGGACGACGCCATGGGCGGCGGCGCCGGCTACCAGCCGGGTTCGACGTTCAAGCCGATCGTCGCGGCCGCCGCCATCGAGGGCGGCAAGTCCCCGGGGCAGACCTACTCCGCGCCGTACGAGATGCCCTACCCGGACAGCGTCTCGACCTGCACCGGCAAGAACTGGGTGAACGCGGGCGGCGAGAAGCTCGTCAACGAGAACGAGGCCGAGGTCGGCCCGTACGGCATGCAGGAGGCGACCGCGAAGTCGGTCAACACCTACTTCGTGCAGCTCATCGGCGACATCGGCATCTGCCCGGTGACGGACATGGCCACGAAGATGGGCGTCGCGCGCGCCGACGGCAAGAAGCTCTCGCAGACCCCGTCGATCGCCCTGGGCACCCAGGAGGTCTCGCCGCTGACCATGGCGTCGGCGTACGCGACGTTCGCCTCGCGCGGCACGTACTGCACGCCGATCGCCATCGAGTCGATCAACACGCTCGGCGGCAAGTCGCTGCCGGTGCCGAAGTCGACGTGCTCTCGCGCAATGTCGCAGAAGACGGCCGACACGGTCAACACGCTCCTGAAGGGCGTGGTCGAGGACGGCACCGGCAAGACCGCGGGCCTCAGCTCACGCGCCAGCGCGGGCAAGACCGGTACGACGGACTACCGCTTCGCCGCCTGGTTCACCGGCTACACCCCGAACATGTCGGGCGCGGTCTGGGTCGGCGACCCGCAGCACAAGCGGCGGATGTTCAAAATCACCATCGGCGGAGTCCCGTACGAGAAGGTCTTCGGTGGCGAGGTGCCGGGACCGATCTGGCGTGACGCGATGAGCGGCGCCCTCACGGGCAAGCCCGCCCCTGGCTTCAACACGGTCCACATCCCCGGCGGCGACAAGGACAAGGACAAGGGCCGCGACCGCGACGACGGCAAGCCCGGCGGCGGGACCGGTGGCGGAAACGGTGGTGGCAACAACGGTGGCGGCGATGGTGGCGGCAGCCCCTGGCCGGACCTGATCGGCGGCCTCGGGGACGGCGGCGGTCACGGGAACGGTGGCGGGATCGGGGGCTGGCCCCGGTAACGGGATCGGCTCCGCCGCGGCAGGCGGTGCGGTCGTACGACGATGAGGGCGCTCCCCGGTTCAGGGGAGCGCCCTCATCGCGTTTGGCGTGTGGTGTCGCGGCGGTCACGCTTGGCGGGACGGTCGCGGTCGGCGCGGTCGCGCGCTTGGCGCGGCGGTGTGGCCGTCACGGTGGTCGCGCGCGGCGCGGTCTCGCGCCTGCCGCTGGTGGCGGCCCGGCTCAGCCCGCGAGGAGCCTCTTGACCGTGGCGGCGACGCGGCCGCCCTCGGCGAGGCCCGCGACCTTCGGGTTCACGATCTTCATGACCTGGCCCATGGCGCGCGGGCCCTCCGCGCCGGCCGCCCTGGCCTCCTCGACGGCCTGGGCGACGATGGCCCCCAGCTCGTCGTCGGAGAGCTGCTTGGGCAGGTACTCGGCGAGGATCTCGCCCTCCGCCTTCTCCTTCGCGGCCTGCTCGGCGCGGCCGCCGTCGGCGAACGCCTCGGCCGCCTCACGGCGCTTCTTCGCCTCGCGGGCGATCACCTTCTGCACCTCGTCGTCGGAGAGCTGACGCGCCTCCTTGCCCGCGACCTCCTCCTTCGTGATCGCGGTGAGGGTCAGCCGGAGCGTCGAGGAGCGCAGCTCGTCACGCCCCCGGATCGCGGCGGTGAGGTCTTCCTGAAGCTTCGACTTGAGCGTGGTCATGGGTTGATTGTGGCAGGTGCGGGTGGTTTCCTGCCCGCCGATTTCCCGGGGGCGCGCAGGGGTTGGCCGCGGGTCCCCTCCAGGTTCGGGACGCCCGGTGTCTGACACGATGGGGGAATGCGCGCGCGATACGCAGTACCTCTGGGCATCACGGCGACGGCCGCGGCCGGCCTCGTCTACTCGGTGGGCATCGAGCCCCGTTCCTTCCGGCTGAGGCGGGTCACCGTGCCCGTACTGCCCGCGGGGATGCGGCCGTTGAGAGTGCTTCAGGTCTCCGACATCCACATGGTGTCGGGCCAGCGCAAGAAGCAGCGGTGGCTGCGCTCGCTCGCGGGCCTGCGCCCCGACTTCGTGGTCAACACCGGGGACAACCTGTCCGACCCGGAGGGCGTACCGGAGACGCTGGACGCGCTCGGGCCGCTGATGCAGTTCCCCGGGGCGTACGTCTTCGGCTCGAACGACTACTACGGCCCGAAGCTGCGCAACCCCGCCCGCTACCTCTTCGAGAAGGCCCAGGGCAGGCACGGCCTGAACGGCAACGCACCGGCGGTCGGCGTCATCCACAACCCCTGGGAGGGCCTGCGCGACGGGTTCGACGCGGCGGGCTGGGTGAACCTCACGAACACACGGGGCTCGCTGAAGATCGACGGCTACGAGATCGGGCTCACCGGCCTGGACGACCCGCACATCAAACGCGACCGCTACGCGCGCGTGGCGGGCGGTCCCGACTCGGCGGCCGACTTCTCGATGGGCATCGTCCACGCGCCGTACCTGCGCTCGCTGGACGCGTTCACCGCGGACGGCTACCCGCTGGTCCTCGCGGGCCACACCCACGGCGGCCAGCTGTGCATCCCCTTCTACGGCGCCCTGATCACCAACTGCGACCTGGACACGGCCCGCGTGAAGGGCCTCTCCATGCACGAGTCCGAGGGGCGTACGTCGTTCATGCACGTGTCGGCGGGCTGCGGGGCCAGCCGCTACACGCCGATGCGGTTCGCGTGCCCGCCGGAGGCGACGTTGCTCACGTTGGCGCCGGTGGTCTGAGGGCGTCGCCACAGCGGGCGGAGTCGTGGCGGGCGTTCGACAGCTACCGTGCTTACGGTGGGGTGCATGATCGCGCCGAATTCCGCGGGTGTCCCGGCGGAGGCGGTCGTGCCGCACAAGCGCCGCCCCCTCGCCGCAGCCCTCCGCACCCTGATCGCACTCGCCGCACTGACCGGGATCGTCATCGACCTGGCCGTCGGCAGCCCGCCACGCGTCCTGAGCTACTTCACGGTGCAGAGCAACGTGGTGGTGGCGGTGGTCCTCGGCCTCTCCGCGTGGCGGGCCTGGCTGGGCCGCCGCCCGCTCCCTGCCTGGGTGACCGGCGGCACGCTCCTGTTCATCGCGATCACGGGCCTCGTCTACCACCTCGTCCTGGCCAACGACGCGAGCGGCTTCGCCATGACGGACGGCGCCGAGACCCTCTCCGGGTGGCGCTCGGCCTCCAACCAGCTCCTGCACACGGTGACGCCGATCGGCGTGGCCCTGGACTGGCTGCTCCTGGTCGCCCCCGGCGGCCTGCGCCTACGCCATGCGGGCCTCTGGATGATCTACCCCGGGGCGTACCTGGTCTTCGCCCTGACCCGCGGGGCACTCCTGGCCCCGGGCTCCACGGCCCGCTACCCCTACCCGTTCCTGGACGTCGACGTACACGGCTACGCGGGGGTCCTCGGCAACGCGGTCATCTTCGGCCTGGCCTTCTACGCCCTGGCCCTGCTCCTGGTCGGCCTCGACCTGATCCGCCCCTACGTACG
The DNA here is from genome assembly GCF_044744425.1 of Streptomyces sp. NPDC087300. Taxonomy (NCBI): domain Bacteria; kingdom Bacillati; phylum Actinomycetota; class Actinomycetes; order Kitasatosporales; family Streptomycetaceae; genus Streptomyces; species Streptomyces sp. NPDC087300. The sequence goes on from NZ_JBIUYI010000006.1 coordinate 150,714, forward strand.
AGGCCCAGAAACCGGATTTCGTCTCCGGCCGCCGGTCCGCTAAAGTAATCGATGTCGCCACGGCCTGCGCTTCAGCGGGGGCAGTGGAGCAACGACATCGGGGTGTAGCGCAGCTTGGCAGCGCGCTTCGTTCGGGACGAAGAGGTCGTGGGTTCAAATCCCGCCACCCCGACAGCTAAGTAAAAGGTCAGAGGCAGTGCACCACGTGGTGCACTGCCTCTGACTCGTTTTGCGTGACTAACTGCGTGACTACCGCTTCGGAGGCGGTGGCGTCCCGAAGATGCCGTCCATGGCGGTCGCCCCGGTCTGGATCACCGGGCGGATCTGCTTCCGGTAGACCTCCTCCGTGACGGCCGTGCTGGAGTGGCCGACGAGCCGCGAGATCTCTTCGAGCGGGATCCCCCGGTCCGACAGGATCGAGACGAAGGACGTCCGGGTCTCGCGAGTGGTCCACTCGTCAGGCTTGATCACGTGGGGCTCGACGTCCATGCCTGGCAGCTCTGCGGCACGAGCGAGGACCTTTCGCAGTTCACGCCGGACGTTCGCGGCGTCCAGCTCGGTTCCCGTGGCCGAGGTGAAGACGAGCCCGGTTTCCTGCCACTGGTCACCGGCCGCGAGGCGCTGCCAGCCCTGACGCTCCCGCTGGATCTCCAGAGCGTCGACAGCCCGACCGGGCAGCGCGAGCGTGCGACGGGACTTCCGGGTCTTCGTGTCTCCAGAGCTCCGGACCGAGCGCCAGACAGCGATGTGCGGCGGAATCTCGGGCGTCGCGGTCGGATCTCCGACGAGATCGACGTGGTCCCAGCCGAGAGGGCGCATCTCCTCGGTTCGGCCGCCTGTGAGGAGTGAGACCACGATGTAGGCGTAGAGCGGGGAGTCCTCAGCCGCCGTGAGCACGGCGTCGGCCTGCTTCAGCGTGAGGGACTTGGACGGCCGCCCCGGACGCCCGGTGGGGACCGAGCACAGCTCGACGACGTTGCGCTTCACCTTGTCCCGCGCCATGGCCCGCTTGACCGCACGGTTCAGGCAGGACCGGATGGCTTCCAGCGAGCGCGTACTGAGCACCTTGGACTTGTCGGCGAGCCACCTGTCCACGTCGTCCGCGCTGAGATCACGGAGCTTGCGGGCGCCCAGGGCCGGGATCACGTGGGTGTTGCAGAGGATCGTGTTCGTCCCGACCGTCGAGGCGTCGCGGCCGTTGAGCCCGTACGCGAGCCAGTCAGTCACAGCATCTCTGACCGTGTAGCCGGTGGGCGCGATGGCCAAGCCGTCCTCGTAGTCCCGCAGAACCTCTTTGAGCTTGGCCTTGGCAGCCGTCTTGGTCCTGCCGCTGGCCCGCTTCACGATGCGCTTGCCACTGGGGTCGAAGCCAAGGCTGGCCGTCGCGATCCAGCGTTCCCGATTGTCGTCCCAGTGGAGGCCGCCGTCTCCCCTGCTGCGTCGCTTGGCCATCAGGCCGCCTCTTCCAGACGGGACCGGACGTAGGCCTGCAACGAAACCTCTGGGATACGCCGCGCGCGTCCCTCGGTGATGGATACCAGGCGCTTCGTACGGATCAGGTCGTAGACCTTGGTCCGGCCCAGCTTGAGTCGAGCCATGGCCTCAGGAACCGTCAGGAGTTCGGCAGTTGCGGTGGTCACGCGAGGGCTCCTTCCATGTCGAGTTGTGCGGGCAGCTCCTGCCGAGCGATCTCTCGGTTCTGTTCGATGTCGCGGCGGATGCTGGCGGCGAGCCAGGACTCACCGGAGGTGTGGCCGTGTCCGGCGTAGGTCCAGTGGGCGAGGGTGAGCGTGGTCTCCCCGGGGATCTCGCCGGGGTCGGGCAGGCCGAGGGCCGCGCGGTGCTGGGCGGCGCGGTAGTCGGCGCGGACCTGGCGGAGGGCACCGAGGGTGGTGGAGTAGCGGCGCGACTTGCTGGAGAAGTGGCCCCGGAAGCCGAGCATGTGAGCCCAGTCGCGCAGCCTGCGGTCCGGGTAAGCGTGGTGCAGGTCGAGGCATGCTTCGATCAAGCGTCGAGGGTGGTCGGGCACGCCGAGGAGGTCGAGCGCTTCCTTGTTGCCGATCCGGCGGTCGACGGTGCCGGTGGTCTCGGCGGCCTTGGTCGCGTACTTGGCGACGTACGAAGCCACGGCCTGTTCCGTGATCTCCGAGCCGTCCCCGAACGCCTTGATCGGCTGGACATCGAGTCGGTCGCCCCAGCACAGGACACGGGCGGAGTGGTCACCGGAGGCGGGCAGGTCGACGCGAGCGCGAGCAGCCGCGGCGTGGATGGCGTCGGTCAGTAACTGGCGTGTGGCCCAGTGAGGGGGTGAGGTGTCGGGGCCTTCCGGACCGTCGAAGCGGATGACGGCATGGAAGTGGATGGCGCCCCGCTTCTGGTACTCGGCGACCTTGCCGAAGGACAGACGCGACTGTTCCTTGGCCGCCTTCTGGGTGAGCCCGGCGAGGGCGGCGATCTCGCGACGCAGGTAGATCGTGAAGAAGCGCCACAGCTCGGAGGCGTGGTTGTTCCACAGCACCGCTCCGTCGTAGTCGTACGACTCGGGGTCGAGCGGGGTGCCCAGCTCGGGCGCGTCCTCCGTGTGCCGGGCGCCGCAGCGGCAGGGCCGGGTGCCGGGGCGGTTGTGGACGGGGCCGAAGCTCGGGGCTGTGAGGGTGGCGAAGACGCGGGGGTGTTCGCGGACGGTGGGCGGGGTGCCCTTGGCGGGGTCGCCGACGAGTCCGGCGCGGATCAGGTGGTAGGTGTCGCCCGCGTAGGTCCAGGCACAGGACGGGCAGCGGGAGGCCCGGCGGTTGCCGCAGGCCACTCGGAGCTTGCCGCCCGGCTCGGTGTCGGTGGAGTAGGCGTAGAGGACCTGGCCGGTGGTGCGGTCACGGGTGACCGTGGTGCCGTGCAGGTGGATCGGGTCGGAGCAGCCGCCGGTGCGGCGGATCTGGTCTTGGACGCGGTCGAAGCCCGGGGCCCCGGCCACCCTCAGCACATCGGCGAGGGTGGCCGGGTCCAGGCCCGCCATCGTGGCGGTGTCGGTCATGCTCAGCGTCCGGCGCGGGTGAGCGTGGCGGACGGGGCGGTGTGACCGGTGCCGTTGCAGGCGCGGCAGGTGGCGCGGACGGTCACGCGGGAGCCGTCGCGGTGGTGGGTACCGGTGGTGATGGCGACGGTCGGGAATCCGTCGCAGTTGCGGCAGACCGGACGGCTCGGGGCGTGCTGCGGCATGATGGGTTTTCCCTTTCGGGTCCGTTGGATCTGGAAGTGGTGCAGGCGCCCGGAGCGGCGGAAACTTGGCGGTTGAGGCCGCTCCGGGGGCCGTTAGCGGCGCTTGGCCTCGTTGTTCATGAGCGAGCGGACGACGAGCGCGACGACGGCGAGCGAGCCCGCGGTGATGGCGACGGCCAGGAGCATGGAGACGAGCACGGCGCCGACGACCAGGACCACGGCGGCACCGGTGAGCACGGTGGCAGGGGTGACCCGCACGGCCGGGCGCGAGGGCGGGGCCGGGGCGGGCGCCTGGTGGTGGCAGTGGCAGGCAACCGGGGCCTGCGGGTGGCCGTGCGCGGCAGTAGCGATGATGGGGATGATCTCGCCGGTCGGCATCTCGTTGGCCGGGACCTTGGGCGTGAACATCGGTGATCTCCTCTCTGTGGAGCGTCAGTTGATGAGCGAGTCGACGGCGGGGCCGAGGAAGCTTCCGGCGATGAGGTAGCCGCCGAGCAGGAGCAGGGTCACCAGCCACCACGGCGGGCGGACGAGCTTGATGCCGAGGACTCCGACGGCGAGCAGGGCGAGCCAGAGCGGGACGTCCACGAGGTCTCCTAGGCGGTGCAGCGGTGGGTGCGGGCGGCGAGTTCGGCGGCGGAACGGTTGTCGTACTCCGTCGAGAAGTCGCAGCGGGGCGCGGTGCAGGCCGCGGCGTGGCGGTCGCGCCCACGGCCGTCGTAGAAGGTGGCGACCTGGACCGGTCCGAACTTGCGGACGTCGCGGAAGCGGCGGTAAGCGGTCATGAGGGGCTGTTCCTTTCTGCTCAGGCGAGTTGGAGTTGGGCGGCGATGGAGTCGACGACCGGCGCGGGGAGCCCGAGTTGGGCACGCAGGTCCGCGACCGGGAGCGTGCTGCCGGTGCTCGTGCGGTGGCGTTCGGCGAGCTGCCGGGCGTGGTCGAGAAGTGCCGGCGGGACCGTCACCGGGGCCGGGTCTGGCATCGGAGCCGAGGCAGCGGCGGCCGGTTCCACGGAAGGTTCCAGCTGCTCCACCGGGTCGAGTTGAGGATCGGTGGCGGTGCGGTGCAGGTCGACGGAGGGCGGCTTCTCAGCAGCTGCGGGCGCCGGGTCCGGGGTGGCATCGGCGGGGGTGTGGACCAGGAGCGTTCCGCCAAGAAAGGCCAGGGCAGGCCAGCCCGCGACCACGATGCGGAGCCAGGCAGGAACGGCATCGAGGTCGAGCAGTCCGGCGGTGGCGATGTTGGCGCCGAGCGAGGCGAACAGGGCGATCACGAACCAGGTCCAGGCCGCGCGGTCCTTGCGAGCGGTCCGCAGACGGCGCCAGGCCGCGACCAAGAGCAGGTCGACGCTGACCGGGTAGGCCCACGCCTGCCAGCCGGTCTGTCCGGCGGCTTCGGCCAGGTCGTGCAGGTGGGAGAAGGACAAGGCCCCGGCGATCACGGCTTGGACGAGCACGGCGTCCGGACGGATCGAGCGATGCATGGTTCGTCACCTCCTTTCGTGTTCAGGCATGGGAGGGGTAGGGACCTGGCGCGAGGCGGTCACGCCGACCGTGGTGCGGGAGGGGTGTCAGGGAATGGCCGGAGCCGTGGTCGGCATCGGCGGAATCTTCGACGCCGGGACCGCAGCGAGGGCCGGGCGGAAGGGCTCCAGGGCCGGAAGGTCCGGGATCAGGTGCGCGGTCGCCCGGCAGACCGCAACGGTGTCCTCGACCGAGGTGAGCGGGGTGCGGATGCGACCCCAGCCGCCGGAGGAATCAGCGGCGACCGCTTGTCCAGGCCGGTCAGCGGGGATCGTGCACGCGGCCGGGACAGACTCCGGGGCCACGTCGTTCAGGCCCATCTCGGCGGTCTGCTTGTCGTTGACCCGGTGGACCACGCGGCCGGTGAGCTGGGCGCGGAGCATGGTGGCGCCCTTGCCGAGCTCGGAGCCGAACCGCTGGCCGCAGATCTCCAGGTAGATGCCGACCGCGCGGGAGAGCTGGGCCAGGCGGATCAAGCCGGTGACGATGCGCTCGCGACGTTCCTCATCCTTCTTGGAGGAGATCAGGAACAGTTCCGCGATCTCGTCGACCAGGACCACGACCGGCGCCGGAAGCGCGTACTCAGGCAGCTCCCACACGTCCGAGACGCCGTGCTTGGCCAGCAGATCGAAGCGGTCTTCCATCTCCGCCACCAGGACATCGATCAGCGAGGCGGCATCGTCCGGATTCGTGGCCAGCGCCGACAGGCGCGGGGCGTACCGGGACTGCTCCACACCACGCTTGCAGTCGATCCCCACCAGCGCGATGGGCAGTTGGGCCAGACCCTTGATCAGGTTGCGCTGGTACATCGACTTACCGGACTGGTTCGCGCCCAGCGTGAGCGCGTGAGGGATCTTGCGGTAGTCCCGCTCGTACGCGGTGCCGTCATCCCGAAGCGCGACCGGAACGACCAGCTCGCGCGGGGCGGTCTTGCGGGGCATCCGCACCCGGCTCAGTACGTCGAAGCCGGTCATGCGCAGTTCGACGTAGCCCGGCTTGGTGGCGATCACGTGGACCGCGTGGACGCCCCAGGCGTGCCGCAGCCGTTCGGAGGCCGCCGCCAGATCTGCGGGTTCCATCCCGGCGGGCAGCCGCAGCGTCACCCGAAGACCGGTCGAGGTGAACCGCACCCGGCGGATCTTCGGAGCGACCGGCCGCACCTCACGAGCGATCCGGCGCGACATGAACGCCCGCAAGCCGGACGGCTGCACCGTCAGCCCGCACACATCCATCGTGTTCCGGTACGAGAAGGAGAACCGGCCCCAGGTCATCGGCAGACCCACCGTTGCCCAGTACAGGCGCGGCGCGCGGACGCGGGCGTAGAGGGCGCCACCGGTCACCGATGCCGCGCCGCCCGCACCTAACCAGGTGATCACGTCAGCCATGACTCAGGCCGCCATGATCGCGGCCGCGCGGAACGAGATGCCGTGCCGCTTCTGGCCGTTGAACTCGTTCTCCCAGTCACGGGCCTTGAGGCCGACCACCTTCACCGGCGTCCCCGGCGTCAGGCCCTCGGAGGGGAGGCCCGTCTCAAGGACGGTCACCTGGTACAGGTTGCCGTCTCCCTCGTCCGAGACGAGAAGGCCCACCGTCGACAGCGGCGCGTTGGTCTCGCGGTCGACCGCCCGCTCACCGGTCTTCTTGTTGGCCATCTTCGCTTCCGGCGCGGTCGCCACGAACACCACGGCGGTCGAAAGGTCGATCTTGAAGGAAGGCATAGCTGTCCCCTTGAGTGCAGACTCAGGCCCTTTGGACCTCTTGCTCAACTTGTTGGTACAAGCTGACACGTAGAGAGTGATCCACCGAGCGTGAGACGTCAAGCACTTCGCGCGAACATGTACCAACAAGTTGACCGAGTGCGTCATGATGGAGACATGAGCAAGCAGCCGAAGTACCAGCAGGTGGCCGACGCCCTGCGTCGCGAGATCGACAATGGCACCTACGGACCTGGTTCTCGGCTGCCCTCCGAGGCCGAGCTCGCGGCAAGGTTCGATGCCTCGCGCAACACCGTGCGGTCAGGGCTGAACTTGCTGGTCAGTCAGGGCCTCATCGCGTCCAGTCAGGGACTTGGCTACGAGGTGCGCAAGCACGAGGTGTTCGAGCTGAACGCATCGCGCTTCGAGAACCTGACGTTCCCGCAGACCGGGGATGCGTTCTCTACTGATGTAACCAACGCGGGTCGACGCCCTCACCAGACTTTCCGGGTCGAGCTCACCACCACACCTGAGTACGTGGCGACGCGCTTGAAGATCGAGACCGGGTCCCGCTCGGTGCTGCGGTTCTGCCACCGGTTCGTGGACAACGTCCCTTGGTCGACTCAGGCCACGCACTATCCGGACTGGCTCCTGGCCGAGGCCCCGCGCCTGGGAGAGCCGGGCGATATCGCCGAGGGCACGACGCGCTACCTCAAGAGCTTGGGTTTCGAGCAGTTCGGCTATCGCGATGAGCTGTCGACGCGCATGCCCACACCCGACGAGGCGCGGCTCTTGGAGATCGGCGCTGGCGTACCCGTGATGCTCTGGACCCGGACGGGCTACTCGCACGACCGCCCCATCCGGTGCACGATCACGACGCTGCGCGGGGATCTGAACCGGATGAACTACGAGATCGGCGACCTGTCCGGCAGGGGCGAGGGCGAGTCCGAATGAAGATCACCGGTGCCACTCCCGATGACCTGCAACACCTGCTTGCCTTCCGTCAGGAGGCCGCAGCCTGGATAGGCCGTCTCGGAAGCGACCAGTGGAGCCGCCCCTATCCCGCCGATCGCCTGCTGAAGACCATTGAGCAGGGCACCGTCTTCATGCTCAGGGACGGTGCAAGGACCGCCGGGACTCTCACCCTCACCCCCGATGCTGAAGAAGGGTTGTGGACGGAGGAGGAGTTGGCGGAGCCGTCGTTGTTCGTCAACAAGCTGACGGTGTCACGCGACTACGCGGGCGAGAACTGGGGCGGTCGGTTGCTGGATTGGGCGAGCAGCCGCGGTTACCGAGCGGGCGCCAAGTGGATTCGCCTCGACGCGTGGACGACGAACGAGCCGCTTCAGCGCTACTACTTGGGCCAGGGCTTTCAGCATGTGCGCACTGTCCTACAAGGCAACGCCGTCAACGGCGGACCACGTGTCTCAGGCTGGCTAGCCCAACGCGCAACCTCCGTAGTCGATCACGGACTCACCGACGAGACGTCTGATCCTCTGCCGGTGGATGCCTGAGCTGTTACAAGTTTCTCTACCTCATCAAGTCCCGGCTGCGCTCCGCTCCGCCGGGCGGGCTCCTGGCTCCGCTCGGGGCGACGCTCCTGCCTTCGGCCCGCTCCGCCCCGGCTGCGCCAACGCCCGCCCACGCGTGGATAGGGCCGAGGCCATGAGGCGAGCACTGCAACCAGCGCGGCCCCGGTCAAGGACATGCCTCCGGCGGGGGCGCTCTGACTCTGGGATGGCGGGGGCGCCGCTGGCGAGTGCCGGCCGAGTGTGGCGTGCGTGGGGGAGCTCCCATCCCGTCCGCCATCGACCCAGGCAGAGCCGAGCGGACGAGGCCCAGGGCGTCAAGGTCGTTCGTACAGTGGCGCGCTCCACCTTGACGCCCTGAACCACGCCCACTCCACGGTGTGTGGGTCGACGGCGGACGGGATGGGAGCTGGGGTGAGTGGTGGGTTCAGGGCGAGGGGCGGTCAACTGGGTGGGCGAAGTCTTCCGGATAGCTCTCGGAGTGCTGCTTCGAGAGCTTGATCATCTTGCTCGTCTACCCACCGGACCACGCCAGTCGGTATGACCGCGCTAAGCTCCCTGATCCTCCTGGCCATGTGGCCAGGGAGCGCCCGGTTCGTCACGACAAGAAGACCATCGATTACAGGGCCGCCAAGCCTCGTTCGGCTGCTGGACGCGCTATTCACGATGCGGCGAAGATCGACGGCACTGAGAGGGACGCTCCCAGTTCCGCCTTTGATCTGGACACCAATGCGGGAGCCGCCGGTCGGAACAACAGCATCTACCCCTTGATCATTGGGGCCGTCACACAATTCCGTCGCTGGGAACAGATGTTGTAGACGGCGGGCGACCTCAAGCTCCAGTAGGTGGTTGGAGGCTCTGGCTACTAGTGGGTCACGACTGGCGCCGGGGTCTAGTGTGCTCAGCACATGGAGCGCTTGCCGCGCCTCTTCCGGTGAGTCCTCCCGCAAATTGTCCACCACGTCGCGACGTCTGCGCGCCATGAACAACTCATAGTCCTGGTAGCGCGCTCGAGTCAGCGGTGACCCGTTGATGGCCATCAGTAGCAGCACAACCCCAACGAGCAAGAGGGCGACAGAGCCAGCCTGATTGCTGGTCATGAAGACAGCAGCAACGCCGGCACCCGACAGGCCAAGCCCTAGTGCGGAGGCTGAAAGCCTTTCCCACCGGGACAGTGGTGCGGCATCCGGCTCAGGCGCTCCGGAACTATCTCCTACGTCAGGCACCTTACAAATACTAGTAGCCCCTATTGACGGTGTGCCTGTCGCTTCCCTGGTCGGGCCTCCAGCAGCGGGACTCGTTCTCGTAGAGCCTGCATCCCCACGGCTTTCGAGGCCGACTACTCAGGTTCGGCTCTGGTTGGACGCTTCGGGCAGTGTGAGCCACACTCGTACACCTCGATGGACAAGTCGTGTGCACCGGAGTGCCCTTCAGCGCGACCGGCGGACCTGGCCCCTTCCCGCATGAGCACGTCGCACCAGCAGCAGTGCCAGCCGAGGTACTGCCAGCCGTTGAGCGTCTTGGCGGGCGGTGGCTGCGGCCGCCAGGTCTCGGTCATGGCCGGTCGGCGAACGGGACCAGGTCATGCGCCTCGAGGCAGGGGAGGCATGCGGACTGCACTCCCCCTGGTCCGGACCCCTGTTCCACCACGTTGATTACACGGATGCCTTCGCTGAAGCCGCCGTGCCATGTGCAGTAGCCGTAGCTGACAGGCTCCGGCACGGGCATGCTCGGGCTGTTCGAAGCGTTCTGATCCTGCGTACCCTCGTCCACGTCGACTCCATCCCAGTCGTCCACGCCCCTGGGTCGTTCGCGCGACCGCAGGGGTGATGTGTGTTCACGCAGCGTAGACCTAGGTAGCTAGGGTAGCTAGGCCAGTCAGGCAATCTCGCCTCGCCGATCAGGCTTGTACTGCCTACCTTCGGATCATGGACTGGAAGCCGGATATCCCGCGATGGAAGCAGGTGTACGCCGTCATCGAGCAGCGGATTGCCGACGGCGAGTACCCGCCGGGAAGTCAGCTGCCGGGCGTCCTCGCGATCCAGGGCGAGTTCGGCATCGCGCAGATGACCGCTCGACGCGTCCTCACTGAACTCCGGGAGGCAGGGTTGGCACAGATGCAGCCAGGCATCGGTACCTTCGTCACCGAGCTCCCCAAGTCATAGCGCGCTTCCTGGGTACAGCCATCGGCCGCGGGATTCGCAACCGACGAGGGCGCGGTCAGGCGAGTGACTAACTGCGTGACAACGCAGGCGCACAGCCGCGAACAACCGTGAACGTCAGCGCACCATCAGCGCAGGTGCAGGGCACCGCACGCCCAGGGCAGCCGCCACCCCCAGTTGCTTCGGGACGAAGAGGTCGTGGGTTCAAATCCCGCCACCCCGACAGCTGAAGCACCAGGTCAAGGGCCTGATCCGCATCGCGGGTCAGGCCCTTACTGGGTTTCAGGGACGCTCTTGGGAGCCGTTTGGGAGCCGGATCCGGAACAGGGAGCAACCGCCATCCTCCGCCGAAGGCACCGCGGTCACTGGTCGTTGCTCGGCTCCTGCGCCCAGGCGTCGCCATCGCCATCCCAGCACCAACAGTCCTTCGGATCGCCAAGCGCACGCGGAGGTTCGATGCCTGCCCAATGCACGACGTGATCTCGAAGGAAGCACTCGGCCGCGCTCAGGGCTATCCACCGGACGGTATACACCTCCTCCGCCTCGCGGCGTGTTCCGTCGCTGCCGTGAGCAGTCCAGCCCCAAGCACATCGGTCCGGAAGGTAGGTGATCTCGGCAACCCCGCCGTACCTTTCCACCGTGATCTTCTCTGGTTGCCCCGAACCATCGTCGACCGCACCAGGCCACTTCTTACGCGCTGCCTGCTTGGAGATCCCCCAGGCAGATCCCAGATGGCCATAGGTAGCGCCCATTCCCCCGCCCATCAGCGCAGCCTCGGCGGCAAGTGCCTCGGCGGCTTCATGCACCCGCCGCAAGGCGTGCAGGTAGGCGAGCTGCCAGTCTCCGAACAACTCCGCCATAGCCGAGGGTTCGTGTCCGTTGGCCAGACACTCCTGACCACGTGCCGAGATCCGACCCGCGATGTTGCAGGCAAGCTCCCTCAACTGGTCCTGCATGCGCGCCACTTCGGGAGCATAAAGCGGACGCCATGGATCCGCCATGGCGTCCGAATCGAACCAGAACTCGTCATCGCTCACTGAACGCATGAGGACAACCGTAGTTGTCACAGCATGCCCCGTGAGGACAACCGTGGTTGTCGCAACGTGCCCGTCGCAGAGCGGACTTCAAAGATTTATGTGTTCGGCTACTCGACCCGAAGCCGCAGAGCGGAGAAAGAAACTGCAGGTCACGCCCGTATGACCTGGCTTGCAGGACGTGGCCAGCCTCGACAGCAAGGGCGGAAAGCGGGCGGAGCGACTTGCAGCGCTAAGTATCAGATGCTCGAAGGTGGGCGCGCTCGAATCACCGATCCATCCACTTGCTTACGGTCGACTGTGCCGTAGGCCCGAAGAATCGGAGAAGCCATGGCCAAGGACCTCAACTCTCACGTTGTTCCTGACGCTCAAGCCGCCCACCCGTCAGAGCCGCCCCCGCGCACGCCGGCCTTCGAACTTCGTTGCGGCCCCTTGCACATGACACTTGATCACGCACCGCTCAAGTTGCTGGCGTTCGGGAGCACGATGACGGCCGTTGCCATGGGAGCAGCGAACTGGTTGCGCTGAAGGCTGGTCAGGGTGTGCTCCGTTTACGGAGCACACCCTGACCGGTTTCTCGTCGCTCGGGGCGTTTAAGAGTCCCGAGCGACGAGCCATCGCCTCCTACTGGCGTGCACACAGTAGATCATTAAGTACGCGCACCGGCGACGTAGAGCACAACCCGAGCCGGGCGTCCAGTGTGGGAGCTGGGGGCGATCGGGCACGGGCCGGACGGGGAACACCTTGCGGAGCGCCTGATGGCCGACATCCGGGCCTGGGATATGGACCGTGAAGCACGTCCGACGATCAGCATGCACTCGGTGAAAGCCCCGGCCGCCAAGTCCTCGGAGGGCTTGATGGTCATGAAGGAACACGTCCGCCTCGTCCTCTCCCTGCCCGATGGCAAGGGATGAGCTAGGGCGTGTACCGGCGGTGTTCCTGTAGCTGGTTGTCGGCCAGTTCAACTACGCCACCGATCCCGACAAGGTCGTCATCGAGCTCACCACCGCCCACATCTGGGACGCCTCCTCCGTCGCCGCCCTCGAGACCAAGCACGACCAGCGCGGCAAGACCGTCGAGATCATCGGCCTGAACAAACCCGAGCATCCAGATCTACGAGAAGCCCAGCGGCGAACTCGCTGGCAGCCACTAGCTCGTACGACGAAGGACAACTGCTATTTCCCGCACCCCAATCGAAGTGTCCGACAGCTACCGATTCGTACTGACTGGTTACGACGTTCCGGTGGCCGACCGTGACGCGTGCAGAGCGCGTCGATCGATGACCATGCTGCGCCAGCGTTGGCGTACCGTCTGCTGCTCGTCGAGCCACCGTGCGCGGGAGGGATTGTCGAGCCGGAGATCAGCCATGAAGTGGGCGATGTCGACGCAGTAGGCGTAGTAGCCCTCACGGGTCAGCTCACGGAGTCGGCTGATCCTGGAGGCAATGCCCGCCTGGTCGCCACGGATGGCGTGGTGGAAGGCTCGTGCCAACTCAAGCTTGGCCTGGACGAAGAGCAGCCCCGACGTACTGATCTCAGCGGCCAGTACCTGTGCCCGGTCCTCAACTCCCGTGTCTGTTCCGGCGTCGCGCAGGAGCGCTGCAATCCGTACGTCCAGGGTCGCGGCCCGCAGGTCGACCTGGGCCAGGAGGTGTTCGCCGAGGTCAATCTCATCATCGACGGTGGGTTCGGTCGTGAACGCGAGGGTGAAGGCACGCATGGCCTGTGCCATGGCCGCCTCCCCGCTCTTGCCGTGTGCCTCACCCTCCGCGCGGGCTGCCCCGAAAGCCTCTGCAGCCAAAGCCATGTCGCCCTGCACCCATCGCACGTCGCCCACGACGCGATGGTGCCGACCCGCCCAGCCCAAGTGTTCAGCGGCCTCAAGAGCGGTTGGGATGGAGCAGTCCCCTGCTACCACGGAGTCGAGGGCGTGCCATCAGCCTCCAACCCGTAGCGCCATACCCGATGACTAATCCCATCAGCATCAGTGCTGCGTCGCGGTCCCCTCGAAAGACTACTCTCGCTTTCTCGAATCCACTCGATCTCACGGATGGCGATTGCGTATCCCGCATCGGCGGCTTTCCGGGCGACGACCTCGGCCCCTTGGTGATCTCTCAAATATTCTCGAACGGTCGCGAGGCGAACTAACTGTTCAGGGTGGCTAGTTTCGGCTTCGATCTGCAGAAACGACGCTACCTGCGGCAGGAATTCCTGAACGTCGAAGTTGCCCCAGAACTCAAATATCGGACCCTCGTCTGGGTCGAATCCGGGATGGGAATGATCTACCAGGAAGCGTCTGTCGAAATGGCGGCGCCCCATATGGAGACCTTCAAGCAGAGAAGCCGCTTCCACACTCCCCGCTTCGGCAGCCTGCTGAAGTATTCCTGCCGCGCCGGAGAAATCTTCCACCATAACGCGAAGGTGCGCAAGGCGGGTCAAAAACTTCACACTCCCACCAGTGGCTGCCTTCCGCCACAGCCGGTCAGCCCAGCGAAGCCGATGGCGGACGTAGGCGGCCTCGCCGAGTGCCCCCAGTTGATGCGGGGGAAGATGGTCATAAACGGCTTGCCAGAAAGACTCTGGCGGACACCTTCGCGCCCGATTTTTAATGCTGCGAAACTCAAGATAATTGGCCAACCGGTAGGCCGAGTTCTCATCGCGGGCGCCATTCGCGAGTCCCGAGCGGGGTTTGAAACGACTTAGTGGGGCCATGTCCCCATGTACTGGCCGACCGGCATCAGCCAAAGCCCCTTCTAGCCAATCCTCGGGGAGTTGATTCAAATCATGGCCGAGGAAGTAATCCCAGGCACCTACGGCCAGCAATTTCACGGGAAGTTCCCTTGCCGGGAGGCCAAGACGTGACCAAGGTTCACGGGGAAGACGGAAGACATCCATTGCCACGTCCAGCACTGCCCGAACTGCCGGAGATGCCTGTTGGTGGCGACGCACCAGCTCCGGTGCGCCAGCCAGGAATTGAGCGACTGGCAATTCGCCAGTGCTGTCACTCGTGTCATTTTCGGTGCGCATCACAGCCTGATGCATGCGCGCGTCGCTAGTTTCCGTGGCGGCCCTGGCCTCCTTGCCACTGAAGGTCGGTGACACGCTGACCACGCGGCCTTCCAGAAGTTTCCGCACCCGGAGGTGTACATCCCGCTCGCCTGGCGACCGCGGGGCAAGGTAGCTCTCGGCGTCCTCGTTCCACAGTGTGCCCAGCACCAAGACTGGTGCGCGCCGCGAATCGCTGAGTACGGCATGCAGCGCGGCAGCGACCTGTTCCCCGGTCCCGGAAGTTCCCAACCAGAGTTGGGCCTCGTCAAGCCAGATCACTGTGCAGGGCCTGACCCGTCCCAATTGCTCGATGAACCGTGCGGGTTCGCCGTCAGTGAATGGTTCCCACAGCGACCATCCAGCCTCTGCCAGTGGCTGGATGGCTTCCCAGCAGGCACGAGTCTTTCCCGTTGACGAGGCGCCCGCCAGCACTAGCATTTGGTTGCCACCAACCTGCACCTTGTCCACGGCCGCAGCGAGATCCTCATCGTGCGCACGCGATACATAAGTGGTCAAGGGGGCCGCCCGGCCTCGCGGCATCTGGAGATCGGGCGAGTCGATGGCCGGGTGTACTCCCCGGTCATACGGATCATGCTCGCCGATGGGTTGGCCCACGTCTGCAGCAGTGGCTGTTCCTGCCGCGGTGTTCAGCAGGTCAAGCAGTGTCTGCCGTTCCGCGCTGGTGCTCCTCAGGGCGTCCGCCAGGTGGTGCACCGTTGCGCTGGTTGGTGCCGGTGCGGCAGAGCTCAAGGCTCGGCTGATGGTCGTGCGCGACAACCCGGTACACGCCACCAGGTGCTTCTGCTTCAGCCGACGTCTATCACTGGCGGTCCGCAGTCGATTGCGAAGCTCTGTAAGCGCAGCAGCCGGATCTAGTGATGCCTCATCACTCACGGTTCGCTCTCCCCGCTGTAGCTCTCGTCTGCATGTTCATTCTTGTTCACTTGCACCCTTTTGAACGGTCACTGAGGGAGGTTCGACGGCGTCACGCACACAAGCAACCTCAAGGAGACGACCGTGCCTCTGCACAGCAATGGTGACCAGCCCCGCCATTTGCCCAATCCTGCCCCGCCTGCTCCTGAGTGCTTCCAGCCACCCGGGACCTGCCCGTTCCATCGTGGGGCGCTGACCGCCCAAGCGCCCTACCTGGAGGTTCGAATCGGCGCGCTGCGTATCAGCCTCCGTCAGCGTCCGAGGCGTCTGCTGGTCCTCTTGTCTGCGAGTGCTGTCGCTGTCGCCGGGGCCCTAGCCGGTGTCCACTGGCCTGTCAACTGATGAGGTTGCAGCGCGCTTCCCGCACGCGCCCTCTGCTGTCAACGCCTCGATTGACCACCAGGAGACAACTATTCCCCCAAGTAGATGGGCCGCACCCATCGCGCTGCAGCACGTGGCGGAGCGTGGGCCTCACGTGAGCAACCTGGGAGCCATTTGGGAGCCGACTCGCCCCCGGAATCTCGTCCACACCATGCGAGGCCAATCGAGGCCACGTCCCTGACCGGGCAAAACGCCATCCACGCAGGCAAGATCAGCTACCGAACCTCATTCGGGACGAAGAGGTCGTGGGTTCAAATCCCGCCACCCCGACAGCTGAAACACCAGGTCAAGGGCCTGATCCTCTCTGAGGGTCAGGCCCTTGCTGTGTCTCCGGAGATCGTTTGGGAGAAATCTGGGAGAAGATCTTGGTCAGGGTCTTCCAGTACCTTCATGCCGACGATGCCCGCCAGCCGTAGCGCTCCACCGCCTAAGCCTGCGCGTTCGCGAAGCCGAGCGCCTCGCGTCACAAAATCCTTGCGGCTCCGGGGAGCCTACGAAGCCCGGCGGCGGCCACAAATGCGGCACTCACACCGGCGGCGGACGCAATGAGCCATGCCCCGGCCGCCGTCAGGCCGCGATCCGCGAGAAAGAACTGCACCGCCACCACGATGGGCAGGTGCAGGATGTACACCGAGTAGGAGTCGGCGGACAGTTCTCGGGTGAGCCGGTTCGTGCCGGTCAGTGTCTCGCGGAACTGGGTGAGTAGGCCGACGCTGAGCGCCACACAGAGGAAGCCCTCGTACGTCGCCCAGAGCGCCGAGGCTGCGTTGAAGCCGCCGGGCCCGAAGGCCGGTGCGTCCGCCCCGACGGCGAACAGCAGGGCGACGCCGAGCAGTCCAGCGGTCAGCCAGATCCAGCCGGTGCGGGCGTCGAATCGGCGCAGCCAGCCGTGGCGATGGACAACGACACCGAGCGTGAAGAAGGTGGCGTACTGCGGGAGGCGGGCGGGTTCGACCTGGAGGAAGTCGAGGACCGGGATCCAGGTGTCCAGGGGGTACTTGATCCGGATCAGGAAGGTTGCTGCAGCGAGAGCAGTGGCGAGCAGCAACAGAGCACTGTGGCCCGGCACTTGGCGAATGCGGGTCCGGCTGTCGCGGCGCCTCAGCAGGCGGGCCGCCTGGCGGAAAAGCACGTATAGGGCACTGTAGGCGAGCAGGTTCTGGATGAACCAGAGGTGGCCGAAATGCAGGTCGGGCCAGGACAGGCCGGTCCAGTCCGCGGGCTTGTCGCCGAGGCCGAGGTAGACGTCGGTGAAGTAGCGCCGCCTCGGGTCATCCCTGACGAGACGGTGACGTTGTCCCCGGCGCCTCGGAGGCAGGGGGCGAAGCCGTAACGCCGTCCCCTGCTCTGGCCAGTCCGGTCTCGTACGCGAGGACCACCGCCTGGACCCGGTCACGCAGCTGGAGTTTGGCGAGGATGCGCGAGACGTGGGTCTTCACGGTGGTCTCGGACAGATGCAGGCGGGCGGCGAGTTCGGTGTTGCTCAGGCCCTGTGCGAGCAGGGTCAGGACGTCCAGTTCGCGTGGGGTCAGGGCGGCGAGTCCGGGGTGCGGCCGGGGCGGTGGGGCCGATGCAGGTTCAGGGACCTGACGGGCGTGACGCTCGACAAGACGGCGGGTGATCGCCGGGGCGAGCAACGCGTCGCCGGTGCGGACCAGGCGGACAGCGGCTACCAGGTGTTCCGGGGTGACGTCCTTGAGCAGGAAGCCGCTGGCTCCGGCGGACAGGGCCTCGTAGACGAGATCGTCGAGGTCGAACGTGGTCAGCATGATCACGCGCGGGCTGTCCGAGGCGTCCGGCGGCACGTCGCGCAGAATGCGGCGGGTGGCCTCCAGGCCGTCGAGTTCGGGCATCCGAATGTCCATGAGGACCACGTCCGGGCGGGTCCGGCGCACGGCCTCCACGGCCTCGATGCCGTTGGCGACCTCGGCGACGACCTCGATGCCGTCGGACATGAGGATCATGCGGAAGCCGGTGCGGACGAGTGCCTGGTCGTCGGCGACGACGACACGCAGCGGGCCGTCGGTCATGACGTCTCCAGGGGGATGCGGGCAGTGACCTGGTAGCCGCCGCCGGGGGCGGGGCCGGTGGTGAGGGTGCCGTCGTAGACGGCGAGGCGTTCACGCAGACCCAGCAGGCCGTGGCCGTTGCCGCTCGCCGCGGTGGCGCTCGGGGTGCCGCCGGTGTCGGTGACCGCTATGTGCAGGGCGTCGGAACAGTGGTCGAGAAGCACCCTCGCGTGGGCGCCCTTCGCATGCTTCATCGTGTTGGTCAGCGCCTCTTGCACCACACGGTAGGCGGCGAGACCGACGCCGGAGGAGACGGGGCGCGGCTCTCCGGTCACCGTCAGCTCAACCGGCAGCCCCGACTCCCGGACCCGGCCGACGAGCGCATCCAGCTCACCGATCCCCGGCTGCGGGGCGAGTTCCCGGACCTGTGTCCCGGCCTCGGCTTCAGCGGTAAGCAACCCCATGGCGTGTCGCAACTCACCCATCGCGGAGCGACCCGCTGACTCCACGGCGAGGAGCGCCTCGCGGGCCATGCCCGGCTCGGCGCCCATGACCCTGCGGGCGGCGCCGGCCTGGATGACCATCATGCTGACGCTGTGGGTGACCACGTCGTGCAGTTCGCGAGCGATCCGGGCCCGCTCGCGCTCGGTGGCGCGGCGCAGTTCCTCGGCCCGCTCGTGCTCCAGGGCGGCCATCCGTTCGGCCCGAGCGTCGGCGCGCATCCGCCACTGCCGCATGCCGTCCGCCACCACGGCCAGTGGCAGCACGATGAGCAGCGGCACGTACTCGTTCTGGATGGTCGGTACGTCCGGCGTCCTGGCCCCGTTCAGCACGAGCAGCGCCACGCCGACGCTCACGAGCGCCGGGATCCGGTACGGGCTGTGCATGACGGCCGAATACGTCGCGACCAGCGTCATGTAGAGGATCACCCGGGCCTCGCTGCCCGGCGCCATCAGGCCGGCGGCCATGACGGCCCAGAGGACCGTGAGCGGGTAGCGGCGGCGCAGGACCAGCGGCAGCGTGCACAGCACCATCGGCGCCAGCGCGCCGACGTAGTTGCCGGAGCCCTCGACCACGCGGACCGTGCCGTCGACGATCTTGTACGTACGGTCCATGCCGACGCTGAGGCCAGAGTTGACCGCGGTCACCAGGGCAATCGCGGCGAACACCGCATCGAAGATCAAGCCCCGTTTGGAGGGCCGGGGCAGCGGACCCGACGAACGCCTCAGCGCCGCGACCCCGTCCCGCAGCCAGTCCGCCGCCGATCCACTCTCCATGCACCGATTGTCACAGGCCATCGGTTCCCCTGACGTCCTCCCGAAGATCCCTGCCGTCGGGGGCCCTGCATCCCTCGTCTACATCGCAAGGACGACACAGCCCGCGGGTCCTTCTGGCGCAGGACCACAAAGAGGTCTGAGGCCGGACGCGCCAGCATGCTCATCCCTCATAGCGTCCCTCGGGCCGGTCACGCCGACCGGACATCCAGACCTGCCGCAGAGACCTGGGAGCCGATTGATGCTGACCACACCACACCTCGCTGCCACGAACTCGAAGAGCGAGGCCCCCGCATGACCGCCCCCATCCTCCGCGCCCGCTCGCTCGGCAAGCGGTACCGCAAACGCTGGGCGCTGGCCGACTGCACCCTCGATGTGCCCGCAGGCCGGATCGTCGGCCTCGTCGGCCCCAACGGGGCAGGAAAATCCACTCTGTTGAAACTCGCTTCCGGCATGCTGGCCCCGACGGTCGGCGCCATCGAGGTCTGCGGCGGCACACCGGGCGCCGGACCCGCGCAACTGGCCAAGGTCGGCTTCGTCGCCCAGGACACCCCCACCTACCCGGCGCTCACCGTCGCCGACCACCTCACGCTAGGCGCCCGCCTCAACAGGGCAGGCTGGGACACTACCCTCGCCGAGGACCGTATCCGCCGCCTCGGTCTGGACCCGGCCGCCACCGCGGGGAGTCTGTCCGGCGGGCAGCGCGCCCAGCTAGCCCTCACCCTCGGCATCGCCAAACGCCCCGACCTCCTCATCCTGGACGAGCCGGTGGCCGCACTGGACCCACTCGCCCGCCGCGAGTTCCTGCAGGACCTCACCGAGTCCGTCGCCGAACACGAGACGAGCGTCGTGCTCTCCTCCCACCTCGTCTCCGACGTGGAACGTGTCTGCGACCACGTGATCGTCCTGACTGACTCCCGCGTCCAAGTCGCTGGGGAGATCGAGGAGTTGCAGGCCGCCCATCACCGGCTCACCCGCCCCGGCGCCGTCACCGCCCCGCCCGACCTGCCCGCCGACTGCCACATCGTCACCTTCGAGCGGACCGACCAGCAGACCACCGTCCTCGTACGCGGCGACGCGGCGGCCCGCACCACCAGTTGGAGCATCAACCGCCCCTCGCTGGAGGACATCGTCCTTGCCTACATGCGCACCGGCAGCCGCACCGCAGCCCCTACACCCCGCCCCGCCGCCCTGGAGACCTCCCGATGATCTGGCTGACCTGGCGCCAATTCCGCACTCAGGCCGCACTGGCCGCGGCCGGGGTCGCCGCACTTGCCGTCCTGCTCGCCGCCACCGGACCGCACCTCGCTGGTCTCTACGACGCAGCAGGACCCGACCTCATGCACCAGATCACCGGCGCCGACCAGACCGTGTACTTCGTCGGCGGTCTTGCCGTGCTGCTCCTGCCCGCCCTCATCGGCATGTTCTGGGGCGCGCCCCTCATCGCCAGCGAACTGGAGTCCGGCACCCACCACCTGGCCTGGAACCAAGGAACCACCCGCACCCGCTGGCTACTGTCGAAGCTCAGCCTCACCGGCCTGGCAGCCATGACGGCCACGGGCCTCGCCAGCCTCGCCGTCACCTGGTGGAGCAACCCCATCGACCAGGCCGTGAACGCCGGTGGCTCGGACAACACCGACAACTTCCTGCCCCGCATCGACCCGGTCACGTTCGGCGCACGAGGCATCGTCCCGCTCGGCTACGCCCTCTTCGCGTTCCTGCTCGGCGTCACCCTCGGCGTCATGATCCGCCGCACCGTACCCGCCATGGGCGCCACCCTCGCGGCCTTCGCCGCCGTGCAGATCACCATGCCCCTGTGGATCAGACCCCACCTGGCGACGCCCGTGACGACCGACATCGCGTTCACGCCCGGCACCCTGGCCAACTACGGCATCAGCTCGGTGTCCCACGTCGACATCGGCAAGCCCGGCGCCTGGGTCACCACCGAGCACACCTTGAACGCCTCCGGCCAGACCGCATCCCGCATGCCGACCACGTACGCCGACTGCGATTCGATCAAAGCCTGCGCCAAAGCACTCGCCGACGCGGGCTATCACCAGCGCGTCACCTACCAACCCGCCAGCAACTTCTGGGCACTCCAGTGGGCCGAGGCCGGTATCTACCTCGGCCTCACTGCGGCAGCCACCGCGCTGTGCGTGTGGTGGGTCCATCGCCGGACGGTGTGACAGCCATCAACCGACGCTTCTGCAACAACGCGTCCAGGACAGCGACCGGCGAGCTGGGACTCATGGCCAGCCGGGCGTCGAGTGCCGCCTCCCACTGCTCGGTCAGACCGGCCATGAGGCGCTTGCGCATGCCGGGCGTGACGTGGGCGTAGCGGGCGGAGACCGAGCCGTCGATGTGGCCCATGCGTTCGTCCATGGGGACCTTCTCGGTACCGAGGTCCTCCATCATCGTGCGGTGGGTGTGGCGCAGGCCGTGGGGGGACGCCGGGCCAGGGCTCGCCGAGGATGGGCACTACCCGCCTCCTGGTCGGCATCCGCCGCGCCTTCGCCGCCGTCAGCGACCCTGCCGTGCTCAGCACGAAGCAGCTGCTGGAATCCCTCAACGCGGACAAGGAAGCCCCCTGGGCGGAGTACGGCGCCAACGGCCTGACTCCGCGCGGCCTGCAGCTGCTCCTGAAACCCTACGGCATCGGCTCGGCCAACCACCGCTTCCCCGACGGCACCCAGGCCAAGGGCTTCGCCCGCAACCAATTCCTCGACACGTGGGCGCGCTACTGCCACGAGCCCGAAGCCGGTGGACGGGCCCGCCCAGAGAGCGGACGAGCCGCTGCCCGGCACCGCCGCCTGACCCGACTCCACTCGCATCACTCGTCCCCGCGCAGGTCAGCGCAGGGACGAGTGAACACACCGCAACGAGTCGAGTCGACATCACCGCGCCACTCGTACCTGTCCTGACCAGGCACGCGACGAGTGGTACGAGACACCACTCCGTACAGCGGCTACGCCCTGCCCTCGACCTCGCCCTGTCACCGTTCCTGCAGAGGCTCGCCGGGCACGCGCCCGCTCCACGCTCGTCCTCGGCCTGGTGGCCGTCGTCCTCATGGCCTTCCGGGTCTCGTGGAACGCGCTGCCCGGTCGCTCCGGTCGGCCGCCGTGGCGAAGTCGACCGGAACGGCCCGCCATCAGGCGACCGGTCGGGTACCCGCTGCGCCCAAGCCGACCGCCGACCGCCTCCGCACCAACGTCGAAGTCCTGGAGGAGGCACGGCTCCTGACCGCCGACTGGAGCGACGACTCGCTGACCGCCGAGCGTCTGCGCAACGAACTACGCGTCGGCCAGAACCGCACCCGCGTAGTGCGCGACCAACTTCGGGCCGAGCGCACCAACCTGCCCGAGCCCGTCGCGTACGACAGCTCCGAGGGTGAGCCTCTCGACGTACTCGACGACGACGCCTCCCCGCAGCAGGGGGAGCCCGCCACGGCTCCGTCCGGCACCGCCTGACGCCCGCGTTCACGCCAATCGCCGTCTGTGTCTCCCCGTGCCGACGAGCACGGGGAGACACAGGACCCTCGTCCGACGAACTCTCGCCCCTGCCACCCCACGGAGAACCAGTCCATGCAAGACCCGCACCACGAACTCCCCGTCCACCAGCAGGAGATGAATGACGGCCTCAACAGCGCAGCAAGTTGTCGGGTAAGGAGTCCTTACCCGACCTCCGCCCCTCAGGGGGCGGAGGTCTCCGGCGCCGAGGCGGCGCCGGGGTCGGCCGGCCCGGGGGTGCCAGCCGAGACGGGGACCAGCAAGTCGTCGATCACCCCGCAGCAGCCTGCGCCACGTCGCCGTCTGCGCGACAAGCAGCTGCGCGAGCGCCGCGTCCATCCCCGTTACAACAACGACGAGTTCTCCCTCGTCCAGAACGCCGCTGCCCTTACCGGCATGGCAGTCGGCGGCTACGTCGCCGACTGCTCGCTCGCCGCGGCCCGCGCCGACGACCCCACTGCAGCCGTCGCTGACTACCGCGCCATGATCCAGGCGCTGATGGCCTCCAACGGGCAGCTCGGCAAGATCGGCAGCAATCTCAACCAGCTCGCCGGGCATCTCAACAAGGACGGCGCCTGGCCCCACCCCGATGTCGCCCTCCGTCTCCTGGACCGCGTAGAGGCGGTCATCGCCGAAGCGGACGCCGCCATCGCTCAGGTCACCGAGGGGCGGTGAGCGGGTGATACCCAAGATCATCCTCAGTGCGGGCCCGGAGGCCACGCGGCGCACGATCGGCTACCTCTTCGGCAAGGGCCGCGCCAACGAACACATCGCCCCACACCTGGTGGCCTCTTGGAACGGCTTCGCTCCCGACCCCGGCCGCAGTCCCCACCGTGACCCGAAGGAGGTGGAGCGGCAGCTCGTCGCCCAACTCGACCAGCCCGTGAAGATGCTGGGCGACAAGGCGCCCAGGGACACCGTGTGGCACTGCCCCGTGCGCGTCGCACCCGAGGACCCGATTCTCACCGACGCCCAGTGGGCCGACATCGCCCGCCGAATCGTGGCCGCCGCCGGCATCGCCCCCCGAGGGGGACGAGGAAACCTGCCGCTGGGTCGCCGTCCGCCACGCCGACGACCACATCCACATCGCCGCCACCCTCGTACGCCAGGACGGCCGCCGCCCCGATCGTGGCTACGACCAGCGCGCCGTCCAGAAGGAGGCCCGCGAATTCGAAGTCGACTACGGACTCCGGCGGTTGAAACAGGGCGAGGGCACAGGCGCCAAGCGCCCCACCAGCCAGGAGCACTTCAAGGCCAAGCGCCTGGGCCAGGAGGCAGCCACCCGCGACGTGCTCCGTCTACGAGTTCACCGAGCCGCAGCCGCCGCCGCCTTCGAGCGCGCCACCCGTTCCCGCATCGCGGCCGACCTCGACAGCGCCCGCGTCCTGCGCCGCAGCGTCCAAGCGATCTGGCGCGAGAACCCCGCGGACGGCGACGGGTCCGGGTTCGCGATGCTCCTGAACACCGTGCTCACTGCGGTGGCGATGGCCGCACACTGGCACCGCACTCATCAGCACGCCCAGCAGGAAGCGGCAGCCCAACAGGCCCTCGTCCACCTCCAGATCGCGTACGGGCAGGTCGCCGAGCCCGTCCTGGTTGGCCTCGCACAACGCGCCCCCAGCGCCCAGACGAAGCGCCGCTTCGCCCAACACCTCCAGCAGGCAGCGCCGGAGCACGTTGAGCGCATCCTGAGGGACACCTCATGGGACGCGCTCGCCACCGTGCTCGCCGAAGCGGAGGCCGCCGGGCACAACGCGGCCACCGTCCTGGACCAGGCGCTCGGCCAGCGCACGCCCGACGACGCACACAGCCCCGCCCGGGCGCTGACCTGGCGCATCCGCCGCCTCGGTGAACGCCATGCCCCCGGCCCTCGCGCCCAGGCAGCCAGGGCCCGAAGCGCCGTACAACGCACCGCTGCCCCGATCCACCCGGCGGCTACTCCTCCGCCATCCCCTGCACCACCGGCACGGCGGCGCTGATCAGGCAGGTACGGGCAGCTCGGGAGTGAGGAGTTCCAGCGCTTCCTCCCAGCGGTAGCGGTCGGCACCGCCTCCGGCCTTCGGCTTGTGGGGCTCGTACGAGCCGATCAGGACGCCCATCTCGCGCAGCACGTCGAGGCTGCGTGCGTACGCGGGGTGGGCGGCCTGCGCCGCGTTCAGGTACGGGCAGACGGCGATCGGGATGCCCATGCCGTACGCCTCGCACAGAATGCCCAGCGCCAAGGTGTCCGAGATCCCCGCCGCCCACTTGTTGATCGTGTTGAAAGTGGCCGGCGCCACCGCGATGGCGTCCGAAGGCGGCAGCGGCCGCGGATCACCGGGCAGCCGCCAGGCCGAGCGGATCGGGTAGCCGGTCTGGGCCTCGATCGCCTCGGCGTCTATGAAGCCGAGGCCCTGCGGGGTGGCGACGACGCCGACATCCCAGTTCGCCTCCTGGGCCGCGGTGATCAGCTTGCCGACATCGCCGGCGATCCCGGAGGCGCACACGACGACGTACAGGAAGGGCTTCTTCTGGGTCGGCTCGGTCTGCTGGTCTGGCTGATCACTCACGCGGGGACTCCCAGTTGGCGACTGAAGCGGTGCAGTTCCGGCAGCGTACGGCGGCGGTCTCGGGCGGCCATGTCAGCGACCAGCTCGCGGACAGCCGGGCGGCGGATGTCCTGGGCCGCGCAGCTCTCGGCGATACGCAGGGCCTGGTACCCGTCGGCGAGTCGGCCCTGCTGGCTGTAGGCGCGGGCTGCCTCGATCCACAGGGCGGCGCGGCGCTCAGGTACAGGGATGTGCCGGCGCATGAGAGGCCGGGCGGTGTCCAGGGTGACGCCCGCGTCACCGAAGGCGACCGCCGCGCTGAGGCCGTGCAGGGCGACGTTGGTCGGGCTGAAGTTGGCCCAGGCGTCCTGGCTGTCGAGCGCGACGTAACGGGCGACTTCCTTCGTCTCGGTGAGGAAGTCCTGGGTGGCGGCGCGGTCCCCGCCGCTGCTGGCGGCCGTGACACCGCGCAGAGGCAGCAGTCCGAGCGCTCCGAGATATTTCGGGGAGCGCTGGTCGTACGAGCCCGCGAGCTGGACGGCAGTGTGGCGGACTCGCGTGACGGCCTCGGCCGTGTGCCTGTCGCGGGCCAAGGCGTGGGCGTGAACCCGGACACTGGAGGCGAGGACGACGGGATCGCCGGAGCGTTCGCCATCGGCCGTGGCGCGTCCGACCGCGAGCCAGGCATTGCCTTGGTCGCTCTGTTTCAGCAGCAGGCTCGCCGAAGTCTGGAACGTGGTGGCGAGGAGACCGGACAGGTCGCTCGATCCCGGGTTGTCGCTGATGGCCTGTCGCAGCTGCCCGATCAGCACGGGCAGAGCGCCCTCCGCCTGCTCGGACAGCTCTACCACTGCCTCCAGCGCGGGGCCCGCTTCGACGAGGCCATAGCCTTCCCCGCAGCAGCCGAGGCTCTCGCGGCATGAAGTCCATCAGCCGTTGACCGCGCGGGACCAGCGTTCCTGGATGGCTACCTGCTTCCGCTCAAGCTCGGCATCCATCACCCGGCTGGTGGCCGTCCCCGGAATCGTGAGCGCCCGCCCGCGAACCCTGACGACTCGCAGATCACACAAAATCCTGCTCCGGATCACCCGCCGCCGCGTCTCGATACCGGCGACCTCGCTCCAAGGGATGATCCGCCTGCTGACGAAGGTGCGGAACTCCAATCCCCTTGCGGTCAGGAGGACCCTGCCATAGATCAGATTGACCGTGCCGACGAACGCGACCACAGCGAGGACTCCAAGGCCACTCACAAACCACCATTTGTTCGGTTCGTGCGCGGTTAGGATCATCACGACCACCGCACCAGTGAAGGCCAGCGTCACGAGGCCGTTCTGCCACCAAGCTCTCTGGCGGTCATCAGAGTTGAAGCCGATCCACATGTCAGGCATGTCCATGATGCTATCGATGTCCATTCGAATGATGACCGGCCTGGCTTGACGACTTATGTACCTGAGGTGTCTGCCCGCCTTCGCCCCTCGATGGGGTGGGCGAAGGTCAGGCGGAGCGGCCGGAGTTGGTTCAGGACCGCTGCGTGCGGTCGTTGGCGTCGTAGCGGACACGGACCAGACCGGGCGTCCTGGCGGGCTGTGGCCAGCGAGCCCAGGAGCCTCGAACCTGACGCGCTCGCAGTGATCGCGCATCGGTTCCTGTGCATCCTGTTCATGCGTAAACGCCCGGTTAGCTGCCTTCTGTCACTAGAAGTCACCTTAAGCGTGACTAGCTCAACCCCAAGCGCTTTCAGGCCATTTGGGATTGTTCTACATCCGTGTAGATGACGATCGGATCTCGAATGGGCAACGCGGAATGAAATCGCACTCCGGCTCTGGCGCATGCGCACGCACCGCAAAGTGCAGCAACTGGCCCCGCAAGAGACGACTTTGATGTTCCGTCAACTCGCATCATTGAGGGCAGTTTGGCAAAGATTTGGTCATGTTACGGTCCTTTGGTCCTAGTGGCCCGCAAATTCCCATGCGTTGTGAACGCGGAGGTTAAAAGTGATTAAGTCCCGTACTTTTAAGGCAACTTGTTCGGCCGTCATGGCTGGTGCGCTGCTGACTGCGGTTGCTCCCGCGGCGTCTGCCTCGACTGCTGGACAGCCCGATATAAAGCCCGCCGCAGTAGCGGCAGTTGACGATGGTGGCGCCTACCTGGACCTCGCCTCGCAGGGGTACACCTACGAAGAAGCTGTCGAGGCATTCAAGGATTCACCGGTCGTCACCGTGGTAAGGGGCGAAGTGCCGGAGGATGACGCGACCGAGGTCATGCCGCGTGGCGTCAGCCTTGGTTGGTACGTCTACGTGAAGTTGAACAAGTCGCAGGCCAAAGCGGTCAATGCCGGATCTGCGGCCACTGCGGCCGGTCTCATCGGCGCCATCACCGGAGGGATCGGCGGGGCTGTCGCTGCGGGCGTCTACGCCGCAGTTGTCTCCATGGGCAATGAAAAGATCGACAAGTGCAAGAAGGGTGTAGAGTTTAAGTTCACTTATCTTGCCAAGTTCAAGGGTGCCAAGTGCTACTAAGCGCCTAGGAGGAGAGCATGCGCACACCAGCCCCATCGGCTATCGGTACGACCGTCGCAGCATTCGCCTTCTTCTTCATTCTGCTAATCAGTAGCGAGTTCGTGGCTGATGACGGAAGCGTCGCTCAGTCGGCCCTGTTCTACTTGGCCATTGCTGTACCGGGCGCCCTTTTGGTCCTCTGGGTTGCAACTAGAGGCCGACGCTAACTTGAGCCCCGAGGTGAAACGTCCTGTTTCACCTCGGGGTGTGGCACTTCTCAGAGTGTGCGGAGATCCAAACTCAGTTCGATCCCGTTCAGTCTTCGGCTCAGGCGGCGTGGTCGATGACGTTGGGCGGCATCTCCCACGCCCATTCCTCGCTCGCGGCGGGCATGGCGGCGGGCGGTTTGCCTTGGGCTGCGTCACGGCGCCGGGAGGTGAAGCAGAGCTGCTTCTCGTAGTCGGTGACCAGGGGCTGCACGAGGTTGACGTGCCGTCCGGTCTGCCAGATGGCCTGTCCCCGACCGAGCAGCGGGATCTGCCGTACAGCCCAGTCGGGCAGGGAGAACAGACCCCGGCACTGCTCCGCCTCGCCCTCGTCCATCTGGTGCAGGACCCGGGTGGAGGCCAGCCGCAGCAGGTCCTTGGCCTCCTCGGAGGTGGCGTCCTTGGCGCTGTGCGCGACGGAGGTGACGGAGAGGGCTTCGCGGCGGAGGTACTTCATCATCCGCTGCAACAGCGCGGCTGTGGCGGGGTGTTTGAGGATCTGCCAGGCCTCTTCGACGATCAGCGTCGAGTGGATGCCGTGATCGGCCCCGCCTTGGGCGAGCCACACCGATTCCAGGAACACTCCGACCACCGACATCAGGGCGGGCAGCGCGATGGAGGTGCGGTCGATGCGGGAGAAGTCGAAGACGGTCAGCTTCTCGTCCAGCGATACCGACGTCTGTCCGTCGAGCATGCCGCGGGTGGCGGAGCGGATGAACGGCGAGAGGGCCTGCACCACTTCCTGCCCGAAGCCGAGCAGCTGTCCGGCGTTGAAGCGGCCGGGGATCGCGTCCGCGTCCAGTGTGGTGACCGCGCCCATCAGCCCGGACAGGGTGCGGGCGGCAGGCGACTCCATCGCCGCGTCCAAGGACATCCGCGCGCCGGGTGACAGTGGCTGGTGCCCGCCGAGTTCAGCGAGCACCGCCACCAGCTGCACGCGGTGCAGCGGGGGGATCCGCTCATCGAGGGGGTTCATGCACACCCCTTCGCCGAAGCGGACCGGCGTGATGCCCAGGGCCGCGGCAACCGCGTCCCACTCGCCGACACCGTCTTCGCCCTTGGCGTCCAGCACGGCGTAGCGGCGGCGGGGGCGGGCCATGTCCCGCAAGGCCATGACCTTGGTGTTGGTCGACTTCCCGTTGCCCAGCGTGCCCAGCAGGGCCATGCCGGTGGACGGCAGTACCTCCTGGTCGCAGTCCACTGGGGTCAGGCGGAAGGGGGAGCCGTCGAGCAGGGAGGCGCCGATCAGCGCCCCGTCGGTGACCGGCTTGCAGGCGTAGCCGGGGAAGAGGCCTGCGGCCTGGCGAGTGGTCGTGGTCAGCATGTGATCTCCCCTCCGGGGATGGGCAGGGCCGCGTGCCAGCCCTTCTCGTGTTCGCGGTCCATCCACATCAGGTGGGCGCCGGCCGATACAGCGCTCTGCTCGACATCGCGGCGAAACGCCTTCAGCTCCCGCTGGTTGCGGGCCTGGATCATGACGTGGGCGGCGACCTTCACGTAGGCGGCGCCATCGGAGATGTCCTGCTCGTGCAGCTCGGCTGCCCGCCGTCCAGTGCGGGTGGAGGTCTTCTCCCGCCTTGCGTCCTGCTCATCGCGGGCGGTCGCGGTGCGCAGCATCTCCCCGGTCTCCAGCCGCTTCTCGGCCTTGAGCCAGTCCAGCGGCAGGTACTCCACCACGGTGGTGCGGGTGACGCGGGGCAGCGTGGTGATCATCGGGCGCCAGAAGTCCGCCGCCCGCTCGCCCCGGCGGAAGTCGCTGACGTCCGCAGTTGCGGTTGCGGTTGCGGTTGCGGTTGCGGTGACGAAGTTTCCGGAGCGGAAGAGGTGTTCGTGGATCTCGTAGTGGTCGTCGCCTTTGATGGGTGCGAGGGCGATGTTCCAGGTGGTGCGGTCCCACATCCGTCCGGTGACGATTCCGCACACCTGCGCCTGCTCGTAGACGGCCTGCACCCAGGCCGTCTCCTCTTCGACGTCGCTGGTGTGGGCGGGCACGGACGTTCTTGTTGCCCGCCGCCACCGATGAGCCCGAAGCAGATCGAGGACGTCGCCAGGATCCTCACTTCTGGGCCATCGCGCGAGGAGCGCAAGAAGGACCTCGACACCTGGAACGTCGGCTGCCCGGGAGTTGACCGCTGCCGAGGCGATGCTGGTTCGTCAGCAGAAGGACGCGGCAGCAACGCAGCGTCGCACCACCGAGATCCAGGAAGCGCTCAACGAGGAGTCATAACTGGGCCAACCTCACGTGGAGCCGTATAGGCAGGCATCGCTGAGGAGTGTTCCCAATCGAGATCAGGGCCTCGGCGGATGTCGGCGAAGGAGCGGACCCATGTTGGCCCGGATACTTGCGAACCCGCACGAGCCACGCACTTCAAGCCACTCGTACGAGTACATGGCACCACAACACGCTAGATCTGCTGAGCTCCACCTCGACGTAGACGCTCATCCCCTATTTACCGATATCAGGCGACGCATTTAGTCGTCTCGCCGGCGCAACGCCCAGCAAGCCGGACATTCCGTACGGCGCCCTGGCGGGCATGCCTCGATCTGCCTCAGCCAGAGTCAGCCCCGCCGTCATGGTCACCAGATGATCACGGATAGCGTTGCTTCGCTCGGGTAAACCCTCACCTCACCGGAGACAACTGTGAACCGCTCGACCCGGCTCGTGGCGGCCGCGCTCACGGCTTCCGCCGCCCTACTGTTGACCGCCTGCGGCGGTAGCTCGGACGACGAGAAGGACAACCGGAAGATCGCCGGGGCTGACACCGACAGCTCCAAGTCGGCGTCACCGTCATCGTCAGCGACAACCGACGGGGTGGACCGCCCGAAGATCGAACTGCCGACAGACATGAAGAACGTCTTCGAGGGCCGCCAGACCCGAGACGCGGTGAAGGATGCGATCCTCGCGGACAACGAGCGGCGCATCAGTGCTGTGGACGCGGCCCTCGCGAGTGGGGATCTGAAGCACTCCGCGGTCGCCTTCTACGCAACGGACCAAGCGCTGGGCGGTCTCTACAAGTACACGAAGAACAACATTGACAAGAGCATCAGCTGGACGGGCACCGCACGCTACTTCAAGCGGCAGGTGACGGTGTTCGACAAGAACTCGGCGGCGGTGACGTACTGCGTCGACGAGAGCAAGACCAACCTGAAGAACCGCAAGACGAACAAGGTCATCAAGAGCGACACCCCGCCCAACGACCCGGACAACTACGTCTTCTACAACACCGGTCTGAAGAAGAACAAGGACGGTGTCTGGCAGACCTGGAGCCTCAGCGAGGACCGGGGGTCGCAGAAGTGCCGGTCGTGACGCGGGGCAGGGCGGTAGCGGTGCTGACGGCCGCAGCGTGCCTGTTCGGCACGCCTGCGGCTCTCGCCGCGGGCCGAGGCGGTGCTGGTTCCCAGGAGACGGAGACATCGGGCGAGTCGTTCGGACAGGAGCTGTTGTCCCGGGTTGCCTTCGCCACGGAGGGCGCACCCTCGAAGGCACGGCACACCGGGTCCCTGACTCCGACAGGGGTGGGTTGGAAGGCTCCTGCCTGCTGGTACGAGCCGTACTGGAAGGCCAAGGACTTCAAGACGTTCATGGAAGCGAAGTGGTCGATCCACAAGTCCGCGGGCGGCAACCCCAAGGACCTCGCGGACGTCAAGGCACGCTACAAGAGTGGGCACCCCTACAAGGACTTCAACGCCGGCAAGAACGGCAAGGGCATGTGGTGGGTCGCCGTCAAGAACAAGGACATGAAGGATGACCCGGCCGCGGGCGCATGCACTCGTCCCCCGTTCTGGGCGGACAAGGACAAGCCCCCGAAGGTGCCGCAGGCCATCGACCCCAAGACCCTCGCTGCCCTCGCCTACCAGCGCACCGAAGTGCCCGACACCAAGGTCGAGTTGAAGCCTGAGGTCAAGTCGATGGTGAAGCTACCCACGTGGGTGTGGCTGGACAAGGGCACGTTTCAGGAAGTCAAGGTGCGGGCCGAGCTGCCCGGCACGGGCCTGTGGGCGGAGACCACCGCCAAGCCGATCAGCCTCCACCTGGAGCCGGGCACGGAGGACGCGCAGACATATCCGGCATCCGGCGAGTGCACCTTCAACAAGGACGGCTCCATCGGCACCCCGTACGTGAAGGGCAGCGCGCAGCAGGAGCCGCCGTGCGGCATCACGTACCTGCGCGCCACCGAGGGCCAGCCGCATCAGCTGACGGCGTCGGTCACCTGGGAGATCTCCTGGCGTGGCACGGGTGATGCGAAGGGGACCATGCCGGACGGCACGTTCGAGACGACCCAGGACATGAACGTCCAGGAAGTCCAGTCCGTCAACCGCTGATCGCGACGTCAGCCCCTGGACACATAGCGCTCAACGCAGCACACGCAACACGCTCGGGACCATCTCAACCCACGGGGGCGGGCAGTATGTCGGACCTGAAGAAGGATGCGGAATCCTTGCACAAGGCGGCTTCCGCGCTGGGCAAGGTCGATCACCACACGCGCAAGCCGCTGCACGACTTCAAGGCCGCGTCGCACGACCTGTCCGCGTTCGGAGTCCTTGGCTCGCTGATGGGCGCCAAGGGTGACATCCAGGACGGCATGGACACCGTCGCCAGACTCACCAAGGACCTGCACAAGGAGTGGGAGGCGGAGGCGAAGTTCCTGGGCGATGTCTCCGACGCCTTCGACCTCCTCGATGTCCTGCTGACCGCCGCGGCCCGCGCCAAGAAGGGCTGAGCCGCCCATGGGCTTCGACATCCCCGGGATCGATGCCGACGATCTCAACCCGCTGAAGTGGATCAACAAGGCCAACCACGCCTTCGGTGACACCCTCGCCAGCGGCCTGGAGTTCCTCGGCATCACCGACCCGCTCGTCGACCCGGACGGCATCCGCGAGATAGCCAAGCAGTGGCGGGCCCTGGCCAAGGGCCTCGACGCCGCGGCCCACGACGCCGAGAGCGCCCTCACGGACCTGGAGTGGGAGGGCAAGGCAGCCAAGGCCCTCCACCAGCGGGCCAAGACCGCCCGCACGCAGGCCAACAACATGGCCGACTCCCTGCGCACCGGCGCCAAGGCACTGGACGACTTCGCCGACGAGGCCCACGAACTCCTCACCGAGATCGGTGTGATCCTCGCGGAGATCGCCGAGTTCGAGATCGCGGGCCTGGCCCTGTCGGTCCTCACCGGCGGCCTCTCCGCGATCGCAAGCAGTCTCGCCGCCGGTGCGCGGGCCGCGAAGGTGGCGGCACTGATCGCCCGGATCGAGAAGTCCGGGACCCGCATGGCTTCGGTGATCCGCACCGTGATGGAGGCGATCCGCGGCCTGGAGCGGGCACTGAAGGCCCTCGGGGAGATCAAGACCATCGCGAAGGCGGGCAAACTCGCGGGCGAGGGCATGAAATTTTCCGCCTTCGATGCGTTGCTGAAGGATCCGGGGACGTTCAAGGATCCGGGCAAACTGGCGGAGACCCTGGCCATGGGCGCCGCCTTCGGGGTCGGCATGGGCGGCCTGGGCAAGGTCCTCGGCAAGGGCCTGGGCAAGCTCAAGCCCAGCGAACTCGCCAAGCTCGGCAAGACGTTGGGGCTCGACGGCTCGGGGCTGTCCCGGCTCAAGCTGCGCCCATCGGAATGGGAGAAGCTGCCCGCCTCCATCAAGGCAGTCCTCAAGAAATGCGACCTGGACCCGATCGACGTCGCCACCGGCGACATGCTGCTGCCCCAGACCGACGTCCAGTTGCCGGGCACCCTGCCCCTGGTGCTGGAACGCACGCACCTCTCGTCGTACCGCTGGGGCGGCTGGTTCGGCCCGAGTTGGGCCTCCACCCTCGACCAACGCCTCCAGGTCGACGAGGACGGGATCACCTACGCCGCGCCCGACGGTGCCCGGCTGAGCTACCCGCTCCCCGCGCCAGACGGAGAGGCTCCAGTCCACCCCGAGCTCGGCCCTCGAATACCCCTGACCTGGGACACCGAGGTCGAGGGCGCCCTGCGCCTCACCGATCCCGACACCGGCCTCGCCTGCGTCTTCCACTCCCCGTGCCCCGCCGATGACGGCCAGGCGGTCGATCTGCCCCTGCAGGCCATCGTGGACCGCAACGGCCAACGCATCACCGTCCACTACACCGCCGACGGCACCCCGGTGGAGGTCGCCCACAGCGGCGGCTACCGCATCGCGCTCGACCACCACAGCGACCTGCCCCGCATCAGCGCCCTACGCCTGCTCGACCCGGAACAACCCGACGGCCGCGGCACGACCCTCGTCTCCTACGGCTACGACGCCCAGGGGAACCTGACCGAGGTCACCAACTCCTCCGGCCTGCCGCTTCGGTTCACCTACGACGCCGAGGGCCGCATCACCTCGTGGACCGACCGCAACAACACCACCTACACGTACACCTACGACGAGCAGGGCCGCGTTGTCCGCACTGAGGGCAGCGACGGCTTCCTCTCCGGCACTTTGTCCTACGACGACGCAGCGCACACGACGCGCGTCACCAACGGGCTCGGCCACACGATTTGCTACGAGCACAACGACGCATACCGCCTGATCCGCGAGACCGACCCCCTGGGCAACACCACACACCAGGAATGGGACGGGGATCATCGGCGGATCGCGATCACCAACCCACTCGGCCACACCGCCAGGTACACCTACGACGACCGCGGTCATCCGACCGGCGTCATCCGCCCCGACGGCCACACGATCACGGTCACCCACAATGATCTCGGCTTGCCCGTCGAGGCTGTCAACGCCGACGGCGCCACCTGGCGCCGCGAGTACGACACCCGCGGCAACCTGACGGCGGTGACCGACCCCACCGGCGCCGCAATCCGCTGCACCCACACGCCCGAAGGCCACCTCAGCACCGTCATTGATGCGCTTGGCAATACCACTCGTATCGAGTGCGACAGGGCGGGCCTGCCGCGGAAGGTCATCGACCCTCTGAGCGCGGTGACCAGTTACACCCGCGATGCCTTCGGCCGCCCGACCTCCATCACGGACCCGCTCGGTTCGATGACCCGCCTGGAATGGACACCCGAGGGCAAGCTCGCCCGGCAGCAGGATCCAGACGGCGCGGTGCAGCTGTGGACGTACGACGGCGAAGGCAACTGCCTGACCCGCACCGACGCGCTCGGCCAGACAACCACATTCGAATACGCCTCCTTCGACCTCCTGGCTGCCCGCGTCGACCCCGACGGCAGCCGCTACACCTTCACCCACGACCTCGAGCTACGCCTGACCCAGGTCACCAACCCCCAGGGTCTGAACTGGGATTACACCTACGACCCGGCTGGTCGCCTGACGGCCGAGACCGACTTCGACGACCGCACCATCACCTACAGCCACGACGACGCAGGCCGCACCACCGCACGCACCACTCCCCTCGGCGACGTCGTCCTCTATACCTACGACGCGCTCGGTCGGCTCACGGAGAAGGACGCCGCCGGACTCCTCACTCGGTACAGCTACGATCCGGCCGGGCGAATGCTGGCAGCCGCCAACACGGACCACGAGCTGGCTCTTACGTACGACTCCGCAGGTCGCCTCACCGCTGAGGCGACCGACGGGCGTACCGGCCGGCACACCTATGACGCCGTGGGGCGCCCCGTGCGCCGCACGACGCCGACGGGTGCCACGACCAGCTACGCGTACGACGCGGCAGGTAACCGCACCGAACTGGTCACTCCCACCGGGCATGCCCTCAGCTCCAGCCACGACCTCGCCGGGCAGGAACTCCTGCGCACCCTGGACGATGGCACCCTGACCATTGCGCAGTCCTGGGACCCCACCGGCCGCCTGACCCAGCAACGCCTGGTCGGTGGGACGGGCACCTCACACACCCGCGACTACAGCTACCGAGCCGATGGCTACCTCGCGCTCCTGGAGGACAGCCGCAGCGGCCCCAGCCGCTACGACCTCGACCCGCTCGGCCGGGTCACGGGTGTGAGCGCACGCGAGTGGTCCGAGACCTACGCCTACGACGCTGTCGGCAACCAAACCTCGGCTGCCTGGCCGGATACCCGCCCAGACGACGACGCCCGCGGCGAGCGGAACTACAACGGCACCCGTCTCATCACTGCGGGGAGTATCCGCTACGAATACGATGCCGCCGGCCGCCTTACGCTGCGGCAGAAGACTCGCCTCTCCCGCAAGCCCGACGCCTGGCACTACGTCTGGAACTCCGACAACCAACTTACGGAGGTCACCACACCTGACGGAACTCGCTGGCGCTATACCTACGACCCTCTCGGGCGGCGAACGGCGAAGCTGTGTCTCGCTGAGAATGGCGATTCGACCGTCGAGCAGACCACGTTCACCTGGGCCGGCTCGGTCCTCATCGAGGAAATCACCACCGCTCCGGAACAACGGCAGGGCTCCGTCGCCCTCACTTGGGACCACGATGGCCTGCACCCGGTCGGGCAGACAGAACGCCATCTGGATGCGATCACGCAGGAAGAGATCGACGCCCGATTCTTCGCGATAGCCACAGACCTCGTCGGCACCCCGACTGAGCTCATCGGCACCGACGGCAACATAGCGTGGCACACGCGCACCAGCCTGTGGGGAACTACTACATGGTCTCGACAGAGCTCCGCATACACCCCCTTGCGTTTCCCGGGGCAATACTTCGACCGGGAAACTGGCCATCACTACAACGTTCACCGCTACTACGACCCTGCCACCGCCCGCTATCTCATACCCGACCCGCTCGGCCCTGACAGAAACGATGTGTTGGCCGTAGTGCGGCGCCGCAGGAGCTATTTGAGGACTTCTATAAGGCTGGGCGAGTCGGCGGAAATTGGATCACGACACGGCGCGAGATGAACATCCTGGGAGAAGCTGTGCGACGCGGCGACAGGGACCTTTGCCGCGCCGCGCCGCGGGGATAGTTTAGGGCACCGCAAGTCCGTGCAGCACGCGAATGAGCGCGCGCGAATGAATACGGAGCATCGAGAATGCAGATCGCTAGCTGGGAACGCAACTTTCAGGTTTGGCACTACACATTCAGCTATTCGCAGCTTTTGCTGCGAAGTGGGCAGCGAGATGACATGGACAGCCGAATCGACGTGCTATTTTCGAGAGTTCTCCACATGGAGCTCCCGTATGAATTGAATGAGCTCACCATTGACGAGCTCCCGGTCTCGGAGAAGGACCTACCTGCAGGCGCTTCCATCGAGTACGGCGTTCCATGCAAGCTTTTCCTGATCAACGGCGGAATTGGGAAAATTTACGCCGGAGGCTGCAAATGGCATGAAGATCATGAATGGCTCGATGCGCCATCGCATTTCGGCCCTCTTCGAGGAGTCAAGTGACGAATCGCTCCGTATAGGTCAGATCCACCTCAATCAGGTTGGCAGAAGCGAGCCGTGCTCCGTTCAAGTTAGCTATCGTCAGCGTCGAACCGTTCAGGTCAGCACCAGTCAGGTCGACACCCTCCAAGTGGACATCCGTGAGATCGACGCCAGGCAGCCGGGCCCCCGCCGGGTGCAAGCCGTGAAGGTCGAGAACGACTACACGCGGATCGGAATGAAGGCGCATCACATCGCTAGTCAGGGCCGTGAGGGCAGCTTGTACATCAGCTGTTGGTTCCAGGGGCAGGGAGACATTACCCCCAGTGCGTATGCGCGCCATCCAGTTGCGACTGCCATGTTTTGCCTTCGGCGCCCTGTCACGAATGAAATACACAAGGACGCGGGCAGCGTCCGGGGCAGCTTGCTCTGGGGCATCCTGCACAATCTGCTCCAGGTTGAGGACCCCTCCGATACGCACGTACTCATGCTCGGAGCCAAGGCGTTCAAGCGCCTTATTGAACCGGTCAGTGATCTGAGCGCTGCTGATCCCTTTGCTAGTTCGTCCCGGTCTAGGTAAATTCCATCAGAGCCGGTGACGATCTCTGCCGAACCTCATTCGGGACGAAGAGGTCGTGGGTTCAAATCCCGCCACCCCGACAGTTGAAACACCAGGTCAGGCCCGGTACTGAGAGATCAGTGCCGGGCCTGACCTGCGTTCGGGGGCCAGTTCGGGAGCCGTTTGGGAGCCGAGTTCTGGCACGCCGGGTTCGGGTGCCCCCGTGCGGGCAGGGCATGACGCAGTACGCGCTTCCACATCGATGTGTACTGGCGCCACAGCGGCCCTGTGACGTACGGGAGGCCGTAGCGGTCGCAGATCTCCCTCACCTGCGGTGCCAGCTGGGCGTAGCGATTGCTGGGCAGGTCGGGGAAGAGGTGGTGCTCAATCTGATGGCTGAGGTTGCCGGTGAGGATGTGCAGGAGCGGGCCTCCCTCGATGTTCGCCGACCCCTGGATCTGGCGCACGTACCACTCCCCGCGGCTCTCGCCGTCGAGCCGGTCCTCGGTGAAGGTCTGCACGTCGTCGGGGAAGTGGCCGCAGAAGATGACCGTGTGGGCCCAGACATTGCGGGCGGTGGCGGCGGTGAGGTTGCCCAGGAGGCAGGGCAGGGCGGAAGGGCCGGCAAGGAGCGGGAAGAGGGCGTAGTCCTTGGCCGCCTGCCTGATCGCCTTGCGTGCCAGACCGGTTGCCTCACTCAGGAAGGCGCGCACGCTCTTGCGGCCCGACGGCACCGCGTCGGCCTCCAGGTCGTACAGGGCTATGCCCCACTCGAAGACGGGCGCGAGGAGGGCGGCGTACAAGGGTTGCAGCAGATGGACCGGGCGCCAGGGCTGTTCCGGGCTCATGCGCAGGATCGTGTAGCCGAGGTCCCGGTCGCGGCCGACGACGTTGGTGTACGTGTGGTGCAGGTGGTTGTGGGTGCGCTTCCATGCGGCGGCGGGGGTGGCGAAGTCCCACTCCCAGGTGGTCGAGTGAATCGCCGGGTCGCCCAGCCAGTCCCATTGGCCGTGCAGGATGTTGTGGCCCAGCTCCATGTTCTCCAGCGTCTTGGCGAGCGCGAGCAGGGCGGTGCCCGCCGCCCAGGCGGGTGGGAAGAGGGAGACGGCCAGCGCGAGGCGGCCGCCGAGTTCGCAGCCGCGCTGCACGGCGATCACCGTACGGACGTAGTGGGCGTCGTCCGGTCCGCGGGCCGCCACGATCTCGGCGCGGAGCCGGTCCAGCTCCCGGCCCAGCTGTTCGGCTCGGTCGGCGTGCGACACCACGGGCGGTGAAGTTCCGCCGGCTCCGGCGGCAGCCGCTGCGGGCATCGACATGGGTACGGGCATGGGAGTCTCCTCGCAGAGCTCTGGTTCTCACAGGTCGAGGACGAGCGGCCCTGCGGCACCGTTGACGCAGGTCTGGATCAACTCGCCCGGATTACCTCGCAGTTCACCGGTCCGCAGATCGCGCACGCGGCCGTCGAGGAGCGGGACGAGGCAGCCGAAGCACAGGCCGCGCCGGCACCCGTGGGGCATGGGTACGCCCGCCGATTCACCGACCGCGAGGAGGGACGACGCTGCCGTCGCGTCCGCCTCCACGGCGCTGCGGTCGAACCGCACCCGGCCGCCGACGGCACCCGCCCCCGGCGCCCGCACGGGTACCAGGTGGAAACGCTCCACCCGCAGCCGTTCCCGCACGCCCGCGGCGGCCCACTGCCTCTCGGCCGCGTCGAGGAGTCCGGCCGGACCACATGCCCAGGTCTCCCGACGGCGCCAGTCCGGACAGAGTTCGCCGATCCGCCCGGTGGTGAGCCGCCCCTCCGTACGCGTATGCGTCAGGCGGACGCTCAACCAGGGCAACCGGCGCTCCAGTGCCACCAGTTCGGCGCGGAAGAGGCACTCGGCCGGTGACGGCGCACTGTGCAGGAGCAGGGTGTCCGAAGTGACACCGCCGTGCCGTGCGAGCGTGCGCAGCATCCCCACGACAGGCGTGATGCCGCTGCCCGCCGTCACGAAGAGGAGCCGCCCGGGCAGCGGCCGGGGCAGCACGAACTCTCCCTGTGCCGGGCCGAGTCGGAGCACTGCGCCGGGGGCGGTCCGGTGTACCAGGTGCGGGGACACTCGGCCGTCGGTACGGGCCTTCACGGTGACGGTGATCTCGCTGCCCGGAGTGTCGCCGGGCGGCGAGGTGATCGAGTACGTACGCCAGTGCCGTACGCCGTCGATCTCGACTCCGAGCGGCAGATACTGCCCGGCCCGGTGGCCGTTCCAGCCCCTGCCCGGCCGGATCACCAGCGTGGCCGCGCCGGCCGCCTCCCGCCGCACGGCGCTCACCCGGCCCGCGGGATGCCGCGCCGACCACAGAGGATCGATCAGGCCGAGATAGTCGTCGGGCGAGAGCGGACTGGTCAGCCAGGACACGGCCGTCAGCGCGGCACGGGCGCCGGGCCGCAACGCTCCCGGCGACAGCCATGGACGTACGGACATGCGGGTGCCCCCCCCTCACGGTCCCTTCCCCTCATGACCCTGGACCCGGCACCGAGCGAAACACACCGTGCGGCGGACCACACCGCCGCACGGCACGCTTTGCGCCGTCCCTCGCACGGCCTCTGCCAGGTGGGACGCGCCGGTGCCCAGCGTGCGACACCGCCGACGCGCCCGAGAATGACCCGATGGCGACGGGTCGGGCCGCTCACGGACCGGAACCGCGCGTGTCGGCGTCGCGGGCCCGGCCGTTCTCAGGACCGCGCCCGAGGGACCGCCCTGAGGGGTGCCGACGCCACGACGCTCCGTGCTCCCGCCACGCTCTCCATGATCGGCTTCGCGGCCTCCTCGGTCGTGTCCGGCGGGACGACGAGCAGGTCCCAGCGCCCATGGCCGGGGGCGAGAAGGACGACGGTGTGCGCTGCCGTGGCCGTCAGGCTCCTGCGCAGACGGACGACCTGGCCGGCGACGAACATCCGTCCCGGAGCCGATGACCACACCGCACCGTTGAGCATGACGCTGGTGATGTGCCCCCAGGTGCGGGGCAACCCGGCGAGCAGCCAGGGGAGTTCGGCGAGCAGGTCGTACGAGCGCGGCCACCATGCTCCGTCGATGGCGCGGGGCCCGCCAGCGTGAGGCGCCAGGCACAGGCGGAGCAGAGGTGGGGAGGGAACCAGGGGTTGCGGTGTGAGGGTCATGGGTGCGGCTCCTGCCGACTGCTGTGCTCAGACGGGGCGTTCACGGGGGCGTGACGGGTG
The DNA here is from genome assembly GCF_044744425.1 of Streptomyces sp. NPDC087300. NCBI lineage: Bacteria > Bacillati > Actinomycetota > Actinomycetes > Kitasatosporales > Streptomycetaceae > Streptomyces > Streptomyces sp. NPDC087300. The sequence continues at coordinate 191,371 of NZ_JBIUYI010000006.1, forward strand.
GTTCGCGGGTGGTTCATGGAGGCCGTCGCATGCGGCCGAGGCGCGCCAGAGAGACGGATGCGGGTGGCCGACGCGTCGAGCCGACCACGTTCCACACCGTGTCGGGTGCGATCGCGAGGACCTGCCGGCGCTCCCCACCGTCCCATGAGGCATCGAACTCCCCTGTGGACAAGAACGGTTCCCGTCGTGAGCCCAGGAACGGGGCTGCGTCCTGCGGGGATTCGGGGAGGCACACGTGGCGGATGTCCGGGACATGCGCGGGCTCCTCGCCTTGGTTGCGGATGGCGCGGCCAAGGTCCAGGGCTGCCACTGAGTGGACGAACGGCGAGGGAGGAGTGCTCCAAGCGGTCGGGCACCGGCATGTGAACGCCCTCGCCCCTTCACCGTACTCCTGTCGGGCGGAAAACGACCGGGACGTACGCTGGGGCCGCCGGACGCTCCTCGTACGCCGACTCCGCTCGGCGTCGCTTCCGGCGCACCATGACAGCGGGCCGCACCGCCACAGGCCCGAAGAGGGGCGTGCGTCATGAACGCACCCATCGTCCACCGCAGTTCAGCCGACCCCGGACGACCCGCCACGTACCCAACCGCCAGGCTCGTCCTGCGCCCGCCGACCTTCCGTCGAACCGAACGACGCCGGTACGCCGCCTCCGCTGCCTCCGCTGCCTGGCGAGCAGCCGGGCAGTCGCGGTCGGGGCCGCCGCAGGAGTAGGCTCGGCAGCACCGAGAGAATCTCTTGACCGGCTTCCGCGCCGGTTTCTCGCTCGGTTCCATCGCACCGGGCCGGCACGACAGCCCGGGGACAGGTCGACACCATGACGGTGCTCACCGCACGACCCCCGCCGACCGCACCGACCGCCGAACCCTCCGACGACACGCCGTTGCGGCTGTCCGTCAAACCTCCGGGCCCGCCCTCCGGTCTGCTCGACGGCGCCTGGTGGCCGCGCTCTCGAGATCTCGCTCGTGAACTTCCCGCTCTGACCGACCTGTTGGATCCCTTGTGGGGTCGCATCACGCGCGCCACGGTCAACCCGACGCACTGGCCCGTCATACCGCGCAAGGTCTCCGTCAACGGACATGTGGTCAAGGTGGGTTGGTTCCGCGCCGAGCAGGACCCGCACCAACTCATGCTGCGTTCCTACCATGTAGGGCGCTGGGACCTGTTGATCATTCCCCCGGAGACCGGTGCGGAGGCCGCCGGGCGCCTCATGGCCGCCGCCTGCGATCCTCGGGTCGTACGCACCGGCAGCGCTCTCATCGCCGACGAGCTGGGCCGTCACCCCGCAGCCCCGGCCCAGGCGGACCCTCCGGGCCGCACGCAGGAGGCGTGGGAGGCGGAGGGCGGCGCCATGGCCACGCCCGTCGGCGCGGCCGACGGCGGGAGATGAGGGGCCATGGACACCGGCATCACCGTCGCCGTCATGCTCGCGATGATCGCTCCGGGGGCATTCGTGATCCACCTCCTCGACGACCAGCACTCCGAACGGATCCCACTGCACCAGTACAGCCGTCGTCTGTCCGGACGCCGTGGCGCCCACAGCCCCACTCGGCCGCAACCCGACGGCACCGCACCACCCGCCGTCCGCCCCCGCCGCGACCACCGGGACGGTGGGCGCGGGCGCTTCCGTCCGCGGCGCAGGACCAACAGAGCCGCGCAGGGGCGCAGGACATGACCAGACGTACGGCGACGCAGTTCGGCCCGACCGGGCCGAGCTGCCAGGAACAGCCTGCCGACGGGTGCGTCGAGGCCCGCGTCGTCGCCGCCCCCGACACAGAGGCGGCACCCGGCCCCGCCGGACAGTGGACACCCTGCCCACCCGAGTGCCCGGCCCGGCGCCCAGGTCCCGGCTTGCCGTAAGCCGCTCACGGGCACGGCGCGTCCACGCCGGCGAAACGGAGTGACTCCCGGGCCGCCCACCACCGATTCCCTGGCCCCGGACCCCGGCCACCTCTTCCGGACCGAGGTCAAGGAGCCTTGCATGACCACCAGTTCCCCCCTTTCCCGAGCCCCCGCCCCGCCGCACGACGTCACCGCATCCCAGACGTACGACGGGACGGCCCCCTTCCCCGTCGACGAGCACCCGGCGCCTGCGCGCAGCGGCGGCGAGCGGCTGTACGTGGTGGTGACCGCGGCGATCGTCGTCCTGCCGTTCCTCGCGCTCGGCCTGGTCGGCTGGTTGCTGTGGGGACGTCTCATCCACTCCACTGACGTGCTGCTCGCCCTCTCCCTGTACGTCGTCACGGGGCTCGGGGTCACGGTCGGCTTCCACCGCGGTCTCACCCACGGCGGGTACCGGGCCGCCCGGCCCCTGCGGATCGCCCTCGCGGTGGCCGGGTCGATGAGCTTCCAGGGCGACGTCATCGGCTGGGTCGCCACGCACCGCCGCCACCACGCCTTCACCGACCGTCCTGGCGACCCGCACTCCCCCTACCGCTACGGCACGCACCTGCGCGGCCAGTTGCGCGGTCTTGCCCACTCCCACGTCGGCTGGCTCTTCCGCGACGACCCCACCCCCGCCGAGCGCTACGCCCCCGACCTGCTCGCCGACCGCGACATCCGCGCCGTCTCCCGGGCCTTCCCGGCCCTGTGCGTCCTCACCCTGGCCCTCCCCTTCGCCCTGGGCTGGGCGATCGGCGGCACCTGGGTGCACGCCACAACCGCCCTTCTGTGGGCGGGCTTTGTACGCATCGCCCTGCTCCACCATGTGACCTGGAGCGTCAACTCCCTGTGCCATGTGATCGGACGGCGCCCGTTCCGCACCCGGCGTCACGACCGAGCCACCAACCTGTGGCCGCTGGCCCTGCTCTCCTTCGGGGAAAGCTGGCACAACCTCCACCACGCCGACCCCACCAGCGCCCGCCACGGCGTGGACCGCGGCCAGATCGACCCCTCCGCCGCCGTCATCCGCCTCCTTGAGCGCCTCGGCTGGGTACACGACGTACGCTGGCCGACGCCGGATCGCGTCGCGGCCCGCCGGACCTGAACTACTGGCGCGGAAACGGGACTTGAGGGCTCTTCCCCGTCTCCCGCACCGGCGAGTCCAGGACTACCCTGCGCCCCTGTCGGCGGGTGCACGATGACGGACGCCGAATCCGGACCGGACCGTCGGCGTCCGCCTGTGCACCCTGTTCTCCGGCACCTTGGTTCCCGACCTCGCGGGTGGGTTCACCATCCCCCTGACCGGGGGCGGCCACCCGCCGGCGTATCACCTGACTCCGGCCCACGACGGGCTGCACCCACTCGGTCAGTCCAGCCCACGACAGGACCGGCGAACCTGAGAACCGCGAACCCCACAGGCGTGGCAGCTCCCGCCCGGTTTCCGGCTGTGTCGGCACGGAAGCTTCACAGGTGCCCTCGTAAAAGCGCGCGATCAGGACGAAACTGGGTGACAGCAGGAGACAGCAGCCTGTGGGAGGGTGTCCCCGGATCTCTCTTGGAGGTGGGTGGGGTATGCCTGAGCTGCCACGTGAGGAGCGGTTGGCGGCCGCATTCGTCGATCTCGCCGACACCTTGGTGCGGGACTTCGATGTCATCGGATTCCTGCACACGCTCGCCGAGCACTGCGTGAACCTGTTGGATGTGGCGGCAGCCGGTGTCCTGCTCGCCACTCCTAGCGGCCAGCTCGTGGACGCCGCAGCCTCGGACGAGCGCACCCGCCGGCTGGAGCTGGCCAGCATCGAGTGGGGCGAGGGCCCCTGCCGGGACTGCTTCCGGACCAGGGAACAGGTTCCCGACGTACCACTGGCGACGCAGGTGGCGAAGGTGCGCTGGCCCCGGTTCGCGCCGCGGGCCGTGGAAGCCGGTTTCACCTCGGTGGTGGCTGCGCCTCTCCGGCTGCACGACCAGGTGATCGGAGCCCTGAACCTGTTCCGGGACCGGCCGGGGCCGCTGGACGACTCCCAGTTGCGGCTGGGTCAGGCGCTGGCCGACACCGCCACCATCGGCGTACTGCAGCAGCGGGCGGTGAGTGAGCAGATGACGGTGACCGCACAACTGCAGGCCGCTCTGGACAGCCGCGTCATCATCGAGCAGGCCAAGGGCTATCTGGCGAACCGCCGCGACACCGACGTCGAGGAGGCGTTCAACCTCATGCGCCACTATGCACGCGATCACCGAACGCGCCTCACCGAGATCGCTCGCCAGGTCTTGCAGGGCACGGCCGACGCGTCTCTCCTCACACGGCGCGATCGGTGAAGCGTCGGCCCATCGGTGCTGACCGGTGGGCCGACCGCCGGACGATCTGCGCTGCGCCCGAAAGGGGGCGACCTCGGTGACCCATCCGGTGATGGCCGACTACCTGCGCACCCTCAGCTCTCACACAGGCCCCGGCCTGGCATCGCTGCCACTCGCGGCCTGCGCCGACATGCTGGGTCTGGACGGCCTCGGCCTGCTCCTTGCTCCGGGAGGCGGCAGGGCCGAACTGGTGCAGTCCTTCGGTGAGCGCACACTCGCGCTGGAGGACCTGCAACAGGTCCAGGGCCAGGGGCCGAGTCTGGACGCCGCCCGCCACGGGGCCCTGGTGCTGGTGCCCGACGTGGCCGATGCCTACGCGTTCGCCACCGATCGCTGGCCCGGACTGCCCAGCGCCATCGAGGCGCTGGACGTACGCGCGGTGTTCTCCTTCCCGCTGCGTATCGGCGTCATCGCGCTCGGCGTGCTCACCGGCCACCGCACCCGGCCCGGCCTGATGTCCACCGACCAGCTCACCGATGCCTTCGGCCTGGCCGACACCATCGCCCAGATCGCCATCACCACCGCCGCCCACGCGGAGCTGCCCCACACTCCGCTGCTCGACGAGCCCGGTCTCCACTTCGCCGAGGTCCACCAGGCCACCGGCATGCTCGCGGATCAACTGGACACCACCTGCGACCTCGCCCTGATCAGGCTGCGCGGTTACGCCTTCAGCCACGACCGGCCCCTCTTGGACGTCTCCCGTGATGTGCTGGCCCGCCGACTGCGCCTGGACGACAACGGGGACGTCTCGCCCTGACATGTCTGTTGGCGATGCCCTGCCGGGGCGCCCCCTTCAGGGCGCCCGACCTCATCGCCGTGTAGCAGCCCGGCGGGTGTGCCCGCAGCTCTTCGGCGAAACCCGTCAGGAGTCGAGTACGACGCGTCACTCTGGGGTGCCGACCCGGACCCGTTGGTGACCGGTCCCCATGGACATCCGCCTTCGAGAGGGTCGCCATGACCTCACCCCCTGCAGCGAGCTGTGTCCAGGAAGTCCGCCTTCACGGCGACTGCACCCTGGTGGCCCTGTGCGGCGAAATCGACATCCACACCGCCCCCGCCATCACCGACTGCCTCGACGCTCTCACCCACACCGGTGACTCCGACTTGCTGATCGACCTGCGCCCCGTCGACTTCATGGACGGCGCCGGGGTACGGGTTCTCAATCGCGCCCGAGCCCGGACCAGCGGCCGTCACGGGCGCTTGCGCCTGATCTGCACCTGCCCCGTGACCCTCCACCTGCTCAGCCATCCACGACTACGCCTGGACTTCGACATCCTGAACCGACTGCCCGCACCCGTACCGCCACAGGCAGCGGCCTGACTGGCCGCGGTGTCGTGCGATGCGGCGGGGCAGCGGTGGCCCGGTACCGGGGAATCGGTACCGGGACCCGGGGCCGGACATCCTGCCCCGCGTCGTGTCGGCACCGGTCCCTCCCCTGTGGGGACCGGTGCCGAACGACGCGGGCGTCGTCGGTCCGCGCTGTGTGGACACAGCGGCGGATCACAGCGAAACCGGGTCCGCGATCGACGCGGAAACGGTCCGTGCGTGGATCGGTTCCGTCGGGCTACTGGGCGCACACGGCGCGGACGCCGCCGCCACTTCGTAACTCCGGCGGAAACAGGCCGAGATCGTGCAGCGCCATCAGTCACCCCTCCAGGCGCCGGGCGGATGACCTGCCCTGACGCTGCGCGGTTGGTTCGCTACTGCGTCGCGATCCTGCCAGTTGCGACTGCCGCCGAGGAGGGTAGGACGTTATCCGGACCGCGATTCCGCAGGTCAGCCGTATAAGGTGAGTTTTCCGGTCCGGATGTTCAGGCACGCGGAGGTGAGGGGTGGAGGCCTTGGGTTCCGACTCCGGAGCACGTGCGGCCTTCGCGGAACGTCTCGCCCTGCTGTACAAGGAAGCCGGGAATCCGCCCCTCCAGCGCGTGTCCGAGGCAGTCGTCCGCCTTCAGCGGGTCGACGACAGAGGGCGGCCCGTGCGGGTGTCCGCGCAGCGCATCAGCGACTGGCGACGGGCCAAGAACGTGCCGGCCCAGTTCGGCGCGCTCGTGGCGGTGCTGCACGTCCTGATCCCCGAAGCGCGGCGCGAGCGGTCCAGTCCGGTGTCCACGGGTCTGTACGACATGGTCCAGTGGCAGCTCCTGTGGGAGCGCGCGGTGGCCGACCCGGTCAGCGGCCGCGTCTCGGCCTCCGCGGAAGACGACGGACAAGCTCCGGCCGAGCCGCCTGCCGCCCCCGCCGTATGCCCGTACCGAGGGCTGGCCTCCTACCGCGAGCAGGACGCCCGGTGGTTCTTCGGCCGCGAGCGGAGCACGGACGCCCTCGTCACCCAGCTCCGCGCGGCGGGGAGGACCGGCGGTCTGACCATGCTCGTGGGTGCCTCAGGGGCGGGAAAGTCCTCCCTGCTGAGCGCGGGCCTGGTACCCGCGCTGCAGAACGGCGCGCTCGGCGACGAGAGCGGGCAGGTCCGCCCGGTGCTTCAGCTCGTACCGGGAAGCGATCCCCTCGCGACGCTGACCGGCCACATACCTGAGCTCGCGCAGGCCCTGTCAGCAGCGGAGCCGGGCACCGGGCACTTCGCGGACGCCGTGCGGGAGTCCCTCGCGGCGTGGGCACGGCGTGAGACCTCCACCGCCGCCCGTCCCGTCGTCCTCGTGGACCAGTTCGAGGAGACGTTCACGCTCTGCTCCGACGAGGCGGACCGGCAGACCTTCGTCCAACTCCTCGACGCCGCCTGCTCCCCCACCGACGCCGGAGACCCCGCTCCCGCGCTCGTGGTCCTCGGCATACGCGCCGACTTCTACGAGGAGTGCCTCGGCTACCCGGAACTGGCGGACGCGCTGCAGCACCGGCACATGGTGCTCGGGCCGCTGACCACCGCGGAGCTGCGTGAGGCGGTGACCGGCCCGGCCAAGGCCGTGGGCCTGGAGCTCGAACCGGGCCTCGCGGAGCTGATCATCCGGGAAGTGAGCAACGACGGCCCCCGCGGGGCACACGACGCGGGCGTGCTGCCTCTCCTCTCCCACGCTCTTCTCGCCACCTGGCAGCGCCGCAAGACGGGACGGCTGACGCTGGCCGGCTACCGCGCGGCAGGCGGCATCCAGGGAGCGGTGGCGGCGACGGCCGAGCGCGCCTGGTCCGGCCTCGACCCGGCGGCCCGCACCGCCGCGAGACTGCTCCTCCTCAGGCTGGTCCGCCTCGGCGAGGACACCCAGGCCACGCGCAGGCGCGGCACCCGCCGCCAGCTGGCCGCGGAGTCGACGGACCCCGACAAGACGGAGGAGTCGCTCGAAGCGCTGGTCCGCGCCCGATTGGTGACGCTCGACGCGGAGACCGTGGAGATCACGCACGAGGCGCTGCTCCACGCTTGGCCGCGGCTGCGCGACTGGATCGACGAGGACAGGAGCGACCACCTGCTGCGCCAGCAGCTGGAGGAGGACGGCAGCGCCTGGGAGGACTCCGAACGCGACGCGTCGCTGCTCTACCGGGGCTCCCGTCTCGAACAGGCCCGCACCTGGGCGAAGTCCGCCGGCGACACCTTTCTGACCCGGCGCGCGGTGGAGTTCCTGGCTGCTTCGGTCAGGCTGCGCAAGCGCACGGTCTGGCTCAGCCGGGGTGCGGTGGCGGCGCTGGTCGTACTGGCGATGGTGGCCGTCGTCTCCGCGGTGATCGCGTGGCAGCAGCGGGACGACGCGGTGTTCCAGCAGGTCGTCGCCGAGGCCGACCGCGCCCAGTACACCGATCCCTCGCTGTCGGCTCAGCTCGACCTGGTCGCGCACAACCTGCGCCCGGACGACGAGGCCACGAAGAACCGGCTGATCTCGATCGTCAACGCGCCCCTGGCCACCCCGCTCCTCGGCCACACCGGTGCCGTCTACCTCACCTCGTTCAGCCCGGACGGACGGGTCCTGGCCACTGCCAGCTACGACCGGACCGTCCGCCTGTGGGACGTACGGGACCCCGCTCGCCCCAAGCGCCTGGGCAAGCCGCTCACGGGTCACAAGAGTTGGGTGAGCAGCGCGGTGTTCAGCCCGGACGGCGACACCCTCGCCACGGCTTCGGACGACGGCACGGTCCGGCTCTGGAACGTCACCGACCCCCGCCGTCCGCACCTGTTGGGCTCGCCCGTGACCGGGCATGGCGGCGCGATCTACCTCGTCGCCTTCAGCCCGGACGGGCGGACGCTGGCCTCCGCCAACGACGACCACACCGTTGGCCTGTGGAACGTGGACGATCCGCGTCGGCCGAAGTCACTGGCCACGCTGACCGGCCACGGCGCCGCCGTGCGCTCCGTGGCCTTCGCTCCCGACGGCCGCACGCTGGCGGCCGGTGGGGACGACGGCACCGTCAGGCTGTGGGACATGGCCGATCCCCGGCGTCCGAAGCCGATCGACGACGTACTGACCGCCCACACGGGCACGGTGCACTCCGTGGCGTTCAGCCCTGACGGCCGCACGCTCGCCAGCGGCAGCTCGGACAACACCGTACGGCTGTGGAAGGTGACCGATCCGCGCCACCCGAAACCGCTCGGCGCACCGCTCACCGGCCATACCGGTCCCGTGTGGTCCGTGGCCTTCAACCGCGAGGGGAACATGCTCGCGGCCGCCAGCGCGGACAGCACGGCGAGTCTGTGGAACGTCAGCGATCCGGCGCACCCGTCCCAGGTCGGCGAGCCGCTCGCGGGCAGCAGCGGGGAAATGTACTCACTCGGGTTCAGCCCCGACGGGCGCACGCTCGCCACCGGTACCGGTGACAACAAGGTCCGTCTCTGGTCCCTGCCGACGTCGGACATGATCGGCCGAAGCGGGGAGTTCCGTCCCGACGGCAAGGTGCTCGCCACGGCCGCGCGCGACGAGCGGGTCCGGCTGTGGAACGTGAAGAGCCCCGACCGGCCGCTGTCGCTTGGCACTTCGTTCAAGCCCGGCGAGGGGGACGTACGCAAGCTGGCGTTCTCTCCGGACGGCCGCACGCTCGCGGTGCTCACGGGAAACCGCGCCGTACGGCTGTGGAACGTCGCCGACCCGAAGCACCCCGTCCCCTACGGTCCTCCGGTCGCGCTGCGGACGCGGTTCGCGGCCGCGCTGGCCTTCAGCCCGGACGGGCACACCCTGGCGACGCCACGGACCGACCGCACCATCCAGTTGTGGGACGTGAGCACCCCGTCCCGGCCCCGGACGATCGGGAAGCCGCTCACCGGGCACCAGGGCTACGTCAACTCCCTTGTCTTCAGCACGGACGGACACTCGCTCGCCAGCGGCAGCGCGGACGGCACCGTACGGCTGTGGAACGTGACCACGCCGAGCCGCGCGACCCGGCTCGCCGCCCCGCTCAAGGGGCATCTGGGCCCTGTCAACGCACTCGCCTACAGCAGGGACGGCAGCACGCTGGCCAGCGGCAGCGACGACGGCACGGTCCGGCTCTGGAACGTCACCGACCCCCGAAAGGCGCGGCTGGAGTCGTCCCTGACCGGCCACACGGACGCGGTCGTGTCGCTGACGTTCAGCCAGGACGGCGAAACCCTGGCAACGGGCGGCAACGACAACACCGTTCGGCTCTGGGACGTCACTCGGCCCTCCAGTGCGACCCCTATCGGGCAGTCCATGAGTCCCAACGCCAAGACCGGCAGTTTCCTGTCGTTCAGTCCCCAAAGCGGCATGCTCGGAGTGTCCAGCGGTACCGATACGGTCCGGCTCTGGGACCTGGACACCGACCAGGCAATTCAGCGCGTTTGCTCGACGACTCGGGGCGTTCTGACACCGGAAAAATGGCGGGAGTATCTCCCCCGCCTCTCGTACGAGCCGCCCTGCGGCAAGTAGCGGAGTCCGGCCCCTGCCAATGACGTGCTCCGCGCTCCCGGAACACACGAGGAAATCACACCGCGTGACCCCGGTCACAACTCCTCATTCCAGCCGGACAGTTGATTCCACTCCCACCAGGCGCTTACTGTTAGGACAGAGCCCGATCGCTGGTGCATCCCCCGTCGCCAGCGGTCGGGCCTTTCTCGATCTCACCGTGCGGACAGACACGCCGGTTGCGCCCTCCGCAACGCGATCAATTGGAAGACTGACTTTCGTCATGCGGGGCAGGCGGCCCGAATTGGGGCGATAGATCACTCCCCTCGCACCCGCAGGCCGGCCGATGCTCCGGCCCACATCGATGGTGGGGCCACGCTTCATTTCACCGCGTCCCACGTATCGCAGATCGGGCCCGGCCCGCGTAATAACGGACCGTGCCGGATTGCAGGACTTGAGGAGTCGTATCCTGAGCCGCGTCGAACGACGGAACGCACTGGGAAAGGTGGTGAGCCGTGCGTCGGCGCATCGTCATCGTCACGGCCGTGCACGCACCCTCCGCGCACTTCCTGTCCGACGCGTACAAGTCGCTCTGCGAGCAGGAGTTGCCCGCCGGCTGGGAGTGGCACTGGCTGATCCAGGAGGACGGGACGACCGACCAGGTCGCGCCCCACGTCCCCGACGACGCCCGGATCACGTTCGAGCAGGGCCGTCCTGGCGGCCCCGGGGTCGCCAGGACCATCGCCATGGCTCACGCGGACGGCGAGTACGTCAAGGTCCTGGACGCCGACGACCAGCTCGCGCCCGGCGCGTTGGCCCGTGACCTCGCGGCCCTCGAAGCTGATCGGACCATCGGCTGGGCGACCTCACGCGTGCTCGATCTGATGCCCGACGGATCCACCGTCGGCTTCCCCGACGACCCTGCGAACGGGCCGGTCGAGCGTCGCGAAGTGCTCGACTACTGGGCCTCTCACGACTATCGCGCGCAGGTCCACCCGGCGACGCTCTTCGTCCGCCGCGAACTGCTCATGGCCCTGGGCTGCTGGATGGCCCTTCCGGCATCCGAGGACACGGGGCTCCTGCTCGCCCTGAACTCGACGTCCCGCGGCTGGTTCTCGTCCGAGGTCGGCCTGCTCTACCGCAAGTGGGAAGGCCAGGTGACCGGCCAGACCGCGCACGTCGACACGGCGGAGCGCGCCGCCCGCATGGCCGTCGTCGAGGCCAGGGCGCGAGCGCTGGAGCGCTTCGGGTGGCGCTATCCCGTGAGCGCTGATTGACCGGAGCCCCGTTGCCTCGTGGGCTCGTGGGCTCGTGGGCTCGTGGGCGCTCTCGTACGAAGCCGGGGTCCGGGCCCTTCCGTGTCAGACGGTCAGACGAGCGCCTCGGCGTCGACCCGCGAGAAGACCAGGTCGGTCTCGCCCACGACCGGCCCTCTCCACCGCACAGGAGCCGAGGGGTTCCGCATCGCGCTCGGGTAGCCCTCGGCTCCGTAGTCGTTGGCGAGCCGGTACGTGTGGAAGCCGTGCTCGCGCATGATGTCCAGCAGCTCGTCGACCGAGTCCCCGAGCTGGGCCATGCGATCGGGCGTGACCTCCACGGCGATCTCCACATCGGGGCGGAGCTGCTCCAGGAGAGCCTTCATCCCCCGGACCACCCCTCCTTCCGCCCCCTCGACGTCGATCTTGATCACCCGCGCCCTGGCGACCTCGTCGGCCTCCAGGAGCTCCGCGAGCGGAACCGCCTCCGTCTCGAAGGTGGACTCGGCGGGACCGTCATAGGGGACTATCGAGTTCGCGCCCATGTTGTGGGAGCTGGCGAGGATGAACGTCAGCGTCTTCCGGCTGTCCGACACGGCGGCGTTGACCGCGCGGATGTTGTCGCAGCCGTTGAGCTCGGCGTGCCGGGTCAGGCGGCGGTGGAAGGCCGGCGAGGCCTCGACGGCCACGACCCGCCCCGTGCTGCCGACGAGCCGAGAGCCCAGGACGGCGAAGACCCCCACGTTCGAGCCGACGTCCACCAGCACGTCACCGGGGCGCAGACGGCTCTTCAGCCAGCGCGTCATGCCCGGCTCCCAGCCTCCGAAGAGGTACAGGTAGCGCTGGATCAGGTCCTGGGTGTCGACCGCGAACCTGGCGCCGAACTCCACGTCGACGACCCTCTGGCGGGGATGGTCCCGGAGATGGGGATTCAGGAAGCGGGCGGCGAGCGCGCTCTTGAACAGCTCTCCGGGGGCCCGTCGTACATAGGCACGCCCGAGCGTGACCAGGGCCTCCGTCGTGGGGTTGCTCATCCGATCACCTCTCCGTCAGGGGACAGGCGAACCATAACGCCGGGGGCGGCGGTGCCCCCAGCGCCCAGCTGCGGCCGATGGCCGGTTCAGGTGGCCGACCGGGCCGCACACTCACGGCCGAACAGGCCGCACAGTCACGGTCGAACGGGCCACTCAGTCACGGTCGAACGGCAGGTCCAGCATCCGGATGGCGTTCCCGCGGAGCAACTTGTACGCGACGTCTTCCGGCAGCCCGCCCACGTGTTCCTGCGCCACCTGCTTCGTGTGCGGCCAGGTCGAGTCGACGTGCGGATAGTCCGTCTCGAAGGTCGCGTTGTTCACGCCCACGGTCTCGATCGAGGCTACGCCGTGCTTGTCGCGGAAGAAGCAGCAGAAGATCTGCCGGTAGTAGTACGTCGAGGGCGGCTCGGGGATCAGATCCTTCACGCCGCCCCAGGCACGGTGCTCCTCCCAGACGTCGTCGGCGCGCTCCAGGGCGTACGGGATCCAGCCCATCTGGCCTTCGCTGTACGCCAGTTTGAGGCGCGGGAACTTCACCAGAACCCCGCTGAAGAGGAAGTCCATCATCGACGCCATGGCGTTGTTGAAGCTGAGCGAGGCCTGGACGGCGGGCGGCGCGTCGGGGGACGCGGCCGGCATCTGGGACGAGGACCCGATGTGCATGTTGACGACGGTGCCGGTCTCCTCGCAGGCCGCGAAGAACGGGTCCCAGTAGCCGGAGTGGATCGACGGCAGCCCCAGATACGTAGGAATCTCGGAGAAGGTCACCGCCCGCACCCCGCGCGCGGCGTTGCGCTTGATCTCGGCCACCGCGAGGTCGATGTCCCACAGCGGGATCAGGCAGAGCGGGATCAGCCGGCCGCCGCTGTCGCCGCACCACTCCTCGACCATCCAGTCGTTGTAGGCCCGGACGCAGGCGAGCCCCACCTCCTTGTCCTTGGCCTCGGCGAAGGTCTGCCCGCAGAAGCGCGGGAAGGTCGGGAAGCAGAGGCTGGCCTCGACGTGGTTGAGGTCCATGTCCTTGAGCCGTTCGGCCGGGTCCCAGCAGCCGCGCCGCATCTGCTCCCGGGTGATGCCGTCGAGGGTCATCTCGTCCCGGGAGAAGCCGACGGCCGCGATGATGCGCTTGTACGGGAAGATGTCGCCCTCGTACTCCCACCAGTCGGTGATCTGTCCGTCCGGGTCCGTCGTGAACTTGTACTTCCCGCCGACGTACGCGAGGTCGCCGATGCCCGCGGTGAACGGCTTCGGCCCACGGTCGCGGTACTTGCTCGGGAGCCACTTCTCGAAGAGGTGCGCGGGCTCGATCACGTGGTCGTCCACGCTGATGACCCGGGGGATTTCCTTGGTGCCGACCTCGCTGCTGACCACTGTTGTGCCCCCTACTGCCTGCCGGTTTCCAGGACGCAAATCTGACGATCCATCAGATCGAGGTTATGGGCTCACTCTGGCAACAGCAAGCGCCCGCCCGGAACTCGACCCCTTGCGCGATCCGCGCCGATCCGCTGAACTGACGCATCGTCAGGTTGGCTTGAGGGAGGGCACCCGATGCAGACGATGTGGCTCAGCGGAGCCGAACTGTTGGCCGTGCTCCGGATCGGGCTCGGCTTGTGGTGGCTGGAGAGCTACCGCCACAAGGACAAGAAGCAGTGGTTCGGCGGTGGCGGCATCGGCTGGGCGGCGGGCATCGCCGAGAAGCACCGGTGGGCCGCGGTACGCAGCGGCTTCGACGTCGTGGTGAAGCCCCGCCCGCAGGTCATGGCCTACGTCGTCGCCTACGCGGAACTGGCGCTCGGCCTCGGACTGATCTTCGGCTTCCTCACGCCGATCGCCCTCGTCGCCGGGCTCCTGCTGAACCTGATCTACCTCGTACTGATGATCCACGACGTGGCCGAGCAGGGGCAGAACCTCATGATGGCGCTGATCTCGGCCGTCGCGCTGTTCGCGGCCAGCTGGCAGGCGTGGTCGGTGGATGCGGCGTTGGGGATCTTCTAGGGGGCGGATCCGCCCTACAGGCTTCAGCGCGTCAGACGGTTAGCACAGCGGTCGCCTGCGAACTTGGGAACAAATGGGCGGGATTCGACCAAGATGCCCTCGGGCATCTGGCTCACCTCGCCGATCGCCCTACGACATCCGGGGCCGTCCGACTTCGGATGCCTTCCCGTATAGACAGATATGCGCCAACTCCTGCGTGTTGAGGGAGATCTGAGGCGGAAATATGGCTTCCGTCACAGCTCGGCGACTTGGCGAATGATCAAGTTGCCCTTGACGTGGCGCTGGGGTCGCCGCTCTCGTTGCCGTGGCGATCGTCGGCACGGGACTGTCCGGATCGGCCGCCGCCGCCGACGGCACGCACGAGAACACCGCACGAGCTGCGATATCCGCAGTCGCGGTGCCGGTTTCGGCAGGCGACTCCGGGCTGGCCAACGTGAGCGACGAGGAAGGCATCGCCGCAGTCCAGCGTGCGTTCGACCTCATCGGTTCCATTCCTGAGCCGCTGATCAAGCGGGTCGAGGCCGGCGACCAGGACGCGCTGCGTGAGGTGGGCGAATTCCTGAACCAGAACCCCCAAGCCATGGCCGCGGTAAAGGCGTTCGGGTGGTTCGGATGCGCCGCCGGCGTCGCGAAGTTCGCCGCCGAGAACGGGATAGGTGTCGCCAAAGCCTGGAAGCTCGTGAAGAACGGCAAGAAGGTCGCAAAGGCCGTCTGGGCATACGTCAAACACGGTAAGTACCCTGGCAGCATCGACGATGACATCGCGAACCTCATCATCAATTCGACAGGGCTCCCCGACCTGGCTCACGCGTGCCTGTAGGAGCAAGGAGGGAAGGGGACCTCGCATGAAGCGGAACCCGGACCCACAGGCGCAGGACTCGGACGACGAACTCGATGCCGCCTCCAGCGGCGCCGTCTACACCGTCACCTTCCTGCTCGTCGCGTACATCCCCGCCACCTTCATCGGTGAACTATCCGGCAACCGGGGCGTACCCACGTCGCCCTGGCTGATGGCACCCGTCGTGGCGCTCGCGCTGGCACTGATGATGGTGGTCGAACCGCATCTGCAGAGCCGCTCGTGGTGGTCGCGGGTGGATGACGTGTGGGGCGTGCTTCTGATGGGGCTGAGCGTCGTGGCTCCGATCGTCGTCGCGGTGGTGCGGCCGATGTCCGTGTGGCCGTGGCTGCCGCCCCTGGTCCCCACGGTGCTGTCCTTCGTACCCGTCGTGATCGCCTGGTGGTGCGTCAAGCGGTGGCACCGGTATCTGCGCGGGCGTCAGCGTCCCCAACTCGGGCCGTTCAAGCCTGTTCCGCGGATCGGCGAGGCGGACGATCCCCAGGATTCCGAGCGGGACTGAGCGTCAGGACCTCGGGGTCAGCGACAGCGTCACCGGCGAGGAACATCCGGAGCGCGGCCTCCTGTTGTCGCCCGCTCGACGCGATGCGTCACGCGTGAGCCCGTGCGCGCCGTCCGGCGGTGCGGCAGGTACTCCCCGCCTGCCTCTGGCCTGTTGCAAGGCGACGTGCCACCCTGCCCGACACATCCGCCGCCCGCCGCCGTGCGCGACGTGGGGGCGGCGGGGACGGGGCACGGCGCCCCGTTGCTCTGTGCGGACATGGAGGTGCCGGTGAACGAGCACAACCACGGAGATCAGGAGCAGCCAGTGGCAGCCCTCAGGGCGAGCCACGCCGCCCGTGCCGAGAGCGCGGCGGCGCGTGCGGCGGCCCTCAGCCGCTACGTCGAACGGCACGGGGCGGACCACTCGGACGCCGTATGGAAGGCCGCCCATGCCGCCCGCGTGGCGGCGCAGGCCCTCGCCGTGCTCTCCGAGAGCGCGCCCGACGCGGCCGCGGACTCCCGCTGCGCCAGGAACGCGGCCGCGTCCGCCGCGCAGGCCGCGCAGATGGGGCAAGTCGTCGACACCGACGCCGAAGCCGCCACCCTCGCGTGCAAGGCCGCGCTGAAGGCCTCCCAGACCGCCGGAGTGGCGGCGGGGGCCAAGCACCTCGGCGCCGACGAGGGATTGAACGCCGAAGCGGACGCCGCGGAGAAGGCCGCCGTCAAGGCGGCCGAGAACGCGGGCTGGACCCGCCCCGGCGAGGACGTCCCGAGCGTCGCGACCGGCGTACGGAGCCCTGAGGTGATGGCCATGATGCATCTCTGAGGTTCCTGGCCGGCGGCCCCGACGGCCAGGTGAGCGGTCCAAGGCTCCGATCCGGAATCGGATCGGGGCCTCGGTGTGGCTGTGGTGGCGTGCGATGGGACGCTGATCCCGACCGCAGTCAGGAGTTCCGCGACTTCTGCCCGCGCGGCTACCGCGGCGCCAGCGTCCGCAGCACGCAGAACTCGTTGCCCTCAGGGTCCGCCATGACCACCCAGTTCCGGTCCGGGCCCTGGCCCACGTCCACCGTCGTGGCGCCGAGCGTGAGCAGTCTGGCCACCTCTTCCTCCGTGCCGGCGTCGATCGGGCTGACGTCCAGGTGGAGGCGGTTCTTCGTGGTCCTGGACTCGGGGACCCGTATGAACTGCACGGTGGGCGGCATCTGGCGGGCCCGGATGTCCTCCACCGTCGGTTCCCAGGAGGCGATCTCGACCTTGTCGTCGGTCCGGTCGATCACCTTGAAGTCCAGGACCTGGGACCAGAAGGCCGCGAGCCTTTCCGGGTCGAGGCAGTCGACGGTCAACTCGGTGAACCTGCTTGTCATGTCTCTCCCAGATCGCCCGGACGGGGGCTCAGAGTATGCCGCCGGTCGGTCAGGAGGGGGATTCCTTTTTCTCCGCCATGACCACCAGTCCTGGCCCGCTCTGCCCGTCCGCCGGAATGCGGAGTTCCGCGACCGGGCGCAGGCCCGCCCGCTCGATCAGCGGTACGAGTTGGGCCGGCTGCCATTTGTGGGTCGTCCAGTGGACGGGCACGCCTCCGTACGCCTCGGTGCGGACGGCGTCCTCGTCGCCCATGTGGGTCGCGGTGATGAAGTGCCCGCCCGGCTTCAGCGCTCGGGCGAAATGGGTGAGGACCTGCGGGAGGACTTCTCGGGGGAGGTTGAAGAGGGACCACCAGCCGAGGATGCCGCCCAAGGACCCTTCCGCCAGGTCGAGTTCCGTGGCGGAGGCCACGTCGAAGCGGCACTGCGGGTGGAGCCTGCGCGCGTTCTCGATCATTCCCGGCGAGAGATCCACCCCTGATACGTCCAGTCCGCGTTCGGCGAGGTAGGCCGTCACCGTGCCGGGGCCGCAGCCGACGTCGAGTACGGGCCCCACCCCGCACACCGTGTCCGCGAACGCGTCGACGGACGCCTTGAGCCACGGGTGGCAGCGGATGTCGCCGACCCCCGTCGTCACCACCATGTGGGCGTAGTTGTCGGCCACCCTGTCGTAGGAATCACGGACCGTGTCGAGGTCCGCCGGGCGGTCGATGTGGTGTGTGGTCATCCCTCAACGGTAGGGCTAGGCGGGGGTAGTTGGGGTCTGAGTTCGGGCTGGCGCGAGGCCTTGGGGGCGGGCGGCTGCGGCTGCCGCAAGCCTTGTAGCAGTGGCGTGATCAGTCTGCGCGGGTCGTAGCGCGGGTCACTGTCCCGTCCGATGCAGAGGTTGCCGATGCCGCGCATCAACTCATAGGGGCGTACGCCGGATTGGATCTCGCCCGCCTCGACCGCCGCGTCGAGCAGCTGGGCGCAGACGGGCAACAGGCGCTCCAGGAAGTGGGTGTGCAGCGCGGCGAAGCGGTCGCTCTCGGATTGCAGGGCGTCGGCCAGGCCGTGCTTGGTGACCAGGAAGTCGACGAAGAGGTCGATCCATCGGCGTAGCGCGTCGAACGGCCGGTCGGACTCGGCCAGCAGCTCCGGGCCCGCCTGCGCGCACGCCTCGATCTGGTGGCGGTAGACGGCGGTGACCAGGTCCGCGCGGGTCGGGAAGTGGCGGTAGAGGGTCCCGAGGCCGACGCCCGCCTTGGCGGCGATCTCCCGGATCGGGGCGTCGATCCCCGAGGTCACGAACACCTCTGCCGCGGCGTCGAGCAGGACCTGCTGGTTGCGCACCGCGTCCGCGCGCTTGCCGCGGGTGGGCGGCCCCTTGGGCTGATGGGACTGACCGGGCTGACCGGGCTGACCGGGCTGGCTGGACTGGCCGTCTGGCGTGGGCACGACGCGCTTCTCCTCCTTGGCCGTTGGCCGATGACCGATGACCGATGACCGTCGACCGTTAGCCGTTGACTAAACGGATCGGCGATCCGTATCGTAAATGGAACGGCGATCCGCTTTCAGGATAGTCGCAGCTTCCCATCGACCGCATCCATCGAAGGGCGTTCCCACCATGCGTGCACCCATGAGCGAAGCCACGAGCGAAGCCACAAGCACCCCCGCCCCCGCCCCCGTCCTCTCCGTCAGCCCCGTGACGCTGCCCTCGCCCGGCCGCGCCGTAGGCCTGGAGGTGCGCGTCTCCGCCCCGGTGACCGGGGGCGATCTGCCGGTCATCCTGCTCTCCCACGGTCTCGGCCCCTCGAACAACCTCTCCTCGCTGAACGGCTACGCCCCGCTCGCCGGCTACTGGGCCGCACACGGCTTCGTCGTGATCCAGCCCACCCACCTGGACTCCAGGTCGCTGGGCCTGGAGTTCGACCCGGACGACCCGGGGGCCGCGCCGCACTGGCGTACCCGGGCCGAGGACATGACGCGCGTGCTCGACGGGCTCGACGCGCTGGAGGAGGCCGTACCGCAGCTCGCCGGACGCATCGACCGGGCCCGCGTCGCCGTCGCCGGGCACTCGATGGGCGGGCACACCGCGAGCCTGCTGCTCGGGGCCCGGCTCACCGATCCGCGCGACGGCACGGAGGTCGACCTCTCCGAGCCCCGGATCAAGGCGGGCGTGCTGCTCGCGGCGCCGGGGCGGGGCGGTGACGCGCTCACCGAGTTCACCGTCGAGAACTACTCGTTCTTCCTGACCACGGACTTCTCCAAGATGACGACGCCCGCACTCGTGGTCGCGGGCGACCAGGACGACTCCGCCCACCTGACGGTCAACGGGCCCGACTGGCACACCGATCCGTACGTCCTCGCGCCCGGTCCGAAGACCCTGCTCACGCTCTTCGGCGCCGGGCACGGGCTCGGCGGGATCTCCGGTTACGACGTCGCCGAGACCACGGACGAGAACCCCGGGCGGGTCGCCGCGGTCGGGCGCCTCACCTCGGCCTATCTGCGCGGTGCGCTCTACTCCGGAGACCCCTCCTGGCAGAGCGCACGCGACGCACTGGCCACGGCGCCGGATCCGCTGGGCCGGGTCGAGTCCAAGTAGGGCGGTGTCGCGTCCCGTCGCCTCCTCCCACCGGTTCTCCCACTGGGCGGCGACGCACCGTTCCGCTCCGACTTCCGTGCTGTCACCATGCGGAGTCCAGGGTGTACGGGGGGTCCCCAGGGGGGCCGGGCGGGAGGCGCACATGGCAGAGGTGTTCTTGCGGCGGCTTAGCCGGTGGCAGGCGGAACAGCAGCGGGAGTCCGTGGCCAGCCTCTACGTAGAGGCCTACCAGGGCAGGACGGAAGCCGAGTACGGCGACCGGCAGGGGTTCCTGCGGCGCTTCGAACACGACGTGCAGCAGCCCGACTTCGACATGGTCGTCGCCGACGACGCACGGCAGGGACACCGGGCCGACCTCGTCGGCTGCCTCTACGGGTACCGTGCCGCGCGCACCGGCGACTGGTGGGAGGGGTTCCGCGGCATCCTGCCCGCCGGGATCGGGGAACGGACCGCGTCCGGGCAGGTGTTCCTGCTCGGCGAACTCATGGTGGCGCCCGCCCAGCGCGGCGCGGGCATCGCCACGCGGCTGCGGACCCTGCTGCTCACCCGGCACACCGCCGACGTGGTCGTCGCCGTCATCAAGCAGGGGGACACACAGGGGCGGGAAGTGCTCCAGGCGTGGGACTGGACGAAGCTCGGCGAGTTCGACCCCTCCAGGGAGGGGTGGTTACGGCCGCCTTCACCGTTGCCCTAGAGCCATTGCCTAGAGGGGGGGACCGCCTTCACGCCGTACTAGGAGCCACTGCCCGAGAGGGCCCTCCGGAACCAGGGCCCTCCGGGAGAGCCGTCAGCGGTTTCCCTGGCGGCGGGCCTGCGCCTTCTGCTGCATCCCTCTGGTCTTCGCGGAGATCGAGTCCACCGGCCGCTTGGCCTGCTTGGCGCGGGTCTCCGCCGCGGCGTTCCTGGCCTGCTGGGACTGCTCGCGCGGGTCGTGGGACTGCTTGGCCATGATCGGCTCTCCTCCTCGCGTGGGAGTGGCGCTCGCGTGGGAGCGGGACACCGCCCGCAGGGGGCGGCATGCCCTCACCACTCTCCCCCGCGGGCGCCCGACCGGCATCCGGAGGGCCCTCAGGCCTTGCTCGCCTTCAAGGAGTACATGAGCGGGATGCGCGGCCGGTCCGCGGGGAACCGGTAGGCGCCGTCGCGGAGTTCGAGCGCGCCGAAGCGTTCGAAGAGGGTCATGTCGTGCTCGCGCAGGAAGTCGATGCGAAGGCCCGCCGCGGCGAGCGCCGAGACGACCTCGCCGACGGGGTGCTGCCACTCGACGGTGCGGTTGTGGACGGTGGGGCTGGTGTTGTCCGCGTAGCCGCCCGGCGTCTCCTCGACCCAGGCGTCGCGCGCGAAGTAGTCGTGCTCGATCCGGGCGCCCGTGGCGTCGTCCAGGATGTCGGCGAGCGGATGGAACTCGGCGAGGTAGAGGAAGCCGCCGGGTGCCACGAGCGCGGCGACGGTCTCGGCCCAGCGCCGGATGTCGGGGAGCCAGCAGAGCGCGCCCACGCCGGTGTAGACGATGTCGTACGACGAGTCGGGCGCGGCCTCGGCCGCGTCGTACACGTCGGCGGCGACGAACGCGGCCCGGTCGGCGCCGAGGCCGAGGTCAGCGGCGAGTTCGCGGGCCGCCTCGACGGCCGGCTCGGAGAAGTCGAGGCCGACGACGCGGGCGGCGCCGTGCCGGGCCCAGGACAGGGTGTCGGCGCCGATGTGGCACTGGAGGTGCAGCAGGGACTTGCCGCGCACGTCGCCGACCTCCGCGAGTTCGAAGTCGCGCAGGGGGTCCTTGCCCGCGCGGAACGCGTCGAGGTCGTAGTAGTCGCTGACGAGGTGGAGCGGGACGCGCTCGTCCCAGCGTTTCCGGTTGGTCTCGCGCCAGTCCGCGGGCGTCGGGGAGTACATGGTCGAAAGTTATCCACAGGCTGGAGCCCTCGCCAGCGGATTGTCGGCGGGGCCGGGCACTATGGGGTCATGAGCGAGACGGGTGCCGAGAAGGCGACAGGGTCGAAGTCCGTGCCGGACGCGCCGGACGTGCCGGCGCCGGCTGTGCCGGACATGCCGGACTGGGAGAAGCGGTTCAGGGCGCCGCGGGTGTCCCTGCCGGACTGGGCGGAGGACGCCCCGCAGCGTTCCTTGTTCGTGTCGAACGCGACGGGGACGTACGAGCTGTACGCCTGGGACCGGACGACCGGAGCCCAGCGCCAGGCGACCGACCGGCCGAACGGCACGACGGACGGCGTCCTGTCGCCGGACGGCGAGTGGATCTGGTGGTTCAGCGACAAGGACGGCGACGAGTTCGGCGTCTGGCTGCGCCAGCCCTTCGGCGGCGGCCCCGACGAGCCCGCGGTGCCGGGCCTGGACGCCTCGTACCCCGCGGGCCTCGCGCTCGGCAGGGACGGCAGGACGGTCGTCGTGGGGCGCTCCACGGACGACGAGGGTTCCACGATCCATGTCGTACGTCATGACGGCGCGGGCGGCCCGGACGGCGCGGCCCCCGTCGAGGTGTACCGGCACCGCGAGTCGGCGGGCGTCGGCGACCTGTCGCACGACAGCACGCTGATCGCCGTCGAGCACACGGAGCACGGCGACGCGATGCACTCCGCGCTCCGCGTGATCCGGCCGGACGGCTCGACGGTCGCCGAGCTCGACGACACCAAGGGCGGCACGGTCGAGCTGGGTCTTGAGGTGCTCGGCTTCGCCCCGGTGGAGGGCGACACCCGGCTCCTGGTCGGGCACCAGCGGCGCGGCCGCTGGGAGCCGATGGTCTGGGACGTCGCGTCCGGCGAGGAGAGCGAGCTCGTGCTCGGGCTGCCGGGCGACGTGAGCGCCGAGTGGTATCCGGACGGCTCCGCGCTGCTGATCGCGCACGAATTCGAGGCGCGCGGCGAGGTGTTCCGCTACGACCTGGCGGCGGGCGAGCTGATCCGCATCGAGACGCCCACCGGTTCGGTGTCGGGCGCGACGGCCCGCCCGGACGGCACCGTGGAGTACATGTGGTCGTCGGCCGCCGAGCCGCCGGTGGTCCGCTCGACGGCGGGCGGCGTGGTCCTCGACCCGCCCGGCATGAAGGCCCCGCGCTCCGTCCCCGTGGAGGACGTGTGGGTGGAAGGGCCCGGCGGCCGCATCCACGCCCTGGTGCAGCGCCCCGCGGGCTCCTCGGGCCCCCTGCCCACCGTCTTTGAGGTGCACGGCGGCCCGACCTGGCACGACAGCGACTCCTTCGCGGCGGGCCCGGCGGCCTGGGTCGACCACGGGTATGCGGTGGTGCGGGTCAACTACCGCGGCTCCACGGGGTACGGACGTGAGTGGACGGACGCCCTCAAGCACCGCGTCGGCCTCATCGAGCTGGAGGACATCGCGGCGGTGCGCGAGTGGGCGGTCACCTCGGGCCTCGCCGACCCGGACCGCCTCGTCCTGGCCGGCGGCTCCTGGGGCGGCTATCTCACCCTGCTCGGCCTCGGCACCCAGCCCGGCGCCTGGGCGGTCGGTCTGGCCGCGGTGCCCGTCGCGGACTACGTGACGGCGTACCACGACGAGATGGAGGCCCTGAAGGCCATGGACCGCACGCTCCTCGGCGGCACCCCGGAGGAGGTCCCCGAGCGCTTCGCGGCCTCGTCCCCGCTGACGTACGTGGACGACGTGAAGGCCCCGGTATACATCTCGGCGGGCGTGAACGACCCGCGCTGCCCGATCCGCCAGGTCGAGAACTACGTGGACCGTCTGACGGCCCGCGGCGCGCCGCACGAGGTGTACCGGTACGACGCCGGGCACGGGTCACTGGTCGTGGACGAGCGGATCAAGCAGGTCGCTCTTGAGCTGGACTTCGCGGCTCGGCACTTGCCTGCGGTGGGCTGAGCGGAGGGGGTGCGGGCCGGGACGGTCCGGCCCGCACCCCACCACGGGGCCGCCCCCCACCCCCCACGGGGCCGTGTCGCCCACTCGCCGTGGGGGCCGGGTCGCGTGCGGCTGCGGGCTCGTCGTGGCTGGGCGCGCAGTTCCCCGCGCCCCTTGAAGGGCCCCCTTGCGGGAGCCACCCCGAGGGACGCGTTCCGGTGGCAGCCCCGTACCGTGGAGGGCGTGTACCGGTTTCTGCTGACGCCCCGATGGTGGGGGATCAACGTCTTCGTCGTGCTGGCCATCCCCGTCTGCATCTTCATGGGGTCCTGGCAGCTCAGCCGCTTCGAGGACCGCGTACAGGCCCATGAGTCCGCGAAGGAGCAGGCCGACCAGCAGAGCAAGGAGCGGTCGGCCGCGGCGAAGGACGGCTCGGCCGCCAAGGCCAGGCCGCTGGACTCACTCCTTCCCGTCGACAAGAAGACCTCGGGCGAGCTGACCCGGGCCACCGGTCGCTACGGCGAGCAACTGCTCGTGCCCGACCGGAAGTTGGACGACAAGAGCGGCTTCTACGTACTGACCCTGCTGCGTACGGACAGCGGGAAGTCGCTGCCCGTGGTGCGCGGCTGGCTGCCGGGTGACGCGAACACCGCCGACGCCCCGGCCGCCCCGAAGGGCGAGGTCACCGTGACGGGCGCGCTTCAGGCCTCCGAGAGTCCGGGATCGAGCGGTGTGAGCGCCGCGGGCGGTCTGCCCAAGGGGCAGCTGGGCGCGATCAGCTCCGCGTCCCTGGTGAACCTGGTGCCGGACGACGTGTACGACGCGTGGGTCACCCTCGACAAGGGCGACTCCGGCATGAAGGCCGTGCCCGCGGCCGCGCCGAACGACACGGGCCTGGACCTCAAGGCCTTCCAGAACCTCGGCTACACCGGCGAGTGGTTCGTCTTCGCGGGCTTCGTGCTCTTCATGTGGTTCCGCCTGTTCCGCCGCGAGGCGGAGTTCGCGCGCGACGCGCGGCTCGGGCTGATTCCCGAGCAGGAGCCCGCCGAGGAGGCCACCCAGGAGCCCACCCGGGAACCCGCCCAGGAGACGGGCCCCGCACCCCACTAGGAAGCGGGCAGCACCCCGGTCCTGTACACCGTCCCCGCGCACGCGTTCGGGACCGTCGTGCCCGCCGAGGGGGATCCCGCGGCCGCCGTGAGGGTCACCACCACGCTGCCGTCCTGTACGCCGCCGTCCTCGCGGACCAGCTGCGGCTCCGCGCCGGTGGGCGAGCCTCCGTCCGCGCCGCCGCTGCCCTCCGTGGGCGTCGGGTTCGGCGAGGGGTCGCCGCCCTCCGCGGGGCAGCTGTCGGACGGCACCCAGGCGAAGCGCACCTCGTACGCAGCACCGGGCTGGAGGACCAGTTGGGCCGTCTCCTGCGTGGGATCGGGCAGACCGGCCGCCGCGTCACCCGCCGTGTGGTCGAGCACGCCGACCTTCGTGGCGTCGGCCGCACCCTGCGCCGTCACCGCGACGGCGCCCGCGGCGTCGATCGTGCAGCTGGTCTCTGAGGTGTTGGAGACCCGGAAGCTGCCGTACACCGAGCCGTTGGCCTCGGCGGCGCCCGTGGAGCCGACGGCGCCGAGCTGGGTGGCGGCGCAGACCGGCGAGCTGACGGCCTCGGAGCTGCTCGGGTCGGGCGCGCCGCTGCCGCCGCCGCCCGTGCCGCCCTTCTCCTTGCCTTCCTTCTTGTCTTTCTTGTCCTTCTTGTCCTTGGACTTCGACGGGTCGCGCTCCTTGCCGGAACCCTTCTCGGTGCCGCCGGGGTCCTTGCCCTGGCCCGAACCGCCCTGGGACTCCTGGCTGTTGCCCGCGATCGAGGGGCGGTCGTCGGAGTCGCCGCTCGAGTTCGTGACGTGCACCAAGGCGGGGACGGCGGTGCCGATGAAGAGCGCCGCGGCGGCGAGACCGACGACGGCCTGGCGCTTGCGGGCCCTGCGGGCCGGTACCGCCTGCCGCAGGTGTTCGAGGGCGCGGTCGGTCGGCTCGATGTCCTCGACGGCCCGCCGCATCATCCGCCGCAGCGCGAGCTCGTCGGAGCCGATGTCGGAGCCGATGTCGGAGCCGGTGTCGGAGCCGGCCTCACCGGGGCGCTCGCCGAGGCCCTCGCCGGGACCGGAACCGCCCGCCCCCGAGGCCGCGTCGGGACCGGACCCGTCCGTCTCGGAGCTGGGCCGCTCGGGCCCGCCTTCGGCGCCGTGATTCACGTTCCCGTTCCTGCCGTGCTGTTCGTGCCCGCTCTGCTCATCACGCTCGCGCTCGCTCATGCCGGCGCCTCCATGGCGACCCTGAGGGCGGCGATGCCCCGCGAGCCGTAGGCCTTGACCGAGCCCAGCGATATGCCCAGGGTCTCGGCGACCTGCGCCTCGGTCATGTCGGCGAAGTAGCGCAGCACGAGGACCTCGCGCTGGCGCCGCTGGAGGCCGCGCATCGCCTTGATCAGCTCGTCGCGCTCCAGCAGGTCGTACGCCCCCTCCTCCGCGCTCGCCATGTCGGGCATCGGCTTGGAGAGCAGCTTGAGGCCGAGGATGCGCCGGCGCAGCGCGGACCGCGAGAGGTTCACGACCGTCTGGCGCAGATAGGCCAGCGTCTTCTCGGGGTCCCGCACGCGCTTGCGCGCCGAGTGGACCCGGATGAACGCCTCCTGCACGACGTCCTCGCAGGACGCCGTGTCGTCCAGGAGCAGCGCGGCGAGGCCGAGCAGCGACCTGTAATGGGCGCGATAGGTCTCGGTGAGATGGTCGACTGTGGTGCCCGCTGTCATCGTCTCGTCAGCGCCCTCGCGCTGCGTCGGGATGCGGGCGGGCCGCGCTGCGGGCATGGGCGCGATCACCGGCATGCCACCGGGCGCGCGGGGACGACGAGGC
Source organism: Streptomyces sp. NPDC087300 (assembly GCF_044744425.1). Lineage (NCBI taxonomy): Bacteria > Bacillati > Actinomycetota > Actinomycetes > Kitasatosporales > Streptomycetaceae > Streptomyces > Streptomyces sp. NPDC087300. The sequence continues at coordinate 217,709 of NZ_JBIUYI010000006.1, forward strand.
GGACGCAGCGCCGCTGCGCCTCTCGCCTGTACCGCTGTGAAGTCGAGTACCTCTGCCACGCCTGTTGGACACGCTTCCCCCCGTCAGGGTTGTACGCGTCCGGCATCGCGTTTGCGGCAGGGTGCGTGGGCACCGTTCCCGACGATGCATCAAATGCCCCCATGCGTACCAGCTCTTCCCCTATGCCCCGTTAGTTGTGGCGCTTGAGCCACCCCTGAAGGCGACCGCTAAAGACGTCCCCCGCCCCGGTGCCGGTTGCAGTGATCGGACACGAAATCTTCGGACGCGGAGATGATCCAGTTCAAGCGGTCCAGACCATCAAGTTGGACACAGAACTTACACAGATCCCCCATGTGCCTCCGCGCCCGGGGCCCTCAACTCCCGGACCCGGCCGGGCCGGTCCGGAAGTGACGCGGCACCACCCGGCTCAGGCCGTGAACTCCCCGGCCACCAGCTCGGCGATCTGCGCGGTGTTCAGCGCGGCGCCCTTGCGCAGGTTGTCCCCGCACACGAAGAGCTCCAGGGCGGTCGGATCGTCGAGGGACCGCCGCACCCGCCCGACCCAGGTGGGGTCGGTGCCCACCACGTCGGCGGGCGTGGGGAACTCCCCCGCGGCCGGGTTGTCGAAGAGCACGACGCCGGGCGCGGTCGCGAGGATCTCGCGCGCGCGGTCGACGGTGACCTCGTCCTCGAACCGCGCGTGCACGGTGAGGGAGTGCGTGGTGATGACGGGCACGCGGACACAGGTCGCGGCGACCCGCAGGGCGGGCAGGCCGAGGATCTTGCGCGACTCGTCGCGCACCTTCATCTCCTCGGAGGACCACCCGTCGTCCTTCAGGGACCCGGCCCAGGGCACGACGTTGAGCGCCACGGGCTCGGGGAAGGGCCCGGTGTCGTCCCCCACGGCTCGGCGTACGTCACCGGGGCTCGTGCCCAGTTCGCTGCCCGCGACGAGCTTCATCTGCCGACGCAACGTATCGACGCCGTCGCGTCCCGCACCGCTCACCGCTTGGTACGAGGAGACGATCAGCTCGCGCAGGCCGAACTCGGCGTGCAGCGCGCCGACGGCGACGATCATCGAGAGGGTCGTGCAGTTGGGGTTCGCGACGATGCCGCGCGGCCGCACGCGCGCGGCGTGCGGATTGACCTCGGGCACCACGAGCGGCACGTCCGGGTCCATCCGGAAGGCGGCGGAGTTGTCGACCACGACGACGCCCTTGGCGGCGGCGACGGGCGCCCACTGCGCGGAGACCTCGTCGGGTACGTCGAACATCGCGATGTCGACCCCGTCGAAGGCCTCCTCGCTCAGTGCGAGGACCTCGACCTCCTCACCGCGCACGGCCAGCTTGCGGCCGGCCGAGCGCGGTGAGGCGACGAGACGGATCTCGCCCCAGATGTCGGCGTGCTGCGACAGGATCTGGAGCATGACCGCGCCGACGGCCCCGGTCGCTCCGACGACCGCGAGCGTCGGCTTGCGGCTCATCGCCCGGTGCCTCCATAGACCACGGCCTCGTCCGTGTCGGAGTCGAGCCCGAAGGCGGTGTGCACGGCGCGCACGGCCTCGGTGACGTCATCGGCGCGCGTGACGACCGAGATGCGGATCTCGGAGGTCGAGATGAGCTCGATGTTCACGCCTGCGTCGCTGAGCGCCTCGAAGAAGGTCGCGGTGACGCCCGGGTTGGTCTTCATGCCCGCGCCGACGAGGGAGATCTTGGCGATCTGGTCGTCGTAGCGCAGGGAGTCGAAGCCGACGGAGGCCCGGGTCTTCTCCAGGGCGTCGATGGCCTTGCGGCCCTCGGCCTTGGGCAGCGTGAACGAGATGTCGGTGAGCCCGGTGGACGCGGCCGACACGTTCTGCACGACCATGTCGATGTTGACCTCGGCGTCCGCGATGGCGCGGAAGATCGAGGCGGCCTCGCCCGGCTTGTCCGGCACGCCGACGACCGTGATCTTGGCCTCCGAGGTGTCGTGCGCGACACCGGAGATGATGGCCTGCTCCACCTTGCGGTCCCCTTGCGGTTCGTTGCTGACCCACGTGCCCTGCAGTCCCGAGAAGGAGGACCGTACGTGAATCGGGATGTTGTAGCGGCGGGCGTACTCCACGCAGCGGTGGAGCAGCACCTTCGAGCCGGAGCTCGCGAGCTCCAGCATGTCCTCGAACGAGATCCAGTCGATCTTCCGGGCCTTCTTGACGACCCGCGGGTCGGCCGTGAAGACGCCGTCCACGTCCGTGTAGATCTCGCAGACCTCGGCGTCGAGGGCGGCGGCGAGGGCGACGGCGGTCGTGTCGGACCCACCACGCCCGAGCGTGGTGATGTTCTTGCCCTCCTGGCTGACGCCCTGGAACCCGGCGACGATGGCGATGTTGCCCTCGTCGACCGACGTCCGGATGCGCCCGGGGGTCACATCGATGATCCGCGCTTTGTTGTGGACGGAGTCGGTGATGACGCCGGCCTGGCTGCCCGTGAACGACTGGGCCTCGTGGCCCAGGTTTTTGATCGCCATGGCCAGCAGGGCCATGGAGATGCGCTCACCAGCGGTCAGCAGCATGTCGAATTCACGCCCGGCAGGAATCGGTGAAACCTGCCCGGCAAGATCGATCAACTCATCCGTCGTGTCACCCATGGCGGACACCACGACAACGACCTGATGGCCGTTCTTCTTGGCGTCGACAATCCTCTTGGCGACCCGCTTGATGCCCTCGGCATCGGCTACGGAGGAGCCTCCGTACTTCTGCACGACAAGGCTCACGTGCGCTCCTCGCTCAATCCGTTGTGCGGTCGGCTCAGTCTAACGAGCGGCCGAAATTCGCCTCGCCAATATCAGATCGTGAGATGTCCCGCTCACGAGTTGATCACCCACGGGCATACGCCACGCTTCTCGGGACGTACGTTCCGGCCGCTCCGACGGGTCACATGCCCGCTACGGAGCGGGGCACTCCGGAAAGTGGGGTGGGTCACAGGACCTGGATCACAGGCCCTGGATCACAGGCCCTGGGTCACAAGCCCTGGGCCGCAGGGGGCGCTACTCCCCGCTCTTGGGCCACTGCCAGCAGCGACTCCAGATAGAGCGCGGCGAACCGCTCCCGCTGCTCGTCGGTGATCCGCAGGTTCCGGTGCACGTCGACGAGGTGCCGGAAGCCGAGCTCGCGGGTGAACCGGTCGGGGCCGCCGAAGGACTCCGCCGTGAACCAGGTCAGGTGGTCGACGTGGTGCGGCCTGCGCTGCGGGAAGACGGCGCGCGCGGGCGCCACCCGGCCCCGCGCGGGCGCTACTTGACCGTCCGCAGCCCCAGCGGGCCCGCGATCTCCTGGGCCATCACCTTGCCGGCCTCCTCGGCGAGCGCGTCCTCCGTGAGGTCCTCGTCCGTGTCCAGGCCGTCGAGGTCCTCCAGGGGCTGGTTGAGGCGCACGTGCGCCACCAGGGACTGGAGGGCGCGCAGGGCGGCCGACGCCGTGCTGCCCCAGTTGGAGAAGTACGAGAACTGCCACCACCACAGGGCCTCCACCGTGCGGCCCGCGCGGTAGTGGGCCAGGCCGTGCGAGAGGTCGGCGACCACGTCGGCGAAGTCGTCCGAGATGCGGTGGGCGACGGGGGCCTTGCGGGGCTCGTACGGGTCGAAGACCTCGGAGTAGACGTCCACCGGGTCCAGGAGCAGCGCGAGCCGCTCGCGGAGGTCGTCCACGTCCAGCTCCGGACCGAGGTCCGGCTCGTAGCGCTCCTCGGGGACGATGTCCTCGTGGGCGCCGAGGCGGCCGCCCGCGAGCAGGAGCTGGGAGACCTCAAGGAGCAGGAAGGGGACGGCCGAGTCCGGCTCGTCGCCCTTCGCCACCTCCTTGACCGAGACGATGAAGCTCTCGATCTGGTCGGAGATCTGTACCGCGAAGTCGTCCGGGTTCTGGGCGGTCGCGTGCAGCGTGGCGTCAGACATCTAGGAGTCGTCTCCCCTCGAAGGCGCGGCCCAGGGTGACCTCGTCCGCGTATTCCAGATCTCCCCCGACAGGGAGCCCGCTGGCCAGGCGGGTGACCTTCAGGCCCATGGGCTTGATCATCCGGGCGAGGTACGTCGCCGTGGCCTCGCCCTCCAGGTTCGGGTCGGTGGCCAGGATCAGCTCCGTGACCGTGCCGTCCGCGAGGCGCGCCAGGAGTTCCCGTATGCGCAGATCGTCCGGGCCCACCCCCTCGATGGGGCTGATCGCGCCGCCCAGGACGTGGTACTTGCCCCGGAACTCACGGGTCCGCTCGATCGCCACGACGTCCTTCGGCTCCTCGACGACGCAGATCACCGAGAGGTCGCGGCGCGGGTCGCGGCAGATGTTGCAGAGCTCCTCCTGCGCGACGTTCCCGCAGGTCGCGCAGAAGCGGACCTTGTCCTTCACCTCAAGCAGGGCGTGCGCGAGACGGCGTACGTCCGTGGGCTCCGCCTGGAGGATGTGGAAGGCGATCCGCTGCGCGCTCTTGGGACCGACGCCGGGCAGTCTGCCCAGCTCGTCGATGAGGTCCTGGACCACGCCTTCGTACAACGGAACGCCTCTCTGGGGTACGGGCTCTTGCTTGGTACGTACGGTAGTTGGCCCGGTGGGTTCTTAGAAGGTCGGACCGCGAAGGTCAGTCCTCGAAGGCCAGACCGACACGGCCGGGATGACCGAGAAGACCGGGCGGACCGGGCGGACCGGGAAGGTCAGAACGGCAGACCCGGGATGCCGCCGCCGCCCAGACCCTGCGCGAGCGGGCCGAGCTTCTGCTGCTGGAGCGTCTGCGCGTTCTCGTTCGCCGCCTGGACCGCGGCCACCACCAGGTCGGCCAGCGTCTCGGTGTCCTCCGGGTCGACCGCCTTGGGGTCGATCACGAGGCCGCGCAGCTCGCCGGAGCCGGTGACCGTCGCCTTGACGAGCCCGCCGCCCGCCTGTCCTTCGACCTCGGTGCGCGCCAGCTCCTCCTGCGCGGTCGCGAGGTCCTGCTGCATCTTCTGGGCCTGCTGGAGCAGCTGCTGCATGTCGGCCTTGCCACCACCGGGGATCACGATCAGCTCCCTTTCGTACGGGTCCACAGGGCGGGGTTTCCGCCTGGAATGAGCCTACGTGGTCGGGGGTCTCGCCGCCCCAGCACTCTTTCGAGTGAGATCGAGCGTTCTCCTATACCTGATCAAGCAGCTCTTCCAGGCGGAAAAGCCGCGAAAGCGGGCTCATGGCCACCCATTGGGCGGTAGGAATGTGTGCTGCGCACCAGTCGAAGACGTAAGAGGGAGTGCCGGGTGAGCCAGCCGGATATGCAGCCCGAGGGGGTGCCCCACGAAGGGCAGGGTGCGGGCGCGCAGCGGGGCGCCCGGGACGCGGCGGGCGCCGGGGGCGCGAAGGACGCGCGGGACGCCGGGGACGCGCGCCTCGGCGACCTCACGGGACGGGCCTTCCCGCTCGGCGACTGGGGCGAACCCGCCGAGCGCCTCGACGAGCTCTACCGCTGGGTGGAGCGCGGCGCCCTGAACACCGCCGAGTGGTACCTCGCCGACCGCGGCTGGAAGCGGCGCGGGGCCCGGCTGCTGCGGGCCGGGGCCGCGCTCGGCGCCGTGGGGGCGGGCGTGCTCCCGCTGCTCGACCTCGCGGGGGCGATGGGCTCCGTCGCGACCTGGGGGTTCGTCTCGCTGCTCGCCGGGGCGGCGTGCGTGGGCTGCGACCGGTTCTTCGGCCTGACGTCGGGCTGGATGCGGGACGTGGCCACCGCGCAGGCCGTGCAGCGGCGGCTCCAGGTGCTCCAGTTCGACTGGGCGTCCGAGAGCGTACGAGAGGTGCTCGGTCCCACGGAGGGCACGGCGGGCGAGGCGGCCGAGCGGTGCCTCGGGGTGCTGCGGAAGTTCTCCGAGGACGTGACGGAGCTGGTGCGCTCGGAGACGACGGACTGGATGGTGGAGTTCCGGGCGGGGCCCGTGCCGCTGGTCATGCAGGCGGTGGTGCCTGGAGCCTCCCGGGGGGAGGCGCCCTCTTCTCCCGGGCGGTTCGCCATGCCGCCGGGGGCCCGGCCCAACATGCCCCGGCAGCGGCCGCCGGAGCCTCGCTGAGGGGCCGTGCGGTGCGGTCGGCTCCGGGGCGGGGACCGTGCGGTCGGCGCCGGTGCGGGTGTCGTCACCGGCTTCGCCGAGTTCGTCCTCAAACGCCGGACGGGCTGGAATACCTTCCCCGCCGGCCGGAGGTTCCGCCCCGAGCGCGACGGGGCGGAACTCCTGACTGCGCCGCTCAGCTGTAGATGATCATCGAGCCCTGCGCCAGGCTCCTCGTCGTCGCCGCGTGCAGGCCCAGCCAGACGTGGCGTTCCCTGGCGAAGGGGCTCTCGTCCGGCGGGGCCGGGGCCGCCGGTTCCTCCAGGGTCGTGGGGCCCGCGGGCGGGGTCGGTGCCAGGGGTGGGTTGGCGGGGTCTATGCCGATCGAAGGGGCCACGAACTCCAGCTCGCGCAGGAGTGCCTGGGCGGAGCCCAGCGGGCCGCCGCCCGCGAGGAGCTCGTCGTTGGACAGCGGCGCGGGGAAGTCCACGGGGACGTACGCCCCCGCGTGGTCGTAGTGCCAGACCAGGTGCGACTGCTGGGCCGTGGCGTCGAACATCTCCAGGAGCTGTTCGTAGTCGCCGCCCAGTTCGTCGACCGGTGTGACCTCCAGACCGCAGAGCCGCAGCAGGTACGCGCGGCGCAGGAAGTGCAGCGCGTCGTAGTCGAAGCCCGCCACCGGGGCGACGTCGCCGGACAGGCCCGGCATGTAGGAGAAGACGGGGACCGGTGGGAGTCCGGCCTCGTGCAGCGCCTTGTCGTAGGCGGCGATCTCTTCCGCGAAGGGGTTGTCGGGACTGTGGCACAACACATCGACGAGCGGGACCAGCCACAGGTCGCAGGCCAAGAAGGACTCCTCGGGTCGACTCGGTTCGGGACCCGTTCGGCGGCCGGGACCGCCGGTCGGGTCAGGACGTCGGACGTCGTGCGTCGCCTCGCGTGCAGGCAGCGTAGTCGGGCGGCGGGCCGGTCAGGGACCGTCGTGCAGATCCCAGACCCATACTCCGCCTACCCACTTTCCGGGGCGGCCAAGGAGCGCGTCCACGGTCGTGCGCAGTTCGTCCTCGTGCTGCTGCGGCGCGAGGACCAGGACGCCGGCCTTCCAGTACGCCAGGTCCTGGCGGGCCGCGGCCCGCCAGGCGGGCGTGACCTTCGGGACGCGGCCGCTGGTGCGGACGTCGTGCAGCAGGTTGGAGGTGTTGCGCGGCACCGGCCCGTAGATGCCGACGCGGTCCGGGCCCCAGGGGCCGTTGAAGTAGCCGCCGGGGAGGCGGAAGCCCAGGCCGGCGGTGGTCTGCCAGTGCAGGGCCTCGGCGCTCACGGGGTCGGGCACCGGCACCGGGACGAGCGTCTCGTCCGGGCCGAGGTACCGCCGCCAGGTGCCGTCGGCGATGAACGGCGGCACGTCGATGCGGTCCACGGCCTTCAGCGGCGCGGGCACGATCGGCAGGAGCGCGAGGGCGACGGCCGCGATCCCCAGGCGGCGCCCCCGCCACCGGGACGCGCACAGCCGCGCGAGCGCCAGCGCGAGGAGCATGCCGAGCGCCGGGGCACACACCATGGCGACCCGCGATTCGATGACCGACTCGAAGAGCGGCCGTCCCGCGAGCGCCTTCCAGGGGCCCGGCAGCACGACGTCCGTCAGCGGAATGCGGAACTTCGGGCCCAGGGACAGCAGCGCGGCGGCGCACGCCGTGAACGCGAGGGCCTTGACGACCGCGTGCTCCCAGAGGCGTACGACGATCGCGAAGCAGAGCGCCACCAGGGGCCAGCCGAAGAACGCGTTCTCCTCGGTGGGGTTCATGGCGAGGCCCTCGACGGTCTCCTTGCTGCCCGCCAGGGAGCGCTCGGCGAAGGAGATCAGGGCGAGCGGGCTGTTGCCCACGTTGTCGCCGTGCAGCACGCTCTTGTAGCTCTGCGCGCCGAAGAACTGCCACCACAGCGGGTACGCGACCAGCGGCACGGTCACCGCGAGGGCGATCCCGACGCCCTTGGCGAGCGGCCGCCACGCCTCGCGCGCCACGTCGGGGCGGGCCAGCGCGTAGCCGACGGCGAAGAGCAGCATGCCGAGGGCGGCGAGCAGCAGCGGCTCCTCGCCGAGGAAGATCTGGTAGGCCGTGAAGAGGCCGAGGAGCACGCCGTCGCGTACGACGCGGGTGCCCCCGCAGAGCAGCAGGGCCCTGTCGATGATCAGCGGGATCATGAACAGGACGATGAAGTTGGGGTGCGCGTTCGCGTGGCTGACCATCGGGGGCGCGAAGGCGGCGAGGGCCGCGCCGACGGCGGCCGCGCCCCGGTGCCCCACGAGCCACGCCAGGATCAGCCGGTACCAGGCGAAGGCGGTGGCCGCGAGCCCGCCGGTCATCGCCACGTTCAGGGCGACCGCGGGGCCGAACAGCCAGGTCACGGGGGCGAGCGGGACGGAGAGGCCGAGCATGACCGTGTTGGCCATGAGGTTCACGCCGTCGGGGAAGTTCTGGAGGGTGGTGAAGAGCGGGTCGTTCAGGTGGCGGACGTTGTCGGCCGTCACCGCGAAGAACCACTCCCACTGGTTCTGGTCCTGCATGGAGTCGGGGATGTAGCGCCCGCCGGGGTCCACCCAGCGGCCCGAGTAGAGGACGAGGGCCAGGGCCAGGAAGAGGGCGGCGACGAGGACGTCCGCACGGCGTACGGCGCGGGCCTTGAGGAGGGTCAGTTCGGCGAGGACGCGGACGTAGTCGAGGGGGCGGACCTTCGAGCCCTCCTGGTGGGACCAGCGCACCGGGACCTCGGCGACCGGCCAGCCCGCGCGCCGGAAGTACTGCAGTATCTCGACGTCGATGCCCCAGCCCCGCAGCCGGGACGCGGCGAACGCCTCACGGGCCAGGTCGCCGTCGAAGAGCTTGAACCCGCACTGGGTGTCGCGCACTCCGGGGACGGCGACCGAGCGTATGAGGAAGTTGCCGGTGCGGCCCAGGAGCTCGCGCAGCCGGTGCTGGTGGGTGCCGATGGTGGCGCCGGGCCGTGCGCGGGAGCCGATCGCGGCGGCGTGCCCTTCGCCGAGCGCCTTGCCGAGGTCGTCGAGCTCCCCGATGGGGGCGGCGAGGTCGGCGTCGGTGATCAGGACGCGGCGGCCGTAGGAGGCGAGGACGCCCAGGCGCAGGGCGTGGCCCTTGCCGCGGTTGGGGCCGCCGTCGACGAGCAGGATGCGGGGGTCGTCGGCCGCCGCGGCCGCGGCTATCTCCGCGGTGCGGTCGGTGGAGCCGTCGTCGACGACGATCAGCTCCCACTCGCCGTGGTCCGAGGAGTCCAGGTGCTCCCTTATCGCGGCCAGCGTGGGGCCCAGGCGCCGTTCCTCGTTGTAGGCGGGGACGACGACCGTCAGATCGACGCTCATCCAGCGGCCAGCCGCTCGATGAGTCCGAGGGAGTGCGCGTTGTACTCCCTGACGATCTCGTGGGCGGTCCGCGGATCGCGGCGCACCAGCGCGTCGACCAGCTCGGTGTGCCGGGACCAGAGCCTGCCGCGCAGGTCACCGCCGCTGCGGTCGCTCTCGCGGCGCAGGTGGGTGACCGCGCAGACCCAGGACTTCACGCGGAGCCCGTGCAGGAAGTCCGAGAGGTAGGGGTTGCCGAAGAGGGCGCTGAGCTCGCGCCAGAACCGCAGGTCGTAGCCGATCAGTACGTTGAGGTCGCCCGCGCAGGCGGCGCGCGCGGCCTCCTCGCCCCTGCGGCGTACGGAGATGAGGGCCTCGCCCGCGTCGGGGCGTGCCTCGCCGTTGGCCACGAGCTCGCGGAAGATGCCGTCCGCGACGAGGCTGCGGGCCTCCAGCATGCCGCGGTAGTCGTCCAGGGTGTGCTCGTGGACGCGGAATCCGCGGTGCTGGTCGGCGTCGAGGAGGCCCTGCGCGGTGAGGTTGACCAGGGCCTCGCGGACCGGGGTCGCGGAGACGCCGTACTGCTCGGCGATCTCCTTGACCGTGAACTCCTGGCCCGGCTCGAGTCTGCCCGCGAGGATCTCGTCGCGTAGCGCGTCGGCGATCTGCTGGCGCAGAGTGCTGCGGATGACGGCGGTGCCGTCGGTGCCGGGCATCTGGGTTCCCCCACGGAGTCTGACGTGGTCCTGTTGCTTATGAGCACGTCAGACTACGTGGTCGGGTTCCACTGACTGCTAGACCACGTGTTCGTCCGCCACCGAAAGCGCCGCGTCCAGGGCGGCGAGGCCCTCCTTCGCCTCGGTCTCCGTGATGTTGCACGGCGGGACGACATGGGTGCGGTTCATGTTGATGAAGGGCCACAGGCCGTGCTTCTTGGCCTCGGCGCCGAACGCGGCCATGGGGGCGTTCGCCTCGCCGGTCGCGTTGTACGGGACCAGGGGCTCGCGGGTCTCCCGGTTCTTCACCAGTTCCAGGGCCCAGAACATGCCGGTGCCGCGCACCTCGCCGACCGAGGGGTGGCGTTCGGCGATGGCCCGCAGGCCCGGCTCGACGAGCTGGGCGCCGAGGGTCGCCGCGTGCTCGACGACGCCCTCTTCCGCCATCACCTGGAGCGTGGCGACGGCGGCGGCGCAGGCGAGCGGGTGGCCGGAGTAGGTGAGCCCGCCCGGGTAGGGCCGCTTGGCGAAGGTCTCCGCGATCTTCCCGGAGATCGCGACGCCGCCGAGCGGTACGTAGCCGGAGTTCACGCCCTTGGCGAAGGTCATCAGGTCCGGCACGACGTCGAAGAGGTCGGCGGCGAACCACTCGCCGGTGCGGCCGAAGCCGGCCATGACCTCGTCCAGGACGAAGACGATGCCGTACTTGTCGCAGAGCGCGCGGACGCCCGCGAGGTAGCCGGGCGGCGGGACCATGATGCCCGCGGTGCCGGGCACGGTCTCCAGGATGATCGCCGCGACGGTCGCGGGACCCTCGAAGACGAGGGTGTCCTCCAGGTGCTGGAGCGCGCGCTCGCACTCCTGCTCCTCGGTCTGCGCGTAGAAGCGGGAGCGGTAGAGGAAGGGCGCCCAGAAGCGGACGACGCCGGAGGTGCCGGTGTCGGAGGCCCAGCGGCGCGGGTCGCCGGTGAGGTTGATCGCCTGGTGGGTGCCGCCGTGGTACGAGCGGTAGGCGGAGAGCACCTTGGGCCGGCCCGTGTGCAGACGGGCCATGCGGGTGGCGTGCTCCACGGCGTCGGCGCCGCCGTTGGTGAAGAAGATCTTGTCCAGGTCGCCCGGGGTCCGCTCGGCGATGAGGCGTGCGGCCTCGGAGCGGGCCTCTACGGCGAAGGCGGGCGCGAACGTCGTCATCGTCGCCGCCTGCTCCTGGATCGCGGCGACGACCTTCGGGTGCTGGTACCCGATGTTGGTGTAGACGAGGCCGCTGGTGAAGTCGAGGTAGCGGTTGCCTTCGTAGTCCCAGAAGTACGAGCCTTCGGCACCGGCGACGGCGAGCGGGTCGATGAGCTCCTGCGCTGACCAGGAGTGGAACACGTGTGCGCGGTCCGCGGCCTTCACGGCGGCGCCGACCTGCGGATTCGGCTGAGGGGTCATGGGGCCGAGGGTAGGTGTCCGGTGGGTGGACACGGTATGGGCGTCCTGTCTGGCGTGGGGGGTGGAACCCGACACATTGTCGTGCGACAGGCTTTGGCGGTGGGCCCGCGCCGGTCCTGAGTCGTCGTTGCGTGAGTGTCGGCCGGGGTCGGTCGCGCAGTTCCCCGCGCCCCTTAGGTCGGGCCTCAGTCGTCGTCCTTGTCCTGGACCACCTTTGCCCGGGGGCCCTCTGGGGTGCAGTGGATCTCGTAGTGGAGGTCTTCCTGCTCGTCGTCGTCCGCCGGTTCCGCTTCCAGGCGGACCACCGCCGCGGGGCCGCGTTCCACGTCGTCGTCGATGTGGAAGCCGTCGGCGGGGCTCCAGGAGATCAGGCGTACGGTGCCGTCGGCGCGGCACTCCACCGTCGCGGAGCCGCCGGTGAAGCGGACCGTGGACCGCTCGGCGGCGGGCGGGGAGGTGGGCTTGGCGGATCCTGTCGCCGTACTCGGCGGAGGAGCGCCCGTGTCCGCCGGGGCGTTCGACGCGCGGGCCAGCGCCCTGCGCACCGCCGCCTCGTCCAGCGGACGGCTGTGCGCTGCATCGCCGTCACCCGCGTCCGAACCGGCCAGCTGCCAGGCGCCGAGCGCCCCCGCCGCCGTGCCCACGGCCACCCAGGCAGCCGTGACGACGGCACTCCGCCACTTCCTCATCCCGCCACTGTGCCGCATCGTTTCCTAACGCCCGGTTAAGCCCCGGGAAAAGCCCGGTTCCGCCCCTGACTACGGTGGTTGTATGGCACATCTTCTCGTTGTCGAGGACGATCCCCAGCTCCGCGGCGCCCTGGTGAGGGCCCTGCGCGACAAGGGACACGCGGTGGCGACCGCGCCGAGCGGCATGGCGGGGCTCGACGCGGCCGTGACGAGCAGGCCCGACCTGGTCGTACTCGACCTCGGCCTGCCGGACGTCGACGGCGCCCAGGTCCTGCGCATGCTGCGCTCGGTCAGCGACGTCCCCGTCATCGTGGCGACGGCCCGCGACGACGAACCGCAGATGGTCACCGTCCTGGAGGCCGGCGCGGACGACTACATCATCAAGCCCTTCGGCGCCGCCCAACTGGACGCCCGCGTCAAGGCGGTGCTGCGCCGCCTCGGCGCGACCGGGACGGAGGAGCCGCTCCTCGTCGGCGAACTCCGCATCGACGTGGCATCGCGCGAAGTGACCCTGTCGGACGCGGCGATCGACCTCACGCCCCGCGAGTTCGACCTCCTGGCCTATCTGGCCCAGCGCCCGGGACAGGTGGTCTCCCGCCGCGAACTCCTGGCCGAGGTCTGGCAACAGCCCCTGGGCGGCGCCGACAAGACGGTCGACGTCCATCTGTCGTGGCTCCGCCGCAAACTGGGTGAGACGGCCCAGTCCCCCCGGTACCTCCACACGGTCCGCACGGTGGGCGTCAAGCTCGCGGCCCCCGACGCCCCGGGCGCCCCCTGATGCGCCGCAGCCTGCTCCTCCTGACGGCGGCGACCACCGCCCTGGTCCTGACCGCGCTCCTGGTCCCCCTGACCCTCCTCACCCGCACCCACTCCGCCGACCGCGCGACCGCCGAGGCCACCGCCCGCGCCCAGTGGGTGGCGCACGCCATCGGTCCCGCCCTCGCCACCGACACCGAGCGGGAGACGGCCGAGCAGACGGTGGAGAGCGTCAACGGCAGGGACCTGCCCGCCACTTCCCTGCTGCTCGCCGACGGCACGGCCATCGGCGCCGCCCACCGGGTCCCCGTCACCGACGCCGTCCGCCTGGCCCGCACCGGCCGGGCCTTCACCTACGAGCCGAAGTCCGGCGGCCGCCAGATCCTCGTCCCCGTGCAGGGCGCCAAGGACGGCACGGCGGTGGTCCAAGTGACGCTCACCGAGCGGCAGTTGTACGCGGGGACGCTCGCCCCCTGGCTGGTCATGGCCGGGATCGGGGTCGGTCTGGTCCTCATCGGGCTGCTCCTCGCCGACCGGCTCGGCGCCCGTCTGGTGGGCGCGACCCGGCGCCTCGCCCGCACCGCCGACCGGCTCGCGGCGGGTGACCTGACGGCCCGCGCCACCCCCGAGGGCCCGCCCGAACTCCGTCTGGTGGCGGGCGAACTGAACCGGCTTGCCGCCCGCATCGACGAACTCCTCACCGCGGAACGCGAGAACGCCGCCGACCTCGCCCACCGCCTGCGCACCCCGGTGGCCGCCCTGCGCCTGGACGCGGAGACGCTCCGCGACCCGGACGAGGCGCACCGCATCGCCGCGGACGTCACGGCCCTGGAGCGGAGCGTGGACGACGTGATCCGCAAGGCGCGGCGCCCGCTGCGCGAGACGCCGCGCGCGGACCTGGCGGCGGTGGCCCGCGAACGGGCCGCGTTCTGGCTCCCGTTGGCGGAGGACCAGAACCGCGAGGCGCGCACCTCGACACCGCGGGACGGCGTCGAGGTGCCCGTGCCCGTACCGGAGGACGAGCTGACGGCGGCCCTGGACACGTTGATCGGCAACGTCCTGGATCACACCCCGCAGGGCACGCCGTTCACCGTCACGGTCCGCACGACGGCGGACCACAGGGCGGAGCTGACCGTCGCGGACGAGGGCCCGGGTTTCCCCGACGGGACGGCCCCCGACCGGGGCACGAGCGGCGCGGGCTCCACGGGCCTCGGCCTGGACATCGCGCGCCGCACGGCAGAGGAGGCGGACGGCGGCTTCGAGACGGCGAGCACCCCGCGGGGTGCCCGCGTCACGCTGACGTTCCCGCTCGTCCGGCCCTGAGGCCCTCGCTCACGCGGCGCGCGGGAACGCCGTCCGCACGGCCCGCGCCCACTTGTTGATGCCGAGTTCCGGCCGCACGGCCGCGTACCCGCCGCAGTACTTGGTGAAGTCCGCGGCCCGTACGCCGTACCGGTGCAGGACCCGGTCGGCCTCGGTGAGATGGCCCTTGGTCTTGGTCTCCACGAGGACGAGGCCCGTGTCGGCGGCGGCGGACCGCCCCGAGACGGTGTCGCGCACGACGAGCCCGGCGTCACAGGTGATGCGCTGTCCGTCGGCGACGAACGTGGCGCGCTGGTACTCGGTGACCAGCGAGGTGGTGAGCCCGTCGGGCGCGTCCACCCCGTACGACCCGCGCAGCACGCCGGAGAGGAAGCCCTGGCGGGCCTCGTCCAGGACGTGGTCGTCGCCCTCCAGGCGCTGGCGGTGCTTGACGGTCTCGCCGCGCCCGCTCTTCAGCTTGATCTCGAACTGCCGCTCTCCGCTGTCCTGGTAGACGCGCTCGCGGATGCGGTAGCGCAGCCGGCGCCCCTGCCGGTGGTCGTGGAAGGTCACCAGCTCGGGGGTGTCGTAGTACGTGGAGTGGTACCGGAACCAGCGCTTGCCGCCGATGCTGAGGGACCGGAAGGGTCCTCCGGCGCGGCGTGGATCGGTGAGGAGGGCGGCGAGATCCTCGAAGATCTCGACGGGCACCAGATAGCTGTTGTCGTACCGGGCGAGCAGTTCCGCCCTGGCGTTGACCTCGTCAAGCGCGATGGGGTGCGCGGCGAGCGCGGCGCGGCCGATGGCGCGTACGGCGGGGTTCACACGGTCTCCTTCGGGTGACGGGGGGCGATCGTGTTGGACCGGGTCGTGCGTCGTCGTACCGTCAACTCCCGAGACAGTACGGAAGGTTCCGGTTGACGGAAGCGAACTTCCAGCACCATGAGATCGCGGACGTAGTCGACTTCCTGGACGGTCCAGCCCAGCGGCGGGCCGAGGCGGCGCTCCAGCTCGGCGCGGAGCGGCCCCTCCTCGCGGTGGACGGAGTCCAGCGTGACGATCGCGCGGCGGTCGCGGGCGAACAGCTTCGGGTGGTCGGCGCCGTACATCACCGCGAGCAGCACGGCGGCGAGCAGCGCCGCCACCGGCAGGCTCAGGGCGGGCAGTCCGCAGAGCAGGCCGAGGACCAGGGTGATGAAGTAGTAGGCGACTTCCTGGTGCTGGAGCGCGTCGGAGCGCAGCCGCACGATCGAGAGCACGCCGAAGAGCCCGAAGCCGAGGGCGAGCCCACCGTCCCCGCCGACCGTGCCGAGCCCCGCGACGACCGCGAACAGGGCGACGTTCAGGGCCAGATACGCCGGAACGAGCTCGCGCCTGCGGTGCCGTGGATAGAAGACACCGAAGGTCAGCAGCGTGACGGCGGCCAGGTCGAGGCCCAGGTGGGCGCTGAGGGTCAGTGTGCTGTCCATGCCGAGAACGCTAGGGACGGGCGGGTTAAGGCCGCCCCCTGCGGACGTTAACGATCCCTCTTGACAGCATGCTGCCAATTCGACAGCATACTTACACACGTACTTCGAAGCCCCGCGACGGAGGAACCCATGTCCCGCAAGCCCGTGCACCTGGCCGTCTACGACACGCTCGCCGACTGGGAGACGGGCCACGCCACCGCGTGGCTCGCCCGCTTCGGCTACGAGATCCGCACGGTGGCCCTCTCCGCCGCCCCCGTCACCAGCATCGGCGGCCTCCGCGTCCAGCCCGGCCTGACGCTCGCGGAGCTGCGCCCCGAGGACAGTGCGCTGCTGGTCCTGCCGGGCGCCGACCTGTGGGACACGGGCGACGGCCTCGCCCCCTTCGCCCGCACGGCCCGCGCGTTCCTCGACGCGGGGGTGCCGGTCGGCGCGATCTGCGGGGCCACGGCGGGCGTCGCCCGCGAGGGCCTGCTCGACGACCGGGCGCACACCAGCGCGGCGCCGATGTACCTGGCGGCCACCGGCTACAAGGGCGGCGAGCGGTACGTCGAGGCGGACGCGGTCACCGACGGCGACCTGATCACGGCGGGCCCGACCGAGCCGGTCGCGTTCGCGCGGGAGATCTTCGGGCGGCTCGGCGACGTCCTCGACGCCGAGAAGCTGGACGCCTGGTACCGGCTCTTCCACGACTCGGACCCGGCGGCGTACGAGACGCTCAACTCCTAGCGGACAGGCATCAGATGACCACCGAAGAGGAACGTCGCGCCGGGCAGCAGGACCTGCTCAGCCGCACGGCGCTGACCGTCTTCCGGCTGAACGGCCAGTTCCTCGGCAAGTCCGAGGAACTGGCCCGCCCCGCCGGACTCACCGCCGCCTGGTGGCAGGTGCTCGGCGCGGTCCTGCGCGAGCCGCTGCCGGTCGCCGGGATCGCCCGCGCGATGGGCATCACCCGGCAGAGCGTGCAGCGGGTCGCGGACCTCCTCGTACGCGACGGCCTCGCCGCGTACGTGCCGAACCCCGCGCACCGCCGCGCCAAACTGCTGCGGCCGACCGACGAGGGCCGGGCCGCCGTCGCCCGGATCGACCCGGGCCACGCGGAGCTGGCGGAGCGGCTTGCCGGGCTGCTCGGCGAGGCGGAATTCGACGAGACGGCAAGGGTGTTGGAGCGCCTTTCGAAGGCCCTCGACGACGTCCGGTGGCCGGAAACAGGCGGATAAGAGGGCAATAGCGCCCGTGGTTAGCGTTCCGGTGTCCGTACCGCCGATACCGAAAGGCTTTCCATGAGACGCCTCCTGAACGCGGCCCTGCTCACCGCACTCGTCGGCAGCACCACGGCAGTCATGGCCCCCACGGCGCTCGCTTCCTCGGGGCCGGACGCGAACGCGGCGCCCGGCTGCGTCACCAAGAGCGACACGATCGAGGGGGCGAGCGGCGAGATCACGATCTGCGTCCAGAACGGCGTGGCCCGCGTCTCGGGGAACCTGACCGACACCCTGCCCGGTTCCGGCTTCGGCGAGCCCGACGGAGGGTGCGCGACCTGGTGGATCGACTGGCAGACCACCCGCGGCTCGATCAACGATTCGATCCTCGTCTGCGGCCACTTCCAGTCGTCCCCCGAGAAGACCTTCGACTACGACCCCTCGGCCGGTGAGCACGGCGTGAAGGGCATCACCGGGCTGAACGAGGTCTCCCTCGGCATCGGTTTCATCTAGGAACCGCGGCCGATGGCACCCGGCGGTCCGCGAAGGGCCGCCGGGCGTACCAGGAGTGCCGAAGTACCTGTCTGGACCCCATGACCGGCCAGTACACTCCTCACTCTGTTGCACACCAATGGGGGAGGCCGGTGCGGCGATGGAGAGGCTCGGACCAGGAGATCCACAACGGATCGGCGCGTACCGGCTGTTGGCACGGCTCGGCGCGGGCGGCATGGGGCAGGTGTATCTCGCGCGGTCCGGCCGCGGCCGTACGGTCGCGGTGAAGCTGGTCCGCCAAGAACTCGCCGAGCAGGAGGAGTTCAGAAGCCGCTTCCGGCAGGAGGTCGCGGCCGCGCGGCAGGTCGGCGGCGTCTGGACCGCGCCGGTCCTCGACGCGGACACCGAGGCGGCGATCCCCTGGGTGGCCACCGGATACGTCGCGGGACCCTCGCTCCAGAGCGTCGTCTCGCACGAGCACGGGCCGCTGCCCGAACGCTCCGTGAACATCCTCGCGGCCGGGCTCGCCAACGCCCTCAAGGACATCCACGCCGCGGGCCTCGTCCACCGCGACCTGAAGCCGTCGAACGTGCTGGTCACCATCGACGGCCCGCGCGTCATCGACTTCGGCATCGCGCGCGCCCTGGAGACGGTCACCGACGGCGGCCTGACCCGCACCGGCGCGCTGGTCGGCTCGCCCGGGTTCATGGCGCCCGAGCAGGTGCGCGGGGACCGGATCACCCCGGCGTGCGACGTGTTCTGCCTGGGCTCGGTCCTCGCGTACGCGGCGTCCGGCATGCTGCCGTTCGGCACCGCCAACAGCGGGGTGCACGCGCTGATGTTCCGCATCGCGCAGGAGGAGCCCGATCTGGAGGGCATCCCCGAGAGCCTCGCCGAGCTGATCGGCGCGTGCCTGCACAAGGACCCGGCGGCCCGGCCCGCCCTGGACGACATCCTGGAACGCACCGGCGCGCAGGACACCCTCAGCGCGGGAGGCAGCACCCTCGAACCGTGGCTGCCTGGCTCGCTCGTGGCCCAACTGGGGCGGCACGCCGTGCAGTTGCTGGACGCGGAGGACCCGGACGAGGAGCCGAGCGCGGACACGGCCGGTTCCGGTCCGGCGCCGGCCGACACCCCGCCCGTGCCCCCGCGCCCGGCCGCGGCACCCGCTCCCACGCCCGCTGCGACGCCCGCCTCCGCGCCCGCCGTCACGCCCGCGCCCGCCTCCGCCTCCGCCTCCGCCGAAGGGGGCGAGGCCACACCGCCGCCCCCGGGCAGACCGGGCAGCGCGCCCCTCGACCACCTCCCCACCATGGTCTCGGGCCAGCCGCCGACCCCCACGCCCCCGCCGTCGGCGGCCGCGTCGGCACCGCCGGTGGCCCCGGCGTACGGCTACCCCCAGCAGCACCCCGTCCCCGCGGCCCCCGCCGCGTACGGCTATCCGCAACAGCCCGGCGGCTTCGGCCCCACCCCGCCCTACGGACCCGGCGGCGGCTACCTGCCCGCGCCCGAACCCCCGCGCCGCAGCGCCCGTTCGACCGCCGCGCTGATCGTCGTGGCGTTGATAGTGGCCATCGGAGCGGGCGGCACCGTCTACGCGGTGATGAACGACGACGGCACCGACAAGGCGGACACGGACGCCAAGAACTCCGCGAGCGGCGCCCCGCGGACCCCCGGGCCGAGCACGCCGAGCCCGGACGCCTCCGACGCCGCTTCGGCGTCGGCGTCGCCCTCCGCGACGGAGGGCACCGTGCCGGAGAAGTACCTGGGCACGTGGAACGGCGGCCTCGACAGCGGGTCGGGCCACAGCACCCGCCAACTCACCCTCCAGCAGGGCGAGGTGGGCGACACGGTGCTCTCCGTCACCGCCGACGGACCGGCCAAGGGCGGCGGCACCTACCACTGCGTCTTCCAGGGCAAGCTGGAGTCCGCGTCCGGCGACCGGCTGCACATCGGCCCCACCGAGGTCACCGTCGGCGAGCCCATGACGTCCTGCACACCGGGCGAGCCGAGCGTCGTCACGATCCTCGGCAACGGCAAGCTGCGGCGCGCGAACACGGACGGCAGCGGCGAATTGACGTACGACAAGGGGAACTGAACCGTCGGCGAACAGCCGTCGAACGAACCGGCGAAGGCGTACCCGGTCCCCGCCGCGCGCCCTACTGTCACCGCCCATGGAGTGGTTGAGCACCGAAAACGTCATCGCCGTGCTCACGGCGGTCCTCGGCCTGCTCGCCACCGTCGGCGCCCTCTGGTACGAACGCCGGGTGCCGCGCCGCAAGCGGATCGGCTACCGCGTGCAGATGGACACGGCGATAGGGGACAACGTCCGCACCGGCGGCGCCAACGCGCGCCTCGGCCTGTTCGACGAGACCCCCGAGATGTCGGACGCCACGCTCGTCCTGCTCCGGGTGGAGAACGACGGCTCGCAGGAGATCACCGACGCCGACTACACCGGGCGCGCGCTGCACGGCCTGACCGCCGTCTTCACGGGCCGCACCATCCGCGCCGTCGCGGTCACCGCGCAGGCCGGTGCCGACCATCTGATGGAGCACTTCACGCCCGGCACGGGCCTGCGCTACGAGGGCAGCACGCTGCACATCCCGCGCGTCCCGCTCAACCGGGGCCAGCACTTCAAGCTCCTCGTGCTGCTCACCGGCGGCCCGGTCGGCGGCGACGTCACCATGTCGGGCGGCATCCAGGCGGGCGAGGTCCAGCCGAACCGCTCGACGACCCCGGACGACAAGCCGCCGCTCCTGTCCCGCCCGGCCCGGCTCCTCACCGTCCTGCTCACCCTGTCCGTCGTCACGCTGGCCTCGATCATCGTGCTGCGGAACGACGATCCGCCGCCCATCGAGTGCGCGACGGGTGAGCTGACGGTGCTCGGCTCGACGGCGTTCGCACCGGTCGCCCAGGAACTCGCGGAGAAGTACGAGGACGACTGCCCCGGCTCCGCCATCGAGGTCAGCGCGCACGGCAGCACCTCGGGCGTGCGTGAACTGGACGACGAGGGAAGGAAGTTCGCGGGTCCCGGCGGGCAGGCGGGGAAGAAGGGCGCACCGCCCCTGCTCAGCTTCTCCGACGGGCCCAAGTCGGACGGCTTCCCGCGCCTGGCCGAGACGCGCGTGGCGGTCTCCCTCTTCGCGCTCGTCCTCAACGACCGCGTACCGCTGCGCAATCTGACGCTGCCGCAGGTGCGGCGGATCTACCGGGGCGACGTACGCAACTGGAAGGAGCTCGGCGGGCCCGATCTGCCGGTGGTCCTGGTCAGCCGGGGCTCCAGCTCGGGCACCCGCGACACGCTCCAGCGGCGCGTCCTGGGCGGCGCCTTCGAGATCAAGGCGTCGTCGAACGACTGCCTGAGCAAGGACGACCCCTCGGTCCCCGTGACCCGCTGCGAACTCGACTCCACCGACCAGGTCCTGGACGCCGTCGAACGCATCCCCGGCGCCCTCGGCTACAGCGAACTGCGCGCCGCCGCCGACCTCAAGGGCCTGCACCGACTGAACCTGGACGGCCACGAGCCCTCCGTCGAACAGCTCACCAGGTCCGGCTACCCCTACCGCGAGATCGAGTACGCCTACACGTACGGCCTGCCGCCCGCCGACTCCCTGGCCTCCAGCTTCCTCGCCTACGCCCGCGGCAACGGCCTCGACGTCATCCGCACCCACGGCCATCTGCCCTGTGCGACCCCGGAGGGCCTGCGGGTGTGCGGCGAGGGCAGCGGGGGCTGACGGTCCCGGCACGCCGAAGGGGCGCTCCGGCCCGGCCGGAACGCCCCTTCGGCACGTCGTACGGAACGCGCTAGATGAACGAGTTGATCTCGATCGTCTCCGTGCGGCCGGGACCCACGCCGATCGCGGAGATCGGGGCGCCGGACATCTCCTCCAGGGCCTTCACGTAACCCTGCGCGTTCTTCGGCAGGTCGGCGAAGGTCTGGGCCTTGGTGATGTCCTCGGACCAGCCGGGGAGCGTCTCGTAGATCGGCTTCGCGTGGTGGAAGTCGGTCTGGTTGTACGGGAGCTCCTCGACGCGCTTGCCGTCGATCTCGTACGCCACGCAGACCGGGATCTGCTCCCAGCCGGTGAGGACGTCGAGCTTGGTGAGGAAGAAGTCCGTCAGGCCGTTCACGCGGGTCGCGTAGCGGGCGATCGGGGCGTCGAACCAGCCACAGCGACGGTCCCGTCCCGTGGTGACACCGCGCTCGCCGCCGATGGTGCGCAGCGCCTCGCCGTCCGCGTCGAACAGCTCCGTGGGGAACGGGCCCGCGCCGACGCGGGTCGTGTACGCCTTCAGGATGCCGATGACGCGGCTGATCTTCGTCGGGCCCACGCCCGTACCCGTGCAGGCGCCGCCCGCGGTCGGGTTCGAGGAGGTGACGAAGGGGTACGTGCCGTGGTCCACGTCCAGGAGCGTGCCCTGGCCGCCCTCGAACAGGACGACCTTGTCGTCGTCGAGCGCGTTGTTCAGGATCAGCGTGGTGTCGGCGACGTACTGCTTGATGTTCTCGCCGTGCTCCAGGAGCTGCTCGACGATCTGCTCCGCCTCGATCGCGCGGCGGTTGAAGACCTTGGTGAGCAGCTGGTTCTTCTGCTCAAGAGCCGCTTCGACCTTCTGCGTCAGGATCGACTCGTCGTAGAGGTCCTGGACGCGGATGCCGGTGCGGTTGATCTTGTCGGCGTAGGTCGGGCCGATGCCCCGGCCCGTGGTGCCGATCTTCCGCTTGCCGAGGAAGCGCTCGCCCACCTTGTCGACCGTCACGTTGTACGGCGTGATGATGTGCGCGTTGCCGCTGATCAGCAGCTTCGACGTGTCGACGCCGCGCTCGTTCAGACCGCTCAGCTCGGAGAGCAGGACCGACGGGTCGACGACGACTCCGTTGCCGATGACAGGCACACAGTCCGGGGAGAGAATCCCGGAAGGGAGGAGATGCAGCGCGTACTTCTGGTCGCCTACGACGACCGTGTGGCCGGCGTTGTTGCCGCCCTGGTAGCGCACTACATAGTCCACCGAGCCACCGAGCAGGTCAGTGGCCTTTCCCTTGCCTTCGTCACCCCACTGAGCACCGAGCAGCACAAGTGCGGGCACAGGCGTACACCCCTTCCGGGCGGGGCATGTCCAAGGTCAGGGGCCGTAGCCGCCGTATGGGTGTGCCTTGGATGCTGCCCCGGAATAGACGAAGCCCCTGGCGCAATAGCGCAAGGGGCTCTTGCACAAAGATGCTACCCGAGGTCTCAAAGAACGGCTAAAAGAAAGGGCGCACGTTGTCGGCTCGCGACCAGCTCCTAGTCGTCATCGACCCGGTCGCCCGGCGCACGGACGGTGAGTCGGTACGGATCGCGAGAGACGTGCTCGGCGCGGGCGCGGCGGTCCGTGTCTGCCTCCCCGACGGCCCCGAGGACTTCGCGAAAGCGCTGGCCAGACGGGGTGCGCGGCGCCTCGTGGTGGTCGGCGACGACCGGGCGCTGCTGCGTGCGGTGGGCACGCTCCACCGGGAGCGGGACCTCGCGGGAAGCGCGCTCTCGGTCGTTCCCGTCGGCGCCGCGCAGACGCTCGCGCGCTCGCTCGGGGTGCCCTCCGGAGCGGTCGCCGCGGCCCGCGCGGTCCTCGAAGGGGCCGAACGCAGGCTCGATCTGCTGGTGGACGACAGCGACGGGGTGGTCCTCGGGGACCTGCGGATCCCGCCGGTCGGCGCGGCGGAGGCGGGCGACGGGTCCTTGGCCGCGGCGACCAGCACGGTCGAGGGCCACGCCTGGCTGCGGACCTGCCAGTCCTTCGTACGCACCCTGGCCGCGCGCCCCGCGCGGGTGGCGACGCCACCGGGACCCGTGCCCGCGCGGCTGCGGGTCGAGGCGGACGGCGTCACGCTGGTCGACCTGGACCAGCCGGTCGAGGGCGTCGTGGTCACCGCGGGCGACGGCGGCGGCCTGGCCCAGGTGGAGGTCCGCCCCTCCTCGGTCGGCGCGGAGGCGGCACCGCTGCGGGTGCGGGCACGCACGGTGACGATCTCCGGAGCGGACTTCCGCTACCGCGCGGACGCGGTGGTCGCGGGCCCGGTCCGCACGCGAACGTGGACGGTACGGCCACGGGCTTGGGGGTTGACCCTGCCGAGGTAGGGGCGGCCCTTGAGCGCCATTCGACCGGGCCCGCGCGGCAGGCGGGGCGGGCGCCCCGGGGCACTTCTCCAGCCACGGCTGACCACGCCGGACACCCGGCAGCCGGGACGCCGACCTGCACCGGCCGTCCGACCGCCGCCGTCCCCCGCCCGCGAGGTCGCGCGCCTGCAGATCCGTCCGGACTCGGCCCGCACCGGCTCTTCAGACCGCCGCCTCGCCCGCGAGGTCGCGCGCCTGCACGGCCAGGACGCTGGCCCGCACCATCTCTCCGACCACCGCCCTCCCGCTCGCGAAGCCGCGCACCTGCCCGGCCAGAACACCGGCCCGCACCGGCTCTTCAGACCGCCGCTGCGCGGCGAGTCACTCCCACCCGCCCACCCGTTTACCCGGCGACGCGGCGTACTTGAAGGGCGTGGGCTGTACGGTCCGGAGAATCGGGTGGGCGGGTGGGGAGGCATCGCCGCGAAGCGGCGTTCTGGAAGCCGGTGCGGGCCGAGCCCCGGTCCTACAGGTGCACGACCTCGCAGAGCACCGGGTGGCCAGGCGGGAACGTGGGGCAGGCCCGCCCCGTGGGCCACGCGGGCGGATCAAGACCGTGGCCAAGGCCCCTGTCCTACAGGGGCCCCACCTCGCCGCGCCGCGCAGCGGCGAAACGGAGCCCGTTCCAGTGGCGACCGTCAGATCGGGCCGAAGAGTTCCTCACGCCGCACCCGCCACCGCTCCATCATCCCCGCCAACTCCTCCTGCACGAACTCGAAGAACGCCAGGGTCTCCGCGAGGCGGCGGCCCGCGGGGGTGTTCTCGCCGAGGCTGGTGACGCCCTCCCGCATGGCGTCCTCCCAGCGCTTGAGCACGCCGTCCCGGTTGGTCAGCGCCTCGTACCACTGGTTGCTGTGCACCCGGAAGATGTCGCGCCGCGTCCCGGGGTCCCGTTCGCGGTTGACCATGTGCTGCTGGGTCAGATAGCGCACCGCGCCGGACACCGCGGCGGGGCTGACCCGCAGCTGTTCGCCGAGTTCCGCCGCGGTGAGCGCGCCGGAGTCCGAGGAGAGCAGGGCCGCGAAGACCCGGGCCGGCATCCGCTGCATGCCCGCCTCGACCAGCTGGGCGGCGAACTTCTCCACGAAGCGGGAGGTGGCCTCCGCGTCGGGCCGCCCCTGCGGGCCGGTGCCGCGCGTCTCTTCCTCGGTCATCTGTCGATCATCTCCCCTGGTCTCCCCCGCGGCTGCCCTCTTCCGAGTGAGTTTATACGGTTCCTTAACTTCACAACCTTGTGAAATGAGCGTACGTTCAAAAACATGACGAAGGCAATCACCGTGTCCGGACTGCACAAGTCGTTCGGCGCGACGCACGCGCTCGACGGGCTCGACCTGGACGTCGACGCCGGTGAGGTGCACGGCTTCCTCGGCCCCAACGGCTCGGGCAAGTCGACCACCATCCGCGTCCTGCTCGGCCTGCTGCGCGCCGACTCCGGCGCCGCGCAGCTGCTCGGCGGCGACCCGTGGCGGGACGCCGTCACCCTGCACCGCCGCGTCGCGTACGTCCCCGGCGACGTCACCCTGTGGCGCAACCTCTCCGGGGGCGAGGTCATCGACCTGTACGGCAAGCTGCGCGGCGGACTCGACCGGGCCCGGCGCGACCGCCTCGTCGAGCGGTTCGAGCTCGACCCCACCAAGAAGGGCCGCACCTACTCCAAGGGCAACCGCCAGAAGGTCGCCCTCGTCGCCGCGTTCGCCTCCGACGTCGACCTGCTGATCCTCGACGAACCCACCTCGGGACTCGACCCGCTCATGGAGGAGGTCTTCCAGAGCTGCGTGGAGGAGGAGCGCGACCGGGGCAGGACCGTGCTCCTCTCCTCGCACATCCTCAGCGAGATCGAGACGCTCTGCGACCGCGTCAGCATCATCAGGAAGGGCCGGACCGTCGAGTCCGGTTCGCTGGCCGAGCTGCGCCACCTGACCCGGACCAGCGTCTCCGCCGAACTCGCCCGCGACCCGAACGGCCTCGCCGGCCTGCCCGGCGTGCACGACCTCGACGTCCAGGGCAGGCGCGTCAGGCTCCAGGTCGACACCGACAAGCTCGACGCCGTCCTCAAGTCCCTGACGGACTCCGGGATCCGCTCGCTGACCAGCACCCCGCCCACCCTGGAGGAGCTGTTCCTGCGGCACTACCAGGACGACGTACGCGAAGAGGCGATGGCACGATGACCGCCGCATCGGGCACCGCGCCCAACGCCGCCTTCGCGCCGCGCACCGGAGGCTCGCGCCAACTGGCCGGCACCGGCACCCTGTTCCGCCTCGCGCTGCGCCGCGACCGGGTCATGATGCCGGTCTGGATCCTGATCGTCACCGGCCTGGTCCTCGCCATGCCCGGCTCCCTGGAGAGCGTCTACGCCACCGCGGCCGAGCGCGCCGACGCCATGGCGTCGATGAACTCCAACTCCTCGATGCGCGCCATGTACGGACCGGTGTTCGGCGACTCGCTCGGCGCCCTCTCCACCTGGCGCATCGGCTGCTACGCGGGCGTACTCGCCGCCGTGATGAGCCTGGTCATCGTCGTCAGGCACACCCGCGACGAGGAGGAGACCGGCCGCCAGGAGATGCTCTCCGCCTCCATGGTGGGCCGCCGCGCCCCGCTCACCGCCGCACTGCTCGCCGCCTTCACCGCCGACGCCGCCGCCGGGCTCCTCATCACCGCGGGCATGGCGAGCCGGGGCGCGGCGGGGGCGCTCGCGCTCGGCCTCGGCGTCGCGGGCACCGGCATGCTCTTCGCCACCATGGCGGCGATCGCCGCGCAGCTCACCGAGAGCGCGCGGCTCGCCAAGGGCCTGACGTCGGCGCTGCTCGGCGCGGCCTTCGTGCTGCGCGCGGCGGGCGACGCGGGGACCGCGGACGGCTCGTCCGCGCTGACCTGGCTCTCGCCGCTCGGCTGGCAGGAGCACCTGCGGGCGTACGCGGGCGAGCGCTGGTGGGTCCTCGCGCTCGTCGGCGCCGCGATCGTGGCGCAGGGCGTCGTGGCGTACGAACTGGCGGGGCGCAGGGACGTCGGCATGAGCTTCCTGCCCACCCGGCCGGGCCCCGCGCGCGGGAGGCTGGGCACGGCGGGCGCCCTCGCCCTGCGGCTCCAGCGGGGCGCCGTGCTCGGCTGGTTCGCCGGGTTCCTGGCCGCGGGGACCGTGTTCGGCGGGATGGCGGACGGCGCGGCCGACATCGTCGGCGACAACGAGAACACCCGCGACATCATCGAGCGGATGGGCGGCCAGTCCGGTCTGACCGACGCCTTCCTCGCCACCATGGTCGGCATGTTCGGCATGGTCGCCGCGCTCTACGTCGCCACCTCCGTGCTGCGGCTGCACGGCGAGGAGACCTCACAGCGGGCCGAGCCGGTCCTCGCGGGCGCGGTGGGGCGGCTGCGCTGGGCGGCGGGACATCTGGTCATCGCGTTCGGCGGGGTGGTCCCGCTGTTGCTGGTGGCCGGGCTCGGCCTGGCCGTCGGGCACGGCGGGGACACCGGCGCGATCCTCGGCGCGTGCCTGGCGCAGCTCCCCGCGGTCTGGGTCCTCGGCGGGCTCACGGTGCTCCTCGTGGGGGCGTTCCCGAAGGCCGCGGCGGCCTCCTGGGCGGTGGTCGGGGGCTGCCTCGCCATCGGCTGGATCGGCCCGGCACTCGACCTGCCACAGGCGGTCATGAACCTCTCCCCCTTCGGCCACCTGCCGAAGCTGCCGGGCGCCGACCCGAGCTGGCCCCCGTACGTACTCCTGACGCTGCTCGCGACGGCACTGGTGACCACGGGCCTGACGGCCCTACGCCACCGGGACATGCTCACCTGAGACCGCGCCGAGCGGTCCCTTTAAGGGGCGCGCGGAACTGCGCGACCAGCCGACCACGACCCGCAGACCACCTCACACCTCGACCAGCAACTCCGTAAGCCCCCGCATCACGAAATTCGGCCGCCGCCCAGGCTCCGCAGCCAGCCCCAGCCCCGGCGCCCTGCGCAGCAACGCACCGAGCGAGGCGGCCAGTTCGATGCGGGCGAGCGGCGCGCCGATGCAGTAGTGGATGCCCGCACTGAAGGAGATGTGCGGGTTGTCCGCGCGCGCGATGTCCAGCTTCGCGGGGGCGTCGAAGACGGCCGGGTCGTGGTTGGCGGAGCCGAAGAGCAGGGCGACCTCCGCGCCGCGCGGAATCCGCACGCCGCCGACCTCGATGTCTTCGAGGACCCACCGTTCGAAGAGCTGGAGGGGGGTGTCGTAGCGCAGCAGCTCCTCCACGGCGGTGGGCACGAGCCTTTCGGGATCCGCGCGCAGGGCGGCGAGTTGGCCGGGATCGCGGAAGAGCGCGTACCAGCCGTTGACCGTGGCGTTCACCGTCGCCTCGTGCCCGGCGTTCAGGAGCAGCACGCACGTGGAGATCATCTCCTGCTCGCTGAGCGACTCGCCGTCCTCGTGGGCGGCGATGAGCCCGGAGATCAGGTCGTCCCCGGGATCCTTGCGCCGGAACTGGATCAACTCCCGCAGATACGCGCTGAATTCGAGCGAGGCCCGGACCGCACGGGCCGCCGTCTCCTCGCCCGGGTTCAGCTCGTACATGCCGCAGATGTCGGCGGACCAGGGCCGCAGCCGCGGCCGGTCGGACGCGGGGATGCCCAGCATCTGGGCGATCACCGCCACGGGCAGCGGCTCCGCGATCCGCGCGGCGAGATTCCCGCCGCCGTCCGCCACCAGGTCGCGCACCAGCCGGTCCGCCAACTCCTCGACGTACGGCCTGAGCCGCTCGACCGTACGCGGCGTGAACGCCTTGGCGACCAGGCGGCGGATGCGGGTGTGGGTGGGCGCCTCCAGGTCGAGCATGCCGTTGTCGTTCAGTACGTGGAACGGCTCGTGTTCGGGCGGCGGGGCCTGCCGCCCGAACTCCTCGTGGGTGAAGCGGTGCAGATACGTGCGGCCGAGCCTGCGGTCGCGAAGCAGCGCGGAGACGTCCGCGTGGTGCGGGATCAGCCACTGGTCGCTCGGCGCGTAGTAGTGGGCCCTCCCCGCCTCGCGCAGGGCCGCGTACGCGGGGTAGGGGTCGGCCAGGAACTCCGGGGCCGAGGGCGTGAAAGCGGTGTCCATGGAGCGAAGCTAGGCGCTTCGCGTGGGTTGCGGAAGGCGTCTGCGGGTCCGTGGGGGCTGGGCGCGCGGTTCCCCGCGCCCCTCAGCCCGGCGTCACCAGACGCGCCTCGTACGCGAACACCGCCGCCTGCGTGCGGTCCCGCAGGCCCAGCTTCACCAGGATGCGGCTGACGTGCGTCTTGATCGTGGACTCGGCGACCACCAGATGCGAGGCGATCTCCGCGTTCGACAGGCCCTGCGCGATGAGCACGAGGACCTCCGTCTCCCGCTCGGTCAGCTCCCCGTACTGCTGCGCCTGGACCGCGGCGGACAGCCGCGGCGCCTCCGCCAGCTTGGAGAACTCGGTGATCAGGCGGCGCGTCACGGTGGGCGCGAGCAGCGCCTCGCCCGCCGCCACCACCCGCACGCCGTCGGCGAGCTGGCGTGCGGAGGCGTCCTTGAGCAGGAACCCGGAGGCCCCCGCGCGCAGCGCCTGGTACACGTACTCGTCGAGGTCGAACGTGGTCAGGACCAGCACCTTCGGCGTGCCGTCCGCCGCGCCCGCGACGATCTCCCTGGTCGCCTCGATGCCGTTCAGCTCCGGCATGCGGATGTCCATCAGGACGACGTCGGGGGCGAGTTCGCGCACCCGCTGGACCGCCTCGCGGCCGTTCACCGCCTCGCCGACGACCTCCATGTCGGGCATGGCGTTCAGCAGCACCGAGAAGCCCTCGCGGACCATCATCTGGTCGTCCGCGATCAGGATCCGGATGGTCATGCGTCCTCCCCCGCGGGATCGATGCGCCGCTCGGCGGCGACCGGCAGGAAGACCGTGACCTCGTAGCCGCCTTCGGCGGTGGGCTCCGCGGTCATCTCGCCGTCCAGCATGCCGACCCGCTCCCGCATTCCGGTGATCCCGTGGCCCGCCCCGGGCGACGGCTTGACCAGGCCCTTCGCGGGCCCGTTCACGATGCGCAGACCGAGACCGCCCAGGACGTACCCCACCTCGACCCGGGCCCCGGCGCCCGGCGCGTGCCGCAGGCTGTTGCTCAGCGCCTCCTGCACGATGCGGTACGCCGAGAGCTCGACGCCCTGCGGGAGTTCCCGGACCGCGCCGGTGATGACCTTGTCGACGGCCAGGCCCGCGTCACGGACGTTGTCGAGCAGCCGGTCGAGGTCGCCGAGCGTGGGCTGCGGGGCGTCGGGCGCCTCGTAGTCCTCGGCCCGTACGACACCGAGGACGCGGCGCAGTTCGGTGAGCGCGGACACCGCGTTCTCCCGGATCGTCACGAAGGCCTGCTCCAGCTCGGGCGGCGGGTTCTCCACCCGGTAGGGCGCGGCCTCGGCCTGGATCGCGACCACCGACATGTGGTGCGCCACGACGTCGTGCAGCTCCCTGGCGATGGTGGTGCGCTCCTCCAGGAGGGTGCGCTTGTCGCGCTCGATGGCGGTGACGGTGCGCTGCACGGTCACCTCGCGCTGCGCCTCGCGGCGCACGTGCACCATCGTGGTGACGAGCAGCGCGACCGCCGAGAGGAACAGCATCTGCGGGGTGTCGGAGCCGTAGCTCCCGAGGAGCACCTCGGATCCCGCCCCGTACGCGGCGGTGCCGAGCCACATCCACAGGGCGGTGCGCGGTCCTGTCCTCGCCGCCACCACGACCATCACCACGATGTGCCCGACGAAGGCACTCGGTGTCCACGGCTGGCCGTCCCAGCTGTTCGCGAGCACTCCCGTGAAGGGGGTGGAGACCAGCGAGACCCACCAGGCGCCCACCGGCCTGACCAGCGTCATCAGGACGGCGGCCGCGGGAAGGAGGCCGATGAGGAGCTGCGGGGCCCCGTGGAACCCGAGCTCCACCTGGTAGCCGATGAACACGGTGATCAGGGCCGCGAACGCCACCTGGATGTGCGGTGCCCAGACCGCGTACCCGCGTATCCGCCGCGGGAGCAGCTTGGCGAGGAGCCCGTCCGCGGACTCCCTGGGGGGCAGCAGCCGGTAGTCGAACGCGCCGCGGAAGAGCGCCTCGCGCAGGCCGCCGAAGGCCTCGCGCACCATGTGGAACTCGGGGCTCTGCTGGCCGCCGGTCTTGAGCCGCTCAGTCGTATCTGTCACGTCTACGAAGGTACGGGGGCGTGACCGGCAGGTCGTCCGCACCAGGAGGGGTTCCCCGGCATCCGTCGCAGGTACTACGCGACCGCCGAGGGCGGGACGCGGCTCCCCGGCCCTAGGGCCTCAGAACGCCAACTGCGCGATCTCCTCCGCGACCACCGCGCACGCGTCCGCAGCCGGGTCGATCAGCGGGAAGTGTCCGACGTCCTCCAGGAGGGTGAGGCCCACCACCTCGCCCGCCCGCGCGGCCGCGTCGGCGTACGCCTCGGCCACCGCCTGCGGGACCACGATGTCGGTGCGGCCCTGCACCACGGTCGTGGCGATGCCCGTGGGGAGCAGCTGAGCCGGGTCGGCGTAGCCGATGCGCTCGTCGAACCTGGCTTCGCCGCCCAGGAGTTGGCCCGCCGCGCCGCCGCACACCGCGAGCTCCTCGGCGACCCGGAAGTCGGCGATCGGCGCGAGCGCGACGACGCCGCGCAGCGCCGGGGGCCGGCCGGTGCGCCAGGGCGCGTCGGCGGGAAGCAGATGCCGGGCGGCCGCCCAGAGCGCGAGCTGGCCGCCCGCGGAGTGCCCCGTCACGACGGTGCGGCGGACGT
Source organism: Streptomyces sp. NPDC087300 (assembly GCF_044744425.1). Taxonomy (NCBI): domain Bacteria; kingdom Bacillati; phylum Actinomycetota; class Actinomycetes; order Kitasatosporales; family Streptomycetaceae; genus Streptomyces; species Streptomyces sp. NPDC087300. The sequence goes on from NZ_JBIUYI010000006.1 coordinate 249,067, forward strand.
CCGCCGACGGCATGACCTCGCGCACCAGCGCGGGCAGCGCGTCGAACGCGGCGGCCACGTCGTCGAAGGTCTCCGGCCAGCGCCCGGCGACCGGGCCCGCGCCGCCCTGCGCGGGAATCGAACTTCCTCTGCGGTACTCGACATTGGCCACCGCGAAGCCGCGGCGGGCGAGGAAGTCGGCGAACGGCGTGATGTGCTGCCGATCGTACGGGGCCCGCCAGGCGCCGCCGTGCAGGACGACCACGAGGGGCGCCGACCCGTCGGTCCCCGGGCCGCCGCGCGGCGCGTGGAAGTCGACCACCTGGTCGGGGTGTTCGCCGTACGCGGCGGTGGCGTCCGGCTTCACGGCGGGATGCGAGAAGGCGGCTTCGGCCTCGGCGGCATCGCGGGCCACGGCGGCGTCGTCCGGCATGCGGCAACCTCTCAACTGCGTGCGGCTAACAGGCGGAACGCGCCCGCTCCGCCCGGTCCCGCCGGGTGAACGGCCGGACCGGGAGAAACGGGAACAAGATCCGCCGGACGCTATCAGTCCAGCGTGCGCGCCAGTACCCGGGCCGCCCGCTCGGCGTCGGCGAAGGACACGTACAACGGCGTGAATCCGAACCGCAGCACGTCCGGCGCGCGGTAGTCGCCGACCACGCCCTGCCCGATCAGCCGCTTCATGACGTCACCGGCGTCGGGGCAGCGCAGCGCGACCTGGCTGCCCCGCTCGGCGTGCGCCCGCGGGGTGACGGGCTCGACCCGGCCCGCGGGCACGTACGCCTCGACGCAGCGCAGGAAGAAGTCCGTCAGGGCCAGGGACTTGGCCCGCACCGCCTCGACGCGGACGCCGTCCCACACGTCGAGCGCCGCCTCAAGGGCGAGCATCGACAGGATGTCGGGCGTGCCCACGCGACCGCGCCGCGCCCCGTCCACGGCCTCGAACTCGGGCCGCATGCCGAAGGGTTCGGCGTGCGAGTTCCAGCCGGGCAGCGGCGAGTCGAAACGGTCCTGCAGCTCGCGCCGTACGTAGAGGTAGGCGGGCGATCCCGGGCCGCCGTTCAGGTACTTGTAGGTGCAGCCGACCGCGAGGTCCACGCCGTGCTCGTCGAGGCCGACGGGCAGGGCGCCCGCCGTGTGGCACAGGTCCCAGACGACGAGCGCGCCCGCCGCGTGCACGGCGGCCGTCAGACCGGCCAGGTCGTGCAGGCGTCCGGTGCGGTAGTCGGCGTGGTTGAGCAGCACGGCGGCGGTGCGCTCGCCGAGTACGCCGGGTACGTCGGCGGGGGCCACCGGGATCAGCCGGCAGCCGGTGAGGCGCGCGGCGGACTCCGCGATGTACCCGTCCGTGGGGAAGGTCGTCGCGTCAACGACGATCTCGTCACGCCCCCCTTCCGGGTGGTCCCCCGAACCCCTGGCGATCCGGACCGCCGCGACCAGCGCCTTGAAGACGTTCACGCTGGTCGAGTCGCCGACCACGATCTGCCCCTGGGCCGCGCCGACCAGCGGGGCGATGCGGTCGCCGATCCGCTCGGGGGCGGTCCACCAGCCGCTCTCGTCCCAGGAGCGGATGCGCAGGCCGCCCCACTGGCGGCCGATGACGTCGGCGACGCGCTCGGCCACCCCGGCCGGCAGGGCGCCCAGCGAGTTGCCGTCCAGGTAGACCGTGTCGTCGAGGACGAACTCGGCGCGCTTGGCGGCGAGTCCGTCCGCCGCGTCCAGCTTCGCCGCCTCTTCCCGCAGCGCCGCCTCTTCCCGCAGCGCCGCGGAACCGGGGGTCTCAGACATGGCTCCTCGCAGTCCACAGCTCGGGGAAGACGTTCTTGACCGCGCGCTTCTCCAGCCAGGCCACGCCCGCCGAGCCGCCCGTGCCGGTCTTGGAGCCCATCGCGCGGCGGGTGGCGACCAGGTGGTCGTTGCGCCAGCGCCAGACCAGTTCGCCGACGTCCGTCAGCGTCTCGCCGAGCCGCGCGAGGTCGCCGTTCTCGTCGCCCGAGTACAGCTCGGTCCAGACGGCCTCGACCTCGGCGGACGGCTCGTACTTCTTGGTGAGGTCGCGCTCCAGGACGGCCGCGGGGATCGCGTGGCCGCGCCGCGCGAGGAGACCGAGCACCTCGTCGTAGAGGCCGGGCTCGTGCAGCGCCTTCTCCAGCTCCGCGTGGACGCGGGGCGCGCCCCGGTGCGGAACCAGCATGGACGCGGACTTCTCGCCGAGCAGGAACTCCATGCGGCGGTACATCGCGGACTGGAATCCGGAGCCCTCGCCGAGCGCACCGCGGTAGGAGTTGAACTGCGCGGGGGTCAGCTGGGCGAGCGGGCGCCAGGACGCGTTCAGGGCGTCCAGCTCGCGGATGCTCCGCTTGAGGGCCGCGACCGCGACGGGGACGTCGTCGCGGCGCAGGGCGTGCGCCGCGGTCTCCCACTCGTGCACGATCACGGTGAACCACAGCTCCATGACCTGGGTGGTGACCAGGAAGACCATCTCGCCGGGGTCGTCCGAGCGCAGGTGCTGGAGGTGGGTGAGGACGTCCGCCTGGACGTAGTCCTCGTACGGGGTGGTGCCTGCGAAGTCGAGGTTCGGACTCTCGGTCTCGGCCGCCTCGGTGGACGCGTCCCGCGTCTGTGGGGACATCGCTGTCTCCTCGATACGTCCTCCGGGTAGCGGTCCGCCCCTGCCGTTACCGGCACGGGGGCCCCGGTCCCCACCGGAATCCTCCGCAACTTTCGCCCAAACGGCAAGGCACGCCGGTAAGCGAACAGCAGCTAAATAACGACACCCATGTCCTACTGAGTACGGCGGCGTTCCCGGCAGGCGCGCAGGTGGGCGGCGTTGCCGCAGCCGCGCACCGAGTGCCAGACGCCGCTGTTGTTGCGGGAGCGGTCGTAGAACGCGGCGGCGCAGGGCTCGTTCCGGCAGATCTTCAGGCGGCGCCAGCTGCCCGCCGTCTGGGCGAGCAGCGCCTCCGCGAGGACCGCGGAGGCCAGCCAGCGGGCGCCCGCGCCCTCCGGCTCGACGGTCAGCGTGCCGTCACCGGCGAGCCCGACGACGACCGGCGCCGAGGTGAAGCGCACCGCGCCGCCGCCCTGGTCACCCGCGGCGAGCGCGCGCCGCACCTGGTCCCGCAGGCAGCGCAGCTTGGGCAGGTCCTCCTCGGTGAGCACGAGCTGGACGTCGGCGCGTCCGGTCTCCGCGGCCCAGCCGCGCACGGCCAGGTCGGCCCACTCCTGCGCGCCGTCGAGCACCCCGTCGGCGAGCAGGTCGGGCAGCCCTTCGGCGGCCGGACGGGCGGCGGGCGCGGTGTTCAGGAGCTCCTGGACGAGGGCGAGGCCGCCGGGCGCGGGGGTCAGACAGTGACGCTCGGTCGCGGGCCGGTTCATGCCTCTCAAGGTACCCGCTCGACATTGACACGACCAAACGTCTTACAGTGCTGTCAGGAAGCCACTGGAACCACATATGACAGCCCGGGAGGGCCCATGCAATCCACCGAAGCGGCAACGTCACGCGCCGCCCAGATCCTCGGGCGCCCCTTCGACATCAACGGCCTCACCCTGCGCAACCGCATCGCGATGGCCCCGATGACCCGGGAGTTCTCGCCGGAGGGCGTGCCCGGCACGGACGTCGCGGAGTACTACGCGCGGCGCGCCGCGGGCGGTGTCGGCCTGATCGTCACCGAGGGCACCTACGTCGACCACGCGTCGGCGGGCAGCAGCCACCGCGTCCCGCACTTCCACGGCGAGGCCGCGCTCGCGGGCTGGCGCCGGGTCGCCGACGCGGTGCACGCCGAGGGCGGCCGCATCGTCCCGCAGCTGTGGCACGTGGGCGCCACCCGCAACGAGGGCGACGGGCCCTTCACCGACGCGCCGCCCGCCGGCCCCTCCGGGCTCGGCCTTGACGGCGAGGCCAAGGGCCACGCCATGACGTCCGCCGACGTCGACGAGGTCGTCGCCGCGTTCGCCACCGCGGCGGCCGCCGCCGAGCGCGCGGGCTTCGACGGCGTCGAACTGCACGGCGCGCACGGCTACTTGATCGACCAGTTCTTCTGGGACCGCACCAACCGCCGCACCGACGGCTACGGCGGCGGCCTCGCCTCGCGCAGCCGCTTCGCGCGCGAGATCGTCGAAGCGGTGCGCGGCGCGGTCGCGCCGACGTTCCCCGTGATCTTCCGGCTCTCCCAGTGGAAGGCGAACGCGTTCGACGCGAAGCTGGCGGCGGACCCGGCCGAACTCGAAGCTCTGCTCTCCCCGTTGGCGGCCGCGGGCGTCGACGCCTTCCACGCGTCCACGCGCCGCTACTGGCTCCCCGAGTTCGACGGCGACGACCTCAACCTCGCGGGCTGGGTCAAGAAGCTCACCGGCAAGGCCACGCTCTCCGTCGGCTCGGTCGGCCTCGACAAGGAGTTCGTGGGCCCCCAGGGCTGGGCCAAGCAGACCGAGTCCACCGGCATCGAACTGCTCCTGGACCGCATGGAGCGCGACGAGTTCGACGTCATCGCGGTGGGTCGCAGCCTGATCGCGGACCCGGAGTGGGCGAACAAGGCGCTGACCGACCGCCTTGCGGAGGCGTCCCCGTACGACGCGGGTCTGCTCCGGGAACTCCGCTGACCTCATCGCACCCCGCCGGCGGGGCATTTCAAGCCCGTCCGGCGATTGAGGACGAGCCCGAAGGGTGATGAGGGGGTCCGGGGCGCAGCCCCGCGACAGGGGGCCCCGGGGTGACAGCACCCCGGGGCCCCCGCCCACGTCAGCCGAGCGTCTCGGCAGCGGTCTGCGAGGAGTCACGGAGGAAGCCCGCGCAGCGCTCGTACTCCTCCTGCTCACCGATCGCCTGCGCCGCCCGCGCGAGGCCGTGCAGGGCGCGCAGGAAGCCCCGGTTGGGCTCGTGCTCCCACGGCACCGGGCCGTGGCCCTTCCAGCCCGCGCGGCGCAGGGAGTCCAGGCCGCGGTGGTAGCCGGTGCGGGCGTACGCGTACGACTCGACGACGCGGCCGCCCTCGTACGCCTCGTCGGCGAGCCGGGCCCAGGCGAGCGAGGACGTGGGGTACTTCGCGGCGACGTCGGCGGGGTCCGCCCCGCCCGCGAGCAGCTCGCGCGGCTCCGGGTCGTCGGGCAGGTGGGTCGGGGGCGGTCCCCCGAGGAGATCCTTGTGAATGGCCATGGGTGCCAGTCTGCTGCATACGCGTACGGGCCCGGCACCCAGGGAAGGGTGCCGGGCCCGTACGGACGCCGTGGGGGCTACTTCAGCTTCGTGCCCGTGGAGCGCAGGTTGGCGCAGGCCTCGGTGACGCGCTTGGCCATGCCAGCCTCGGCGGACTTGCCCCAGGTGCGCGGGTCGTAGGTCTTCTTGGAGCCGACCTCGCCGTCGACCTTCAGGACGCCGTCGTAGTTCTTGAACATGTGGTCCGCGACGGGACGCGTGAAGGCGTACTGCGTGTCCGTGTCGAGGTTCATCTTCACGACGCCGTTCTCCAGGGCGGTCGCGATCTCCTCGGCGGTCGAGCCGGAGCCGCCGTGGAAGACGAAGTCGAACGGCTGCGACCCGGCGGGCTTGCCGTACTTGCCGGCGACGCCCTCCTGGAGGTCCTTGAGGAGCTCCGGACGCAGGACGACGTTGCCCGGCTTGTAGACGCCGTGCACGTTGCCGAAGGACGCGGCGAGCAGGTAGCGGCCCTTCTCGCCCAGGCCCAGGGCCTCGGCGGTGCGCAGCGCGTCGTCGACGGTCGTGTACAGCTCGTCGTTGATCTCGTGCGTGACGCCGTCCTCCTCGCCACCGGTCGGGGTGATCTCGACCTCAAGGATGATCTTCGCGGCGGCGGCCTTCGCGAGCAGTTCCTGGCCGATGGCCAGGTTGTCGGCGAGGGTCTCGGCGGAGCCGTCCCACATGTGCGACTGGAACAGCGGGTTACGGCCGGCCTTGACGCGCTCGGCGGAGACGTCGATCAGCGGACGGACGTAGGTGTCCAGCTTGTCCTTGGGGCAGTGGTCGGTGTGCAGCGCGACCGTGATGTCGTACTTCGCGGCGACGATGTGCGCGAACTCGGCGAGCGCGACCGCGCCGGTGACCATGTCCTTGTTGTGCTGGCCACCCAGGAACTCCGCACCACCGGTGGAGATCTGGATGATGCCGTCGCTCTCCGCCTCCGCGAAGCCGCGCAGGGCCGCGTGCAGGGTCTGCGACGAGGTCACGTTGATGGCCGGGTAGGCGAACTTGCCTGCCTTCGCCCGGTCGAGCATCTCGGCGTAGACCTCGGGGGTTGCGATGGGCATGTGTCCGCTCCTTGTGATGTGCGGGTGTGTGCTTGGCCCTGACCTAAGGGGGGCGACGTCATCGTCGCCCCCATCTTTCCAGACTTGCCGGACAGCTCCAGCCGGAGTGCGGCCGGATCGACGGGACCTAGGTCCTCAGTCGGCGAGCCCGAGGTCGTCCTTCGAGTACGCGAAGAGGTAGGGAACCCCCGCGCCCTCGGTGATCTTCTCGCCCGCACCGGTCGCGCGGTCCACGATCGTGGCGACGCCGACGACCTCGGCGCCCGCCTCGCGGACGGCCTCGACGGCGGTCAGCGGCGAGCCGCCGGTGGTGGAGGTGTCCTCGACGACCAGGACGCGGCGGCCCTTGATGTCCGGGCCCTCGACGCGGCGCTGCATGCCGTGCGCCTTGGCGGCCTTGCGGACGACGAAGGCGTCCAGGCGCTCGCCGCGCGCGGCGGCCGCGTGCAGCATCGCGCCCGCGACGGGGTCGGCGCCCATGGTCAGGCCGCCCACGGCGTCGAAGTCCAGGTCCTTGGTGAGGTCGAGGAGCACCTGCCCGACCAGCGGCGCGGCCGCACCGTCGAGGGTGACCCGGCGGAGGTCGATGTAGTAGTCGGCCTCCAGGCCGGAGGAGAGCGTCACCTTGCCGTGCACGACGGCCTTGTCCTTGATCTGCTGCAGCAGCTCGCCGCGTACGTCAGTCATGCCCATGAGCTTAGATCCTGTCCGGAGGGCCAGGATCTAGAGCCGCCGCCAGCTCCACGTGGTCGCCGTCTCCAGGGGCTCGATGGGGGTGACCAGGCGCGGTGCGGTGTTGAGGCCGTCGGGCGGTCCCGTCTGGGGCTCGACGCAGACCGCGGCCTCCTGCTCGTCGTAGACGACGACCCACTGTTCGCGGCTCTTGACGTTCACTTCGAGCTGTCCGGGCCAGGTCAGCGTCACGTCGACGCCGTCGGGCATGCCGAAGCAGTCGTCCCAGGGGCCCGGCCGCACGTCGACGCGGCGCCCGGTGGGCAGGTGGTCGTCGCCGCGCTCCTCCTGCCAGGCGGGGCTGAAGTCGACCGTGACGTCCTGGTCGCCGAGGTTGCGCTGGAACCACGGGTGCCAGCCGGCCTGCGCGGGGAACGAGTCGCCGTACGTCTCGATGCCGAGCCGCAGCGTCAACGCGTCCTCGCCGAGTTCCACGATCTGGGTGACCCGCCCCGGGTAGGGCCAGGGGTCGGTGAGCTCGTACGTGAAGACCGCCTCGGTACGCGAGGCGCGCGCGGTGCGCCACTCGGCGTCGCGGGCGAAGCCGTGGATGGCGTGCGGCGGTGAGTTCAGCGGCATCTGGTGGACCGCCGCGCCGTCCCGGAACCGCCCGTCCCTGATGCGGCCGCACCACGGCACCATCGGGAAGCAGCCGTAGCGCTCCCCCTGCCGCAGCAGCTCGGTGCCGCCGATGCGCAGACTTCCGATGCGGCAGCCGTTGCCCGGCTGCACGGTCACTTCCGCGTCGCCCGCGGTGAGGGTCACGTCTTTGATGCTCACGGGCCCGACCCTACGGCGTGGCCCCTCAGCGGCGGCGGCGCAGGGCCCTGCCCACGACGATGGCCGAGGCCAGGGCCAGGGCGGCGGCGGGCGCGGCCCAGCGGAGCGTGGCGCTGGTGGAGTACGTCTCGGGGGCGGGCGCGGGCGCGTACCTGCCGCGCGGCGGCGCGTGGTCGACCTCCTCGGCGCTGCGGCCGATCATGGTGCGCCGCGCGTGCGCGGCCTCGGCGGGCTGCAACCCGATGTCCACCGCGTCGGTGGCGCTCTCGATCCCGTCGATGCCGGCGAGCTCGTCGGCGTCCTCGGCCATGCCCGCCCTGACGTCCCCGGCGTCCTCGATGCCGTCGAGGTCATCGGCGTCATCCGCGTCGACGTCGTCGGCGAGCGGGTCCAGGGACGGCGGCGGCACCTCCGTCTCGAAGACGGTGACCGTCGGCGCCGGAGGGTCGGGCACGGTGTCGGGCACGGGGTCGGGATCGGGCACGGAGTCCGGCGGCGCGGCCGCTCCGAGCCCCTCGGCGAACCGTTCGAGGAGTTTTCGCACAGCTGATTCCACAGCCTGTGGAGAACTTTCCGTGACCCGCCCGTCGGCCGCGGCCGTCCCGCCGATCACCAGGGTGGTCCCCTCGGCGGCGGGCACGAGCCGCACGCTCAGCGAGACCTTCACAGACCCGCCGCCGCGCACCTCGGTGCCCTCGCCCGCGATCTCGTACGTCCCGTCGGCGCGCGCGTCGATCCGGGCGACCCCGCGGTACGTGATCGAGTGCCCGCCGACCCGCGCCTTCAGCCGCCCGGAGATCGGCTCGGCCGTCTCCTCCGCGTCGCGCTGAAGCCCGGGGACCGCCCCGGCCACCCGTTCGGGGTCGGCCAGGACCTGCCGGAGACGCTCTGCCGAAACCGGAACGAACACCTCATGCTCCATGGCAGCCGAGCCTACCCACGCTCTCGCCACCATGTACGTCAGTTCGTCAGTTCGCGTACCGCGGGTGCACCAACGTGGAGGGCGCGGCGCCCGGCAGCCGGGTCCGTCCGGCCGCCCGCAGCCCGGCCCGCACCACCTCCGACTCGGCCGCCCGCAGCAGCACGGGCGCGCTGCGCGAGGCGAGCACGAACCCCCAGTCGCGCGGCGCCCGCGCGCCCTCCGACGTCCGGTCGGGCCCGGCGGCGAACCCCGACCGCCGGCCGCCCACCCGGTACGGCACGGTCTTCAGGCCCGCCGCGCGCAGCGTCGCCTCCACCGTCCAGAAGACGTGCGCCCTGGTCGAGACGGGCCCCGCGTGCACGGCGACGCGGCCGTCGGCCGCGAGGACGCGGGTGGCCAGGCCGTAGAACTCCTGCGAGTACAGCTTCGTGCTGGCCGTGATGCCCGGGTCGGGCAGGTCGGAGATCACCACGTCGTACGTCCGGTGCGCCGAGCGCAGCCAGCTGAAGGCGTCGGCGGTCACCACGTGCACCCGGGGGTCGCGGTAGACGTGGGCGTTGAGCTCGCTCAGCTCGGGGTCGTGCCTGGCCAGGTCGACGACGCCCGCGTCCAGTTCGACGATGTCGACGCGGCGCACCCCGGGATGGCGCAGGACCTCGCGGGTCGCGAGGCCGTCGCCGCCGCCGAGGACCAGCACGCGCGCGTGCGGGCCGCGCATCGCGGGGTGCACGAGGCCCTGGTGGTAGCGGTACTCGTCGCGGCCGCTGATGCGCAGGCGCCCGTCCAGGAAGAGGTCCAGGGAGTCGCGCCCGCCGCCGGTCAGGACGACCTCCTGGATGTCGGTCTGCACCGCGACCCGTACGTCCCCGCCGTACACCGCGCGCCGCGCCGCGCGCTCGAAGTCGTCGACGAGCACGGCGGCCGAGGCGAGGACGGAAAGGACGACGACGTTCGCGGCGAGCAGCACCCAGCGGCCGCGCGTGCTCAGGTCACGGCTGAACAGGCCGAAGACGAGGGCGCCGCCCGCGACCGCGTTGACCGCGCCGGTGAACAGGGCGCCGGTGAGCTGGCCGAGCATCGGGAGCAGCAGGAACGGGAAGGCGAGGCCGCCCACCAGCGCGCCCACGTAGTCGGCGGCGAACAGGTCGGCGACGGCGCCGCTCGCGTCCTGCCGTCTGATGCGCTGGATCAGCACCATCAGGAGCGGCACCTCGGCGCCGATGAGCACGCCGATGGCGAGGGAGAACGCGACGAACAGGTAGCGCGATCCGTGGGCCCACACCTCGCCCCGGTCGCCGGTCCACGCGAACGCCGCGTACAGCGCCATCGCGCTGCACCCGCCGACCAGCGCGAGCGCCGTCTCGACCAGGCCGAACCAGGCGGCCGCCCGGCAGCGCAGCCGCTTGGCGAGCAGCGAGCCGACGCCCATGGCGAAGACCATCACGGAGAGCACCACGGACGCCTGGGTGACGGAGTCCCCGATCAAGTACGAGGCGAGGGCGACGAGTTCCAGTTCGTAGACGAGTCCGCAGGCAGCGCAGATGAACACACCCGCCAGAACCAGGAACCTGCCCGTCCCGGGCGAGACGGGCAGACGCACCGACGACTCGATCACGCCTGGAACGCTACGTCACCACACCCTTACGTCCAGTCACCCACAAGGGTGCAACTGGCCGCGGGAGGTGTAGCCGCGTGATCCGTGGATCAGCCGCGGCGCCCCGCGCGCCTCACAGCGCCGCGGGCATCGGCACCCGCGCGCCCACCCGCGTACGCGTCGCCACGAGCTGGCCGTCCTGGGGGTAGGCGTGCCAGGTCCGCCACTGCACCGAACCCTCGTGGCGCTGCGCGAGCATCGCCGTGAACGCGTGCGGGCTGCCGGGGAAGACGCCCGCGAGGCCGTGCGGGTGCTCGGCGACGAGGGCGAGCAGTTCCTGCGCGCGGCCCGCGAACTGGCCGCGCGAGAGCGTCTCGACGCGCGCCGCGAACTCGTACTCCCAGTCCCCCATGCGCTTGGAGACGCCGAGCGGCAGCGGGGTGCTGCTGCCCGGGATGCAGGCCACGGTTTCGGAACAGGTGCCCTGGTCCTCCTCCAGAAGTACTTGGTGCGAGGCCCCGAGCAGTCTCAACTGCATTTTCGCGCCGGTCAGTTCGAGTTCGAGCGTGGCGAGCGCGGGCAACGGCTCGCGCCCCAGGGCCCAGGCGAGGTCCGCGGCGCACGTGTCGGTATAGACAGTCTTCAGGGTCGTGAGCATGGGTCGGCTCCGCTAACACGCAATGGAGGTGGGGCCGGCGCACCCGGATCGGAACACCGGGAGGTCGGAATGCCGGCTCGTGCCCACGAGAACGTCCGGGGATCAGGGACGGCCGAGGGCGGTGCTGACGTTTAAGAGGGAATCATGGTCGGCGACACTGCCACAGCGTTTTTACCCAACTTCGTAGGGTTTCCATCCCCCTGGGGGCTGCACAGTTCAACTGTTCAAGCCCTCAATCACACGTCGGCGCCGGAGCGCACCCCCCTCGCACTACGTCACACAACGCCGGAGCGCCCGGTGGGAGTTGTCTCCCGCACCGAGCGCCCCGCTGGAACCGGTGGACCAGCTGCCCCGTGTCAGCTGCCTCCGCCGCATCCGCCCCCGCCGCCCCCGCACGAGGACCCGCCGCCGCAGGACGACCCGCCGCCACAGGAGGAGTGGCCTCCGCCGCAGCTGTGCCCGCCGCCGTGGTGACCGCCGCCGTGGTGACCGCCGCCGCCGTCGTAGACACCGCCGGAGGAGCCCGCCCACCAGCTGCCGCCCGCCGCGCTGGACGCGGTGCCGCCCGCGCCCCAGCCCTTGCGGCGCCGGCTGCCCTTGCGCACACCGACCACCGTCGCCAGGACGAACACGAGCACCGCGCCGAAGATGAAGGCCAGGATCACGGCCATCACGCTCCTTCCGTTCCCCCGAAGCAGGTCCCCCGTGGGCCTCGCTTCTCGCGTGACAGGGAAATGCCCCCGGCCGCCCAGGGCCAAAGCAGAGTTGAGGAACTCCAGAGGTTCGGCGCAGGATGGCGGCCATGACCTCCACTTCCGGGAGCGGGCGCCCGCTGCTCAACCGCCGCCTCGCCGAGTTCGGTACGACGATTTTCGCCGAGATGTCCGCGCTCGCGGTGAAAACGGGTGCGATCAACCTGGGGCAGGGCTTCCCGGACACGGACGGCCCCGAGTCCGTGCGCGAGGCGGCCGTGCGGGCGCTGCGCGACGGCCGCGGCAACCAGTACCCGCCGGGCCCCGGCGTCCCCGAGCTGCGCACGGCGATCGCCGAGCACCAGCTCGCCCGGTACTCCCTCAACTACGACCCCGACCGCGAGGTCCTGGTGACGGCGGGCGCCACCGAGGCGATCGCCGCCTCGCTGCTCGCCCTGGTCGAGCCGGGCGACGAAGTCATCGCACTGGAGCCCTATTACGACTCGTACGCCGCCTCGATCGCGCTGGCGGGCGGCACCCGCGTCCCGGTCACCCTGCGCCCCCGCGAGGGACGCTTCGTCCTCGACCTGGACGAGCTGCGCGACGCGGTCACGGACCGCACCCGGCTGATCCTGCTCAACACCCCGCACAACCCCACCGGCACGGTGCTCACCCGCGCCGAGCTCACCGAGATCGCGCGGCTCGCCGTCGAGCGCGACCTCCTCGTCGTCACCGACGAGGTCTACGAGCACCTCGTCTTCGACGGCGCCGAGCACCTCCCGCTCGCCGCCTTCCCCGGCATGCGCGAGCGCACGGTCACCATCGGCTCGGCGGGCAAGACGTTCTCGTTCACCGGCTGGAAGGTCGGCTGGGTGACGGCCACGCCGGAGCTGGTCGGCGCGGTCCGCTCGGCCAAGCAGTTCCTCACGTACGTCTCGTCGGGCCCCTTCCAGTACGCGATCGCCGAGGCGCTCGCGCTGCCCGCCGCCTACTTCGACGACTTCCGCGCCGACATGCTGGCCAAGCGGGACCTGCTGAGCGAGGGCCTCACGGCGGCGGGCTTCGACGTGTACCGCCCGGCCGGCACGTACTTCGTGACCACCGACATCACGCCGCTCGGCGAGCGCGACGGCTTCGAGTTCTGCCGCGCGCTCCCCGAGCGCGCCGGGGTGGTCGCCATCCCGAACGCGGTCTTCTACGACCACCGGGACGCGGGCGCCCCCTTCGTACGCTTCGCCTTCTGCAAGAAGACGTCCGTCCTGGAGGAGGCGGTGTCCCGCCTGAAGTCGCTGGCGGGCTGAGCGATCTGACGGACCGAGCGATCTGAGGGACTGCGCGTTCTGAGGGACTGCGCGTCCTGACGGGCTGACGGGCCTCCCCCGCACGGGTCCCTCCGGTCGCGCCCGCGCCGGAGGGCCCGCAGGGTTCCTGTGTGAGCTCGTCCAGTGCCCTCATCCCCGCCCCCGCGACCGAACGCGGCGACGGGGACCGCGCCCACCCGTCCCGTTCCGCGGTGCGCCTGCCCGCCGCACTCACCGCCCTCGGGCTCTTCGCCGCCGCCCGGATCTCCGGCCTGGTGTGCGTCGCCCTCGTCTCGCACGTCACCCACCAGGACACCTTCCGGCTGCTCGGCCGGTCCTGGGACTCGCGGTGGTACACGGGGATCGCCGCCGGCGGATACGGGCGCACCCTCTACTTCGAGCCCGGCGTGGTCCAGAGCGACCTCGCGTTCTTCCCGCTCTACCCGGGGCTCGTGCGCGCCGTCGCCACCGTCCTGCCCGTCGGGTACGGCGCGGCCGCGCTGCTCCTGTCCTGGCTCGCGGCGGGGGCCGCGGCATGGGGCGTGTACGCGATCGGGGAGCGGCTGCACGGGCGGCGCACCGGCACGCTCCTCGTACTGCTCTGGGCCCTCCTGCCGCACTCGGTGGTGCTGTCCCTCGCCTACACCGAGCCGGTGCTCACGGCGCTCGCCGCCTGGTCGCTGTACGCGGTCCTGAGCGGGCGCTGGCTCTGGGCGGGCGCGCTGGCCGCGCTCGCGGGGCTCGCCAGGCCCAACGGCTTCGCGGTGGCCGCCGCGGTCTGCGTCACGGCGGCGTGCGAGATCGTCGTACGCCTGCGCGGGCGCGGCCGGGAAGTTCCCCACAGCCTGTGGAAAGTCTGCGCGGGCGCGGCGCTCGCCCCGCTCGGCTGGGCGGCATATGTCCTCTATGTGGGCATCCGCAAGGGCGATCCGCTGCACGGATACTTCGCGGTCCAGCGCGGCTGGGGCTCCACCTTCGACTTCGGCGCGGGCTCACTGGTCTTCGTCAAGCACCTGCTGCGCGACGGCGACAAGCTCGTCTTCCCGATGACCCTCGTCATCGTCGCGGTGGCGCTGCTGCTCTTCGCGCTGCTCGTCGCGGGGCGCGCGCCGCTGCCGCTGGTCGTCTACACCGGCGTGCTCGTCCTCATCACCGTCGGCGGCTCCGGCTTCTTCGAGTCCAAGCCGCGCTTCCTGCTCCCCGCGTTCCCGCTCCTGATCCCACTGGCCCTTGCCATGACGAGAGCCCGGCCCAGGAGCGCCCACCTGGTGGTGTGCGCCCTGGCCGGGCTCTCGCTCGCCTATGGGACGTATCTGGTGACGACCGCCCACATGCCGCTGTAGGACGAGGGCTCAGGCCTCGTCGTCGCCGGGCTTGTCCTCGCCCTCGGCCGAGTCGACGTCGGCCTCCAGGCCGAGCTGCTCGACGAGCCACTTGTCGAACTCGATCGCGGCGCGCACCCAGCTGACGGTCGACGAGACGAAGTGCTCCAGGGAGACTCCGGTGCCGATCAGCATCTGGGCCTCGCCGATGAGGCGGACCGTGCCGTCGTCGTGCGTGTGGCTGTAGACCTTCGGCCACAGGGTGCGGCGGTTCCAGTCGTCGATCGACTCCAGGAGCTGCTGCTTGGTCTCGATCGCGTGGGGGCGGTCGTAGAACGTCCGGACCGAGAAGACCTGCTGGTCGTCCTCGCCGCGGAACATGAAGTACGTACGGAACTCCTCCCACGGCGCCGCGAGGTCACCCTCGTCGTCGACGACGTGCTTGAGCTCCATCTGGTCCAGAAGCTGCTTGACCAGGTCCTGGTCGGGGACGACGGGGCCCGCCGGTCCTGCGCCCTGCTGCGGTTCGGGCTGGCCCCCGAAATTCGGAATGGAGGACGGGTCGATGCTCACGTACTTTGTCCCTTCGTATGGATGGGCCCATCCTCTCTCAGGGTGGGGCCCCGGAGGCAACCCCGGCTTCTCGCCTGCCGGGTTTCCGCCGTTCGCCCACTGCGGACAGGCCGTGGCCGGGCGCGCGGCCGCAGACGGCGTACGAGCAGGCCGTGGCAGACGGGATGCCGTTTACAGCGACTTGCCCGCAGGGGAACCCGTGGCGGGGCCCACGATCAGTCCCTCCGCGAAACGGTCGACGCGGACCGTGTCGCCGTCCTTGATCTCCCCGGCGAGGATCTCCTTGGCGAGGCGGTCGCCGATGGAGGTCTGGATGAGGCGGCGCAGCGGGCGCGCCCCGTACGCGGGATCGTTGCCCTCGTCGGCCAGCCAGGCCAGTGCCTCGGGCGTGACGTCGAGGGTGAGGCGCCGGTCGGCCAGGCGCTTGGCGAGGCGGGCGATCTGGAGCTCGGCGATGTGCGCGAGCTCGTCCTTGGTCAGGGCGGAGAAGACCACGATGTCGTCGAGCCGGTTGAGGAACTCCGGCTTGAAGGAGGCCCGCACCACCTCAAGAACCTGCTGCTTCTTCTCCTCCTCACTCGTGAGCGGCTCCACCAAGAACTGGCTGCCGAGGTTGGAGGTGAGGATCAGGATGGTGTTGCGGAAGTCGACCGTGCGTCCCTGCCCGTCGGTCAGGCGCCCGTCGTCCAGTACCTGGAGCAGGATGTCGAAGACCTCGGGGTGCGCCTTCTCGACCTCGTCCAGCAGGACCACGGAGTACGGACGCCGCCGTACCGCCTCGGTCAGCTGGCCGCCCTCCTCGTAGCCGACGTAGCCGGGCGGGGCACCCACCAGCCGCGCCACGCTGTGCTTCTCGCCGTACTCGCTCATGTCGATGCGGACCATGGCCCGCTCGTCGTCGAAGAGGAAGTCCGCGAGCGCCTTGGCCAGCTCCGTCTTGCCCACACCGGTCGGGCCCAGGAAGAGGAAGGACCCGGTGGGACGGTCGGGATCGGCGATGCCCGCACGGGTGCGCCGCACCGCGTCGGAGACCGCGCGGACCGCCTCACCCTGCCCGATCAGCCGCCTGCCCAGCTCGTCCTCCATGCGCAGCAGCTTCTGCGTCTCGCCCTCCAGCAGCCGCCCCGCCGGGATACCGGTCCAGGACCCCACCACATCGGCGATGTCGTCCGGGCCGACCTCCTCCTTGACCATCGTGTCCTTGGCCGCCTCCTGCTGCGCCTCGGCCTCGCTGGCCTCCTCCAACTCCCGCTCAAGCCCCGGGATCTCCCCGTATAGCAGCTTGGATGCGGTGTCGAAGTCACCGTCACGCTGCGCGCGTTCGGCCTGCCCGCGCAGCTCGTCCAGCTTCTCCTTGAGCGCACCGACCCGGTTGAGGGACTGCTTCTCCTTCTCCCAACGGGCGGTCAGACCGCGCAGCTCCTCCTCCTTGTCGGCCAGATCGCGCCGCAGCTTCTCCAGCCGCTGCTTGCTCGCCGGATCGGTCTCCTTGCTGAGCGCCAGCTCCTCCATCTTCAACCGGTCCACCGCACGCTGGAGTTCATCGATCTCCACCGGCGAGGAATCGATCTCCATCCGCAGCCGGGACGCGGCCTCGTCCACCAGGTCGATGGCCTTGTCCGGCAGGAACCGCGAAGTGATGTAACGGTCGGAGAGCGTCGCGGCCGCCACCAGCGCACTGTCCGCGATCTGCACCTTGTGATGCGCCTCGTAACGCCCCTTGAGCCCGCGCAGGATCGCGATGGAATCCTCCACCGACGGCTCGGCCACCAGCACCTGCTGGAAACGCCGCTCCAGAGCCGGATCCTTCTCGATCCGCTCGCGGTACTCGTCCAGCGTCGTGGCACCCACCATGCGCAGCTCACCACGGGCCAGCATCGGCTTGAGCATGTTGCCCGCGTCCATCGCCGAGTCACCGCCGGCCCCCGCGCCCACCACGGTGTGCAGCTCGTCGATGAACGTGATGACCTGCCCGTCACTCTCCTTGATCTCGGACAGGACCGTCTTGAGCCGCTCCTCGAACTCACCGCGGTACTTCGCCCCCGCGACCATCGCACCCAGGTCGAGCGAGACCAGCCGCTTGTTCTTCAGCGACTCGGGCACGTCCCCCTTGACGATGCGCTGCGCGAGACCCTCCACCACGGCGGTCTTGCCCACCCCGGGCTCACCGATGAGCACCGGATTGTTCTTCGTACGCCGCGACAGGACCTGCACCACGCGCCGGATCTCCTGATCGCGCCCGATGACCGGGTCGAGCTTGCCCTCACGCGCGGCAGCGGTGAAATCGGTACCGAACTTCTCCAGCGCCTTGTACTGACCCTCCGGGTCGGGTGTGGTCACCCGGCGCCCTCCCCTTGCCTTCTCGAATGCGTCAAGCAGCTTCTTGGCCGTCGCCCCGTGCCGCCCGAGCGCCTGGCCCGCGGCGCCGCCCTCCGCGGCGACGCCGATGAGCAGGTGCTCGGTGGAAAGGTAGTCGTCGCCGAGCTCCTTGGCGCGCCGGGCGGCGTCGGAGATCACGGCGAGCAGTTCGCGGTTGGGCTGCGGCGGCGCGACGGTCGACCCGGTCACGCTCGGCAGCGCGGCGAGGGCACGCTCGGTGTCCGCGCGCACGGCCGCCTGGTCGGCGTCGACCGCGACGAGCAGGTCGGTGATGTTCTCGTTGTCCTCGCCCTCGAGCAGCGCGAGCAGCAGATGCGCGGGGGTCAGATCCGGGTGCCCGTCCTGCACGGCCCGGTTGGTGGCCGCGGTGATCGCGTCCCGGCTCCTGTTGGTCAGCTCGGCGTCCACGTGCGTCTTCCTCCTCCTTGCGGGCCGGGTCCGGCCTGGTCGACCACAAATACTGACTCAGTCAACGTACACAAAGTTGAGTCTATTCCACTCAACAAGAGGGCGGAAGGCCGGGCACCCCCTGCCGTGGCCCATGTTCTGCCGTGGCTTATGTTCCGATGCATGACGAGCAGCACGAGTTCCCGCAAGGAGCGCATAGACCCGCGCGATCCGCCGGAGCCCTACCTCAGCTTCTGGCGGGAGCGGCACCTGTGCACCCTGACGACCCTGCGCCCCGACGGCACGCCGCACGTCGTCCCCGTCGGCGTCACCTACGACCCGGAGGCGGGCGTCGCCCGTGTCCTGGCCCGCAAGACGAGCAGGAAGGTCGTGCACATCCTGGCGGCCGCCGGGGTCGAAGGCCCGGGGGCGCGGGTGGCGGTCTGCCAGTTCGCGGGCCGGCGCTGGGCCACCCTGGAGGGCCGCGCGGAGATCAGGACGGACCCCGCGGAGATCGACGCGGCGGAGCGCCGCTACGAGGAGCGCTACGAACGCCGTCCCTCGCCCAACCCGGACCGGGTCCTGATCGAGATCACGGTGACGCGGGCGCTGGGCAAGCCGCGCTAGGGCCTTTCGTTTGGAGCAGGCCGTCCCCGCCCCGTGCACGCCACAGCGGCGCCACCGTGTTCAGGTCCACGGTGACGCCGCTGCTGGGGGAAGCACCTGCGCGATTTACAACGACGGGGGAATCGCGTCAGGCGCTGCGGGGGGTGGCTGTAATGGTTCCTGCGCCCGGGGCGTTCGCAGCGCCCCGGCCCTGGTCCTGCTGGTCACCGTCGCCGACCAGCTGGTGGTCGCGCCGGTCGAGGTTCACGAAGACCATCCCGTACCGAATGGCACACCGCACGGGCTGCGGCGCACCCCTCGGCCTGCGGAGGCACCGGTAGGCCCGGATCTCCTCCTCGTCGTCACGCGTGACGACGATCGGCTCACCGAGGAGGGTCACCATCAACGAGTCACCGCGGTGGGGGATCGCGGTCACCAGATCGATGAAGTGCCATCCGGAGCGGTAGGCGGTGGCCATTTCGCGGCGGAAGGTGCGGTCGTCGGGGGGTGTGCTCATGACGCCGCACCCTTCGGCAGCGAGCTCCAGGAGAGGTCCGGCGGCGGAGCGGCGACAGAGCTGGTGGCTGCCGACTCCTGCTGGACGCTCCAGGAGAGATCGAGAGCGCTGACCGCTCCCATGACCAGCCCTGCGGAGAAGGTGGTGACAAGCACCGAGCGAAGCATGCGCTTAAACATGGTCGGCTTCGTCCTCACTTGATAGGTTCCTCTCCCCCGGCACAACAAGACGATGTCTCAATCGAGCACGTCAAAGCCACAGGGTGGATGCATCATGTTCCTGCACGTTCAGGACCCTGGGGGGTGGAGATTTGATTACAACTGGTGCGAAACCGACACATCCTCACCCCGCAATCCCCCTATGCCCTGACGGTTCGGTTCTTTACGCCACCGCGCTGGGCAACGGCCGCCTGGCGCGCACCGAGGCCGAGAACGTGCCCTGCCTCATGGACACCGCCCTTCTGCACCCGGATCCGGACGATGCGGACTGGCTGATCCCGGTCCTCCCGTCCGCCGCGCTCACTCAGCGGCTTCAGCCCATCGAGCGCGAGATCAGGGAGCAAAGGCGGCTCGCCATCGAGCTGGCAGACGTGTTTGAGCCATTCATGGCGATCACCGCCCATGCGGAACCCACGACGCAAGGGCTCACGGTCCTCGAAGGGGGCGACCGCATCGGCGCGGTCATCGAACGGGCCACCGCGGAGTGCCGCTCCGAGATACTCACCGTCCAGCCGGGCGGCGGCCGCAGCGAGGACTCCCTCACGGAGGCCATGAAGCGCGGACAGACGGTCCTCGACCGCGGCATCATGATGCGCACCCTCTACCAACACACCGTCAGACATAGCCAGGGAACCCTCGCGTACGCGGCCCGTATGGCCCAAGGGAACGTACAGATACGCACCCTGGAAGAGCTGGTCGACCGGCTGATGATCTTCGATCGTACGGTCGCACTCATACCGGCACGCGCCGACCGCCAAGCCGCTCTGGAGCTCCGCCACCCGGGCCTGGTCGAGTATCTCGCCAAGGTCTTCGAACAACAGTGGAACAGAGCGACTCCGCTCGTCGAGGAAGTGCCCTACCCGCCCTCGACCGACGGCATCACCGGCGTACAGCGCACGATCGCCAGGCTCCTCGTCGAAGGCCACGTCGACGAGGCCATCGCCCGCCGCCTCGGCATGAACGTCCGCACCTGCCGCGCCCACATCGCCAAGATCGCCGCCGCCCTGGGCAGCGGCAGCCGCGCGCAGCTCGGCTATCTCATCGCGCAGTCGGGGATCCTCGACAAGGACCCGACGGGATGACCTCCCACCCGCACGGACCGGACGAGTTGTGCGCGGCGGGATCGGATCTGTACGCCCGCGCGCTGCGCGAGGGGCACGTCCCGTCCGAGGACGCGGCGCGCGCCCCGTGCCTCCTGGACCTCGGCCTGCTGCACGCAGAGGCGGACGGCGCGCGCCTGCTCCGGCCCATCGCCGTCGCCGTCGCCGTCACCCGGCTGCGTGCCGCCGTCCACGAACGCATCGCGGAGGAGCGCCGCAGGAGCACCCGGCTCGTCGCCGCCTTCGAACCGCTGATGGCCCTCGCCGACCGGGCGCCGCAGCCCCAGGACTCCGCCGTCATCGTCCCGTTGGCCGGGGTCGCCCGGATCCAGGACGCGGTGAGCCGCGCGCTCGCGGACACCCGCAGGGAGATGCTCTCCATCCAGCCGGGCGGCGTCCGTTCGCCCGCGGCCCTGAGCCAGTCCCTGCCGGACGCCCGTGCCGCCATCGCCCGGGGTGGCCGTATGCGGACCCTCTACCAGCACACATCGCGCCATTCGCTGCCCGTGCTCGCCTACCACGAGCAACTGGAGGGCGACACGGAAGTGCGCACCCTGGACGAGGTGCCCGAACGCCTCTTCGTCTTCGACCGCACCGTCGCCTTCATCCCCGCCAACAGCGACCGCACCACCGCGCTGGAGATCCGCCACCCCGCCCTCGTCGAGTACTTCGCCACCGCCTTCGACCGCCTCTGGCGGCTCGCCGTCCCGATGTACCCGCGCACGACCCGGCTCCCTTCGGAGAACGGCATCACCACCCGGCAGCGCGCCGTGGCCGGTCTGCTCGTCGAGGGGCTCACCGACACCGAGATCGCCGCCCGCCTCGGCATGAACGTGCGCACCGCCCGGCTGCACGTGGCCAAGCTCGGCGCCACCCTCGGCAGCCACAGCCGGGCCCAACTCGGCTTCCTGATCGGCCGTTCAGGAGTGCTCGACCAGCGCGGACCCGAGGACGAGTCCGGAACCACTTGATTCCGACCATCAGAAGTGGACACTTCAATTATGGCCAGTGACCCGGTCCGCATACCCCCTGCATAGACTCTCGGCGCTTCAACCGAGCGGGAGGGAGCTCACATGCCCCGGAAGCACGGGACCCACAGCGCCGAGGAACTGTGCGAGACAGGATCGGCCGTCTACGCACGCGCCCTTGACGCGGGCCGCGTCCGCACCGAAGAGGCCGAAGAGGCGCCCTGCCTGGTCGACTTCGGGCTGCTCCACCCCGACGTGCACGACCTGCGGTGGCTGCGCCCCGTCGCCCCGCGGGCCGCTCTCCCCCGGCTCCTGCGCACCATCGAGGACCGCATCGCGGAGCAGCGCGACCGCGAGGAGAAGCTGACGGCCGCCCTCGAACCGCTCATGGCGCTCGACGCACAGCTCTCCACCGCCCCTGACGGCACGCCCGCGATCACCGTCCTCGACGGCTTCGAGCGCATCAATTCAGCCATTGACCGGGCGATGGGCGAAGCCCGCGAAGAGTTCCTCGCCGTGCAGCCGGGCGGCACCCGGCCGCCCGAGGCTTTGGCCGAAGCGCTCCCCCGCGACCAGGATCTGCTGTCCCGCGGCTGCCGCATGCGCACCCTCTACCAGCACACGACCCGGCACTCCCTGCCCGTGCTCGGCTACTTCGAACAACTCGACGGCGACGCCGAGGCCCGCACCCTCGACGAGGTCACCGACCGGCTCTTCGTCTTCGACAGGACCGTGGCCTTCATCCCCGCCTGCAAGGACCGCAGACTCGCCCTCGAACTGCGCCACCCGGCACTCGTCGAGTACTTCGCCACCACCTTCTGGCGGCTGTGGCGCCTGGCCACGCCGATGTGGCCGCAGGCCGCCCCGCAGCTCTCCGAGAACGGCGTCACCCCGCGCCAGCGCGCCATCGCGGGCCTCCTGGTCGAAGGCCTCACCGACGCCGAGATCGCCACCCGGCTCGGCATGAACGTGCGCACCGCCCGCGTCCACATCGCCAAACTCGCGGCCACCCTCGGCAGCGGCAGCCGCGCCCAGCTCGGCTATCTGATCGGGCAGTCGGGGATCCTGGACACCCCGCGCTGACCCGTCCCCCGGAGCGGGCCCGTCAGACCTCGCCCCACTCCCGCAACAACCCCTCCCGCGCCTCCCGCCGCGGCGACCCGCCCTCATGCGCCCGCCCCCACTCCGACATCGCGGCCAGCGTCGTGTGGAGCGTCGCCGCGCCCTCCGTCATCCGCCCGAGCAGCGCGCGCGAGAGTTCGTACTCGGTCGGGGAGTAGCCCGACACCGCGGCCGTGTAGGCCAGCAGGTCGACCTCTCCGTCGGGGGTCTCCAGGCGTACGGTCATCGTCGGGGCGTCGTCGCCGGCGCCGAGGCCGACCGTCAGGGCCATGTCGACCATGGTGCCGAGGTGGCGCTTGAGGGAGCGTACGGGGACGTTCTCGACGGTGAGTTCGCGGATGTCGTCCCAGAACCAGAACGCGGACTGCTTGTCGCCGAGGGCCATGACGCCCTCCGGCGTCAGCCGCACCCCGGCCGCGAGCCCGGCCGGCTTGGCCCCCACGTACACATCGCCCTCGGCGATCCAGAACAGACCCACCATGGCCATGGTCGGCTCAACTCCCCCGCGTATCGGTCGGACAGCAAGAACGGGGCCGGGAGGTGGTCACCTCCCGGCCCCGCTTCAGACTACGAAACCTACTGCTCGGACGACCGCTTGGGCCGCCACACCACCAGCGCGCTCGCCTGCTGGACGTCCTGGTAGGGCACCAGGTCGCGGCGGTACGAGGCATGCACCGCCGCCTCACGTTGCTGCATCGTGGCGGCGGCTCCCTCCACGGCCGCGGTCAGTTCCGCGACGCGCGACTGAAGCGCGGTGACCTGGTTCTCCAGCTCGATGATGCGCTTGATGCCGGCGAGGTTGATGCCCTCCTCCTGCGACAACTGCTGCACCGTACGGAGCAGTTCGATGTCGCGGGCGGAGTAGCGCCGGCCCCGGCCCGCGGTGCGGTCCGGGGAGACGAGGCCGAGGCGGTCGTACTGACGCAGGGTCTGCGGGTGCAGACCGGAGAGCTGAGCGGCCACCGAGATGACGTACACCGGCGTCTCGTCGGTGAGTTGGTACGCCCTACTGAAACCGGACTGTCGACGACGGCCGTCCATCTCATGCTCCCTTCGCGGCCTTGAACAGTTCTTCCCGCGGATCGTCGCCCGCAGTCGCCTCGCGGTAGGAAACCAGGGCGTCCTTCGCCGCGTCCGACAGCGATGTCGGCACCACGACCTCCACCGTCACGAGAAGGTCCCCGCGGGTGCCGTCCTTGCGGACCGCGCCCTTTCCGCGGGCCCGCATCGTACGGCCGTTGGGCGTGCCCGCGGGCAGCTTCAGCGTGACCGGCGGGCCGCCCAGGGTGGGCACCTTGACCTCGCCGCCCAGCGCGGCCTCGGCGTACGTCACCGGAACCGTCACCGTGAGGTTGTCGCCCTTGCGGCCGAAGACCGGGTGGGACTCCACGTGCACGACGACGTAGAGATCGCCCGCGGGGCCGCCCCGTTCGCCGGGTGCGCCCTTGCCGCGCAGCCGGATCCGCTGGCCGTCGGAGACGCCCGCCGGGATCCGCACCTGCATCGTGCGGGACGACTTGGCGCGGCCCGAGCCGCCGCAGACGTCGCACGGGTCCTGGGCGATGAGCCCGCGGCCCTTGCAGTCCACGCACGGGTCGGTGAGGGAGAACCCTCCGCCGCCGCCCCGCGAGACCTGGCCGGTGCCGACGCACGTCGGGCACACGCGCGGCGTGCCGTTCTTGTCGCCGGTGCCCGAGCACGCCTTGCAGGGCGCCTGGGAGGACATGCGGAGCGGCACCGTCGCGCCGTCCACCGCCTCCGTGAAGTTCAGCGTGACCTCGGACTCGATGTCCTGGCCGCGCCTGGGCTGCGTACGGGTGCCGGCTCCGGCACCTCCGCCGCCGCGGTTGAACAGGCCCCCGAAGACGTCACCGAGACCGCCCCCGAAGCCGCCGGCCGCCGCTCCTCCGCCGCCCTGCGCGTTGCCTCCGAAGAGGTCGCCCAGGTCGAAGTTGAACGAACCGCCGCCGGCTCCGGGACCCTGCCGGAATCCGCCGTTGCCGAAGAGAGCACGCGCTTCGTCGTACTCCTTGCGCTTCTTGGGGTCACCGAGGACGTCGTTCGCCTCGGAGATCTCCTTGAAGCGCTCCTCCGCCTTGGCGTTGCCCTTGTTGGCGTCCGGGTGATTCTCGCGGGCGAGCTTCCGGTACGCCTTCTTGATCTCGGCTTCGGTGGCGTCCTTGGGGACGCCGAGGACCTTGTAGTAGTCCTTCTCGATGAAGTCCTTGGTGCTCATCCCCGACGTCCCTCCTCTCTGATCAGTGCAACGTCAGCCCTCGTCCGGGCCACCGCTGTCCTTGTCCGCTGCCTCCGCCGGTTCGGCGTCGGCGTCGACCGTCTCGTCCTTGACCGTCTGCGCACCCGGCTGCGGCTCCGCCACGGCCACCCGCGCGGGGCGGATGGTGCGCTCGCCGATCCGATACCCCGGCTGCAGGATCGCGACGCAGGTCGTCTCGGTGACGTCCGGTGCGTAGCTGTGCATCAGGGCTTCGTGGATCGTCGGGTCGAAGGGCTCGCCCTCCTTGCCGAACTGCTGGAGGCCCAGCTTGGCGACGACGGTCTCCAGGGACTCCGCCACCGACTTGAACCCGCCGACCAGCTCGCCGTGCTCGCGGGCACGGCCGATGTCGTCGAGCGTCGGCAGGAGCTCGGAGAGGAGGTTCGCCGAGGCGATCTCCTTCACCGTCACCTTGTCGCGCTCCACCCGGCGGCGGTAGTTCTGGTACTCGGCCTGGAGCCGCTGGAGGTCCGCGGTGCGCTCGTTGAGCGCGGTGCGCACCTGGTCCAGCTGGGCGGTCAGGCCCACATCCTGCGCGGACGTCTTGCTTGCTGCGTCCCCGGCCGGGGCCGCCGGGCCCTCCTCGGTGGAGGGCTCGGCGGACTTCGGCGCGGCGTCATCAGGGGTGGCGCCGGAGGGGACGTCAGGCTTCTCGGCGTTCTCGCCGAAGCCCGGGGTCTCCTCTGTCATCAGGCGGCGCCGCCCTTCGCGTCACCGGGCTTCTCGTCGTCGACGATCTCGGCGTCCACGACGTCGTCGTCGGCCTTGGGCTGCTCGGCACCCGGGGCGGCGCCCTCGGGACCGCCCGCGGCCTGCGCGCCCTGGGCGTCGGCGTACATGGCCTGGCCCAGCTTCTGCGAGACGGCGGCGACCTTCTCGGTGGCGGTGCGGATCTCGGCCGAGTCCTCGCCCTTGAGCTTCTCCTTCAGCTCGGTGACGGCTTCCTCGACCTCGGTCTTCACGTCACCGGGGACCTTGTCCTCGTTGTCCTTGAGGAACTTCTCGGTCTGGTAGACGAGCTGCTCGCCCTGGTTGCGGGACTCGGCGGCCTCGCGGCGGGCGTGGTCCTCGTCCGCGTACTTCTCGGCCTCCTGGCGCATGCGGTCGACCTCGTCCTTCGGCAGCGAGGAGCCACCGGTGACGGTCATCTTCTGCTCCTTGCCCGTGCCGAGGTCCTTCGCGGTCACGTGCATGATGCCGTTGGCGTCGATGTCGAAGGAGACCTCGATCTGCGGGACGCCGCGCGGGGCCGGCGGCAGGCCCGTGAGCTCGAACATTCCGAGCTTCTTGTTGTACGCCGCGATCTCGCGCTCGCCCTGGTAGACCTGGATCTGCACGGACGGCTGGTTGTCCTCGGCCGTCGTGAAGATCTCGGAGCGCTTCGTCGGAATCGTGGTGTTCCGCTCGATGAGCTTGGTCATGATGCCGCCCTTGGTCTCGATGCCGAGGGACAGCGGGGTCACGTCGAGGAGCAGGACGTCCTTGACCTCACCCTTGAGGACACCGGCCTGGAGCGAGGCGCCGATGGCGACGACCTCGTCCGGGTTCACACCCTTGTTGGCGTCCTTGCCGCCGGTGAGCTCCTTGACGAGCTCGGCGACGGCGGGCATGCGGGTGGAGCCACCGACGAGAACGACGTGGTCGATCTCGGAGAGCTGGATGCCCGCGTCCTTGATGACGTTGTTGAACGGGTTCTTGCACCGCTCGAGAAGGTCGGACGTGAGCTGCTGGAACTGGGCGCGCGTGAGCTTCTCGTCCAGGTGCAGCGGGCCCTCGGCGGAGGCCGTGATGTAGGGCAGGTTGATCGTGGTCTCCGTGGAGGAGGACAGCTCGATCTTGGCCTTCTCGGCCGCCTCGCGCAGGCGCTGGAGCGCCATCTTGTCCTTGCCCAGGTCCACGCCGTGGCCGTTGTTGAACTGCTTGACCAGGTAGTCGACGACGCGCTGGTCCCAGTCGTCACCACCGAGGTGGTTGTCGCCGTTCGTGGCCTTCACCTCGACGACGCCGTCGCCGATCTCCAGGAGCGAGACGTCGAAGGTGCCGCCACCGAGGTCGAAGACCAGAATGGTCTGGTCGTCCTTGTCGAGGCCGTAGGCCAGGGCGGCGGCGGTGGGCTCGTTGACGATGCGCAGGACGTTGAGGCCCGCGATCTCACCGGCCTCCTTGGTGGCCTGGCGCTCCGAGTCGTTGAAGTACGCGGGGACGGTGATGACCGCGTCGGCCACCTTCTCGCCCAGGTACGCCTCGGCGTCGCGCTTCAGCTTCTGCAGGATGAAGGCGCTCATCTGCTGCGGGTTGAAGTGCTTGTCGTCGAGCTCGATCTTCCAGTCAGTGCCCATGTGGCGCTTGACCGAACGGATCGTCCTGTCGACGTTGGTGACCGCCTGACGCTTGGCGACCTCGCCGACGAGCACCTCGCCGTTCTTCGCGAAGGCGACGACGGACGGCGTGGTCCTGGCACCCTCGGCGTTGGTGATGACGGTGGGCTCGCCGCCTTCGAGAACGCTGACGACGGAGTTAGTCGTGCCCAGGTCGATGCCGACCGCACGTGCCATTTCGATTCCTCCAGAGGTGCATCTTGAGTGGATCTGGCTCAAGAGTGCATGAAGGCTTCGCCGGAGTCAACAGAGCTGAGTGAGGTCGACTCAACTCTTATCTTGTACTTACGCGCAACTAGGCCCCACGCCCGCGGCAGGGAACCCCTCCGCGAGGCGCGAACCGGGAAGGGTTGCCTGAGCGACGCAGATCACCGCCTGCCTGGCTACAGTGCGGCTGGGTAAGTGGGTAGTCTCAGACGGACTGCATAAGTTACCGCTTAGTAATAGTCCGCCTCGCAGGCCCGAGGAGCCCCGTAATGCAACTCGCCGCGATCATCGTGTCGCTGGTCCTAATCGCGGTCGGCGTCGCGCTGTTCGGCCGTGCCATCGTGCAGATCTACCGGTTCATGCGGCTCGGCCAGAACGTGCCCGCAGGCACGCGCACCGACCAGCCCGCCCAGCGCACGCTCACCGTGGCCAAGGAATTCCTCGGCCACACGCGCATGAACAGGTGGGGCATCGTCGGTGTCGCGCACTGGTTCGTCGCGGTGGGCTTCTTCTCGCTGCTCCTGACGATCGTCAACGCCATCGGCCAGCTCTTCCAGGCCGACTGGCTGCTGCCGATCATCGGCGAGTGGGCGCCGTACAACGTCTTCGTCGAGTTCATCGGCACCATGACGGTGCTCGGCATCCTGGCGCTGATCGTGATCCGCCAGCTGAGCCGCCCCGACAAGCCGGGCCGCAAGTCCCGCTTCGCGGGCTCCAACTTCGGCCAGGCGTACTTCGTCGAGGCCGTCATCCTCATCGTCGGCGTCTGCATCTTCATGCTGCACGCCCTTGAGGGCGCCCAGCACCACGTGGACTCCTACGAGGCGTCGTTCTTCATCTCGTACCCGGTGGTCTCGGCCCTGGACGGCCTGGACGTCGCCACGCTCCAGAACCTCACGTACTTCTTCGCGGGCCTGAAGATCGCGACCTCGTTCATCTGGATGATCACGGTCGCCCTGAAGACCGACATGGGCGTGGCCTGGCACCGCTTCCTGGCCTTCCCCAACATCTGGTTCAAGCGCGACGCCGACGGCTCCACCACCCTCGGCGAGCTCCAGCCCATGACGTCCGGCGGCAAGCCGATCGACTGGGAGGACCCGGGCGAGGACGACACCTTCGGCGTCTCCCAGGTCGAGCAGTTCTCCTGGAAGGGCCTGCTGGACTTCTCCACGTGTACGGAGTGCGGCCGCTGCCAGTCGCAGTGCCCGGCCTGGAACACCGGCAAGCCGCTCTCCCCGAAGCTGCTGATCATGTCCCTCCGGGACCACGCCCACGCGAAGGCCCCCTACTTGCTCGCCGGTGGCGGCAAGGACATGGAGGGCAACGAGAAGGCGACGCCCGAGCAGCTCGCGGACGTCCCTGCCGCCGCCCTCGCCGAGGCCGAGCGCCCCCTCATCGGCACGGCCGAAGCCGTATCTGATGGCGGCTTCGCCGCGGGCGGCGTCATCGACCCGGACGTCCTGTGGTCCTGCACCACCTGCGGCGCCTGTGTCGAGCAGTGCCCGGTCGACATCGAGCACATCGACCACATCGTCGACATGCGCCGCTACCAGGTGATGATCGAGTCCGCGTTCCCGTCCGAGGCGGGCACGATGCTCAAGAACCTGGAGAAGAAGGGCAACCCCTGGGGGCTCGCCAAGAAGCAGCGCGTGGAGTGGACCAAGGAGGTCGACTTCGAGGTCCCGATCGTCGGCAAGACGGTCGACGACCTCACCGAGGTCGACTACCTGTACTGGGTCGGCTGCGCGGGCGCCCTGGAGGACCGGGCGAAGAAGACCACCAAGGCCTTCGCGGAGCTGCTCCACATGGCGGGCGTCAAGTTCGCGATCATGGGCGGCGACGAGAAGTGCACGGGTGACTCCGCCCGCCGTCTGGGCAACGAGCCGCTGTTCCAGCAGCTCGGCCAGGAGAACGTCGCGATGCTGAACATGGCGTTCGGCGAGGACGACGAGGACGAGAGCACCAAGAAGCCCAAGTCCAAGAAGAAGATCGTCGCGACCTGCCCGCACTGCTTCAACACGATCGCCAACGAGTACCCGCAGCTGGGCGGCGACTTCGAGGTCATCCACCACACCCAGCTGCTCCAGCACCTCATCGACGAGGGCAAGCTGGTCCCGGTGACGCCCGTCGAGGGCCTCATCACCTACCACGACCCCTGCTACCTGGGCCGCCACAACAAGGTCTACACGCCCCCGCGCGAGATCATGTCGGCCGTCCCGGGCCTGCGCCAGCAGGAGATGCACCGCCACAAGGAGCGCGGCTTCTGCTGCGGCGCCGGCGGTGCGCGGATGTGGATGGAGGAGCGGATCGGCAAGCGCATCAACACGGAGCGGGTGGACGAGGCGCTCAGCCTCGACCCGGACATCGTGTCGACCGCCTGCCCGTTCTGCCTCGTCATGCTGACCGACTCGGTCAACGGCAAGAAGAACGACGGCAAGGCCAAGGAGTCCCTCCAGGTCGTCGACGTCGCCCAGCTGCTCCTCGACTCCGTCAAGACGCCGGCCGACCCGGCGGGCGACGAGGAGTCGGCGGACGCGCCGGAGCCGGAGCCGGTGAAGTAACCGTCGTACGCGACCGCCTCCAGGCCGGTCCCGTCCCTACGGGGACGGGACCGGCCTGTTCCCGTATCCGGGCCTGTCGTCGTCTGCCGTCGTCTGCCGTTCCCTGTCCTCTTCTGCCGCCTTCCGTGATGCAAACGGGACCCGGGTGTCCTTATCGCGGTGGCGGGAGGGGAGCATCATGGGCTGGTTGTTGTCTGCTGGGGTGGCCGGGGTGGGTGATGGGCATGCGGAGTGCCGGGATACGGAGTGCCGGACGCGGCGCGGGACACGGGACGACGCACGGGACGACGCACGACGCGACGAACGGCGCGACGCACAACGCGGGGTACGGAGCGAGGCGCGGCGGCATCGCGGGTACCGCGCTCGCCGTCAGCTGCGCGCTGCTCCTCGCGGGCTGCGGCGGCAGCGACAAGGACGCGTCCGGGGCCCAGGGGCACCGTCCGGTCAGCATGGCGGGCAAGGGCGCCGCGCAGCAGCCCGTACCGCGCGGCAAGGGCAGCAAGGTCGCCGACGACTTCAACGGGGACGGCGCCCGTGATCTCGTGCTCGACGACCTCGTCCACCGCGGCCAGGGCGACGACGCGGGGATCGGCATCGTCTACGGCGGCAGGTCCGGACTCGCGCCCGGCGCCCGGCAGTTGCTGAGCGCGCACGCCAACGGAGCCCGGGTGAAGGGCGAGCTGCCCGCCGCCTTCGAGTCCGAGGCCTCCTGCGACCTGGACAAGGACGGCTTCACCGATCTGCTGATCTCCACCGATCCGCCGTACAACGGCCAGGGCAGGCCCCCCGTCCCGCTGCAGATCCTGTTCGGCTCGCCCCGGGGCCTGACCGGCAAGGCCGTCCAGCTGAAGGTGCCCGCGCAGGCACGTTTCGGCAACGACTGGCCCGACCAGCCGGTGTGCGGCGACTTCGACGGGGACGGCGCCGCCGATCTGGTGCTGCACGCGAGCGCGGCCCGGCTCAGCTTCCTGCGCGGCCCGTTCACCAGGAAGGGCGCCCCGCGCGCGGCGGGTGCCCCCGTCACCGCCCCCGGCAACAACCTGGTGACCGGCGCGGCCACCGACGTCGACGGCGACGGCTACGACGACGTGCTCGTCCGCAAGGCGGCGGGCGCGACCGGCGCCGCCGCGGGCGCCCTCGTCCTCGGCGGACCGAAGGGCCCCGACGAGACCGGAGTGCTGTTCCCCGCGGGCAAGGACATCGCGTTCGGCCGCTTCGGCAAGGGCAAGGGCATGGACGCGGCGATCGCCTCGCCGTCCGGCGTCGCCCTGCGCTACGACGTGCCCGGCACCCTGCGCGGCACGCTGGAGGCCAAGGACGTGGCCGTGGACGCGGGCGACCTCGACGGGGACGGCCTGAGCGAGCTCGTCCTCAGCGGCGGGGGCAGCGGGAGCGGCGGCGGCGCGGGCGAGGTGCGGGTCTTCAGGGGACGTACGCAGGGTCTGGCGGCCAACGCCACGGCGACGGTGATTCCCTCGGCCAAGGGCACCACGCAGGTCCTGGAGGTCGCGGACTTCGACGGCGACAAGCGGGCCGATCTGGTGCTGCGGACGTATCGCGGGGACGGCGCCGACACGGTGGGCGTCTACCCGGGTGTGGCGGGCGACGTGGTCGCGCGCAAGCCGCGGGTGACGTTCTCCACGGCGGAGTTCCTCGCACTGGGCGACGACTGACGGACAACAGCGCCGAAATAGGATCAAGTCGCCTGCGCACAAGGCGACTTGATGCCCCGCCCGGTTCACCTCACGGACACCTCACCGACCCCGGCACACAACCCTTCGTACGCCTCACGAGTCACACCCCCCGAAAGCACAAGCCATACCCAAAGGCTCACACAGAGCCCACGGATGCCCTGCCCCCCACTTTCGGGAGCTCCACGTGCGCGTAAGAGACCTGGCCGTCACCGCCACCGTCGCGGCCCTCGCCGCGGCCGGCCTGACGCTGCCCCTGGCCGGTTCCGCGAGCGCCGCCTCCACCCTGAAGGACGATTTCAACGGCGACGGCTACCGCGACCTCGCGGTCGGTACGCCCGGCGCCAACTCCGTGACGGTGACGTACGGTTCGGCCGCCGGGGTCTCCGCGTCCCGCGCGGTCACGATCACCCAGGAGACCCCGGGCGTGCCCGGTGTCACCGAGCCCGAGGACGAGTTCGGCGAGAACGTCACCACCGGTGACGTGAACGAGGACGGGTACGCCGATCTGATCGTCGGCGCCCCCGGCGAGCGGGTCGAGGGCAAGCCCTCCGGCTCCGTCACCGTGGTCGAGGGCGGCAGGAACGGCTTCACGGGCGGCAGTTACGTCGTCCACGCGCCGGCCGACACCGCGGGCCGCTTCGGCGAGGCCACCGCGTGGACCGACCTCGACTACGACGGTTCGCCCCAGCTCGCCGTGATCAGCGGCGACAACTGGTGGTTCTACAGCGGCACCGGGGAGAACGACCAGCACCCCATCGGCCTGGAGTTCGACTTCCTGCCCGAGGGCGTCCGCCTCGACGGCATGATCGCCGACAACTTCCTGTACACGCACGGCGTCGGCTTCGTCCTGTTCGGCGAGCGCGCGGACGGCGGCGCCTACACCGCGCACATGAACGGCGGCGCGGGCGACTACGGCTACGGGGCCGAGGTCATAGCCGAGGGCGACGACCCGACGGCCACCCGCGACGCGGCGACCGCCGGTGACGTCGACGGCGACGGATACGCCGATCTGATCACCGGCAACTCCCGTGCGGGGAAGGGCGGTTCGATCACCGTCCGGCGCGGCGGCGCCGACGCGTTCGGCGCCCCGGTGACGTACGACCAGAGCAGCGCGGGCGTCCCCGGCGCCGACGAGAACGGCGACGCGTTCGGCGCCGCGGTCGCCGCGGGCGACGTGACCGGCGACGGTCTCGCGGACCTCGCGGTCGGCGCGCCCGGCGAGGCCGTGGGCACGGTCGCGGGCACCGGCAGCGTCACCTTCCTCAAGTCCAGTGCGGGCGCCTTCACTTCGGGTCAGGCCTGGCACCAGGAGACCGCGGGCGTGCCCGGCGTCGCCGAGGAGGGCGACCGCTTCGGGGCGTCCGTGCGCCTGAAGGACATCAACAAGAACGGCAGGGCCGACCTGTCCACCGGAGCCACCGGCGAGGCCATCGGCGCCACCCCGGGCGTGGGCGCCGTGTGGGTGCTCCGGGGGGCGCCGACCGGACTGACGGCGTCGTACGCGGCGTCCTTCAACGGCACGGACTTCGGCATCGACGGCGCGGGCGCGGGCTTCGGCCACACCGTCCGCTGACCCCGCCCGGCCCCGCCCGATTCCACCGACACCCCTTACTGATAAGCGAGTTGGAGACCTTTCCATGGCTGCACACCTGCGCAATCCCACGCGGAACAAGCTCATCGCCGCGGGCGCGCTCTGCGCCGCGACCGCGCTCGGCTTCACCGGCCTGGCGGCGGGCGGCGCGTCCGCCGCCGCGCCCGTGAAGGTCCGCGCCGACTACAACGGCGACGGCTACGCGGACCTCGCCGTCGGCGTGCCCAACGGCACCGTGGACGGCAAGGCGAAGGCCGGCTACGTCAACGTCGTCTGGGGCGGCGCGGACGGCATCGGCAAGCACGGCTCGACCACCGTCAGCCAGGGCACCACCGGGGTGCCCGGCACCGTCGAGGCGGGCGACCGGTTCGGCACCGCCGTCGCCTCGGACGACATGAACGGCGACGGCTACGCCGACCTCGTCGTCGGCACGCCCCACGAGGCCAACGACGCCGGACTCGGCGCGGGCACCGTCGCCGTCGTCTGGGGCGCGGCGAGCGGCTTCAAGGGCGGCTTCACCGCGGCCAACGGCGAGATCGACGACGCCTCGTACGGCGCCCTCGTCGCCACCGGCGACTTCGACAAGGACGGCGACAACGACATCGCCTTCAACTCCCACTTCGACGAGTCCAGTTCGGTGGTGGTCCGCAAGGGACCGTTCACCGCGGGCTCGTCCGCCAAGGTCGAGCGGGTCGAGGGCTGGCACTTCGCCGGTCCCGTCGCGCTCACCGCGGGCGACTTCGACGGCGACGGCGGCGACGACCTCGCCTTCTCGTACGACGGCATGGAGATCAGCGGCACGCAGGTCATGAACCGCGCGTCGGGCACCTGGAAGGAGACGTGGTCGACGGCGGACAGCACCGACGACGAGCTGGTCACCGGCGACTTCGACGGCGACGGCACCGCCGACCTGGCCGTCGGCAACGTGCAGCCCAACCCCGAGGTCGAGGAGACCGCCTGCGCGGACCGCCTCGGCGGCGCGCTCCTCACCGTCTACGGCAAGAAGGGCACCACCCTCGGCGGCGGCAGCTCCTGCACCACGCAGAACTCCGACCAGGTCGGCGGCACCGCGGAGGCCGAGGACAACTTCGGCGCGCACCTCGCCGTGGGCGACCTCGACGAGAACGGCGCCGACGAGCTGCTCGTCGGCGCGGACCACGAGGCCGTCGGCACCGCCAAGAACGCGGGCACCTACTGGGTGCTCACCTCGACGGGCACGGCGAAGCCGTTCACCGGACCGGCGTTCAGCCAGAACTCCGCGGGCGTGGCGGGCACGGCGGAGGCCGACGACCGCCTCGGCGCGGCGGCCGCCACCGGCGACTACAACGGCGACGGCCGCCCGGACATCGCGGTCGGCGCGCCCGGCGAGGACGCGAGGAAGGGCGGCGTCTGGTACGGCGCGACGCCCGAGGAGGGCCCGAACCCGCCGGTCACCTCGGTGACCCCGGGCAAGCTCGGCCTCTCCGGGGCGCAGGAGTACGGCTCCGTCCTGGGTCAGTAGGACGCTCACACCGGCACCGGTACGGAAGGTTCGACGGAACGTCCATCCGTACCGGTGCCGGCGCACATCAGCGGCTTCGCCGGGTTCGTCCGCAAACGCCAGGCGGGCCGGATTACCCGCACCGCCCCGTACAACCCTTGCTCCCCGCCGGGGGTCTCCTCTTCGCCGACCACGGCGTGACGCCAGGGCCAACGCCCGGTGAACTCACCCGTCCCGGCGCCCCATTGACTGTGGATGCCCGCCAGGCATCCCCGCATGCCGCAGGAGAACCGCATGGCCAAGCACAAGCGCACCGCCACCAGCTCCAGACGGACCCGCCTCGCCGCGGCGACGGCCACCGCCGCCGCGCTGACCGGCGGACTTCTCGGGCTCACCGCGACCACCGCGGGCGCCGCCGAGCCGCCGGCCGCCACGCGGGCGGACGACGCGGACTTCAACGGCGACGGCGCGGCCGACCTCGCCACCTCGGCCCCGCTGGCCTCCGTGAGCGGCCAGAGCCAGGCGGGCCAGGTCACCGTCACGTACGGCGGCACCACGCGGCACCACGTCACGTACAGCCAGAACAGCCCCGGCGTGCCCGGCACCGCCGAGAAGGGCGACCGGTTCGGCGGCGACACGGCGTACGGCGACTTCGACCGCGACGGGTACGACGACCTCGTGGTCGCGGCCACCGGTGAGGACGTCGGCAGCGACGTCGACGGCGGCACCGTGCAGGTCCTGTGGGGCTCCAAGAACGGCCTGACCGGCGGCAGCACGCTCAAGGACCCGCGCCCCACCAAGCACGACCTCTTCGGCGGCCCCCTCCAGGCGGGCGACTTCGACGGCGACGGCAAGGACGACCTGGCCGTCGGGTCGAGCTCGGGCGCGGCCACCATCGACATGTTCAAGGGCGGCGTCACCCGCGCCGGCGCCACCGGCGGCCACTACACCGTCCTGCCGCCCATCACGAGCGCGCCCGGCGAGGGCCCGTTCAACCTGCACTCCGGCGACGTCAACGGCGACGGCAAGGACGACCTGATCGTCAACGGCTTCTCCACGGGCGACGGTTACAACGCCAACCTCTGGCTGCCCGGCAGCGCGAACGGCGTCACCACCCGGGGCGTGCAGCGGCTGCCCGGCGGTCACATCACCGACGTCGGCGACACCGACAGCGACGGCCACGACGACGTGATCATCGGCCTCACCTGGGACGAAGGCATCTCGGGCGCGCACAAGGGCGGCACGGTCTACGTCGTCAAGGGCAACGCCAACGGCCCGTACGGCAGCACCCAGGTCATCACCCAGGACACCGAGGGCGTGCCCGGCGGCGGCGAGAACGGCGACGCGTTCGGCGCGGAGCTCGACCTCGGCGACATCGACGGCGACGGCCACCTCGACCTGGTCGTCGGCACGCCCGGCGAGGACCTGAACGGCGTCACCGACGCGGGCGCGGTCACCGTCGTCTACGGCGCGGCCGACGGCTCGGGCCTGGACGCGGCCAACTCCGTGATGCTCAGCCAGAACAGCCCCGGCGTCCCCAACTCCGACGAGAAGAGCGACGTCTTCGGCTCGGACGTCCACATCGACGACCTGAACGACGACGGCCGCGGGGACATCGCCGTCGGCGCGTCCGGCGAGAACGCGGGCAACGGCGCGGTGTACGTCCTGGACTCCCTCGCCAACGGCACGCTCTCCGGCTCGGCGGGCATCTACACGTCGACGGTCGGCATCTCCGGCACGGGCACGCCGCGCTTCGGCGCGAACTTCGCCGACTGACGCTTCCGGTCGTCGCCGACCGGCCCTCGCTGTCGTCGCCGACCGACGACCCCCACCGTCACCGTGACCGTCACCGACCACCCCGCCAAGGCGCGGCCACTCACCCCCATGAGGCCCCGCCCTCCCGGCGCGGGCCCGCAACCCCCGATGCGGGCCCGCGCGCATCCCGCCGTACACCCCCCCAAGTCCCCTAGCCCATCGCCGAGTTGGAGTCCCCATGCGTCCACGCACCCTCGCCATCGCCGCGGCCACCGCGCTGGCCGCCGGCGGTCTCGCCCTGCCCCTTGCGGCCACCACGGCCACCGCCTCCGAGCCCACCGAACCCCCGCCGCTGACCAGCGACTTCAACGGTGACGGCTATGCCGACCTCGCCGTCGGCGTGCCCAGCGGCACCGTCGACGGGAAGGCGCGGGCCGGCTACGTCAACGTCGTCTTCGGCGGCGAGTACGGACCGGGACCGCACGGCGTGCGGCGGATCACGCAGGCCACCGTCGAGATTCCGGGCACCCCGGAGGCCGACGACCGCTTCGGTGGCGCGGTCACCAGCGCGTACGTGAACGGCGACCGGTACGCCGACCTCGTCATCGGCGCACCCGGCGAGGACATCGACGCCAAGAAGGACGCCGGTTCCGTCACCGTGCTCTACGGCACCGGCGACGGCTTCGCCACCGCCAACACCGCGGCCCGGGGCGCGAAGACCGGCGACGCGTACGGAAACGCCCTGATCGCCGCGGACCTCACCGGCGACAAGAAGACCGACCTCGCCATCGGCGGCAAGGACCAGGTCGTCTACAACGCCGCGCCGGGCGCCGCGAAGACCGGCACCGTGATGACCGACCGCATGGGCGGCCGCGCCCCCGTCATGTCGACCGGCGACTTCGACGGCAACGGCATCCCCGAGCTCGCCGTCGCCGTGGAGATCAAGGAGGAGTCGTACATCCGCTCCCACGTGCTCCTCTACCGCTACGACAAGGACGACGACTTCGACGGCGACTTCGGCCTCACCTGGGCCACCTCCAACGCCGCCGCCAGGGCGCTGGCCACCGGCGACTTCAACGGTGACGGCCACGACGACCTGGCCCTCGGCAACTGCCGCGAGGTCGCCGACGAGAACATCGACGACCCGTGCGGCCCCGAGGAGCTCGCCAAGGGCGGCGGCATCCACATCCACTACGGCGACGGCGACGGCCTCGTCTGGAAGGGCCAGACCCTCAACCAGGACACCCCCGGCGTGCCCGGCGCCGCCGAGCAGGGCGACGACTTCGGCAACTCGCTCGTAGCGGCCGACTTCGACGGCGACGGCACGGACGACCTGGTCGCCGGCGCCCCCGGCGAGGCCGTCGGCAGTACGACGGGCGCGGGCAGCGTCACCGTCCTGAAGGGCGGCCCCAAGGGCATCCTGGACGCGGCGGGCGCCGCGCGGGCCACCACGTACCACCAGAACTCCCCCGGCGTTCTGGGCGTAGCTCAGAAGGATGACGCCTTCGGCACCGCGCTCACCATCGGCGACCACGACGGGGACGGACGCCCCGACATCTCGGTGGGCGCGCCCGGCGAGGACGCGTCGACGGGCGGCGTCTGGGACCTGCCGAACGGCGCCCCCGGCGGCACGGTGATCAACCCCAACACCCTTGGTCAGCCCGCCTCTTCGGACCCGACGAGGTTCGGAGCGGTGCTCGGCCGCTGAGCCGCGCCGCGCCCGCGGCGAGCGCCCCCGCGCCGCGGCCGTCCTGTGGCAAACCCCTCAGGGTTCCCTTAGGGGTTGTCACAGGTCGGCCGCAAACCCGCTCTCCTCCCGAGGAGGGACGACCCGACCCCCGAAGACCAGGTACGTTCGATTCGTGGCTGGATTCAGGATCGGACGCGGCCGGGACAACCGCACCCCGCAAGCGCGACCGCAACAACCGCGGCAGCAGTCGTACGGACAGCAGGCCCCCCAGGGGCAGCAGCAGCCGTACGGCTATCCACCCGTGCCCCCGAACCCGCAGCAGCACGGCGGGGGCGGACCCCAGTACGGCGGCAGGCCGCAGTACGGGAACGGCCCGCAGTACGGCGGTGGCGGTGGCGGCCAGCAGTGGCCGCAGCCCGCGGGCGGACACGGCGGCCAGGGCGGACACGGCGGTGGCGCCCACGGCGAGCCGGAGTACTTCGGCGGCCCCGACGGCCACGGCCAGGGCCAGGGCGGCTTCGACCCCTACGCGGCGAACAACCCCGGCAGCACCCAGGCCTTCTCCATCGGCGAGGACCCCTACAACCAGGGCGACACCTACCGCGCGGGCCAGGCCGCGGCCCCGCCCGTGGGCCCGCGGCTGCACTGGAAGGACCTGCTGCGCGGCATCGTCGTCAACCCCGGTCCGACGTTCCTGCGGATGCGCGACTACGCGATGTGGGCCCCGGCGATCGTCGTCACGTTCCTCTACGGCATGCTCGCGATCTTCGGCTTCGACGCGGCCCGCAAGGACGCGATCAACGCCACGATCTCGACGGCGGTCCCTTACGTCCTCACCACGGGCGTCGCGATCACCATCAGCACGTTCATCCTCGGCGTGGTCACCCACTCCCTGGCCCGCCAGCTCGGCGGCGACGGCGCCTGGCAGCCGACGGTCGGCCTCTCCATGCTGATCATGTCGCTCACGGACGCGCCCCGCGTGATCGTCGCGATGTTCTTCGGCGGCGGCGAGACCTTCGTCCAGCTGCTCGGCTGGGCGACCTGGCTGGCGGCGGGCGCGCTGCTCACCACGATGGTGAGCAAGTCGCACGACCTGCCGTGGCCGAGGGCGCTCGGCGCGGCGTCGATCCAGCTCCTGGCGATCCTGGCGATCATCAAGCTGGGCACGTTCTAGAGATACTTCCAGGAGTACGGGAAAGGGCCCGGCGGACTACGTCCGCCGGGCCCTTTCCTTTGCGGCCTCAGGCGTCGAGGACCTGTCCGTCCCGCCGCACGACGGGCGGCTCGACGCTCCACGGGAAGTTGATCCACTCGTCCGTGCGCTTCCACACGTACTCGCACTTCACGAGGCTGTGCGACTTCTCGTAGATGACCGCGCTACGCACCTCGGCGACGTGGTCGAGGCAGAAGTCGTGGACGAGCTTCAGCGTCTTGCCGGTGTCGGCGACGTCATCGGCGATCAGGACCTTCTTGTCCGTGAAGT
Organism: Streptomyces sp. NPDC087300; assembly: GCF_044744425.1. Classification (NCBI taxonomy): domain Bacteria; kingdom Bacillati; phylum Actinomycetota; class Actinomycetes; order Kitasatosporales; family Streptomycetaceae; genus Streptomyces; species Streptomyces sp. NPDC087300. Next base: position 288,298 of record NZ_JBIUYI010000006.1, read on the forward strand.
CGATGACGTTCGGGACGGGCGCGAGCATGACGGGCATTTCGAGCGTGGTGCCCACGCCCGTGTAGAACTCCACGTTCACCAGGTGGATGTTCTTGCAGTCGAGTGCGTACGCGAGCCCGCCCGCGACGAAGACGCCACCGCGGGCGATGGAGATGATCACGTCGGGCTGATACCCGTCGTCGGCGACGGCCTGCGCGAGCTCGCGCACCGCGTGGCCGAACTTCTCGTACGTAAGGTTCTCGCGCACGTCACTCATGCTGGATGTCACACCTGTGTCCGATGGAAATTGAGGAAGGACCGGGAGGCGGTCGGCCCGCGCTGGCCCTGATAACGGGACCCGTACCGCTCCGACCCGTAGGGGGCCTCGGCGGGCGAGGTCAGCCGGAACATGCAGAGCTGCCCGATCTTCATCCCCGGCCAGAGCTTGATCGGCAGGGTCGCGAGGTTCGACAGTTCGAGCGTCACGTGCCCGCTGAACCCCGGGTCGATGAACCCGGCGGTGGAGTGCGTGACGAGCCCGAGCCGGCCGAGGCTCGACTTGCCTTCGAGCCGGCTGGCCAGGTCGTCCGGCAGGCTGATGACCTCGTACGTCGAGGCGAGCACGAACTCCCCGGGGTGCAGGATGAACGGCTCGTCGCCCTCGGGCTCCACGAGCCGCGTCAGGTCGGCCTGCTCGACGGAGGGGTCGATGTGGGGGTAGCGGTGGTTCTCGAACACCCGGAAGTAGCGGTCCAGCCGCACGTCGATGCTCGAGGGCTGCACCATGGATTCGTCGTACGGGTCGATCCGCACCCGTCCGGAGTCGATCTCGGCCCGGATGTCCTTGTCTGAGAGAAGCACGCACCGAGGATACGCAGAGCGCGCGGGCCCTCCCCAATCGGACGGGACCCGCGCGCCTCGGTTACGAGCGCTCCGCGCTGTGTCTGTGCGACGCCCGCGCGGGCTACCGCCTCTGCATGGTCACCGGCACGGCGTGCCGGAGCCTGGCACACCGAGGACAGCGGATGAGCCGGCCGGGACCGAGCCGGTCGGCCTGCTGCATCGGGAACGAAGCGGTGCTGAACACGTGCCCTTCGGCACAACGGACGACGGTGCGCTCCATCAAGTCCTCGAGTCCCTTCCCCAAAGCCGTGGTTGAGCCCGTGCCGACCGTCCGGGCATACCCCCGGACCCGTCTCCGAGCCGACGAACGAAAGGCCACATTACGGTATGAAAGGGACGCCTCTCCAGGCGGCACGACCACAATCCACGGTACGCCCCAACTCCCTCACCCCACGCGGCGCGTCCACCTCACGGACAGTGCCCACGCGACACCCGAACGGCGTCCCCGCCCCCCTGCCGCCAGCACGCCGGGACAGCGCTCGGGCCCCACGGCGAGAGCGCCCGGGGCCCGGTATGAGGTACAGTGTGCGACGTTACGACACCGCTTCTGGCGGGGTCTTTCGCGGGTGTAGTTTAGTGGTAGAACATCAGCTTCCCAAGCTGAGAGTGCGAGTTCGATTCTCGTCACCCGCTCCATATGAAACCCCCAGGTCGTTGACCCGGGGGTTCTTTGTTGCCCGCGCCGACGGGCAGTCGCCTCCGGGGTCGTGCCACACACGTGCCACTCCGCGGCGAGGTCACCCCCGCATCAGGTCTTGCCAGCGCAGCGAGGCCACTACCTACGCCCGGTGAGCCGTGCCGCCACCGTAGGTCGCGCGTACGGCCCGCAGTGCACGCCGCATTCGTTCTCCGTCGACGCAAGGGCCCGTCTCTGTTTGGCAGGGGGGGGCAGGAGTCCAGATGCGCCAGGTAGCTCTGGTAGATGAGTTCCTCACGGCAGCGGGCCGTCGGGGTCGACGTCGACACACTCACCGCCGACTCCCCCTCGCCCGCGTCCTGCCCGAGGCGGACGACCGCTGCCACGACCGCTGCCACGGCCGCGGGCTCGCACAGGTCGCCCTCGAAGCGCGGCCTCGCGATCCAGTACGTGCCGGGCGGCTCCGTGCGGTCGAGCCTGGGCACTCCGAGATAGGTGCCGTGGCTCAGGCGCGGCGTGGTGTCCTGGTGCTTCCACGCGCGGGCGCGGCACGGCTTCGTCAAGGCGTAGTAACTGCCGCCCAGCGTGCGGCCGTCGTAAATGACAGGCCCTTCGACCAGCCAGAAGAGGCGAGAGGCGACTTCCCGTGGAGCGGTGACACCGACGGCGGCCCACACAAGCGCCTCGGGGAGCCGGACCGCGTCGAGCCGGCTGCCGAGCGGCAACAGCGCGACGCCCGTCTCCTCCCACTCCTGTCTGGCTCGCTCGGGAGTGAACTGGCTGCACGCGAGCCATTCGCTCAGAGCCGTCGCCGAAACCGGGGACGCACTTCCTGTGATCAGCGGTCGGCTCGGGCCCTCGGCCATGTCGACTCCCTGCTAGTCGGCCATGCTCCGGGGCCGTTCGCGCGGCCGCCCAGAGCTCTCTCCCACTTATGGAACCGGCCAGCTACGCGCCGTAACAGGGATGTGGCGTCCTACTTTCGCGACGCTATTCGGCGACTCCCAGGAATTCCGCCAACGTCTTTAGTCCCGGCGGGTGATGAGGCAGGGCCCACAAGTCGCGCACGATGGCCACGGCCAGTGTGTGGTGCTGCACCCACGTGGGCGCTACCCGGCGCAGCGACTCCAAGGCCTTCACCGCACCGGCCGCGTCGCCGAGGTCGGTGTGGGCCCGGGCCACGTCCAGCAGCAGCCAGGTCCGCCAGGACGCCGGAACGTCCTTGCCCAAACGCATGCCCTTGACCAGAGTCAGGGCCTCCTGCGGGCGGCCGTACTGCACGGCCAGCCGGACGCGCTCGATGCGTACCGACGACGGACTGAACACGCTGACCATGCGGCTGTCGCTGCCCGGCGGCAGTTTGGCCACGCGACCGGCTTCGTTCTCGGCGCGCGCCATCAACGCGGCTGCCCGCTCGTAGTCGTTGCTGCGCGCGGCCGACGTGGCTGCGGACATGGTCAGTGCGCCCCAGACCTTCAGGCCGTCGACGGCAGCCGTATGACCGCCGCCCTCGACGGCATCTGCGGCGTGCATGGCGATGCTCAGGGCGTCGTCAAGCCGGCCTTGCCGCTGGTAGGTCCACGCGACGGAGTTGACGACTATGGGCCGCAGCAGGGGGTCGGCGGAGCGGTCCGCCGCATCGATCGCCCGCTCGAGGCTAATGAGCGCGAGATCAATCTTGCCCATCCGTACGGCAACGTGTCCGGCGAGTTGCAGAGCTTTGCTCAGCGCCGCGAACCCGGCGCCCCGGTCATGGCCGCTGCCATCGCCATCGCCCACGGCGGTGGCCGCACGCGCGTCCTCGATCATGTCGGGCAGCGCTTTCATCACCGCGTCGAACTCGGCCGCGTGGTACTGCGTCCAGCCCTCCGCGATCTGCTCGCGCAGGACGGCAAGCGAGAAGTCGGCGCCCGGCGGCTCCGGCTCCGGCCCTCCGAGCGCCGGCATGATGGCACGCCGCACCGCCACGAAACGGGGCCCGTCGTTCTCGCCCGTCGCGGAGACTGCGGGCGGGTCACCGAGGAGCGTCGTCAGTTCTACGCCGAGACCGTTCGCCAACGCGTGCAGCGTAGGCAGCCGAGCCGAATGCTTCCTCCGCTGCTCAAGCTGCCGGATCACGTCCACACATACGCCGGATCGCTCGGCCAAGTCCTCCTGCGTCAATAAGGCCAGACGGCGAAGGCGCCGCAACGTCCGCCCCAAGTCATCGTTCGCCACGCAATCAAGGTACGCCGCCCCAATGGTGGTTGAGGCACTACTGGTTGTCAGGGCACGAGAGCTGCCTAGTGGGCCGACGGCGGACGGGATGAGCCTCTGGAGACGTGCTCGACGCCTGAGCTGTTCCGCCCGACTCCGCTCCTGAAGCGCCACCTGGAACGGCACCCACGCCAAGGGCTGCGGCAGGCTCATTCCTCTCTGATCCATCTGGTTCAGGGACAGTTGCGTGGTGCATGTCCCCGAGGTGGGATGAGCGGCATGCTCTCCAGTGCACGGACCCTGTACCTGTTCGCGTCGGCGGCACCGCCAGTACTCGACGTCGCGGGAGTCGTCGAAAACGCTCGACGCGATGGTTGGGACGTATGCCTGGGTCTGACGCCGACAGCCGCGCGCTGGCTGGAGACGGAGCTGGAACACCTTGAGACCCTGACAGAGCACCCGGTCCGCAGCGAGTACAAACTCCCCGGCGAGCCCGACGCGTGGCCTCCGGCGGACGCGGTCCTCTTCGCCCCGGCAACGTTCAACTCCCTCACCTCATGGGCGCTCGGCATCACTTCGTCCTTCGTGGTGGGCGTGGCCGCCGAGGCGATCGGCAAGAACATCCCCACTGTGGCGGTCCCGTGCGTGAACGCCGCGTACGCCCGGCGTGTTGGGTGGTCTGCTGACCTGCGGCAACGCGCACTGCCGGTTGGCCCACATTCAGAGTCATGATCAAGGGTGCCCTAAACGTCACCCACACCAGTACCGCAACAAAGACGCCGTTGGTCTCATTCAGCGCCGTACACGGACGTTCGGACTAGACCACACACGGCACTCGACTCATGGGCCGGTCATCCATGAACCCAGGTGAACGCCCCTGCACGCAACCCACGACCTCGCCAACACAGTTGGAAAGCGTGCACCTGGCAGGGGAGTGATGCGCGGTCGGCGCTGGCAGGTCACCTGCTGGCCATCGACAGAGCCCGACCGTCGGTTAGGTCCCGGACGAACCTCCGGGCCGCCCCCAGACAGGCCGGGGATGCAACCATTCCTTTCAGAGCTGGAACCCCCGGAAGCCGACCGCGCGCCGCAGACCCTAGACGCAGGCACTGACAACGGGACTGCAGTCGTGCCAGACCCGTGCCAGATTGGACGGGGAACCACGGGGAATCGCGGACGAGCAAACGTGGACGCCGAGAGGTCAGCAGCCCACTCCCCCGCAGGTCAGACGCCCAACTCCCACTAGATCACCCGAGCTTCCCAAGCTGAGCCTGCGAGTTCGATTCTCGTCACCCGCTCCGCAGCTTGCAGTAGTTGAGGCCCAGGTCGCCGACCTGGGCCTTTGTGTTGTACGCGCTGTCCGAGCGCCGCCGGAAAACCTCCTCGCACCGGCCCGTCCGACCAGGTACGGTCCCGAGCGAGTTCCTACACGACTCACGCGCCCCACTCACCTCGCCCACCCCACGCCGAGAGCAGGTCCCCTCCATGGCATGTCGTATCAGTGAACTCGTGCTCGGTTGCCGCGAGCCCGAGGTGCTCGCGCGGTTCTGGTGCGAGGTGCTGGACTTCGTGGTGCTCGACCAGGAGGACGACGGCACCCTGGAGATCGGCCCCCGAGAAGGCTTCGGCGGCGCGCAGCCGACGATCATCCTCAGCAAGCGGGACAAGCCGGAGCAGGGCAAGCCGCGCCTGCATATCGACGTCAACGCCACCGATCGCGACCAGGACGCCGAACTCGAACGCCTCCTCGCCCTCGGCGCCCGCCCCGCGGACATCGGCCAGACCGGCGACGAACACTGGCACGTCCTCGCCGACCCCGAGGGCAACGAGTTCTGCCTGCTCAAGGCTCGTCTCAATCCGCTCTGACGGCAGGCCCCAGGCCGCGATGAGAGGGCTCGTGCAGCCGCGACAGCCGCACTGCGGGAGCCGAGTCCTCCGTGCCGCGCCGAGAAGCACTTCGGCACAGTACGGAGGACTCGGCCTGGTCCTCAAAGCTCAGCGCTCAACCCTCAGCGCTCAACCTCAGCAGTCCTCATCCACCGGACGCTGCACCGCCTGACGGGCACGCCGCCAGGAAGCGACGACCTCGGGGACCTGGTCAAGAACCTGCCGGACTTGCCACAGCAGGACGGCCAGGACCGAACCGGCTCCGAGCACGATGAGGATGATCGTTGCATCCACCTGGACTTCCGCCTTCCTGGGCGGATGATCCAGCTCGCGGCATGGCCAGTCCGCCCACATGTGGGTTGGGACTGAGGTCCATGCCGACTCAGGTACTCAGGTAGTGCGTGTGTGGTGCGTCGCGTTCCGTCGAACTGGTACCGCCACAAGTGCAAGTCGGGCACAAAGCGGTGGCGCCGGACGTAAATCTGCCGTACACCGTGTGGAACGCGTACACGCTAGCACCAAGAGGGACACCCCGGACGGCCGTTGCTCTTCGCGGCAAGCACGGGACTTTCGGGCGGAGATGAGGCGGCTGGTGCGGCTGGAGGAGCCCCCCTCCCCCGTCTCAGCTCGTTGCCGCTGCCTCAGCCGCCTCGACCGTCAGACCCACCGCGCGAACGCACTTGAGGCAGCGTCAACTGCCCTTCGGCGGCCGGACCGCTCCCCGTCCTCCTGCACGAGGCCTACCCGCGGCTCAACGATCTGCTGCGTGAACGAGCCGCCGAGGGATGCTCCGTACGCATCGCAGTAGGTGATGCCGAAAGCGCGAACGTCCAAGCGCGCGGCCGGGAGGAGCGGTTCGGTCACGGCATCGAGTCCCGGTGCCGACTGGCCCTGATGCGCTACCGGCCTCTCGTCGGGGTATCCGGCATCGAGATGAGGACCCGCGAGACGACGCTCTACAACTCCTTGTACCGCGCCGATGACCAGCTACTGGTCAACGCCCACGTCTGGGGAGCGAACGCGTACGGTGCGCCGGTGTGGCATCTCCGCCGTAGCCGGGAAGGCGGCATGTTCGACACCTACGGGCAGAGCTTCGACGCGGTCTGGGCGACGGCGAAGCCGGTGCAGAAGGAGGAGTGACCATGGCGCGCACCGAGTACTACGACGACCCGAACGCCCCGAAGCCGAACAGCGTGGTCGTCGCGGCCTCAGCGGTCGTCACCGACGAGCAGGGGCGCATCCTGCTTCAACGCCGCCGGGACAACGACTTGTGGGCGTTGCCGGGCGGCGGCATGGACCTCACCGATTCGCTGCCCGGCGCGGCGGTTCGCGAGGTCAAGGAGGAGACCGGCCTCGACGTCGAGATCACGGGCCTGGTCGGCACGTACACCGACCCGAAGCACATCATCGAGTACTCGGACGGCGAGGTGCGGCGCCAGTTCAACGTCTGCTTCACGGCTCGGACCGTCGGCGGCCTGCTCGCGATCTCCAACGAGTCGACGGAGCTGCGGTTCGTCCGTCCGGAGGAGCTTGAGGAACTGCCGATGCACCACACACAGCGGCTCAGGCTCCGGCACTTCCTGGAGCGCCGTGAGCAGCCGTATCTCGGCTGAGGCGTCGGGGGGGCGAGCAGGACCCGGTGCTCCGGGCGACCATCCAAATGACCTCTACCGCTTACACGTTGCCCTCACGCCCGCCTCCCCCCCCCATCCACCGACATCGCGATCCCCGTGACGTACGACGCCGCGTCCGAGCAGAGCCAGACCGCTGCTGCCGCGGCCTCCTCCGGTGTGGCCAGGCGGCCCAGGGGAGTGGCTGCCTCCTGCATGGCGGTCAGGTCCGTGCCCGTGCTCGCGGTCGCCGCGACGGCTTCGAAGCCGGGCGTGCGTGTCGGGCCGGGGCAGACCGCGTTGACGCGGATGCCGGCGGGCGCGTAGTCGACGGCGGCGACCTTCGTAAGGCCTACGACGCCGTGTTTGGCGGCCACGTAGGCGGGGGCCGTCGGGATCGCGCACAACCCGCCGGCGGAGGCGATGTTGACGATCGCGCCGCCGCCGCGGCTCCGCATCGCGGGCAGTTCGTGCTTCATGCACAGGAAGGTCCCGCTCAGGTTGACCTGGACCACCCGTTCGAACTCGTCCAGGGTCATACGGTCGAGTTGTCGGTGGTGCGAGGCCATGCCCGCGTTGTTCACCGCGAAGTCGAGGCCGCCGTATGTCTCGACCGTGCGCTCTACCGCCGTCCGCACGGAGTGTTCGTCGGCTATGTCGACCGTGGCGGTCAGCGCCTCTCCGCCTTCCGTCCTGATCATCTCGGTCGTCTCGATCGCCGTGCGTTCGTCGATGTCGGTGACCGTGACCGTGGCGCCCTGCCGGGCCAATTCGATCGCCGTCGCGCGGCCGATTCCGCTGCCTGCGCCCGTCACCAGGCCGATTTTTCCCGTGAGGTTGCTCATCATGGCCTTTCTGAGAAGTCGTGTACGCCGGGCAACTCGGCCCGGCCAAGGAGGAGTTCGGCGCAGGTGGAGTTCAGCCTTGGGGTACGACGATTCCCGCGCCGCTCCCACCCGTCGCCGCCTCGTCCAGCAGCAACGCCGCCACCGTCGCGCGGGAGATCCTCGGCGGCAGCAGCGGGCGGCGCAGGTCCGCGAGTCGTACGACGTGGCGGGTGGGGCTGAGGGGGCCGTCCGTGATGTCCGGGGCGTGGAACACCGTCGCGCCCGCGTCCAGCGCGATCTGGTCGGCCTCGGCCTTCTCCGCCAGTTCCGCGCCGACGAACACCCTCATCACCAGCGAGTAGATCAGGCCGCCCGACCGGCTCGACACGCCTGAGCCCAGGGCGCCGAGCCACACCGTGCGGACCTTCGACTCGGCGAGCAGACCGGCCCCGGCGACCAGGGCGCCCGGACCGTCGCCCTTGCCGATGCCGATGGCGGAGACGGCCACGTCGACGTCGTTCAGGTCGGGGAAGGTGTCCGGGCGGGTGACGTCCGCCTGTCGGATCTCGACCTGCGGGGACGGGGACACGGCCGCCCTGGTCGGGGTGCGGACCAGCGCCACCACCTCGTATCCCCGCTCGACCGCCTGGTCCACGAGCGTGCGGCCGGTCCTTCCCGACGCCCCGAGTATGGCGATGCGCATGCCGACCCCCCCCCTGACTGAACAAGTGTTGGCTATGTGAGTAAACAAGTGTTGGTGACGGGCTGTCAAGGGTGCTCAGCGGTGGGCGCGTGTACGGTTGCCGGACCGTTCACACTGGTCGGAAGGGGGATGGCGGTGGCGCCTCAGGAGCAGGACCAGGGGCAGGGGCGACAGGAACAGGGCGCTCCCCGTCGTCGGAATCCACGGGGGCAGGGGCAGGTGCTCAGGGGCCAGCTCATCGACGCCGCGGCCAAGCTGCTCGCCACCCTCGACCAGCCCGAGACGCTGACGCTCCGCCAGGTCGCGCGGGAGGTCGGCGTCGCACCGGCCAGCATCTACGGCCACTTTCCGGACCTGAGCGCGCTGGTCCAGCACGTGCTGCGGCTGCGCTACGAAGAACTGGCCCGGCTGATGGAACAGGCCGCGCAGGCCAACCCGGATCCGCTGGGTGACGTCGTCGCGCGCTGTGCCGCGTACGCACGTTGGGGGGTCGACCAGCCCGGCCACTACCGGACCCTCTTCGGCGGACGCATGCCCACCGATCTCCTCACCGGATCAGCCCACGGAGCCGGTGAAGAACTCTTCGGGGCTCTCGTCGCCTCACTGGCCGCCGTCACCGATCCGGACGGGACGCGGTCCACGCCCGAGGGGCAATGGCAGGCCGGAATCCTGCTCTGGACCGCGCTGCACGGGCTGGTCAGCCTCTACAACGCGCACGGGACCATGTCCTGGCCTCCCCTGGACGACCTGCTCACCGACCTGATCGGCCTGCACACGGGTCGCCCTGCGGCAGACATCGCGGCCCTTCTCGCCGCGAACTAGGCATCTAGCTGGTTCCGGGCCGCGCGGTGAGGGTGACATCAGCGCCTGCGGACAGCGGTCCGGGCTGACCGACCCAGCCGGATCAACCCGGACTCCCGCCCCGGCGCACGCCGCCCCGCCCCGCCCCCGCCGTGATCGCCCAACGCTCGTGGTCCCGCCATTCCCCGTTGATGAGCTGGAACGCGGCCGAGTAGCCCTCGCGTTGGAAGCCCAGGCGTTTGACGAGGCTCAGGGAAGGGGTGTTTTCCGGCTGGATATTCGCCTCCAGGCGGTGCAGGGCCAGTTCGTCGAAGGCGTACTGGATGACCAGTCCGAGTCCCTCGGTCAGGTAGCCGTGACCGGTGGTGGAGGCGTACGCGGTGTAGCCCAGGGTGCCGCTCTGGAGGGTTCCCCTGACCATGTTGTTGATGTTGACGCCGCCCACGATCGCGCCGGTCTCGCGCAGGCAGAGCACGAAGCCCTCGTGGGTCGGCTGTTCCAGTCTCGCGAGGAAGGCCTCGAACGCCTCCAGCGTGTGTTCGCGGGCGCCCAGCCAGCGGCGGCGCATCTCCGCGCTCTCCTCCGCCAGCGCGGCGAGCTCCTCGTGGTCCGCGCGGCGGACGCGGCGTACGGCCACCCTCGGCCCCTGCAAGAGATCACTGGTCGTCGGCATCCAGGGATCCTACGCAGGGGGTCGACGCCGGTGGTTGCGTTGTGGCTGGCCCGCGACCACCCCTCTCCTGTCGCCCGCCACGCGGTGGTAGACAACAGCGACGGCGCATGACGCACTCACCCGCGACGCCCGCGCGCACCGCACCCGCACCACCCCCCGCGTCACGTCGCCCCCAAGACATCGAGAAGGCACCGCCACGTCCCACGTGGTTCATGTCCCGCTGGTGAGGTGGCCGCATCGTACCGAGACGTCACCGCGTCCTTTTGGAGGAGTTCCGCATGGCCAGACCGCGTCTGTCAGGGTCCCGTCGGCGACTGATCATCGCCTCGTCCGTGGCCGCCGCCACCGCCGTGGCCGTGACCGTCACCGCTACGGCGGGGGCTTCCGACTCCAAGGATCAGGCCCGCAGGGCGATCCAGGGCGGCAAGGCGAAGAACGTCATCCTGCTCATCGGCGACGGCATGGGTGACTCCGAGATCACCCTGGCCCGGGACTACACCGTGGGCGCCAACGGGCGGCTCAACATGGACAAGTTCCCGCTGACCGGCGCCTACACGACGTACGCGGTGCACGCGGACGGGACGCCCGACTACGTCACCGACTCCGCCGCCAGCGGTTCCGGCTGGGCGACCGGTGTGAAGACCGTGAACGGGCGGATCTCGAAGACGCCCGGCACCGACAAGGCCGTTCCCACGATTCTGGAGCTCGCCCAGAAGAAGGGGTACGCGACCGGGTCCGTCACCACCGCCGAGCTGACCGACGCCACCCCCGCCGTGCTCGCCTCGCACGCCACCGACCGCAGCTGCCAGGGTCCGGCCGACATGGCCAAGTGCCCGGCGGACACCATCGCCAAGGGCGGTCCGGGGTCGATCGCGGAGCAGAGCGTCAACCACAAGGTCGACGTCCTCCTCGGCGGCGGCAAGCAGCGCTTCGACCAGAAGGTCACCGACGGCAAGTACAAGGGCCTCACGGTGAGCGAGCAGGCGAAGAAGCTCGGGTATCAGATCGTCACCAACGACGGTGAGTTGAAGGCCGTCAAGTCCGTCAAGGGCAAGCCCGTGCTCGGGCTCTTCGCGCCCGGCAACGTGCCCGTGGAGTGGACCGGCAAGGCCGCGGCCAAGGGCGGTACCGACCCGCAGCGCTGCACCACCTCCAACCCCGGCCGTCCCGCGGGCACTCCCGCCCTCGACGACCAGGCGAGCAAGGCCATCAAGCTCCTCGAGGCCAAGCAGAAGCACGGGAAGGGCAATAAGGGGCAGGGGTTCTTCCTTCAGGTCGAGGGGGCCTCCATCGACAAGCAGGACCACGCCGCCGACCCCTGTGGCCAGATCGGTGAGACCGCCGCGTTCGACCGCGCCGTGAAGGTCGCACGCGACTACGCCGCCAAGCACCCGGACACCCTGGTCGTGACCACCGCCGACCACGCGCACACCAGCCAGATCGTGCCCCTGGAGGCGCAGCCGCCCGGCCTCTCCTCCACGCTCGTCACCGACGAGGGCCAGCAGCTGAAGGTCAACTACTCGACCAACACGCCCGGTCAGTCCCAGGAGCACACCGGCACCCAGGTGCGGATCGCGGCGCAGGGTCCGCAGGCGTACCGCGTGCTCGGCGTCACCAACCAGACCGACCTCTTCACCACCGTGCGTGAGGCGCTGCGCCTCCGCTGAGGCCCTGCGCCTCCGCTGAGACGCCCCGCCCCTGAGTGATGGTGCCGACCGCTCGTCGGCACCATCACTGTGCGTATACGGGACGCCCATACGGGTCCCACGAAGTGCGCCTGCGACCGCCTCGACGGTGTGATGGCTCCACGACGCAGTCGGTCACCGTGCGTCGCCGCCACGAGTCGGGAGCCCGGTCGGATGACGATGCCGATGACGATGAGGGTCAGGAGGGCGTTCGCCTTCCGGCCCGTACGTCGGATAGCCAGGGGCGCGCTCGCCGCCACCACCGCGGCCGTCGTCCTCGCCGTGACGAGCCCACTCGCCGCGGCCGCGCCCCACCGCGCGGCGCCCCCGTCCGGCCCCTGCGCCCTCGCGCCGCCCGCCCACGCGGGCTGGGAGAAGTACGAGGGGCTGCCGACGCCCGGCAACTACCGCAAGTCCACCGGGACCGTGCGGGCGTACACCGTCTTCATCGACTTCTCCGACGCACCGGCCGAAGGCCCTCCGCAGGACCGGTACGCCGAGTTCTTCCCCGCGGTCGCCGACCACTTCGCCGCGAGTTCGTACGGGAAGCTCACCTACGAGTCCACACCGCACCTCAAGTGGATCCGGATGTCCAAGCCCTTCAGGGAGTACGGCATCGATCGCGGTGTCCCCTTCGAGCCGGGCTACTCGGCGATCACCCGGGAGATCACCGAGGCCGTCGGCGACGACGCGGACCTCGGCTCGTACGACGTACTGAACGTCCTCGCCACCCCGAACGCCGGTCCCGACGCCGTCGACAAGGTGCTCTCGGTGACGTTCAGCGGCGGGGTGCTCGACTTCGGCAAGGGGCGGGTGCCGTGGGCGGGTTCGTTCATCTGGAGCAGGCAGACCGGTGACAGCGCCTGGCGCGTCCTCAACCACGAGAACGGGCACGCCTTCGGGCTCCCCGACCTCTACGGCACCGGCCAGGAGTACCGGCGCCACCCCGTCGGCCACTGGGACGTGATGGACGAGGACTGGGGGCCGACCAACGACTTCATGGCCTGGCACAAGTGGAAGCTGGGGTGGCTCGACGAGGATCAGGTGGGGTGCCAAGACCGGGTGGGGACGAGGGAGTTCACGCTCTCGCCGCTCTCGGCGAAGGGGGGTGTGAAGTTGATCGCGGTGCCGGTGTCCGACACCGACGTGATCACCGTCGAGGCCCGCACCAGGAGCGGCCTCGACCCGGCCGTCTGCCGCCCCGGCGTCCTGATCAGCAGGGTCTCCACGGATACGCGCAGCGGCCACAACCCCGTCCGCGTCAGCGACGCCACCCCCGACAGCGGCGGCTGCGTCCACAGGTCCAACGTGTACGCCGAACTCAGCGACGCCACGTACGTCCCGGGCACGGCCTTCACCGACCGGCGCCACGGCGTCACCGTCAGGGTCGTCGAGCGGTCCGACGACGGCACGTACACGGTCCGGATTACCCGGCGGCACTTGTCCGGGACATAACGGTCCTCGTGACGGCGGGTCCGCTAGGCTCGTCACGTGACGGCCGACCAGCCCGAACCGGGCCCCTACGCCATCGTCGCTGTCGCCTCGTCCGCGGGCGGCATCCAAGGACTGACCACCCTGCTGGGAGCGCTGGGCCCGGACCTCCCGGTTCCCGTTCTCGTGGTGCAGCACCTGGATCCGCGGCACAGAACGGTGATCGCCGACGTCCTCGGCCGCCGTACGGCACTCGCGGTCAAGCTCGCCGAGGCCGGGGAGCGCGCACGGCCGGGCACCGTGCACATCGCCCCTCCCGACCGTCACCTGCTCATCGGCTCCGACGGAGTCCTGTCGCTGAGCGACACCGAACTCGTCCACTTCGTACGGCCCTCCGCCGACCTGCTCTTCGAATCGGCGGCCGGAGCGTACGGGCACCGGACCATCGCCTGCGTCCTCACCGGGACCGGCAAGGACGGGTCGCTGGGCACGGAGGCGGTGAAGTCGCGCGGCGGAACCGTGATCGTCCAGGATCCGGACACCGCGGAGCACTCGGGCATGCCGACGGCCGCCCTGGGCGCGGGGCCCGTGGATTTCGTGCTACCTCTTGAGGAGATCGCCGCTGTGATCCGCGGACTCGTCGAGGCCAAGAGGCATTGAACATGGGCGTACCTCAGCACTCCGAGAAGGACGAGGCGCTGGAGGACCTCCTCGTCTTCATCAGGGAGGCTCGCGGTTTCGACTTCACGGGCTACAAGCGTTCCACGCTGGGACGGCGCATCAAAAAGCGGATGTCCGACGTCGGCATCGTCTCGTACGCGGACTACCAGGACCTCCTGGAGACCAGCGCGGACGAATTCGGCGCCCTGTTCAACACGATCCTGATCAACGTCACGTCCTTCTTCCGCGACCCCGACGCATGGGCCCTGCTCCAGCGCGACGTCGTGGCCCAGGTGGTCGCGGAGCTCGCGCCGGACCAGGAGATCAGGGTGTGGAGCGCGGGCTGCTCCAGCGGCGAGGAGCCGTACTCGCTGGCCATCATGTTCGCCGAGGCGCTGGGCCTTGAGGAGTGCCTCAACCGCGTCAAGATCTACGCGACGGACGTCGACGAGGAGGCGCTGCGCGATGCCAGGTCGGGCCTGTACCCGGCGAAGTCCCTGGAGGCGCTCCCGGAAGAGCTGCGGAACAAGTACTTCGAGCCGAACGGCGGGCAGTTCAGCTTCCGCGCCGATCTGCGCCGCCGGGTGATCTTCGGCCGGCACGACATCACCCGCGACGCCCCGATCTCCCGGCTCGACCTGCTGACCTGCCGCAACACGTTGATGTACTTCAACGTCGAGGCGCAGACGCAGATCGTCGACCGCTTCCACTTCGCGCTGCGCCGGGGCGGGTTCCTCTTCCTCGGCAAGGCCGAGATGCTGCTGAACGACACCGACCGGTTCGAGGTCGCCGACATGCGGCAGCGGATCTTCCGGCGCAGCACCGGTGAGACCTGGCTGCCCTACCAGCCGGCACCGCTGAAGATCAGGGCCGGTTCGGGTGCCGAGCTGCGCTCGCGGGCCCGCAGCCGCCAGCTCCAGGACCTGGCCCTGGACGCGGGCCCGACCCCGTCGATCGCCATCGACGGCGAAGGCATCCTCATGGTGGTCAACAGCCAGGCACGGATCCAGTACGGCATCTCCACCAACGACATCGGACGGCCCTTCCAGGACCTGGAGATCTCCTACCGGCCCGTAGAACTCCGCTCCCTGATCGACCAGTCCACGCACGAACGCCGGACCCTGCGGATCAACCGGGTCGAGCGACGGGTGGGTGAGGACCTGCGCTACGTCGACATTGTGATCCAGCCGCTCTACGGGCCCAACGGAGTGCACGTGGCGACCTCGATCTCGTTCACCGACGTCACCGCGTCCACGCAGCTGAAGGCCGAGGTCAAGCGGGTCCGCGAGGACCTGGAGGCGGCCTACGAGGAACTCCAGTCCACCAATGAGGAGCTGGAGACCACCAACGAGGAACTCCAGTCGAGCATCGAGGAACTGGAGACGACGAACGAGGAACTCCAGTCCACGAACGAGGAGTTGGAGACGACCAACGAGGAACTCCAGTCCGGGAACGAGGAACTGGAGACCATGAACGACGAGTTGCGCATCCGCACCGAGGAGCTCGACGAGGCCAAGGCCTTCCTGGAGGCGGTGCTGACCAGCATCGCGGCGGGCGTGGTGGTCCTGGACAGCGACCTGAAGGTCAAGAGCTGGAACCGGGGCGCCGTCGACCTGTGGGGGCTGCGCTCGGACGAGGTCGTCGGCCTGCAGTTCTTCAGCCTCGACTTCGGCCTGCCCACCGATCTGTTGCGGCCCATGGTGGTGGAGTGCATGGAGACCCGGCGGCGCTCCGGACCGGTCGGCATCGAGTCCATGAGCCGGCTCGGCCGGCCGATCACCTGCGACGTGTTCTGCTCCCCGTTCGACGGCCACCACGGAGGCGTGGTGCTGATGATGGAACAGAGCCGAAGCCAGGACCGGGATTGACTTCCGGACGTACGCTTCTCGTATGAACCCGCAGGGGTACGAAGAAGGCCTCGGTCTCGCGGTGACGGCACAGCGCCGCGCGGCGCTGGCCATGGAGCGTGCGCGCCGGGCCGAGGAGGTCGCCGAGCGGCACGAACTCCTCGCCCTGGCATCGGATCCCGGTGTCGTGGGGGACGAGCCCGGCGCCGGGAGCGGCCTGCACGCGAAGATCGCTGAGAGATACCGCAGAACGGCCACGTGCCACCGCTCGTCGGCCGAGCTCCAGGAGGTGTACGCGCGCCGCGCGGAGCGCTGGGCCGCGGGGCACGGGCTCCAGCCCCGGTTCATGACCGGGGTCGCCGAGGCGTGCGGCATGGAGAGCGCGGCGCTCGCCCTGGTCGACGCGGGCCAGAACCAGCTGGCGGTGGCCGTGTCCGACGAACCGGCACGTGCCGCACAGGACTTGGAGTTCGTGCTCGGCGAGGGGCCTTGCAGGGACGCGGCGGCGGCCCTGCGCCCCGTGCACGCGTCGGGCACCGCGATCCAGACGCGCTGGCCCGGCTACGGACCCGCGCTGCGCTCCTTGGGAATCGTGACGGTGTCCGCCGTTCCCCTGCACGCGCAGGACAGTTGCGTCGGCTCGCTCGCCGTCTTCGACCCGCGCCCCCGGCACACGGATACCGCCGCCCTGACCGACATCGCCGACGCGCTCACCCGCATCGTGGCGCTCGGCCCCGACGCCGACCCCGAGCTCTACGGCGACACGGACCACCGGGACACCGTGCAGCAGGCCGTGGGCATGGTCTCCGCCCGTACGGGGTGTTCCGTCGCGGACGCGCTCGCCCTCATCAAAGCGCGCGCGTTCACCACGGAGGTCCCCACCGAAGCGGTCGCGCGGCTGGTCCTGCGCGGAGACCTTGACTTCGGCTGAAACAGCAGCCCACCAGAACCGAAGAGGGAGCATCGGCATGATGCCGGAACAGCAACTGGCCGACGTCTTCTTGGCGCTGGCCCGCGGTGCGACGCGGGATCCGACGGAGGTGACGGGGACGCTGTCCGTCCTGGCGAGCCGCAGCCCGTCCCTCCTGGGGGTCGACGCCGCGGCCGTGACGTGCGCCCCCGACGACCGCGAGAAGGCGAACATGGCCGGCTCGCGGCCCGAGGTGTGCCTTCTGGAACACGAGGCGGTCGAGCGGTGCGAGGGGCCCGCCCACGACTGCCGCCACGAGGTGAACCCACCGGCCTCGACGCCCTCCCTCACCACAGCCGAAGCCGCCGTCCGCTGGCCGTTCTACACCCCCCGGGCCGTGGCACTGGGCTTCACCCAGGTCGCCGCACTCCCCTTACGGGGACTCACCAAGCCGATCGGCGCGCTCGTCCTGCTCTCGTCGGGCCCGGCGGACGCCTTCTCCCCCGGCATGCTCACGCTGGGCCAGTCCATGGCGGACTTCACCGCCCTCACCCTGGAACGCGCGCTGGAGGCCGACCAGAGCCGCACGCTCGCCGCCCAGCTGGAACGCGCACTGACCAGCCGAATCCTCATCGAGCAGGCCAAGGGGGTGCTGTCGTCGGGCAGTGAGCTCTCCATGGACGACGCCTTCCACATCATGCGCGCCTACGCGCGTTCACATCGGCGTTCACTGAACGAGGTGGCGCGGGAGGTGATCGCGGGGCGGCCCGATCCGGAGCTGACGGAGCTGCTCGACGGGTAGCCGGACCGCGCCCCGCGTCTCAGGTGCCCGCCTCCACCACCGCCCCGATCCGCGCGAGACCCGCCGCCCCCTCCGTCCCCGCCTCCGCGCCGAAGACGTGGACCACCAGGCCCGTTTCGCCGGGGGCCGCCGGGACGTGGAGGGTTTCGAAGTCGAGGGTGAGGGGGCCCGATGCCGCGTGCCACAGGCGTTTGCGGCCCGCGGCGCACATGACCACCTCGCCGCTGTCCCAGATCGCGCGGAACTCGGCGCTGAGCGCGGTGAGTTCGGCGATGAGGTCCAGGAGCGGGGTGTCGGTGGGGTAGCGGCCCGCGGCGACGCGGAGCTGGCCGACCGCTTCGGCCGCGCGGTCCCGCCAGTCGGGGTGGACGTTCCTGGCCGCGGGGTCGAGGAAGAGGAAGCGGGCGTTGTTCCGGTCGCGGCGGGCCGGGTCCGCGAGGCCGCCGAGGAGTTCCGAGCCGAGGGCGTTCCAGGCGACCACGTCGAGGCGGTGGTCGGTGGCGAAGGCGGGGAGGCCGTCGGCGACGCCGTCCAGGATCCGCCGCAGCAGGGGGCTGACGCGGGCCGTCGGAACGGGTCCGCGTTCGGTGGCGGTCAGGGTGGCCAGGTGGTGGCGTTCGGCCGTGTCGAGGCCGAGGGCGCGGGCCAGGGCGTCGAGCACCTCGGGGGACGGCTGGGTGGCGCGGCCCTGTTCCAGGCGTACGTAGTAGTCGACACTGATCCCGGCGAGCTGGGCGAGTTCCTCGCGGCGCAGGCCGCGCACCCTGCGGCGGGGGCCGCCGGGCAGCCCCACGCTCTCCGGTGCGACGCGGCCGCGCCTGGCGCGCAGGAAGTCGCCGATGTCGTTGGTACGCCGTGTGTGTTCCGCCCCGTCCATGTGGCCAGTATGGGTGGGACCGCCGTTACCAGGAACGGGGTTCCTCCGTCGGGCAGGGGACTGGCTGCCCGTCCGCGCCCGGGAGAACGTGGCGCCATGAAGATCCTCGTCGTCAGCGCCCACCCCGAGTCCCGCTCGCTCAACGCCTCCCTCACCCGCTTCGCCGTCGGTCATCTGCGCGCGGCGGGCCACGAGGTGCGCGAGTCCGACCTCTACGCGATGAAGTGGAAGGCGACGGTCGACGCCGGTGACTTCCCGGCCGACGAGGGCAGGCTGCACGTGATGAGCGCGTCCGAGCGGGCCACCCTCGCCGACGGGCTCACCGCCGACGTCGCCGCCGAGCAGGAGAAGGTGCTCTGGTCGGACGCGGTGATCCTGCAGTTCCCGATGTGGTGGTTCGGGCCGCCCGCGATCCTGAAGGGCTGGATCGACCGGGTGTTCACGGCCGGGTTCGGCTACGGCCCGACGCTGCCCCCGCCCTACAGCGCGCAGCAGTTCGCCGGGCGGCGCGCGCTGGTGTCGGTGACGGCGGGGGCGCGGGCGACGTCGTTCTCCGACCGGGGCATCCACGGGGAGCTTGCGGACGTGCTCTATCCGTTGCAGCACGGGCTTTTCTGGTTCACCGGGATGGCGCCGCTCGAACCCTTCGCGGTGTACGGGGCGAACGAGCTGCCCGACGAGCGCTTCGAGGAGGCGCGACAGGCGTACGCGGCCCGGCTCGACGCCCTGTTCACGGACGAGCCCGTGCCGTTCCGCACGCTCGTCGGCGGCGACTACGACCACGACATGCGGCTCCTGCCGGGCGTGGAGGAGCAGGGCACGAGCGGCCTCGGGCTGCACGTGCGGTCCTGACCCGGCGGGCCCGGCCGTCAGCGGTGGTGCAGATGCCACATGGCGAGTTCCGGGTCGTGCGCGCGCAGCCGGGCCACGGCCTGGGGCAGGGTGCGGCGCTCGGTGAGTTCGTAGAAGAGGAAGAGCGGGGCGAAGAGGCTCGCGTAGCCGAAGGGGCCGCCGCGCGGGGCGACGCAGGCGCTCGCGCCCGCGTCGAGGAACGCGTCGAGAAGAGCGGTGTCCCCGGTGTCGCAGCCGGTAAGGACGCTGCGTCGCCAGCCAGTTGGCCTCGTCGTCCGACAGAGATGCCATTCGCCCACGATGGCACGGTTCGGGCGGGGCGGGGGTGGGGTGGCGCGGGGCGGTGGTGGTGGGTCCGGGTGGTGCCGGTCGGGGGTCGCGCCAGCCGGCGGTCGCGGGGCCGATCAGCCGCCACCGCGGCCCCGGGGCCCGTCCCCATCAGTCGCCACCGCGGCCCCCGCGGCCCCGCGGCCCGCCCCGATCAGCCCTCCCCGGACGGCCCGGCGCCCCACCCACTGCTCCGGCGCTTCCTCTTGTGAGCCGCCGCGATCAGATCCGCGATCGCGAGCGTCACCCTCGCGGCTCCCCCGACCCAGCGCGGTCCGCCCCGCGCGGACCAGACCACCGATCCCACGCCGGCCGCCGCGACCAGCACCACCACGCCGAGCAGCACGATCATCATCGGCCTCCCCCTTCTCCGTATCCCTGTGAGAGAGGCGATTTTCTCAGGACCGGTTCCGAGCCGGGAAACCGTGGGCGCGGGCCGCGAGGACCACGAGCAGGACCGGGATCAGGAGGAGCAGGATCGTCCAGGGGAAGGACGAGGAGCCGACCAGGCCGAGGAGTACGCCGCCGAAGACGCCGCCACCCGCCATGGCCACGTTCCACAGGGTGACCAGCATGGCCTGGGCCGCGTCCGCCGCGCCGCCCTTGTCCCCGGCGTCGCCCGCCGCGGTCTGGAGCAGGGTGGGGGCGCCGCCCCAGCCGAGGCCCCACAGGATCACGGCGGCGTAGACGAGGACGGGGCTCGACGAGAACACGGCGAGCAGGGCCGCAGCGACGCCGACCAGGAGCACGGCGCCGACGGTGAGGGCGCGCAGTTCGCGGTGGATCAGGGCGCCGACGATCCAGATGCTGGCCAGCGATGCCGCGCCGAAGACGAGCAGGACGAGGTCGGTGGAGTCGGCCATGCCGAGGCCGTCGAGGAACGTCGCGATGTACGTGTAGAGCACGGTGTGGGCGAGGACGAAGACGAGGGTGACGAAGAGGACGGGGCTCACGCCGGGTACGCGCAGGGTGCTCAGCATCGGGGTCTTCTCGCCGCGCGGCTGGCCCGGGTGGTCGGGGACGAGTGCGGCGATCCAGGCGAGGAGGCCGACGGTGAGGCCCGTCATGACGAGGAACGCGACCTGCCAGCTGAGCACCTTGCCGAGGAACGTGCCCGCCGGGACGCCGAGCGAGAGCGCGACGGGGATGCCCGCCATGGCGATGGCGATCGCCTTGCCCTGGAGGTGGGCGGGGGACATGCGGCGGGCGTAGCCGGCGAGCAGCGCCCAGGCGAGACCGGCGGCGACACCGGCGACGAAGCGGGCGGCCATGGTGAGGGTGTAGTCCCCCGAGACGGCGGTGACGGTGTTGGCCGCCGCGAAGCCCGCCATCGCGGTCAGGAGCAGCCGCTTGCGCCGCCAGGCCGAGGTGGCGGCGGTCAGCGGTATGGCGGTGAGCGCGGTGCCGATGGCGTAGACGGTGACGGTCTGGCCGGTCGCGGACTCGCTGACGCCGAGGTCGGCGCTCATCGCGGGGAGCAGGCCCGCGGGGAGGGTCTCGGTCAGGCTGGTGATGAAGACGGCGGTGGACAGGGCGAGGAGGGCGAGCAGGGGGAGCTTCTGGGGCGGGGCAGCGGGGGTGCTGGTGGTCGTGGGGCGGGTCTCGGTACGCATGGGGCTCAGATCCTTTCCGTACGAGTACGGGTACGGGCGCCGGGGCGCCGGATACGGGTACGGGCGCCGGGGCGCCGGAGGGGGCTCAGGTGTGGAGGTAGGAGGTCTCCGCGGCCAGGCGGAGCGCGGTACGGGCCGTGTCGTCCGCCGAGCCGCGACAACGGACCAGCGGGGCGAGGGAGTTGACCGCCCGGTCGGTGGCGGACGAGGTGGTGAGGACCACCGAGCCGCCCGCGCGCAGGAGGCGGAGCAGGCCGGGCGGCGCGGCCGGGGGCAGACCGTTCTCCGCGTGTACGAAGAGGTGGTCGATGCCGCCGCCGAGCCGGTCGGCGACGGCGGGGCCGAGCGCGTCGACCGCGGCGGGGTCGGCGGTCTCGCAGCCGATGACGTGGGCGGCGGGGCCGACCTCGGCGGCGGCCTGCGCGAGGTCGGCCGCGGGCCCGCCGGTCACCAGGACCTCGGCGCCGCCCTCGACGAGCCGCTTGGCGATGGCGAGGCCGAGTCCGTCCGCGCCGCCGACGACGACGGCCTTCCTGCCTGCGTACTTGGGCATGTTCGGGTCCTTGGTCGCTGGGGTGTGGCCCGGTTCCTGCTGACGGGGACGACTCTGCGCGCGGGCGCTTCGGGAGTGCTGACGGTCCGCTGACGGTCGCTGTGTACGGTGATCGGCATGCGGTTCGGGGTGCTGGGTCCACTGGCGGTGTGGGACGGCGAGGGGGAGCCGGTGAGGGTGCCCGAGGCGAAGGTCAGGGCGCTGCTCGCCGATCTTCTGGTGCACGAGGGGCGGCCGGTCTCCGCCGACCGGCTCATCGACGACCTCTGGGGCGACGAGCCGCCCGGCAACCCGGCCAACGCGCTCCAGTCCAAGGTGTCCCAGCTGCGCAGGGCGATCGGCAGGGACCGGGTGGTGCGGCAGGCGCCCGGCTACCGGCTGCGGGTCGACCCCGGGGCGGTGGACGCGTTCGGCTTCCGCGCGCTGGTGGCGCGGGCGCGCGACGAGAGGGACCCGCGGCGCCGCTCGGAACTGCTCACGGAGGCGCTGGACTTGTGGCGGGGGCCCGCGTACGCGGACCTGGCCGACGAGGAGTTCGTGCGGGCGGCGGCGGACCGCCTGGCGGAACAGCGCCTGGCCGTCCTGGAGGAACAGGCGGAGGCCCGCCTGGACGCGGGCGACCACACGCTGCTGACCGGCGAACTCACGGACCTGGTGGCCCGCCACCCCCTACGCGAACGCCTGCGCGCGGTCCAGCTCCGAGCCCTGTACCTGGCAGGCCGTCAAACCGAGGCGCTGGCGTCCTACGCCGCCCTGCGAAAGCAACTCTCCGACGAGTTGGGCCTGGACCCGGGCCCGGAACTGACGTCCCTCCACGAGTCGATCCTGCGCCAGGATCCGGAACTGGATGCTTCGGCGGCACGGCCCACACCGTCCGCAGCCGCCGGCGTGGCTGACCCCACCGGGGAGCCGACCGCGCCCCCCGCAGCCCCCCACACCAACCTCCCCACCCCCCTGACCCCCCTCATAGGCCGCGACCGCCCCACCACCGAAGTCGCCCAACTCCTCGACACCGCCCGCCTCGTGACCTTGACCGGGCCCGGCGGCGTCGGGAAGACCCGGCTGGCGTTGGAGGCGGCCGGGCGCGTGGGCCGGGGCGGGGTGTGGCTCGTGGAGTTGGCCGGGGTGGCTGGGGGGAGTGGGGTCGATGCCGTGGCGCAGGTCGTCGCGGGGGTGCTCGGGCTGCGGGACGACGTACCCGGGGGCGCCGTCGGGACCGTGCCACGCCTCGCCGACGCCCTGCGCGAGCGCCACGCGCTGCTCGTCCTCGACAACTGCGAGCAGATCGTCGAGGAGGCCGCCGCACTCGCCGGCGCACTGCTCCGCGCCGCCCCCGGCCTCCGCATCCTCGCCACCAGCCAGGAACCCCTGGGCCTCACGGGCGAGTCCGTGTTCCTCGTCGAGCCCCTGCCGCCCGCCGACGCCGTCAGCCTCTTCGCCGCCCGCGCCGCCGCCTCCGCCCCCGGCTTCACGCTCACCGACCCGGCCGACGCCGCCGCCGTCGCGGAGATCTGCCGCCGCCTGGACGGCATCCCGCTCGCCCTGGAACTCGCCGCCACCCGCGTACGCGCCCTCGGTGTACGGGAGTTGGCCGAGCGCCTCGGCGACCGCTTCCGGCTGCTCAGCTCCGGGCAGCGCGGCGCACCGGCCCGTCAGCAGACGCTGCGCGCGATGATCGACTGGAGCTGGGAGCTGCTCAGCGCACCGGAGCGGATCGTCCTGCGGCGCCTGGCCGTGCACCACGACGGCTGCACGCTCGACGCCGCGGAGGCCGTCTGCGCCGGGGACGGGGTCGATCGAGCGGACGTCCTCGACCTGGTGACCCGCCTCGTGGACCGTTCGCTGGTCGTGGCCGCCCCCGGCCCCGCGGGCACCGCGCCGCGCTACCGGCTGCTCGAATCCGTCGCCGCGTACGCCCGTGACCGGCTGCGGGAGATGGAGGACCTCGGCGGCGCCCGGGAGCGGCACCTCCGGTACTACCTGGACCTCGCCGAGCGCGCCGAACCCCTGCTGCGCGGCGGGGAGCAGTCGGTCTGGCTGCGGCGGCTCGACGCGGAGAGCGCGAACCTCCGCGCGGCGCTGGCCGCGGGACGGCAGGACGGGGCAGGGGTACGGCTCGGGGTCGCGCTGGTGTGGTGGTGGCTCCTGCGGGGGCGCCTCTCGGAGGGCCTCCGAGAGCTGTCCGCGGTGGTCGAGGCGAACCCGGAGCGGGATCAACTGAGCCTCGTACAGGGCGCGTTCGCGTTGATCACCGGAGAGCGGGCGAAGTACGGGACCGGCGTGGACGAGCCCGCCGAGTCCGCGCGCGCCCGCACCCTCTGGCTCTTCGCGTACGGGCTCTTCAGCGCCGGGGAGTCCCGGGCCAGCGAGCGCGTC
Source organism: Streptomyces sp. NPDC087300 (assembly GCF_044744425.1). Classification (NCBI taxonomy): domain Bacteria; kingdom Bacillati; phylum Actinomycetota; class Actinomycetes; order Kitasatosporales; family Streptomycetaceae; genus Streptomyces; species Streptomyces sp. NPDC087300. Next base: position 312,447 of record NZ_JBIUYI010000006.1, read on the forward strand.
AACGCCCGCGCGCTCGACCTCGCCGAGGCCGCCCGCGACCGCTGGAGCACCGCCGCCGCGCTCTCCCTGCGCGCCATGCACGCCCTGATCAGGGGCGATCTGGACACCCTGGGGCGCGACGGACTGCGCGGCGCCGGGATCTTCCGTGACCTGGGCGACCGGTGGGGCGAGTTGCAGACCGTCGCGCCGCTCGCCGCGCTCGCCGAGATCAAGGGCGAGTACGCCGAGGCCGTGCGGCGTCAGGACGAGGGGCTGCGCATCGCCCGTGAGCTGGGGCTCGCCGCCGAGGTGTCGGCGCGGCTCTCCGGACTCGGGCGGCTCGCCCTGCTCACCGGGGAGTGGGACAGGGCGCGTGAACTGCACGAGCGGGCCCGGGTGTTGGCCGTCGAGCAGGGCTACCGGTACGGGGAGATCCACGCGGAGATGGGGCTCGCCCTCGGGGCCCGCCGCTCCGGGGACCTCGCGGCCGCCGAGTCGTATCTGCTGCGCATCCGCGACCGGCACGCCGACGTTTCCTCACCCGCCGGTGACCATCTGCTCCACGCCGAACTGGGCTTCGTCGCCGAACTGCGGGCGGACCGCGCCACGGCCGAGACGCTGCACGGGACCGGCCTCGGCATCGCCCGCGCGCTCGCCGAACCGCGCGCCCTCGCGCTCTCCCTGGAGGGCCTCGCGGGCGCGGCGGCGCTCGCCGGGGACGCGGCGGGTGCGGGGCGCGCGGCGCGGCTGCTCGGCGCGGCCGACGCGGCCCGCAGGGGGGTGGGCGCGCCGCTGCCGCCCGCCGAACGCGGCGACGTCGACCGGATCGAGGCGGCGGCGAGGGCCGTGCTTGGAGATGCGGAGTTCGCGGCGGCGTTCGAGCGCGGCGCGCACGACACGGAGAGTGAAGCGTACGGATGAGGTTCTCGCATGCCCCCGGTTACGCTGGGGAGATCCCGTGACTCAGCCGGGACACGGGGCATGGGGATTTCATCTAGTGGGGGACCTGACATGGCACTTTTCGGGAACGCGCACACCGTCGATCCGATGAAGGCGCAGAGCGAGTACGCGCGGCTGCTGGGCCACGGCGAGCAGGTGCACGCGGCGTACACGCTGATACGCGACACGATGCTGTTCACCGACCGTCGCCTGATCATGATCGACAAGCAGGGCATCACCGGCAAGAAGGTCGAGTACCACTCGATCCCCTACCGCAGCATCACGCACTTCGCGGTGGAGACGGCCGGGCACTTCGACCTCGACGCCGAGCTGAAGATCTGGATCTCCAGCAACCCGACGCCGATGCAGAAGACGTTCACCAAGGGCGTCGACATCTACGAGGTCCAGGCGATCCTGACGCAGTTCGTCGCCCGCTAGGACCTGATCCGACAGGCCCCAGGGCGCCTCACCGGGTGGCTCCCGGCGTGCGGCCTCCGGCCCGCCGGTCTTCACTGGGAACCACGGACCAAGGACCACGGACCACGGACCACGTGAAGCGAGCGACGGAGGCGGCATGGCCGGGAACGGGTACAGGCACAGGACGCGCGGCCTCGCGGCCACCGCGCTCGTCGGCGTCCTCGCCGCGGGCGCGGCCGCCTGCTCCGACGGGGACAGCCCCTCGGACACGGCAGGCAGGGCCGCGTCCGCCGTCGCGTCGGCCACCGCCCGCGCGGGCGAGAAGATCGACGAGATCAAGGGCGGCATCGACGCCAGGGACGACGTACGGCTCGGCTCCCCGTCGACCGACGGCGACGGGCGCAGCACGGTGCAGGTGACCGCGGAGAACACCGCAGGTGCGTCGAAGAGCTTCGCCGTCCAGGTCTCCTTCAAGAATCCGGACGGCAAGCTCCTGGACACGGTCGTGGTCACGGTCCGCGACGTTCCCGACGGCGGGTCCAAGGACGCCACCGCCCGCAGCACGCACAAGCTCGACGGCGCCGACAAGGGCGACGTGAAGGCGAACGTGACGACCGCGCTGCGCTACTGACCCCGGCGGACATCCCGGCGGACATCCCGGCGGACAGGGCCCACACGGCCACACCTGGGCAGCCGCACCTAAGCAGCCATCCCCGCACCTGCGTTACGACCAACGGCGCGGCCCCGTAGACCAAAGTCAGACGCTCCGCTCCCCCTGCCCCGGCCACGCTGGGACCCGTGCGGCGGCAGTGGGCCGCGGCCGGTCACGGGAGGCGCTGTGCGCTCTGTTCGACGTGAAGGAATCAGCAGGAGTCGTTTCCTGGCGGGAGCGGGCGCCGTCGGTGCCGTCGCGGTGACCGGCGGCCTGCTGGGCACCGGACGGGCCGGCGCCACCGGCCCCGCCGATGCCCCCGGCCGCAGGCCGGCCCCCGCCGGCACAGGGGAGCGGCGGGGGCTGGCCCAGCGCGGCGTCTGCTACGAGGTCGGCGACGGCGAGTCGCACGCCACGCGCTGGACGGCCGCGCGCATGCGCGGGGACCTGCGGGCCGTCCGCGAGGACCTGCACGCCAACGCCGTGTCCGTCTTCGGCGACGGCGTGGAGCGCCTCGCGGCCACCGCCGACGAGGCGGCCGAGCGCGGTCTGCGCGTCTGGCTCCAGCCGCGCCTGGGCGACGTGCCGGAGCGGGACATCCTCGACCACCTGGCGGAGACGGGGCGGCGGGCGGAGCGGCTGCGTCGGCAGGGCGCGGACGTCCACCTCAGCGTGGGCTGCGAGTTCGTGCTGTACGTGCCCGGCATCGTGCCCGGCGCGGACGCCATGGAGCGGGTGGAGAACCTCCTCAAGGGCAACTTCGACCCGGAGAAGATGGCCAGGAAGCTCCGCGCGTTCGTCGCCGAGGCGGCGAAGACCGGCCGTTCCGTCTTCCACGGGCCGCTCACCTACGGCGCCGCGCACGACGAGGACGTCGACTGGAAGCTCTTCGACATCGTCAGCGTCAACTACTACGGGTACCACCGGAACAGGGCGGGGTACGTCAAGGACCTTGCCCCGCACCTGCGTTGGGGCAAGCCGGTGGCGATCACCGAGTGCGGCTGCTGCACGTACGCGGGGGCGCCGCAGGACGGCGGGATGGGCTGGCACGAGTCCGTCGACTACACGAAGGACCCGCCCGAGCTCGCCCCCGGCATCAAGCGCAGCGAGCGCACGCAGGCCGCGTACCTCCTGGACGTCTTCGACGCGTTCGATTCGATGAACCTGTACGCGGCCCTGGTCTACGACTTCGTCAGCCCCGAGTCCCCGCACCGCGCCGACGAGCCCCGCTACGACCTCGACGCCTCCAGCTACAGCCTGGTCAAGACGGTCAGGGAGCGCCCCGACGACCCGGAGTCGCCCTGGCACTGGGAGCCGAAGGAGTCCTTCCACGCGCTTTCCCGGCGCTTCGAACGCGCGGCCCGCCGCTGACGCCGCCCGCCGGGGCGCCCGCACTTGGCACGCGGATGCCTTCCCTCGCCGTCCCGCATGTGCTTGCCTGAGGGCCATTTCGGCTGTCTGGGGCGGGAGTTGCCGCATGCGGAAGCTGTGGAGCACGGGCGCGGGCACGGGCGTAGGCACGGGCTCGCGGAAGGCGGGCACCCGGGCGGCGGCCGCGTGGGGCGCGGGCGCGCTCGCCGGTGCGCTGCTGCTCGGTGCGTGCGGCGATCCGGGGTCCGGGTCCGGGGACACGAACCCGGCCGACGTGCCGGAGGCCCCGGGCAGCCACGCCCGCCCCGAGCCGTCGCCGTCCGCGTCCTCCACCACCCGCAGGCGCGCCGCGCGGGACACCCGCGAGAAGCCCGCGCACGCCCCCGACGTGCTCTATCTCGGCGACTCGCTGGCCATGGAGAACCAGGACGTGCTGGGCGCGCAGCTCAGAGAGGGCCTCGGCGCCCGCTACCGCAGCGCGCCCTACTCCGGCACCACCCTCTGCGACTACCTCGACGGCACCGGCGAGGACTCCCTCGTCCCCGACAAGGACAAGGCCGCCGCGCTGGTGCGGGCCCGGCGGCCCGACTACGTGGTGCTCCAGTTCTGGGGCAACGCGTGGGGCTATACGCCGTGCATGGACGGCATCACGTACGACAAGGAGCCCGCGAAGTACTTCGACCGGTACGCGGCCGACGCGCGGCGCCTCGCCGCGCAGATCCGCGCCGCGGGCGGCGGCGGGACGCGCGTGGTGTGGGTGCTCCAGGGGCCCGATCCGATCACGCCGGACCGGGTGCGGCGCGTGAACGAGATCTACGCGGCGCAGGCGAAGTCCCCCGGCGGGCTGCTCGCCGACGCGGGCCGCGCGGTCGCCCCCGCCTCCGGCCGCTACAAGTGGACCGAGAAGCTGCCGTGCACGGCGTACGAGACGCGGAACCCGGCGTACTGCACCGAACCCGGCCAGGGCCGCACCGCCCTGCACCGGGGCGACGACTACCTGCACTTCTGTCTGGCGCCGACGACGCCCAAGTCCCGTCCCTGTCCGGTGCGTTCGCCCGGCATCAGGAGGATGGCGGCGGAGATCACCAGCGCGGTGACGAAGGCGTCCTAGGGCCTGCCCGGCCGCCCGGACCGGCGAGCCGCCACCGCGCACCCGGCACGAAAGTGACACGCCGAGTTGCCAGGGAGGCAAGCGCACGAGGGGTCGGATGGCAAGATGTTGCCTGCCTGCGGGCAAGCCGGTCACAGCCCGGCCGGGACGCCCGCGGGACGACGTCCGGCGCCACCGTCGCCCAGGGGTCGCCACCCTCACCCAGGAGTTCCGCCATGCCCGATCAGCCGGTCTTCGGCCGTCGGCTCAGGGAGCTGCGGACCGAACGCGGCCTCACGCTCGCCGCGCTGGCCGGTGAGGGCATGTCCGCGGGCTACCTCTCCCGCCTGGAGTCCGGCGCACGCCGTCCCACCGAGCGTGCGGTCGCGCATCTGGCCGCGCAACTCGGCATCAGCGCCGCCGAACTCACCCAGTCCACCGTGACGACCCTCGCGCGGGCCCTGACGCTCGCCACCGGCCTCGGCAGGGACGAGGCGGGCGCGGCGCTCAGCGAGGCGCTGAAGGCTTCCGGGGGCGAGGATCCGCTGCTGCGCTGGCAGGCGCTCCGGCAGGTCGCCGCGTGGCACGGGCGGCGCGCGGAGCACGCCGAGCAGCGCGCCCGCCTGGACGAGCTCGTCGCCCTCAGCACGACGATCGCCCTGCCCGAGCTGCGGGCCAGGGCCCTTGCGGAACTCTCCCGCTGCCTGCGGGACACCGGCGAGACCGCGCCCGCCGTCGACACCGCCGCACGGGCCCACCGGCTCGCCAGGAGCGAGCGGCTGCCCGCGCACGTCCGCGTCCAGGCGCTGCTCGCCCTGGTGTGGTCGCTGCTTGCGGCCGGGCGGGACGCCGACGCCGCCGGGTACGCCGGCGAACTCCTGACCACGGCCGAGGACGCCACGGGAGCGCCACGGGCGCAGGCGCTGTGGGCCGTGGCCACCACCCGGCTGCGCCGGGACGACCCCGGCGGCGCGGCGGAGCTGCTGGACCGGGCCGTCGGCGAGTTCGACGGCAGGGACGATCTGACGCTGTGGATGCGGCTGCGCCTCGACGCGGCGCGGGCCGGCCTCCTGACCGACCCGCCCCGGACGGAGACCGCACGCGAGCGCGCCGACGAGATCACGGCGGTCCTGCCGTTCGCGGGCTCACCCGCGATCGGACAGGGCCTGCTCGCCGTACGCGCCCGCCTCGCCGTCGCCACCGGCCGCATCGACGAGGCACGCACGGTCCTGGACCGACTGGTCGGCCACGACGACCTGTTGACGCCCCAGGACCGCATCGGCCTCGACGTACTGCGCCACCGCGTACTGCTCCACGACGGCGAGCGCGACACGGCCCTCACCGGCCTGCGGGACCTCGCCGAACAGGCCCAGCGCGGCGGCGACATGAGCCTGGCCGCGGAGATCTGGCGGCTCGTCGCCGAGTCCCTGGCCGCGTAGGCCCCCCTCAGCGGCCCTGCCCCTGCGCGACGACCTTGATGTTGAACGTGTGCGTGCCCAGACCGTTCGCGATGCCCATGAACAGCAGGGCGAAGTGCTCCTGACCGCGCGCGGTCACGATCCCCCCGATGTCCAGCTGCGCCGACTCCGGCCAGCCGAGGTCCGTGAGCAGCGCCCCGGCGACGCGCTTGGCCGCGGCGTCCTCGCCGGACAGGAACACGGTGCTCGGCCCCTCCAGCGCGTCCGGCGCGGTCATCGCCGTGGAGTCCATCGTGCAGAGCGTCTTGACGACGGGCGTACGGGGAAAGGCCTCCTGGATCAGCTCCGCCAGGCTGCTGTTGGGGTGCGAAAGCTCCGTGAAGTCGTCCGTGAGCCCCACCCCGACGTCGATCAGGACGGTGCCGTCGACGGCATCCGCCCCGATCGACCGCAGCAGCTCCACGGAGACGTTGCCGGGTGTGGCGTTCACCAGCACCTCGGCGTGCGCGGCGGTCTCGCGCAGCCCCGCCACGGGCAGCCCGACGTCCTTCCGTTCCTCGGGCCGACGCGACCCGAGCAGAACGTCGTGCCCCGCCTCCCGCCACCCCTGAGCCAGTGCCTTCGCTACGTTTCCGGTTCCGAGAAGTCCAATTCGCATGCGGTGACCGTAGGTTCTGGCGGGTCGCGGGCGGATCGGTCCCGGGACGGGCCCAGTCGGAACGGAGGGCGTAGTCCGGGGGACCCGGCTCCCCTACGTCCCGGTGGTTACCGGAGGGTTCCGCTGCCGGCGGCCTCCACGAAGTGGGCGAAGGCGTGGGCCGTGACGGTGAGGGTGGGGCCGTGGGGGTTCTTGCTGTCCCGCATGGCGATTGCCCTGCGGGGGGCTGGGGCGATCTCTATGCAGTCGCCGCCATTGCTTCCGCTATACGACGACTTACGCCATGTGGCGCCGTTGAGAGGCGCGGCCTCGACGCAGTCACCGCCGGTGTTCCCGCTGTACGACGACTTCCGCCACCGCGCGTTGGGCAGGTCCTGACTGGTCGCCATAGCGTTCCTCCATTACGCGCCTGATCAGTTCCGCCGATTCCCTCTTCGAGAGGGCGGCGGCCTGCAAGTTAGCGTAACGGCGGTGGGCTTCGCGGACTGTTTCCGGGTGGGCGGTCATGTGGCCCGAGATCAGGTCTTCCGTATAGACGAGCTCAGGGTCGTCGTCGAACCGCAGCAGGTTGAACGAGCCGACCAGGCTCGCGTGTTCACCTGCCGCGTAGGGCAGTACCTGGATGCTGACCCAGCGTCGGTCGGCGAGCTCCAGCAGATGACCAAGCTGGTCTCGCATTACTCTCCGGCCACCGATGGGCCGGTGCAGTGCCGCTTCGTCGAGAATCACCAAAGTCAACGGTGGACGCTCACGCTCCAGAATGCGTTGACGCTCCATTCGCGCGGCAACCAAGTCGTCGAGCTTCTTCGGCATGCCGGTGGCCAGAACAGCACGGGCGTACTCCTCGGTCTGGAGAAGTCCGTAGACCAACTGAGCCTGATACGTGGAGATGAACGTCGCCCGCGCCTCCATCTCCGCGTACGCTTGGAACCAGGACGGCAACTGGCTACGCAGCACCAGGCCCACCAGCCGAGAGAACACCCCATCCGTACCGAGCGCGGCGTCCACCCGTTCGGAGAAGTCCCTCGTCGGGACCTTCTTCGCCGTCTCGACCTGGCCGATGAGGGACGCGGTGACGAAGATGATGGAACCGAGCTGCCCCTGTTTGAGCGTGGCCGCCTCTCTGAGGCGCCTCAGCTCCGAGCCGTAGTAGTCCAGCGGAGACGCGCTGGGGTCGAGGTCGCGGATGTTGACCATGTGCGGGCACCCCCATTAACCAACGCCGGAGAGCGTGAGGTTCATGTCGTAGCCCAGCGTAATCAGGTGACCCCACGCTGGTGACATGAATCACGTAACTCCCCACCCCCCACTGCCCGTTCGGGGGACGTACCGGATGAGCCTCACTCTGGGTGAGCACTCGGCACGGCATCTGCGCTTCATCCTCCGTACCTACCTGACGAGTTGGGGGATGGAGGAGCTGAGGGACACCGCGGAGCTGGCCCTCACCGAGCTGGTCACCAATGTCGTACGGCATGTGCGGGACCGGCGCTGTGACCTGCTGATCCTGCGCAGGAAGGCGGGAATCCGGGTGGAGGTGGCGGACGGGTGCGCGCGGCTGCCGGGCCGGGCGGAGCAGGAGGGAGCGGAACTGGCCGAGGGTGGGCGGGGGTTGCTGATCGTCGCGGCGGTGACGGACCGGTGGGGCGTACGGCCCGTGCCGCGCGGAGGGGCCACGGCGGGGAAGACGGTGTGGTTCGAGTGCGACACGAAGGGGCCGGAGCCGGCGGGGGCGGTCACCCGTTCGGACGCGGCCCGCTCGCAGCGGCACGGGGCCGGACGGACGCTGTGAATCCCTGACGTCGAGGAAGAAGTAGGGGTGGCCATGAGCAGCGCGAGTGCGCCCGGGAAGCCGGACCGCGACACGGAAGGGACGTCGATGTGGGCGACGGGCGGCACGATGTTCGCCGGTGTCCTGATGCTGGTCAACGGCATTCTCGGCGTCTTCGAGGGCATCGCGGGCATCGCGAAGGACGACGTCTACGAGCGGATCGGCGACTACGTCTACAAGTTCAACCTCACGACGTGGGGGTGGATCCACCTGATCCTCGGCATCCTCGTGGCCGTCACGGGGGCGGGGATCCTGCGGGGTGCGAGCTGGGCGAAGGCGACGGGGGTGGCGCTGGCGTCGCTGGCGATCGTGGCGCAGTTCCTGTGGCTGCCGTATACGCCGGTGTGGGCGTTGATCTCGATCGCGATGGGCATCTTCGTGGTCTGGGCGCTGTGCACGGATCGCTCGGACCGGCCGGTGGCTTGACCCAACGGTTTCGCGGCGCGGGCGGACCAGATCCCCTACGCCACGATCCAGCACTAGCCCCCCGGGGTTTCGCGCAGTTCCCCGCGCCCCTAAATTGCCCGCCCTTGCGCCGCCGTTCAGCACCAGCGGCGGGGGGGTGATCTTTTAGGGGCGCGGGGAACTGCGCGGCCAACCACGACGCACCCGCAGATCACAACGCGCGGGCGGGGGTGATCTTTTAGGGGCGCGGGGAACTGCGCGAGCAACCACGAAGCAGCCGCAGGTGAATGCGCGCAGGGGGCAGTTGTCCAGGGGCGCGGGGAACTGCGCGAGACCACGGGGGGCCCGCGCCCGGGGATGGGGTCAGTACGGGGCCGGGCCGCCGTTCAGGGACACCGCTTCGCGGATCGCAGTCACGAAATCCGCCGCCCGCGGCGCCAACCCACCCGCCCGGTGGATCAGCGCAACCTCCGCATTCGGCACGTCACGGAGCGGCACGAACACCACATCCGGCCGCGCATAGAACTTCTCCACCGACGCCACCACCGGCGATATCCCCTGCCCCGTCCCCACCAGCATCATCAGCTCCTGGAAGGACGCCACCGCCCGCCCCCGAAGAATCTCCCGCCCGGACGCCGTCACCCGCGGCACATGAAAGTCCCACCAGTACGCGGGCGCCCCGTTCACCACCCCGAAGAACGTCTCCCCCGCCAGCTCCTCCAGGGACACCGACACCCGCCCGGCCAGCGGATGCCCCAACGGCACGGCGAGCACGCGCGGTTCGTCGATCACGACCGGTCCGACCTCCAGGTCGGGTTCCTCCACCGGCAGGCACGTGAAGAGCAGATCCACCTCGCCGGAGCGCAACGCGCCCAGCGGATCCTGGAACTGCGTCTCCCGCATCCGCACCTCCACCCCGGGACACCGCTCCCGGAAGGCCGACAGGATCGGCCCGGTCAGGGTCCCCGCCCCGGACCCGAGGAAGCCCACGTCCAGCTCCCCGTCCACGCCCCGCGCAGCGGACTTCGCACGGGCCACCGCTTCCTCCATCCGTACGTGGAGCGGCGCGATCTCCTCGTACAGCCGGCGTCCGATCGGCGACATCCGCACCACCCGGCTGGTGCGTTCGAAGAGCGGCGCGCCGATCTTGCGCTCCAGCTTCTTCACGGTCTGGCTGACCCGCGCCTGGGAGAGCACGAGCCGCTCGGCGGTCCGCCCGAAATGCAGCTCTTCCGCGAGCGCCAGAAAGGTCTCCAGCTCCTGCCGTTCCACCACATACCCCCTGTGACCTGCATCGATAAGCGTGATCGTGGCAATCGTTCCATGAATCGCCGTTGATGGGGGAGCGCGATCGGCGGATCTTTGAGGAGTCAGGACGGCGACCGCCGGACCGGACACCCGCTCCCTCAACCACCAGGAGATCCCGATGATTTCGCGTGCCCGCAAGACCCTCGTCGCCACCGCCGCCGCCACCGCGCTCGCCCTCACCGGAGGTCTCGCCGTGACCGGCGCCCAGGCCTCCCCCGACCGCCGCGAGAACGTCGACGCGGCCGCCTGGACCGCCGCCTGGGCCGCCTCGCCGCAGCGCCCCAGCACCGGTTTCAAGGCCAACTGGTCGGAGGCCGGATTCGACAAGCAGACCCTGCGCCAGGTCGTCCGCGTCACCGAGGGCGGCGAGAGAGCCCGCATCCGCCTCTCCAACGCGTACGGCACCTCGCCGCTGCGCATCGCGTCCGCCACCGTCGCCCGTACGACGAAGGGGGCATCGGTGGAGAAGGGCTCGGTCAGACGCCTCACTTTTGACGGGAAGCGGGCGGTCTCCATTCCCGCCGGAGGCCAACTCAGCAGTGATCAGGCTGACTTGGACCTCGAAGCCTTCGAGTCCGTGACCGTCACCCTGCACCTCGCGGGCACCACGGGTCCCGCCACCTTCCACGCCCAGTCCTTCGCCACCACCTACCGCGCCGACGGCGACCACACCGCCGACACCGGGTCCGGTGCCTTCGACGAGTCCACCGAGTCCTGGTACTACCTCTCCGGCGTGGACGTCAGCGACGGCCACGACCGGACCTCGCGGCGCGACGGCGTCGTCCTCTTCGGCGACTCCATCACCGACGGCTTCGCCTCCTCCACCGACCTCAACCGCCGCTGGTCCGACGCCCTCGCCGAACGCCTCGCCAAGGCGGGCAAGCAGCGGCCCGTCCTGAACTCGGGCATCGGCGGCAACATGGTCCTCAACGACTCGGCCTGGTACGGCGAGAAGAGCGCCAACCGGTTCTCCCGCGACGCCCTCGACCTGCCCGGCACGGGCACCGTCGTCGTCCTCGAAGGACTCAACGACATCGGCTACAGCGAGACCGACAAGCCCACCTACAAGCCCGCGCCCGTCGTCTCCGCCCGCGAACTCATCAACGGACACAAGAAGTTGATCCGCGAGGCCCGCGCCAAGGGAGTCAAGGTCGTCGGCGCCACGCTCCTGCCGCTCGGCGACTCCGACCACTACGGACCGCACGCGGCGGCCGTGAGCGACGAGTTCAACCAGTGGGTGCGGACCTCCGGCGCGTACGACGCGTACGTCGACTTCGACAAGGCCCTCGCCGACCCGGCGGACCCGGAGCGGATCGCCCCCGCGTACGACAGCGGCGACCACCTGCACCCGAACGACGCCGGTTACCGGGCGATGGCCCGCGCGGTGGACCTGGAGACGCTCTGATGGCCACCACCACCGCCGACATCGGGCAACGCACACCCGGGGACGTACGGATGACGTCCCGTCAGAGGCTGACCCTCACTCTCCTCCTCGGCTCCCAGTTCATGATCGCCGTGGACTTCTCCATCCTGAACGTCGCACTCCCCGTCGTCGGCGAGGGCCTCGGCTTCTCCCTCGCCCACCTCCCGTGGATCGCCACCGCCTTCGCACTCGCCGCGGCCGGGTTCACGCTCCTGTTCGGGCGGATCGCCGATCTCTTCGGCCGCAAGCGGATCTTCATCGGCGGCATGGTCCTGCTCGGCCTCTCCTCCGCGCTCGGCGGCCTCGCCACGACCCCCGAAGTCCTGCTCACCGCAAGGGTGTTGCAGGGTCTGGCCACCGCGGCCGTCACCCCGGCCGGGCTCGCCCTGCTCACCACGGCGTTCCGCGAAGGGCCGCTGCGGGAGCGGGCGCTCGGGCTCAACGGGGCGCTCATGTCCGCCGGTTTCACCACCGGCGCCATCCTGGGCGGGCTCCTCACCGACCTGCTCTCCTGGCGGTGGGCGTTCTTCATCAACGTGCCCGTCGCGGCGGCGGTCGTCGCCCTCGCCCCCGCGCTCCTCACCGACTCGCGGATCGTCTGCAAGCACCGCCTCGACGTACCCGGCGCGATCACGGTCACGGGTGGCCTGCTCGCCCTCGTCTACGGCCTGACCAGGGCGGGCGAGAGCGGCTGGACCGACCCCGGCGCGCTCGGCACGCTCCTCGCGGGCGCCGTCCTGCTCATCGCCTTCTGGCACGTGGAACGGCGCTCGGCCGCGCCGCTCGTGCCCGTCCGCATCATGCGGCGCCGCACGGTCGTCTGGGGCAACGCGGCGGGCCTCATCGCCTTCGCCACGGAGACCTCACTCGTCTTCCTCCTGACGCTCTACCTCCAAGAGGTCCTCGGTTACTCCGCCCTCGCCACGGGTCTCGCCTTCGGCGTCCTCGGCCTCGGGACGGTCGTGGGCGGGGCGCTGGGCGGGCGGGTGGTCGGACGCTACGGGAACGTGTCCACGATCCTGGCCGGGGGCGTGATCCAGGCGGTGGCCACGCTCTCCCTCGTGGCGCTCGGTACGTCCGGGGGCTGGCTGTACCTGCTGCTCGCGGCCACGTTCGTCGGGGGCGTCGGGAACATGCTGCTCATCGTGGGCTTCATGGTCACGGCGACGTCGGGTCTGCCGGATTCCTTGCAGGGGCTTGCGACGGGGCTCGCCACGATGACCCAACAGGTGGGGATCACGTTGGGGATTCCTGTGATGAGCGCGGTCGCTGCGGGGCGGACGGGTGCGGAGACGGGGCCGTCGCCGATCCTCTCCGGAGTCACCGCCGCGGTCCTCGTCAACTCCTTGCTGGTGCTTGTGGGTTCCGCCCTCGCGACGGGGGCGCTGCGCTCGCCTGGGCGGCTGCGGCTGCGTCGTGGCTGGCCGCGCAGTTCCCCGCGCCCCTGAGCCACCCGCCCCTACGCCACCGTTCAGCACTAGCCCCCCGGGGTTTCGCGCAGTTCCCCGCGCCCCTAAAGCACACGCCCCTACGCCACCGTTCAGCACCAGCGGCGGGGGGGTGATCTTTTAGGGGCGCGGGGAACTGCGCGGCCAACCACGACGCACCCGCAGGGCACAACGCGCGGGCAGGGGGGATCTCTTAGGGGCGCGGGGAACTGCGCGGCCAGGCACGACGCGCCCGCAGGGCACAGCGCGCGGAGGGCTGAGGTTTATCGGGTGTGGGCCGGGGGTGGCGGGGATCCGTACGGTCTAGCTAGGGGATCGCTCGGTCGGGAGTTTTGGCGCGGTCGCGCTTCGCGGGGCGCGATGCTCGGAGCATGGCATCGGGAGAAGAACCACGACCGTTATTGCTGGTGGCGGGGCTGGCCGACCTGGCAGTGGACACGGCGAGATCCGCACTGAAGACCGTACGAGGAGCACTGCACCGCTCCGACACCCCCGCCCTGGCCACAGAGGCCGAACACGAACTCCTGGCAAGGGGACGTCTCGTACTGGACCGGTACACCGCCCCGCCCCCCGCCCACCTGGAGATCCTGGCCCGCCACGCCCTCGCCCGAAGGGCCGCCGATGGTGAGTGACCCCTCGGGCGAGAGCACGCTGAAGAGCCGGGTCGACGAGGCACTGCGCCGGTTCGTCGCCGAGGAGGCGGACCGGTTCGCGGAGATCGATCCGCTGCTCGGCCCGGTGGCCGGGCAGCTGGAGGCCGCCGTCGCGGACGGCAAGCGGCTGCGGTCGGCCTTCTGCTACTGGGGCTGGCGCGCGGCGGGCCAGCCGGACAGCGACGCGCTCGTCCGCGCCGCGGCCTCCATGGAACTCGTGCACGCCGCCGCCGTCGTGCACGACGACCTCATCGACGACAGCCCCCTGCGGCACGGCAGGCCCACCGCGCACCGGGCCCTGCGCACCACCGTGCGGGGGCGCCCGCGCGCCGACGCCGCGGCCAGGTCACTGGCGATGCTGGTCGGAGACCTGCTGATGGCGCTGGCCGGGGAGCTGTTCGCCACCAGCGGGCTGCCCGCCGCGTATCTGTCCCGGGCCCGCCCGCTGTGGGCGGTGATGGCCCGTGAGCTGATCGCGGGCGAGTGCCTGGAGATCCTGCGGACCGGGACCGACCCGGACACCACGGCCTCGCTGAAGGTCATCCGCTACAAGACCGCCAAGTACACCGTCGAACAGCCCCTGCTCATCGGCGGGGCCCTGGCCGGGGCGGGCACCCGGCTGCGCGAGGGCTACCGGGCGTACGGGCTGCCGCTGGGCGAGGCGTTCCAGCTCAGGGACGATCTGCTCGGCCTGTTCGGGGACCCGGACGTGACGGGCAAGGCCAACGCCGACGACGTACGCGGCCGACGGCCCACCGCCCTGCTCGCGGAGACCTGGCGGCTCGCCGACGACGACGAGCGGGCGCGGCTCGGCTCGCTGCTCGGCCGGCGCGACCAGGACGGGGCGGGGCTGCTTGCGGTGCGCGAGCTGATGCTCGGGCTCGGGGCGCCCGCCCGCGTCGAGGACATGATCGGCGCGCGCGTGACGGAAGCGCTCGACGCCCTGCACGAGCTGGAAGTGCCGTCGCACGCCACCGCCGCCCTGACCGAGCTGGCCGGTTCGGCCGCGCTGCGGCTCTCCTGAACGGCCCGTGCCGACTCCCCTTGTCCTGCCTCTCCGTGGAAGCCGAGGAACCTGCCATGAACTGCACCGAGGCATCGATGAACTCCCTGCGCCAGGCCGGTGACGAGCTCGCCGACGCCACCGTCGCCACCCTCTTCGAACGGGGAGAGGTGGGCACCTTCAACAGCCTGATGCGTTACGTCTCCACGGCGGGCGCGCCCCTGCCGGACGGGCTCCCCGACGTCGCGCGCGAATACCTCGAAGCCACCCGTGTCCCGCCCGCCTGGGTGGACTGGGGGGAGATGGAGAAGGCCCGCCTGTTCTTCATCGACAACAACGTGCACATCTCCACCGCGCTGTCCTTCGCCGCCATGCCCGCCTGCTACGTCGTACCGACCGTGGCGAAGCTGCTCTCGGCCACCCACGGACTGAAGTACCCCTCCAAACGCATGGCGGAGACCGGCCAGTTCACCGTCTATCTGATGCGGCCCGACGCCTTCGAGAGCGGCAGCCGCTTCATCCCCGCCGCGCAGAAGGTCCGCCTGCTGCACGCCTCCATCCGCCACCACCTCGTACGCGAGAACCGGTGGGACACCGCGGCGCTCGGCACGCCGATCTGTCAGGAGGACATGATCGGCGGGCAGATGTTCTTCTCGATGCTCGTCCTGGACAGCCTGCACCGCCTGGGCATCCACATGTCGACGGAGGGCGCGGAGGCGTACTACTACGCCTGGCGCGTGGTCGGCGCGATGCTCGGCGTCGACCAGGACGCCGTCCCCAAGACCCTCGACGAGGCACGGCACTTCCTCGACCTGTACATGCTCCGGCACATGGGCCCGTCCGAGGAGGGCGCGCACCTGACCCGGCAGCTCATCGACCTCTACGAGGAAGTGGTGCCCGGCACGCTCCTCGACCCGATCGTCTCCGCCCTCATCCGCTATCTCGTCGGGGACACCTGCGCCGACTGGCTCGCGGTGCCCCGCACCCCGTGGGACACGCTCGTCAAGGCCGTGCCCCACCTCCTCGGCGTCCTGGAGAGCATCGAGGACCGCTCCCCGCTCGGCGCCTGGGCGCTGGACCGCGTCGGCCACCTCACCAGCGTCCTCGAACTGTCCTCGCTCACCCGTGGACGCGTCATGCACTACGCCATTCCCGAGCAGCTCAAGAAGGAGTACGACGTCTCCACCGGGGTGCCCCGCACGCACCGGTGGACCCCGCCCGCCGCCACGGTGTGAGCCGTCACTCGGTCGTGTAGTAGCGGTAGAACGTCGCCGCGAAGACGCCCGCCGCGACCACCAGGGACATGATCACCGACCGCAGGACCGTCGCGTCGGTCAGGCTGTAGAGGAAGCCGAACGCGATGCCCGCGAAGGCCGTCCAGGACAGGGCGCGCAGTTCGCGGGGCAGCCGGTGCGCGGTGCGGCGCAGGGCGAAGTACACGGCGGCGACGACCACTCCGGCGACCACGCCGAACAGGACGTTGCCGGTGGTGATCGGGCCCGCGTCGCGGCGGATGCCCGCGGCCCAGATGCCGTAGACGATGCCCAGGAGCGCGGGGCCCGCCCAGTGGGCGGACAGCGCCCGTGCGCCGGTCGTGGCGGGTGAGGCGTGTGCCATGACGGTTCCTCTCGTCGTCAGGTGCGGTCGGGTACGTCAGGTGCGGTCAGTGCGTCGGCCGCGGTCAGTTGTGGTGGTCGGCGCAGGAGTCGTGGCAGTCGTGGTCACGCCACCGCGGGCACGGGTCGTCGTGGGACGAGCAGCTCGGCACGTGGCGGCCGCTCGTGTCCACGTAGGCCGCGCTCACCCAGCCCCGGACGCCGACCAGCCAGTACCAGGACGGGTCGCCGTTCACGTTCGTGCCCCAGGTGGCGCACTGGACGCGGTCCTGGCTGCCGTACGGAAGGGTCGCGACGATCGACGCCGAGGTGCTCGGCTGGTCCCTGACGTTCAGATCGGGGCCGGAGACGACGGTGCCCCAGATGACGCCGCCGTCGTCGTCGTGAGCAGGGCTCGCGGCACTGGCCGTGGCGACGTTTCCCAAGGTCAGCAGGGCCGCGGCGGCCGTCGCCGACAGGATCGGAGCGATGCGCATGATCTGCCTCCTCGCCCCCTCATCCAGGAAACACCCGTTCGGGCGAACGCTCCACCGGAAGCCGATGAGTTTCCGTGCGGCGCACGGTCTGTACTCCTGACGGAACTCCATGCGAGAGGGCGGACGGACATGAGCGGCCTGGCCATCGAGACCGCGGGTCTGGTCAAGACCTTCGGCGACAACCGCGCGGTCGACGGCATCGACCTCACCGTCCCCGCGGGCACCGTCTACGGAGTGCTCGGGCCGAACGGCGCGGGCAAGACCACGGCGGTCAAGATGCTCGCCACCCTGCTGCGGCCCGACGGGGGCGAGGCGCACGTCTTCGGCCACGACGTGGTGCGCGAGGCCGACGCCGTACGCGCCAGGGTCAGCCTGACCGGGCAGTACGCGTCGGTCGACGAGGACCTGACGGGGACCGAGAACCTGGTGCTCCTCGGGCGGCTGACCGGCCACGCCAAGAAGGCGGCGCGCGAGCGGGCCGGACAGCTCCTGGAAGCGTTCGGGCTCACCGAGGCGGCCGCCCGGCAGGTGAAGCACTACTCGGGCGGCATGCGGCGCCGCATCGACATCGCCGCGTCCATCCTCAACACCCCCGACCTGCTCTTCCTCGACGAGCCGACGACGGGCCTCGACCCGCGCAGCCGCAACCAGGTGTGGGACATCGTGCGTGCGGTCGTCGGGCACGGCACGACGGTGCTCCTGACCACCCAATACCTGGACGAGGCCGACCAGTTGGCGGCACGGATCGCCGTCATCGACCGGGGCCGAGTGATCGCCGAGGGCACCAAGGGCGAGCTGAAGGCGTCGGTCGGCGCGGGCTCCGTGCACGTACGGCTGCGGGACGCCGCGCGGCGCGACGAGGCGGCGGGCCTGCTCGGCGCGGTGCTCGACGCGGAGGTGCAGCTGGAGCCGGACCCGGTCGCGCTGACGGCCCGGGTCGGCACGCACGGCGAGCAGGGCGGCGGGGACGCCGCGGAACAGGCGTCGCGCGCGCTCGCCGAACTCGCCCGCTCGGGCATCACGGTCGACAACTTCGCGCTGGGGCAGCCCAGCCTCGACGAGGTGTTCCTCGCGCTGACGGGCGAGGACGCCACCCACCACGAACCGGCGGAGCGCCGGGCGACGGAGGCCACGGCATGAGTACGACGACCACCACCGAGACCCAGGACCTCGCGCCGGTCAGGACCGAGTCCCTCGCCGAACTCCTCATCGCCACCGAGCGCCCGGCCAGGCCCAGCGCGCTCTCCGCCTGCCTCACCTTCGGCTGGCGCGCCATCCTCAAGATCAAGCACGTCCCTGAACAGCTCTTCGACGTCACGGCGTTCCCGATCATGATGGTGCTGATGTACACGTACCTCTTCGGAGGGGCGCTCGCCGGATCCCCGCGCGAGTACATCCAGTACCTGCTGCCCGGCATCCTGGTCATGTCCGTCGTCATGATCACGATGTACACGGGCGTCTCGGTCAACACCGACATCGAGAAGGGCGTCTTCGACCGCTTCCGCACCCTGCCGATCTGGCGGCCCTCCACGATGGTCGGCTACCTGCTCGGTGACGCCCTGCGCTACGCCATCGCCTCCGTGGTCATCCTGACCGTGGGCCTGATCATGGGCTTCCGCCCGCACGGCGGCTTCCTCGGCGTCGTCGCCGGGATCGCCGTACTGCTCGTCTTCTCCTTCGCCTTCTCCTGGATCTGGACGATGTTCGGCCTGCTGCTGCGCACGGAGAAGTCGGTGATGGGCGTCAGCATGATGGTGATCTTCCCGCTGACCTTCCTGAGCGACATCTTCGTCAAGCCCGAGACCATGCCGGGCTGGCTCCAGGCCTTCGTCAACAACAACCCCATCACCCACGTCGCCTCGACGGTCCGGGCCCTGATGGAAGGCACGTCGGCGACCACGGAACTGCTGTGGACGCTGGGCTGGGCGCTGGTGCTCGTGGCGGTGTTCGGGCCGGTGACGATGCGGCTCTACAACCGGAAGTAGGCGCGCGGGCACCGGAAGCAGGCACGCGCGGGCGGGCGGGCACCGGAGGCAGGCACGCGCGGGCGGGCCCGGAAGCCGGCACCGCGCGGAGTACTCCTTGCCCCATATGCAGTCCCCCCGGTCGCGCCCCCGGTGACCGGGGCCTTGCCTTGGGAGGGTGCCGAAACGTGTCCGCAGCGCCGCCTCCGTCGTCCTGCTCGTCGTCGCCTGCCTCCTCGTCCCGCTCGGCACGCTCTCCGCCTGGGCGAAGTACGAGATCGCGGACACCGGCAACTACGTCGCCACGATGGCGCCGCTCGCCTCCGACTCCGACGTGCGGGGGGCCGTCACGGACGCCGTCACCGAGTCGGTGACGAAGGGGATCGACGCCGGGCCGCTCCAGGGCACCGTCGAGTCGTTCGTGCGCGAGGCCGTGGGCTCGTTCACCGGGACCGCCGCCTTCAAGACCGCCTGGAACGCCGCCAACCGCGCGGCCCACGACGCCGTGATGCGCGCCCTGAACGACGACAGCGCCAGTGCGGTCACCATCGACCTCGCGCCCGTCACCGAGCAGGTCAAGAAGCAACTGCAGGACGACGGCGTGCCGTTCGCGGGCCGGATCCCCGTACGGCACACGGACGTCACGATCATGCAGGCCCAGGACCTCGGGCGACTGCGGACCGTCTTCCACACCCTTCAGGTGGCGGGCATCTGGCTGCCGGTCGCGGCCGTCGTGTGCGCCGTGGCCGGTGTGCTGCTCGCCGAGCGCCGCCGCCGCGCCCTCGTCGCCGTCGCGCTCGGCGCCGCCCTCGCCGCGGCCGCCCTCCTGATCGCCGTCGCCGTCAGCCGCGCCCTCACCCTCGACGACGTGCCCCCGGACCTCTCGCGCGGCGCGGCGGGCGCGGTGTACGACGCGCTGACGCAGACCCTCCGTACGACCTCGTGGATCGTCATGGGGGCGGGGGCGCTGGTGGCCCTGGGGGTCTGGCTGGCCGGACGACTGAGGGGCGGGCCCCTTAAGGGGCGCGGGGAACCGCGCTAAGGGGCGCGGGGAACCGCACGACCAGCCCCCACCCGCCCGCGGCCGGGCGAACGAGCAACCGCCCTCTGTCGAACCCCGTCTCTGAGAGAGGATCCGGGTAGCACCGCCCGACGACGAGAGGCCGACGCCTTGGACACCACGACGGCCGCCCGCGACACCGAGGACGAGGCGGACGGGCACGCCCCGCGCCGTGTGGGCAAGACGGCCGCCTGGGCCGGCGGCCTGCTCCTCGCAGGGGTCAGCACCGTCATCGGCTTCCGCGTCGCCGACTCGGACGGCTTCACCCCCGTCCCCCAGCTCCTCGCCTTCCTGCCCTGGCTGCTGGTCCCCGCGGGCGCCGGACTCCTGCTGACCGTGCTCGCCAGGTGGCGCGTCGGCATGCTGTGGGGCGTCGCCGCGCTCGGGCTCGTCGCCTGGTACATGGAGCCGTACGGGCAGGCCAACGAAGCGAAGGGTGCCCCCGTTGCCGAGCTGCGCGTCATGACGTCGAACGTGGAATTCGGCCAGGGCACCCCCGGTCTCATCCGTGCCGTGCGCGAGGAACGGCCCGATCTGCTCTTCGTCGAGGAGTGCGACCACGGCTGCGCCGCACTGCTCCGCAAGGAACTGCCGCACGCCGACTACCCCTACCGCGCGGCCGTCGACGCGACCGGCGCCGAGGGATCCGTCATCCTCGCCAACGTCCCGCTCAAGAGCGCCGCCGGCATCGAAGCCACCCTCGGCATGCCCGGCGCCGTCGCCGACGTGAAGGGGCACCCGGTGCGGCTCCAGCTCGCCCACCCCATGCCCCCGATGCCCCGCCAGGTGAACCTGTGGCAGTCGGAGATGGGCGAGATCAGGGACTACGCGGCGGCGGGCAAGGGCAGGTCCACCATCGTCGCGGGGGACTTCAACGCCACCCAGGACCACGCCGCCTTCCGCGCCGTCCTGGACACGGGCCTGCGCGACGCCGCCCGCATCGCCGGGTCCTCGCGCGCGCCCAGCTGGCCCGCCGCCGCGCCCGCCCCGCTCGGCGCGCAGATCGACCACGTCCTCGCCACGCCGGACTTCGCCGCCCGCGACGCCCGCTTCCTGGACATCGGCGACACGGACCACCGCGCCCTCGTCGTCACGCTCACCCTCCACAAGGAAGGCAAGAACGAAACAGAGCGTTGATCCTGCGGCCAGAGCAAGTTACGTAAAGTGCCGATAATGGGCGCATGCCCCGTGCGCCCCACCCCGCCCGTCCGGTCTCCCTGAGACCCCTCACCCCACCGGACTGGCTGGTCAGGTCCCTCAAGCCGCAGTCCGCCCCCATCCCCTGGGCCGCCGTCGCCCGCGCCTCCGTCGCGATGGCGCTGCCGCTCGCGATCGGCATCCTCGCCGGGCAGCCCGCGTACGGCGCGCTCGCCTCGATGGGCGCGCTCTCCGGCGTCATCGGCGACACCGCCGACGCCTACCGCATGCGGATCTTCAACATCGCGGTGCCGCAGCTCTTCGGCGCCCTCGGCGTCACCCTCGGCTCGCTCGTCTTCGGGCACGGCTGGCTCGCGGTCGGCGCGGTCACCCTCGTCGCGCTGGTCTCCGGGATGATGTCGACGATCGGCGCCGTCGCCTCCGTCTCCGGGCTGCTCCTGCTGCTCAACTGCGTGGTCGGCGCCGGGCTCCCGATGCCGGGCCAGTGGTGGCTCGCCCCGCTCCTGATGACCAGCGGCGGCCTCCTCGTCCTCACGCTCGCCCTGCTCGCCTGGCCGCTGCGGTCCGGCGTCCCCGAGCGGGCCGCGGTCGCCGCCTCGTACCGCAGCGTGGCCGCGCTCCTGGACGCGGCGGGCACGGACACCTACGACGACGCGCGCACCGCGGTGACCGCCTCCCTCAACCAGAGCTACGACCTGGTCCTCGCCCGCCGCGCCCGCGACCACGGCCGCAGCCCCGATCTGGTGCGCCTGGTCGCCCAGTTGAACGCCCTCACCCCGATCGTGGAGGCCGCCCCCGCCGCCGACCAGGCCGCCCGGCACGCCTGTGTGCGGCTGCCCGCCGAGGTGCCCGCCTCGGTCCGCGCCCTGGCCGACACCGTGGAACGGGGCGCGACCGCGCACCCCTCCGGCGCGCGCCCGGCCGCGGAGCGGACCGCCGACCGGCTCCCCGAGCCGCAGGACCACGTGGCCCGCGCCCTCGACCACGCCGTACGGCACGCCGCCGAGACCCTCGACGACCCCGACCCGCTCGGCGCCATCGGGACCGACGACCGCCTCGGCCGCCCCGCCGCGCTCCGCGTCCGGGCCCGCCGCGCCGCCCGCAACGTCCTGATGTCCGGGGCGTCCTGGCGCTACGGCCTGCGGCTCGCGCTCTGCATCGGCATCGCCCAGTCCCTGGTGTCGCTCATCGACGTACCGAGGTCGTACTGGGTGGCGCTCACCATCACGTTCGTCCTCAAGCCCGACTTCGGCTCGGTCTTCTCGCGCGCCGTGCTGCGCGCGCTCGGCACCGCGGCCGGTCTCGTCGTCGCCGCGGCCGTCCTCGCGGAGGTGCCGCACGGCTGGTGGGACGTGCCCGTGATGATGCTGCTCGCGCCGCTCATCCCGGCGCTGACCACGCGCGGCTACGGCTACCAGACGGCGGCCATCACCCCGGTGATCCTGCTCCTGTCGGACATCCTCAACCACCAGGGCCTCGGCCTCGTCCTGCCCCGCCTCGTCGACAGCCTGATGGGGTGCGCGATCGCGCTCGTCGCGGGGTACCTGCTGTGGCCGGAGAGCTGGGGCACCCGGATCGGCGACCGGCTCGCCGACGCGGTGGCCGACACCGCGGCGTACGTGGACTGCGCGTTCGGCACCCCGGAGGACCCGGCCGCCCGCGCCCGCATGCGGCGGCGCCTCTACCGCGACCTGTCCGTCATCCGCTCCGAGTTCCAGCGCGCCCTGACCGAACCGCCGCCCACCGGGACGCGGGCCGCCGCGTGGTGGCCGCTGGTCGTCGCGGTCGAGCGGATCCTGGACTCCACGACCGCGGCGAGGGTCCGCATCCGGCACGGGGCGCGGGCCCCGGGGCCCGACGAGGTGGCCGAAGTCGCCCGCGAGCTCACGGGGTTGGCCCAGGGCCTACGCTCCTCCGACACCCTGGAGGAAGTCCACGCGGCGTTCACCGTGGGCCCCAAGGACAGCGTCCTGGAACCCCTCCGCCAGGAGGTGGCCGCAGCGAGAGCGATCGCCTCGGCCCCTTAAGGGGCGCGGGGAACTGCGCGAACCCCCGGTGGGGCCGCGCCGGACGGTGGGACGAGGCCGTCGTACTCAGGGGCGCGGGGAACTGCGCGGCCAGCCACAACCGGCCCGCAGCTCCCCGCCCCCCCTCGACCGACTCAGCCCTTATTGACCTTGTGCAGCGCCTTCGCGAGCCCGTTGGCCCACAACTGATTCACCTGCGCCCGCTCATTCGCATCAGGCTGCGGATTGGTGCAGGAGGGACCGGGCCCACCCCCGGACATCAGCTGACTGCACGGCCCGTCGTACGTGTCGGGAAGACCCAGCACGTGCCCGGTCTCGTGCGTGGTCACCCGCGTCGAGTCGTACTGCTGGTTCTGCGCGTAGTCCAGGAAGATGTACCCGCTCCCGTGCCCGTCCGTGCTCGCGTACGAGCCACGCGGGTCATCGCCCTCGCGGTACTCGAAGCTCGCTCCCGAACTGCCTTCCTGGAGCTTGACGTTGGAGACGGCCGCGTTCCAGATGGACGTCGAGTTGGCTATCTGCTGCGCGAAGGTGGGGGCTCCGGACGCGTCGTAGGTGACGGTCACGGACTTCGCGCCCGGGTTGGCCGCGCGCTTCTCCGCGACGGCCTTCACCACGGCCTCGAAGAACGCCTTGTTCGCCTTGGCCTCCGCGGGCGAACCCGCGTAATTGGCGTACGAGGCCCGCGCGGTGGCCGTGGAGGTCGTCGTCGCGGCGGTGGCCGACGTCGCGCCGAGGCCGGCGACGGTGAGGCCGAGGACGGCCGCGACGGACAGGTATCGCTTGCTCATGTGTGGGGGGCTCCCTACTCGTTCCGACGATCGCGTGGGGCGATCGATGAAAGGTGAACGGTTCGGTGCCTGTGAGTGTCGGGGAGCATGAGGCCCCTGGGGATGATGGCAACTGGCGATAGCACGGGCCTATCACCCGGTCCCGGCCTGCCCAGAACGGCTGGTTCTCATGGGGTTTGGGCGTCTGGTGCGACGGGCGTACCGCCTCTACTCTCATCGACCATGGAGCTCGAGGTCAGGCACCTCCGCGTACTGTGCGCCATCGCCGACAGCGGCAGCCTGCACAAGGCGGCGCGCCAGCTCGGCATGAGCCAGCCGTCCCTCACCACCCAACTGCGGCGCATCGAGCAGGCGCTCGGCGGCCAGCTCTTCGCCCGCGAACGCACCGGCTGCCGGCCGACCCCGCTCGGCCGCGTCGTCCTCAGCCGCGCGCGGCCCCTGGTCACCGAGATGCGCGCCCTGGTGAGCGAGACGAAGGCGGCCGCGGCCCGCGCCGTCGAGGGGCCGCAGCTGCGCATCGGCTCCACGGCGAGCCGGGCCATACCGGGCTGGCTGCGCAAGCTGCGCGGCCGGCTGCCCGGCACCGAGATCTCGCTCCAGATGGACGTGTCCGCCAACGCCCTGCTGCGCATGGTGGCGGCGGGACAGCTCGACGTCGCCTTCGTGCACGAGGTGGAGGGCTGCCCGCTGCGGCTGCCGGAGAGCCTGCGAAGACGCGTGCTCCTGGACCGCGAGCCGCAGTTCATCTCGCTCGCCGCCGATCATCCGGCGGCGGACAGCCCCGTCGTACGGCTCTCGGAACTCGCCGCCGACCGCTGGATGGTCGACCCGACGGTGGACGGCGAGTGGGACGGGCTGCGCCGGGTGCTCACCGCGGCCGGGCTCAACCCCCCTGTCCTGCACGGCGATTACCACACGGCGGCCTCCCTCGTGGCCACCGGCGAGGTGGTCGCGCTCTGCCAGCCGACCTCGCGGGCGCGGGCGGACATGGCCGTACGCCCCCTGCACGGCGACCCCCTCGGCGTCCGCCTGCTGCTGGCGGCGCGCACCGACGACGAGCTGAACGCGGTGTACGGCGAGCTGGACGCCGCCTACTGGGAGGCGGCGGGGCAGTCGCCCGCCTATACGGAGTGGCTCCTCCAGGCCGGCGAGACCCGGGGAACGCCCGCCGAGCCCCGCGGAACGTCCGGCGGGACATTGGTCCCTGCCAGCCGGTGACCTTCGGCAAAACACCCTCTGACCTGCTATTTTCGCCGTTTTACGGTACTGGGTCACGGCCTGCGGCCACTTGTTACATTCCCTACGGATGACGCACACATGACGCCCGTAGCTTCATATCTGTCGCCACCGCAAAGGGGCACAAACTCGGACAGAACATCAACGAGGGAAGTCACCACCATGCGCGCCACCCGCCGTACCTTCCGCACCGCCGCCATCGCCACCGGAGCCATCGCCGCACTGGCCGTCCCGACCACGGCCGCGTTCGCGTCGGACGCCCCGGCCACGCCGCACGGCCAGGTCGCGCAGGACGAGCAGACCGGCTCCCAGGACCAGTCCGGCAAGGACGAGGGCAAGACCAACCCGGACGAGAACAAGAAGGACGAGTCGGGCAAGGACAAGGACCAGACCGGCAAGGACCAGACGGGCAAGGACGAGACCGGGCAGGACAAGTCCAAGGACAAGGACAACGAGACGCCCAAGCCGGGCAGCTGGGAGTCCAAGGGGACCACCGACCTCGGCAAGGGCTGGACCGCGAAGGTCGAGGTCAACGCCTCCGCGCGCAGCGCCAGGGCGACGATCTCCCAGAACGGCGCCGCCAAGGGCTCGCTCACCGCGTACGAGAAGCCCGCGAGCACCACGATCGGCGGCAACACCTTCACGCTCTCGCCCGACGGCACCGTCACCGCCAAGCTGGTCAAGAAGGACAAGGACCCGGTCGTCGGCGGCTGGGAGTCCAAGGGCACCACCGACCTCGGCAAGGGCTGGACCGCGAAGGTCGAGGTCAACGCCTCCGCGCGCACCGCCAAGGCGGCCATCTCCCACGACGGCGCCGCCAAGGGCTCGCTCACCGCCTACGCGAAGTCCGCCACGACCACCATCGAGGGCAACACCTTCACGCTGTCCCCCGACGGCACCGTCACCATGAAGGCCAAGCCGACCCCGCCCAAGCCCCAGCCGGAGAAGCGGACCTTCGTGCGCGAGTACAAGAACCTCGGCGGCACCGGCTTCGACGCCAAGGTCTACAAGGTCAAGAACGGCTACCAGGCCGACCTGATCGCCAAGTCCACCGACTCCGCGAAGAAGATCGTCTGGGACACCCTGAAGCAGTCCGGCACCAAGGCCGCGTACGGCCAGCACAACGGCGCCCACTTCGTGCTCAACCCCGACGGCACGATGAAGGGCTGGGTCGAGGGCAAGACCCACGGCAACGGCACCAAGCCGCAGCACAAGAAGGACGGCGACACGGTCGTCCCGCGCGGCGGCGTCAAGGCGGGCTCCGAGGGCGTCACCAGCACCTCGGACGACGCCCCGCTGATCGCCGCGGGCGGCGGCATGGCGGCCCTCGGCGCGGCCGGCCTCGGCTTCGCGCTGTACCGCCGCAAGCAGAACGGCTGACCGGCAGGACGTGACAGGGGCACCCCGCAGCGGCGGGGTGCCCCTTCGTCGTACGCGTCCGTACGGTCAGACGCCGATGTCGCAGCCGTCCTCGCGCCACACGGAGACGACCGAGGGCCGCACGATCCTGCCGGGCCCGTCGGGCCAGGCGCTCGCGGGCTTCTCCACGGAAGCGCCGTCGACCTCGCCCGGGTGCTGCACGGCGACGAGCACCCGCCGGTCCTGGACGAGCGGACCGCAGGTCTCCGCGCCGGTCGGCATGGTCAGGAACTGCTTGAGCTCACCGCGCCGCTCGCCGCGCGTGGCGACACCGAACAGGCCGTCGTGCGAGCCGAGTTGGTTGCCGTCCGTGGAAATCCACAGGTTGCCGTGCGGGTCGAAGGCGACGTTGTCGGGGCAGGAGATCGGGGAGACCCGGTCCTTGGGGAAGCCCGCGAAGTACGTCGAGGGGTCCTCCGGGTCACCGGCCACGAGGAAGAGCGACCAGG
Organism: Streptomyces sp. NPDC087300; assembly: GCF_044744425.1. Classification (NCBI taxonomy): domain Bacteria; kingdom Bacillati; phylum Actinomycetota; class Actinomycetes; order Kitasatosporales; family Streptomycetaceae; genus Streptomyces; species Streptomyces sp. NPDC087300. The sequence continues at coordinate 339,235 of NZ_JBIUYI010000006.1, forward strand.
CGAACGTGGTGGCCTCCGCGCGGTCGCGGCGCTCGGTCAGCTCCAGGATCTGCCCGTGCTTGTTGAGGTTGCGCGGGTTGGCCTCGTCCGCGCCCGCCTTGCCCGCCTTGCCGCGGTCGGAGTTGTTGGTGAGCGCCACGTACACCTTGCCGGTGTGCGGCGACGGCTCGATGTCCTCGGGCCGGTCCATCTTCGTGGCGCCGACCTTGTCACCGGCGAAGCGCGTGAAGACGTACACCTCCTCGGCGGTCATCCCGTCGACGTGGCTGACGGCCTTGCCGCCGGGCCCCGCGGTGGCCAGCGGGATCCACGTGCCGCTGCCGTCGAACTCGCCGTCGGCGGGCAGCGTCCCCTTGCCGTCGATCTCGTCGGCGGGGGAGTCGCCGGTCAGCTTGGCGACGTAGAGCGTGCCCTCGTCGAGCAGCGTCAGATTGTGCTCGTGCGCGGCCCGCGACGTCCCCTTGGCGACGCGCTTGCTGCTGACGAACTTGTAGAAGTAGTCGAACTTCTCGTCGTCGCCCATGTAGACCACGGGGCGGCCGTCGTGCGTCAGGCGCGGCTGCGCGGCCTCGTGCTTGAAGCGGCCGAGCGCGGTGCGCTTGCGCGGGGTGGAGTCCGGGTCGTACGGATCGAGTTCGACGACCCAGCCGAAGCGGTTGGCCTCGTTGGGCTCCTTGGCGAGGTCGAAGCGGTCGTCGAACCGCTCCCACTTGCGCTCGGAAGCGCCGCCGACGACGCCGTACCGCTTCAGGCGCGCGGCCCGCTCCGGGTCCGTGACCTTCTCGGCGTTGGCGAAGTACTGGTTGAAGTTCTCCTCGCCGTGCAGCGTCGTGCCCCAAGGGGTCGTACCGCCCGAGCAGTTGTTCAGGGTGCCGAGGACGGTGGTGCCGCGCGGGTCCGCCTTCGTGCGCACCAGCTCGCTGCCGCGCACCGGTCCCGAGAGCCGGAAGGGGCTGGTCGCGGTGAGCCGCCGGTTGAGCTGGTGGCGGCTCACGGCCCGCAGCTTCCCGCTGCGCCGCTCCCCCTCGACCACGACGACGGAGAGACCGTGCGCCGCCCAGGCGATCTCGACCTGCTCGCGGGTCGGGTTCGCGGGGTCGTAGCCCTTGAACATCAGGATCTCGTCGGTGTACTCGTGATTGGCGACGAGGACCTGCCGCCCGTGCTCACGGCGCAGCGGAAGCAGACTCAGGAAGTCGTTGTTGTACCCGAACTGTCCGGCCTGCGCCTTGGCGCTCTGCCGGTCCGCGTCGAACGCGGGGGCGCCGCGCAGGATGGGCTCGCCCCAGCGGATCACGACGTTCTGCTCGTACCCCGCGGGGATCGTGACGGTGTCGGCGGTGTTGGGCGCGACGGGCGCGAAGCGCAGGCCGCGGGCGGCCTTGTCCCTGCCGTGCGACCGTCCCGCGGGGACGGCGGCGGCCGCCTGCGGCGCGGCCGGGCCGCCTATGACCGCGGTGCCCGCGGCGGCGGCGACCGTCACCACGGCGGCCGCGCGCATCATCGAACGGCGGCTCAGCGCACCGGCGATGACGTCGCCGACGTAGTCGTTCTCGCTGGTGTTGGGCGCTTCCTGGAAACAGGCGTCGCCACAGCGGAACCGACAGGTCAGGGCGGAACGGCCGCCGCTCCCCTGATGCGAGGTGATGATCGGCAGCAGTGTGCGCACGGGTCCTCCGTCGTGTGGCGTATCGGCGTGTGGCGTGGCCGGTTTTCGCCGTGACGCTATGAGCGGCGTCCGGCAGGACGACGGCCGGAGGGTGAACGGAGGGTGAATCCGTGGCACACGGGAGGGAGTTGGCGCGAGGCTTGCCGCGCGGGGTGGTTCGGGCGGGTGACGGTGGGCGACCCTGCCCAAGATCGCCCCGGGTGGCGGCTAACCTTACGTGTCCGCCCTGGCCAGGGATTTTCGGGAATCAACTCACGCGAAGGGTTGCGCACATGGGCATTCTGAACCGCCTGCGGAACGCGTTCGGACGGTCACGCAAGGAGAGCGTTCCGGAGGCACGGGAGCCTGGGCGTGCGACTGCGCGGGAAACCGACGCCCCGGCGTCGACGTCCTCCTCATCCACCCCCTCGTCGCCCCCCTCGTCCGCCTCCTCCTCCCCGGACCCGGCCAGGCCGACGGTCCCGGCCCCCTCCTCGGAGCCCTCCCCCACGCCCAAGGCCAAGGTCCCCGCCCCGAGCTCGGAACCGTCACCCTCGACGGTGGACGACTTGGTGGCAGCGGCCTTCGACAACGTCACGGTCCCGCCCCCGTCCTCGGAGCCGAGGCCGTCGACTACGTCAGAGGCAACGTCCGGGTCTGCCCCGAAGCCGACGTCCGGCTCCGCCCCGGAGCCGACGCCTGTCGTGGAGGTCACGCCCGCCCCTGCCCCCGAGCCGACGCCCACCGCCGAGGCGGAGCCCGAGCCCGACGAGACCCCCTCGGCACCGAAGGCCACGACGGACGCCACTGAGCCTGAGCCTGCGGCTGCGGCTCCCACCCCGGAGCAAGACGCCACCGCTGCGGACGCGGATGCCGCCGCCACCGCCATCGCCGCGGACGCGGACGCCAGCGCTGCGGACACGGACGCCAGCGCTGCGAACACGGACGCCACCGCCGCGGACACGGACGCCGCTGCTGCTGCCGACGCGGACGCCGTCGCTGCCGACGCGGACACCACCGCCGCGGACGCGGACGCTGCTGCTGCTGCTGCTGCTGCTGCTGTGGGCAAACGTCCCGCTGGGCGAGTGGGGTCTCCCCTGCTCGAGCGAAGCCGAGAGCTTGGGGAAGGGTGGGCACAGCCCACGTCGCCGAGCTCCGAGAACGAGGGCGTCCAGTCGTCCGACCAGGAAGCGGCCCCCCAGCCGGAGGCTGAGCCCGTCGCCGCGCCGGCGGAGGAAGCAGAGCCCACGCCCGCGCCGCAGGCGGAGCCCACGGTTGAGATCACCGTGCCCGAGCCGGAGGCAGAGGCCACCGCCCCCGAGCCGGAGGCAGAAGTCACCGCACCGGCGAAGGCGCAGCCCGAGCCCGACGTCACCGTGCCGGAGGCAGAGGCAACACCCACCGCCCCCACGCCGGAGGCGGACGCGGACGCCGACGTATCAACCGCCCAAGGCGCCCCCGCCAGCCCTCCGCCCCTGGGGCTGGCCACCGCCCACAAGGCCGCCGGCGCCGCCCTGGAGAAGAACGGGCTCACCGGCACCCGCGCCCCCGTCTACCTCGTACTCGACCGCTCCGGATCCATGCGGTCGTACTACAAGGACGGCTCCGCGCAGAGCCTCGCCGAGCAGGTGCTCGCGCTGGCCGCCCACACCGACCCCGACGCCACCGTCCACGTCGTCCTCTTCTCCACGGAGATCGACGGCACCGGCACCCTCACGCTCGCCGAGCACGAGGGCCGTGTGGACGAGCTGCACGCCGCCGCGGGCCGCATGGGGCGTACCAGCTACCACCGGGCGATCGAAGAGGTCGTGGCCCACTACGAGAAGTCGGAGCACAAGGAGAACGGCACCCCCGCCCTGGTGGTCTTCCAGACGGACGGCCCGCCGGACGCGAAGGGCGTGGCGACCCAGGCCCTGAAGGACGCGGCCGCCCACCCCCTCTTCTTCCAGTTCGTCGCGTTCGGCGAGCACGACGCGAAGGGCTTTGACTACCTGCGCAAGCTGAAGGCGGACAACGCGGCCTTCTTCCACGCGGGCCCGGCCCCGCGCGAGCTCACGGACCAGGAGCTGTACGAGGGCGTGCTGGCGGCCTGGCGCCCGTAGCGCCGGGGACGGCGGACCCGGGAGCCGGAAGCCCCGGGTCCGCCCCCTGATATCGATGTGAGTCGATCTCGATCGGGCCGTTAGGATTTCGACCATGGCGGCCACTGGATCCGAGAAGCAGGGAGCGGGCGAGAACGCGAAGGCGTTCTACGTCTCGACCCCCATCTACTACGTAAACGACGCTCCTCACCTGGGCCACGCCTACACGACCGTTGCAGGGGACGTGCTCACGCGCTGGCACCGTCAGCGCGGCGAGAAGGTGTGGTACCTCACCGGCACGGACGAGCACGGTCAGAAGATCATGCGCACGGCCGAGGCGAACGGCGTCTCCCCCCAGGAGTGGTGCGACAAGCTCGTCACCGAGGCCTGGCAGCCCCTCTGGGAGCACCTGAACATCGCGAACGACGATTTCATCCGTACGACGGAGAAGCGTCACACCGACCGCGTGCAGGAGTTCGTCCAGGATCTCTACGACAAGGGCGAGATCTACAAGGGCGGCTACGAGGGCCCGTACTGCGTGGGCTGCGAGGAGTACAAGCTCCCCGGCGACCTCGTCGACGGCGAGGGCGAGTTCGACGGGCAGAAGCTCTGCCCCATCCACAAGAAGCCGGTGGAGCTCCTCAAGGAGGAGAACTACTTCTTCAAGCTCAGTGAGTACGGCGACAAGCTCCTCGCCCTCTACGAGGCGAACCCGGGCTTCATCCAGCCCGAGTCCGCGCGCAACGAGGTCGTGAACTTCGTCAAGCAGGGCCTCCAGGACCTGTCGATCTCGCGCTCGACGTTCGACTGGGGCGTGAAGGTCCCGTGGGACGACAAGCACGTCATCTACGTCTGGGTCGACGCGCTCCTGAACTACGCCACGGCCGTGGGCTACGGCGCCAACCAGGAGAAGTTCGACGCGACGTTCCCGGCGAACGTGCACCTGGTCGGCAAGGACATCCTCCGCTTCCACGCGGTGATCTGGCCCGCGATGCTGCTGGCGCAGGGCCTCCCGGTCCCCGGCAAGGTCGCGGCCAACGGCTGGCTGATGGTCGGCGGCGAGAAGATGTCGAAGTCGAACCTGACGGGCATCAAGCCGCAGGACCTGACCTCGCACTTCGGCGTGGACGCGTACCGCTGGTACTTCCTGCGCGCGATCGCGTTCGGCAGCGACGGCTCGTTCTCCTGGGAGGACTTCACCGCCCGCTACACCTCCGAGCTCGCCAACGACTACGGCAACCTCGCCTCGCGCGTGGCCGCCATGGTCGGCAAGTACTTCGGCGGCGCGCTGCCCGAGGCGACGGCCTCCGGCGAGGCGGAGAAGGCGGTCCAGGACGGCCTGGCCAAGGCGGTCGCCGACGCCGACCGCGCGATCGGCGAGGAGCTCGACTTCCAGTCCGGCATCCTGTCGATCTTCGCCTTCGTCAAGCAGGTCAACGGCTACATCACGGAGCAGGAGCCGTGGAAGGTGGCCAAGGACGAGAGCCCGGAGGGCAAGGCCCGCCTGGCGACGATCCTCTACACGGCGGCGGAGTCGCTCCGCGCGGTGGCGGTGCTCCTCAACCCGGTCATGCCGGAGACGTCCCAGAAGCTCTGGGACTCCCTCGGCGCGGAGGCCGCCCTCGGCGCGCTCCCCGCCCAGCGCGTGCAGGACGCCGGCACATGGGGCCAACTGCCCGTCGGTGCCACGGTGACGAAGGGCGCGGTGCTCTTCCCTCGCCTGGAGGAGAAGCCGACCGCCTAGCGGCACAGGCAGCAACGAGAAGTCCCGGTGCCCGCCCCCTGACTCGGGGCGGGCACCGGGACTTCTCGCGTGTGCGCTCTCAGTCCTCGCATCCGTTGATGTCGTCGTCGCATCCGGCCACGTCCGCAGGGTCCACCTGGTTCAGCCGCCACGAGATCAGCCCCGTGCCGTCCTTCTCGGGGGCGACGCGCGCCTTGAAGGGCTTGCCCGCGGGGACGTTGAACTGGTCCGCCTCGCGGTCCCCGCACCCCACGCCGTAGGCCTGCTCCTCCCCGGCCCGGGACAGGGTCAGGGTCAGCTCCTCGGCCTCGTCCGTGTCACAGGTGATCTCGAAGCGGTAGGGGTTCTTGCCGCCCGCCGGGAAGGACTTGTCCAGCCCCGACCCGACGTACGCCGTGCCCGCGTCCACGAACTCCGCCTCCGTGCCGTCGTCCTCGGCGGCGGCGTCCAGCGCCCGGTCGGCCCGGCGCTGGGCGTCGTCCGGCTCCCAGGGGCGGGTCTTGCCCGACGCCCCGGACGCCTCGGGCTTCGCCGAGGCAGAAGCCTCACCGGACCCGGCGCCGTCCCCACCGGCCCCGCACCCGGACACCAGCATCAGTGCGGCGGCGGACAACAGCCCCGCTTGACGTATACGCATGAAACGACCCTATCCGGGCGGAACGAGCTGGTACTCGCGCCCCAGCGCGTCCGCCTGCGTATTGCCGTACACGGACACCTCACCGTCGGACCAGCGCACGAAGACGTCGTCCTCCCAGAGGTTGCCGCCGAACTCGCCAGGAGCGATCACGCGCGCGTGCTTCCACGTGCCGTTCGGGCCCTTGAGGCGGTTCTCCTTGCCGAGGCCGTGCGCGCCGATGTCCTCGTAGATGGTGAGTTCGCCGTCCGACCAGCGCACGAACAGGTCGAAGTCGGAGTTGGCCGTGCCGTCGAAGTCGCCGCCCGCGATGACCGAGGCGTGCTCCTTCCACAGGGCGTTGGGGGCCAGCAGCTGCTGCTCCGCGTGGAAGCCGCCGCCGTCGACGTTCGTGTACTTGGTGACCTCCCCGTCCACCCAGCGGACCACGAGGTCGTCGGCCCACTTGTTGCCGCCGTACTTGCCGGTCGCGATGCCCTTCGCGTACTTCCACGTCGAACCGGCCTTGGCGACGGTGATCTCGTTCGCCGGGTGCTCGGAGGTGGAGGTGGGCAGCTGCGTGTTCTCGTCTATGTCCTTGTAGATCGTGACCTCGCCGTCGATCCACTTGACCATCAGGTCGTACGCGTTGGAGCCGGTGTAGTCGCCCGCGGTGATGACCTCGGCGTAGTCGGCCCACATCTTGTTCGGCTTCGCGAGGCGCGTCTCGCAGGGCTGGCCCTTGGCGCAGCCGGTGTAGAAGCCCTGCGACTGGTCGCCGGGGTAGAGCGTCATCTCCCCGTCGGACCACTTCACGACGAGGTCGCCGTCCTTCGTCTTCTGCGACGAGGTGTGGAACTCACCGGTGGCCGCGGCGGTGGCGTGCCGCCACAGGCCCGCGTCGCCCATGCCCTCGTTCTGCGAAGGCTTGTCCGGCGTGTAGTCGTTCACGGCCTGGTTGTAGAGGCGTACGACATCGGCGTCGAACTGCGAGGAGTACGAGACGTTGTCGAACTTGCCGCCCGTCTTGTATCCGCCGATGACGCCGATGACGTCGCCGCGCTTGCCGTCGAAGTTGCGGAGGAACGGGCCGCCGGAGACGCCGGGCGCGAACCCGTCGCACGCGATCTCCAGGAAGCGCCCCGCGTAGGCCTTGGTGGACGTCTTGGGACACACGCGTGGCGACTTGGAGCTGCCGGGGAAGCCGATCAGCGTGACGTTCTTCTGGTTCAGATTGCCGGAGGCGGGGAGCGTGGTCAGCTCGTTGCCCATCCCCGTCGCGTTCTCCAGGAACTGGCCCTTGGAGTTGGGGCCGGTCCGCAGGAAGGCGAAGTCGAGGTCGTCGGCCTTCTGCGTGCCGAGGGACAGGTAGCGGCCGTCGATCCAGATCTTCCCCTTCTTGATCGGGAAGACGCCGTACGGGGCGATGCCGCGGCCCTTGTGCTTCGGATCGGCCTTCCAGCCGGGCGCGAAGGCGAGGTTGCGGAACCGGTCGTTGTCGTTGAGACAGTGCGCGGCCGTGATCACCAGCGACTTGGTGGGCGAGGCCACGGAGGACGCGGAGCAGAACTGGTCGCGCTTGCCCGGGTCCGACTGCGGGTCGTCGTCCTGGTTGATGAGGAAGACACCGGCGGTGGCGACGCCGTTGCCGTTGACGCTGGAGGGGGCCCGCAGCATGTCGCCCGCCGTGGTGGGCGGTCCGTCCTCAACTCCCTTGTCGGGGTTGGCGGGCACGGCGTCCGCGATGCGCTCGGGGGTCCAGTAGGCCTCGGCGGCCCTGGCCTCGGCGATCTCCTCGGGGGTGGCCTTGAGCTTCTGGTCCGTGGGGGCCTCGGTGGCTGCCGGGGTCCTGGCAGGCTCGGTGCGCTCGGGGGTCGGGGTGGCCTCCGGGGTCGCGTCCGGAGTCGCCTCCGGGGAGGACGACACGGTGGGGGCGGGGGCGGCCGGGGTCACCGGCGCCGCTGCCGCAGGGCCAGAAGTGCTGAGCAGTACGGCAGTTGCCGCGACACCGAGCGCTGCGGTGCGCACGGCGGCACGTATACGTTGATTCACGTGGTTCTTTCGCTTTGGTGCATTGGTTCATAAAAAAGCGCCATGCGGTGGCTATGCACCGCACGGCGCCGAGGACCCTATGCCATTGGTACATACCAATGCACATCGCGTGAACCGGTCACACCACGGCTCAGCCCCCGTACGACCCCACGAGCCGCGCCAACTGCCGCCCCGCCGCCCGCAAGGGCTCCTCGCTCCGGGTGACCTGGGCGGTCACCTCCGCGCCCTCCAGCGTGCTGATCACCGTCGTCGCCAGCTCCCGCGCATCCTCGGCCGTGAAGCCGGCTTCGAGGAAGCGGGACTCGACGATGCCCTCCCAGGCGCGCAGCGCGTCCGCGCAGACCCGCTGGATCTCCGAGTCCGTGCCGAGGGTCTCCAGCGCGGCCGCCGTGACGGGGCAGCCGTCGGTCCAGCCCGACTCCCGCAGGGCTACGGCGAGTTCGACCGCGCAGCGCTCGACGGCGGCGCCGGGGTCCCCGCCCCCGGCGAGGCCCTCCCGCAGCATCAGCGAGAACTCCTCGGCGCTGTGGCCGATCGCGGCGACCGCGACGGACTCCTTCCCGCCGGGGAAGAAGTGGTAGACGGAGCCGAGCGTGGCCTCCGCCTCCTTGGCGATCTGCTTGATGCCCGTGCCCACGTACCCCTGGCGCTGGATGAGGCGTGCGGAGACGGCGACGATCCGGTCGCGGGTGCTGGGAGCGCTCTTCTCGGCCATGCGGGCCAGCGTACCGGAAATTAGTTAGAGCGTTCGTTCTAGAGCTGTGCTACGTTCTCCCCCTGCACTGGATAGAGCGATCGTTCTAGTCCTTCCGGTGACGCTCCGCAGCCACCGCTTCCACGTCTGGAGTTCCGCATGCCTTCCGCACCGCAGTCCGTCACCGTCGTCGGCCTCGGCCCCATGGGCCAGGCGATGGCCGCCGCCTATCTCGACCGCGGCTACGACGTCACTCTCTGGAACCGCACCCCGTCCCGCGCCGACGCCCTCGTGGCCCGCGGCGCCACCCTGGCCCCCACCGTCGAACAGGCCCTGGGCGCCAATGAGTTGGTGATTCTCAGCCTCACCGACTTCGACGCGATGTACACGATCCTGGAGCCCGCCAAGGACGCGATCGCGGGCCGCACCCTGGTCAACCTCAGCTCGGACACCCCCGAGAAGGCGCGGGCGGGCGCCCGTTGGGTGACCGAACTCGGCGGCGTCCACCTCACCGGCGGCGTCCTGTGCCCGCCGCCGCTGATCGGCACCCCGGACACCTCGACGTTCTACAGCGGCCCGCGCGAGGCGTACGACAAGCACCGCGACGCCCTTGAGGTCATCACCGGCAAGTCCGACCACCGGGGCGAGGACCAGGGCCTGGCCGCCCTGATGTACCAGCTGAACATGGCGATCTTCTGGCCGTCGATGATCGCCTACTGGCAGGCCGTCGCCGTGGCGGACGCGCACGGCATCTCCGCCTCGGAGATCGCCCCGTACGTCGTGGAGAACTTCGCCGGCATGGGCCACTTCGTCGACTTCTACGCGTCGCGCATCGACGCGGGCAACCACGCGGGCGACGTGGACCGCACCGCGATGGGCCTGGCCAGCATGGAACACGTCGTCCACACGGCGTCCGACGCGGGCGTGGACGCGGCCTTCCCCGAGGCGGTGCGGGACGTCTTCCGCCGCGTGGTCGACGCGGGCCACGGCGCGGACAGCTTCTCCTGGGCGGTGGAGCTGCTCAGGAAGAAGGGCTGACGGCCACCTTCGGCGCGACCCGCATGCCGATGTAGCAGCACTCCGTGCCGTCGCTGAGGGTCGCGAAGACCACCGGCATGTAGCCCTCGCTGAAGGAAGGACCCGCGCCCGTGCCCGCGTAGACGGACTCGGTCACCGGGTGCAGGTCCACTTCGAGCGCCGGCGAGAAGTCCTTCATGCCGTCCACGAACTCGTAGACCAGGTGGGGCGCGCCGTCCCGCTCGGAGACGGTGATGACGACGCCCGCGCGCTCGTACCTGCCGACGTGCCGCGAGAAGTCCACCACGGGCGGCCGCGCGGGCGGCTCGAAGGCGTCCGGCATCCGCACGCCGGCGAAGGCGCCGAGCAGTTCGCGGAAGAGCGCCCCGTACAGCTCGCGCGCCCCGCCGCCGTTGGTGAGCAGCACGACGGCCACCCGCGCGTGGGGGACCACGCGGAGATAGCCGTACTGGCCGATCGCCGCGCCGTCGTGGCCGTAGCCGGTGACGCCGTCCCAGTCGTAGAGGGTCCAGCCGAGACCCCAACCGTCGGAGCTGACCGTCCACTTGTCGGGGACGTCGACCACGCGGCGCTGCATCTCGTCGACGGCGGCCGCGGACAGGACCCGGGTGCCGTCGGCGGCCGTGCCGCCTTCGAGGTGCATCGCGGCGAGGCGCGCCACGTCACCGGCGGAGACGACGACCCGGCCGTAGGGTCCCGCGGAGCGCGGCATCAGGTCCCAGGCGGGGGCCGGGTCCGGGTACTGGCCGGGCTCGCCGAGGTGGCTCATCGCGACGCGGTGGGAGAGTGCCTCCTCGGGCAGCGTCATGGAGCGTTCGAGGCCGAGCGGGGCGAAGAGGCGGTCCTTGAGGGCCGCGTCCCAGGTCTGGCCGGTGAGGACCTCGATGATCCGGCCGAGCACGTTGTAGCCGAGGCTGCTGTAGGAGACGGCGGTGTCGGGGCGGCAGTCCATGGCCACACCCTTGGCCGCCTCGACGTAGCGCTGGAGGCAGTCGTCACCGCGCCCGGCGTCATAGGTGAAGTCGCAGGTCAACCCGCTGGTGTGGGAGAGGAGTTGGCGGGTGGTGATGGTCCGCGTGGCCTCCTCGTCGGCCGTCTCGAACTCGGGGAGCACCTCCTTGACCGGCGCGTCCAGGTCGAGCAGGCCCTCGTCGGCCAGGCGCATGACCAGCGTCGACGTGTAGACCTTGGCGATCGAGCCGGACTGGAACACCGAGTCCGTGGTCACCTCCACCCCGGTCCCGGTGTGCAGCACGCCGCTCGCCAGCTCGTGGACCTCCCCGTCGGCCAGGACGGCGAGCTGGGCACCCGGCACGTGGTGGCGGGCGCGCAGCTCCTCGAACCTGGCCTGCCAGTGCGCGGCGTCGAACGTCTTCTGCGACATGGGGTCCTCCACGGTGAATCGGATGCGTACGTCGTGCTCGCCTTGCGAACACCGTACGCACACGGATCGGCGTACGCAAGGTGCGAACGCTGTGCGCTACCGTGGGGGCACGAGCCCGTCACCACCCCAGGAGGCCGCCATGTCCGCCGATCAGAAGCCCGAGATCGCCTCGGTGTGGACCCGCCCGCGCCGTCAGCGCGAGCAGCTGAGCCGCGAGCAGATCGTCGCCGAGGCCGTGCGGCTGCTCGACGCGGACGGCCTGGAGGCGCTGAGCATGCGCAAGCTCGGCACCCGCCTGGACGCGGGCGCCACCTCCCTCTACCGCCACGTCGCCAACAAGGACGAGCTCATCGAGCTGGTCGTCGACGAGGTCTACGGCGAGCTCGCGGTGCCCGCGGCCACCGGCGCCGACGACTGGCGCGCGGCGGCCGCGGCCAGCTCCGAGAGCCTGCGCGCGATGATCCTGCGCCACCCCTGGGTCGCCTCGGTGCTCGGCCAGGTCGGCCTGATCCACCTGGGCCCGAACGTGACGAAGATGTCCGGGCGGATGGCGGCCGTGTGCCAGGCCGCCGGCTTCCCCGCGCAGGAGAGCGAACTCGCCCTGAACACCCTGATGTCGTACGTCATCGGGATGGCCACCAGCGAGGCGGCGTACCTGTCACTGATCGCGCGCAGCGGCAAGACCGAGCAGGAGTTCGCCCGGAGCCTGGCGGGCGAGGGCGACGGCGCGGCGGGCGGCGCGGGGGAGCGGGATCCCGGCAAGGAACGGGACGAGACCTTCGACTACGGCCTCCAGCGGGTCCTCGACGGACTCGCCGTACGGCTCACGGCGATCTGAAACCCTAAAAAGTGGATCACGGTGAGCTAAGTCATGCGGAGAGGCGACTCAAATTGACGGCGCCTTCACACTCTCCTACGTAAGCTTCACCACATGGCCACGACTCCCTCTCCCGACCGGCGACGCACCGCCGACGAGGTCAACGAGGAGATCCGTGCGCTGTGGCTGCGTGCGGGCGGCCGCCTGCGCCCCGACGAACGACTCGTGTACGAACGGCTCGTGACGGAGTGGGCAGAGGCAGAGGCCAAGTCCTCCCCCACACACGCGGCTTGAGCAGCACGACCGTTTAGGGGGCGCGGGGAACCGCGCAAGGGCCCGCCAGGGCCCGTAAGGGGCGCGGGGAACCGCGCGACCAGCCACGACGCACCAGCAGCAAAGAAGCAGCCCGAACACGCAAGAGGCCCCCCGGAACACCAAGTTCCGGGGGGCCTCACCCACATCCGCTACTGCGCCGCGGGCTTCTGCACCACAGGCTTACGCAGAGAGATGTTCAGCTCGCGCAGCCGCGACTCGTCCAGCTCGGTCGGCGCGCCCATCATCAGGTCCTGCGCGTTGCCGTTGAGCGGGAAGGAGATGGTCTCGCGGATGTTCGGCTCGTCCGCGAGGAGCATCACGATGCGGTCGACGCCCGGGGCGATGCCGCCGTGCGGCGGGGCGCCGAGGCGGAACGCCTTCAGCATGCCCGCGAACTCGTGCTCGACGGTCTCCGCGTCGTAGCCCGCGATCTCGAAGGCCTTGAGCATGACGTCGGGCTCGTGGTTGCGGATCGCGCCGGAGGACAGCTCGATGCCGTTGCACACGATGTCGTACTGCCAGGCGAGGATGTCCAGCGGGTCCTTCTCCTCCAGGTCCTTCATGCCGCCCTGGGGCATCGAGAAGGGGTTGTGGGAGAAGTCGATCCTGCCGGTGTCCTCGTCCTTCTCGTACATCGGGAAGTCGACGATCCAGCAGAAGCGGAAGACGCCCTCCTCGAAGTGCCCGGCGCGCTTGGCGGCCTCGACACGGACGGCGCTCATGATCTTCGAGACCTCGTCGAACTCGCCCGCGCCGAAGAAGACGGCGTGACCGGGGGCCAGCGAGAGGCGCTTGGTCAGCTCCTCCACGTTCGCCTCGGTCAGGAACTTGGCGATCGGGCCCGTCAGCGAACCGTCCTCGGCGACGCGCACCCAGGCCAGGCCCTTCGCGCCCTGCTCGACCGCGTAGTCACCGAGGCCGTCGAAGAACTTGCGGGACTGCGACGCCGTGTCGGGCACCGGCAGGGCGCGCACGTGCTTGCCCGCGAACGCCTTGAACTCGGAGCCCTCGAAGATGTCCGTGATGTCGGTCAGTTCGAGCTTGGCGCGCAGGTCCGGCTTGTCGTTGCCGTACTTCAGCATCGACTCGCGGAACGGGATGCGCGGGAACGGCGAGGTGACCTCGCGGCCGCCGCCGTACTCCGTGAAGAGCTCGGTCATGAGCTTCTCGATGGGCTGGAAGACGTCTTCCTGCTCCACGAAGCTCATCTCGACGTCGAGCTGGTAGAACTCGCCCGGCGAGCGGTCCGCGCGCGCGTCCTCGTCGCGGAAGCACGGCGCGATCTGGAAGTAGCGGTCGAAGCCCGAGATCATCAGCAGCTGCTTGAACTGCTGCGGGGCCTGCGGCAGCGCGTAGAACTTGCCGGGGTTCAGGCGGGAGGGGACCACGAAGTCACGCGCGCCCTCGGGCGAGGTCGCGGTGAGGATCGGCGTCGCCATCTCGTTGAAGCCGAGCGCGACCATCTTCGAGCGGATCGAGGCGATGACCGAGGACCGCAGCATGATGTTCCGGTGCATGCGCTCGCGGCGCAGGTCCAGGAAGCGGTACTCCAGGCGCCGCTCCTCGTTCACGCCGTCCTCGGCGTTGATCGTGAAGGGGAGGGGGCCCGCGGCGCCGAGCACCTCGACCTCGCTCGCCTCGATCTCGACCTCGCCGGTCGGCAGCTCCGGGTTCACGTTGTCCGTGCCGCGCGAGACGACCTTGCCGTCGACCCGGACCACCGTCTCCTTGGACAGCTTGTCCAGGACCTCGGCGGCCTTGGTGCCCGGCCGGGCCACCAGCTGCGTGATGCCGTAGTGATCGCGGAGATCGATGAACAGAATGCCGCCCAGGTCTCGGCGATTGTGCAGCCAGCCGCTCAGCCGGACGTCGGTGCCGACGTCAGAGGCGCGGAGCTCGCCGCAGGTGTGGGACCTGTACCGATGCATCGTCGTTCATCCAGTCTTCGCGAATAGGGGAGAGAGCAGACCCCCACAAGGCTACCGTCCGGTCGAAGATCGGTTTCCGGATATCCGGCACGGCCACCCTCCAGGGCCCCCGCGCCGTCGGGGCTCGGTGGCGCCTTCCGTGTACATCTTCCTAAAGTGGGTCAATGCGCACCGACGATCCCCTCCTACAGGTGGGGGACGACTCCCTGCCTCCCGTACGGGACGTCCTGGCCGCGATCGCGACCGGACTGTGGCGCTGGGACAACGCATCCGGGACCGTCACGCTCGACGCCGAGGCCGCCCGGCTGCTCGGGCTGCCCGCGCGCGCCCAGACCCTCACCGAGGCGGGCGTGCGCTCCCGCTTCCACCCGGTCGACTGGAACGAGATCTACGGAACCGTCCAGCTCGCCGTCGCCGAGGGCACCCTCGCCGAGGCCCGGCTGCGGATCATGGACGAGACGGGGCGCCGGGTGCTGCGCACCGTCCGCAGCCGCTCCAAGCCCGTCCTGCACGACGCGACGGAGGCGTACGAGCTGATCGGCACCCTCCAGGAGGTCACCGAGCCCGCCCCTGGCACCGCCGCGCGCACCCCGGTCACCGGCGACTGGCGGCGCTCCCGCGAGGCGTTCCTGCTCGACGCGGGCCGCGCGCTCGCCGAGGCGCGGTCCACGGAGGAGGTCCTGCGGGTCGCCGCCGGGCTCTCCATGCCGGGCTTCTCGCCGGACGGCCTCGCGGTCTTCGGCGTCGCGGGCGACCGCCTGACGATCATCGGGCACCACGGCCACCAGCCCGGCGACGACGGGCCCTTCTCCGCGATGCCCGTGGACACCGACTATCCGGCGGCCGAGGTGGTGCGCACCGGCCGGGCCGTCTACCTCTCCTCCCCCGAGGACTACCGCCGCCGCTATCCGGCGGCCTGGCCGCTGGCCAGCCGCTTCGAGCGGCAGTCCTGGGCGTTCCTGCCGCTGACCGTCGCGGGCCGCACGATGGGCGCGTGGATGGCGGCCTTCACGTACCCGGTCTCGTTCACGCCCGACGAGCGCTCGGTCCTGACGACGGTCGCGCGGATGCTGGCGCAGGCCCTGTCGCGGGCCGGTGTCGCGGACTCCGAGCGGGAGCTGACGGAGGGCCTCCAGCGCTCGATGCTGCCGACGCTCGGCCCGAAGATCCCCGGCATGAGCGTGGCCGCCCGCTACGTGCCCACCGGCGGCGGCCTACAGGTGGGCGGCGACTGGTACGACATGATCCCGCTGCCCAACGGCCGCATCGCCTTCGTCATCGGCGACGTGCAGGGCCACGACGTGCGCGCCGCGGGCCTGATGGGCCAGCTGCGGATCGCCCTGCGCGCGTACGCCTCCGAGGGGCACCGCCCCGACGCGGTGCTCTCGCGCGCCACGCGCTTCCTCTCCGGGATCACCGAGTCGATCACCTACGGGTCCAGCGGCAGCGGCACGGACGCGGCCACCGAGTACGACCCGCGCTTCGCGACCTGCCTGTACGTCGAGGCGGACCCCGCGACCGGCGTCCTGGAGATGGCCCGCGCGGGCCACCCGGAACCGGCGATACGCATGAGCGACGGAACGGTCCTGCTCCGCCCCACCGCGGGCGGCCTGCCCCTCGGCATCGACCCGGACGCCGACTACCCCACGACCCGGCTCGTCCTGGAGTCCGGCGAGACCATGCTGATCTGCACCGACGGCCTCATCGAGACCGGCGGCCACGACCTGGACAGCGGCTGGGCCAGGATCAGGACGATCCTGGAGGGGTACGCGTACGAAGCCGAGGGCGCGGCCGGCGACGGCGAGGGCCTGGAGCGGCTCGCCGACTCCCTCGTGCAGGCCGTGCACGGCCCCTCCTCGCACCACACCACGGGCCCGCTCGCCGACCGGCGCGAGGACGACATAGCCGTGCTGCTGCTGAGCAGGACGGGCCGCGCCGAGCAGCACACGGACGCCCGCCGCACGGTCCTGACCGTCGCCCAGGCCGAGCCGGAGCGCATCGCGGGCGCGCGCAGGCACCTGCGGGACCTGCTGCACGACTGGGCCGACGACGACCAGGTCGACTCGGCCGTCCTGATGGTCTCGGAGATGCTCACCAACGTCCTCGTGCACACCGACGGCGACGCGCTGCTCGTCGCCGAGGTCACCGGCGAACCGGGCGCCCGCCGCCTGCGGGCCGAGGTCGCGGACGGCAGCGACGACCTGCCGCACAAGCGCCAGCCCGGCGAACTCGCCTCGTCGGGACGGGGCCTGGTCCTGATGGAGCTGCTCGCCGGGGCATGGGGCGTGGACCCGCGCGGCGACGGCAAGAGCATCTGGTTCGAGCTCTACGAGGACGCCGGCGCTTCCGGACCGGGCTCGTCCGGCCCCGAAGGGGACGACGTACCGGCGTAGCGGTCGCGCAGTTCGGAGAGGATGCCGAACGCCGCCGCCGTCAGCGGCACCGCGAGGAGCATGCCGAGGATGCCCGCCACCGAGGCCCCCGCCGTGATCGCCAGCATCACCACCGCCGGATGCATCTGCACGGTGCGGCTCTGGATCATCGGCTGGAGGACGTGGCCTTCGAGCACCTGCACCGCCAGGACCACGCCGAGCGCCCAGAGCGCGATGACGAAGCCCCGGTCGGCGAGGGCGACCAGGATGGCGACCGCGCCGGACAGGAACGCCCCTAGGTAGGGGATGTAGGCGCCGACGAAGACGAGCGCGCCGAGCCCCCAGGCGCCGGGCACCCGCAGCACGAGCAGCCCCACGGTGATGCAGACGGCGTCGATGAGCGCGATGATCGTGGTCCCCCGCATGAAGCCCTCGATGGCCTCGAAGGCGCGTCGCGCCATGGCCTCGATGGTGTCGGCGCTGCCGCCGGGGGCGAGTGTGCGCAGGGCGCCCATGGCGCGCTGCGAGTCGCGCAGGAAGAAGAAGACGAGGAGCAGCGCGAGGACGGCCATCGCCATCATCTCGCCGACCGTGCTGAGCCCGCTGATCACGCCGGAGGCGGCGGTGCCGCCGAACTTGCCGAAGAGTTCCTTGGCGTTGGAGGCCATGTCGTCGAGCGAGGTGCCCGCCGCGCCGAAGTACTTGGACAGGTCGGTGGCGGCCTGCTTCAGCGAGGCGATGATCTGGTCGCCGCTGTCGATCAGGGCCTTGACCACGACGTAGGTGGCCCCGCCGACGACGGCGACGACGGCCGCGCAGGTCAGTCCCGCGGCGAGCGAGCGCTGCACCTTCATGCGCACCAGGCGCCGGTAGAGCGGGCCGAGGAGCGCGGTGCCGAGCAGCGCGAGCAGGACCGGCGTGACCGCCGTCTTCAGGGTGACGCAGAGCCAGATCCCCACGGCGGCCACGCCGGTGACGAGCAGGGCGACCACGCACCAGGCGGCGGTGCGGCGGGCGGGCTCGGGCAGCAGGGTGCTCACCCTCCTACCCGAGCACGGCCCTACGGAGACCGCACTTTATGTACGGCTACCTGTACGGCCACCTGCACGGCTACATGCCGTGGACCGCCGGCACCGTACCGAGCAGACCCTTCTGGAAGTCCTCGAAGGCCTGCTCCAGTTCGGCCCGGGTGTTCATCACGAACGGCCCGTAGTGCGCCATCGGCTCCCGGATCGGCTGCCCGCCCAGGAGCACGACCTCCAGGTCGGGGGCGTTCGCGTCCTGCCGCTCGTCCGCACGGACGGTCAGCGAGGAACCCGCGCCGAACACCGCGGTCTGCCCCACGTGCACCGGACGCCGCTCGGCACCGACGGTGCCGCGCCCGGCCAGGACGTACGCGAGCCCGTTGAAGTCCGCACGCCACGGAAGCGTCACCTCGGCCCCCGGCCGCACGGTCGCGTGGACCATCGTGATCGGCGTGTGCGTGATGCCGGGCCCCTCGTGCCCGTCCAGCTCACCGGCGATGACACGCAGCAGCGCGCCGCCGTCGGGAGTGGTGAGCAACTGGACCTGACCGCCGCGGATGTCCTGGTAGCGGGGGTCCATCATCTTGTCCTTGGCGGGCAGGTTCACCCACAGCTGGAGGCCGTGGAAGAGCCCGCCGGACTGGACGAGCGACTCCGGCGGCGCCTCGATGTGCAGCAGGCCGGAACCCGCCGTCATCCACTGGGTGTCGCCGTTCTGGATGGTGCCGCCACCACCGTTGGAGTCCTGGTGGATGAAGGTGCCGTCGATCAGGTACGTCACGGTCTCGAAGCCGCGGTGCGGGTGCCAAGGGGTCCCCTTCGGCTCCCCGGCCTCGTACTCCACCTCGCCCATCTGGTCCATCATGATGAACGGGTCGAGGTGCTTGTAATTGATTCCCGCGAAGGCCCGGCGCACCGGGAACCCCTCGCCCTCGAATCCGCTCGGCGCGGTCGTCACGGCGAGCACGGGGCGCGCCGCGGCATCGCCCGGGGCCACCACCCGGGGCAGGGTCAGCGGGTTCTCGACGGTCACTGCAGGCATGGTCGGTACCTCCTCGTGATCTCACTTTAGTTGAACGTAGAACTTTCTGCCACTTGGAACGAAGGAAGCCCGGAGGGAATTCCCTCCGGGCTGCGGGGGTGGCCGGAATCGATCTACGACGCGAGGGGGGCGCCCCGTCAGGGGCGCGGGGAACGGCGCGACCTTTGGGGGCGCGGGGGTTTTAGGGGCGCGGGGAACGGCGCAGTCTTTAGGGGCGCGGGGAACGGCGCGGCCAGCCACGACGGACCCGCACGCGAGAGAACACGGGGGGGGGCAAGGGGCGCGGGGAACTGCGCAAAGGAGCGCGGGGAACTCCGCAAGGGGCGCGGGGAACGGCGCGCCCAGCCACGACGAACCCGCACGCGAGAGAACACAGGGGGGCAAGGCCGAAGGCCGAGCACCAGAAACCCGGTCAGGCCCTAGCCATACATCCGCCGCATGGCGAAATCCACCATCTGCTCCACAGCCTTCGCATCGAAGACCATCCGATGCTCCCCCTCCATATCAAGCACGAACCCGTACCCCGTAGGCAGCAGATCGATGACCTCCGCCCCAGTGATCACGAAGTACTTGGAGTCCTTGCCCGCGTACCGGCGCAGCTCCTTGAGCGAGGTGAACATGGGGATCACGGGCTGCTGGGTGTTGTGCAGCGCGAGGAACCCGGGGTTGTCGCCGCGCGGGCAGTAGACCTTCGAGGTGGCGAAGGCCTGCTGGAAGTCCTCGGCGGACATCGACCCCGTGGTGAACGCGCGCACCGCGTCCGCGAGGGACGGCGGCGAGGGCTCGGGATAGAGCGGAGGCTGCTGGCCGTAGCCACCGCCGGGCATGCCCTGCATCTGCTGCGGCGGCGGCTGCGCGCCCGGCGGGGCGTACTGCTGCTGGGCGCCGGGATTCTGGTCGTAGCCGTACATGGGCGCAAGCGTACCGAGACGGGCCGTGGGGCCGGACGGAAATGAATCTGTAGCGACCACTAGACAAAGGGTCGCCCAGATCGCTACGGTTATTTCCATAGCAACCGATACAGAAATGCGACCGACCCGACCCGCGCCACACCACCCAGAGGGACCCATGACCACCACCACGCCCGCACCCGCGTACGCACCCACACCAGCACCGGCGCCCGCCCCCACATCCGCCCCCGCATACGCCCGCACCATCACCGGATCCGGCCCCGGCCTGCTCCTCGCGCACGGCGCGGGCGGTTCCGTCGAGGCCAACTACGGCCCGGTTCTCGAAGAGTTGACCGCGGGCCACACCGTCGTCGGCGTCGACTACCCGGGCACGGGCGGGACGCCGAGATCCACCGCGCCGCTGGACCTGGACGAGCTGGCCGACCAGCTGGTGGCGGCCGCCGACGCCGCGGGCCTCGACCGGTTCGCCGTGTCCGGGTACTCGTTGGGCGGCCCGGTCGCGCTCCGGGTGGCCACGCGCCACCCGGAGCGCGTGACGGCCCTGGTCCTGACGGCCACGTTCGCGCGGGCGGACCACACCCTGCGCCTGGCCGGGCGGCTCTGGCGGGAGCTGTTCCTGCTGGGCGACCGCGACCGGCTCGCCCTCTTCATGGCCCCCAAGGCGCTGAGCCCCGCCGTGCTCAACGGCCTGAGCGACGCCGACCTGGCCGCGACCCTCAAGGGCACCGGCGAGAGTGCCCCCGCGGGGACGGCCGAGCACCTCGCTCTGATCGACGAGGTGGACGTGCGCGCCGAGCTGGCCGGCATCGCGGTGCCGACGCTGGTGGTCTCGACGACACAGGACCAGCTCGTGCCGCCGTACCTGCACCGCGAGGTGGCCGCGGGCATACCGGGCGCCCGCCTGGCGGAGCTCCCCGGCGGACATCTGCCGTTCGCCGAGACCCCGGCCGAGTGGGCGCGTCTGATCACGGACTTCCTGGCGGAACACGACGCGTGAGGAGGCACAGGTGCGAGGCGCGGGAGCGAGGCGCAGGAGCGAGGCACGAGCAGCAGGGCACAGCAGCGAGGAAGCCGTCCCTCCGGTCAGGCCCCCGGGAGGCGACCAAGAGCGACAGCGCTCACACTTCGGGCATCAGGGGTTGATTCTTATTACCGACGGGTAGCATCATCGTAGCTACTTGCTGGTATCCACCCTTTCCTGCTTACGGAGCCTTCGCCATGGGCCACTACAAGTCGAATCTCCGCGACATCGAGTTCAACCTCTTCGAGGTGCTCGGCCGCGACAAGCTGTACGGCACCGGCCCGTTCGCGGAGATGGACGTCGACACCGCCAAGAGCATCCTCGACGAACTGCGCCGCCTCGCCGAGAACGAGCTGGCGGAGTCCTTCGAGGACGCCGACCGCAACCCGCCGGTCTTCGACCCGGCGACCAACACCGCCCCCGTCCCCGCGACGTTCAAGAAGAGCTACCAGGCCTTCATGGACTCCGAGTACTGGCGCCTCGGCCTGCCCGAGGAGATCGGCGGCACCACCTCGCCGCGCTCCCTGATCTGGGCGTACGCGGAGCTGCTGCTCGGCGCCAACCCGGCGATCTGGATGTACTCCTCCGGCCCCGCGTTCGCGGGCATCCTCTTCGAGGAGGGCAACGAGGCGCAGAAGAAGGTCGCCTCGATCGCCGTCGAGAAGCAGTGGGGCTCCACGATGGTCCTCACCGAGCCGGACGCCGGTTCGGACGTGGGCGCGGGCCGCACCAAGGCCGTGCAGCAGGAGGACGGCTCCTGGCACATCGAGGGCGTGAAGCGCTTCATCACGTCCGGTGAGCACGACATGTCGGAGAACATCCTCCACTACGTCCTCGCCCGCCCCGAGGGCCACGGCCCCGGCACCAAGGGCCTCTCGCTCTTCCTCGTGCCGAAGTACGAGTTCGACTGGGAGACCGGCGAGCTGGGCGAGCGCAACGGGGTCTACGCGACCAACGTCGAGCACAAGATGGGCCTCAAGGCGTCCAACACGTGCGAGATGACGTTCGGCGACCAGCACCCCGCCAAGGGCTGGCTGATCGGCGACAAGCACGACGGCATCCGCCAGATGTTCATGATCATCGAGTTCGCCCGCATGATGGTCGGCACGAAGGCCATCGCGACGCTCTCGACGGGTTACCTGAACGCCCTGGAGTACGCCAAGGAGCGCGTGCAGGGCCCCGACCTGGCCCAGTTCATGGACAAGACCGCGCCGAAGGTGACGATCACCCACCACCCGGACGTGCGCCGCTCGCTGATGACGCAGAAGGCGTACGCGGAGGGCATGCGCGCCCTCGTGCTGCACACCGCCGCGGTCCAGGACGACATCCAGATCAAGGAGGCGGCGGGCGAGGACGCGTCGGCGCTCATCGCCCTGAACGACCTCCTGCTCCCGATCGTCAAGGGCTACGGCTCGGAGAAGTCGTACGAGCAGCTGGCGCAGTCGCTCCAGACGTTCGGCGGCTCGGGGTACCTCCAGGAGTACCCGATCGAGCAGTACATCCGGGACGCCAAGATCGACACCCTCTACGAGGGCACGACGGCGATCCAGGGCCAGGACTACTTCTTCCGGAAGATCGTCCGCAACCAGGGCGCCGCGCTCAACGGCCTCGCCGAGGAGATCAAGAAGTTCCTCGCGGTCGGCACGGGCGGCGAGGGCCTGGCCGGTGCCCGCGAGGAGCTGGCCAAGGCCGCGGTCGAGCTGGAGGCCATCGTCGGCGTCATGCTGACGGACCTCGCGGCCACGGAGCAGGACGTGAAGTCCATCTACAAGGTGGGCCTGAACACCACGCGCCTCCTGATGGCCTCGGGCGACGTCGTCGTCGGTTACCTGCTCCTGCGCGGTGCCGCGGTGGCCGCCGAGAAGCTGGAGACGGCCTCCGCGAAGGACGTCGCCTTCTACCAGGGCAAGATCGCCGCCGCGAAGTTCTTCGCGACGAACGTCCTGCCGGGCGTCGCCGCCGAGCGCAAGCTCGCCGAGGGCGTGGAGCTGGACCTGATGGAGCTGGACGAGGCCGCGTTCTAGTTCGATCCGGCTCGACTTGGTTGCTTTCGCACGTCAGCGCGATGCCGCCACCTGATTCTTTCGGGTGGCGGCATTGTCGTATGGGCTGGGTACGCTGAGTGAACGGCCGAGAATCCCGTCCATGGGAGGAACCATGACCGCCGAGCCTGACACCGACGAGCTGAAGGCGCTCCAGCCCGACGGCTCGGCGTGGCCGATGCCGCCCCAGGACGGCTACACGACGGACGACTTCTTCGCGCTCGACCTCCCGCCGCACACAGAACTGATCGACGGGAGCCTGGTTTTCGTGAGTCCACAGCGCAAGTTCCATACGCTGGCGATGGACCTCCTGGTGAACGGCGTACGGGCCACCGTTCCCGAGCACCTGCGCGTCCGCCGCGAGATGGCTGTCGTCCTCGGCCGCAAGCAGGCACCCGAGCCTGACCTCGTGGTCGTGACCGTGGAGGCCGACGCCGACGACTGCCAGACCCGGTACCAGGCCGCCGACGTCCTCCTCGCCGTCGAAGTCGTCTCCCCCGACTCCGAGGACCGCGACCAGGACACCAAGCCCCGCAAGTACGCGGCCGCAGGCATCCGGCACTACTGGCTGGTCAGGATGGACGAGAACAAGCGGCCCGCCGTCCACACCTACGAACTCGACCCGCACACCGAGGCGTACGCGTGCACCGGAATCCACCACGACAAGCTGAAGCTCTCGGTCCCCTTCCCCATCGACATCGACCTCACCGAGTACCACCGCCTCTGACAGCCGCGCCACGCGAATGAGCCCCAAGCCGCTCGAACACCGGCCCCATTAGGCTGGCAGCCATGCGCACACCCTCCGGGCCCTTCGACCGCGGCCACACCGAAGACCTCATGTCCTTCCTCGCCGCGAGCCCCTCGCCGTACCACGCGGTGGCGAGCGCCGCCGAGCGTCTGGAGAAGGCCGGTTTCCGGCAGGTCGAGGAGACCGAAGCCTGGGACGGCACGAGCGGCGGCAAGTACGTGCTGCGGGGCGGCGCCGTCGTCGCCTGGTTCGTCCCCGAGGGCGCCGCACCGAACACCCCCTTCCGGATCGTCGGCGCGCACACCGACTCCCCGAACCTGCGCGTGAAGCCGCAGCCCGACGCGGGCGCCCACGGCTGGCGTCAGATCGCGGTCGAGATCTACGGCGGCCCGCTGCTCAACTCCTGGCTCGACCGCGACCTCGGCCTCGCCGGGCGCCTCTCGCTGCGGGACGGCACCTCGCGGCTCGTGAACATCGACCGGCCGCTGCTGCGGGTGCCCCAACTGGCCATCCACATGGACCGTTCCGTGCACACCGACGGGCTCAAGCTCGACAAGCAGAAGCACATGCAGCCCATCTGGGGCCTCGGCTCGGACGTCCACGAGGGCGACCTGATCCGCTTCCTGGAGGAGGAGACCGGCCTCGGCGAGGGCGACGTCACCGGCTGGGACCTCATGACGTACTCCGTCGAGCCGCCCGCCTTCCTCGGCCGCGACCGCGAGCTGGTCGCGGGCCCCCGCATGGACAACCTGCTGTCCGTGCACGCGGCCACCGCCGCCCTCGCGGCCGTCAGCGCCCAGGAGAACCTCCCGTACATCCCCGTGCTCGCCGCCTTCGACCACGAGGAGAACGGCTCGCAGTCCGACACCGGCGCCGACGGCCCGCTGCTCGGCACCGTCCTCGAACGGTCCGTGTTCGCGCGCGGCGGCTCCTACGAGGACCGCGCGCGGGCCTTCGCGGGGACCGTCTGCCTCTCCTCCGACACCGGCCACGCCGTGCACCCCAACTACGCGGAGCGGCACGACCCGACGCACCACCCGCGCGCCAACGGCGGCCCGATCCTCAAGGTCAACGTCAACAACCGCTACGCCACGGACGGCGCGGGCCGCGCGGTGTTCGCCGCCGCGTGCGAGCGGGCCGGCGTGCCCTTCCAGTCGTTCGTCTCCAACAACGCGATGCCGTGCGGCACCACCATCGGCCCGATCACCGCGGCGCGGCACGGCATCAAGACGGTCGACATCGGCGTCGCGATCCTGTCGATGCACAGCGTGCGCGAGCTGTGCGGCGCCGACGACCCGCACATGCTGGCCAACGCGCTGGTCGCGTTCCTGGAGGGCTGACCGGCCGTTTTCCGAATGTCTGTGTGGTTGCGGAAGACCCGGGTACCCGGGACACCGCAACCACTACAGCAGGAGGCGGTACACATGGGCCTGGGCGGCTGCATCCTTCTCATCGCCGTGGGCGCCATCCTCGCGTTCGCCACGGACTGGGAGATGGACGGGCTCAACCTCACCGTCGCCGGTCTCATCATGATGGCCGTGGGCGTGATCGGCGTCGCCGTCTTCACCAGCATCGGTCGACGCAGGCGGGCGGTCCCGCCGGTGCAGACCACCGTCGTCGAACCGGACCACGAGCGGCGCGGGTACTGACATGTCCGACGCGGGCCGCTTCGGGGTAGTCATGGCGTCATGAGACTTCTCGTACGCGACCGGATGCTCGGCATCGGCGACGACTACTGGATCGAGGACGACCAGGGCCGCAAGGTCTTCTTCGTCGACGGCAAGGCGATGCGCCTGCGTGACACCTTCGAGCTGAAGGACATGCAGGGGCGGGTCCTGATCGACATCAAGGCGAAGATGCTCGCCCTGCGCGACACGATGCTGATCGAGCGCGAGGGCGAGCCGCTGGCCAGAGTGAAGCGCAAGCGGCTCTCCCTGCTGCGCAACCACTACCGCGTGGAGCTGGTGGACGGCACCGAACTCGACGTCAGCGGCAAGATCCTCGACCGCGAGTTCGCCATCGAGTACGACGGCGAACTGCTCGCCGACATCTCCCGGCGCTGGTTCCGCGTCCGGGAGACGTACGGCCTGCACATCGTGCGCGAGGACGCCGATCCCGCGCTGCTGCTCGCCGTCGCGGTCTGCGTGATCCGCCTCGCGGAGAAGGAGCGCGGCGACGACGACTGACGCGGCGCGGGCACGCTCAAGGGGCGCGGCGCGGCCGCGTTCAAGGGGCGCGGGCGGCTGCACGACCAGCCACGACGAACCCGCGGTCGCGAGCCCGGCAGGGAGAGGGCCGCCGCCGGGCGCACAAAGGCGCCCCAGGCGTCCGACGCAGCCGGGCGTCAGGGGCGAGAGGCTCGCGGCGGCGGTGCCTGCCCGAGAAGGCGGTCCTTCAGCACAGGGAACTGCTCGCGGGTCGCCGAGACCTTCGCCGGGTCGATGTCGACGGTGAGCACCTCCTCGCCGTCACCCGCCTCCGCGAGGACCTCGCCCCACGGGTCGACGACGACGCTGTGCCCGGCCTGCGGAACGCCCGCGTGGGTGCCGCCGGTGCCGCAGGCCAGGACGTACACCTGGTCCTCGACCGCCCGCGCCCTGGCGAACAGCCGCCAGTGCTCACGTCGCCGCGCGGGCCAGCCCGCGGGCACCACGAACATCTCGGCGCCCGCGTCGACGAGCCCCCGGAAGAGCTCGGGGAAGCGCAGGTCGTAGCAGGTGGCCAGGCCCAGCGTGGCGTCCGGCGTGCGCACGGTGACCAGTTCGGACCCCGGCGCCATCATGACCGCCTCGCCCTTGTCGAAGCCGAACCGGTGGATCTTCCGGTAGGCGGCCGCGAGTTGACCGTCGGGGGAGAAGACGAGCGAGGTGTTGTGGAGCGTTCCTTCCCCCGCGGCCGAGCCGCTGTCGGCTGCGGTGCGCTCGGGGATCGAACCCGCGTGCAGCCAGACGCCCGCGTCGCTCGCGGCCTTCGCCATGGCCTCGTACGTGGGCCCTTCGAGCGGCTCCGCCTCGGTCGCGAACGCGTCGTACGCGAAGGCGCCCGTGGTCCACAGCTCGGGCAGCACGATCAGGCCGGATCCTTCCCGTTCCGCTACCTCGCGGACCAGCGAAGAGACCCGCGTCCTACGGGAATTGACCGATTCGCCCTCGTCTACGGCGATCTGGATCAGAGAGGCGCGCACACTACCACCGTCCTGGCATTCGAGCCGTCAACACGGCCTACGATCGTCACACGAAAGCACTGCCGGGGTGCCACTGGGCAGCGTACTGTGATTTTCCGGGGGACCCCCCCGGACCCCCACGACGCGTCCCAGCCACCCACCGCCCGCGCACGACCGCCGAGGGGTCCCGTGAGTCTCCATCCCAGCCTGCAAACCTACGCCGACGCCTGGACCCACTCAGTGGAAGCGATATCCGAGCTGGTGACCCCGCTCGCCGAGGGCGAATGGAGTTGGGCCACTCCCTGCCCCGGCTGGTCGGTGCGGGACATCGTCTCCCATGTCATAGGCCTCGACTGCGAGATGCTGGGCGACCCCCGTCCGATCCACACCCTGCCCCGCGACCTGTACCACGTACAGACCGAGGGCCAGCGGTACATGGAGATGCAGGTCGACGTCCGCCGCCACCACACGGCGCCCGAGATGACCTCCGAGCTGGAGTACACGATCATCCGCCGCTCCCGGCAGCTGCGGAACGAGTCGCGCGATCCCTCCCACAAGATCCGCGGCCCGCTCGGCACCGAGCAGACCCTCGAACTGGCCACGCGCATGCGGGCGTTCGACGTCTGGGTGCACGAGCAGGACCTGCGCACCACGCTGCGCAAGCCCGGCAACCTCGACTCCCCCGGCGCCCTCGTCGCCCGGGACCTGCTGCTCCAGGGGCTGCCGAAGGTCGTCGCCAAGAAGGCGGGCGCGCCCGCGAATTCGGCGGTCGTCTTCGACGTGAGCGGCCCCGTCGAGTTCCTGCGCACGGTCCGGGTGGACGCCGAGGGCAAGGCCACCGTGGACAGCGCGCCCTCGCTCGGCCCGCTGGCCACCCTCGGCCTCGACTGGGAGACCTACTTCAGGCTCGCCTGCGGCCGCGTGACGTACGCGTCGGTGGCGGACCGGGTGAAGGTCGAGGGCGACCACGAGCTGGCCGATGCGATCCTGCGGAACTTCGCGGTGACGCCGTAAGGGGCTATAGCCCGTCCGGCGATTGAGGACCGGGGGCCTGGGGGCAGAGCCCCCGATCCCGCCGGTTCAGACAGGCACGTGCACCGCCTCAACCCGGCTGGCGACCAGCCGCTCCCGCTCCCTGCGTACGGCACGTGACTTGAGCCGCAGGATCTGGCAGAGCCCGACGGCCTCCAGGACGAACACCGCCGAGAACGCCACGCGGTAGTTGTCGTCGGTCGCGTCGAGCAGGATGCCGATGGCCAGCAGCGTCGTCATGGAGGCGACGAAGCCGCCCATGTTGGTGATGCCGGACGCCGTGCCCTGGCGCTCCGGCGGATTGGCGGGCCGCGCGAAGTCGAAGCCGATCATGGACGCGGGGCCGCACGCGCCGAGCACGGTACACAGGACGACAAGCAGCCACATCGGCGCGTGCTCGCCCGGGTAGGCGAGCGTGGCCGCCCAGGCAGTCGCCGTCGCCCCGATGGTGCCGAGCGCGAGAGGCAACCGCGCGGCGTGGTGCCGGGCGACGATCTGGCCGTACAGGAGTCCGACGGCCATGTTGGAGAGCACGACCAGGGTGAGCAGTTCCCCGGCCGTGGCCCGGGAGAGCCCCTGCGCCTCGACGAGGAAGGGCAGCCCCCACAGGAGCAGGAAGACCATCGCGGGGAACTGCGTGGTGAAGTGCACCCACAGGCCGAGCCGGGTGCCGGGCTCCCGCCAGGACAGGGCGATCTGGCGCCGCACGAAACCCGATCCGGTGTGCCGCACGGGCGCCGGCTCGTACCCCTCGGGGTGGTCCTTGAGGAAGAGCGTCATCAGGACAAGGACGACTACGCCGCACAGCGAGCTGCCCGCGAACGCGGCGGTCCAGCCGACCGAGTGCAGCAGCCGGGCGAGGACGAGCGTGGAGACGAGGTTGCCCGCCATCCCCACCAGGCCCGCGAGCTGCGCGACCAGCGGCCCACGCCGGGCCGGGAACCAGCGGGTGCCGAGCCTGAGGACGCTGATGAACGTCAGCGCGTCGCCGCAGCCGAGCAGGGCGCGGGAGGCGAGCGCCATGGCGTACGTGGGGGAGAACGCGAAGCCGAGCTGCCCGACCGTGAACAGGACGACGCCCATGGTCAGCACCTTCTTGGTGCCGAGCCGGTCGACCATCAGGCCGACGGGTATCTGCATGCCCGCGTACACGAGCAGCTGGAGGATCGAGAAGGTCGACAGGGCGGAGGCGTTGACGTGGAAGCGGTCGGCGGCGTCCAGGCCCGCGACCCCGAGGGACGTACGGAAGATGACGGCGACGAAGTAGACGGCGACGCCGATGCCCCAGACCAGCACAGCCTTCCTGCCGCCCGGGGGATCACCGGGCAGCGCGACGGGCGAGGTGGCGGAGCTCATCGGACCTCGCCCCGCGCGAGGTTCTGGAACCAGCCGACGTGCCGGGTGACCACGGCCACCGCGGCCTCGGTGTCGCCCGCGGTGAGCGCGGCGAGGATCTCCTCGTGCTCGGTGAGCGTCTTGGCGATCCGGTCGGGGTGCGAGTGCATCACGGCGACGCCCATCCGCAGCTGCCGGTCGCGCAACTGGTCGTAGAGGCGCGAGAGGATCTCGTTGCCGCCGCTGCGCACGATCTCGGCGTGGAAGCACCGGTCGGTGACGGCGGCCGCCGCGAAGTCGCCCGCCGCCGCCTGCACCCGCTGCTCGTCCAGGAGTTCACCGAGCCGGTCGAGCAGCGCGGCGGGCGCGGGCACGGCCTTGCGCACGGAGTGCGTCTCGACGAGCAGCCGGGTCTCGACGACGTCCGCGATCTCCTGCGCGGAGACCGGCAGGACCAGGGCGCCCTTCTTGGGGTAGAGCCGGAGCAACCCCTCGACCTCCAGCTTGAGCAGCGCCTCGCGCACCGGGGTGCGCGAGACCCCCACCGCCTCGGCGAGCTCGCCCTCGGTGAGCAGCGTGCCGCCCTCGTAGCGGCGGTCCAGGACGGCTTGCTTGACGTGTGCGTAGACGCGCTCGGCGGCGGGCGGCCGCTTGGCGGGGGCGAGGGAGGTGGCTGGCATGCGCACAGCATAGATACAACACGTATACGCCGAAACTCTCGTCCACATGGCGGGCAATCCAGCACATCCATTCACCCCTCTCACTCGTCTTATGTGTGAGCGGCACCTTCATGTGGCCGTCATCCAGGGGTATTTGGAGCATCTAACTTGAAAACCGGCATTAAGGATGTACGCCGCGTATCGGTCGTAGCGATGACTGCGAGCGCGATACTGGCCGGCGGCGCCCTCACGACCCCGGCCCACGCGGCCGCACCGCCGAAGCCGTCGATCACCGCCAAGGGCGGGTTCGTGATGAACAACGGCAACGGCAGGACGCTGTTCACCAAGGCCGCCGACACCCGCCGTTCCACCGGCTCCACGACGAAGATAATGACGGCGCGCGTGGTGCTCGGCCAGCGGAACCTGAACCTGAACTCCAAGGTCACGGTCCAGAAGGCCTACAGCGACTACATCGTCAGGAACTCGGCGTCCTCGGCCCGCCTGATCGTCGGCGACAAGGTGACCGTCCGCCAGCTCCTCTACGGCCTGATGCTCCCGTCCGGCTGCGACGCCGCCTACGCGCTCGCCGACAAGTTCGGCAAGGGTTCCACCCGCGCCAAGCGCGTGAAGAACTTCATCGGCCAGATGAACTCGACGGCCAAGAACCTGAACCTGAAGAACACCCACTTCGACTCGTTCGACGGCATCGGGAACGGCAGGAACTACTCGACGCCGCGCGACCTGACGAAGCTCGCGAGCAACTCGATGAAGTACTCCACGTTCCGCTCGGTCGTGAAGACGAAGTCGACGAAGCAGAAGGTCACGACGAAGAGCGGCGGCTACCGCTACATGTCGTGGTCGAACACGAACGGCCTGCTCGGCTCCTACCGCGGCGCCATCGGCGTGAAGACGGGCTCCGGCCCCGAGGCGAAGTACTGCCTCGTCTTCGCGGCGACGCGCAGCGGCAAGACCGTCATCGGCACCGTCCTCACGTCCTCCTCCGCGGCCAACCGCACCAAGGACGCGAAGAAGCTGATGGACTACGGCTTCAAGGTCTGAGACCCCGGCCGTCACCGCACGCACGCAGAGGGGGCCTGCCGCACACCGCGGCAGGCCCCCTCCGTCGTGTCCGGTGCCGCTACGACCAGGTGAGGAGCCGCTTGGGGCGCTCCAGGACGGCCGCCACGTCGGCGAGCACCTTGGAGCCCAGTTCCCCGTCGACCAGGCGGTGGTCGAAGGAGAGCGCGAGCGTGGTCACCTGACGGGGCTTCACCTTGCCCTTGTGGACCCACGGCTGGGGCTTGATCGCGCCGACCGCGAGGATCGCGGACTCGCCCGGGTTCAGGATCGGGGTGCCCGTGTCGACGCCGAAGACGCCGACGTTCGTGATCGTCACCGTGCCGCCCTGCATGGCCGCGGGCGAGGTCTTGCCCGCGCGCGCGGTGGTCACCAACTCACCCAGCGCCCCGGCCAGTTCGGGCAGGGTCTTGGTGTGCGCGTCCTTGATCTTCGGCACGATCAGACCGCGCGGGGTGGCCGCGGCGATCCCCAGGTTCACGTAGTGCTTCTGGACGATCTCCTGGTTCACCTCGTCCCAGGCCGCGTTGACCTCCGGGTTGCGCCGGATCGCGACCAGCAGGGCCTTGGCGACGAGCAGCAGCGGATTGACCCGCAGCCCCTCGAAGGCACGATCCTGCTTGAGCTCCTCGACCAGCTTCATCGTCCGCGTCACGTCGACCGTCACGAACTCCGTGACGTGCGGCGCGGTGAACGCCGAGGCGACCATCGCCTGAGCGGTCGCCTTGCGCACACCCTTGACGGGGATGCGGGTCTCGCGGGCGTCCGTACTCACCACGGGGGCGGGCGCCGGTGCCTCGGCCACGGCGACGGGCTCCGGAGCCGGCGCGGGCGCGACCGCCGCGTGCACGTCCTCGCGGGTGATGATCCCGTCGGGCCCGGACGGCGTGACCGTGGCCAGGTCCACGCCGAGGTCCTTGGCGAGCTTACGCACCGGCGGCTTGGCGAGCGGGCGTCCGGCGCCGTGGCCGTTCACGCTCGCCTGCTGCGGGCGGCTGTCCCGCTGCGGCGCGGCCTCCGGCACGACCTCAGGCACGGACGCCGGCGCCTCGGCGGGCTCGGCCTTCCGCGCCCGCCGCTTCGTCGAGGACTCGGCGACGCCGTATCCGACCAGTACGGGCTGCCGCCCCTGCGGCTCGGCCGCCTCCTCCGCGACCGGCGCGGGAGCGGGCGCGGCCGCCGGCGCGGACGCGGGCTCGGCCTGCGCCGCAGGCGCCACCGCACTCCCGCCCACGTCGACCGTGATGATCACCTGGCCGACGTCGACGGTCGTCCCCTCGGGGAAACGCAGCTCGGCCACCACACCGTTGAACGGAATGGGCAGCTCGACGGCCGCCTTGGCCGTCTCCACCTCGCACACGACCTGCCCGTCGGTGACCGTGTCACCCACCGCGACGTACCACTTGAGGATCTCCGCCTCGGTGAGCCCCTCGCCCACGTCCGGCATCTTGAACTCGGCCGCAGCCGTGTCAGTCATCATCGTCACGACCCTCTCCTCAGTACGCAAGCGAGCGGTCGACGGCGTCGAGCACCCGGTCCAGACCCGGCAGGTACTCCTCCTCCAGACGCGCCGGCGGATACGGCGCGTGATACCCGCCCACCCGCAGCACCGGCGCCTCCAGATGGTAGAAACACCGCTCCGTGATCCGCGCGGCGATCTCCGCACCCGTGCCCAGGAACACCGGCGCCTCGTGCACCACGACCAGCCGGCGAGTCCTCTCCACCGACGCCTGCACCGCATCGAAGTCGATCGGGGACATCGACCGCAGGTCGACGACCTCCAGCGACTTGCCCTCCTCCTCGGCCGCCGCGGCCGCCTCCAGACAGACCTTCACCATCGGCCCGTACGCCGCCAGCGTCACGTCCGAACCCGCCCGCACCACCTGCGCCCGGTGCAGAGGTCCCGCAATGGCCTCGGTGTCGACCTCGCCCTTGTCCCAGTACCGCCGCTTCGGCTCGAAGAAGATCACCGGATCGTCGCTCTGGATGGCCTGCTGCATCATCCAGTACGCGTCGAAGGAGTTCGAGGGCGAAACCACCTTCAGGCCCGCCACATGCGCGAACAACGTCTCGGGCGACTCCGAGTGGTGCTCGACCGCACCGATGCCACCGCCGTAGGGAATCCGGATGACGACCGGCATCTTGATCTTGCCGAGCGCGCGGGCGTGCATCTTCGCCAGCTGCGTGACGATCTGGTCGTACGCCGGAAAGACGAAACCGTCGAACTGGATCTCCACCACAGGCCGGTAACCGCGCAGCGCCAGACCGATCGCGGTACCCACGATGCCCGACTCGGCGAGCGGGGTGTCGATGACCCGCTCCTCACCGAAGTCCTTCTGCAGCCCGTCCGTCACACGGAAGACACCACCGAGCTTACCGACATCCTCACCCATGATCAGGACCTTGGGATCAGCCTCAAGAGCCGTACGCAGCGACTCGTTGATCGCCTTCGCGAGAGGCAACTTCTTCACCGTCATGGCTACTTGCCCTCCCCGTCCGCGAACGACGCCTGATAAGCGGCGAACTGGGCGCGCTCCTCGTCCACGAGCGCATGCCCGTCCGCGTACACGTTCTCGAAGATCGCCATCAGATCAGGATCCGGCATCGCCCGCACCACCTCTCGCACCCTCTTGCCCAACGTTTCGCTCTCGTCGTCGAGTTCCGCGAAGAACGCGTCGTCCGCGTGGCCCTCGGCCTCCATGTACGCGCGCAGCCGCAGGATCGGGTCCTTGGCCTCCCACGCCTCCCGCTCCTCGTCCCTGCGGTACTTGGTCGGGTCGTCGGAGGTGGTGTGCGCGCCCATGCGGTACGTGAACGCCTCGATCAGCGCCGGGCCCTCGCCCGTACGCGCCCGCTCCAGGGCCCACCGGGTCACGGCGAGCACGGCGAGCACGTCGTTGCCGTCGACCCGCACACCGGGGAAGCCGTAGCCCTGTGCGCGCTGGTAGAGCGGCACCCGGGTCTGGCGCTCGGTCGGCTCGGAGATCGCCCACTGGTTGTTCTGGCAGAAGAACACCACGGGCGCGTTGTAGACCGCGGAGAAGGTGAACGATTCGGCGACGTCGCCCTGGCTGGAGGCGCCGTCCCCGAAGTACGCGATCACGGCCGAGTCGGCACCGTCCTTGGCCACGCCCATCGCGTAGCCGGTGGCGTGCAGCGTCTGCGAGCCGATGACGATCGTGTACAGGTGGAAGTTGTTGCTGTTCGGGTCCCAGCCGCCGTTGTTCACGCCGCGGAACATGCCGAGCAGGTTGGTCGGGTCGACGCCGCGGCACCAGGCGACGCCGTGCTCGCGGTACGTGGGGAACACGTAGTCGTCGTCGCGGGTGGCCCGCCCCGAACCGATCTGGGCGGCCTCCTGGCCCAGCAGCGAGGCCCACAGGCCCAGTTCGCCCTGGCGCTGAAGGGCGGTGGCCTCGGCGTCGAAGCGACGGGTGAGGACCATGTCGCGGTAGAGGCCGCGCAGCTCCTCCGCGGTGATCGAGTCGACGTACTTCTCGTACTCGGCGTACTCCGCGTGCTTGACCCGCTTGCCCTCGGGGGTCAGCAGCTGTACGAGCTCGGGCTCCGCGTTCTGCTGCGGGGCGGCCTTCTTGGTGCCGGCGCGCTTACCGCCGCTGGTACTGCTGCGGCGCGGTTTGCGCGCGGCGGTGCTCTCCACGGTCACGTGTGCTCCTCCGTCGGTCCGGCCCCCGGGATTACCGGGTCAGCCAGTGCGGCTCGCCTGATTTCCGTGCCCGCGCACGGGGTGGGTGCGGCTCGGCCGGGAACAGGCGTGACAGGTGCCCCGGCGAGCGCCCTGCTCAATGCACGTTACCCAGTGCTTCCCAATTCTGTGAAACCCCATCTGACCTGCGAATTTGCTTGGATTTCCGAGTATCTGACTGCTTGGATTTCCGAGTAAATCGAGAATGGGGGGAACACTTCCTGGTCACAGCACTGATCACAGCCTGGCAGGGGGCCGGAACACCGGCACGTTATCCCGGCCACCCCGCGCACGGGAAGGGTTCCGCCCGGGCACGGAAAGAGATCGTGTGTGAGACTGGCCCCGTGCGCGAAGACGGAAAAATTACGGTATTTCTCCTCGACGACCATGAAGTGGTCCGGCGTGGAGTCCATGAGCTGCTCTCCGTGGAGTCTGACATCGAGGTGGTCGGCGAGGCCGGCACCGCGGCAGACGCCCTGGTCAGGATCCCCGCGACGCGGCCCGACGTGGCGGTGCTCGACGTGCGTCTGCCGGACGGCAGCGGTGTCGAGGTGTGCCGCGAGATCCGGTCGCAGAACGAGGACATCAAGTGCCTGATGCTCACCTCGTTCGCCGACGACGAGGCGCTCTTCGACGCGATCATGGCCGGTGCGTCCGGCTATGTCCTCAAGGCGATCCGGGGCAATGAGCTCCTGACGGCCGTGCGGGACGTGGCCGCGGGCAAGTCCCTGCTCGACCCGGTGGCGACCGCCCGGGTCCTGGAGCGGCTGCGCGACGGCAACAACCCCAAGGGCGACGACCGCCTCGCCAACCTCACCGACCAGGAGCGGAAGATCCTGGACCTGATCGGCGAGGGCCTGACCAACCGCGTGATCGGCGAGCGCCTCCACCTGGCCGAGAAGACGATCAAGAACTACGTCTCCAGCCTGCTCTCCAAGCTGGGCATGGAACGCCGTTCGCAGGCGGCCGCGTACGTGGCCCGCATGCAGGCGGAGAAGCACTAGAAGGGCCCTGGGGAAGCCGCGCCGCGAGGGCGGGCCTGCCGGAAAGGGCAATGGTTCAGCAGGTCGGGAGAGCCCTTCGGGGCAAACGGATTCCGTCGGTACGTGCAAGGAATACGGGACACACGTGCAAGGACCGCGGAACATAAGAGGGACTTACGTCCCCGCCTTCTGAGGGCGGGATCCCCTTTTCCGACACCCTGTCCATGAACCAAAGTGGTGGTCATGCCCACCGACGAACAGCTCGCCTTCGAACTGCTCAGCCGCAGCGACTACGGCCGGGTGGCGACCAGCATGCGCGCGCTGCCCTTCCTCGCCGCGGCCCGTCACATCGTCGTCGACGGCAAGATCCTGCTCCGCATGCACAAGGGGTACGGCTACCACCAGGCGTGCATCGGCAGCGTCGTCGCGTACGGCGCGGACAACCTCAACTCGGCGACCGCGCGCGACGGCCAGTGGACCGTCCAGCTGGTGGGCGTCTGCGAGGCCGTCGAGCCGACCAACGCCGAGCTCGAACTCTTCGGCCCCACCCCGCACTTCGCGGACGGCGAGCTCTTCGACCCGGTCTACCTGCGGATAGAGCCGCAGTTCGCCACGGTCCACACGCTCAAGGCGGGCCACGACCGTTCGCTCCAGTACATCCTCTGAACCACGGGCTCCGACCCACGGACCCCGACCCGCGCGCGCAGCGAAAAGGGCCGGCCGAGATCGGCCGGCCCTTCGTCGTGTCCGTGTCCCGCTGCCGGGGTCAGGCCCCGTCGCCACCGCCGGCGCCCGGGTCCTCGCCGTCGTCCGTCGGCTCCGTCGGGTCCGGCGGGTCGTCCGTCGGATCCGTCGTCGGATCGTCGGTCGGGTCCGCCGTCGTCGGCTCGCCGGTCGGCGTCGTCGGGTTCTGGGTGGGCTCGGTCGGGCCCTGGGTGGGCCGGGTGGGACCGGTCGGCTGGTTGGTCGGCTGCTGGTAGTCCGTCTCGCCGCCGGTTCCCGTGCCGGGATCGGTCTCCTCGTCCGAGGTCTCCTCGTCCGCGCTCTCGCTCGGCTCCTTCTCCTGCGACTTCTTGGTCTCGGGAGCCTTCGGCGGGTCCTTCTGGTCCTTCTTGTCCGCGGCCGTCAGCGCGAACGTCACGCCCACCGCGATGGCGATGACCGCGAGCACCACGAAGATCCACATCCTGCCGCGGCCGCCCTTGCCGCCGCGGTGGCCGCCTTCGAAGCCGCCGTCGTCGCCGTTGCGCGAGGGCAGCATCGGGCTGGGGATCTGCGCGGTCCCGGAGTCGGGGTGGGCCATCGCGGCCGTCCCGGCGACACCCAT
Source organism: Streptomyces sp. NPDC087300 (assembly GCF_044744425.1). Taxonomy (NCBI): domain Bacteria; kingdom Bacillati; phylum Actinomycetota; class Actinomycetes; order Kitasatosporales; family Streptomycetaceae; genus Streptomyces; species Streptomyces sp. NPDC087300. The sequence continues at coordinate 375,992 of NZ_JBIUYI010000006.1, forward strand.
CGCGGGGGTGTTGCCACCCTCGTGCATCTCCACGGGGCCGGTGTTCCAGGTCCCGGTGTGGCTGCCCTGCTCGTGCAGCATCTGCAGCCCGTACTGGACGAGTCCGCGCATCTCCTCGGCCGTCTGGAACCGGTCGTCCGGGTCCTTGGCGAGGGAACGCATGACGAGCCCGTCCAGCTCGGGCGGCGCCGCGTCCGAGACCTCGGAGGGCGGCACGGCCTGGTCCTGGACGTGCTGGTAGACCACGGAGAGCGGCGTCTCGCCGGTGAACGGCGGCCGCAGCGCGAGCAGTTCGTAGAGGAGACAGCCCGTCGCGTACAGGTCGGAGCGGTGGTCGACGGCCTTGCCGAGCGCCTGCTCGGGCGACAGGTACTGGGGCGTGCCCATGACCATGCCGGTCTGCGTCATCGTCGACTGCGCGCCGTGCAGGGCGCGCGCGATGCCGAAGTCCATCACCTTCACCGCACCGGCGTGGGTGATGATCACGTTCGCGGGCTTGATGTCGCGGTGCACGATGCCGTGCTGGTGGGAGTACGCGAGCGCTTCGAGCACGCCGGAGACGATGATCAGCGCCTGCTCGGGGCCCGGCGCCTCCGCGTTGATCAGCAGATCGCGGATCGTCCGGCCCTCGACGATCTCCATCACGATGTAGGGGACGACGTTCGGCCCGACGACGTCTTCACCGGAGTCGTACACGGCGACCACGGCGTGGTGGTTGAGGCCCGCGACAGACTGTGCCTCGCGCGTGAAACGCGCCTTGGAGACCGGGTCCTCGGCGAGGTCGGAGCGGAGCAGCTTGACCGCGACCGTACGGCCGAGCCGTACGTCCTCGGCCGCGAACACCTCGGCCATACCGCCCCGGCCGAGTCTGTGGGTCAGCCGATACCGGCCGTCTCCGACAAGCCCGCCATTCCCCCACAACTCAGGCGCGTCTGACATACCGCCGCCAGTCGCCTCGGGGTCGGACGGGCCCTGAGCGCGCTGCGTCTGTGCCATCAGTCCTCGCCGTCGTTTCTGGTCGTGGTACTTGGTACCGAAGTACGTCGCGATAACGGGGTACTCCGTCGGGCCACGCTACAGCCTTCACGCCACCTCCAAATTCGAGATGGACCGGACATCAAAGCCTTTGCCGGTGCCCGTGCGCAAACTTGTAACGCTTCCGAGACGCTTCTTGCGCGTACGGTCACGGAACGGGCACCGAGCTTGACGCGTCATCGTCCTGGGGCAGACTTGGCCTGGAATAGCGGTTATCGATCACCAGCCGCGGAGCCGTCCGGCCACCGCGCCGATGGGGGACGCACAAGATGAGCAGCCAGGACGGCGCACAGGGGCGGTATGCGGGGCGTTCGCTGGCCGGCGGCCGCTACCAACTGCGTGATCTGCTGGGCGAGGGCGGCATGGCCTCCGTGCACCTCGCGTACGACACCGTGCTCGACCGCCAGGTCGCCATCAAGACCCTGCACACCGAGCTCGGCCGCGAACAGTCCTTCCGCGAGCGCTTCCGCCGCGAGGCCCAGTCGGTGGCGAAGCTCACGCACACCAACATCGTCTCGGTCTTCGACACCGGCGAGGACAACCTCGACGGCGCGATGATGCCGTACATCGTCATGGAGTACGTCGAGGGCAAGCCGCTCGGCTCGGTGCTCGACACCGCCGTCGCGCAGTACGGCGCGATGCCGACCGACCAGGCGCTCAAGATCACCGCCGATGTGCTCGCCGCCCTGGAGATCAGCCACGAGATGGGCCTGGTCCACCGCGACATCAAGCCCGGCAACGTGATGATGACCAAGCGCAACGTCGTGAAGGTCATGGACTTCGGCATCGCCCGCGCGATGCAGTCCGGCGTCACCTCGATGACGCAGACCGGCATGGTCGTCGGCACCCCCCAGTACCTCTCCCCTGAGCAGGCGCTCGGCCGCGGCGTCGACGCGCGCTCGGACCTGTACTCCGTCGGCATCATGCTCTTCCAACTGACCACCGGTCGGCTGCCCTTCGAGGCGGACTCGCCGCTGGCCATCGCGTACGCCCATGTCCAGGAGGAGCCGGTCACTCCCTCCTCGATCAACCGTTCGCTGCCGCCCGCGGTCGACGCGATCGTCGCCCGCGCGCTCAAGAAGAACCCGAACGAGCGCTTCCCGACGGCCGAGTCCATGCGCGACGAGTGCCTGCGCGTGGCCCAGTCCTTCCAGGCGGCGGCCCCCAGCATCGTCCCCGGCGCGCAGACCGCGAGCGGCGCGGGCGTCGGCTCCGCGGTCTTCCCGCCGGTCGACGGCTCGCTCCAGCAGAGCGGCCAGGTCCAGACGCCGTACCAGCCCGGCTCCTACGGACCGCCGACGCCGGTCCCCGCGCCCGCCCCCACCCCGGGCTACGGCTACCCGCAGCAGGCCGGCTACCAGACCCCGCCCCCCGCCAACGCCTACGCCCAGCAGGGCGCGCAGACCCCGCCGCCGTACAACCTCTCGGCGCAGCCCGCGACGATGTCCAGCGGCTCGGGCCAGAACGGCTCCGGCAAGCGGAACATGCCGGTGGTCGTCGGCGCGATCGTCGTCGCGCTGCTCGCCGTCGGCGGCGTGATCACCGCGATCTCGCTGAACAAGGACGACGGCGGCACCGAGGCGAAGGACGACAAGTCCAAGCAGCCGGTCGCCGGGCACAAGGGTCCCGACCGCACCAAGACGATGGAAACGACCAAGTGCACGGATCCCGAGACCGCCTACAACGACGAGAACAAGATCAAGGCTCCTGACTTCACGTTCAAGGACTGGAAGTCGGTCCTGTCCTGCCTCCAGGCGGCGGGCTGGAGCTACGACAAGCGGTCGGTCGACGAGAACGCGTACGGCGAGGACACCGTCATGCGGCAGACCCCGAAGGAGGGCTCGGAGATCGACCCGAAGCACGTCGAGATCCAGTTCGACATCTCCTCGGGCGACCCGGCCTAGCGGTCCGAGGCGCACCAGTACATATCCGAGGCGCACCAGTACATAGATGACACAGATGAGGGGCTCGGCACACGATCCGCGTACCGAGCCCCTCACTCATGAGCTCCTGCTCCTGCTCCTGCTCCTGCTCCTGCTCCTACGAGCTCTCCCTCTCCGTCTCTCCCGGCTAGAGGTAGGGGCCTCCCGTGCGGCCCGCGATGCCGCCACCCGGCTCCTCGTCCTCGTCGCCGCCCACACCGGGCGGCAGCGCACGCCGCATCTGCTCCAGCTGCGCCCGCGCGGCCATCTGCTGCGCGAAGAGCGTCGTCTGGATCCCGTGGAAGAGACCTTCGAGCCAGCCGACCAACTGTGCCTGCGCGATGCGCAGTTCGGCATCGCTCGGCGTCGTGTCGTCCGTGAAGGGCAGGGAAAGGCGCTCCAGCTCCTCGACGAGCTCGGGGGCGAGACCGTCCTCGAGCTCCTTGACCGAGCTGGCGTGGATGTCCTTGAGGCGGACCCGGCTCGCCTCGTCGAGAGGAGCCGCCCGCACCTCCTCGAGAAGCTGCTTGATCATGCTGCCGATCCGCATGACCTTGGCCGGCTGTTCGACCATCTCCGTCACCGGGACCTCGCGGGAGTCGTCGTCTCCGCCGCCACCGAGTGCCATTCCGTCCTGGCCCACGACCAGGACCTGGGGGCTCTCCGGCGACCGTTCGTTCCTCGGCATCTCCATGCCGCCATTCTCTCGCACCCGAACATCACACATCGGTAGTGCCCCCATACAGAGCTGATCCACCCTCGGATCCGCCCCCTTCACCCGCGGCGCAGGCGCAACCCGAGGAAGCCGATGCCCAGACCGATGAGGACGAGTCCGCCGCCGAGCGGCAGCACGCGCAGACCGGGCAGGACTGGGTCCGCGCGGGTGGGCGCGGTGGTGTCGGACGCGGTGTCCCTGCGCCCGGGGGAGTCCCGTTCCGGCTTCGGGGAGGGCGGCGTCGGGGAGGCCTCGCGGGGCGGGAAGGCGGGGACGGGCACCGCGGGCTCGGGCAACGCGGACTCCGGCCGCCCCGGCCGCACCCGCCCTTCCCCGGCCCGGCTCCCGGCCCGCGCCGTCTCGTCGACGGAACGGACGACACGGTCCACCACGACGCCGGCCGGGCCGGCCTCGGTGGCGTACGAGGTGAGCACGGGACCGCCGAGAGCAAGCACCAGCAGCCCCAAGACCAGCACCACCCGCGATCCACCCACCACGCCACGCCACCCCTCGACAGCCACCACCGGAACGACCACGCACACTGGTGACAAGGGTCACATGCAACAACAATCCCGGCATCTCGGGCACAAGGGGCGTGATGCGACGGGGGCGCAAGAGCGGCCTACCTAGGGGCGCGGGGAACTGCGCACGGTCCAGATACACCCAACGGGGGCGCAGGACCGCCCCACCCAGGGGCGCGGGGAACTGCGCACGCCCCAGACCCACCTAACGACCACGCAAGGGCGGCCCACCAAGGGGCGCGAGGAACGGCGCGCCCAGCCCACCCCAACCCGCACCAAAAGAGCCCCCGCCCACCCCCCGAAGCCCCCCGCAGGGGACCCCCGGACGACAAGACCCAACGGCCGACACCAAGACCTTCACCGCCTACCGAACCAAAAGCACCTTGCCGACGTGCCCACTCCCCTCCAACACCCGATGCCCCTCCGCCGCCTCACTCATCCGCACCTGCCGGTCCACGACGGGCCGCACATGCCCCGCCCCGATCAACGGCCAGACATGCTCCCGCACCGCCGCCACGATCGACGCCTTCTCGGCGAGCGGCCGCCCCCGCAGCGACGTCGCGGTGATCGCGGCCCGCTTGACCAGCAGCGCCCCGATGTTCAGCTCGCCCTTGACCCCGCCCTGCATGCCGATGATCGCGAGGCGCCCGTTCGTGGCGAGCGCCTGAACGTTCCGCCCCAGGTACTTCGCGCCCATGTTGTCGAGGATGACGTCCGCACCGGCCCCGTCCGTGGCCCGCGCCAGCTCCTCGACGAAGTCCTGCTCGCGGTAGTTGATCAGCACGTCCGCGCCGAGCTCACCGCAGAAGTCGAGCTTCTCCTTCGTACCGGCCGTGACCGCCACCTTCGCGCCGACCGCCTTCGCGAGCTGGATCGCCATGGTGCCGATGCCGCTGGAGCCGCCGTGCACGAGGAGCGTCTCGCCCGGTCGCAGGTGGGAAATCATGAAGACGTTGGACCAGACCGTGGAGGTGACCTCGGGCAGCGCGGCCGCCGTGACCAGGTCGACGCCGTCGGGCACGGGCAGCAGCTGGCCCACCGGCACGACGACCTGCTCCGCGTAGCCGCCGCCCGCGAGCAGCGCGCACACCTCGTCGCCGACCGACCAGCCGGAGACGCCGGTGCCGAGCGCCGTGATGCGGCCCGCGCACTCCAGGCCGGGGTAGGGGGAGGAGCCGGGCGGCGGGCTGTAGGCGCCCTGGCGCTGCAACAGATCGGCGCGGTTCACCGCGCTGGCCACCACCTCGACGAGGACCTCGCCCTCGCCGGGTACGGGATCGGGGACCTCGGCCCATACGAGCGCTTCGGGGCCGCCGGGTTCGGGGATCGTGATCGCATACATGCGGCCGAGGCTACTCGCGCCCCGCACGGGGCGCCGGAAACCGCACGATCAGCTTCGGGCGCCCCCGGCATCTGCACCCTCCGGGGCCGATGGGCGCCCCGTCGTACTCAGTCCGTCGGCGTCGTACTCAGTCCGTGTCCGTCGGCGTCGCACTCAGTCCGTCGGCAACGGCTTGATGTCCGGTGCCACCACACTCGCCGGCGAGGCCCGCACGATCGTGATCAACCGGTCCGTCAACTGGATCTTCCCGACGGCCGGATCGTCGTACCCGAGGACCCGATGCCCCCTGACGACGCTGACGACCAGGTCGTCGGTCTCCCGCACACCGCGTCCCACCTCGGCCTTTATCACCGGGCGTTCGACGAGATCGAGCCCGCTGCCCTGCTGGATCAGGTCCTCCATGACCATGCCCGCGCTGGGGCTGAGCACGGAGAGGCCGAGCAGCCTGCCCGCCGCGCTGGCGCTGGTGATCACGGCGTCGGCGCCGGACTGGCGCAGCAGCGGCGCGTTCTCCTCCTCGCGGACCGCGGCGACGATCTTCGCGCCCCGGTTCAACTGCCGTGCCGTGAGGGCGACCAGGACGGCGGTGTCGTCCCGCTGGGTCGCGATGATGATCTGGCGGGCCCGCTGCACCTCGGCGCGGAGCAGCACGTCGCTGCGCGTCGCGTCGCCGATGACGCCCGCGAAACCCTCCGCCGTGGCCGCGTCGACGACCTTCGCGCTGGGGTCGACCACCACGATCTGGTCCGGCTTCAGGCCGGTCGCGCAGACGGTCTGGATCGCCGAGCGGCCCTTGGTGCCGAAGCCGACGACGACAGTGTGTTCACGCAAGTTGGACCTCCAGCGGGACAGACGCCACTCCTCGCGCGTCCGTTCCGTGAGTACTTCGAGGGTGGTACCGACCAGGATGATCAGGAAGAGCACGCGCAACGGCGTGACAAGGAGGATGTTCGTGAGCCGCGCGGAGTCGCTGTACGGGACGATGTCCCCGTACCCGGTGGTGGAGAGCGTCACCGTCGCGTAGTACGCGGCGTCGAGGAAGTCGACGTGCTCGTCGGAGTTGTCGTGGTAACCGCTGCGGTCGAGCCAGACGATGCACGTCGTCACGGCGAGCACCAGAAGCGCCATCGCGAGGCGCCGGGTGACCTGCCGCAGCGGCTTCACGACCTCCCGCTGGGGCAGCTTGATCCGGTGGGTCGTGTGGTGTTCGTCGGGGTGCCGGGCGATCGCGTCGTGTCCGGGAAGTTTCACGTGAAACACACCCCGCCGTCGGAGGCCATCAGGGCCCAGGGCAGATCGAGAATCTCCAACTCCTGTTCCTGGCGCGCCCCGCCGGGCGGTACGACCGCGAGTCCGTCGGCAGCCGCGATACCGCGCAGCATCGCGGGCCCGTTGAAGTGCAGCGGCACCGCGTGCTCGGAGCGCAGGGTGACGGGGACGAGACGGGTGTCGTGCGGATGTCCCTGCACATCGTCGCGGACGGGAGCCGTGTACGCCGACTCATTTCCGCGCCCGGAGAGCGTACGCAACAGGGGTTCGGCCAGGGTCAGCAGGCCCGACACGGCGGCCAGCGGATTGCCGGGCAGGCCGACGAGGTGCTGGTCGGGGCGGATGCGGGCCAGGAGCATGGGGTGGCCGGGGCGCACGGCGACGCCGTCCACGAGCAGCTCGGCCCCGATGCGGCTCAGGATCGGATGGACGTGGTCCACCGGGCCCGACGCGGTGCCGCCGGTCGTGACGATCAGGTCGGCGTCGGACGTCGTGATCGCCTTGTGGAGCGCCTCGGCGTCGTCGCCGAGCCGCCTGACCGCGGTGACGTCGGCGCCCAGCGCGCGCAGCCACGGCGGCAGCATCGGGCCGAGCGCGTCCCGGATGAGGCCGTCGCGGGGGAGCCCCGCGGTCAGCAACTCGTCGCCCAGGACCAGCACTTCGACGCGCGGACGGCGCAGCGTCGCCAGCGTGTCGTACCCGGCGGCCGCGGCGAGGCCGAGCACGGCGGGCGTCACGAGGGCGCCGGACGGCAGGAGTTGATCGCCGGAACGGCACTCCTGGCCGCGCGGCCGGATGTCCTGCCCCGGCACGACCTCACGCCCCGCGTGCAGCCTGCCCTTGTCGTCGGTACGGCCGTGCTCGCTGCGCAGTACGGCGGTGGCGTCCTGCGGGATCCGGGCACCGGTCGCGATCCGGACCGCCTCGCCGTCGGTGAGCGGCTCGGGCCGCCCGTGCCCGGCGAGGATCCCCTCGGCCCGTACGTCCCAGGGCCCCGGGCCCGCGACGACCCAGCCGTCCATCGCCGAGGTGTCGAACGACGGCAGATCGGTCAGGGCGCTGAGCGGCGCGGCAAGCGTCAGCCCGAGGGCCTGGTCGAGGGGGACGGGGGCGACGGGATCGCCCTCGGTCCCGGTCCCCGGACGCGCCGCACGGGCGGCGCGTCGTGCGGCGCGGGCGGCACGGGCGCGGGCGGTGGGCCAGGGGGTGGTGTGGTGGTGGTGCTTGCCGGGCCGGGGGCCGGGGCCTGGGCCGGGTTCGGTACCGGTGTCGCCGGGCGCCTCGCTGCGGGGCGTGGGGGTGGGCTGCGCGGCGGGAGCGCCGGCCGGGCCCTCCCGGTGGTCGTTCACCAGGGCGAGGGCCTCGTCGAGCTCGGCTTCGGACACCGGCCGCCCGGTCATCCGGCGTCCGGTGCGGCGCCGCTGCCGGCCTGGGCGCCGGAGCCGGGACCGGGCTTGGGCTCGGTGGCGGGGGCGGGGGCGGGGGTTGCAGCAGCGGCGCCGGGGGCCGAGCCTGAGGCGGCAGACCCGGCAGCCCCGGCAGACCCGGCAGACCCAGCAGACCCGCCGGATGCGTCGGGCGTCGCGCCGGACGCCGCGTCGGGCGCCCCGCCAGACTTCACGTCCTGCTGGTCCTCCTCCGCCCACCGGAGCGCGAGCGCGGCCGCCTTGCGGGCCGCCTCGGTCACCGCTTCGGCGCCGCTCGCCGCCTCGCCACGGGCGGCGGCCTGCGCCGCCGCGTACCCGACGAGGAAGGTGGTCAGCGGCGCCGCCGGCCTGGCCACGCCGTGCGCGGCGTCACGGGCGAGGTCGAGCAGCGTGCCGGTATCGACGTCGAGTTCGATGCCCAGCTCGTCCTTGACTACGGAAATCCATTCATCCAACACGTGCCCATGCTCCCTGATGCGCGCCCGCGCGGCGGCGATGTCGTCCCAGGTGTCGCAGTCGAACGCCGCGACGGGGTCGGCGACCCTGGTCAGCGTGAGCCGCTCGGTGAGCCGCCGCAGCGGCAGCCCGGTGAGCGCGCCGCCGTTCCGCTCCGCGAGCACCGCGCTCTCGCGCCGCAGCGACGCGCTGCGATAGGCCGCGACGAGCGGCTGGTCACGGCCGTCCGGATCGGTGAGGACCGCCCCGTCCGCGCCGCTCGCGCGCAGCGCGTCGAGCAGCCGCTGCACGGTCTCCTCGGCCAGGAACGGCAGATCGGCCGAGAGCACCACCACCCGCTCCGCCGTGGTGCGCCGCAGCCCGGCGTCGAGCGCGGCGAGCGGACCGCCGCCGCGCGGCTCCTCGCGCGCCCACACCACGGGGCGCGCGGTGGCCCGCCGCCCGGCCACGACGACGGTGGTCCGCGCGCCCGCGCAGGCCGCGAGCACCCGGTCGATCAACGCCCGGCCGCCCACCCGTACGCCCGGCTTGTCCGCGCCGCCGAGCCGCGCGGCCCCGCCCCCGGCGAGCACGACGGCGTCGTACGGAGGCGGGTCACCGGAGCCGGTGTCGGTGCCGGACAGGGGCGCGGCGGCGTCGTACGAGCCGCCCTCGTTCGCGGTCATCCCCCGAGTATGGGCATACGGAGGATCATTGCCACCCCCGCGAAGGGCCCTTCGGGCAAGGGACCTATGTCACTTCACACCGACCGCAGCAGCACCGCCGGCTGTTCGACGCAGTCCGCCACGTACCGCAGGAAGCCGCCCGCCGTACCGCCGTCGCACACCCGGTGGTCGAACGTGAGCGACAGCTGGACCACGTGCCGCACGGCCAACTCCCCTTGGTGAACCCACGGCTTGGGCACGATGCGGCCCACGCCGAGCATGGCGGCCTCGGGGTGGTTGATGATCGGCGTGGATCCGTCGACCCCGAACACCCCGTAGTTGTTGAGCGTGAAGGTCCCCCCGGTGAGGTCCGCGGGGGTGAGCCTGCCCTCCCTCGCCTCCTCCGTGAGGCGTATCAGCTCGCCGTTGATCGACGCGGTGGTCCGCGTCTGGGAGTGCCGTACGACGGGGACGACCAGGCCACGGTCGGTCTGCGCGGCGAAGCCGAGGTGGATGTCGGCGAGCCGGCGCACCTCGCGCGCTTCCATGTCCACCGTGGAGTTGAGCATCGGATACCGGGCGAGGGCGGCGACCGTGATGCGGGCGAACAGCGCGAGCAGCGACACCTTCTGGCCGTCGCGCGGCCCCATGGCGCCGTTCATCGCGGCGCGGGCCGCGAGCAGTTCGGTCGCGTCGGCGTCGACCCAGCAGGTGGCCTCCGGGATCTCGCGCCTGCTGCGGGACATCTTGTCCGCGACGAGGCCCCTGATGCCGGTCAGGGGGTGGCGGGACTCGATGCCCGCGCGCGTGGGCTCCTGGCCCGCCTCGACCTGACGGCGCGCGTCGGCGAGGCTCTCGCGCAGCGACTCGTCGTCCTCACGGACCGCCGCCGCGACCGCGCGCCTGCGTGCCTCGGCCTCGCGGGAGCCGGCCTCGTCGGACTCCTCGCGGCCGGCGCCCGCGGACAGACCCGCCCCGTGCCGGGCCTGTCCGCCCGCGGCGATGGCTCCTTCGACGTCGGCCCGCGTGATCAGGCCGTCGTGGCCCGAGCCCGCGAGGACGCGCAGGTCCACGCCGTTCTCCCGCGCCAGCTTCCGTACGAGGGGTGAGATCACCGGGACCGGCCGGTCACCGCGAGCGGCGTCCTGTCCCCCGGACGGCGCGGCGTCCGGCATCGATGTGACGTCCCGCGGCGAGGCGGCGGTCTCCGACGGCCCTGCCGGGCGCGACGGCTCGGTGGGCCGCGGCGCTGCGGGACCTGGTGCCGCGGGCCCCGATGCGGGCCGTGCGGGCCGCACCCGTCGGCGGCGGGCAGGGGCCGCCGCCGTGCCGTACCCGACGAGGACGTTCCCCGAGGACTCCTCGGCGGCCGTCCGCAGGGCCCGCTCGGCGGGCTCCTCGGGGGCCCGGCCCACGGCCTCCTCCGCCGGTTCCTCCACGGGGGCGCCCACCGCGACCGTCAACAGCGGTGATCCCACCGGGAGTTCCGTGCCCTCGTCGCCGAAGCGGGCCGTGACCACGCCCCCGTAGGGACACGGCACCTCGACCATCGCCTTGGCCGTCTCCACCTCGACCACCGGCTGGTCCACGGCGACGACGTCACCGACCTCCACGAGCCAGCGGACGATCTCGGCCTCGGTGAGCCCCTCCCCGAGGTCGGGCAGCTTGAATTCGAGACTGTTCACATCAAAGGCCGGGGCCATCAGCTCTCCGCCTCCCACTGCAACCGCGCGACCGCGTCCAGGATCCGGTCCACGCCCGGCAGATGGTGCTTCTCCAGCATCGGCGGGGGATAGGGGATGTCGAAGCCCGCGACCCGCAGCACCGGCGCCTCCAGGTGGTGGAAGCAGCGCTCGGTGACCCGCGCGGCGATCTCCCCGCCCGGTCCGCCGAAGCCACCCGACTCGTGCACGACGACGGCGCGCCCGGTCCGCCGTACGGAGGCGGCGACCGTCTCGTCGTCGAAGGGCACCAGCGAGCGCAGATCGACCACTTCGAGGTCCCAGCCCTCGGCACGCGCGGCCTCGGCGGCCTCCATGCAGACGGGCACGGAAGGCCCGTACGTGATGAGCGTGGCGCTGCGCCCGGTGCGCCGGACCACGGCGCGGCCTATCGGTTCAACGGTCGCGGGAGCGTCCGGGTTCCAGTCGGCCTTGGACCAGTACAGGCGCTTCGGCTCCAGGAAGACGACCGGGTCGTCGGAGGCGATGGAGGCGCGCAGCAGGCCGTAGGCGTCGGCGACCGTGGCGGGCGTGACGACGTGCAGGCCCGGGGTCGCCATGTAGTACGCCTCGGAGGAGTCGCTGTGGTGCTCGACGCCGCCGATGCCGCCTCCGTAGGGCACGCGCACGGTGATGGGCAGCGGCATCGCGCCCCGGGTGCGGTTGCGCATCCGCGCCACGTGCGAGATCAGCTGCTCGAAGGCGGGGTAGGCGAAGGCGTCGAACTGCATCTCGACGACGGGCCGCAGCCCGTACATCGCCATGCCGACCGCCGTCCCGAGGATGCCCGCCTCGGCGAGCGGGGTGTCCGTACAGCGGTCCTCGCCGAACTCCTGGGCGAGCCCGTCGGTGACCCGGAAGACCCCGCCGAGCGCGCCGACGTCCTCCCCGAGCACGTGCACGGAGGGGTCCTCCGCCATGGAGTCGCGCAGCGCGCGCCCGAGCGCCTGCGCCATGGTGGCCGGTTTGGTGGCCCGTTTGCCCGCCGGCTTCGCCGCGACCGTGGTCATCGCGCCTCCTCCTCGGCCTCTTCCGAGGCCACTTCGAGCTCGGCCCGCAACTGTGCCGCCTGCTCCCGCAGTTGGGAGGTCTGCTCGGCGTACACGTGCGTGAAGAGGTCCATGGGGTCCAGCTGGGGGTCCTGGTTCATGCGCTCGCGCAGATCGGCCGCCATGGCCTCCGCGTCGTCGCCCGCCCGCCGCTTCAGGTCGTCGTCCAAGAGGCCCCGCTCCGTCAGCTCCCGCTCCAGGAGCAGGATCGGGTCGTGGTCGCGCCAGGCCTCGACCTCCGCGTCGTGGCGGTAGCGCGTGGCGTCGTCGGCGTTGGTGTGCGCCTCCATGCGGTACGTGACGGCCTCGACGAGGGTCGGACCGCCGCCCGCGCGGGCGTGGGCCACCGCTTCGCCGAGCACCTCGTGCATCGCGGCCGCGTCGTTGCCGTCCACCAGGCGTCCCGGCATGCCGTATCCCACGGCCTTGTGGGCGAGGGAGGGGGCGGCGGTCTGCTTGGCGAGCGGCACGGAGATCGCGAAGCCGTTGTTCTGTACGAGGAAGACCACCGGTGCCCGCCACACGGCCGCGAAGTTCAGCGCCTCGTGGAAGTCGCCCTCGCTGGTGCCGCCGTCGCCGACCATGGCGAGCGCGACCACGTCGTCGCCCTTGAGGCGGGCGGCGTGCGCGAGGCCCACGGCGTGCGGGAGCTGGGTCGCGAGGGGGGTGCTCAGGGGCGCCGTGCGGTGCTCGCGCGGGTCGTATCCGGTGTGCCAGTCGCCGCGCAGCAGCGTCAGCGCGCTGACCGGGTCCAGGCCGCGGGCGACCGCGGCGAGCGTGTCCCGGTAGCTGGGGAAGAGCCAGTCCCGCTCCTCCAGGACGAACGCGGCGGCGACCTCGCAGGCCTCCTGGCCGGTGCTCGACGGATAGACCGCGAGCCTGCCCTGTTTGGTCAGGGCCGTCGCCTGCGTGTTGTAGCGGCGACCGCGCACCAGCTCCGCGTACAGGCGGCGCAGCAGCCCCGGATCGGCCTTCTCCGCGGCCTCGGTGCCAAGGACGCGGTAGGGCTCCGCGTCCGGCAGCAGCGGCGCGGGATCGGTCCTGGGCTGCCAAGCGGGGGGCGGGGTCGGCCGGTAGGCGCCCCGCTGCTCCATGACCGTCATGACGGCACCTCCTGGGGGAAGCGGTCTCCTTGTGAGGAGCGGCAAAAGAGGCGCGGCGATGTGGTGCGCCTCACCTACCGATTGTTCGGTCGTCGGCACATTTTGGCTACAGGCACCTCCAGGCTGTGGACAAACGGTTCTGCACAGCCTGGGATGGATGCAGTACGTCCATGGTAGGGAGGCGGGGGGACATGGCACCTGAACGAATGGCCGACCGGCAGGACGACGGCCGTCCGGAGCCCCGGCCCCTGGACGCGATCGACCGCGACATCCTCCAGATCCTGCACACGGACGGTCGCGCGTCGATACGTTCCGTGGCCGACCGCGTCCATGTGTCACGCGCCAACGCCTACGCGCGCATCAACCGCCTCATCGACGACGGCGTCATCCGGGGCTTCGGGGCGCGGATCAACCACGAACGCGCCGGGCAGGGCGCCTCCGCCTACATCACGCTCAAGATCGTTCAGAACACCTGGCGCACGGTCCGCGAGCATCTGCGCACGCTCCCCGGCGCGTCCCACATCGCCCTGGTCAGCGGCGACTTCGACGTACTGCTCCTGGTGCACACGCCGGACAACCGCGCCCTGCGCGAACTGGTGCTCACCCGGCTGCAGTCCATCCCCGAAGTACTCAGCACGCGTACGTTGCTGGTCTTCGAGGAGGACGACATGGATCCGGAGCCGTGACGCGGCGCGGTCGGTGACCTCAGTTCTCGGCGCGCAGCCCGGCGAAGGCCAACTGCACGACCGCGTCGGCGATCTGCTCGCCGTTGGCGGCGCCCCGGCTCTCCGGGCGGTACCACTCCACGATGGAGTTGATCATTCCGAAGAGCAGCCTGGTGGCCAGGCGCAGATCGGTGTCCGAGCGCAGATCGCCGTCCGCGACGGCCTCCTTGAGCAGCTCGGCGACCTGCTGGTCGAACTCCCTGCGGCGCTCCATGGCCCACCGCTCGGTGTCCGTGTTGCCCCGCACCCGCAGCAGCAGCGTCACATAGGGCAGCTCGGCGACCAGCACCTCCACGGTGCGGCGCGTGACGTGCTCCAGGCGCTCGACCGCGGTGCCCACGCGCGCGTGCTCCTCGGCGAGGATCCCGAAGAGCCCCTCCAGGGCCCGGCTCACCGCGCGGCGCAGCAGCTCCTCCTTGCCCGCCACATGGTGGTAGATCGAGGACTTGGAGATGCCGGCCGCCTTGGAGAGGTGCTCCATGGAGGTGCCGTCGTAGCCGCGCTCGTTGAAGACCCGGACGGCCACGCTCAACAGCGTCTCCGGGGTGTAGGTGTCCCGCCGGGCGGTGGTCATGAGTATTCCTCTCGCACGGCCTGGCGCCGCAGGGCCTGGGACGGGGCGTAGCGCCCCGTGGGGTACTCCTCGTGGAGCCGGTCGAGCGCCTCTGCCACCCGGTAGGCGGTCAGCGCGCGGCCCCATGCGACGGGCCCGAGCGGGTAGTTGACGCCGAGCCGCATGGCGGTGTCGACGTCGTCGGCGTCCGCGACCCCGCGGCCCACGGCGTCCAGGGCGAAGTCGACGAGCAGCCACACCGTGCGCGCCACGATCATGCCGGGGGCGTGCCCGATGACGCTGACCTTCTTGCCGAGCGCCTGGAAGAGACCGACGGCCTCCTTGAGGCCCTGCTCGCCGACCCTGCCCGACGGCGAGAGCGCCACGCGGGTGGCCTCCCGGTAGTCGAGGGCGAGGTCGAAGTGGATCGTCGGCTCGGCCGCCGCGTCGGGCGCGGAGCCGTCCACCAGGGCGAGCCGCACACCACTGGGCAGCTCGATGGAGCCGGGGTACTCCGGGACGCCCTGCCCGCGGTAGATCCGGATGCCCGCCTTCACGATGAGCTCGCTCAGGGCGTCCGCGGGGAAGAGGTCGCCGTGCACGGTGACGGACTCCGGGGCCGCGGCGGGTTCCGCCGTGTGCGGCTCGGGGCGCGCGGCGTCGTCGCCGTACGCGTACCAGCCCCGCCCCGACTTGCGCCCCAGGCGGCGCGATTCGACGAGCCGGCGCTGGGCGAGCGAGGGCGTGAACTTGGGGTCCTGGAAGAAGGACTCCCACACGGAGCGCGTGACGGCCTCGTTGACGTCCTGGCCGATGAGGTCGGTCAGCTCGAAGGGGCCCATCTTGAAGCCGCCGCATTCGCGCAGGACGGCGTCGATCGTGGCGGGGTCGGCGACCCGCTCCTCGTACCCGCGCAGCGCCTCGGCGTAGAAGGGCCTGGCCACCCGGTTGACGATGAAGCCGGGGGTGTCCGCGCAGCGCACCGGCGTCTTGCCCCAGCCCTTGGCGGTCTCGTACGCGCGCGTGGCGGCGCTCTCGTCCGTCGCGAAGCCGCTGACGACCTCGACCAGGGGGAGCAGCGGCGCCGGGTTGAAGAAGTGCAGGCCCACGAAGCGGCCGGGGTTCCTGAGCGCGCCCGCGATGGCGGTCACGGAGAGGGAGGAGGTGTTGGTGGCCAGCAGACAGTCCTCGGCGACCACGTCCTCCAGGTCCTGGAACAGCCTTTGCTTGACGTCCAGTTGCTCCAGGACGGCCTCGACGACGAGACCGCAGTCGGCGAGCTCCGCGAGGCTCTCGGCGGGCATGATCCTGGCGGCCGCCGCGGCGCGGTCGTCCGCCGTGAGCCTGCCCTTCTCGACCAGCCGGTCCAGGCGGGCGCCGATGGCCTCGGCCGCCGCCCTGGCCCGGTCGGGCGCCGCGTCGTAGAGCCGCACGGGGTGGCCCGCGACCAGGGCGACCTGGGCGATGCCCTGTCCCATCGTGCCGGTTCCGACCACGGCAACGGCGCTGCCGACCTTGAGTCCTGTCATGCTCGCGATCCTCCCGCACGGCCTGTCGGCCGCAGGGTTCGGGGGTCGCCGTGGAGAAGTTGTCCACAGGTTCGGCAGACCCTCTTGTCCCGACCGATCGTTCGGTTACTCTAGCTCTGTCAGCCAGTCCCTGCCCACTGTTCCTGCCCGGCTCACCAGCTCGATGGAGAGCTGACCGACGAGGAGTTGGTCCTGTCATGGCCGCCGAACTCACCGCGCACCAGCTGATCGCCAAGCACCGGCCGACCCTCGACCAGGCGCTTGAGACCATCCGCACGCGCGCGTACTGGTCCCCCCATCCCGAACACCCCAAGGCGTACGGCGAGGGCGGCAGCCTGAGCCTGCCCGAGGGCAAGGCCGCCTTCGACGCCCTCCAGGGCGCCCGCTTCGAGCTCGACCAGCCCGGCACGGACGACTGGGTGGGCGGCGAAGTCTCGCCGTACGGACCGGAGTTGGGGATCACGTACCCCCACCCGGACATCGACACCCTGCTGCCCGCCATGCGCGCCGGGATGCGCGCCTGGCGTGAGGCGGGCGCGGAAGTGCGCGCGATGGTCAGCCTGGAGATCCTGGCCCGGATCAGCGCCCGCACGCACGAGCTCGCGCACGCGGTGATGCACACCAGCGGCCAGGCCTTCATGATGGCGTTCCAGGCCGGCGGCCCGCACGCCCAGGACCGCGGCCTCGAAGCCATCGCGTACGCGTACGTGGAGCAGGCCCGCACCCCCGAGGCCGCCGAGTGGACCAAGCCCCAGGGCAAGCGCGACCCGCTCGCGCTGAACAAGCGCTTCACGCCCGTCGCGCGCGGCATCTCGCTGCTGATCGGCTGCAACACCTTCCCGACGTGGAACGGCTACCCGGGCCTGTTCGCCTCGCTCGCCACCGGTAACCCCGTGCTGGTCAAGCCCCACCCTCGCGCGGTGCTGCCGCTCGCGCTCACAGTGCGGATCGCCCGCGAGGTCCTCGCCGAGACGGGCTTCGACCCGAACCTCGTCTGCCTGGCCGCCGAGCGGCCCGGTGAGGGCATCGCCAAGACCCTCGCCGTGCGCCCCGAGATCAAGCTGATCGACTACACCGGATCGACGTCCTTCGGCGACTGGCTGGAGACCAACGCCCGCCAGGCGCAGGTCTACACGGAGAAGGCCGGGGTCAACACGGTCGTCATCGACTCGACGGACAACTACAAGGGCATGCTGGCGAACCTCGCCTTCTCCCTGTCGCTCTACAGCGGCCAGATGTGCACCACCCCGCAGAACCTGCTGATCCCCCGCGACGGCATCACCACGGACGCGGGCGCCAAGTCGTACGACGAGGTGGTGAGCGACCTCGCGGCCTCGGTGAGCGGCCTGCTCGGCGACGACGCGCGGGCGAACGGCATCCTCGGCGCCCTGGTCAACCCGGACGTGAAGACCCGCCTGGAGGCCGCCGCCGGACTCGGTGAAGTCGCCCTCGCCTCCCGGGAGATCGCCAACCCCGAGTTCCCGGACGCGGCGGTCCGCACCCCCGTGATCGTCAAGCTGGACGGCGCCAAGCCGGACACCGAGGCCGCCTATCTCAGCGAGTGCTTCGGCCCCGTCTCCTTCGCGGTCGCCGTCGACTCCGCGGCGGACGCGGTGGAGCTCCTTCGCCGCACAGTGCGGGACAAGGGCGCGATGACCGTAGGGGCGTATACGACATCGGACGAGGTCTCCGCGGCCGTCGAGGAGACCTGCCTGGAGGAGTGCGCCCAGCTGTCCCTGAACCTCACGGGTGGCGTCTATGTGAACCAGACGGCGGCGTTCTCGGACTTCCACGGCTCGGGCGGCAACCCGGCGGCCAACGCCGCGCTCTGTGACGGCGCGTTCGTGGCCAACCGCTTCCGTGTGGTGGAGATCCGCAAGGACGCGTGACGCGCGGCGGGTTCAGGCCCCCGGCCCCGGGGGCCTGCCCGCCGACCAGTGGAAGAGCGCCATGCCGACGCTCGTCGCCAGGTTGTAGCTGGAGACCTGCGGGCGCATCGGCAGCGACACCAGGTGATCGGCGCGCTCGCGCAGTTCCGCCGAGAGACCGCTGCGCTCGGATCCGAAGGCGAGCAGCGCGTCGTCGGGGAGCTTGAGCCCCCGGATGTCCTCGCCCTCCGCGTCGAGCGCGAACACCGGACCGTGCGGCAGCTCGGCGACGTCCATCCGCTCCACGGCCGTCGCGAAGTGCAGCCCCGCCCCGCCACGCACGACGGTGGGGTGCCAGGGGTCGAGGGTGCCGGTCGTGACGACCCCGGTCGCCCCGAAGCCCGCGGCCAGCCGGATCAC
This sequence comes from Streptomyces sp. NPDC087300, assembly GCF_044744425.1. Lineage (NCBI taxonomy): Bacteria > Bacillati > Actinomycetota > Actinomycetes > Kitasatosporales > Streptomycetaceae > Streptomyces > Streptomyces sp. NPDC087300. The sequence goes on from NZ_JBIUYI010000006.1 coordinate 394,291, forward strand.
GGCGCCCGCGTTGCCCAGATTGCGGGGATCGTCGAGCACGACGACCGGCGCCGTCCTCGGCGCCCGGCCCAGGGCTTCGAGGTTCGCCGTCCGCGAGGGGCGCCCGGCCAGGGCGGCGACCGCCGTCGGGTGCAGCCGCGGCACGAGCGCGCGCAGCCGCCCGTCGGGGATCTGCACGAGGAGCGTGTCGAGCGCGTCCCGTACGTCCGGTGCCAGCTCCTCGGCGAGGGCGAGGACGGCGGACCGGTCGCTGGTCAGCGCCAGGGGCACGGCCGCGTCGAAGCGCAACGCGTGCTTGATCGCGTGAAATCCGTCGAGCAGCACCGATGTCCCGGCGAGCCCGCGCCAGGCGCGCTCCGCGCCCTCGGGATCCGCCGTATCCGTGCCGTTCATGGAGTGAAGCCTACGCGCGCGTGCTCGGTGGGCCGCTCCTCCCGCTCGTCGTCCACGGCCCGCTGCTCCGGCACCGCGCTCGCGCGGGGCAGCCGGTCGAGCGGCACCCGGGAGACGAGCCCGGCACGCGCGCGTGCCGCCCAGCCGCCCACGCGGCGCAGGAACGCCGTCGGCAGGAACACCGCGTCGGCCGTGATCATCGCGAGCGAGAAGAACGGCAGTCCGAGCACGATCGCGATGACGGCGTGCTCCAAGATCATGGCCGCGAGCAGCACGTTCTTGACGCGCCGGTTGAAGAGGGTGAACGGGAAGGCGACCTGGACGGCGACCGTCCCGTAGGTCACCAGCATCAGCATGACGCCGCTGGAGGAGAGCGCGTCGGACAGCGCGGGCCAGGGCGAGAAGTAGTCGAGGTTCAGCGGGTAGTAGACGGCCGTGCCGTCCTGCCAGCGGCTGCCCTGGATCTTGTACCAGCCCGCGGTCGCGTAGATCAGGCACGCCTCGACCATGATCACCAGGAGCGCCGCGTTGTGGGCGAGGTTGGCGACGACGTCGAAGAGCCTGCGCCACTGCCCCCGCGGCGCACGCTGCCCCACGGCCCACCACAGGCCGTGCACGAGGAGCAGCCCCCAGAAGAACAGCATCCAGCCGCCGCTGAGTTCCCCCATGAACGTCACGCCGGCCAGGGCGAGCCCGAGCACCCACCACAGGGCGGGCCCCACGCGGTCGACCGGCGCGGCGAGCTCCGGACCGGCCGCACGCGCGCGTGCCGCACGCCGCGCGTCCAGGGACCAGACCTGGCCGCACCGCGTGAACACCAGGTAGGTGGCCATCAGATGGATGACGTTGTCGCCGCCGTCGCCCATGAAGATGCTGCGGTTCTGCAGCGAAAGGACGCCGATCATGAAGAGCACGGACATCGCGCGCGTGCGCCAGCCGAGCAGCAGCAGGACGCTGCTCAGCATGGCCAGCACATAGACGGCCTCGAACCAGAGCCGCCCGTCCGACCACATCAGCGCCGTGAAGGCGCCGTTGCTCGCGATGAGCTGCTGGGCCATGTCCCAGTTCCAGGGGCCGTCCGGGCCGTACATCTCGTGGCGGTGGGGGAACTCGCGCAGCAGGAAGAGCAGCCAGGTGGCGGAGAACCCGATGCGGATCACCGCGGTCTGGTAGGGACCGAGGGCGAAACCGGTGACCTTGGTGAGGCCTTGCGCCAGCGGACGTTCGAAGCGGCTCATCGGTCACTCCCCTGTGCGCCCCGGGCCTGGTTCCCGTCCGTCTCCCGCCCGGTGCCGACTCCGGTGCCGTCCCCGAGAGGCATGTCCTCGGGCGTCACCGCCCACCAGGGGAGCGTCCGGTAGGTCGGCTTGGCGGACACCTTCTCGTCGCTCCACTTCGGCGGCCGTACGTTCGTGGTCCTGGACCGCACCTGCACGCGCGCGATGCTGTCGCCCTTCCCCGCCGCGTGCTCCCTGTCGAGCCGCATGAGCGCGACACGGCGGACATAGCGTTCGGAGAGCTGGCCCCGCAGGCCGACGGGACGATTCTGCGCGTCGTGCGACCCCGCGTAGAAGTCCCAGGCGCGGCGCAGCTCGTTCTGCTGGGTGTGGCTGGGGAAGAGGCTGCCGTCGATGCCGGCGCCGTCCCGCGCGGACAGGTCGTACCAAGGAGTGGTCCGTACGCGCCCGTCCGCCGTACGGAGCTCGGCACGGGCCTGCACCGCGACGTTCTGCTGGAGCGGATTGGGCGCGAAGAGCTTCCAGTTCTGCTCGAACTCGGGGTAGATCCAGTCGTCGACCACGTCGCCGTGCTGCTTGGTCACGGTGTTCGACGGGGCGACGTGCAGAAAGAGCATCCCTATGTGGACGCAGGCGGCCACGGCGATGAGGGCGAGGGCGATCGCGGCGGCGATCTGATGCCCGAGGGAGAGGCCTGCGATGCCGGGGCGGGGCTCGGGCGGGGCGGGCGGAGCAGGTGGGGCAGGCAGGTCGGGCTGCTGCGGTGGGGTGTCGGCGGGAGCGGATGTAGCGGCCGGGTCGGCCTCCTCGGGCGTCCCTGGTGTCTCGGGCGTCTCGGGTGCCTCCGGCGTCTCCGGCATCTCCAGCACCTCACCCGGCCCGGATGCCCCATTCGGCCCAACCGCCCCAACTGAATCGGCCGCCGCGACCGCGGCCGCGCCCCGCTCCCCTGGGCCGGAGATCCCAGCAGGTCCGTCCGGGCCTGCGGGCGGCTCAGGCTCTGCGGACTCCTCAGGCCCGGTAAGCCCCTCAGGCCCGACGGGCTCGTCAGGCCCGGCGGACCCGCCGCCGGAACCCTTGTCGTACCCGTCCATTCCGCCCCGATCCCCGTTCCCGCGCCGAACCCTGCCGCCGGAACCGTACTCAGACCCGCCCGCCGCGCACAGCGTCCGTGAAGTTATCCACAGGGTTGACACCTTATGGCGGCGAGCCGCACCATTGAATTCAACGAACCGAACGATCGGTCGGGCGGTTCGCTCAGGTCTAGGGGGACCGAGATGGCGACAGCAGCCGCACATCACGCGGCGGGGACGGAGCCGGACGAGGCCGGTTCCCCGGCCGCGCGCACGACGGAGCGGGAAGCCGCCGCGGAGCACCAGGCCGCCTTCGACGCGGCGGTCGCCGCCGACGAGCGCATCGAGCCGCGCGACTGGATGCCGGACGCCTATCGCGCGTCACTGGTCAGGCAGATCGCGCAGCACGCCCACTCCGAGATCATCGGCATGCAGCCGGAGGCCAACTGGATCACCCGCGCCCCCTCCCTGCGGCGCAAGGCGATCCTCATGGCCAAGGTGCAGGACGAGGCCGGTCACGGCCTGTATCTGTACAGCGCGGCGGAGACGCTCGGCACCGGCAGGGACGAGCTCCTGGACAAGCTCCACTCGGGCCGCCAGAAGTACTCGTCGATCTTCAACTACCCCACGCTGACCTGGGCGGACGTGGGCGCGATCGGCTGGCTCGTGGACGGCGCCGCGATCACCAACCAGGTCCCCCTGTGCCGCTGTTCCTACGGTCCTTACGCTCGCGCGATGGTCCGGGTCTGCAAGGAGGAGTCCTTCCACCAGCGCCAGGGGTACGAGTCGTTGCTCGCCCTCAGCCGCGGCACCCAGGCCCAGCACGAGATGGCGCAGGACGCGGTGAACCGCTGGTGGTGGCCCTCGCTGATGATGTTCGGCCCGCCCGACGACGAGTCCTCGCACTCCGAGCAGTCGATGACGTGGAAGATCAAGCGCCACTCGAACGACGAGCTGCGGCAGCGCTTCGTGGACATCTGCGTCCCCCAGGCCGAGTCACTCGGACTCACGCTGCCCGACCCGGACCTGGTGTGGAACGAGAGCCGCGGGCATCACGACTTCGGCACCATCGACTGGACCGAGTTCTGGGACGTCCTCAAGGGGAACGGACCGTGCAACGAACAGCGCATCACCCAGCGCAAGCGCGCCCATGACGAGGGCGCCTGGGTCAGGGACGCCGCGGCAGCCCATGCCGCGAAGCACGCGGCGGCCCCGTCCGGCCACCAGAGCGCACCCGGCAAGCCCGCGAAGCACGGAGAGGCGACGGCATGAGCAGCTCGACCGACTGGCCGCTGTGGGAGGTGTTCGTGCGCTCCCGCCGCGGGCTCTCGCACACCCACGCGGGCAGCCTGCACGCCCCGGACGCGGAGATGGCCCTGCGCAACGCGCGCGATCTGTACACCCGCAGGAGCGAAGGCGTCTCCCTCTGGGTCGTGCCGTCCACCGAGATCACCGCCTCGTCGCCGGACGAGAAGGACTCGTTCTTCGAGCCCGCGGGCGACAAGCCGTACCGCCACCCGACGTTCTACGAGATCCCGGAGGGGGTGAAGCACCTGTGACCACCGCAGCCGACACCCCGGTCCTCCCCGCCCTGCCCCTGGGAGACGACGCCCTGGTGCTCTCGCACCGCCTGGGGGAGTGGGCGGGCCACGCCCCCGTCCTCGAAGAGGAAGTCGCCCTGGCGAACATCGCGCTCGACCTGCTCGGCCAGGCCCGCATCCTGCTCTCCCTGGTGGGTGACGAGGACGAGCTGGCGTATCTCCGCGAGGAGCGCGCCTTCCGCAACCTCCAGCTGGTCGAGCAGCCGAACGGCGACTTCGCGCACACCATCGCCCGCCAGCTCTACTTCTCCACCTACCAAGTCCTGCTGTACGGGCAGTTGGCGGCCGGCGAGGGCGAGCTGGCCCCCTTGGCCGCGAAGGCCGTCAAGGAAGTCGCCTACCACCAGGACCACGCCGAGCAGTGGACCCTGCGCCTGGGCGACGGCACCCCCGAGAGCCACGCGCGGATGCAGCGCGGACTCGACGCGCTGTGGCGCTTCACCGGAGAGATGTTCCAGCCGGTGGCGGGCCTGGACGTGGACTGGCAGGCCATGCGGTCGAGTTGGACGTCCGCCGTGACCGGCGTGATCGAGCGGGCGACGCTGACCGTGCCATCGGGCCCGCAGTCCGGCGCGTGGGCGGCGGGCGCCGGCCGCGAGGGCCTGCACACGGAGCCGTTCGGGCGGATGATCGCCGAGATGCAGCACCTACACCGCAGCCACCCGGGGGCGTCATGGTGACGACCGCGCACACCGCGCCTCCCGCACCCGCGGCACAGACCACGGCGGCCACGGACTCCGCGGCCACGACGCCCACCGCGCTCGAAGCGGAGCTCCTCGCCCTGGCCGGCTCGGTGCCCGACCCCGAGCTGCCCGTGCTCACCCTGGCCGAGCTCGGGGTGGTGCGCGGCGTGCGGATCATGCCCTCCGGCGCGGTCGACGTCGAGCTGACCCCGACGTACACCGGGTGCCCCGCCATCGAGGCCATGTCCGCCGACATAGAGCAGGTCCTGCACGACCGGGGCATGCCCGAGGTCTCGGTGCGCACGGTGCTCTCCCCCGCCTGGTCGACGGACGACATCAGCGCCGAAGGCCGCCACAAGCTCAGCGAGTTCGGCATCGCGCCGCCCCGCTCCCACGCGGCCGAAGGCCCGATCCCGCTGAGCCTGTCCATCCGCTGCCCGCACTGCGGATCGACCGACACGGAGCTGCTCAGCCGCTTCTCCTCCACGGCCTGCAAGGCACTGCGCCGCTGCACGTCCTGCCGTGAACCCTTCGACCACTTCAAGGAGTTGTGATGGCCCGCTTCCACCCGCTCCGGGTAGCGGCGGTCGACCGGCTCACCGACGACTCCGTGACGCTGACCTTCGACGTACCGCCCGCGCTCTGCGAGGAGTACGCCTTCACCCCGGGCCAGCACCTCGCCGTCCGCCGCTTCGTCGACGGCGTCGAGATCCGGCGTACGTACTCGATCTGCTCCCCCGCACCGGTCCCCGGCGCACCCGGCGAACCCCGGACCCTGCGCGTCGGCGTGCGCCTCGTCGAGGACGGCGCCTTCTCGACGTACGCCTTCAAGGAGGTCGCCGTCGGCGACGAGCTGGAGGTGATGACCCCGGCCGGGCGCTTCACCCTGGACCCCGCGCCCGGACGCTATGCGGCCGTGGTCGGCGGCAGCGGCATCACCCCGGTGCTCTCCATCGTCACGACGCTCCTGGAGCGCGAGCCGCGGGCGGACTTCTGTCTCATACGCAGCGACCGCACCGCGGCGTCCACGATGTTCCTGGAGGAGGTCGCCGACCTCAAGGACCGCTGGCCCGACCGGTTCCAACTGGTGACCGTGCTCTCCCGCGAGGAGCAGCAGGCGGGACTCGACTCCGGGCGGCTCGACGAGGAGCGGCTGGCCCGGCTGCTGCCCGCGCTGCTGCCGGTGGCGGACATCGAGGCGTGGTTCCTGTGCGGCCCGTTCGGCCTGGTGCAGGGCGCCGAGCGGACGCTGCGCGGCCTCGACGTGCCCCGGCGCCGCATCCACGAGGAGATCTTCCACGTGGACGACGGCGGCACCCCCGCGACCCCGTCCGCCCCAGCGCCCGCGCACAGCACGGTGACGGTGACCCTCGACGGCCGCTCCGGCACTTGGCCGGTCCAGGACGGCGAGACCCTCCTGGAGACGGTCCTGCGCAACCGCGCGGACGCGCCCTATGCCTGCAAGGGCGGCGTGTGCGGCACCTGCCGGGCGTTCCGGGTCTCCGGCGAGGTGCGGATGGACCGGAACTTCGCGCTGGAGCCGGAGGAGACGGAAGCCGGTTACGTGCTGGCGTGCCAGTCCCGTCCGGCCACGGACACCGTGGAGTTGGACTTCGACCGCTGACCCGGCCGCCCTGCCTGTTCCCTTCCTCTAGAACCTGTTCTATCTTGACGGACCGTCAGATGCGAAGAGGCAGCAGAGGCGACGGATACGTCGGTCGGCCGGTGCACGGGAGGACAGCCAGTGGACTTCACCTTCACCGAGGAACAGCAGGCCGTGGTCGAGGCGGCGAAGGCGCTCTTCGCCGACGTCGCGCCGGACGGGGTGCCGAGCCCCGCCCTCACGCCCGGCGCGGTCGCCGATGACTTCGACCGCGCCCTGTGGTCCCGGCTCGCCGACGCCGACCTGCTCGGCGTGCTCGTCGACGCCGAGCACGGCGGCGTGGACCTCGACCCCATCGCTCTGTGCCTGGTCCTGCGCGAGTCCGCCAAGGTGCTCGCGCGCGTCCCGCTCCTGGAGAGCAGCGCCGCCGCATCGGCCGTAGGGGCCCATGGCGGCGACGAGTTGAGGCGAAGGGTCCTTCCCGCGGCCGCGCGCGGTGAGCTGGTCCTGACGGTCGCCGCGAGCGGCCGCACCGGACACGATCCGGCCGAACTCGCCGTCACCGCACAGCGCGACGGCGACAGCTGGGTCCTGGACGGCCTCCAGACCGCCGTGCCCTGGGCGCAGCACGCCGACCTGATCGTGGTGCCGGGTCACACGTCCGAAGGACACACCGTCCTGGCCGTCGTCCCGCGCGAGCAGTCCGGCCTCGCCGTCGCCGAGCAGATCTCCACCAGCGGCGAGCGGCTCGGCGAGCTCCGCCTCGACGCCGTGCGCGTCGCCGCGTCGGACGTCATCGAGGCCGAAGGGGCCTGGGACGGACTGCGCGACCTGCTCGCCACCGGCACCTGCGCGCTCGCGCTCGGTCTGGGCGAGGGCGTGCTGCGCATGACGAGCGAATACACCAGCAAGCGCGAGCAGTTCGGCCATCCGGTGGCCACGTTCCAGGCCGTGGCCGTGCAGGCCGCCGACCGCTACATCGACCTGCGCGCGATGGAGGCCACCCTCTGGCAGGCCGCCTGGCGCGTCAGCACCGGCGCGGACGGCGCCCTGCCCACCGCGGGAGACGTGGCCGTCGCCAAGATCTGGGCATCCGACGGCGTACGCAGGGTCGTCCAGACCGCCCAGCACCTGCACGGCGGCTTCGGCGCGGACACCGACTACCCGCTGCACCGCTATCACGCCTGGGCCAAGCAGCTGGAGCTCTCGCTCGGCCCGGCGGCGGCGCACGAGGAGGCATTGGGCGACCTGCTGGCCGCCCACGCGCTCGGCTGAGGCCGGACGCGCTGCCTGGCTCCTAGGGTCTTTCGTTTGGATCAGGCCCTAGACGACGGTGCCCGGCTGACCCTTGTCGTCGACGACGGGTCGGCCGGAGGCGGCCCACGCCTCCATGCCACCGGCGACGTTCACCGCTTCGATGCCCTGCTGCCCGAGGTACATGGTGACCTGGGCGGAGCGGCCGCCGGAGCGGCAGATGACGTTGACGCGGCCGTCCTGCGGCGCGGCCTCGGTCAACTCGCCGTAGCGGGAGACGAATTCACTCATGGGGATGTGCAGCGCGCCCTCGGCGTGGCCCGCCTGCCACTCGTCGTCCTCACGGACGTCCAGCAGAAAATCGCCGTTTGCGAGATCGTCGACGACGACCGTGGGCACTTGAGATCCGAAAGCCATGCCCCCGACGCTACCCGACGGGCACGGTCCCACCGACCCGGCATCGGCGCGCCCGGGAACCAGCCCCCAAGGGCCTCCCCGAAAGCCGCGCGGCGCCGCGCCTAAGCGGTCAGCCGCTCCAGCTCGGCCTCGCGCTCGGCCACCTGCGCGAGCAGCTGCTCGGCGATCTCGTCGAGCAGCGCGTCCGGGTCGTCCGGCGCCAGACGCAGCATCCCGCCGATCGCGCCCTCCTCCAACTCCTTGGCGAGCACGGAGAGGAGTTCCTTGCGCTGGGCGAGCCATTCGAGCCGCGCGTACAGCTCCTCGCTGCGGGTGAGCAGCTGCTCCTCGGGCACGGGACCCGCCGCCCACTCCTCGGACAGCTCCCGCAGGAGCGCCTCGTCACCACGGGCGTACGCGGCGTTGACGCGCGTGATGAACTCCTCGCGCCGGTTCCGCTCGCCCTCCTCCTGCGCCAGGTCGGGGTGGGCCTTGCGGACCAGCTCGCGGTAGAGCTTGCGGGCCTCCTCGCCGGGACGCACCCGCTGCGGCGGCCGCACGGACTGGTCCGTCAGCATCGCGGCGGCCTCGGGGTAGAGCCCCTCGCCGTCCATCCAGCCGTGGAACAACTCCTCGATGCCCGGCATCGGCATCACCCGCGCCCGCGCCTCCGCCGCCTTGCGCCGGTCCTCGGGGTCGCCCGTACGGGCCGCGGTGGCCTCGGCGATCTGCGCGTCGAGCTCGTCGAGCCGTGCGTACATGGGGCCGAGCTTCTGGTGGTGCAGGCGGGAGAAGTTCTCCACCTCCACACGGAAGGTCTCCAGGGCGATCTCGTACTCGATCAGCGCCTGCTCGGCGGCGCGCACCGCGCGCTCCAGACGCGCCTCGGGCCGGGACGTTTCCTCGCCCCCCGCCGGGACCTGCCCCGAAGGGTTCTCGGTGGTTTCGGGCTGCGTCGGCTCGGCTTCCGGGGTCGTCACCTGTCCAGCCTAGGCCACCCACCAGGACCACCGGCCAGAGCCGCCGAACCGCCCGGCACCACGCTGCGCTCCGCAGCACGCCCGCCCCGCACCACGCCAGGACCGCCCCGCGGCCACCCCACCGCCACGCCCGACCTCACACACGTTCTCGCCCGAGTTCTCACACGCGTGCACACACGCGTTCTCACACGGGCCTCGCCCCGGCCTCAGACGCCCGCCTCGGCGGCGATCCGCCCCTCCTTGACCGCCCGCACCAGCAGCGCGTGGTCCGCCTCCGTCCGGTCCGCGTACGCCGTGGCGAACCGTGCCACCGCCTCGTCCAGCTCGTCGTTCTTGCCGCAGTACCCCGCTATCAGCCGCGGATCGGCGCTGTGCGCGTGCGCGCGGGCCAGCAGGGCGCCGGTCATACGGCCGTAGTCGTCGATCTGGTCGGCGGCCAGCGCGGCGGGGTCCACGCTGCCCTTGCGGTTCCTGAACTGCCGTACCTGGAAGGGCAGTCCGTCGACCGTCGCCCAGCCAAGGAGAAAGTCGCTGACCACTTGCATCCGCTTCTGCCCGAGCACGACCCTGCGTCCCTCGTGCGTGGCCTCGGGCGCCTTGAAGCCCGCGACCGGCAGATGCGGCAGCAGCGCGGAGGGCCGCGCCTCCTTCACCTGGAGCACCAGCGGCTCGCCCCGGTGGTCGAGAAGCAGCACCACATAGGATCGCAGCCCCACGCTGCCCGTGCCCACGACGCGGAACGCCACGTCCTGGATCGCGTACCGCGCGAGCAGCGGCAGCCGGTCCTCCGCCAGCGTGCCCAGATACCCGCCGAGCGACCCGGCCACCGCGGCCGCCTCCTCGTCGGGAACGCGCCGCAGCACGGGCGGGGCGTCGACGAAGCGCCGCCCCACGGACCCGTCGGCCGCCTCGAACCGCTCCGTGGCCTTCGCCGCGAACCGGGCGCTCGTGTTGTGCCGCGCCTTCTCGGAGACCTTCTCCAGGGTGCCGAGCAGGTCACGCGCGTCGGTGTGCGAGACGAGCTGCTCGTCGGCGATGGCGTTCCACGCGTCGAGCGCGGGCAGCTTCGCGAGGAGTCGCATGGTCCGCCGGTAGGCCCCCACCGCGTCGAGGGCCGCTTCCCCGCAGACCGACTCGTCGGCCCCCGCCTCGCGCCCGGCCAGGACCAGCGAGGCGGCGAGGCGCTTGAGGTCCCACTCCCAGGGCCCGTGCGCCGTCTCGTCGAAGTCGTTCAGATCGATGACGAGTCCGCCCCGCGCGTCCGCGTACAGACCGAAGTTCGCCGCATGCGCGTCTCCGCATATCTGCGCGCCGACGCCGGTCACCGGGGTGCGCGCCAGGTCGTACGCCATGAGTCCCGCGGACCCGCGCAGAAAGGCGAAGGGCGAGGCCGCCATCCTGCCGACCCGGATCGGCGCGAGCGCGGCGATCCTGCTGCGGTTGGAGTCCACCACCGCGGCCACGGGGTCGGGGCGGCCGTCGTCCACCGCGAACTCCGCGTGCCAGGAACGGGACACCCGCTCCCGCAGCGCCTTGCCCTCGGCCTTGGGCGACCCCTGGGAGGGCCACTCGGCGAACCCCGCGACCCCGGGAATCCGCTCCCCCGACCGCTGCCGTCCCCGCTGCTCCGGAACCGTCCCACTGATCCGCGCCATGCCGTCGCCCCCCCACCGATCGACCCAGTGGATCAACCCACTGGCACTCGGCACGACGGTACTGCCGCTCGCCGATCCCCGTCAGAGCCTGTGGAAAACTTCGGTGACATACATCACCGCCCGCCGAAGTGCCACGAGGCGCGGCGAGATGGCGGGCGAGGCGGCGCGCAGGGCAACGAAGAGGACAACGAAAAGAAGCGGTCCTCGCCCGGACTTTCGTCCGGGCGAGGACCGCTTCCTCATGGTGCGCGAGGGGGGAGTTGAACCCCCACGCCCTTTCGGGCACTGGAACCTGAATCCAGCGCGTCTGCCTATTCCGCCACCCGCGCATGGGTGTTGTCTTTGGGTCTCTCACTGTGTGGTGCGAGCGCCTGCCGACATCCAGAAGATTAGCACGCTGGAGGGGGTGGATTCACATTCGTATGCGCGGGCACCTGGCCCAGGGTCTCCGGCCCGGGACCGGCTCCACATCCACCCGTACGCACACAGGACGCGCCTCTTGCCCACCCTCCGCCCACCCCCGACCCCGGCCGAGCTCGCCGAGGTCCACAGCCAGGTGCGGGACACTGGCTTGAGGCCCCCTCTACGATCCCTGTTAAGAGGAGGCTCGAGCAGGCGTCCCGAGCAGCTGCCCGGAGGGGTTCCGGAGCCGAGGATCAGGGTCCCGTCAGGGGTCCTGGGAGGATCCACGGAGCCCTGTGCGGGCATGCCTTGTGAGAGGCGACACTCGTCGACTGGGCGGACAGGGGGAACCAGCCGATTTCCCGGCGCGTGGATACGATCAGTAAGCAGTACCAGGATGACTACGACGGAGGAGGTGCCCCATGGGAGTCCTGAAGAAGTTCGAGCAGCGACTTGAAGGTCTGGTCAACGGCACCTTCGCCAAGGTGTTCAAGTCCGAGGTCCAGCCCGTCGAGATCGCCGGCGCCCTCCAGCGCGAGTGCGACAACAACGCGACGATCTGGAACCGCGAGCGGACCGTCGTGCCCAACGACTTCATCGTCGAGCTCAGCGCACCCGACTTCGAGCGCCTGAGCCCGTATTCGGGCCAGCTCGGGGACGAGCTCTCCGGCATGGTCCGCGACTACGCCAAGCAGCAGCGGTACAGCTTCATGGGCCCCATCAAGGTCCACCTGGAGAAGGCCGAGGACCTCGACACCGGCCTGTACCGGGTGCGCAGCCGCACGCTCGCCTCCAGCAGCTCCCAGGGGCCCGACCAGGCGCCCGCGGGCCCCGGCGGCCCCGCGGCCCCCAGCCGTGGCGCGAGCGGCGGCGCAGCGGGCGCAGGCGGTGGCTACGGCTATCCGCAGCCGCCCTCCGGAGCTCCCGGTGGCGCGGGCGCACCTCCCATGCCGAGTGCGCCGCCGCCAGGCGGTGGCCGTCCCGGCGGCCAGTCACCGGCACCGAGCAGGCCCCAGGGCCCCGGCGCCGCACCACTCCCGGGCGCCCAAGTGCGGCGCTGGATCGAGATCAACGGCAATCGCCATCAGATCTCCCGCCCGACGCTGGTGCTGGGTCGCAGCACCGACGCCGATGTGCGGATCGACGACCCCGGCGTATCGCGCCGGCACTGTGAGATCCGGACCGGAACGCCCTCGACGATCCAGGATCTCGGGTCTACCAACGGCATCGTGGTAGACGGGCAGCACACCACCCGCGCTACGCTCCGCGACGGTTCGCGGATCGTCGTGGGCCAAACCACCATCGTTTACCGGCAAGCCGAAGGGTGAAGCGGGGGCAATGTCAGAGCTGACCCTGACGGTCATGCGGCTAGGTTTTCTAGCCGTTCTGTGGCTGTTCGTGATCGTGGCCGTCCAGGTCATCCGCAGCGACCTGTTCGGAACGCGCGTCACACAGCGCGGTTCGCGCCGCGAGCGGCCGCAGCAGGCCGCCCGGCAACAGCAGGCCGCCGCGCCACCGCAGCAGCGCCAGCAGGGCGGTGGCGGCCGCCAGCGCCGCGGCGCCCCCAGCAAGCTGGTCGTCTCCGAGGGCATCCTCGCCGGGACGACGGTCGCCCTCCAGGGGCAGACCATCACGCTGGGCCGTGCGCACGACTCCACGATCGTGCTGGACGACGACTACGCCTCCAGCAGGCATGCCAGGATCTACCCGGACCGGGACGGCCAGTGGATCGTCGAGGATCTCGGGTCCACCAACGGCACGTATCTCGACCGGACCCGACTCACCACCCCGACGCCCGTTCCGCTGGGCGCACCGATCCGCATCGGCAAGACCGTCATCGAGCTGCGGAAGTAGTACGACAATGAGCGAGCGGAGCGAGCGAGCCGACGCGGTCCAGGCACTGGACGCCAGCGCGCTCCCGACCGGAGGGTGGGCACCGTGCGGATGTACCCGGAGCCGACGGGCGAGGTGCGCATGAGTCTGTCTTTGCGCTTCGCCGCCGGATCGCACAAAGGCATGATCCGGGAGGGGAACGAGGACTCCGGTTACGCCGGACCGCGTCTCCTCGCGATCGCCGACGGCATGGGGGGCCAGGCCGCCGGTGAGGTGGCGAGTTCCGAGGTGATCTCGACGATCGTCGCGCTCGACGACGACGTCCCCGGCTCGGACATCCTCACGTCGCTCGGCACCGCCGTGCAGCGGGCCAACGACCAGTTGCGGATCATGGTCGAGGAGGACCCCCAGCTCGAAGGCATGGGGACCACCCTGACCGCCCTCCTGTGGACGGGTCAGCGCCTCGGTCTCGTGCATGTCGGCGACTCGCGCGCGTACCTGCTGCGGGACGGCGTCCTGACGCAGATCACGCAGGACCACACCTGGGTGCAGCGCCTGGTCGACGAGGGCCGCATCACCGAGGAAGAGGCCACCACGCACCCGCAGAGGTCGCTCCTCATGCGCGCGCTGGGCAGCGGCGACCACGTCGAGCCCGACCTCTCCATCCGCGAGGTCCGTGCCGGTGACCGCTATCTGATCTGCTCGGACGGGCTGTCCGGAGTCGTCTCCCACCAGACGATGGAGGACACCCTCGCGAGCTATCAGGGCCCCCAGGAGACCGTGCAGGAGCTGATCCAGCTCGCCCTGCGCGGCGGCGGCCCCGACAACATCACGGTGATCGTCGCCGACGTCCTGGACATCGACAGCGGCGACACCCTCGCGGGCCAGCTGTCCGACACCCCCGTGGTGGTCGGCGCGGTCGCCGAGAACCAGCTCCAGGCGCAGGACGACGGCGCCATGCAGACGCCCGCGGGCCGCGCTTCCGGGCTCGGCCGCCCGGTGCCGCCACAGCCCTCCGGAGGCGGCTTCGGCCCTCCCGGCAGCGGTGACACCACGGGGTACGCCCCCGAGAGCGACTTCGGCGCGTACGACGACGAGGACTTCGTGAAGCCCCGCGCCGGCCGCAAGTGGCTCAAGAGATCCCTCTACGTGGTGCTCGCGCTCGCCGTCATCGGCGGCGGACTCTACGGCGGCTACCGCTGGACGCAGACCCAGTACTACGTGGGCACGAAGGACAAGCACATCGCCCTCTACCGCGGCATCGACCAGGACCTGGCCTGGGTCAGCCTGTCGAAGGTGGAGAAGGACCACCCCGAGATCGAACTCAAGTACCTGCCGCCGTACCAGCGCAAGCAGGTCGAGGCCACCATCGCCGAGGGCAACCTCGACGACGCCAAGGGCAAGATCGAGGAGCTGGGCCTGCAGGCCTCCGCGTGCAAGAAGGACTCGGAGCGCCGCGAGGCGGACCGCAAGAAGAAGGACAAGCCCGGCGAGGGCGAGGCGGGCGGAGCGACCGGCGTCGAGGAGAACGCGCCGACCGGCAACCCGACCGACACGAACGACAAGACCGACAAGAACAAGTCCAAGACCGCACCGACTCCCACAACCGGCCCCAGCCTCTCCGACGATGAGCAGAAGCTGGTCCCGCTGTGCGGTAAGCAGTAAGCAGCCGTTGGGGGCCCTTGCACGCCATGAGCAGTACTACACACACGTCGACGATCGGCGCGATCGGGGCGCCGAGCCGGCGCAACACCGAGCTCGCGCTGCTCGCGTTCGCCGTCGTCATCCCGCTCTTCGCCTACATGAACGTGGGCCTCGCCCTTGACGGCAAGGTGCCGTCCGGCATGCTCGGCTACGGAGCGGGCCTCGGGCTGCTCGCGGCAGTGGGCCACCTGGTCGTACGCAAGTTCGCGCCGTACGCGGACCCGCTGCTGCTGCCGCTGGCCACCCTGCTGAACGGCCTGGGTCTGGTGGTGATCTGGCGCCTCGACCAGTCCGAGCGGCTCCAGCGGCTGCCCAACTTCAGCGTCGCGGCTCCGAACCAGCTGATGTACTCAGCGATCGGCATCGCCCTGTTCGTCGGCGTACTGCTGCTGCTCAAGGACCACCGCGTCCTACAGCGCTACACGTACATCTCCATGGTCGGCGCCC
Organism: Streptomyces sp. NPDC087300; assembly: GCF_044744425.1. Lineage (NCBI taxonomy): Bacteria > Bacillati > Actinomycetota > Actinomycetes > Kitasatosporales > Streptomycetaceae > Streptomyces > Streptomyces sp. NPDC087300. Next base: position 409,553 of record NZ_JBIUYI010000006.1, read on the forward strand.
TGGTACTGCTGCTCCTGCCGCTCGTGCCGGGCCTCGGCATGAACGTGTTCGGCGCGAAGATCTGGATCCACATCGGCGGATTCTCGATCCAGCCCGGCGAGTTCGCGAAGATCGTCATCGCGATCTTCTTCGCCGGGTACCTGATGGTGAAGCGCGACGCGCTCGCCCTGGCCAGCCGCCGCTTCATGGGGATCTACCTCCCGCGCGGACGCGACCTCGGCCCGATCATCGTCGTCTGGGCGATGTCGATCCTGATCCTCGTCTTCGAGACGGACCTCGGTACGTCTCTGCTGTTCTTCGGCATGTTCGTCGTGATGCTGTACGTGGCGACCGAGCGCACCAGCTGGATCGTGTTCGGCATGATGATGTCCGCGGTCGGCGCGGTCGGCGTCGCCTCCTTCGAGCCGCACGTCAAGCAGCGCGTCGCCGCATGGCTCGACCCCATGCGTGAGTACACGCTGAGCCAGCAGGGCGTGGCCGGCCACTCCGAGCAGGCGATGCAGGCCCTGTGGGCCTTCGGCTCGGGCGGCACCCTCGGCACCGGACTCGGTCAGGGCAACTCGGACCTGATCAAGTTCGCCGCCAACTCCGACTTCATCCTCGCCACCTTCGGCGAGGAGCTCGGGCTCGCCGGCATCATGGCGATCCTGCTCATCTACGGGCTGATCGTCGAGCGCGGCGTCCGCACGGCGCTCGCCGCCCGCGACCCGTTCGGCAAGCTCCTCGCGATCGGCCTGTCCGGCGCCTTCGCCATTCAGGTCTTCGTCGTCGCGGGCGGCGTCATGGGCCTCATCCCGCTGACCGGTATGACGATGCCCTTCCTGGCGTACGGCGGTTCCTCCGTCATCGCCAACTGGGCCCTGATCGGCATCCTGATCAGAATCAGCGATACCGCGCGCCGTCCGGCACCCTCCCCAGCCCCGAACCCCGACGCCGAGATGACCCAGGTGGTCCGACCGTGAACAAGCCTCTGCGCCGGATCGCGATCTTCTGCGGCCTGCTCATGCTCGCCTTGCTCGCCCGGGACAACTGGCTCCAGTACGTCCAGGCCGACACCCTGGCCAAGCACGAGAAGAACCGCCGCGTCACCATCGAGCGCTACTCCCAGCCGCGCGGCGACATCATCGTCGACGGCAAGCCCATCACCGGCTCGAAGGCCACTCCGGGCAACGACCTCAAGTACAAGCGCACCTGGAAGGACGGGCCCATGTGGGCCCCCGTCACCGGGTACTCCTCGCAGCGCATGGGCGCCACCCAGCTCGAGAGCATCGACGACGGCATCCTGACCGGCAACGACGACCGGCTCTTCTTCCGCCGCACACTGGACATGCTGACCGGCGAGAAGAGGGAGGGCGGCAATGTCGTCACGACCCTCAACTCCGCGGCGCAGAAGGCCGCGTACGAAGGTCTGAAGGGCCGCGGCAAGGGCGCCGTCGCCGCGCTCGACCCCTCCACCGGCGCCATCCTGGCGCTGGCCTCCACGCCTTCGTACGACCCCGGTCAATTCGCGGGCAACACCAGCGCGGAAGCCGAGAAGTACCTGAAGCTGGACAAGAGCAAGGACAAGCCGCTGGTCAACCGCGCGCTGCGCGAGACCTACCCGCCCGGCTCCACCTTCAAGGTGGTCACGGCGGCGGCCGCCCTGGAGCACGGTCTGTACAACAGCGTCGACGAGAAGACGGACTCGCCGCTCCCCTGGACGATGCCGAACACCACGACCCCGCTGCCGAACGAGGGCAACCTGCCCTGCAAGAACGCCTCGCTCCGCGAAGCGCTGCGGGTGTCCTGCAACACCGTCTTCGGCAAGATCGGCTCCGATCTCGGCAAGGACAAGATGCTGGAGACGGCGAAGAAGTTCGGCTTCAACTCCGAGCAGTTCACGCCGGTCCGCTCCAACGCCTCCAACTTCCCCGAGGACATGGACAGGCCGCAGACCGCGCTGTCCTCCATCGGCCAGTTCGAGACCGCCACGACGCCGCTCCAGATGGCCATGGTCACCGCCGCGATCGCCAACGACGGCAAGCTCATGGAGCCGTACATGGTCAGCGAGCTGCAGGCCCGCAACCTGGACACCATCGAGAAGCACTCGCCCAAGGAGATGAGCGAGCCGCTCTCGAAGGACAACGCGCAGAAGCTCCAGGACATGATGGAGACGGTGATCGAGAAGGGCACCGGAACCAACGCCAAGATCCCCGGCGTCACTGTGGGCGGCAAGACGGGTACGGCGCAGCACGGCGTCGCGAACAGCAAGAACCCGTACGCCTGGTTCATCTCGTACGCCAAGACGGACTCCGGTTCGCCGGTCGCCGTCGCGGTCGTCGTCGAGGACTCCAAGGCCAGCCGTCAGGACATCTCCGGTGGCGGTCTGGCGGCTCCGATCGCCAGGGACGTGATGAAGGCAGTCATCGACAGCAAGAAGTGACCCCCATCACGGCCTCTCCACATCGGTGCACGTTGCGGTACCGGTCCGGTATCGGGTGACGGTCGCGGCCAGGTCACGCAAGTCGAGCCGGGTACCGTATGCCCGGACAGCACACCGCCGGACCACACAAAGGTGCGGTCGGGACCGACGGAGAGGGCTGGATTAGCTATGGAAGAGCCGCGTCGCCTCGGCGGCCGGTACGAGCTGGGCCAGGTGCTCGGCCGTGGTGGCATGGCCGAGGTGTACCTCGCGCACGACACCCGGCTCGGTCGCACCGTGGCGGTGAAGACGCTGCGGGTGGACCTCGCTCGTGACCCGTCCTTCCAGGCCCGGTTCCGCCGTGAGGCCCAGTCCGCCGCCTCGCTCAACCACCCGGCGATCGTCGCGGTCTACGACACCGGCGAGGACTACGTCGACGGGGTCTCCATCCCGTACATCGTGATGGAGTACGTCGACGGCTCCACGCTGCGTGAGCTCCTGCACTCCGGCCGCAAGCTGCTGCCCGAGCGTGCCATGGAGATGACCATCGGCATCCTCCAGGCCCTGGAGTACTCCCACCGCAACGGCATCGTGCACCGCGACATCAAGCCCGCGAACGTCATGCTGACGCGCAACGGCCAGGTCAAGGTCATGGACTTCGGCATCGCCCGCGCCATGGGCGACTCCGGGATGACGATGACGCAGACCGCCGCGGTCATCGGCACGGCGCAGTACCTCTCGCCGGAGCAGGCCAAGGGCGAGCAGGTCGACGCCCGCTCGGACCTCTACTCCACCGGCTGTCTGCTCTACGAGCTGCTCACGGTCCGGCCGCCGTTCGTCGGGGACTCCCCGGTCGCGGTCGCCTACCAGCACGTGCGGGAAGAGCCGCAGGCCCCGAGCGTCTTCGACAACGAGATCACGCCCGAGATGGACGCGATCGTCCTCAAGGCGCTCACGAAGGACCCGGACTACCGCTACCAGTCGGCCGACGACATGCGCGCCGACATCGAGGCGTGCCTGGACGGCCAGCCCGTCGCGGCCACCGCCGCCATGGGCGCGGTCGGCTACGGCGGCGACGGCTACGGGTCCGACCAGCAGACCGCGATGCTCCGCCAGCAGAACGGCGGCGGGCAGACGTCCATGATGCCGCCGGTCAACCCCGACGACGGGGGCTACGGCTATGACGGCGACGGCCACGGCCGCCGCCAGAAGAAGAGCAACACGTCGACGTGGCTGCTCGTCCTCGCGGGCGTGCTCGTCCTGGTGGGCGCGATCCTCATCGGGAAGTGGGCGTTCAGCGGCGACGGCGGTGACAGCACCACCAAGGCACCGGACTTCGTGGGCGAGACGGTCCCGGCGGCCAAGGAGTCGGCGGAGAACATCGGCCTGAAGCTGAAGGTCGGCGAGCGCAAGCCCTGCGAGAAGTACCCCAAGGGCAAGATCTGCGACCAGGACCCCGGCGGCGACACCCAGGTCGACAAGGGCGCGACGATCACGGTGACGGTGTCGACGGGGGCTCCCAAGGTCGGCGTGCCGAACGTCATCGGCTCGGACGTCGCGGACGCCAAGGCGAAGCTCGAAGGCGACAAGTACCAGTTCAAGGTCACGGTCAAGCCCGTGGAGTCCACCCAGACCGCGGGTCAGGTCCTCGACCAGGACCCGACGGGCGGCGAAGAGGTCGAGAAGGGCAGCAAGGTCACCCTTGAGGTCGCCAAGAAGAAGGAACAGGCGACCGTTCCCGACGTGGCCGGCAAGACCTGGGAAGAGGCCAAGCAGCAGATCGAGGCCAACGGTCTGACGGCCTCCCGCGAGGACGTGGCCAGCGAGGACGTCGAGGAGGGCAAGGTCATCAAGACCACGCCCGGCGCCGGCACCGCGGTGGACCCCAACTCCACCGTCACCGTCCAGGTGGCCAAGAAGGCCGAGGAAGCGACCGTCCCGCCGCTCGCGGGGCAGAAGCTCAAGGACGCCCGCAAGTCCATCGAGGACGCCGGTCTCTCGGTCGGCGACATCCAGGGCCCGCAGGACGACGACGCCCTCGTGGTCCTCTCCCAGCCCGGCGCCGGTGAGAAGGCCGCGCCCGGCACGGCGATCAACCTGACCACCGCGGGCGGCAACGGCAACGGTGGGAACGGCGGAGACGACGGCGGGCTCGGCGGCCTGGTCCAGGGCAGCGGCGGCTGGGGCCGTCACAACGACGACTGACACCCACCCCGTCCATGAAGAGGGCCCCGGTACCGCTGAGCGGTACCGGGGCCCTCTTCGTGCATCCGGGCTGCTTACTTCAGCTCCGCCGGCGGCGTCCGCTTGTTGTCGACCTTCTCGATCCGCTCCAGCTCGCCCCAGACGATGTAGCGGTAGCGCGAGGTGTAGACCGGCGTGCAGGTCGTGAGCGTGATGTAGCGGCCGGGCTTCTTCACGCCCGACTCCTTGGGGACCTGGTCGAGGACCTTCACGTTGAACTTCGAGGTCTCGGGCAGCGTGGCGTACACCTTGTAGACGTACCACTTGTCCCGGGACTCGTAGACGATCGCGTCGCCCTTCTTGAGCTTGTCGATCTTGTGGAACTTCGCGCCGTGCCCGTCACGGTGCGCGGCCAGCGTGAAGTTGCCTTCCTTGTCCTGGGGGAGGGCCGACTTGACCGGGTCCTTGTAGTAGCCCGCCACGCCGTCGTTGAGCACCTTGCTGCTGGTGCCCGCCTTGACCAGCACCTCGCCGCCGCCCATCGCGGGTACGTGCAGGAAGCCGATGCCGTCCTTGGTGTCGATGTTGCCGGGGCCGCCCGCCCAGCGGTCGCGCACCCGGTCGCCCTGCCGGTGCGCCTCACGATCCGCTATGACGTTCGTCCACCAGAGCGAATAGACGACGAAGAGGCCGAGCACCAGGCCCGCGGTGATGAGGAGTTCACCGAAGACGCTGACGGCGGTGGCGAGGGGGCCGCGGCCCCTGCGTGGTGCCGGAGCGGGCGCCGGCGACGCGTCCCGCTTCTCTTCGTGGTCGGTCGTGGCTGCCACTGGATCTGCCCCGTTCTCACCGTTCTAGTTGACGAGCGCGCTCGGCTTTCCCTTGCTGCGCGGCCGTTCCTCGACCATCTTGCCCCAGACGATCATTCGATACTTACTCGTGAATTCCGGGGTGCAGGTGGTCAGTGTGATGTACCGCCCGGGTTTGGTGAAGCCCGAACCAGGCGGAACGGGGCCGATCACACGGGTGTTGCCGGGGCTGGTCTGCGGCAGGATGCTCGCCATCTTGTAGACGAAGTACTTGTCCTGCGTCTCTACGACGATGGGGTCGCCCGGCTCCAGACGGTTGATGTAGCGGAACGGCTCGCCGTGGGTGTTGCGGTGCCCCGCGACCGCGAAGTTGCCCTTCTTGGCGTCCGGCATCGGGGTCTTGGTGCTGCCCTCGTTGTAGTGACCGACCATGCCGCGGTCGAGGACCTGCTGCTTGTCGATGCCCTCGGCGACCGGGACGACCACGTCCAGCTTCGGGATGTGCAGCAGCGCGAAGCCCTGCCCGGGTTCGAAGGAGCCCGGCTTGCCCTTGCCCTTGGCCCAGTCGTCCTGGAGGTCGTGGGCGGCGCTGTTGGCCTGCTGATGGGCCCGGATGTTCGTCCACCACAGCTGATAGGTGACGAAGAGGAGCATCAGGACGCCGACGGTGATGAACAGTTCACCGATCCCCCGGCTGAGCACGGCGCCCGGCGAGGGCCTGCGGGCGCGCTCGGCGCGGCGGGCCTCGACGCGGGAGAGCGGGGCCCCGGGCGTCTGACGCGGGGGCGGTGCTGCGGCGCCGCCCTTCTTGGCGGCCTTGCGGCGGGCGGCCCGGCCCTCCGTGGGGCGCTCGGGCTCCGTCCCGCGCTCGGGTTCGGGTCCGGGTTCGGGTTCGGCTATTCGGCGGGTGTCCGCCGTCCGCAGGCCCACCGTCTCGTCATCGGGTATCGGCTGTGCGGGCCTCTCCGGGGCGTACGCGCCGTACAGCTGGTCGTACGTCGGTTCGGGTTCCGGAGGCTGCGGAGAGGCCGCCTGACGCTGTGTCGGGGACGCCTGCGGCCCATACCAGTCGCGGACGTACCCCTCGGGGTCGTACCACTCCTGTTCCCGCGGCCCGGGTTCCTCCGGGGCGGGCGGCTCCGGCGCGGCGGCCGCGCCGCTGCGGAACCACGGCGAAGGATGCTGCCCCGGCAGCGGATCGGTGAGGGGGTCGGCCAGGTCGTCGACGGCCGCGGCGAACGCTCCGGCGTCCCCGTGCGCATCACCAGCGGAGTCCCCGTACGCGGCGTTCTCGTCGTAGGGGGCTCCGGAGGAGTCGCGCTCGGGGCGCAGGGCGGTCACGCCGTGGCCCTGCCCACCACCGGGGCGAGCCCGCTCGATCGCTCCACGGCCCCGGCGTCGCCGCACTCCACCAGCCAGTTGGCGAGCATCAGGTGCCCGTGCTCGGTCAGTACGGACTCCGGGTGGAACTGCACGCCCTCGACGGACAGTTCACGGTGGCGCAGGCCCATGATGATGCCGTCCTCCGTACGCGCGGTCACCTCGAACTCGGCCGGGACAGTGGCCGGCTCGGCGGCGAGCGAGTGGTAGCGGGTCGCGGTGAAGGGCGAGGGCAGTCCGGCGAAGACGCCCTTGCCCTCGTGGCGCACGAGCGAGGTCTTGCCGTGCAGCAGCTCGGGTGCGCGGTCCACCACGCCGCCGTACGCCACCGCCATCGACTGCATGCCGAGGCAGACGCCGAAGACGGGCACGCCGGTGGCGGCGCAGTGCCGCACCATCTCGACGCAGACGCCCGCGTGCTCAGGGGTGCCGGGGCCGGGCGAGAGCAGCACGCCGTCGAAGCCGTCCTGCGCGTGCCGCAGCTCGACCTCGTCGTTGCGCAGGACCTCGCACTCGGCACCCAGTTGGTAGAGGTACTGGACGAGGTTGAAGACGAAGCTGTCGTAGTTGTCGACGACCAAGATGCGGCTGCGGCCGCTCGCGGTGCTCACTGGCCGTCCACGGTGACGTCGTTGAACGGCAGCAGGGGTTCGGCCCACGGGAAGACGTACTGGAAGAGCACGTAGACCACGGCGAAGACGAGCACCAGTGAAATCACTGCCCGCACCCATGCGTTTCCCGGCAGATGCCGCCAGATCCAGCCGTACATGCCGTCCCTTCCGTCGCGTACGGCACCAGGCCTCCCTCGCCGTACGGCACCAGACTAACGGCGCAGTGCCTCCGGTTTCCCGGCCTCCACGGGCTGGGTGGCATCGAGATGTGCCCAGACGATCAGCCGGTGGCTGTGGCCCCACTCTGGTTCACAGGTCGTAAGGGTGAGGTAACGCCCGGGACCGTCGTAGCCCGATTTGCGAGGGACCGGATCTATGACTCCGATGTCGCCCGGGAGCGTCCGGTAGGGCTTCTTGTCGATGCGGTACGTGAACCAGCTGGCGCCGTCCGTCAGGACGACGGCGTCGTTGGGCCGCAGCTTCGGGAAGTCCTTGAAGGGGTCTCCGTAGGTGCGGCGGTGCCCGGCCACGGAGAAGTTGCCCTTCTGCCCCAGCTGGGCGGTGGAGGCATAGTGCCCGAGGCCCTTCTTGAGGATGTCGGTGCCGGTGCCCTGGAGCACGGGCTTGTTCCACGTGAAACCGAACCGCGGGATGTACATGACGGCGAACGGCTTGCCGTCCTTGTAGGCGGCGGGCTTCTCCGGAGAGGCGTCGTCGGCGGCGTCGCCCTTGCCGCCGCCCGCGTCGTCCGTCCCGGTGGACAGCGCGCCCTGCGCCCACTGGTCCTGCAGCGCGTCGATCTGGCTGTCCATGGCGCTGTCGGCCTTCACACCGGTCCAGAACAGGACGTACACCACGAAGAGCACGATCAACGTGCCGACGGTGATGCACAGTTCGCTGAACGTCCTGACGAGCACACGCACCGACACAGGACGGCCCCTCCCTGGGTGCTACTCCGGGTGCTACTCCACGGGCTTCGCGTAGTGGAGATCCACTGTGCCCGAGTAGCCGGGAAGAGTCACCGCCCCGTCGTCGTCCACTTTCCAGCCGAGCCCGTACGCGTTGACGTACAGCATGTAGTTCTGGATCTCGGGGGACGCCGCGAGCGCGTTCTTGAGCTTGTCGGGGTCGCCGACGGCGGTCACCTTGTACGGCGGTGAGTAGACCCGGCCCTGGAGGATCAGGGTGTTGCCGACGCAGCGCACGGCGCTGGTGGAGATCAGCCGCTGGTCCATGACCTTGATGCCCTCGGCGCCGCCCTGCCAGAGCGCGTTGACCACGGCTTGCAGGTCCTGCTGGTGGATGACCAGGTCGTTCGGCTGGGGCTCGGGGTAGCCGGGCAGCTTGGCGGTGGCGTTGGGCGGGGCGTCGGCGAGAGTGACGGTGACCGCGTCGCCGTCGAGCTTCTTGGTGCCCGCGTTCTTCTCCAGGGCCTTGAGCCGGGCGTCGTCCGCCTTCGTGCCGCCGTTGTCACGCTGCGCGAGCGATTCGACGTCGTCGCGCAGCGAGCCGTTGGACTCGTCGAGCTCGCCGTTCTTGTGGCTGCGCTCCTGGATGAGGTCGGAGAGTTTCAACAGGGAGGCATCGGTACGGATGTTGGTGCCTTTGGCCGTGTTGAAGCTGGTGAAGAAGATCAGCCCGGCCAGGGCGAATACAGCGCCCGTAAGCACGCGAACCGGACGCCAGCGGGGGCGGCGACCGGCACCTTTGTGGGAGTCGGCAGAATTGCTCAACGTACCCTTATCTCCTTCAGCGCCGCGGAAGCACTACGCTAACGGACGCCCGGGGGAGGCCTCGGCTCCCCGTAACGCCCCGCCCGGCGCCAGCCCACAGTTACCTGCGCGGCCACGCAGCGCATCGACAGGAGAGACCCTCGTGCCGAAGTCACGTATCCGCAAGAAGGCAGACGACTACACGCCGCCGTCCTCGAAGAAGGCGACGAGCATCAAGCTGACCAACCGCAGCTGGGTGGCTCCGGTGATGCTGGCGATGTTCCTCATCGGACTCGCCTGGATCGTGGTCTTCTACGTCACGGACGGCAAGCTGCCGATCGACCCGCTCGGAAACTGGAACATCGTGGTCGGCTTCGGCTTCATCGCCGCGGGATTCGGCGTCTCCACGCAGTGGAAGTAGCCGTCTGACCCCGGAGCGCATCCGCGCTCCGCGCACAAGCCTTGCCCTGAGTTATCCACAGCGCTATCCACATGGGGAAAAGGTCTGAAGATCTGTGGATAACTCTCCGGCGGTTGACGCCGGTGTGACTGGCCCACCGGATCTCCGTTCGCCGCTCGCCCCTTGTCCTTCCTGGGGAAACCCAGGTCAGCGACAAGGGGCACGGTTGTTCCCCACAGCTTGCACAAGATCCGGCACACGCTGTGGACAACGCGAGCACGTCAGGTGAGCTGGCCGGTCCGCACGAGGACCAGGACCACGGAGACCAGGACGATCAGCGCGACGCTGCCGTACTGGATGAGGTTCCGCCGCTCGCGGGGCGCGTGCACCATCGCGTAGCCGACGACGACACCGCCGACGAGGCCGCCGATGTGGGCCTGCCAGGCGATGTTGCTCCAGCCGAACGTGAAGATCAGGTTGAGCACGAGCAGCGCGATGACCGGGCGCATGTCGTAGTTGAGCCGCCGCATCAGGATCGCGGTCGCGCCGAACAGACCGAAGATCGCGCCGGACGCGCCCAGCGAGGGCTGGTTCGGCGCCGCGATGAGATACGTCAGCGCGCTGCCCGCGATGCCCGACGCCCCGTAGAGCGCGAGGTAGCGGGCCCGGCCGAGCGCCGCTTCCAGCGGGCCGCCGATCCACCACAGGCTGAGCATGTTGAACGCGATGTGCATATAGCTGCTGTGCAGGAACATCGCCGTCACCAGGCGGTACCACTGGCCCTCGGCGACGCCCTCGACCGAGCCGAGCTCCGGGACGTAGGCCCGCCCGATCAGGTCGAAGCGGTCGGTGAAGCCGTCCCCCACCGAGAGCTGCACCAGGAAGAGGGCGAGGTTGATGCCGACCAGGACCTTGGTGAACAGGCGCGGGTCCGCGGTGACGGCACCGCCCGCGACCGTACGCGGCTGATTGGCCGACGGCGCGTGACCGGTGCCCGAGCCTTCCCTGACGCACTCGGGGCACTGGAAGCCGACCGAGGCACTGATCATGCACTCGGGGCAGATGGGCCGCTCGCAGCGCGTGCAGGTGATGCCGGTCTCACGGTCCGGGTGCCGGTAGCACCCGGGCAGGGCCGACGCCCCTTGCGGCTCCTGCGGGCTGCCTGGCGCCTGGTCCATGGGGTCCCCTCAATCTCCGTACGAAGGCACTGCGACGGCACACGTGGCAACGCGCCGCCCCGCCCTTCCTTACGGACGGGCGGGGCGGTTTGGTTCCCTCACGCGAGCGCGCGGAACGCGTGGGTCAGGCGTCGCGGGTCTCGATGACCACGGACTCGATGACCACGTCGTTCACCGGGCGGTCGGTGCGCGGGTTGGTCTGCGTGCCCACGATGGCGTCCACGACCTTCTTGCTGGCGTCGTTGGTGACCTCGCCGAAGATGGTGTGCTTGCGGGTCAGCCACGCCGTCGGCGACACAGTCACGAAGAACTGCGAGCCGTTGGTGCCCGGACCTGCGTTGGCCATGGCCAGGAGGTAGGGCTTGTCGAAGGCGAGGTCCGGGTGGAACTCGTCCTCGAACTCGTAGCCCGGACCACCGGTGCCGTTGCCCAGCGGGTCGCCGCCCTGGATCATGAAACCGCTGATCACCCGGTGGAAGACCGTGCCGTCGTACAGGCGGTCCGAGGTCTTCTTGCCGGTCGCGGGGTGGACCCACTCGCGCTCGCCCTGAGCGAGCTCAACAAAGTTCTTGACCGTCTTGGGCGCGTGATTCGGCAGGAGCCGGACCTCAATGTCGCCCTGGTTGGTCTTCAGGGTGGCGTAAAGCTGCTCAGCCACGATCTGCCTTCCGTTGTCTTCTGTGACCCCCCGATCCTCGCACGGACCGGATTGGGACGAGTAGCCGCCGACTGGGCGCGCACCGAAGCGATCCGTGGCATTGTCGGCGAAGAGCTCTTCTTGCACCGATTCGATCGAATTGAACGGAACGATCGCTTCGATCTCATCGATCGGCATTTTCCTTGATCAGAGATTGGCCGGAGTCAGTGCCAGTGACCCGGATGCCCGCCCTCGCATGCCTGGATTCCATCCAGAAGGCATGATCCCTGAAAGGGTGGAAAGGTGACATACCTATACGCCACCGAGGAGGAGGATCCCGTGACCCGCATCGACAGCGTGCGCGCCGCGACCGGCTCGGCCAAGGACAGCGTGCGTCACGCCGCGGACGCGGTGGCGCCCTACGCCGACACGGCCAAGGACCGGGCCACCCACTACGCCCACGAAGCACGCGTACGGCTCGCGCCCAAGGTGTCGCAGGCCGCTGAGCAAGCCCGTGTCCAGTACGGCGCCCACGTAGCACCCCGCGTCGAGCAGGCCCGCACGCACGTGCCGCCGAAGGTCGACCACGCCGCGCACGAGGCCGCCGTCCGCACCCGCAAGGCTGCCCGCCAGGCCGCGGACTACTCCAAGCCGCGCATCGAGCACGCCGTGGCCGCCGCGCAGCCGGTCCGCGAGGAGGCCGCCGCGCGCAGTGCGGCCGCGCTCGCCGCGCTGCGCGGCCAGGTCACGCCGAAGGAGATCCAGCGCCTGGCCCGCAAGCACGACCGCCGGGCCAGGGCGGGCCGGCTCACCAAGAGGCTCGCCGTACTCGGCATCCTCGCGGGCGGCGCCTTCGCCGCCTGGAAGTGGTGGGACAAGCAGGCCAACCCGGACTGGCTGGTGGAGCCGCCGGCCGCCACGGAGGTCCCGGACACGACGCTGACCTCTGTCGACGGCAGCGCGCAGAGCGTCCTCGACCCCGAGGTCCAGGCCAAGCAGGCCGAGACCGAGGCGGACGTGAGCGAGCGGGACAAGTAGGCCGCAGGGCCGACCACACGACGCCGAGGGGCGGGAGACCGAATGGTCTCCCGCCCCTCGGCGTTTCCCGTGCCTCATCCGCCACACGATCACCCGCACCCGTCGATGTTTCACGTGGAACGGTCGCTCGCCACCGCTTCCCGAGCCCAGACTCACACTGTTAGAGTGGTCTAACACTGTTAGACAGATGACAGGCGAAAGACGACTCGACAGGACGGTGTGTGATGGCGGTCGACGCCCCCGCCCGACAGGGGCCAAACCCTTACCGGACGCTCCCCGCGCTCTGCGTCCCACTGGCCCTGACGATGTTGCAGAGCACGGTGCTCTCCACCGCGCTGCCCGACATCCAGGACGACCTCAACGGCGGCATCCAGGACATCCAGTGGGTGATCAGCGGCTACTCGCTGGCCTTCGCCGCGCTGATGCTCACCGGCGGCACCTGCGGTGACCGCTTCGGGCGCAAGAAGACGTTCCTCACGGGCCTCGCCGTGTTCCTCGGCGGCGCGGTCTTCTCCGCGCTCGCCGGGTCGGTGTGGGTGCTCGTGGCGGCCCAGGCGGTGCTCGGCGTGGGCGCCGCGCTCCTGATGCCGAACACCCTCTCGATCATCCGGCACGTCTTCACGGACAGCGGCGAGCGCGGCACCGCCATCGGCATCTGGGCCGCGGTGGCCGGCGCCGCGGTGGCCTTCGGCCCGGTGGTGGGCGGCCCGCTGGTGGAGAACTTCGGCTGGGAGGGCATCTTCTGGATGTACGTGCCCATCGCGGTGCTCGGCTTCGCGCTCGCGGTGCGCATGGTCCCCGAGTCCTCCAACCCCGAACGCAGGCTCGACCCCGCGGGGCTCGTGCTCTCGGTCGCCGCGATGTCCGCGATCGTCTACGCGACCATCGAGGGCGGCTCGCGCGGCTGGAGCGACCGCCTGGTGGTCGGCACCTACCTCGCGGGCGGCGTGCTCCTCATCGCGTTCGTCATCACCGAACTGCGCGTGCGCGAGCCGATGCTGGACCTGTCCTTCTTCCGCGACCGGGTCTTCACCGGTTCGGTGATCGCCGGATTCGTCCTGTACTTCGGCCTCTTCGCCATCACGTACTTCCTGATGCTCTGGCTCCAGACCGTGCTCGGCTGGTCCGCCGTGGGCGCCGGGCTCGCGATCCTGCCGGGCATGCTGCTCGCCATGGTCTCCGCGCCGCTCGCGGGCTGGATGACCAGCAAGGTCGGCGGCGCGATCCCGCTCGGACTCGGCATCCTGTTCGCCTCGCTGACGATGTTCGGCGCGTCCCTGTACGGCGCGGACGCCCGCTACACGGAGTACTGGTGGGTCGTCCTGCTCGTCGGCCTCGGCATCGGTCTGACCCTCACCCCGATCTCGACCCTGGTGATGATGCGGGTGCCCGCCGCGCGTTCCGGCATGGCGTCCGGCGCGAGCAACGCCACGCGCCAGCTCGGCAGCGTCTTCGGAGTGGCCGTGCTCGGCACCCTGCTCACGACGCGGATGACGGACAGCGTCCGCGACCGGCTCACCGACGCCCACGTACCGGCCGCCGCGCGCGACGAGGTGGTGCGTGCCGTCGAGGCCGGCGGGGCACAGAGCGCGGGCGGCGGCGGCAGCGCGCGGATCACCGCGCTGGTCAACGACGGGTTCGTGGACGGGCTGCACCTCGCGGAGCGGGTCGGCGGCGCGCTGCTCCTGGTGACCGCCGTGGCCGTGTACTTCCTGGTGCGCGGCAGGGACCGCGACGACGTGGAGACCGAGATGGCGGAGTCCACGGACGGTTCGAGCGGTACGGACGCTTCGAGCGGTACGGAAGGTGCTGGCGGCGCGGACGGTTCGAGCGACACGGACGGTGCTGGCAGTACGGACGGTACTGGCAGCAAGGACGGTGCCGGCGACGGCAGCACAGATACCGAAGGTTCCGGTTCCACGGGGCAGGTCGCCGAGCGCCGCTGAGGCGCCGACCAGCCCCCTCTCAGACAGCCGGACGGGCCCCTGGATCCCCCGCCGAGGGCCCGTCCGGCGTTTGCATGTCCGCTCGCGGTCGGCCGCGCCCCTCTACGGTGGCGCGGCCGGCCAGGACGTACGCCGCTCAGCCCGAGACCCGCACCGGCAGCTCGCACACGCCCCGCATCATCAGGTTGTCCCGCCAGCGCAGGCGCTCCGCGGGGACGGCGAGTTCGAGGTCGGGGAAGCGGGCGAACAGGCGGCCCACCGCGACCCGGCCCTCCGTGCGGCCGACCGCCGCGCCCATGCAGTGGTGGATCCCGTGGCTGAACGCCAGGTGCTGACGGCCCGTGCGGCCGCTGTCGAAGCGGTCCGGCTCGGGGAAGTGCCGCGGATCGCGGCTCGCCGCGCCGAGCAGGATGAGCACCGGCTCGCCCGCCCGCACCTTCCGGCCGCCCAACTCCGTGTCCCGCAGCGGAAACCGCCAGGTCGGGACCTTCACCGGGCCGTCGACGCGCAGGACTTCCTCGATCAGCCGCTCGACCAGCGCGGGCTCCGCGGCGAGCGCGGCGCGCTCGTCGGGGTGGCGAAGGAGCCGCAGCACGGAGTTGCAGATGAGGTAGGCGCTGGACTCGTGGCCCGCGAAGAAGAGCTGGTAGACGAGGGAGATCAGCTCGTAGTCGTCCAGTTGTTCCTCGCCGTGGGCGGTCACCAGGGCGCTCACCAGGTCGTCCGCGGGCTCCGCGCGGCGGGCCGCGAGGAGCGGGACAAAATAGCCGGCCATCTCGTCGGCGGCGCCGTCGAACGCGGCGTCGTCCTGGAGCTCCGAGCGGACGAGCAGCGCGCCCCACTCCTGGAAGCGCGGACGGTCGGCCGCGGGGATGCCGATCAGCTCGCAGATGACCTCGACCGCGAGCGGCAGGGCGTAGTCGCCCAGCACGTCGAACGTGTACTCCGCGCCCCCTGAGCGCCCCTGCGCGGTGGCGAGCTCGTCCAGCAGCGCGTCCGCGAAGCCGCCGATCGGCCCTTCGAGGGCGCGCATCCTGCGGGCGGTCAGCGCACGGGACATCAGCCGGCGCATCCGTGTGTGGTCCGGTGGATCGACGCTCAGCAGATGGCGGCCGAGCAACGCGGTCTTCTCCTCGGCGCGGCCCACGGCGATGGCATCCCTCACGGAGTCCCCGGTGCTCGCCGGGTCGACGCTGAACAGCGGATCGGAGAGGACCTCCATCGCCTCGTCGTAACCGCAGACCAGCCAGGGGTTCAGGCCCGGCCGCAGCCGGACGCGGGTCACCGGGTCGACGCGGTGCAGCCGCGCGTAGCCGGGCCCGGGATCGGCCATGAACACGGGGTTCAGTAGATCAATTACTTCGTCGGGTGCTCCATCGAGGGCCATGAGGTCGTTGGTAACAGCCGAGGAGCGGACACTCAATAAACTCCCGGTTATCCAGTTCAAAGAAGAAGCAAAACGGAATTAGAGTCTTCGTTTACTGCTCAATTGGCTTTACGGGCAAGCCTTGTGCGCTCAGACAAACACTGTTAGTTTGCGGAACCGTGAGCCTGAAGTCAAAGCTCACAAAGCACAACGCAAGGAACATCAACAAGGTACGCAGACAAGGCGAAGAAGTGCGTTGATGTGCTCTGACGCGCACTGATTCCTCAGGAAGGAGCTGTAATGAAGCTGCAGTCCGAGAAGGTCGCCGAACACCGCAACAGCACCCCCCAGGCCGCTCTCGAGCCCTTCGGCGCGGGACGCGACGAGGCCGTTCTGGTCCCGGGCGCCTGTTCCTGCTGCTGCGGTGCTGTTGTCCGCAAGTAACCCGCAAAACCACGCGCGGCAGGTCTCCGACCTGCCGCGCGTCGGTGAATTCAAAGAACGACGGGAGCCATTACATGAGCGATGCGGACAGCCCTGAACAAGCGCGTCTCATTCAATCTTCAGTGGCCACGAGCGCCTATCGGACGATGAGCCCGAACGCCTCTGGAGTCGGTCTTCAAACCAACTCGATGCGCTTCGAGAATCTTTCGTCGGGAACCTTCAGGCGCATCGCGGAAGAGTTCTTGATGGCCACGCGAATGCGGCGCTGGGACCGTTCCGCGCTGCTGTCGATCGGCTATTACTTCTCCGACGTCATGGCCGTGGTCCAGTCCCGTCAGGACCGCGTACCGCGTCGGAGCGCGCCGCGCACTCCCCTCCCCGAGGGAGCGGCCGTCGACGCGGACCTCACCGAGACCGTGCTGCGCAGGCGCAGCGGCCGCGACTTCTCCGGCGCGCCCCTCGACCTCGACGAGATCACGTCCGTGCTGCGCTTCGCGGGCTCGGTCACCGCCGAGGCCGACATCGAGCTCGCCGACGGGGCGCCCCTGACCATGGGCTTCCGCACCGTGCCGAGCGCCGGCGGGCTGTACCCCGTGGAGATCTGGCTCGCCGCGCGGAACGTCACGGGACTCGAACCGGGGCTGCACCGCTTCCTCCCCGTGGAGGAGTCCCTCGCCGCCCAGGCGGGCCCGGACGCGGTCACCGAGCTGATCGCCTCCTTCGACCCGCAGGACGGCTCCATCGACTTCGACCGCACGGCCGCCGTCCTGCTGCTCGTCGGCAACCCGTGGCGTTCGATGCGCAAGTACGGGCCACGGGGCATGCGTTCGATGTTCCACGAGGCGGGCGGCATCGCGCAGAACGCCCATCTCGCGGCCACCGGACTCGGCCTGGAGAGCGTGGACTTCTCCGGCTTCTACGACGACGAGGCGCACTCCGCGCTCGGCCTTGACGGCGTGCACCGGACGCTGCTGCACACCGTGCTGCTCGGCGCGGCCTGACCCCGAGGACGGATCGAAAGACCGACCCGGAGACGTATCGAAGTCCGACCCCGGAGACGTACCGAAGGCCGCGCCGATCCGGCCTCCGGCCGTACAGAAGGCCGCGGAGAGCGGCAGAGAGGCTTCGCATGACAGACAACCGGCAGCCAACAGACAACGGGCAGCCCCGCGTGCGCCGTTCCTTCTCCGTCGTCGGCCACAGCCCCGACGTCGTCGAACTGCGCACCGGTGTGTGGAACGCCAAGTCCTACACGCTCACCGACGACTCCCGCTCCGGCACCCTCTTCAACCTGATCAGCGGCCTCGACGGCACCCTCTCCCGGCGCGACCTCGCCAAGCGCGAGGGCGTCTCGCGGGTCGAGGTCGAGGCCCTGGTCGACCACCTCTACGGCCTCGACGCCATCGAGGAGGGTCCCGGCAACGCCCTGGACGCCTACCTCGACGAGATGGCGGCCCTCGGCGGCCGCACCGCGGAACCCGTCGCCTCGGGCGTCGTGCTGCTCGGCGACACCGACCTGTGCGAACTCACCGCGTCCCTGCTGCCCGCCGAGGTCACCGGCGACGTGCTCATACCGGGCGCCGAGCACCCCGTACGCGCCCGCCTCGACGCCCTCGCGCCCGCCGTGCTGCACGACGGACTCGCCTTCGAAGAGGCCGTCGAGACGCTGCGCCCCTGGCAGGGCCGCTATCTGCTGCTCGCCGAGAAGACGATCGACCCGGTCCGCGCCCAGCTCCTCAACCGGCTCACCCGCGCCGCGGGCATCGACTGGACGTACGCGGCGGTGGACGGCCCCTTCCTCTTCGTCGGCCCCACCATGGTGGCCGGGCGCTCCGCCTGCTTCGAGTGCTTCGAGACGCGCGTGACGATGAACCTCCGCGAGAGCGCCGGATACCAGCGCTACAAGGCGGCGCTCGCCCGCTCCGCCGTCCTCGCCGGCGCCCCGCCCGTCTACGGACCCGTGCGGTCCCTGCTCTGCTCGCACCTGGCGATGGAAGCGACCAACTACCTCAGCTGCGGCTCGACCTTCACCATCGAGAAGGTCCTCGGCTGCTACCTGCCGAGCATGGAGATCGCCTACCAGGAAGTGCTGCCGCTGCCCGGCTGCCCCGGCTGCGGCCCGGTGCCCGAGCGCGACGACGAGACGCTGCACTTCGACCCGCGCACCTGGCTGGAGGGCTGATGCGGCTCACGCTCCACCAGGACGAGGACACCCGCGTCCACCGGCTGCGCGCCCGCATGCACGGACCGCTCTGCGGGATCACCACGTCCATGGGTTTCCTGACGCGCTATCCGGGCGGACCACGGCTCCTGGTCGGCACCGCCGACATGACGGGCGTGCACGTACGCCAGGACCAGCCGCCGCCGAAGGCGGGCAGCTACCACATCGGCGGCTACGGCATCTTCCCGTTCGAGAGCCACATCCGCTCGCTCGCCGAGACGCTGGAGCGCTACTCCGGATACGCCGCGGCCCTCGACGGACGCTTCGAGAGCCGCCACCTCTCGTACGCCGAACTGGTCGCCCAGGGCGAACCGGTGCTCCCCAAGGAGGCGTTCCACCTCTTCACCGACGAGCAGTACGCACGTGAGGGCTTCCCGTTCGACCCCTTCGACCCCGACGCGCCCTCCGGCTGGTTGCGGGTCGGCTCCCTGACGGACGGGTCGCGGTGCTGGGTGCCCGCCCAGCGCTTCCTGCTCGGCTACGTCCGCGAGCGCGAGGAGCCCTGGACACTGCCCGCCGTCACCACCGGCACCGCGACACACACCACGCCACCGGCCGCCCTGCGCGCGGCACTTGAGGAAGTCGTGCAGGTCGACGCCGCGATGGGGCACTGGTACGGGCGCACCGAGAGCGTCCTGATCCGCCCCGACGCCCGCACCCGCCACCTCGACGCGATCGTCGACACGTACTTCCCCGCCTCCGCGCCGCGCCCCGAGTTCCACGCCCTGCCGAGCCCCGACCTGCCCGGCTTCACCATCGCCTGCCTGCTGCGCCAGCCCCCGGGACTCGTGCCGGAGGTCGCCATCGGGCTCGGCAGCGGCCCCTCGCTGGCCCGCGCGATGTACCGCGCGCTCCTGGAGGCGGCCGGCGTGCAGTGGCTCGCCGCCTGGGTCGCGGTCGAACAGGCGGTGCAGGGCACACCCGCCGACGCGGACATCTACGACCTGGAGGGCAACGTCGGCCTGTACGCCACCTCCCAGGGCGCGCGCACGGTCGAACGGCGCTTCGCCCGGCACGTCGAACGCGCCGCCTCCGAACTCCCGCCGGACGACGACCGCCCGGTCAAGGAGGCCGTACGCACCCTGATCGACGCCTTCCAGCACACCGGGAAACAGCTCTACTTCGGCGATCTGACCACCCGCGACCTGCGGGCGCTCGGCTTCCACGCGATGCGGGTGTGGTCGCCGGACACGGTCAGCCTGCCGCTGCCCAGCGCCGTCCCGGCCGCGCACCCGCGCTTCGCCGACTACGGGGGCTTTACCGATGACGTCCCTCATCCCTACCCCTGAGCTGCGGGAACCGGCACTCGCCGCGCTCACGCTGTGCGCGCTGTCGTGCCTGGCGCTCGCCTCCCATCTGCATGTGCGCTTCTTCGACCACCGCGGCGTGCACACGCTCCAGGTGTACGCCGCGGTGCTCGCGGCCGTCGCCGGGTGCGGGCTGCTCGTGGTCGGGCCCCGGGTGCTCGGTGGCTCGGGCGTCGGCTGGGGGCTGCTGGTCAGCCCGCTGCTCGGCGCGGCCGTCGCGCCCCTGGTGGCCGCCGCGGACACGCTGATCACGCGACGGCTCGGACGGCGGGCCGCGCGCTCGGCCGCCCGGGGGCCGGACCGCGGCGGGTCCCGTGGCGGCGCCCCTGCCACCGCGCCGCGTGCCCGTGCCACCCGCCCCGTCGGGCAGGCCGCACGGCTCGCGGGCGCATCGTCGGCCACGACGACCACGCAGCAGTGGACGCCGAACCGCAGGGACACGGACGTGGCGCTGCCGCTCGGCTGGCTGGTGGCGGTGGGCGTACTGGAGGAGTGCGTGTTCCGCGGCACGCTCACCGGCGTCGCCCTGACCGAACAGGGCATCGCGCTGCGGGTGTTGATCCTGGTGGCGGCGACGGGCGCGTTCGCGCTCTCGCACATCTTCTTCGGCTGGGCCCAGGTCGCGGCGAAGCTGCCGCTCTCGGTGACGGCACTCGCCCTCACCCTGGTGACGGGCAGCGTCCTGGGCGCGATCGTGACGCACGCGCTCTTCAACGTACGGATCTGGCGCTACCAGAACACGGTGCGCGGGGCGTCGTCGTCGGCACGGTCCACCGCTGAATCCGCTGGGTCTGCTCGGTCTGCTGGCTCTGCTCCATCCACTCGATCCGCTGGGGGCGAGTCTCGTCGGCCGTCACGGGCCCGGGGCCGGACGGTGGCGCCATGAGCGGCCCCGGGCCTCTGCCGGCCGGCGGGCTCACGCTCGCGGTGACCGCCGCCGCGTACGGCTTCCTCTCGCCCTGGCTGGCCGGACGGCTGAAGGGAATCGCCCCGGCGAGGGCCCGTTCCCTCGCGGCCACCGCGGCCGGTGCCGTGACCCTCGCGGCCGCCTTCGCCGTGGGCGTCCTGTCCTGGCACCCCGCGCTGCCCGGCGCCACGATGCCGGCGCTGCTGGTCATCGGACTGGCCCTGGGATGCGGGGAGTTCGCGGCGGCGGCCTTCCTGACCAGCGTCGTCGCGGACAGCGTCGACGCCCTGCGCGGCACGCGCCCGGTGCTCGCCGCCGCGCGCCGGATGCCCCGGCTCCGGCCCGCCGCGGCCGCGACGCGCGCCCCTGCTGCCCCCGCACGCACCCGGACTGCGGCAGGGCGCACCCACTGGCTCTCGCTCGCCCGCGGCCACGCGGCCGAGGAGGCGCGGGCCCGCGTCGCGGGACCCGGCCCGTGGGGCGTCGTCGTGCTCGCCACGGCCGTTCTCTGTGACGAGGCCGTCTTCCGGGCCGCGCTCACGAAGGCGCTGACAGAAGCGGGCGCCGTGGTGGCCGTCGGCATCGCGGTCCTCGCCCAGGTCGCCGTCGTCGTGCACCGCACCCCCGCGGGGCGGCGCCGCACGCCGGACGCCTGGGTGCCCGCGCTGCTCGTGGCGGCCGTGCACACCGTCCTGTACTGGCGCGGAGCCACCCTCGTGCCGCTGCTCGCCGCCGACGCGGCCTTTCTCGCCCTGCTCGTACCGGCCGGTTCGTTCCGGCCGACGCGCACCGGCGCGTCTCGTTCCAACCGAGGGGAAGCGACCGTTTCACGTGAAACATCGCCCCGTGGCAACCGGCGCCGGCCGCCGGTGATCTCGAAGCCCGACTGAGAGGAAAACACCGTGAAACACGGCATTTCACTGCTTCCGGACTGCCGTCCCGCCACCCGGGGCGCCCGCGAGTACTACGAAGACGTGCTGCGGATATCCCGCCTCGCCGACGAGGCGGGCCTCGACTACGTCAAGATGACCGAGCACTACCTCAAGGAGTACGGCGGCTACTGTCCGAGCCCTCTGACCTTCCTCGCCGCCGTCGCCGCGCAGACCTCCCAGATCCGCCTCATGACCGGCTGCGTCCTGCCCGCCTTCCACCACCCCATCCAGCTCGCCGCGCACACCGCGATGGTCGACGCGATGAGCGGCGGCCGCCTCGACGTCGGCTTCGCACGCGCGTGGATGCCGTACGAGTTCGCCGCGTTCGGGGTCTCCATGGACGAGTCCAGGGACCGCTTCAACCACACCATCGCGGCCGTCCTGCGGCTGTGGACCGAGGAGAAGGTGAGCGAGGAGAGCCCCTTCTTCTCCTTCCGCGACGCCAC
Organism: Streptomyces sp. NPDC087300; assembly: GCF_044744425.1. Classification (NCBI taxonomy): domain Bacteria; kingdom Bacillati; phylum Actinomycetota; class Actinomycetes; order Kitasatosporales; family Streptomycetaceae; genus Streptomyces; species Streptomyces sp. NPDC087300. Next base: position 431,472 of record NZ_JBIUYI010000006.1, read on the forward strand.
CTCGCTGCCCGCTCCTGTGCAGCGCCCGCATCCGCCCGTGTGGGGCGCGGCGGTCCGCTCCCGGCAGAGCTTCGCCTGGCTCGCCGAACAGGGCTTCGGACTGCTCGTGACGCCGCCGCCCCGGCAGCAGGACCTGGCGGGCGTACGCGATCTCGTGGAGGTCTACCTCGACACCTTCGAGGACGTGCACGGCTCCGCCCCCGACGGGCCGCGCCCGCGCGTGGCGGTCTCCATCCCGCTCCACGTCGCCGAGACCGACGACGAGGCGTACGAGACGGCCGACCCGCTGCTCCGCGAGTACCTGACCGTGTGGGCGGAGGCCGCCGAGGCCTGGATGCACACCTCGTCCAAGGACTACCCGACGTACTCCCAGATGGCGCTCACCCTGCGCAATCTCGACATCGCCGACTTCCGCAGCCTGGGCACGGCGGTGGTCGGATCGCCCGCGACCGTCCTCGAAAGGGCCCGCCAGCTGCGGGACTTCCTCTCCGTGGACACCTTCCTGTGGCAGGTCGACTTCGGCGGCCAGGACGGCGTGACGATGGAGCGCAGCTTCAAGCTCTTCAGGGACGAGGTTCTGCCTCAACTCCGCTGAAGAGCAACTGTTTCGCGACGGCGACTTTCCGCCATCCATGGTCCTCTAACATAGTTAGAGGACCAGCCCGGTGCACCGGGACGGAGCTTCAGGAGGGAGCCGGCGCATGGGAGCCCAGCGTGCCGCGAACACGACCCGGCGTCAGCCACGGCCCGCGATCACGCTGGAGGCCGTCACCGATGCCGCGCTGCGCACGCTCCAGAGGGACGGTCTCGACGCCCTCTCCATGCGCCGCCTCGCCGACGAACTGTCCATCCAGGCACCGTCCCTGTACTGGTACGTGCGCAACAAGGACGAGCTCCTCGACCTGCTCGCCGACGCCCTCCTGGCGGATCTGCGCCTGGATGCCCACGTCCGCACCGACGGCGACTGGCAGACCGAGCTGCGCGACATGATGCTCGAATACCGCGCCTACCTGTTGTCCAAGCGGGACTCGGGCCGGGTGCTCGCGGGCCGGCTCCAGCTGGGTTCGCACTTCCTGCGCCACGCGGAGGTCATCCTCGGCGCGGTGCGCCGCGCGGGCTTCGACGACCAGGACACCGCGGACTCGCTCTACTCCCTGACGCAGTACGTCCAGGGTTTCGTCCTGCACGAGACGTCCCCGCTCTCGGCCGACGTGGCGCGCGGCGCCGACCCCAAGGAGTTCCTGGAGGCGGCGCGCGAACGCCTCGCCGGGCTCTCGCCCGAGGAGTATCCGAACGTCGTCGCGGTCGGCGCCCGGCTCGCGCGCCCCGACATCGAGGCGCGCTTCACCTATGGGCTCGACCGTCTGCTCGACGGCCTGCGCAGCCGCCTGGAGAGCAGGCACCGCGGCTGAGTACGTCCGGTCAGCGGCGGTCGTTACGGTCGCTGCGGTCGTTCCTCGACTGCCGGGCGTCCCGCTCGGCCTGTTCCCGCTCCTGGCGCTCGCGGTTGCGGGCCTGCTCGGCATCCTGCTGCTTCTGCAGCTCACGCTGCCGGGCGCGATTGCGGGCGCGCTCGACGGGGTCGCCCTTCCAGGGTGCTCGCATGGGATCTCTCCTCCTGTCGGCAGGCCTCTGAGGCCTGCGGGTCGGGCTGTGGGCAGGCCTTTCGGACGGGCCTGCGGTGGGATTCCCGTTCAGTCACCGGCCCGGCGGACGGGCCTGGCGATCAGCACCGACTGCGGCGGCGTGGCCGGTACGATCCGCTCCAGCTCGAACCCGGCACGGCCGAGCAGTTCCCGCCACTCGTCCTCGCCGCGCTCGCGGCCGTCGTTGTCGGCGAGCATCTCGATGTCGATGAGCTTCGCCCAGTGGAAGCCGTTGCCCGGCGGCACCACGACCTCGATGACGAAGAGCGGCGCGTCGTTGCCACCCGCCGCACGCACCCTGCGCAGCACGGAGAGGGCCGTGTCGTCGTCGAAGCAGTGCAGCATGTTCTTGATCAGATACGCGTCGCCGCCCGCCGGCACCTCTTCGGTCGCGTCGCCCGCCACCAGCCGCGTCCGGTCCGCGACACCGAGCTCGGCGAGGCGCGCCCTGGCCCGCTCCACGACGTGCGGCCGCTCCACGAGCACGCCCCTGCTGTCCGGGCAGTGCCGCAACAGCGTGCCGAGCAGCTCACCGTCCCCGCCACCGAGGTCGACGAGCGTGCCGTAGCCGCTGAAGTCGATGGCCGGCGCCAGCTCCGCGGCCAGCTCGGAGGTGAGCTCGCCCATCGCCGACTCATAGACGCCGCGGAACTCCACGTCCTTGTCCAGATGCTCGAACAACGGCCGCCCGTGCGCCACTTCGAACGCGGACCGCCCGGTGCGCACGGCCTCCTCCAGCTTCCCGAAGGAGTCCCACATGGGGCCCTGGTTCAGCATCAGGACCCAGTTGCGGATCGAGTCGGGCGCATCGGCCCGCAGGCTCTGGGCCATCGGCGTCAGCTCGTACGTCCCGTCCGCCCGCTCGGCGAAGACACCGACCGACGCGGCGGCCCGCAGACAGCGCCCTAACGCACCGGCCCGCGCACCGACGGCCGCCGCGAGATCATCCACCGCCCGGGGCCCGTCCACCAGGGCGTCCGCCACTCCCAGCGAGGCGAGGACCGCGATCGGCTGGGAGACCCACTTCGCCGCGGCCAGGGAGAGCACGCGGACGTGGGGAGGATCGTAGGGCCCCCCGGGCAGCCCGATCGGAGCGGAAGCGTCGGCAGTCACGTAACCCCCTGGGTCCGGTGCCCGCAGAGGCCTCCGGGCACTCTTCCTAACACTGTTAGATAGACCCAGGCTAGCACCGGGGCCCCGATCGGGGAGGGCGCACGACGAGGCGGCGGGCCCGACACCCGCGCGGGCACGCAAAAAAGCCCCCCGACCTGCGAAAACACAGGTCGGGGGGCTTCAGGCTGTGGAGCCTAGGAGATTCGAACTCCTGACATCTGCCTTGCAAAGGCAGCGCTCTACCAACTGAGCTAAGGCCCCGAAAACGATGCGACGGACCGGAACAATCACGTCCCCGCCGAGCACCGCAGACCAGAGTACCGGGTCACCCCCCAGATCTCGCAAAAGGATTGGGGGTCCCGGTCCACGACCACTCTCCGTAAGATGCTCGACGTGGTTCGCGGCAGCGAACCACGGTCTTAGGGGAAGCGATGGGGAGACGCAATGGACGCCGCACAACAAGACACCACCGCGAGAGCACGGGAGCTCCAGCGGAACTGGTACGGGGAGCCGCTGGGGGCGCTCTTCCGTCGGCTGATCGATGACCTGGGCCTGAACCAGGCACGGCTGGCCGGAGTCCTTGGTCTGTCCGCCCCGATGCTCTCCCAGCTGATGAGCGGCCAGCGCGCCAAGATCGGCAACCCCGCGGTCGTCCAACGCGTCCAGCTCCTCCAGGAGTTGGCCGGTCAGGTGGCGGACGGCAGCGTGAGCGCCGCGGAGGCGACCGACCGCATGGACGAGATCAAGAAGTCCCAGGGCGGCTCCGTCCTGACCAACACCGCACAGACGGCGACCAGTTCGGGAGCGCCCACGGTCAAGCGCGTGGTGCGCGAGATCCAGTCACTGCTGCGCTCCGTCGCGGCGGCCGGCGACATCATCGATGCCGCTGACTCCCTCGCCCCCACCCACCCCGAACTGGCAGAGTTCCTCCGGGTGTACGGCGCCGGGCGCACCGCGGACGCGGTCGCCCACTACGAGGCGCACCAGAGCTGAGCCGTCGGCCGGGTCGCCGCGCGGCCCGGAAGGGGAGCGGAGCGCGACCATGGGTGAGGTCTTCGCAGGCCGGTACGAACTGGTCGACCCGATCGGACACGGGGGAGTCGGAGCGGTCTGGCGGTCCTGGGACCACCGGCGGCACCGATATGTGGCCGCCAAGGTCCTGCAGCAGAGCGACGCACACTCGCTGCTGCGGTTCGTACGGGAACAGGCCCTGCGCATCGACCACCCCCATGTGCTCGCGCCCGCCAGCTGGGCCGCCGACGACGACAAGGTCCTCTTCACCATGGACCTGGTCGCCGGCGGCTCGCTGGCCCATGTGATCGGGGACTACGGCCCGCTGCCGCCCCACTTCGCCTGCACGCTCCTCGACCAGCTCCTCTCCGGTCTGGCCGCGGTGCACGCCGAGGGCGTCGTCCACCGCGACATCAAGCCCGCCAACATCCTTCTCGAAGCCACCGGCGCGGGCCGCCCGCACCTGCGCGTATCCGACTTCGGCATCTCGATGCGCAAGGGCGAGCCCCGGCTGACCGAGACCGACTATGTGGTGGGCACGCCCGGCTACTTCGCCCCCGAGCAGATGATGGGCGCCGAACCGGACTTCACCGCCGACCTCTTCGCCGTCGGCCTGGTCGCCCTCTATCTCCTCGAAGGCGCCAAGCCGGACGCCAAGGCGCTGATCGAGCACTTCGCCGAGCACGGCACCCCACGCGCCCCGCAGGGCATGCCCGAGCCGCTCTGGCAGGTCATCGCCACGCTGCTGCAGCCCGACCCCCAGACGCGCTTCCGCACCGCCACGGGTGCGCGCAAGGCGCTGGCCTCCGCTGCCGAGATGCTGCCCGAGCCGGGCCCGGACGACGAACTCGTCGAGATCTTCGACCAACTCGCGCCACTGCCCACAGGGTTCGGCCCCGACGGCCCCCTCAACTCCGCACGTCGGCGCGGCTCGCCCCTCACGCCCACACCGGCCTCTGCCCCTGCCTCCACCCCGGGCTTCGTGCCTCCCGCCCCGGACCACGCACCCGCAGCGGCGCCCGCCCCCGCGATCCCTGAAGCGCCCGCCACGCCCCCACGTCCGATGGCCGCCCCGGCAACACCCCCCGCCTCGCCCCTGCACCCGCCTGCCGCATCCGGCCAGCCCGTCACAGGGGACCCGTCCTTCACACCGGACTCGCCCTTCGCGCCGGACCCGTCCTTCACACCCCACCGGCCCGTCGCCCCGGACCAAGCCCCCGCACCGGACCCTTCCTATGGCTCGGCTCCCTTCCTCGGATCGGACCCCTCCGTCACGTCGGGTCCGTCCCTCACCCCGGGCCCGCCTGCCGGCCCGGATCCGTCCACCGGCTCGGGCCCGTCCACCGCCTCGGACACCGGCAGCTTCACCCTGCCGCCGCCCCAGCAGCCGACCGCGACGCCCACGCCGCCCTCGCCGTTCACTCCCCCTGCTCAGGCGCCCCCGCAGGCGCCCACGCCCGAACCCACGCATGTGACCTCCCCCCATCAGGTCCACCACCACGCACCGGCCCACGACCCCTCACACGCCGCTGCCGTCACGTCCGGGGCGTATCGCCCCCACGCTCCTACTTATCCATACACCGCTCACGCCGCCCAGGTTCCGCCTCCGAGCCGGTCAATTCCGAGCCAACCGATCCCGAGCCAGGAGGACACGCAGCCTCGCCCCACGCGCCCGCATTCCCACTCCCGCGTCCGCCCGCGCCGCCCCGGCCCACCCGCGAAGGTCGCGGTCCCGATGCTGTTGGTCGCGCTGGCCTGCCTCGCCGTCGGATTCTGGGCCCTGACACAGATCTGACAGGCCGTCGGCCCGTTAACGGGCCAAAGGCCCCAGCGGTCAGGAGGCGGGGACCCAGCAGCTCAGGAGCCCCACAGCCCCAGCCCCAACCAACGCTCCTCTACCACCCCCGCGGCGGCCCGAACTCCGCCGCATGCGCCGTCCCCGCCCCCGCCCCTGCCCTCGGCACAGCCGAAGAGGAAGACGAAGCCGCACGCCGTAGAGCCACCGCCGCCGCCCTCCGCCGCGCGATCAGCGTCCATGCGCCGAGGATCACCAGCAGCCCCATCCCCGTACCGATCCCCCCGGCGGCGACCGCCGCCATCACGCGGTCGTCGCCCCCGCCCCCACCGGTCGAGGTGTCCGCGGCGTTCGACTCGCCCCGCCTCGCCGCCTCCGTGTCCCGCTCCGTGACGCTGAACTCGTCGGCCGGCACGGACGCCCCCGCGTACGAAGGGCCCGGTCGCGGCGAGCCCTCGACGGTGATCCGCAGCGTCACGTCCAGCGGCGCCCTGCCGAACTTCCGTGCCACGTCGGGGTTCAGATGGACCGCCAGGTAGTACCAGCCTGCGAAACGCATCGCGGACACCTTGCTCGCGGGGTCGTAGCGGTTCTCGTAGGCGACCGGTGGCAGCGGCCTCAGGGCCGTCACGCTCTGCTTCCCGTCGTACGCCGTGTCCGCGTCGTCGACCTCCGCCCGCACCGGATTGGTCAGTGACATGACCAGCGCGGTCGGGACGAACCCCTGGTCCCGCTCCGTGGTGCCCGTGTCCGAACCGCCGAGCTCCGCGCCGACCGACAGACGCTGTCCCCAGTCGACCGGCACCCGGTAGAAGCGCGTCTCCCCGGGCTCCAGGCGATCCCCCCAGATGCCGTTCTCCAGGCCGCGCGCCTTGTTGAAGCTCGTGCCGCCCGCACGCACCTTCCGCGCGCCGGCGGGCGGTTCGGGGGACGCGGAATCCCCTGTGCGGGGAGGCGTCGTCGTCCCGGCCAACCGCAGGACGGGTTCCGAGGCGACGCGCAGCTCCAGGTCCCACTCCTCCTGGCTGGACTCTGGGTCGCTGATCCGCTCGACGAGTACGTAGTAAGTACCGGCCCCCGTACAGCTCTTCTCGTCGGTGCCGACCCTGCGGGACGCCGTCGCCGTGATGGGCCGCGCGCTCTCCGCCGAGCCGAACCGCGCCTTCTCCGTGTCCAGAGGACTGCACGTATAGCCGTTGGCGTCCTGGACGGACACCTTCAGGCCGTCGGCGTAGGAGACCTTCGTGCCGAGCTTGGGCACAGCGGTGGCGGAGACGTACGCGTTCTCCTTGGCCTTGAGCTCAAGACGGTAGAAACGCTGTCCCACGCGCGGGAGGACGCTTTTGTACGTGGACCCCGCCACGAGCAGATGTCCGCCGGAGTTGCTCGTCGCGCCCTCGATCACCTCGGCGCCCTCGGCGAAGGCGTAGGGGCTCGGCGTCCCCGCGGCGGTGGCCTGCGTCGGAAACCCCGCCACCACGCACATCGACGTGGCGGCCAGCACGGCCAGCGCCCGACGCCTGCCCCGCCGCGCCGCCCGGCCCCGGCCCCCTCGTGCCGCCCGGCCCTCGGTCAGCCGCCGCCCCATCACGCGCCACCCCTCGTCGTGAACCCAGCCGTCCCACCCATCCCGACCGTCCTGCCCGCGCGACGCCGCGGAAACACCACCACGAACCCGCCATCGACGGTCCCGCGCCACCCCTCACGTTCGCTTACGCAACCAGTTCGTTCACGTAAGCGAATATCGCGGGCACGTCCAGCCGATCCGGGCAACACGAAGCCCCGGCCGCAAAGCGACCGGGGCCTGTGAAGTGACTGTTGTCGATACTCACGAACCCGTGGGCACGGAGTCAGTCGCCTCCGTCCACAGATCCTGCTCGGCGCGATCCGCCTGGATCTGGCGGTACACGAGGAGCCCGCCGATGGCGGCCAGTGCGACCAGGAGAAGCTTCTTCACCGCGCGACCTCGTCTTTCCTTGACGTAGGGGACTTCTGGCGCCCGACTATACACACCGATCGATATCGATCGGTGACCTGGATCCACCCCAACTGCCGCCCCCAGCGCAGCAGTCGAAACGGATGCCGCTGATCCGAACGGAACCCGTCCACTGTGACTTTCGCCGCTCTTGCCCCTTCTCGGGGCTCTTGGGGCCATCCGGGTGGTGTTCATCTGAACATCGACGCGGCGCGTGCGTCGGTCCACCACTCTCGGCCCCGCATACACATCATGAGGAAAGTACGCAAATCGCCCAACCTGAATTGAGGGGCCATGACCGGCACCAAGGCCATGAAGCTGTGGACCACGATCGTCACCGCCTTCCTCGCGCTCTTCGCCGCGCTAGGACTCACCACGACGGCCACCGCGGCCACGGCGGTACAGGACACCACGAACGCACGCACCGCCACGGTGTGCGCACCCGCACCGGCCATGGCCCACTGGACGATGGCGTACGAACGGTCGTTGCCCCCGACGATGAAGCAGCGCATCCGCGCCGAGGCCCATGGATCGTCACCCAGCTGCCGGCACCTGCCCACGACGGACACGGAGGCCGATGCTGAGACCGACGCGCAGGAGCCCGCGCTCGCCGCTGAGCCGTAATCACGACCAGGTGACTCCGAAGACCCCCGGTCCGCGGTACGGACCGGGGGTCTTCTTCTGCGCGCTCCTACACCGCGACCTCCAGAAGTCGCCGCACGGCCCGCGAGGTGTTCACCAGCCGCAGCCGCCGCCCCCGCAGCGGCCAGAAATCGAGCACAAGGAAGAAGCCGGAGTCGCAGAAGGTGACCCTGGAGGTGTCCAACGTCAGTCCGGTACACCCCAGTGCGGCCGCCGACGCGAGCATCACGCGCAAAGGACCGGCACTGTAGTGGTCGATTTCGCCCGCGAGCTGGACGACCAACGTGTCGCCGATCCTGCTGCAGGAGAGGACAACTATGTCGCAGGGCGCGGCGTCGGCGCCCCTGCCCAGGTCGGTCCGGCCGGGAGTGACGGTCAGTATCGGGCTTGTGGTTGAAGTACTCACGCCTCTCTCAACATCGACTGCACCCCGCCAGGAAACGAGTGGATACGCCGCTTCACCCCTGTGAGCAGCACAGATCGCCGCTCCGGGGGATGGTGGGCATACGAAGAAGGCCGGTGGATCTCTCGATCCACCGGCCTTCTCGGCGTTGTGCCACTGTGGGGCTAACAGGATTTGAACCTGTGGCCTCATCCTTATCAGGGATGCGCTCTAACCAACTGAGCTATAGCCCCGCCGCGCTGCGGTATGTCCCGCGCGCTGACCTCTGAAGATTAGCGCACCTGCGGGCCAGTCCCAAAATCGATACCTGAGCGCCCGGGAACCAGGGCCCTACTCGTCCTCGGCGAGGGTCAGCTCGACGCCTCCGACGAAGCCCGCGGAGAGGTTGTAGATGAAGGCGCCGAGCGTCGCGAGCGCCGTGGCGAGCACGACGTCGATGACCGCGATGATCGACGTGAACATCAGGACGCGCGGCAGCGACAGGAAGGACTGCAGGTCGAAGCCGTTGGACTCGTTCGAGCCCGTCGCCTCGGAGATCGTGCCGCCCACCGTCGAGAAGACACCCATCGCGTCCATGACCATCCACAGGACGGCGGACGCGACGATGGTGCAGATGCCGAGCGCGATGGAGAGCAGGAAGCTGACCTTCATCACCGACCACGGGTCGGCCTTCGCCACGCGCAGCCGCGCCTTGCGCGTACGGGGCGTCGTACGGGCCCCCGTGCGCGGCCTGCGCACCGAACCCGTCTGGGAGCCCTGCTGATAGGCCTGCGGCGGGTGGTAGGGGCCTGCGGCCTGCTGCGGCTGCCGCTCTCCGGGGAGCGCCCCGCCGCCGCCTGCCGACGTCTTCTTGCCCGCCGTGTACGCGGCGTCGTACTGGCCTGACGCCTGACCAGAAGTCCCCGGCCCTCGGGTGTCCGTCACAGTCCCCCCCTGGGATCCATGAGACTCGTGAGAGTCATGTGCATCAGTGGCAGAGCCACGGGCACCGTCCGTGCCGGTAGTGCCGGTCCGCTTCGATCCGGCGCCCGTGGCTCCACTCACGATGACTCACTCCTCGCGCTACTCGGCCGAGGAGTCCGTGCCCTCGTCCGTACCGTCGGCCGGCTCGGTGTCCTCCGCGTCGACGACGATGTCTCCGTCGACCTCTTCGGCCTCGCGCCCTGCCTCGGCGTTACGAGCGATACCGACCACGGCATCGCGCTTGCCCAGGTTGATCAGTTGGACGCCCATGGTGTCACGGCCCGTCTCCCTGACCTCGTTGACTCGCGTACGAATCACACCGCCGGACAGCGTGATGGCGAGGATCTCGTCGGTCTCCTCGACCACCAGGGCACCGACGAGCGAACCACGGTCCTCCACGATCTTGGCGGCCTTGATGCCCAGGCCACCGCGACCCTGAACGCGGTACTCGTCGACGTTGGTCCGCTTCGCGTACCCACCGTCGGTGGCGGTGAAGACGAACGTACCCGGACGAACAACATTCATCGAGAGCAGCTCGTCGCCGTCGCGGAAACTCATTCCCTTGACGCCCGAAGTGGCGCGGCCCATCGGGCGCAGCGCGTCGTCCGTTGCGGTGAACCTGATCGACTGCGCCTTCTTGCTGATGAGGAGCAGGTCGTCCTCGGCCGACACCAGCTCGGCGCCGATCAGCTCGTCGTCCGAACCGTCCTCCGTCTCGCGGAGGTTGATGGCGATGACGCCACCCGAGCGGGGCGAGTCGTAGTCCTTGAGCGACGTCTTCTTTACGAGGCCGCCCTTGGTGGCCAGGATCAGATAAGGCGCCGCTTCGTAGTCGCGGATCGCGAGGATCTCCGCGATCTGCTCGTCCGGCTGGAAGGCGAGCAGGTTCGCCACGTGCTGGCCGCGGGCGTCGCGTCCGGCGTCGGGCAGCTCGTACGCCTTCGCGCGGTAGACGCGGCCCTTGTTGGTGAAGAACAGCAGCCAGTGGTGCGTCGTCGAGACGAAGAAGTGGTCGACGATGTCGTCCTGCTTCAGCTTCGTGCCGCGCACACCCTTGCCGCCGCGCTTCTGCGAGCGGTAGTCCTCCGTCTTGGTGCGCTTGATGTAGCCACCGCGCGTGATGGTGACGACGATGTCCTCTTCGGCGATCAGGTCCTCCATGGACATGTCGCCGTCGAAGGGCACGAGCGCCGAACGGCGGTCCTCGCCGAACTTGTCGACGATCGCCGCGAGCTCCTCGCTGATGATCTGGCGCTGCTTCTCGGGCGAGGCCAGGATCGCGTTGTACTCGTTGATCTTCGCCTGGAGGTCGTCGTGCTCGGCGACGATCTTCTGGCGCTCCAGGGCGGCGAGCCGGCGCAGCTGCATCTCGAGGATGGCGTTGGCCTGGATCTCGTCGATCGACAGGAGGCCCATCAGGCCCTCGCGCGCGATGTCGACGGTCTGGCTGCCGCGGATGAGCGCGATGACCTCGTCGATGGCGTCCAGGGCCTTGAGGAGGCCACGCAGGATGTGGGCCCGCTCCTCGGCCTTGCGGAGCCGGAACTTCGTGCGCCGGACGATGACCTCGACCTGGTGCGTCACCCAGTGGCGGATGAACGCGTCCAGCGAGAGGGTGCGCGGCACACCGTCGACCAGGGCCAGCATGTTGGCGCTGAAGTTCGACTGCAGATCGGTGTGCTTGTAGAGGTTGTTCAGTACGACCTTGGCGACCGCGTCCCGCTTCAGGACGATGACCAGGCGCTGGCCGGTGCGCGAGGACGACTCGTCGCGGACGTCGGCGATGCCGCCGACCCTGCCGTCCTTCACCAGGTCGGCGATCTTCTGCGCGAGGTTGTCGGGGTTGGTCTGGTAGGGGAGCTCGGTGACCACCAGGCACTGGCGGTTCTGGATCTCCTCGACCGCGACGACCGCGCGCATCGTGATGGAGCCACGGCCCGTGCGGTACGCCTCCTCGATGCCCTTGCGGCCCACTACAAGGGCGCCGGTCGGGAAATCGGGGCCCTTAATGCGCTCGATAAGGGCGTCGAGGAGCTCCTCGTGCGAGGCGTCGGGGTGCTCGAGGGCCCACTGCGCGCCCGCCGCGACCTCGCGGAGGTTGTGCGGCGGGATGTTGGTGGCCATGCCGACCGCGATGCCCGCGGAGCCGTTGATCAGCAGGTTCGGGAAGCGCGCCGGCAGAACCGTCGGCTCCTGGTTGCGGCCGTCGTAGTTGTCCGTGAAGTCGACGGTGTCCTCGTCGATGTCACGGACCATCTCCATGGCCAGCGGCGCCATCTTGCACTCGGTGTAGCGCATGGCGGCCGCCGGGTCGTTGCCCGGGGAGCCGAAGTTGCCGTTGGAGTCGACGAGCGGCATCCGCATCGACCACGGCTGGGCGAGGCGCACCAGGGCGTCGTAGATGGAGGAGTCGCCGTGCGGGTGGTACGTACCCATGACGTCGCCGACGACGCGGGCGCACTTGTAGAAGCCCTTCTCGGGGCGGTAACCGCCGTCGTACATCGCGTACAGGACGCGGCGGTGGACGGGCTTCAGACCGTCCCGTACGTCGGGCAGCGCGCGCGACACGATGACGGACATCGCGTAGTCGAGGTAGGAGCGCTGCATCTCCGTCTCGAGCCCGACGGGCTCGACACGCATGCCCACGCCGGGAACGGCGGGTTCCTCTTCGGGCGTCACGGGGGTGTTCTCGTCGGCCATTGCTGGTCAAAGTCCTTTCGAGGTGCGGCTGGTACGGGCCGACTCAGATGTCGAGGAAGCGAACGTCCTTGGCATTGCGCTGGATGAACGAGCGCCGTGCCTCGACGTCCTCTCCCATCAGCACCGAGAAGAGGTCGTCGGCCTGCGCCGCGTCGTCCAGGGTGACCTGGCCGAGCACGCGGTGTTCCTGGTCCATGGTGGTGACGCGCAGCTCCTCGGCGTTCATCTCGCCGAGGCCCTTGAAGCGCTGGACCGAGTCGTCCCTGACGCGCTTGCCCGCCTGGCGGCCGAGCTCGATCAGGGCGTCGCGCTCGCGGTCCGAGTAGGCGTACTGGAAGTCGTCCCTGGACCACTTGATCTTGTAGAGCGGCGGGCGCGACAGGTAGACGTGCCCGGCCTCGACCAGCGGCCGCATGAAGCGGAACAGGAACGTCAGGAGCAGCGTGTTGATGTGCTGACCGTCGACGTCGGCGTCCGCCATCAAGATGATCTTGTGATAGCGGAGCTTCTCGATGTCGAAGTCCTCGTGCACACCCGTACCGAACGCCGAGATCAGCGCCTGGACCTCGGTGTTGTGCAGGATCTTGTCGACGCGCGCCTTCTCGACGTTCAGGATCTTGCCTCGGATGGGCAGGATCGCCTGGTACATCGGGTCGCGGCCCGACTTCGCCGAACCACCGGCGGAGTCACCCTCGACGATGAAGATCTCGCACTTCGTCGGGTCGTTCGACTGGCAGTCCGAGAGCTTGCCCGGCAGGGACGCCGTCTCCAGGAGGCCCTTGCGGCGGGTCAGGTCGCGCGCCTTGCGGGCGGCGACACGGGCCGTGGCGGCCTGGATGCCCTTGCGGATGATGTCCGCGGCCTCGTTCGGATTCCGGTCGAACCAGTCCGTGAGGTGCTCGTGCACGACCTTCTGGACGAAGGTCTTCGCCTCCGTGTTGCCCAGCTTGGTCTTGGTCTGGCCCTCGAACTGGGGCTCGCCCAGCTTCACCGAGATGATCGCGGTGAGACCCTCGCGGATGTCCTCGCCCGTGAGGTTGTCGTCCTTCTCGCGGAGCAGCTTCTTGTCGCGCGCGTAGCGGTTGACCAGGCCCGTCAGCGCGGCCCTGAAGCCCTCCTCGTGCGTACCGCCCTCATGCGTGTGGATGGTGTTCGCGAAGGAGTACACACCCTCGGTGTACTGCGAGTTCCACTGCATCGCGATCTCGGCCGAGAGCATGCGCTCCTTGTCCTCGGCCTCGACGTCGATGACGGTGGGGTGGATGACCTCGCCCTTGCGGGAGTTGAGGTACTTCACGAAGTCGACGATGCCGCCTTCGTAGTGGTACGTGACCGTGCGGACCTCGTCGTCGGCCGCCTCGGCCGTGTCCGCGCCCGCGACCGCCTTCGCCGACTCGCGCTCATCAGTGAGTTTGATCGTCAAACCCTTGTTGAGGAACGCCATCTCCTGGAAACGCCGCGCGAGCGTCTCGAAGGAGTACTCGGTCGTCTCGAAGACGTCCGGGTCGGCCCAGAAGGTGACCGTCGTGCCGGACTCCGCGACCTGCTCGTGCTTGGCCAGCGGGGCCGTCGGCACGCCCAGCTTGTAGTCCTGGGTCCAGCGGAAGCCGTCGCGCTTGATCTCGACCGAGAGCTTGGTGGAGAGCGCGTTCACCACCGAGACACCGACGCCGTGCAGACCACCGGAGACGGCGTAACCGCCGCCGCCGAACTTGCCGCCCGCGTGCAGGACGGTCAGGACGACCTCGACCGCGGGCTTCTTCTCCACGGGGTGCATGTCGACGGGGATGCCGCGGCCGTTGTCGACGACGCGGACGCCGCCGTCGGCGAGGACCGTGACGTCGATGGTGTCCGCGTGCCCGGCGAGGGCCTCGTCCACGGAGTTGTCGACCACTTCCTGCACCAAGTGATGCAGGCCACGCTCACCGGTCGAGCCGATGTACATGCCGGGTCGCTTGCGGACCGCGTCCAAACCCTCGAGGACGGTGATCGCGCTGGCGTCGTACGAGGGTGTGACCTCGCCGTTCTCGCCGGCGGCGGTGGACGGGATGTTCTCGTTGGGGTTGCCGGAATCGGCCACGAAGCGCCCTTTCTGGCACAGCACAAGCCAAGCTCCCGGCGGTGGCCGGAGCGGCTGCGTCGTTCAGCGATAGTCAGCGTTGCTCGGTGCGTCCCACAAGTGGGGCGGGATTAGCTTCCAGTCTACCGGTAGCGCCGACAGTGATGGGGGTTTGCCGGTACCTGAGTCCGCATGTGCCGTCCTGAACGGGACTCGGCCGACTCCCCATATGCGGAACGGGGCTCCAAAGGGCTCACAGCGGCACTCAGCGCTTCGGGGCGTCAACCCCCAGCTACCACCCGCGGCGGCCTCAGCCGTAGGTGTCGCCGGGACCCGTGCTGCCGGGTGCGCGCAGGGGTCCGAAGCGGCGCGCGGGACCCCCGGGACCGAGCACCTTGATGAGGCGTACGGTGCCGTGGCCCAGGTCCTCGTTGAGGCGTGCGACCAGCTGCGGGGCCATGAGCCGCAGCTGCGTGGCCCAGGCCGTCGAGTCGCACTGCACGGTCAGCACGCGCTCGTCCTCGTCGTACCGCTGCGGGACGCAGTGCTTGGCCAGGTCGTCGCCGACGATCTGCGGCCAGCGGCCCATCACCCCGCCGACCGCGGCCGGCGTCTCCCAGCCGCGCTCGGTGATCAGACGGTTGATCGCGGAGCCGAGCGGCTGCGGGTCACGCCCGTCGGCGCGCGCGCCGGAGCGCAGCCCGCCGCGCCGGGCCTGCTTCTTCTGCTGAACGGCATCCCCACGCGCGCGTGCCTGTTCCTTCGCGGCGCGCAGGGCGACCCGTGCGAGGTCGACGCCGGAAGGCTCGGGGGTCTTCGGCGTGGCGCCCGAGGCGTCGGCCGCGGGGCCCTTGGCGGGCTCGTCGGCGCTCATACGCGCTCCACCGCCCCGTCGGACACCGCATAGCGCGTGCCGGTGAGCACGCCGGGGACGTCGTCCTCCACCGCCGCGGTGACCAGCACCTGCTCGCCCGGCGCCACGAGCTCGGCGAGCCGCTCCCTGCGGCGCGCGTCCAGCTCGGCGAAGACGTCGTCGAGGACGAGCACCGGCTCGTTGCCCTCGGCCCTGAGCAGGTCGTACGAGGCCAGGCGCAGCGCCAGCGCGTACGACCAGGACTCTCCGTGGCTCGCGTACCCCTTCGCGGGGAGCTGGCCCAGCTTGAGAGTCAGCTCGTCGCGGTGCGGACCGACCAGCGTCACACCGCGCTCGATCTCCTGCTTGCGGGCCTCTTCCAGGGCGGCGATCAACTGTTCGTAGAGCGCCTCGCGCGTGTGGCCCTCGCCCGGCGCGGACGGCTTGTACTCCAGGGAGACCGGGCCGCCGCCGGGGGCCAGCTGTTCGTACGCCTTGTCGGCCAGCGGCTGCAGCGCGGCGATCAAGTCGAGCCGCTGTGCGAGCAGTTCGGCTCCCACGCGCGCGAGGTGCTGGTCCCAGACGTCGAGCGTGGACAGGTCCATGGTGCGGCCGCCGTGCCGCCGCGCGAGGGCGGCCGACTTCAGGAGGGTGTTGCGCTGCTTCAGGACGCGGTCGTAGTCCGAGCGCACGCCCGCCATGCGCGGCGAGCGCGCGGTGATCAGCTCGTCGAGGAAGCGCCGCCGCTCGCCGGGGTCGCCCTTGATCAGCGCGAGGTCCTCGGGCGCGAACAGCACCGTGCGCACGATGCCGAGCACATCGCGCGGCCTGACCTGCGACGACCTGTTGATGCGGGCGCGGTTGGCGCGGCCGGGGTTGAGTTCGAGCTCGACCAGCTGGGAGCGCTCGCCCTGGGTGACGGCGGCGCGGATGACGGCCCGCTCCGCTCCCATGCGCACCAGCGGCGCGTCCGAGGAGACCCGGTGGCTGCCGAGCGTCGCGAGATAGCCGACGGCCTCGACGAGGTTGGTCTTGCCCTGGCCGTTCGGGCCCACGAACGCGGTGACGCCCGGATCGAGAGGGACCTCGACCCGGGCGTAGGACCGGAAGTCGGCCAGCGACAGATGCGTGACGTGCATGGTGTGCGCCGACCTCCCCCGGCAAGCCCGTGCTCAGTGCACAGGCTGTGGACTACTTCTTCTCCACCGCGTGGCCGCCGAACTGGTTGCGCAGCGCGGCGATCATCTTCATCTGCGGCGAGTCGTCCTGCCGCGAGGCGAAGCGGGCGAAGAGCGAGGCGGTGATGGCGGGCAGCGGCACGGCGTTGTCGATGGCAGCCTCGACGGTCCAGCGGCCCTCTCCGGAGTCCTGGGCGTAGCCGCGCAGGTCCGTCAGGTGCTCGTCGTCGTCCAGGGCGTTGACCGCGAGGTCGAGCAGCCAGGAACGGATGACCGTGCCCTCCTGCCAGGAGCGGAAGACCTCACGGACGTCCGTGACCGAGTCGACCTTCTCCAGGAGCTCCCAGCCCTCGGCGTAGGCCTGCATCATCGCGTACTCGATGCCGTTGTGGACCATCTTCGCGAAGTGGCCGGCGCCGACCTTGCCCGCGTGCACGGAGCCGAAGTCGCCCTCGGGCTTGAGCGCGTCGAAGATCGGCTGCACCTTGGCGACGTTCTCCTTGTCGCCGCCGTACATCAGCGCGTAGCCGTTCTCCAGGCCCCAGACGCCGCCGGAGACGCCGCAGTCGACAAAGCCGATGCCCTTGGCCCTCAGCTCCTCGGCGTGCTTCTCGTCGTCCGTCCAGCGGGAGTTGCCGCCGTCCACGACGACGTCGCCGGGCTCCAGGAGCTCGGACAGCTCGTCGATGGTGGACTGGGTCGCGGCCCCTGCCGGGACCATCACCCACACCACCCGCGGGCCCTTGAGCTTGCCGACCAGCTCCTCCAGGCTCGCGGCATCCGCGAGGTCCGGATTGCGGTCGTATCCGATGACGGTGTGACCTGCGCGGCGGATGCGCTCGCGCATGTTGCCGCCCATCTTGCCGAGGCCGACGAGACCGAGCTCCATCAGAGTTCCTTCACTAGCGAGGTGGCGTTACGGCACTTTCGTACCTGCGTCCGAGCCTACGCCCGGACGCACGCACACACCTGTGGGCTCAGCCGCTCAGACGTACGGGCATGATCAGGTACTTGTAGGCCTCGTCCGCCTCGGCGTCCAGGGCCGGCTTGCCGCTCAGCAGAGCGGGCTTCGTCGACGTCGTGAACGACAGCTGGGCGACCGGGGAGTCGATCGCGGACAGGCCGTCCAGCAGGAAGGTCGGGTTGAAGGCGATCGAGACGTCGTCGCCGTCGAGCTGGGCGTCGACCCTCTCCACAGCCTGTGCGTCGTCGCTGGAGCCGGCCTCCAGGATCAGCACACCCTGCTCGAAGCTGAGCCGGACCGGAGTGTTCCGCTCGGCCACCAGGGCCACGCGCTTCACGGCCTCGACGAACGGCGCGGTCTCGATGACCGCGATCGAGTTGAACTCCGTGGGGAAGAGCGTCTTGTACTTCGGCAGGTCGCCCTCGAGCAGCCGCGTCGTCGTACGCCGCCCGGCACCCTCGAAACCGATCAGGCCCTCGCCCGCACCGGAGCCGGAGAGCGCCAGGGTGACCGTGTCGCCGCTCGTGAGCGCCTTGGCGGTGTCCAGGAGCGTCTTGGCGGGCACCAGGGCCACGGCGGACGCCTCGGGGTTCTCCGGCTTCCACAGGAACTCGCGGACCGCGAAGCGGTAGCGGTCGGTGGAGGCCAGGGTGACCGTGTCGCCCTCGATCTCGATGCGCACACCGGTGAGCACGGGCAGCGTGTCGTCACGGCCCGCGGCGATGGCCACCTGGGCGGCGGCGGAGGCGAAGACCTCACCGGGGACGGTGCCCGTGGCGGTCGGCATCTGCGGCAGCGCCGGGTACTCCTCCACAGGAAGGGTGTGGAGTGTGAATCGCGAGGAGCCGCAGACCACCGTCGCCCGCACACCGTCTGTGGAGATCTCCACCGGGCGGTTGGGGAGCGCGCGGCAGATGTCCGCGAGCAGTCGGCCCGACACGAGAACCGTGCCCTCTTCGTCCACCTCGGCATCCACCGAGACACGTGCCGAGACTTCGTAGTCGAAGCTCGACAGGCTCAGCGCGCCCTCTTCGGCCTTCAGCAGCAGGCCCGCGAGGACGGGCGCTGGCGGCCGTGCCGGGAGGCTGCGCGCCGCCCACGCCACTGCCTCCGCGAGTACGTCGCGTTCCACCCGGATCTTCACCGTAAGCCGCCCTCCTGCTGTTGCTGGCTGCTCTCGCCCGCTGGGCCCGAGGCCCTCGTCGTCTGACTCGGTGTCTCTCAGCCATGCCGTGGGAAGGACACCGGGGAACAGTCTGACGCACCGCACTGACAGTCGGTGCCCGTCGGGGTCAAGTCGTGGCGAGCGGCAGGGGAGCTCCGGAGCGCGAGTTGTGCACAGCCCCCCCTTCCAAACAATTTCCCAGGTCTCTCTAGTTGTCAGTAGTAGTAGGGGCTGTGGAAACCGTGGATAACCGCGAAAGCGCAGGTCAGGCCCGGTTTTTTATCCACTGAGCCTGTGGGCGGAGCCCGTGGACAACCGGGTGTTTCTGTGGACGGGCGAAAGTTCTGCACACCCGATGCACAGGCAGGGGGTACTTCTCCCCAGCGCTGTCCCCAGCTTTACCCAGCTTCCCCACAGGCCAACCGACCCCCTTGGTGTGACGCCTTTCACTCGACCCGGTGAGAGGGCGCGTCGCGTTGCCGAACAGTGGACAGCCGTGTGGAGAAGCTGGGGAAGGCTGGGGACAACGAGCTCGAGCCTGTGGGCAGCCGGTGGACAACTTCATGCACAGCCTGTGGATGAGTTTTTTCTCCACAGCCTGTGGAGAGTCTTCGTCCACGAATCCACAACCTGCTGACCTGGCCTGATGATCCCTCAGCAGCCTCCCCTGTGGACAGCATCTGGACAACTTCCCAGTCCCCAGGGTGTGGACGCGAAAAAGTTCGAACATCTGTGGAGAACCCCCGTCTGACCAGGGGAAATCGAACAGCGTCTGGGCCCCGTACGCCTCGTCGTCGCTCCGGAGACATCGGAAAATGCCTTGCGGACATCGAAAAAGGCGCCTCAGGACGTGTCCTGAGGCGCCTTCAGCGAGGAACGCGGCGGGCTGTCAGCCGTTCTTGATGCGGTTCGTGAGCTCGGTGACCTGGTTGTAGATGGAGCGCCGCTCGGCCATCAGAGCGCGGATCTTGCGGTCCGCGTGCATCACCGTCGTGTGGTCGCGGCCGCCGAACTGCGCGCCGATCTTCGGCAAGGAGAGGTCGGTCAGCTCGCGGCACAGATACATGGCGATCTGGCGCGCCGTCACGAGGACGCGGCTGCGCGAGGACCCGCACAGGTCGTCCACCGTCAGCCCGAAGTAGTCGGCGGTCGCGGCCATGATGGCCGGCGCCGTGATCTCCGGAGAGGCGTCCTCCCCGCCGGGGATCAGGTCCTTGAGGACGATCTCCGTCAGACCGAGGTCCACGGGCTGACGATTGAGGGACGCGAACGCCGTGACGCGGATCAGCGCGCCCTCCAGCTCACGGATGTTCCGCGAGATGCGCGACGCGATGAACTCGAGCACCTCCGGAGGAGCGTTGAGCTGCTCCTGCACCGCCTTCTTACGAAGGATGGCGATACGCGTCTCCAGCTCGGGCGGCTGGACGTCGGTGATCAGTCCCCACTCGAAGCGGTTGCGCAGCCGGTCCTCCAGGGTGACCAGCTGCTTGGGCGGCCGGTCACTGGAGAGCACGATCTGCTTGTTCGCGTTGTGGAGCGTATTGAAGGTGTGGAAGAACTCCTCCTGCGTCGACTCCTTGTCCGCGAGGAACTGGATGTCGTCGACGAGCAGGATGTCCATCTCGCGGTAGCGCTTGCGAAAGCTGTCGCCCTTGCCGTCGCGGATGGAGTTGATGAACTCGTTGGTGAACTCCTCCGAGCTCACGTAGCGCACGCGCGTGCCGGGATAGAGGCTGCGGGCGTAGTGCCCGATCGCGTGCAGCAGGTGCGTCTTGCCGAGTCCCGACTCTCCGTAGATGAAGAGGGGGTTGTACGCCTTCGCGGGTGCCTCGGCGACCGCGACCGCGGCCGCGTGCGCGAAGCGGTTGGACGCGCCGATGACGAAGGTGTCGAACAGGTACTTGGGGTTGAGCCGCGCGGTGGGCTCACCGGGTCCCGTCGCGGGCGCCGGCTGCGCGGCCAGCGGGCCGGGGGCGCCGCTCGACGAGGTGGGACCGACCGGGCCGCCCCGGTGCACGCCGTGGCCGCCCCGGTGATCACCCGGGGAATCCTGCATGTCGTGGCGCTCGCGCCGGTCCTGCGGCTCGTGTCGCTGCTGGTCGTACGGCGAACGGTCCTGCGGCGGCTGCGAGCGGTAGTCGTGCTGCGGCTGCTGGACCGGGTTCGCGTACGGGTCGCGATCGGGGAACCCGAGCCGCGGCTGCTGCCAGCCGTAGTCGTCCTGCGGCTGCTGGTGCTGGGGCTGGTGCTGCGGCCAGGCGCCGGGAGCGGGGCGCTGGTAGTCCGGGTACGCGGGGCGGGCGGTCGGCATCTGGTCGGGGCGCGGCCCCGACGTGTGCTCGTCCTGGTGACGCCGTCCGTAACTGTCGTACGTGTCGCGGCCCTGGCCGTGTCCCTGTCCTTGTCCCTGCCCCGAGGACATGTCGGGCTCGTCGTAGTGCTGCTGATGCTGCGGGACGTGCTGCTGCTGGATCGGCGGCGCCGGCGGGCCCACGGGTTCGCCGACGGAGTCGTCGACCGTGATGGCGATGCGGATCGGGCGGCCGCACTCGCGGCTCAGCGTCTCGCTGACCACGGGGGCGAGACGGCCCTCCAGTACGCCCTTGGCGAATTCGTTCGGCACGGCGAGCAGTGCCGTGTCGGCGACCAGCGCCAGCGGCTGGCAGCTCCTGAGCCACCGTTCGTCCTTCGCCTCGACGCCCTGCCCCCGGCCCTCACCCAGCAGATGTTCCAGAACTCGTGGCCACACTGCGGCAAGATCGGCAGGTACGTCAGCCACAAGGCACGCTCTCTCACGGGGTCCCACGAAGGTGTGGTTCTTGGGACGGAAATCGGGATGGGGAGGGGGAAGGGAACGAATCGGAGTTCAGCCACGGTAGTCAGGGCGACGGGTGCGGTTCAAGTTGTTGTCCACAGGCTGTGCACAGTGTCTCCCTCCAGCGGTCGGTTTGACCGGATGGCGTAGCCCCGCGTACCGTGACCAGGTCGAGTTGTCGATGGCTGCTGCCGCCTGCCTCCGATGGGCAAAGATCACGATCTGTGATTGTGAAGCGGTGCACTCGGTGCGTATACGCGAGCTTCTCGTGGGCGCACGGTGACAGCCAGGCGATGTCCCGCCACCACACGATCATTTCTGGAGCCCCCGAGTGAGCAAGCGCACCTTCCAGCCGAACAACCGTCGTCGTGCCAAGACCCACGGCTTCCGCCTGCGGATGCGTACCCGTGCCGGTCGCGCGATTCTCGCGAACCGTCGTGGCAAGGGTCGCGCCAGCCTGTCCGCCTGATTTCAGTCAGGTCATGACGTCGTGCTGCCTACCGAGCATCGGCTGAGGCGGCGCGAAGACTTCGCGACCGCGGTACGCCGAGGACGCCGGGCCGGACGCCCGCTTCTCGTCGTCCATCTACGTAGCGGCGCAACGGACCCGCACGTGCCTGGGGAGACCATTCCCCCGACACGTGCGGGTTTCGTCGTCAGCAAGGCCGTGGGTGGCGCCGTCGTGCGCAACGTGGTGAAGCGCAGACTTCGCCACTTGATGCGCGACCGGCTGGCCTCGTTGCCCCCCGGTAGCCTGGTAGTCGTACGAGCGCTGCCCGGTTCGGGCGACGCCGACCATGCACAGCTGGCCCGAGACCTGGATGCCGCCCTCCAGCGGCTGCTGGGAGGGGGCGCGCGATGAAGTACCCGCTGCTGGCTCTTATCAAGCTGTACCAGTGGACGATCAGTCCGCTCCTGGGCCCGGTGTGCAAGTACTACCCATCGTGTTCCCGCTACGGCTTCCTGGCCATCGACCGGCACGGCGCTATCAAGGGAACGGCGCTCACCGCCTGGCGCATCCTGCGGTGCAATCCGTGGTCGCTGGGCGGTGTCGATCATGTTCCGCCGCGCAAGCGTCCGCGGTGGCACGAGATGCTGCGCACTGCCTGGCGCGAACGCAAGGGCGGGCCCTCCGCCGCAGGCACGCCGACCGGGAATCCTTCCCCGGCCCCGGCCGCCGAGACCGAGACCCCGTCCCATGCTCAAGGAGCTTGATTAGTGGACACGATTGCCAGTCTCTTCAGCTTTATCACCACACCAGTCTCGTGGGTCATCGTCCAGTTCCACTCGGTGTACGGGAAGATCTTCGGTCCCGACACGGGCTGGGCCTGGGGCCTGTCCATCGTGTCCCTGGTGATCCTGATCCGGATCTGCCTGATCCCGCTCTTCGTGAAGCAGATCAAGGCGACTCGGGCGATGCAGACGCTGCAGCCCGAGATGAAGAAGATCCAGGAGCGCTACAAGAGCGACAAGCAGCGCCAGTCCGAAGAGATGATGAAGCTGTACAAGGAGTCGGGTACCAACCCGCTCTCCTCGTGCCTTCCCATCCTGGCGCAGTCCCCGTTCTTCTTCGCCCTGTACCACGTGCTCAACGGCATCGCGACGGGCAAGACGATCGGTGTCATCGACGATCAGCTCCTGGAGAGCGCGCGTAAGGCGCACATCGTCGGTGCCCCGCTGGCCGCGAAGTTCACCGACGGTGCCGACAAGGTCGCCTCCCTCGGCGCCACCCTGACGGATGTCCGGGTCGTCACCGCGGTCATGATCGTCCTGATGTCGGCCTCGCAGTTCTTCACGCAGCGCCAGCTGATGACGAAGAACGTGGACACCACGGTCAAGACGCCGTTCATGCAGCAGCAGAAGATGCTGATGTACGTCTTCCCGGTCATGTTCGCCGTGTTCGGCATCAACTTCCCCGTCGGTGTCCTCGTCTACTGGCTGACCACCAACGTGTGGACCATGGGTCAGCAGATGTTCGTGATCCGCCGCAACCCGACCCCGGGCTCCAAGGCCCAGGCCGCCTTCCTCGAGCGCCTGCAGAAGCAGATCGGGCACACCAAGAAGGTGAAGGGCCGCGGCAACACGAACGTCATCAAGGCGATCGTCGCCAAGGGCCGGGACCGCAACGAGTTCGAGCGGAAGTTCATCAACGGCCTGACGAAGGCGGGCCTCGCGGCTCAGGCCGACGGCACCGTGGTGGAGAGCGAGTCCGCCGTCGCCACCGAGACCGAGGACGGCACGCCCACCGGCGGTGCCCCCAAGCGTCAGCAGCCCAAGCGTCAGAGCAAGGCACAGCGCCAGTCCGGCACTGCGCAGGGCGCCGGCAAGGACGACGACCCGGAAGCGAAGACGTCGCTGGAGAAGGCTCAGGACCAGCCTGAGGACGCTGCCCCCAAGGCCAAGCCGGCGGGTGGCAACACGACGGGCAACAAGCCCGGCTCCGGTACCCGCAGCAAAGCCAAGTCGGGACAGCGCAAGGGCCAGCAGCGCCCGAAGCACCCGTCCTCCAAGAAGTAGAAGGAGTCCATCCCGTGACGGAAGGCACCACCTCCGCCGCAGCTGAGGCCGGCGACACTCTCACCCGCCTCGAGCAGGAGGGCGAGATCGCGGCGGACTACCTCGAGGGTCTGCTGGACATCGCTGATCTCGACGGCGACATCGACATGGACGTCGAGGCCGACCGGGCCGCTGTCTCGATCATCAGCGACTCCGGCGGCCGCGACCTGCAGAAGCTGGTCGGCCGCGACGGCGAGGTCCTGGAGGCGCTCCAGGAGCTCACGCGTCTCGCCGTGCACCGCGAGACCGGCGACCGCAGCCGCCTCATGCTGGACATCGCGGGCTACCGCGCCAAGAAGCGCGAGGAGCTCTCCGAGCTGGGCGCCAAGGCCGCGGCCGAGGTGAAGAGCTCCGGTGAACCGGCCAAGCTCGATCCGATGACGCCGTTCGAGCGCAAGGTCGTGCATGATGCGGTCAAGGCCGCCGGCCTGCGCAGCGAGTCCGAGGGCGAGGAGCCGCAGCGCTTCGTCGTCGTGCTCCCCGCCTGATCGGTACAGCGCTTCTCCGGCCCCGTCTGTTCGCAGGCGGGGCCGGTCTTTGTCAGCCTGATAGTCAGCCACACCAGTGCGGTACGGAAGGACGGTCCCCGTGACGGAGGCAGCGGAGCTCCCCCCGGCGCCCGAGGAGGCGCGCACGGTTTTCGGTGATCGCTATGCGGACGCGGTCCGGTACGCGGAACTGCTGGCCGATGCAGGAGTGCAGCGCGGCCTGATCGGCCCTCGTGAAGTGCCCAGGCTGTGGGAGCGGCACCTGCTGAACTGCGCGGTGCTGTCCGAGGTCGTGCCCGAGGGTGTCACGGTGTGCGATGTCGGCTCCGGCGCCGGACTGCCGGGCATCCCGCTCGCCCTCGTCCGCCCCGACCTGAAGATCACGCTCCTCGAACCGCTGCTGCGGCGCACGAACTTCCTCACCGAAGTCGTCGAGCTGCTCGGCCTCGACCACGTGACGGTCGTGCGCGGCCGCGCCGAAGAGGTCCTGGGCAAGCTGCCGCCCGTCCATGTGGTGACCGCGCGGGCCGTCGCACCGCTGGACCGCCTGGCGGCCTGGGGCGTTCCCCTGCTCCGTCCGTACGGAGAAATGCTCCTCCTCAAGGGCGACACCGCCGAGGAAGAGGTCAAGGCGGCGGGGGCCGCGCTCAGCAAGCTCGGCGCGGTGGACACCTCGGTGCTGCATGTCGGCGAGGGCGTCGTCGATCCGCAGTCCACGGTCGTCCGGGTCGAGGTCGGCGAGAGCCCGGGTGGTGTCCGCTTCGCGGCGAAGCGAGCCAAGGCGGCCCGTGCGGGACGGGCCCGCCGGCGTCGCTGACGGTGTCGTACGGCAAAGCGAGAGGCGCTCCCCCGCTCAATGGGGGAGCGCCTCTCGCTTTGCCGCGTGCAAGGGTGGCTGATCTGGTTACGGAAATGCCTCTAATCGGAGTGTTGCGGACAAAACGGTCTAGCTATTGGCATCGTGTTTCACGTGAAACGTCGCTCACTGCTGCATGGCATCATCAGTCGCGGCCGCGCTGCGGAACCTCGCGACCGTCGGCCACTCGGTTCCCTCGATAAGGGCACGGAGTTGTCCACAGAGGTGGATTCGTCCACAGAAGACCGGGCCTCGCTGGTTCACCACCCCGAAAGCATGGGAGGCTCTGTTCATTGCGAGCCTGATGTCGAGGAGAGTGAATCCTTGCGGTCCGACGCCAACATCGCGGGACCGATGACCGATCCGGTCCCCGGTCCCCGTACCGAGTCGGCGGGGGAGGATGTTTCACGTGAAACACCGACCCCGATGGACGACACACCCATCGGTCGTGCTGCCCAACTGGCGGTGGAAGCCCTGGGGCGTGCGGGCGAAGGCCTGCCGCGCCCCGAGCAGACGCGCGTCATGGTGGTCGCCAACCAGAAGGGTGGAGTGGGCAAGACGACGACGACCGTCAATCTCGCCGCTTCGCTCGCTCTGCACGGCGCACGCGTCCTGGTGATCGACCTCGACCCGCAGGGCAACGCCTCCACGGCTCTCGGTATCGACCATCACGCCGATGTGCCATCCATCTATGACGTCTTGGTCGAGAGCAAGCCGCTCTCCGAGGTCGTTCAGCCGGTACCTGATGTCGAGGGTCTCTTCTGCGCCCCCGCCACCATCGATCTCGCCGGTGCGGAGATCGAGCTGGTGTCGCTGGTGGCCCGTGAGAGCCGGCTGCAGCGGGCGATCCAGGCGTACGAGCAGCCGTTGGACTACATCCTCATCGACTGCCCGCCATCGCTGGGACTGCTGACGGTCAACGCCCTGGTTGCCGGTGCGGAGGTGCTGATCCCCATCCAGTGCGAGTACTACGCACTGGAGGGCCTCGGTCAGCTCCTGCGCAACGTCGATCTGGTGCGGGGCCACCTCAACCCCAACCTGCACGTGTCGACGATCCTGCTCACCATGTACGACGGCAGGACCCGACTCGCCTCCCAAGTGGCGGACGAGGTCCGCAATCACTTCGGTGACGAGGTTCTGCGGACGAGCATCCCGCGGTCGGTACGTATCTCCGAAGCGCCGAGCTACGGACAGACGGTGCTCACCTATGACCCGGGATCGAGTGGCGCCCTGTCCTACTTCGAGGCCGCGCGAGAGATCGCGCTGCGCGGAGTGGGCGTGCGGTACGACGTCCAACACGCCCACACGGGCGCTCAGAATGACCAGCAGAACATGACGGAGGGGATGCAGTGAGCGAGCGACGGAGAGGGCTGGGCCGAGGCCTCGGAGCCCTGATCCCTGCAGCCCCGACGGAGAAGCAGGCCCCCCAGAGCGTGGGCGGCGCCTCGACCTCTCCCTCGGCGGTGCCGGTGCTGACCGCCGAACGCGGCGTGGCGGCGGCGAAGGTGACGGCACTCCCGCAGAGTCCCGTTTCACATGAAACACCGGAGCCGGTACCGGCGCAGGCGTCGGAGAACCAGTCCGTGGCGGGTGCGTACTTCGCCGAGCTGCCGCTGGACTCCATCAAGCCCAACCCGCGACAGCCGCGAGAGGTGTTCGACGAGGACGCGCTCGCCGAGCTGGTGACCTCCATCAAGGAGGTCGGTCTTCTCCAGCCGGTCGTCGTACGACAGTTGGGCCCCGCGCGCTACGAGCTCATCATGGGCGAGCGGCGCTGGCGGGCCTGTCGTGAGGCGGGCCTGGAGCGCATCCCGGCGATCGTGCGGGCCACGGACGACGAGAAGCTCCTCCTGGACGCGCTGCTCGAGAACCTGCACCGCGCCCAGCTGAACCCGCTGGAAGAGGCAGCCGCCTACGACCAGCTGCTCAAGGACTTCAACTGCACGCATGACCAGCTCGCGGACCGGATCGGCCGATCCCGCCCGCAGGTCTCCAACACGCTGCGGCTCCTCAAGCTGTCGCCCGCCGTACAGCGCCGGGTCGCCGCCGGGGTGCTCTCTGCGGGACACGCCCGTGCGCTGCTCTCCGTCGACGACTCGGAGGAGCAGGACAGGCTCGCCCACCGGATCGTGGCCGAGGGCCTCTCGGTGCGCGCCGTGGAGGAGATCGTGACCCTCATGGGGTCGCGTCCGCAGAGTGCTCCGAAGGCCAAGGGACCGCGTGCGGGAACCCGGCTCTCGCCCGCTCTCAGCACCCTGGCGACCCGGCTCTCCGACCGGTTCGAAACCCGGGTGAGGGTGGACCTGGGCCAGAAGAAGGGCAAGATCGTCGTCGACTTCGCCTCTCTCGAGGACCTGGAGCGCATCCTCAGCACGCTCGCCCCGGGAGAGGGCCCGGTCCTCCAGAACGGCTCCTCGGAGGACTCCGAGGAGGAGGCCTCCTAGGACGGCAGGGGCCTGGTCCCAGCCACCGGTACCGCGAGAGCGGGCCGTGTTCCGGTGCACACCGGAACACGGCCCGCTCTTTGCTTGCTTACGGTATCGACGCAATCGCATCGTGGATACGATGCGTTCAGGTATGGCGCATCCACCTGACGGCACCTCATGGGGAGGCAGGGGCCATGCGAACGATGAGCCGCACCGGACTGATGACCGCGGGCCTCGGACTGGGAGCGGTCGGCGGGTTCGTCGGCAGCCTCCTCAGGGAACGCAGCGCTCTGACAGCCGCCCGCAGCGCGGCCGGCGAAGGAAGTGAGGAACTGCCTTCATGGGGCGTCGGCTCGTACCGCTCACGCTGGACAACCTCCCGGACCT
This sequence comes from Streptomyces sp. NPDC087300, assembly GCF_044744425.1. Taxonomy (NCBI): domain Bacteria; kingdom Bacillati; phylum Actinomycetota; class Actinomycetes; order Kitasatosporales; family Streptomycetaceae; genus Streptomyces; species Streptomyces sp. NPDC087300. Next base: position 459,467 of record NZ_JBIUYI010000006.1, read on the forward strand.
TCCCAACCGCTGCCGCGCGTGCGTCTTCTGGGAGCTCGATCCGGTCAGCGGACAAGCCGCGATAAAGGCCGGGACCCCGGAGCTGGAGAAGGAGGCGTGGATCTCCGCCGTCCTCCTGGAATGGGGATCCTGCGGCCGCGTCGTCTACGTCGACGACGTGCCGGTGGGTTTCGTGCTCTACGCGCCACCGGCCTACGTCCCGCGCTCCACGGCCTTTCCCACGAGCCCTGTGTCCCCCGACGCCGTCCAGTTGATAACCGGGTGGATCATGCCCGGCTACCAGGGCCAGGGGCTCGGGCGCGTCATCGTGCAGACCGTGGCGAAGGATCTGCTGCGCAGAGGGGTCAAGGCGATCGAGGCGTTCGGGGACGCGCGGTGGGAGAAGCCGGCGTGTGTACTGCCCGCGGAGCATCTCCTGGCGGTCGGGTTCAAGACCGTCCGGCCGCACCCGGCCTATCCCCGGTTAAGGCTGGAGTTGCGTACGACGATCTCCTGGAAGGAAGACGTCGAGCTGGCGCTCGACCGGCTGCTCGGCGCGGTGCAGAAGGAACCCGCGCTGCGGCCGCTCTGACTCCGGAACGGCGAATGGACCAGCCCCCGCGGGGACTGGTCCATTCGTGTTTCACGTGAAACATCGCCACCGATTACTCGGCGATGAAGTCCTCGAGGTCGCGGACGATCGCGGCCTTCGGCTTGGCGCCGACGATGGTCTTGGCGACCTCGCCACCCTGGTACACGTTCAGGGTCGGGATCGACATGACGCCGTACTTGGCGGCCGTGCCCGGGTTCTCGTCGATGTTGAGCTTGACGATCTCGATCTTGTCGCCGTACTCGGCGGCGATCGCCTCGAGGGACGGCGCGATCTGGCGGCACGGTCCGCACCAGGCGGCCCAGAAGTCCACCAGGACGGGCTTGTCGTTCTTGAGGACGTCCTCGTCGAAGGAAGCGTCGGTCACGTTCTTCAGGGTGCCGGCCACGGCAGTCTCCTTAACTTGGTGCGGTGGGGAAGATGGGGGGTCAGACGGTGGCGGCCGCGGTCTCGCTGTCGGCGAGAGCGGCGAGGAAACGCTCGGCGTCGAGAGCGGCGGAGCAGCCGGTGCCGGCCGCCGTGATCGCCTGACGGTAGGTGTGGTCGACGACGTCACCGGCGCCGAAGACACCGGTCAGGTTCGTCCGGGTCGACGGCGCTTCGACCTTCAGGTAGCCCTCGTCGTCGAGCTCCAACTGACCCTTGAAGAGCTCCGTGCGCGGGTCGTGGCCGATCGCGATGAACAGACCGGTCACCGGCAGCTCGGACGTCTCGCCCGTCTTCAGGTTGCGCAGCGTCAGTCCGGAGAGCTTCTGGTCGCCCTTGATCTCGGCGATCTCGCTGTCCCAGACGAACTTGATCTTCGGGTCGGCGAAGGCGCGCTCCTGCATCGCCTTGGAGGCGCGCAGGCTGTCGCGGCGGTGCACGATCGTCACGGACTTGGCGAAGCGCGAGAGGAAGGTGGCCTCCTCCATCGCGGTGTCGCCGCCGCCGATCACGGCGATGTCCTGGTCCTTGAAGAAGAAGCCGTCGCAGGTGGCGCACCAGGAGACACCGCGTCCGGAGAGAGCGTCCTCGTTCGGCAGACCGAGCTTGCGGTGCTGGGAGCCGGTCGTGACGATGACGGCCTTCGCGCGGTGCACGGTGCCGGCGGTGTCCGTCACGGTCTTGATCTCGCCGCTCAGGTCAACGGTGACGACGTCGTCGGGCACGAGCTCGGCGCCGAAGCGCTCGGCCTGGGCGCGCATGTTGTCCATGAGCTCAGGGCCCATGACACCGTCCTGGAAGCCGGGGAAGTTCTCCACCTCGGTGGTGTTCATCAGCGCACCGCCTGCGGTGACGGCGCCCTCGAACACCAGCGGCTTCAGCGACGCGCGCGCGGTGTAGAGCGCCGCCGTGTAGCCGGCGGGCCCGGAGCCGATGATGATCACGTTACGGACGTCGGTCACGGCTTGATTCCTCGTCTCTGGGGACTGCTGCGTACTGCTGGCGGGGGCCCTTATCAGGACTCTCACCCCACCCAACGGATCCTACGGGGCATGCATTCCCCGACGTGTCCGCGCGCACGGAAGCGTGTCAGAACGGGAGAGTGCCATGCACCACAAGGCTCCTGGCAGCAGCGTTCCCGAGCCGTGAACCGGCCCGGGAAAAACACTCCGAGACGTCAGCCCTGAGGGTAGGAGTGCTCCGCCAGAACCTTGCCCTTGGACGGCGAGGACTTGCCCACGCAGGCGGCGTCGACGACGTACGCGGACACCTTGGTCGCATCCGAGGTGTGGGGCGTCACGACGAGGTAGGCCTTCTTGCCCTCGTAGGTGCCTTCCTCGGCGGCGATCGGCGTGCCGTCACCGATGCCGCGCTGGATGCACGTCGGAACGTCGACGCTGGCCGTGCTCAGCGGGGACTTCGACCCCGGGGACTCCGGGCTGGAGCGGGTGTCGAAGGAGGGATGGGACCCGTCCGTCTTCCCCGGGCTCTTCACGGAGTTCTTGGCGAGGAGCTCGGCGACCTTGCCCTTGAGCTTCTCGTCGGCGAAGGAGCTGCTGGCCGCGGTCTGTCGGCCCGCCGACGTCTCGGTGGACCCGCCCGAGTCATCGCTCAGGCTGTAGACCAGCAGCGAGCCGAGCCCGAGGGCGGCTGCCGTGAAGACGGCGCCGAGCACGGTCGTCCGTCGGCGCATGCCGCGCAACCGCCCGCCACGACCGGGACCGGTCGATGCACGAGGGTGTCCCGCCGGGCGATCGGTGGCCGTCCGAGCCGTCGATGAGGGCGATGTTTCACGTGAAACACGCGCGGCGGCGGGTGACGAGGTGGCCGCGGAGACCGACACGGGCTCCGGTACGGCTTCCGCCTCTGCCCTTGTCTCCGCCTCCGCCTCCGTCGAGGCGAAGGGAGCGTCGAGCGACGTGGAATCCAGCAGCGCTTCGGCCGCCAGGGCCGCGTCGATGCGCCCCGCGATGTCGGCGGGCATACGGGGCGGCCCCGGCAGCGTGCCGAGCATGCCCCGGATCTCCTCCAGGGAGGCGTACACATCGGCGCAGAGCTCGCAGCCGTCCAGATGCCGCCGTACGTCGCTCGTGCGCGACGGGGAGAGGAGGCCCTCGGTCAGATCCGAGATCTCAGCGACTTCCGGGTGCCCGGCCGATTCGGTCGTGGTTGTCACGCGCGCCCACCTCCGCCCTTCACAGCAGCTGAATCGCTTGGTCCTGCATCCCGTGGCCCTGCTGCCGGTGGGACGGATGTCCCCTGCGACCGGTTCCTTCCCGAGCCGGGCTTCTTGCTCTCGCCCTCGTCGCCGCCGTCCCCGTTCCGCGTGGGGGTCTCCGTCCGCAGATGAGTGAGGAGCGGCAGCAGTCTGGCTCTGCCCCGCGCACAGCGGCTCTTGACGGTGCCGGTGGGGACGTCGAGGACGTGGGCCGCCTCGGCCACCGGATAGCCCTGCATGTCGACGAGGACGAGCGCCGCGCGCTGATCGTGGGGCAGGGTGCCCAATGCCTCCAGGAGTTCCCGGTGCAGATCGCCGCGCTCCACCGGCGCGGCGGCAGACTCCTCCGGCTCCAGGAGCTGTTCGAGGCGCTCGGTGTCGTCGATCGGGGAGGTCTTGCGGGACGCCGCCTTCCGCGCCCTGTCGAGGCACGCGTTGACGGTGATGCGGTGCAGCCAGGTCGTCACGGCGGACTGGCCCCGGAAGGTGTGCGCCGCGCGGTAGGCCGAGACGAGCGCGTCCTGGACCGCGTCGGCGGCCTCCTCGCGGTCGCCCAGGGTGCGCAGTGCCACGGCCCACAGCCGGTCGCGATGGCGCCTCACGAGCTCGCCGAAGGCGTCCTTGTCGCCTGCCACATGGGCGGCGAGGAGGTCCTGGTCGTTCATGTCACCGAGCTCGGTGCTGTCCACCTGGAACCCCTCCCCCCAGTGAGCCTTGTCGAACCGGTCCGTCAGCCCGTGAACTTCACGTCCTTGATGGCCTGCTTGTAGCCCGCGCCGTAGTAGCCGTCGGTGGCCGACTTCGGTACCGCCGTCATCCAGAGAAGCACGTAGCGGGACTTCACCGGCTTCTTGCCGGCCTTGACCTTCAGGGTCGTCCCCGATGTCGTACCCGTGCCGATCTTCTTCATCGACGAGACCGGCGTCGAGGGCGACAGCGAATCCGCGGCGTACAGCGTGACCGACGTGTGGGGACCGCCGTACAGCACGCTGATCGACGCGGCGGACACCTCCTGCTCCGAGCCGAGGTCGTAGACGATACCGACACCGGCCTTGTACGGAGCGAGTTCGGGGCCCTCGTTGTACGTCTTGGTGCGCCACACCGTGGCGTCGTTCCCGTCGTACGTGTTGGGGACCTTGTCCGGGTCCTGCGTACGGTTCTCGACGATGTACTCCCTGGCGTCCTCGACGCGCAGGTTCTTCGCGGACTTGGGCTCGCCCTTGTCGCCGCCCCCCGAGGTCTCCGAGGAACCGGGCTCGCCGGAGTTCTCGCGGTCCATCAGGGCGTCCGCGAGCTGCCAGCTGCCCAGGCCGAGGGCCGCGATGAGCAACGCGGACACGGCCCACTTGAGCGCCCTGCCGGTACGGCTCTGCAACGGGGGCGGCGGAGCGGGCATGGCCTGCGTGGCGCCGGGGTGGGGTGCAGGACGGCCGTACGTGCCCTGCTGGTAGGTCGTGCGCTGGTACTCGGGCGGTGCGGTGAAGGCGGGCTCCGGCGGGCGGATGCGGGGCATCTCGCCGATGGCCTTCACCAGCTCCTCCGGCGTCGTGCACGGAGGTTCCTGGCGTGACGCGGTCGCCCCGTCGTTGACGAGCGCGCGCATGGCGAGCTCGGACAGGCCGCGGTGGATGCCCGCGCGCACCTGGTCGGGGGCGATGAGCCCGACGCCCTTGGGAAGCCCGGAGAGGCCGTACGCGTCGTCCTCGTAGGGCCAGCGCTGCGTCAGCCCGGCGTACAGCAGAGCGCCGATCGCCTCGGTGTCGGTGCGCTGGGGGGTGTCGGAGCTGATGCCGCGCAGCGCCGCGTTCACCGCGAGACCGCGGATGCGGTACTGCCCGGTGGAGGTGCGCAGCACGGCGCTGGGCGTCAGCCGCAGATGCGCGAGGCCCTCGCGGTGCGCGGCGGCCATCGCCTGGGACGTCTGCGTGACGAGCTGGTACGCGTCGTGCGCCTCCAGTGGACCCGCCGCGAGGACCGCGGTCAGCTCCGTGGCGTCCGGCAGCCACTCGTGGACTACGTAGACGAGGTCGTTCTCCTCGACGGCGTCCAGGACCTGCACGAAGCGCGGGTCCCCGAGTAGCGCCGAGGAACGGGCCGCCGCGAGCACCGAACGGGCTCGTGGATGGTCGGCGGGCAGGAGATGCACGCCGACGGCGCGGCGCAGCTTCTCGTCCACCGCACGCCAGCTGCTGAAACCGTCCAGACGGGTGACGCACTCTTCGAGTCGATAGCGTCTGGCGAGCTTGTGGCCGCTGTGCAGTTCTGGGGGTGAGGAGGCCCCATGGCTCGTGGGCTTGTCGTTCTCCGCCACGTCTTCGTCTGCTGCCGTGTCCCGCTCCCGGGTCTGGGCCACCCCGTCGGCCGTGGCCTGCTCCGCCTTGGCGGTCAGCGGCTCATCGCCGCTGTTGTCTGCCACGTCGACGGCAGCCGTGCTCCGTTCCGCCACCGTCGTTCCTGCCTCCCCATCCGTTGCGCTTCGTCAGACGCCAAAGCCAATTGTGCCCACAGTCCGGTGCTATGCACGACACGCGGTGGCCGACGATGGTTGTGCGAACCTCTTCATCTCAACGACCGAGACGTCCGCGGACCATACCGACCATCGAGTTGAGCTCGGCGATCCGCATGCGCTTCGCAGCGATGAAGAAGACTCCGAGCAGCACCGCACCGCCCGCGATCAGTGCCGCCAGCGACCCGAGGACGCCCTGTCCGAGCCCCTGGGTGACCGCGTAAGCGGCTCCGCCGCCCAGCATCGCCGCGGGCAGCGCCGCGATTCCCAGACGGGCGTAGGTGCGCATGACGTGGGCGCCGTCCAGGTCGCCGCCGAGCCGCTTGCGCAGCCGGCGCCAGGCGATGCCGACGCCGATCGCGTACGCCAGGCCGTACACGGCCGCCATGCCGGTGACCGCCCAGCGGGTCGGCAGCAGCATGTAGCAGGCGGCGGAGGCGGCGGCGTTGACGACCGCGACGATGACCGTGTTGTAGAACGGCGTCCGGGTGTCCTCGTAGGCGTAGAACGCGCGCAGCACGACGTACTGCACGGAGTAGGGGATCAGGCCGAGGCCAAAGGCCATCAGCATGAAGCCCATGTTCGTGGCCTGGGCGCTGCCCGACGAGCCGAAGATCAGGGTGCACATCGGAATGCCGAGCGCGACGAAGCCGAAGGCGATCGGGACGATGGCCACGGCCGTCGTGCGCAGGCCCTGCGAGATGTCGTCGCGTACCGAACCGGTGTCCCCGTCGTGCGCGGACCGGGCGAGCCGGGGCAGCAGGGCCGCCATCAGGGAGACCGTGATGATGGCTTGCGGCAGGCCCCAGATCAGCTGGGCGTTCGCGTACGCCGCGAAGCCGATGCCGCTGGTCGACGGCAGGTCGGTGGTGGCCGCGGTGGCCAGCTGGGTGACGACCAGCGCGCCCGCCTGGTTGGCCAGTACGAAGAGGATGGTCCACTTCGCGAGCTTGGCGGCCTTGCCCAGCCCGTGGCCCTTCCAGTCGAAGCGCGGACGCAGCCGGAAGCCGGTCTCGCGCAGGTACGGGATCATCGCCAGGGCCTGTACGACGAGGCCGAGCAGGATGCCGATGCCCAGGAGCCGCTCGGCCTGTGGCGGGATGCTGTTGACGGTCATGCCGGACTCCGCCGACGACCCGTACACCCAGATGAACATGCCGAGCGTGAAGATGATGACGACGTTGTTGAGGACCGGCGTCCACATCATCGCGCCGAACTTGCCGCGTGCGTTGAGGATCTGCCCCATCACCACGTGGACGCCCATGAAGAAGATCGAGGGCAGGAAGTAGCGGAGCAGCGTGGTGCCGACCTCGGTGGCCGCCGGGTCGTTCGCGACGGGGACGGACATCACCCGCACCAGTTGCGGGGCGAGGACGATGCCCAGGACGGTGAGCAGGCCGAGCGCCGCCATGACGAGCGTCAGCAGGCGGTTGGCGTAGGCCTCGCCGCCGTCCTCGTCCTCCTTCATGGAGCGCACCAGCTGCGGCACGAACACGGAGTTGAGGCCGCCGCCGACGGTGAGGATGTAGATCATCGTCGGGATCTGGTAGACGACCTGGAAGGTGTCACCGAGCAGGCCGACGCCGAGCGCCGAGACGATCAGGGCGGAGCGGATGAAGCCGGTGAGGCGCGAGACGAGCGTGCCCGCCGCCATGACGGCGCTGGACTTCAGCAGGCTTGACGCGCGGCCGCCCGACTTGGCGGGCGGCGCGGGCGCGGGCGTCGGGGCCGGGGCGGCCGCGGGAGCGGGGACGACCGGCTGGTCGACGGGCGGGTAGCCGCCGTTGACCGGCTGCTGGTAGCCGTTGCCCTGGGGATATCCGTTGCCCTGGGGATAGCCCTCGCCCTGCTGGTATCCGCCGCCCTGCTGATAGGCGTTGCCCTGCGGGTAGCCGCCTTGCGGGTGACCGCCCTGCTGGTAGCTGCCCTGTTGGTAGCCGTCCTGCTGATAGGCGGCTTGCTGGTAGCCCTCCTGCTGGTACCCGTCCTGCGGGTAGGGCGCCTGCTGGCTCCGGTAGCCGCCGGGCTGCTGGTCGCGGAAGAGGTGGGCGAAGGCGTCCGGCTCGTGGTGTTCCTCGCCGGCCTGGGTGACCAGGTCGTCGACGCCCACGAACTGGGTCGTCCTCGCGTCGTCGCCGTACGGGAGGTGGCGGGTGGGGCCCTCCGGCTCGGGGGCCGGGGTCTGGGCCCATACGCGCGGGTCGGGGGCGTGCTGCGCGGTGGGCGGCTGGGCGTACAGCGGCTGCTGTTGCTGGTACGTGCCGGGCGGCGGCGGTGGGTGCGCCGCGCGGTCGTAGAGCGCCTCGTTCACCGGATCCTGGGCGGAGAGGTCCTGCGCCCGGTAGGGATCCTGGTCGTAGGCGTCCTGGAGGTACATGTCCGGCGCTGGCTGCGGTGGCACCTGCCCGTGCTCGGGAGAGCCGGGAGGCGGGCCTCCGGGCGAGGCGGAGCCGCCCGCGCCCTGGCCACGGTCACCGTCGTACGGCGCGTTCATGGTTACCCCACCTCATCGTCCCCGGGCCCACCGGCCACGACATCGCTCAACGGTCCACTCTCTCACCCGTGTCCGACGGGTCGGTGCTTTCCGGAGCGGTGTCCGGTGTCGGGTCACTCGGCTGCTCGGGATCGTCTTCACCCGACTCGGTGCCGGACTCGCCCTCAGGACCCTCGTCGGGCCCCTCCAGAGCGCGTTTCCGGGCCGCGCGCTTGCGCTGGGTGTACATGCGGAACCCGGCGAGGACGAGCAGCAGGAGGCCGCCCGCGATGACGAGCATCACCGTCAGGGTGATCTCGGTGACGTTGACTTCGAAGCGGACCGGCCCGCCGTAGGGCTCGCCGTCCTCGGTGAAGAGCTGGGCGTAGACCGGGACCGGTCCGTTGGCGTTGGCGTTGGTGGTGAACTTGACCGACTGGGAGTGGCCGCCCGAGATCTTGATCGGGTGCTCTTCGTACGGCCCGTCGCCGATCTTGAGACGGGTGGGGTTCATGGAGGTCAGGCGCAGCACCAGGTGGTCGACGCCCTGCACCAGGTTGTTCTGCACCGACACCGGGATCGTGGCGCTGCGCCCGGAGAGCTTCGCGTCGGACTTCTTGATGAGCGTCACCTGTTCGGTGAGCGTGGTCAGGTAGTCCGTGACGCCGTCGCGATAGCTCCGCGCCTCGCTGGGGCGGCCGCGCCAGGAGGTCGCCATCTCACGGTCTATGGCCCTCCCGAACGGGGTGACCACCCGGTCCTTCTCGGTGAGGATCACCTGGAAGCGCTCGAGCATCTTCTGGGTGCTCTGGATCGACTCGAAGGCCGACTGCGGCAGCTCCTGCTTGCGCAGTCGCGCCGGGTACGCGTCGGTCGACGGCACCTGGGTCGTGGCGCTCGGGTCCGGCTTGGCCTTCGCGGCCGCGGCCAGGTCCTCGGGCTGGGACCAGCGGCCCTCGCCGAGGGCCTTAAGGGCCTTCGCCATGGCCTGGGCCTGGCTGACGGACGGCATGCGCTGCGGGGCGACGACGATGCTGCGCTGCTTCTCCGGGTCCTGCATCGTGACCATCAGGCTCTGCGCGAGGAACTCCTGCACGGCGAGCGTGGAGCTCTCGGCCCCCGTCATGTCGCCCTCGAAGGCGGTCGAGAGCCGCGCGTCGGCGACCACGGCCGTCGTGCCGCCCCCGATGGGGCGGGCGGCGTTGGGCGAGTACTGGAGGCCGCCGGTCTCGCGGAAGCTGTCGCTGCGGGCGATCACGGTGTGAGCGCCCGCCGAGGTGGCGACGTCGACGATGGAGGGGTCGATCGCGCCCTCCGCGGGCCAGGTGAAGTCGGTGCTCGGCTTCACCTGAAGGATGGCTTCCACGGCCTTCGCGCCGACCTCGGTGGCTTCCTTCAGGCGGCCGAGGGAGCCGGTGACCGCCTTGCCGGTGTGGGCGAGGGAGGCCAGGTCGGGGTCGGCGAAGGGCAGGGCGACGATCTTCTTGCCCTTGACGGCGTCACCGAGGTCGTTGAGCCACTGGTTGGCGGCCGCCTGGTGCTTGCCCGCGACGGTGGACCTGCCGTCCTTGGTCTGGATCCGGTAGTTCTTCGTCATGGCCTCCACGGAGGCCAGCAGGTCCGGGTCGATGACCCAGGTGACGTCGAGGTCCCGGCCCAGCGACAGGAGCTGCTCCAGTCGCCCGCCGGGAGCGATCTCCTTGGCCAGGCCGTCGTCCTTGAAGACCGGCGTCTGCTGCTCGTCGGAGCCTGTCTCCGCGGTGAGGTGCGTCTTGGAGATGAGCGGCCACAGGTACGTGGTCTTCGTCTTCGTGTCGGCGGCGTCGGGCTGCCACGGCAGGAAGGTCCGCTCGAAGCCGAGCACCTGCGGATACGGCTGGGCGGCGGACTGGCCGGTGACCGCGACGCCCAGCTGGTAGACACCGCTGGGGCCAAGGTCAAGCGCCTTGACCGGGATGGAGATGCTGAAGTCCTGCCGGACGCCGGGCGCCAGCTTGCCGAACTTCTCGACGTACTTGCCGCCGACCTCGGTGCCGTCGGACCCCGGCTGGTAGCCCTTGCGCTTGGCGGCGCCGTCGATCGTGCTCCGGCTGTTCAGGGTCGGGCCGAGACGCAGCCCGACCTCGGCCTTGGTCACCGTCTGCTTGCTGTCGTTGGTGACCGTGCCGGAGACCGTGAGGGTGTCGCCCTCACCGGGAGCGGTGGGGGTGAGCCCGTCGAGCGAGACGTCGACGGTGCTGGAGCCGGTGGGGGCGGCCGCCGTCCCTCTGGGCACGGCGGCGTGCGCGGCGGGTCCTGCCGGTACGTGCAGGAGCCCGGCCAGCAAAGGGGTACCCACCAGCAGTGCTGCGGTGCGCCGCAGCCACCGGCGGGCAGGTGAGGGGCTTGTCCCCGGGATGTCTGCCGCCTCGGCCACGCGTTCGCCCGTTCCTCGTCGTCGTCGGCTTCATCGATGGTTCTCGGTTCCTGCGTCCACGCATGGTAACGATGCGCGCTGTGGCGAAGTGCCGCGGACTGCTCCACGTGATCGCGCGGACTGCCGACGTGAGCGGAAGAGCGGACGCCTTACGTGATCGGAAGACCTGGCCGGAAGCGGCGTCGTGGGCCACCGAGGGCCCCGAGGGAATCGGTTCGGCCCCGGGGGTCCCGGGCACGTACCCTTTTCTGTTGTGCCGAACGCCAATGAAGACAACCCCAGCGCACTGAGCCAGGTGCAGCGCCGCGCGGTCACCGAGCTGCTGCGTGTGTCCCCTGTAGCGGACGATCTCGCCCGCCGATTCCAGGAGGCGGGCTACTCCCTCGCCCTGGTCGGTGGCTCGGTCAGGGACGCCCTGCTGGGCCGGCTCGGCAATGACCTGGACTTCACTACCGACGCCCGCCCCGAGGACGTACTGAAGATCGTGCGTCCGTGGGCCGACGCGGTGTGGGAGGTCGGGATCGCCTTCGGCACGGTCGGCTGCCAGAAGGAGGGCTACCAGATCGAGGTCACGACGTATCGCTCCGAGGCGTACGACAGGACCTCGCGCAAGCCCGAGGTGTCCTACGGCGAATCGATCGAGGAAGACCTCGTACGCCGTGACTTCACCGTGAACGCGATGGCCGTGGCCCTGCCCGAGAAGGAGTTCATCGACCCGCACGGCGGGCTCGACGACCTTTCCGAGCGGGTGCTGCGGACCCCTGGGACACCCGAGGAGTCCTTCTCGGACGATCCGCTGCGGATGATGCGGGCCGCGCGGTTCGCCGCGCAGTTGGACTTCGAGGTGGCGCCCGAGGTCGTCGAGGCCATGAAGGCGATGGCCGAGCGCATCGAGATCGTCTCCGCGGAGCGGGTGCGGGACGAGCTGAACAAGCTGATCCTCTCCGCGCACCCGCGCAAGGGCCTCGCCCTCCTCGTCGACACGGGCCTCGCCGACCGGGTCCTGCCCGAGCTTCCCGCGCTGCGCCTGGAGCGGGACGAGCACCACCGCCACAAGGACGTCTACGACCACTCGCTGATCGTCCTGGAGCAGGCGATGGCGCTGGAGACCGAAGGCCCCGACCTGACGCTGCGGATCGCGGCGTTGCTGCACGACATCGGCAAGCCGCGGACGCGGCGCTTCGAGGACGACGGCCGGGTCTCGTTCCACCACCACGAGGTGGTCGGCGCGAAGATGGTCAAGAAGCGCATGACGGCGCTCAAGTACTCCAACGAGCTCGTGAAGGACGTCTCGCGCCTGGTCGAGCTCCACCTGCGCTTCCACGGCTACGGCACGGGTGAGTGGACGGACTCGGCCGTACGCCGCTATGTGCGGGACGCGGGACCGCTTCTGAGCCGGCTGCACAAGCTGACCCGCTCCGACTGCACGACGCGCAACAAGCGCAAGGCGAGCGCCCTGTCGCACGCGTACGACGGCCTGGAGGAGCGCATCGCCCGCCTCCAGGAGCAGGAGGAGCTGGACTCGATCCGGCCCGACCTCGACGGCAACGACATCATGGAGGTCCTGGGCGTGAGCCCCGGCCCCGTGATCGGCAAGGCCTACAAGTTCCTGCTGGAACTGCGCCTGGAGAACGGTCCGATGGAGCGGGACGCCGCGGTGGCGGCGCTCAAGGAGTGGTGGGCCGAGCAGGGCTGAGACCGGCGGGACAAGCGTTGGCTTGTTCTGGCGGTGGCTTGTTCCGTGGTTTCACGTGAAACAAGCCAATCCCGGGATGCACTGAGGGGCGCTGTTTCACGTGAAACCGTGAAGCAGCGCCCCTCAGGAGTCTCCTACTTGGTCTTCTTCAGGCAGAGCACGACGTCGTGGCCCTTGCCGCTCTGGTAGTAGGCGAGCTCGGAGGCCGTGACGGCCTCGCACTTGTTGCTGTCGCTGGTGTTGTCGAACTTCTCGACGACCTCGAACTCGGAGTCGCTGGAGCCGCAGTCGACTTCCTTGAGGTCCGGCGATATCTGCGTGCCGTTGTTGTGCATGCAGCTTCCGACCGAGATCGTCTCGGCGTCGCTCTTGCCGAGGTACCACTTGCCGACGCCTATGAGGATCGCGACCAGGATGAAGCCGCCGATGCGCAGCAGCAGCTTCTTGCCCTTGCCGGAAGGCGCGGCGGGCGGGGGGACCGGACCACCCTGGTGCGGCGGGTAGGGCACGCCCTGCTGGGGCGGGTACGGAGCGCCCTGCTGCGGCGGGTACGGTGCCGGGGCCTGCTGGCCGTACGGAGCGACGCCCTGGGTCTGGCCGTACGGGTTCTGACCCTGCGGCGGATACGGATTCTGGCCCTGGGGCGGCGGAGTGGTCACTTTGGGGGTCCCCCTCGAACGAGAGCGCGATGGCGCGAATACGACGCCCGTAAGTTATCGGGGTGGAGTGACATCTCTGAAGTTCAGAGGGGCTCTGTGTCATTGATGTGACACTTACTGGCGGCTAAATCGGTACATAGTCGCAGTAACTGCTGCGTAGAGCACGGCAACCCCGACCACCAGCGGAACCGACCGCCCATCAGGCGGCAGCAGGAGGGCGGCCACCGCCGCCGCGCCCACGAAGGCGACGTTGAACAGCACGTCGTAGACCGAGAAGATCCGTCCGCGGAAGCCGTCGTCCACCGCGGACTGCACCACCGTGTCCGTGGCGATCTTCGCGCCCTGGGTCGTCACGCCGAGGAAGAAGGCGGCGACGAGCAGGGGCACGGGTGCGAACGGGAGGCCGAGTGCCGGTTCGAGGACCGCCGCCGCGCCCGCGCAGGCGACGATCCAGCCGCCCGCGCCCAGCCGCCCCACCGCCCACGGCGTCACCACGGCGGCCACGAAGAAGCCCGCCCCGGAGATCCCCACGGCGAGCCCGAGCAGCGCGAGCCCGTCGGACTCCGTCGAGGACCAGGCGTACCGGCACAGCATCAGGAACATGACGGTCAGGGCGCCGTAGCAGAACCGCATCACCGTCATCGCGGCCAGCCCGCGGGCGGCCGCGGGGCGCTGCGCCAGGTGCCGCACGCCGGCGCGCAGCCCGTGGGCCGTACCGGCCAGCGCGGTCCTGAGCCGTGGCTGTACGAGGTCCGGGTCGGGGCCGAGCAGTTCACGGCCCATGCGCAGGGAGGCCACGGCGGCGCAGAGGTACAGGGCGGCCCCCAGAAGGACCACCAAGGCGTCGGAGTCCGACCCCGTCAGGCGTACGACGAAGGCGAGTCCGCCGCCCACCGTCGCGGCGAGGGTGCCCGCGGTCGGTGACAGGGAGTTGGCGATGACCAGGCGGTCGGCGTCCACCACGCGCGGCAGCGCGGCCGAGAGACCGGCGAGGACGAAGCGGTTGACGGCCGTGACGCACAGCGCGGAGGCGTAGAAGAGCCAGTCCGGCACGCCGCTCAGCATCAGGACGGCGGTCAGGGAGGCCAGCGCGGCCCGCAGCAGATTGCCGTACAGGAAAACCTGTCTGCGCTGCCAGCGGTCGAGGAGGACGCCCGCGAAGGGGCCGATCAGCGAGTAGGGAAGCAGCAGCACCGCCATCGCGGAGGCGATCGCTCCGGGGGATGCCTGCTTCTCCGGCGAGAAGACGACGTAGGTGGCGAGCGCGACCTGGTAGACGCCGTCCGCGCCCTGGGAGATCAGACGCACGGCGAGCAGCCGTCTGAAGTCCCGCAGCCTCAGCAGTATCCGCAGGTCACCGACGACAGCCATGGAGCACACCCTCACATATGAGGAGGGTCCCCGGGCGGAATGCCCGGGGACCCTCGACAAGTAACAAGGAGAGAGCTGTTTAGCGCTCGACCTCGCCCTTGATGAACTTCTCGACGTTGTCGTAGGCCTCGTCGTCGAAGTACTGCACCGGCGGGGACTTCATGAAGTACGAGGACGCGGAGAGGATCGGGCCACCGATGCCCCGGTCCTTGGCGATCTTCGCGGCGCGCAGGGCGTCGATGATGACACCGGCGGAGTTCGGGGAGTCCCAGACCTCGAGCTTGTACTCCAGGTTCAGCGGGACGTCGCCGAAGGCGCGGCCCTCGAGGCGGACGTACGCCCACTTGCGGTCGTCGAGCCACGCCACGTAGTCCGACGGGCCGATGTGGACGTTGTCCTCGCCCAGCTCGCGGTCGCGGATCTGCGAGGTGACGGCCTGCGTCTTCGAGATCTTCTTCGACTCGAGGCGGTCGCGCTCGAGCATGTTCTTGAAGTCCATGTTGCCGCCGACGTTGAGCTGCATCGTGCGCTCAAGACGGACACCGCGGTCCTCGAACAGCTTCGCCATCACACGGTGCGTGATGGTGGCGCCGACCTGCGACTTGATGTCGTCGCCGACGATCGGGACGCCCGCCTCGGTGAACTTGTCAGCCCACTCCTTGGTACCGGCGATGAAGACCGGCAGGGCGTTGACGAACGCGACCTTGGCGTCGATGGCGCACTGCGCGTAGAACTTCGCGGCGTCCTCGGAACCGACGGGCAGGTAGCAGACGAGAACGTCGACCTGCTTGTCCTTGAGGACCTGGACGACGTCGACCGGGGCCTCGGCGGACTCCTCGATGGTCTGGCGGTAGTACTTGCCCAGACCGTCGTGGGTGTGGCCACGCTGGACCTGCACGCCGGAGTTCGGCACGTCGCAGATCTTGATGGTGTTGTTCTCGCTGGCGCCGATGGCGTCCGCGAGGTCGAGGCCGACCTTCTTCGCGTCGACGTCGAAGGCGGCGACGAACTCGACGTCACCGATGTGGTAATCGCCGAACTGGACGTGCATCAGGCCCGGGACCTTGGCGTCCGGGTCGGCGTCCTTGTAGTACTCGACGCCCTGGACCAGCGAGGCGGCGCAGTTGCCCACGCCGACGATGGCTACGCGAACCGAACCCATTCCGGTTGCTCCCTGTGTGATCTCGGTATTCCGGATGAGACCCTGCGGAACGCTGGGTCTCACTTGGCGGGGTCATCGGACGGATCCGGCGGCGGGTCGTTCTCCCGCCGCCGGGGCAGGTCCGCCGACTCCCCAGATGTGCTGTCCTGCTGAGCGGAGCCGTGGGGAGTGGACCGCTGCTGGTCCCGCCCCGCTCGCTCGCTCTCGATGAGCTCGTTCAGCCAGCGCACTTCGCGCTCCACGGACTCCATGCCGTGCCGCTGCAGCTCAAGCGTGTAGTCGTCCAGGCGCTCCCGGGTACGGGCCAGGGAGGCGCGCATCTTCTCCAGGCGTTCTTCGAGGCGGCTGCGTCGGCCCTCGAGCACCCGCATGCGTACGTCCCGCGAGGTCTGCCCGAAGAAGGCGAAGCGGGCGGCGAAGTGCTCGTCCTCGTACGCGTCGGGGCCGGTCTGCGAGAGCAGCTCCTCGAAGTGCTCCTTACCTTCCGCCGTCAACCGGTAGACGATCTTGGCGCGACGTCCTGTGAGTGGAGCCGCGAGGGCGTCTTCCGGCGTGCTGCCCGACTCTTCGATCAACCAGCCGTTGGCGACCAGCGTCTTGAGGCAGGGGTAGAGGGTCCCGTAGCTGAAGGCGCGGAACACTCCCAGCGACGTATTGAGTCGTTTCCGCAGCTCATAGCCGTGCATCGGGGACTCACGGAGCAGACCGAGCACGGCGAATTCGAGGATGCCGGAGCGCCTGCTCATCGTCGCCTCCCGTCCTTCGTGGTCCCTCAGTACGGCCTTTATGCCGAGCTGATGTATCGACTCGATACATCGAGACGATAGAACGGCGATCCGGTTGAGACAAGAGGGGGCATGGTGAACGGCGTCACATCACCGATTCGTAGGAAGTAACTTGCCTGATTTGGGGTGAACTTCGGCCCTACGAGGGTTTTGACGGTGCGTAGTCTGTGCGCCATGCAAACCGCCGGGAACCACGTGACGCCAGGGGGCGTCGTTGTCCCCGGTGTAGTGCGGGTGAGTGCCGGAACGGGCGCATCCGTACTTCGGGGGGACCGGAAACCAGCCGCCGTTTCCAGGCGTGGACAACTGCGCCTGCCCGAGGAGTAATCGTTCGATGAGCGAGCACCGTCGCAAACCGCCGCAGCCGCAGGGCGGCGGACGCGCCGCGGCCAGGCGTGGCGCCCCAGGAGCGTCGTCGGGCCGCCGCGCGGCACCGCGGGGCGCCACTGAGTCGCCCTCTTCCTCGTACGGATCGCAAGGATCCGGGACGTCGGACGAGGGGGACCGCCCTTACGGCGGCCGGGCCGAGGCCCGGCGCGCAGCGCAGCGCAGCGGTGCGGCCGGCAGTCGGCGCAGAGCACCCGACGGTGGTGGGGGCGGTCGCTCCGGTGGTGGCGGTGGCCGCCGCGGTGGTGGCGGCTCCAGTGGTCCCGGTCGCGGCAGGGGCCGCGGTGCCGAGCCTCCTCGTAAGAAGAGGTTCATCGACTACCCGCGCGCGGACAAGGACGGTCTGCGCCGCTGGGTCCCGTCCTGGCGCCTGGTCACCGGCATGTTCATCGGCTTCCTCGGCAGCCTGATGGCCGTCGCGGGCATCGCGTACGCGCTGGTGCAGGTGCCGGAGGTCGACAAGGCGGCCACGGCCCAGAACAACGTCTACTACTGGGGCGACGGCAAGCAGATGGTCGCGACCGGCGGTGAGCGCAACCGCCAGATCATCGACTACGACGACATCCCCAAGGAGATGCGCTTCGCCGTCATGTCGGCGGAGAACAAGACGTTCGAGAAGGACAAGGGCGTCGACCCGATGGGCATCACGCGTGCCCTGGTCAACATGGCCAAGGGCGGGCAGACCCAGGGTGGTTCGACCATCACCCAGCAGTACGTGAAGAACGCGCGCCTGGGCGACCAGTCGCAGACGTTCTCGCGTAAGTTCAAAGAGCTCTTCATCTCCATAAAGGTCGGCCGCACGGTCCCCAAGGAAGACATCATGGCGGGGTACCTCAACACCGCCTATTACGGGCGCGGGGCCTACGGCATCCAGGCCGCGGCGCGGGCGTACTTCGACAAGGAAGCCAGCGAGCTGGACCCGAGCCAGTGCGCGCTCCTCGCCACGGTGCTCAAGGGCGCCACCTACTACGACCCGGCCGGCTCCCCCGAGATCGACCCCGCGGCGAGCAAGGAAGACAACACCGCGCGGGCGAAGAAGCGCTGGGCGTGGATCCTCGACGAGGAGGTCAAGGACGGCCGCCTGACCGCCACGGAGCGGGACAAGTACCGGACGTTCCCCAAGCTGCAGAACCCCCGGTCGAACGCCGACCTGGCCGGTCAGACCGGTTACCTCGTGGACCTGGCCAAGGCGTACGTCATCCGGAACACGAACATCACCGCCGAGCAGCTCCAGCAGGGCGGCTACGAGATCCACACGACCTTCGACAGGAAGAAGGTCAAGGAGCTCGAGAAGTCGGTGGAGAAGGTCCGCAAGGAGAAGCTCAACACCAAGCTGCGTCCCAAGAAGGACACGCACGTGCAGTTCGGTGGCGCCTCCGTGGACCCGAAGACCGGCGCGATCAAGGCCATCTACGGCGGTGAGGACGCGACCAAGCACTTCACCAACAACGCCGACCAGACCGGCGCCCAGGTCGGCTCCACCTACAAGCCCTTCGTGCTGGCGGCCGCCTTCAAGTACGGCGTCCGCGACCCGCAGGGCGCGGAGGTCCAGGCCGAGTCCGAGCGCACCATCGTCAACCCGAAGAGCCTGTACAGCGGCGAGAACAAGCTCAAGATCCAGAAGTACAACGGTGATGTCTGGACCGACCGGGAAGGGGGGGAATGGCTCCAGAGGAACGACGGTGACCGGAGCTACAACGCCCCGACCTACCAGATCGACCTCCGCGAGGCGATGAGGGAGTCGGTCAACTCCGCTTATGTGCAGCTCGGCATGGACGTCGGCCTGGACAAGGTGAAGGAGGCGGCCATGGACGCCGGGCTCAAGGACGACAGCTCCATGGCGGGCGCCACCTATCCGTCCTTCTCGCTGGGCACCTCTTCGCCCAGCGCGATCCGGATGGCCGGGGCGTACTCCACCTTCGCGGCGAGCGGCAAGCAGAACGATCCGTACTCGGTCAAGCAGGTCGAGCACGAGGGCGACACCGTCTACCAGCACGAGAAGAAGACCAAGCAGGCCTTCGACGCGTCGGTCGCCGACAACGTCACCGACGTGCTGAGGACCGTCGTGGACAAGGGCACCGGTACCTCGGCCAAGCTCCCGGGCCGCCAGGTCGCGGGCAAGACCGGTACGACGGACGGCAACAAGTCCGCCTGGTTCGTCGGCTACACGCCGCAGCTGTCGACGGCCGTCAGCATGTACCGCCTCGACGACAACGAGAACAACAAGAAGCGCGAGTTCCTGGAGATGTTCGGCACGGGCGGCGAGGAGAAGATCCACGGTGCCTCGTTCCCCGCGCGGATCTGGCAGGACTACATGAGCGAGGCGCTCAAGAACTCGCCCGTCGAGAACTTCCCGTCGCCCGGACCGATCGGGCAGGTCGTCGGTGAGACGCCGCCTCCGCCGCCCACTCCGACGAAGACGGAGGAGCCGGAGGAGACCACGTCGCCGACGCCCACGAAGACGAAGCCCACGAAGCCGCCGTCGGAGTCGCCCGATCCCGGGGATACCTGCGACCCGCTCGACTGGGACTGCAACCACGACGGCGGCGGGCAGAACGGTGGCGCCGACGGTGGCGCCGATGGCGGCCCAGGTGGTGAGTCGCCACCGCCGACCGAGGATCCGGCAGGTGGTGGAGCGAACAACGGCAACGGCCATGGCGGCGGGGGATTCATCTCCGGCTCGGACGGCTGAGCCGAGACAGCCGGGCTGAGCCGGCAGCACGCCGGAGTCTCCCCCGCTCGTGTTTCACGTGAAACGAGGACCGTCGCACCGACCGGTGCGGCGGTCCTCGCCGTGTTCCCAGTCGCATACGGCAGGATGTCCGCATGCCTAGTGCGGACCCCAGCGCAGAGACATCGCCCACGAGCGCGTACGAGCCCGTGGGCGCGGAGGAGCCGGAGCCGGTGCGGCCCACGAAGGAGGACGAGGTCGCCGCGGCCGGCAGTGAGCTGCTCGGCGGTCCCATCGGGCGCAGAGTGCTGTACGCGGCCACCTGGTGGACCCCGGTACGCGTCATCACCCTCGTCGCCCTGGGGATGTTCGCGCTCGGAATGGTCCAGAAGATGCCGTGCTACAACGGCGCGTGGTTCTTCGGGGCGAGCTCGCAGTACACGCACGCCTGCTACTCCGACATCCCGCACCTCTACCAGGGGCGCGGTTTCGCCGACGGCCTCGTGCCGTACTTCGACAAGCTGCCCGGCGACATGGAGTACCTCGAATACCCGGTCCTGACCGGAGTGTTCATGGAGATGGCTTCCTGGGTGACGCCCGGCGGCGGATCCATCCAGCACCAGGAAAAGATCTACTGGATGGTCAACGCCGGGATACTGGTGGCCTGCACCGCGGTCGTCGCCGTCTGCGTCACGCGCACCCACCGCCGCCGCCCCTGGGACGGCCTGCTCGTCGCCCTGTCCCCGGCCCTCGCGCTGACGGCCACCATCAACTGGGACCTGCTCGCCGTCGCCCTCACCGCCGCCGCGATGCTGATGTGGTCACGCTCGCGGCCCGTGGCCTTCGGACTGCTGCTGGGGCTCGCGACGGCCGCCAAGCTCTATCCCGCGCTGCTGCTCGGCCCTCTTCTGATCCTGTGCTGGCGGGCGGGCCGCTGGCGGGAGTTCGGCACCGCGGTGCTCGGTACGGCCGGCGCCTGGCTCGTCGTCAATCTGCCGGTGATACTGCTGGCGAGCGACGGCTGGTCGAAGTTCTACACGTTCAGCCAGGAGCGCGGCGTCGACTTCGGCTCCTTCTGGCTGATCCTCTCCCAGCGCATGGACTCCCCGCTGACCACCGACACGGTCAACACCCTGGCGATGGCCCTGATGCTCCTGGCCTGCCTGGGTGTCGGGGCGCTCGGCCTCACCGCGCCGCGCCGCCCGCGCTTCGCGCAGCTCGCCTTCCTGGTGGTCGCGGCCTTCGTCCTCACCAACAAGGTCTACTCGCCGCAGTACGTACTGTGGCTGATCCCGCTCGCCGCGCTCGCCAGGCCGCGCTGGCGCGACTTCCTGATCTGGCAGGCGTGCGAGGTCGCCTACTTCCTCGGGATCTGGCTGTACCTCGCGTACACGACGAGCGGCGACGCCCACAAGGGACTGCCGACCGAGGGCTACCAACTGGTCATCGTGGTGCATCTGTTGGGCACGCTGTATCTGTGCGCCGTCGTCGTACGGGACGTCCTCATGCCGGAGCGGGACGTGGTGCGACAAGCGGGCGACGACGATCCCTCGGGGGGCGTCCTGGACGGTGCGGAGGACCGTTTCGTCCTGGGGCCCGCGCCCTACGCGCAGCCGCCCGTGGAGTGCGCGACGGGCGCGCCTCCCGTGCGGTGGGGATCGGCGCCGGACTCGCCCGGCTGAGCCTCCCCTTGAGGTGTTCGCCCAGAGCGAACAAGTGGCGGCCGAGGGGTGACCGGCTCGCCTGAGGAGTCCTGGCACGGAGAAGGGCCGGGGCCGCCCCCCGGCGGGGCCCGCCCCTCAACCGA
This sequence comes from Streptomyces sp. NPDC087300, assembly GCF_044744425.1. Classification (NCBI taxonomy): domain Bacteria; kingdom Bacillati; phylum Actinomycetota; class Actinomycetes; order Kitasatosporales; family Streptomycetaceae; genus Streptomyces; species Streptomyces sp. NPDC087300. The sequence goes on from NZ_JBIUYI010000006.1 coordinate 480,633, forward strand.
AGCAAAAGAAACAACAACCCCGGCGGCCATACCGGGGCACAGCGGGGTGGGGTGGCGCCGCAGGGGCCCCCCCAC
>NZ_JBIUYI010000006.1:480717-666779 GCF_044744425.1 Streptomyces sp. NPDC087300
ACCCCCCCTTTGTGGTGTCCCCCCAGAGCCAACTTGGGGGGGCCGGGGGGTGCCGGGCTCCCGTGTGGTGTCGGGCCCGTGTGACGGGCGGGGCCCGCCGCGGGGGGGCCCCGGCCCTTCTCCGTACTCAACTGAACGACCTCAGCGGTCGACGATCCGGTCGAACTGCGTGGTGGTGTGCCGCAGATGGGCCACCAGCTCCTCGCCGACCTTCGGCTCCGTGGCGTCGGAGGGCACGAAGAGGATGGAGACCTGCATGTGCGGAGGCTCCGCGAACCAGCGCTGCTTGCCCGCCCAGACGAACGGCGAGAGGTTGCGGTTGACCGTCGCGAGGCCCGCGCGGGCCACGCCCTTGGCCCGCGGCATCATGCCGTGCAGGGCCTTCGGGGCTTCCAGGCCGACACCGTGCGAGGTGCCGCCCGCGACCACGACCAGCCAGCCGTCGGAGGCGGCCTTCTGCTGGCGGTAGCCGAACCGGTCGCCCTTCGCGACGGCGGTGACGTCGAGGACGGCACCGCGGTACTCGGTTGCCTCGTGGTCGCCGAGCCAGAGGTTCGTGCCGATGCGCGCGCGGAACCGGGTCTGCGGGAACTGCTGCTGAAGCCGCGCGAGTTCACCGGCCTTGAGGTGGCTGACGAACATCGTGTGCAGCGGCAGGCGCGCGGCCCGCAGCCGGTCCATCCAGCCGATGACCTCCTCGACGGCGTCCGAGCCGTCGGTGCGGTCCAGCGGCAGGTGGATCGCGAAGCCCTCGAGGCGTACGTCCTCGATGGCCGCGTGCAGCTGCGGGAGCTCCTGCTCGCTGACGCCGTGGCGCTTCATCGAGGACATGACCTCGATGACGACGCGGGCGCCCACGAGGCCGTGCACGCCGTCCAGCGACGACACGGAGCGGATGACGCGGTCGGGCAGCGGCACGGGCTCCTCGCCCCGCCGGAACGGGGTCAGGACCAGCAGATCGCCGCTGAACCAGTCCTTGATCCGCGCGGCTTCGTAGGTGGTGCCCACGGCGAGGACGTCGGAGCCGAAGCGCGTGGCTTCCTCGGCCAGGCGCTCATGACCGAAGCCGTAGCCGTTGCCCTTGCAGACCGGGACGATGCCCGGGAACTGCTCCAGCATGTGCTTCTGGTGTGCCCGCCAGCGCGCGGTGTCGACATAGAGCGTGAGCGCCATGGCTGGATCCCGGAACCTTTCTCGTGTCTGCGGTGTATCAGAGTTATGGAGCGAAATTGTGCGGGATCAGCGGCGCGACATGTAGATGTCGAGAGCCTTGTGCAGCAGCTTGTTGAGCGGGAAGTCCCACTCGCCGATGTACTCGGCGGCCTCGCCGCCGGTGCCGACCTTGAACTGGATCAGACCGAAGAGGTGGTCGGTCTCGTCCAGGGAGTCGGAGATACCGCGCAGGTCATAGACGGTGGCACCCATCGCGTACGCGTCGCGGAGCATCCGCCACTGCATCGCGTTCGAGGGCCTGACCTCACGGCCGATGTTGTCCGATGCCCCGTAGGAGTACCAGACGTGGCCGCCGACGACGAGCATCGTCGCGGCCGACAGGTTCACGCCGTTGTGCCGCGCGAAGTACAGCCGCATGCGGTTGGGGTCCTCGGAGTTGAGGGCCCGCCACATCTGCTCGAAGTAGGCCAGCGGCCGCGGGCGGAACTTGTCGCGCACCGCGGTGATCTCGTAGAGACGCTGCCACTCGGCGAGGTCCTGGTAGCCGCCCTGTACGACCTCGACGCCGGCCTTCTCGGCCTTCTTGATGTTGCGCCGCCACAGCTGGTTGAAGCCCTTCTGGACCTCGTCGAGCGAGCGGTTGGCCAGCGGCACCTGGAAGACGTAGCGGGGCTGGACGTCACCGAATCCGGCGCCGCCGTCCTCGCCCTGCTGCCAGCCCATGCGGCGCAGCCGGTCCGCGACCTCGAAGGCACGCGGCTCGATGTGCGTCGCCTCGGTGTCGCGCAGCCGCTTCACGTCGGGGTTCTGGATGCCTGCCTTGATCGCCGGAGCGTCCCAGCGGCGGATCACGACGGGCGGGCCCATCTTCACGGAGAACGCGCCCTGCTGCTTGAGGTGCGCCAGCATCGGCTGCAGCCACTCGTCCAGATTCGGGGCGTACCAGTTGATGACCGGACCCTCGGGGAGGTACGCGAGATAGCGCTTCAGCTTGGGCAGCTGTCGGTAGAGCACCAGGCCGGCGCCGACCAGCTGACCGGTCCTGTCGTCGAACCAACCCAGGTTCTCCGAGCGCCATTCGCTCTTCACGTCAGCCCATGCGGGGACCTGGCAATGACTCGCCGACGGCAGCGTCTGGATATATGCCAGATGCTGCTCGCGACTGATGGTCCTCAGGGTCAGACTCATATCGGGGCGCTCCTCGGGCTGGTGTGTCCCCATGGGTACAGGGGCTCCGGCTCTCGCGCGAAGCCTACTGCGCCCTGCGAGCGACCCGTCTGGGCGTACGGGACCTTGGGCCCCGGCCGGTTGTGCGACCGGGGTGCCGAGAGGTCCTCAGCCGACGATTCCGCCGAAGAGTCCGCCGTGCGCCATGCCGAGGAAGAAGCCGACCGCCGATGCTCCGAGACCCACGATCAGGCCGAAGCGCTCCCGGGTCGTCACGGAGATGAACTGGCCGTACGCGCCCGTGGCGATCCCGACCAGGCCCGCCCATGAACTGACCAGATGGAGGTTGTGGAACATCGCGGTCACGAAGGCGATCGCCCCCAGCACCAGGGTCACGCCGAGCAGCGTGTCCTGGAAGGGATGCGCCTTGCCGTCCGTGGCGAAGAGCGAGGTGGCGGTGTTCGGTCGCATTGCTTGTGCCATGTGAGGCACCTCCTGCGTAAGGCGGCGCATCGTAGCGCCATACACACCCGATGTGTACAGATTCTGCCCGTCCGACGGCGGATTTCAACCGGAAGCACAGGTGCGGGTAGTCTGTACCGTCTGCACCGGTGTCTGCCCAGGCCACGGCAAGCGCTCCCGCTCGCGGGAGCCGATTGTCAGTGGCGGCCGATACCGTTGCGTACGCATCACGACCCTCCTGCCACGGAACGACCGTGGCCGCTGAGTCCAAAGGAGGTGGGTTCCACATGCGTCACTACGAAGTGATGGTCATCCTCGACCCCGATCTCGAGGAGCGCGCTGTCTCCCCGCTGATCGAGAACTTCCTCTCCGTCGTCCGTGAGGGCAACGGAAAGGTCGAGAAGGTCGACACCTGGGGCCGTCGTCGTCTGTCCTACGAGATCAAGAAGAAGCCCGAGGGCATCTACTCGGTCATCGACCTGCAGGCCGAGCCTGCGGTCGTCAAGGAGCTCGACCGACAGATGAACCTGAACGAGTCGGTCCTCCGGACCAAGGTCCTCCGTCCCGAGATGCACTGAGCTCTTTAGCTCAGCAGCACCCGGGAATCGAGTAGCAGCAACAAGCAGCCAGCAGCAAACCCGCCGAGAGGTTCCCCCATGGCAGGCGAGACCGTCATCACGGTCGTCGGCAATCTTGTCGACGACCCCGAGCTGCGCTTCACCCCCTCCGGTGCGGCGGTCGCGAAGTTCCGTGTCGCGTCCACCCCCCGCATCTTCGACAAGCAGACCAATGAGTGGAAGGACGGCGAAGGCCTGTTCCTCACCTGCTCGGTCTGGCGTCAGGCGGCGGAGAACGTCGCGGAGTCGCTTCAGCGAGGCATGCGCGTCATCGTGCAGGGCCGTCTGAAGCAGCGGTCCTACGAGGACCGTGAGGGCATCAAGCGCACGGTCTACGAGCTGGACGTCGAGGAAGTCGGCGCCAGCCTGAAGACCGCCACGGCCAAGGTCACCAAGACCACCGGTCGCGGTGGCCAGGGCGGTTACGGCGGCGGTGGCGGCGGCCAGCAGCAGGGCGGCGGCGGAGGCGGCTGGGGCGGAAGCTCCGGCGGCGGTCAGCAGCAGGGTGGCGGCGGTGCTCCCGCCGACGACCCCTGGGCGACCGGTGCCCCGGCCGGCGGTGGCGGCGGTCAGCAGCAGGGCGGCGGCGGTGGCGGCTGGGGCGGAAGCTCCGGCGGCTCCGGTGGCGGCTACTCGGACGAGCCCCCCTTCTAAGCCTTCGGGCTTTCGGCCTCCGGGCCGAGGGGTGGGCCGTACCCACACTTCTTGATCACACAGGAGAAACACCATGGCGAAGCCGCCTGTGCGCAAGCCTAAGAAGAAGGTCTGCGCTTTCTGCAAGGACAAGGTCACGTACGTGGACTACAAGGACACGAACATGCTGCGGAAGTTCATTTCCGACCGCGGCAAGATCCGTGCCCGCCGCGTGACCGGCAACTGCACGCAGCACCAGCGTGACGTCGCCACGGCCGTGAAGAACAGCCGTGAGATGGCGCTGCTGCCCTACACGTCCACCGCGCGATAAGGGAAGGGTGACCGAATAATGAAGATCATCCTTACCCACGAGGTCTCCGGCCTCGGTGCCGCCGGCGAGGTCGTAGACGTCAAGGACGGCTACGCCCGCAACTACCTGATCCCGCGGAACTTTGCGATCCGCTGGACCAAGGGTGGCGAGAAGGACGTCGCGCAGATCCGTCGTGCGCGCAAGATCCACGAGATCGCGACGATCGAGCAGGCCAACGAGATCAAGGCCCAGCTCGAGGCCGTCAAGGTCCGTCTGGCCGTCCGCTCCGGCGACGCCGGTCGTCTCTTCGGTTCCGTCACCCCGGCTGACGTCGCTTCGGCGATCGAGGCTGCCGGTGGCCCGAAGATCGACAAGCGCCGCGTCGAGCTGGGTGCGCCGATCAAGACGCTGGGCGCCCACGCGACGTCCGTGCGTCTGCACCCCGAGGTTGCCGCCAAGGTCAACGTCGAGGTCGTCTCCGCCTAAGCACTGCGCTTGGCAGAGCTGAAGCACAGCGTTGGGCCGCACCCCTCGGGGTGCGGCCCAACGTGTTTCACGGAAGCTTCCCGTCGTGTTTCACGGGAACGTCGGGTGCTGTTTCACGTGAAACAGCACGAAGTTTCCTGTGGGACAGGCGGCAGGTGCCGCGTTCAGCGGGTGGCGCCCGTGACGATCCAGCGGCCGGAGCGGGAGCGCAGCCACAAGGTGAGCATCCGCACCGCCATCATCAGCGTCATCGCTCCCCACACAGCGGTCAGGCCGCCGCCGAAGGTCGGTACGAGCAGCGCGACCGGCGTGAAGACGGCCAGCGTGACGATCATGGCCCAGGCGAGATACGGGCCGTCCCCGGCGCCCATCAGGACACCGTCGAGCACGAAGACGATGCCGCAGATCGGCTGGGCCAGGGCGATCACCACGAGGGCGGGCAGTGCCGCGTCCTCGACGGCCGCGTCGCCGGTGAAGAGCGGGATGAACAAGGGCCGGGCGAGGACGACCAGCAGGCCCAGGACGACGCCCGACGCGATGCCCCACTGCACCATCCGCCGACAGACGGCGCGTGCGCCGTCCGCATCGTCGGCGCCCAGATAGCGTCCGATGATGGCCTGCCCGGCGATGGCGATCGCGTCGAGCGCGAAGGCCAGCAAACTCCACAGCGAGAGAACGATCTGGTGCGCGGCGACGTCGGCGTCACCGAGGCGGGCGGCCACGGCGGTCGCGATCATCAGGATGGCCCGCAGCGAGAGCGTGCGGACCAGGAGCGGCGCCCCGGCCTGGGCGCAGGCCCGGATCCCGGCGGCGTCCGGACGCAGCGAGGCGCCGTGCCGTCTGGCACCGCGTACGACCACGACGAGATAGACGGCGGCCATGCCGAACTGGGCGATGACCGTGCCCCAGGCGGATCCGGCGATGCCCAGGCCCGCGCCGTAGACCAGGCCGACATTGAGGACTCCGTTGGCGGCGAAGCCACCGATCGCGACGTACAGCGGGGTCTTGGTGTCCTGGAGCCCGCGCAGTACGCCGGTGGCGGCGAGCACGATGAGCATGGCCGGGATGCCGAGTGCGGAGATCCGCAGATACGTGATCGCATAAGGGGCCGCGGTGTCCGAGGCGCCGAAGAGGTCGACGAGTGCGGGTGCCGTGGGCAGGACGACGGCGATGACCGCGGCGCCGAGCAGCAGGGCGAGCCAGATGCCGTCCATGCCCTGGCGGATGGCGGCCTGGAGATCACCGGCCCCCACCCGGCGGGCGACCGCGCCCGTGGTGGCGTACGCGAGGAAGACGAAGACGCTCACCGCGGTGGTGAGGAGCGCCGAGGCGATGCCGAGGCCGGCCAGTTGCGCGGTGCCGAGGTGGCCGACGATGGCGCTGTCGGCCAGTACGAAGAGGGGCTCGGCGACCAGCGCGCCGAAGGCGGGGACGGCGAGGGAGATGATCTCTCGGTCGTGTCTTCGCCGGACGGCCTTGGGCGCTGCGGGAGCCTGTGTCATGGGCACCAATCTAATCTTCCACAGGTAAGAGATGCAATGTTCTTTAGCCCCTTACTTGCGTGCTCATCGCGCGCTCCTTCGCGCGCTGTTTGTCGTGATCTTGGTCCGACTGGGAAAGTTTTTCTTCTGCACAGCCGGTGGATGGGAAAGTTGCAGGTCAGAGGCAGTTTTCCGAGTTGGCTGAGGGCTTGTTCACAGGACTGTCCACCGGGCCGTGCACAGGTTTGGCGCGGTTCTCCACAGCATCGGGCCCGTCATCCACACCGCCTGTGGATAACCAGATTGGCTGACGGTGCCCACGGGCCTACCGTGGTCCGGCGCCCGCCTCGTCGTCCGACCTCGGAAACCCCGCAAAACCGACGCGTCAGAACCGGAGTTGGGCCCCCTTATTTGTCAGTGTCGTGCCATAGGAAAGAGGGGCACGGCGAGGTCCGCGCGGCGGACGGGAGGAGGTGGCCCGGTGAGTATCTCCGAGCCTTTGGACGACCCCTGGGCCGACAGCGGTCCCAGTGACCGTCTGCCCGTTTCCCGACCGCGCCGCGACGGAGGCCGGGGCGGCCGCGACGAGCAGCACGACCGGGGCCGCGAGGGCGGCTGGGACGGCGGCGGTTCGTCCTTCGAGCGCGTTCCCCCGCAGGATCTCGACGCCGAGCAGTCGGTGCTCGGCGGCATGCTGCTCTCCAAGGACGCCATCGCCGACGTCGTCGAGGTCCTCAAGGGCCACGACTTCTACCGGCCCGCGCACGAGACCGTCTACTCGGCGATCCTCGACCTGTACGCGAAGGGCGAGCCGGCCGACCCGATCACCGTTGCCGCCGAGCTGACCAAGCGCGGCGAGATCACCAAGGTCGGCGGCGCATCGTATCTGCACACCCTGGTCCAGACGGTCCCGACCGCGGCGAACGCCGAGTACTACGCGGAGATCGTCCACGAGCGCGCGGTCCTGCGCCGTCTCGTCGAGGCGGGCACCCGCATCACCCAGATGGGATACGCGGCCGACGGCGATGTCGACGAGATCGTCAACAGCGCCCAGGCCGAGATCTACGCGGTCACCGAGCAGCGCACCACCGAGGACTATCTGCCGCTCGGCGACATCATGGAGGGCGCGCTCGACGAGATCGAGGCGATCGGCTCGCGGTCCGGGGAGATGACCGGTGTGCCGACCGGCTTCACCGATCTCGACCAGCTCACCAACGGTCTGCACCCGGGCCAGATGATCATCATCGCCGCCCGTCCCGCCATGGGTAAGTCCACACTGGCGCTGGACTTCGCGCGGGCCTGCTCGATCAAACACAACATGCCGAGCGTGATCTTCTCGCTCGAAATGGGGCGCAACGAGATCGCGATGCGTCTGCTGTCCGCCGAGGCCCGGGTGGCCCTGCACCACATGCGCTCCGGCACGATGACGGACGAGGACTGGACCCGGCTCGCCCGCCGGATGCCGGACGTCTCGGCCGCGCCGCTCTACATCGACGACTCCCCGAACCTGTCGATGATGGAGATCCGCGCGAAGTGCCGCCGCCTCAAGCAGCGCAACGACCTGAAGCTCGTCGTCATCGACTATCTGCAGCTGATGCAGTCCGGTGGCTCCAAGCGCTCCGAGAGCCGCCAGCAGGAAGTCTCGGACATGTCGCGAAACCTGAAGCTCCTCGCCAAGGAGCTGGAGCTCCCGGTGATCGCGCTGTCGCAGCTGAACCGTGGCCCCGAGCAGCGTACGGACAAGAAGCCGATGGTGTCCGACCTGCGTGAATCCGGCTCGATCGAGCAGGACGCGGACATGGTGATCCTGCTGCACCGCGAGGACGCGTACGAGAAGGAGTCACCTCGCGCGGGCGAGGCCGACATCATCGTGGGCAAGCACCGTAACGGTCCGACGGCGACGATCACGGTCGCCTTCCAGGGCCACTACTCGCGCTTCGTGGACATGGCGCAGACCTGATCCCGTGGTGAAGGACGGGCTCAGAAGGCGCTGAGGCCGGTCAGTTCGCACGACAGGTCCCAGAGTCGCGCGGCCGCCTCCGGATCCACGGCCCATGGCTTGACGCCGCCGATGAGCATGTCGTCGCCGGTGGCCGGTTCGGCGATGTCGCAGTCCTGGCAGTACGCGCTTCCGCGGCCGTCAAGGAGGGGTGAGGTCGCCGCCCAGACGGCGGTCGCCGCGCCCTGTTGCGGGGACTTGAAGCCGTCGGCCGGTGTGCCGTCGGCGCTCACCCAGCCGTGCGCGAGCCACTCGTCGCGGGGGATGTGCCGCTGGAGCGGCGTCAGGATGCTGCCGGGGTGCACGGCGAAGGCGTGCGGGCCTTGGCCGGCGCCGATGCGGTCCAGGTGCAGGGCGAAGAGGGCGTTGGCGGTCTTGGACTGGGCGTAGGCGAGCCAGCGGTCGTAGCCCGTACGGAAGTGCGGGTCGGCCCAGCGGATGTCGGAGAGGAAGTGCCCGGAGGAGGCGACGGCCACGACCCGCGCGCCGGGCGCGAAGGCCGGTCGCAGGCGCTGGACGAGCGCGAAGTGCCCGAGGTGATTGACCCCGAAGTGCGCTTCCCAGCCGGGGCCGACGCGCGTTTCGGGGCAGGCCATCACGCCCGCGCCGTTGATGAGAATGCCGAGGGAGCGCCCGCTCTCCAGGAAGCGTTCGGCGAAGACCCGCACGCTGTCCGGGTCGGCCAGGTCGAGGGCCTGGACCTCGGTCCCGGGAAGGCCGCGCAGGGCGGCGTCGGCGGTGTCGGGCCTGCGCGCGGGGACGATGACGTGCGCGCCCGCGCGGACGAGGGCCCGGGTCGTTTCGAGGCCCAGGCCGGAGTATCCGCCGGTCACCAGGGCGGTGGTGCCCGTCAGGTCGATGCCGGTGAGGACGTCGTCGGCGGTGCTGTGGGCGCCGAATCCGGTGCCGAGTCTCCGCTGTTCGGTGATCATGCGTAGGACGTTAAAACCTAGAGCGTGCGCTAGGTCAAGGGAGCGCTACGGTCGTGGCATGACTGAGGATGTGGGCGGACCGCTGACACGTGATCCCGGTGGTCTCGCCATCGGGAAGGTCGCCGAGGTGACCGGGCTGAGCGTGCACGCGCTGCGGTTCTTCGAGCGGGAGGGGCTCTTCCTGCGCGAGATCCCCCGTTCCGGCGGCGGACAGCGGATCTACGAACAGGCGGATGTGGACTGGCTCCTGCTGTGCGGCCGGCTGCGTGATTCGGGGATGCCGATCGCCACGGTGAAGCGGTTCGCCGCACTGGTGCGTTCGGGGCCCGGCAACGAGGAGGACCGGCTGGCGCTGCTCCAGGAGCACGAGAGGTCCGTACGCGCCAGGATCGACGACCTGAGCGCCTGCCTCGACGTCATCCACAACAAGGTCGTCATCTACGAACAGCACGTTCAGGAAGGCACGGCCGCGGGCGTCTGGTCGCCACGGGAATCCGCTCGACGCGACGACGTCTCCCAGGTGAACTGGTCCCATGACGAAACCCCGTGAAGAATTGCTCCCCACCACCCGACGAGCCCTGTTGCACCGCATCGCCACCGCTCAGACGGAGGGACGGACCCCCTCCCTCGTCGCCTCGGTGGCCAGGAACGGCGAGTTGGTGTGGAGCGGCGGCCGCAGCATGGTGGACGGTCACGCGCCGGACGAGAACGTCCAGTACCGCATCGGCTCGATCACCAAGACCTTCACCGCCGTACTGGTGATGCGGCTGCGGGACGAGGGCGTGCTCGATCTCGGGGACCCGCTGGAGAAGCACCTGCCGGGCAGTGGCGCCGGTGAGGCGACGATCGCGGAACTCCTCGCGCACACAGGCGGGTTGGCGGCCGAGACGCCGGGGGCGTGGTGGGAGCGGACGCCGGGATCCACGCGTCCCGAGCTCGCCGACGTCCTGGGCGAGCAGCCCTTCCGGCACCCCGTCGGACGTCGCCACCACTACTCCAACCCCGGCTATACGCTGCTGGGGGCACTGGTGGCGGCCCTGCGAGGCGTCCCATGGGAGGAGGTTCTGCGCCGTGAGGTGCTCGAACCGCTGGGGCTGAACCGTACGAGCGCGCAGCCGCAGGCGCCGCACGCGGGCGGCTTCGCCGTGCATCCCTGGGCGGACGTGATGATGTCCGAACCCGCCGAGGATCTGGGCCTGATGGCCCCGGCGGGCCAGCTGTGGTCCACCACGGCCGACCTGGTGCGCTTTGCGTCCTTCCTGGCGAAGGGCGACGACCGGGTGCTCGGCGCCGATTCCGTACGGGAGATGTGTACGCCGTCGGCGCCGTCGCAGCCGGGGGACTGGGACAGGGCGTACGGACTTGGGCTGGATCTGATGCGCTGGAAGGGGCTCAGCCTGGCCGGGCACACGGGCTCGCTCCCGGGCTTCCTCGCCGGTCTGTGGGTGAGCGAGGAGGACGGTGTGGCCGCGGTCGCGCTCGCCAACTGCACCTCCGGGCCGCTCGTGGCGAGCCTGACCGCCGACCTGGTGAAGATCGTGGCCGAGGCCGAGCCCCGCATCCCCGAGCCGTGGCGGCCCCTCCCCGAAGTCGACGAGAAGGTGCTGGAGCTGACGGGCCCCTGGTACTGGGGGACTCAGGTGCTCGCGCTCCGGCTGACGGCCGACGGCGGCGTCGAGCTGGGCCCGCTCTCCGGCGCGGGACGCCAGGCCCGTTTCCGTTCCAACGGCGACGGCACGTGGACGGGGCTCAACGGCTACTACGCGGGGGAGCTGTTGCGGGCGGTACGGCGGCCGGACGGTTCGGTGAGCCATCTCGACCTGGGCTCGTTCGTCTTCACCCGGGAGCCGTACGAGGCGGGGGCGCCGGTTCCCGGTGGGGTGGACCCGCAGGGGTGGCGCGCGTTCGAGTAGGGGGGTTTGAGCGAGCGCTTTCGAGTGGGCGCTGAGGAGCGGCGCATCGGTAGCTGGTGAGAAGGCGGCCTGTTTCACGTGAAACAGGCCGCCGCGCTCTGCCGGAGCCAGGGTTGGAGGCGGCCCCGATGCCCGGTTCAGAGCTGAAGCTTGAACCCCACGTGCGACGCCGAGAAGCCGAGCCGCTCGTAGAACCGGTGGGCGTCGGTGCGGCTGGCATCGGAGGTCAACTGCACCAACTGGCAGTTCTGGCGCCGGGATTCCTCGACGGCCCATTCGATGAACCGCGTGCCGAGCCCGCTGCCGCGCTCGTCGGCGTGGATACGCACGCTCTCGATGATCGAGCGGGTGGCGCCCTTCCGGGAGAGCCCGGGAACGATCGTCAGCTGAAGCGTGCCGACGACGCGGTCCTCGCGCACGGCGACGACGAGATGCTGGTTCGGGTCGTCGGTCAGTCGCTCGTACGCCATGACGTACGGGGCGAGGTCGTCCGGTGATTCGCGTACGGCCCCCAAGGGGTCGTCGGCGAGCATGCCCACGATGGCGGGCAGGTCGGCGACGACGGCAGGGCGTATTTCAAGATCTCCCATGGCCGCAGCCTATGCGGGCCGCGGGCCGCACAACAGAGACGCCGGGCGTACGACAGCCGCGTCTCAGGCAGGCACGCGAAGCGTCTCCACGGCCGTGACCAGCGGGGCGAGCTCCGGGTTCCGCGCGGCCTTGTCGAGTGCCTCGCGCAGGGCGGCGTCATTGGTGGGACGCGCCTCGGCGAGCAGCGTGGTGCCCGCCTCGCTCACGTCCGTGTAGATGCCGCGGCGGTCGGTGGGGCACAGGTAGCGGGAGAGCAGTCCGCGGTCCTCCAGGCGGGTGACCAGGCGTGTGGTGGCGCTCTGGCTGAGCACCACGGCGTCCGCGACCTGCTTCATCTGTAGATGGCCGCCCTCCCCGTCGTGCTGGCGGCTGAGTACGTCGAGCAGGGAGTACTCGCGCACGCTCAGGCCGTGCGCGGCCTGGAGGGCGCGCTCGATGTGGGTCTCGATCTGCCCGTGGAGCAGGGAGAGCGCGCACCAGCCCTGGGAAAGGGCGGTGAGTGCGGGGTCCGTCGCTGTCATGGCTCTTGATTCCTCCGTCCCGGAGTGGCTGCCACCAGGATAGTCCACGGATGCAATATCCCGCGCTTGCAATTAACGAGCGTCTGCAACTATTGTGGACGCACGTTAACCGCACCCGCAATCTTCTGGAAGGTAGATCCATGCCTCTCGCGCTCCTCGCCCTCGCGATCGGGGCCTTTGGAATCGGAACCACCGAGTTCGTGATCATGGGGCTCCTCCCCGAGGTCGCGGGTGACTTCGACGTCTCCATCCCCACGGCCGGCTTCCTCGTGACCGGCTACGCACTGGGCGTCGTCCTCGGCGCCCCCCTGATGACCGTCCTCGGCACCAAGATCTCCCGCAAGCGGATGCTGATGCTGCTGATGGGCCTGTTCATCGCGGGCAATCTGCTCTCCGCCGTCGCCCCGGTCTTCGGCGTCATGCTGGCGGGCCGCGTCGTCGCCTCCCTCGCGCACGGTGCCTTCTTCGGCATCGGCTCGGTCGTCGCGGCCGAGCTGGTCGCCCCGGAGAAGAAGGCCGGCGCGATCGCCATGATGTTCACCGGCCTGACCGTGGCCAATGTGGTCGGCGTGCCGCTCGGCACCCTCGTCGGACAGACGCTCGGCTGGCGGATGACCTTCGCCATCGTCGCGGGGCTCGGCGTCATCGGCCTCGTCGGCATCGCCAAGCTCGTCCCCGACCTGCCCAAGCCCGAGGGCGTACGGCTCCGCCACGAGCTGGCGGCGTTCCGCAACGTGCAGGTGCTCTTGGCCATGGCGATGACCGTCCTCGGCTTCGGCGGAGTCTTCGCCGCCGTCACCTACCTGGCGCCGATGATGACCGACGTCGCCGGTTACGCGGACTCGTCCGTGACCTGGCTGCTCGTCCTCTTCGGCCTCGGCATGGTCGCGGGCAACCTGATCGGCGGGAAGTTCGCGGACCGCGCCCTGATGCCGCTGCTCTACATCTCGCTGGGCTCCCTGGCCGTCGTGCTCGCCTTCTTCACGCTCACCGCGCACAACAAGATCGCCGCCGCCGTGACCATCACGCTGATCGGCGCCCTGGGCTTCGCGACGGTGCCGCCGCTCCAGAAGCGCGTACTCGACCAGGCGTCCGGTGCCCCGACCCTCGCCTCCGCTGTCAACATCGGCGCCTTCAACCTCGGCAACGCCCTGTCGGCCTGGCTCGGCGGCATCGTGATCGCTGCGGGCCTCGGCTACACCGCCCCGAACTGGGTGGGCGCCACCCTCGCCGCGTCAGCCCTCGTGCTGGCCGTCGTCTCGGCCGCGCTGGAGCGCCGCTCGGCCGCGGCGCCGAGCCTCGTCGTGACCGGCGGCGCGCCCGCCGAGCAGGCGGTGCCGGTCCACCACTGACCCCCCGCTCCCCCTCATCCCAGCACCACCCCGCAAGGAGAACACCCCTCATGAGCACCACCACCGCTGCCGTCGCCCCGCTGACCATCGACGACGCCGAAGCGCTCGTCGGCGCGGCCCGCCGTGCCGCCGAGGACGCCGGTGTCACCGTCAGCGTCACCGTCCTCGACGCGGGCGGCCACCTCCTCGCCTTCCGGCGCGACGACCGGGCCGTGCTGATCTCCGGCGAGACCAGCACCCGCAAGGCGTACACCGCCCTTCAGCTGAACGCCCCGACCGCCGACCTCGTCGACGCGGTCCAGCCGGGCGGCCTCTTCCATACCCTGCCCACCGCGCTCGACCGGCCGCTGCTGTTCATCGCGGGTGGCGTGCCGGTCCACCGCGACGGCCGTCTGATCGGTGCGGTCGGCGTCGGCGGCGGTGCGCCGGAGCAGGACCACGGCTTCGCGACGGCGGCCCTGCAGGCTCTCGCGTAACGCGGCAAGGGCGTACGGAAAGGCCCGCCCCCAAGTGCCGGAAGGACCATGGCACTTGGGGGCGGGCCTCTGTGTGTCGGTGTGCCGTCAGCCGGCCGCCACGGTCAGCGGTGCGAAGCGGCGGGTCCAGTCACCGGGCAGCTCCGAAATCCCGTACGCCATCACGGCGTTGAAGGCGACGGGCTCAAGGCCGCTCTCCTTCACCCACGCGAGCAGCTCCTCGTGCCGTACGTCGATGTCGGTGCGCAGCGGCCGGTCGGTGCGGGCGCCGAGCGAGGCGATGAGGGCCTTCGCGGTCTCGGTGTCGCGGGCGACGAGCGGGCCGACCACATGGGTCTCCATGTTCGGCCAGGCGCCCGCGTAGCCGATGATCTCGCCGCCGGCCTCCGCGACCCGGAGCTGGTCGGTGAAGGCGGGCAGCCGGGTGATCACATGGGTGCGGTCGTGGCCGAAGACCTCGGTGTCGAGCCGGAGGATGGCCGTCAGATCCTCCGCGGTGGCGGACCGGGTGGCGATGTCGGGCAGCGGACCCGCGGGGGCGAACCGGCCGCGGACCATCTCGGCACGGCCGATCGACTTGAAGCCGAGCTGTTCGTAGAGGGGGCGGCCGTACGGCGTGGCGTGGAGGGTCAGCGGGACGGTGGTCGCCGCTTCGACGGCGTACTGCATCAGGCGGCGGCCGATGCCCTGGCGGGCGTGGCGCTCGGCGACGAGGACCATGCCGATCGCCGCTAGGCCGGGTCGCTCCTGGGGGCCGTACTGGGTCACTACGTAGGCGGCGATCAGGCCGTTGCCGTCGGGGTCGTCGATGCCGTAGCCCGTTCCGGCCGAGAGGAGGAGGCCCCATTTGTGTTCTTCGCGCGGCCAGCCCCGGTCCTCGGACAGGTCGGCGCAGAAGGTCAGATCGCGGGGGGTGAGCCGGCGGATGGGCAGTGCTGAGAGGGAAGGTGTCGACACTCGGGTCAGGCTGTCTGACGTACGTCCCCGGCGTCCAGCCGTTTGTGGTCAGAAGCACGTTGCTTGTCCGCTGAACCACGTTGCTTTTGGCCACGCTGCTTCCGGCCACGGCGGGTGAGTCCCCAGGGCTTGAGCACCGAGATGACCGTCATGAAGACATAGGCGGTCAGCGAGACGATCGGTCCGGCGATGAGGCCGGTCGGGTCCGTGATCGGGTCGCCCGCGGCCACCGTCGCGGCCGAGTCGTTGACCCCGGGGCGCAGCGCGAAGACCGAGGCGGCGGTGGTGGCCAGGGTGAGCCAGAACTTCGTGTAGACCCAGCGATGCCTGGCGAGGCCCCACTTCGTGCCCAGGGACAGCAGCAGACCGCTCAGCAGGGTGACCAGGGCGAGCGGGAGCACCAGCCAGTCCGCGAAGACCTTCATCGAGCGGACGGAGGCCTCGACGACCGCGGGGGACCGCGTGGTGATCGCGGTCAGAGCGAGAGCCAGCAGCCCGAGCGTGAGCCCGAGCCAGCCGGCTGCACCGACTACATGGACAACCAGGGTGGCCCGTCGAGCGGGGCGGCTTAGTTTCACGTGAAACACGGTGCCAAGCGAGGTGGTCGGGGGCGTCTGACAGCGGGAGTAACCGTGGGTACTAGCCTCGGCGTACATGGCACGCCTTCACCTCTTCGACCTGGACGGGACGCTGCTGCACGGCACAGCCGCCCCGGTGGAGATCTCGCGGCAGCTCGGTCTGGACGCGGAGATCGCCGCACTGGAGCGCGACTTCGTGGCGGGACGCATCGACTCCCCGCAGTACGCGGTCCGCGTCCATGAGCTGTGGGCCGAGCTCACGGACGAGCATGTGACGGGGGCCTTCGAGGGGGCGCCCTGGCTGTCGGGCATCCGGGAGACCTGGGCCGAGATCCGGGCGGGCGGCGACTACTGCGCGGTGGTGTCGCTGTCGCCGTCCTTCTTCGTGGAGCGGCTCCTTGGCTGGGGCGCGCACGCCGCGCACGGATCGCTCTTCCCCGCCGTGCCGTTCACCGAGCCGGTGAACCCGGCGGGCATCCTCGACGCCGCGGCCAAGGTGAAGATCGCGAACCGGCTCTGTGAAGAGTTCGGGGTGGCCCGCGACGACTGCGTCGCGTACGGAGACTCGCTTTCCGACCTGGAGTTGTTCGGCGCCGTGCCGGTTTCCGTCGCCGTCAATGCTGATCAACGGCTGGTGAGCCTGGCCACCCACTCTTATGTCGGGAGGGATCTCCGTCAGGCGTACGAATTGGTGCGGGGCGCCCGGTAATTGAGGTAATTGAGGGGCAGGGGCGTTGAATTCAGGGCGAAGGGAAGGGGGGACTTGTGCGCCGGGCGGCTGCCGGTATGGTCGACTCCGGTCCGTGCCGGGTGCGCCTCTTCGCACCTAGGGGGGTACGCGCGCAGGTCAAAGAAGCCTAACGGGGCGAAGAGATCCAGAACCCGTACTTCTGGTTATGCGGTCGGCACGTCGACGGTGAATGACATGCTGCGGTGAGATGACTGCGGCCAATGTCACATTCTCGACCTACTTGTCCGTAGGGTCCGGGATTCCGGGGTTCAATGTGGCCGTATTGGCCATCGAGGCAGAGCGGGGAAAGCAGGCAGCTTCCGACGGGAAGTGCGCAGACCGACTGAGAGAAGTTCGAGGCGAGGCACAGCATGGACGCTCCGACCACCACGTCGTCGGACGACGACACTTCCGGCGAGGGAGGCGGCTGGTTCACCCGACGCAAGCCGCCGAAGCGGCAGGAGGACGGAGCACCACAGCAGTCCGGTGCCGAGGGGCCCGAGGCCGCCGAGGGGCGCCGGGTGGCCTCGATACGTCCCCTGGGGAGGCCCGGCCCCGCCGCGCCCGCGGTAGGCGCCGTCGCCGAGGCCGCGGGCCCCGTGCGCGCCGCCGAGAGCGGGGGTTCCTTGCTCGCGGCCGAACACACCGAGCCGGCCGATCCGTCCGGACCGGCCGATCCGTCGGAGCCGGCCGACCCGTCCGAGCCGTCGGCCGACCCGTCGGAGGGGCGAATACCGGCCGCGCGGGAGACCTCCGAGCCCGCCGAGCTCAGTGACGTCGTGGCACACGCCCGTGTCGCGCCCCCGCAGCGGACCGAGACGCGATCGCCCGACGCCGTCCTCGTGCAGCGCACGATGGCTGAAATCGGCCCTGACTCCGACAAGGTCACCTCGTACTTCTACGCGCTGCTCTTCACCCGCCACCCCGATCTCCGCGCCCTGTTCCCCGCGGCGATGGACACCCAGCGCGACCGGCTCCTCAAGGCGCTGCTGACCGCGGCCGAGCACATCGACAACACCCCCGTACTCGTCTCGTACCTGAAGAACCTGGGCCGCGGACACCGCAAGTACGGCACGCAGCCCGAGCACTATCCGGCCGTCGGCGAGGCGCTGATCGGCTCGCTCAGCCGGTATGCGAGCGCGGTCTGGGACGGCGAGACCGAGGCAGCCTGGGTCCGGACGTACACGACGATCTCCCAGGTCATGATCGACGCGGCCGCGGCGGACGAGCTGCGCGCCCCGGCCTGGTGGTTCGCCGAGGTCGTCGCGCACGACCTCAGGACCCCGGACATAGCCATCGTCACGGTCCGCCCCGACCAGCCGTACCCCTTCCTGGCCGGGCAGTACACCAGCCTGGAGACTCCCTGGTGGCCGCGGATCTGGCGGCACTACTCCTTCGCCTCCGCGCCCCGCTCGGACGGACTGCTGTCCTTCCACGTCAAGGCCGTCCCGGCCGGTTGGGTCTCCAACTCGCTGGTGCACCGCGCCCGCCCTGGTGACGTCCTGCGGCTCGGGCCGCCCGGGGGGTCGATGACCGTCGACCACACCACCGACAGCGGACTGCTCTGTCTGGGCGGCGGCACCGGTATCGCGCCCATCAAGGCGCTGGTCGAGGACGTCGCCGAGCACGGCAGACGGCGCCCGGTCGAGGTCTTCTACGGAGCGAGGACCGATCACGACCTGTACGACATCGACACGATGCTGCGGCTCCAGCAGACCCACCCCTGGCTGGCCGTCCGCCCGATCGTCGACCAGCGGGCGCAGCTGCCCGACGCCGTGCGTGAGTACGGCCCGTGGAACGAGTACGACGCGTATCTCTCGGGACCGCCCGGCATGATCCGCAGCGGTGTCGACGCGCTGCGCGACGTGGGCATACCCGTGGGCAGGATCCGCCACGACTCCGTCGAGGAACTGGTCGCCGCGGGGGACTAGGGCCCTAGCCCAGATCGGGGGCGTGCATCGCGCGCACGCCCTCGATGTTGCCGTCCAGGTAGTGGCGCAGCGACAGCGGTACGAGATGGACCGAGGCGATCCCGACCCGGGTGAAGGGCACGTGGACGATCTCGTACTCGCCGCACGGCTCGTCGATCTCGGGGCCGTGTCGCAGGCTGAGGTCCATGGACACCAGGCGGCAGACGAAGAAGTGCTGCACCTTCACGCCGGTCGCGCCGCCGTCCTCGCCGATGTGTTCCACGGTGTCGACGAAGCAGGGCACGACGTCGACGATCTTGGCGCCCAGCTCCTCGTGCACCTCGCGGTGGAGTGCGTCGACGACGGTGGCGTCCTCCGGCTCCACGCCGCCGCCGGGGGTGAGCCAGTACGGATCGACGCCGGGCTTGGTCCGCTTGATCAGGATCAGGTCGTCTCCGTCCAGCAGGACGGCACGTGCGGTGCGCTTGACCACGGGTCGGACGGTCATGGGGGAAATGTGGCCCGGACTGTTCCACGTGAAACATCGTGAGGCGATCGGAGCCGCCATCAGGCCCAGTGGGCGGCAGCGCGCAGCAGCCACTCATGCGCCCGCGCGATGTGCGGCATGGCGAGCGTGCCCGTGCGCACCACCAGGAAATACGTGCGCAAAGGGGGCACCGCGGGGTCGAGCAGGGCGACGACCTCGCCGCTCTTCAGGGCCTCGGCGCACAGATAGCGGGGCAGTACGGCGAGGCCGGCGCCGGAGGCCACGCAGGCGAGGACCGCGCGCAGGTCGGGGACGATGACGGCGCCGGACGCGGCGGGGAGGGTGTCGAAGACGGCGGCCCAGTAGCGCGCGACGAACGGCAGTGACTCGTGCACCTCGACCACGGGCAGGTTCTCCAGGGGCAGGGCTCCCTTGCGGCGCAGCCTGCCGGGGCCGATCCGGGCCGCCCAGCGCTCCCCCGCGACCAGGACGTGCTCCTCGTCGCAGAGCGGGGTCGCGGTGAGCAGGGCGCCGCGCGGTCGTGCGGAGGTGACGGCCAGATCGTGGTGACCGGCGGCGAGCCCTTCGAGGACCTCCTCGGCGGTGCCGAACGAGGCGCGCAGGGCGTAGCTGTGGCCGTCCTGTCCGGCGAGCCCCGTGAGCGCGGGCAGGGCGCGTTCCGCGGTGAACTCCGGCGGTCCCGCGAGGTGCAGGGTGCGGACCGGGGAGTCCTCGTCGACGCCGGTCTCGGCAATCTCCACCAGGGCGTCCAGATGAGGGGCCGCCTTGTGGGCGAGCTCGTCCCCGATGGTCGTGGGCGTCACCCCGCGGGCCTGGCGCAGGAAGAGCGGGCGACCCAACTGCCGCTCCAGCGTGCGTATCTGGGACGTGACGGCGGGCTGCGAGAGGCCGAGCAGCGCGGCGGCGCGGGTGAAGGAACCGGCCCGGTGCACCGTCACGAAGGTGCGCAGCAGGGCCAGATCCATGACGACGTCCCTCCCCTTCGCTGCCCGGAGCGCGCCCAACTATAAATATGTCGATAGGGTTCTGTCGCTAGCGTGATTGGACACTGACACAGAGTCAACTAGCCTTGTTGGCGCGGTTCTTCGCGCGCGGAACCGGAGCGGTCCGAGCCACGAGGGGGGAGGCTCGGACCGTTCGTTGTGCGTAGGGCGTGCGTCGAAGCGGCTACCGCGAGGTCAGTCCGCCGTGACGGCGGACTCGTCAAGGGCGCGCAGGACGTCCGCCACCAGGTCCGTGGGGTCTTCCGCGCCCGCCGAGAGGCGGATGAAGCCCTCGGGGACCGCGTCACCGCCCCAGCGGCGGCGGCGTTCGGCCGTGGAGCGCACGCCGCCGAAGCTCGTCGCGTCGTCGACCAGGCGCAGGGCGGCCAGGAAACGCTCGGCACGCGCGCGCGTGGGCAGCGTGAAGGAGACCACGCACCCGAAGCGCCGCATCTGCTGCGAGGCGATCTTGTGCGAGGGGTCGTCGGGCAGGCCGGGGTAGCGCAGGCCCGTGACATCGGTGCGGGTGCGCAGGGCCTCGGCGAGGGCCAGGGCGTTGGCGTTCTGACGGTCGGCGCGCAGCTGGAGCGTGGCCAGGGAGCGGTGCGCGAGCCAGGCCTCCATCGGCCCGGGGATGGCGCCGACGATCTTGCGCCAGCGCCGTACGGAAGCGGTCAGCTCCGCGTTCCGGCAGGTGACGTAGCCCAGGAGGAGGTCGCCGTGGCCGGTGAGCATCTTGGTGCCGCTCGCCACGGAGAAGTCCGCGCCGAGCTCCAGCGGGCGCTGGCCGAGCGGCGTGGCCAGGGTGTTGTCGACCGCCACCAGGGCACCACGCGCGTGTGCCGCTTCGGCGAGCCGGCGCACGTCGCACACGTCGAGGCCCGGGTTGGAGGGCGTCTCGATCCACAGGAGCTTGGCGCCGTCCAGGACGTCGAGCTGGGCATCGCCGCCGGTCGGGGCGGTGCGCACCTCGATGCCGTACGCGATGAGCTGCTCCTTGACGAGCGGCAGCACCTGGTAGCCGTCGTCCGGCAGGACGACCACGTCACCGGCGCGCAGCTGCGAGAAGAGCACCGCGGAGATCGCGGCCATCCCGGAGGCGAACGTCAGCGTCTCGACGTCGTCGGCACCCGGCGCCTCCAGCTCGCCGATGGCGCGCTCCAGGTGCGTCCAGGTGGGGTTCTCGTCGCGCGCGTAGGCGTATCCGCCGGTGGGATCACCGGGCAGGTGGAAGTGGGCCGCGAACACCGGTCCGGGCAGCGTCGGTTCGTGCTTCACCGGCTCGGGGAGACCGGCCCGCACCGCGCGGGTGCCGTCGCCGACCGGCGCGGGGCCCTCGCCCGCCGGACTCGATCCGTCGCCTATCGGTGCCGATTCCGTCATGCCGCCGCCTTTCCACCGCTTCCCGTACGACGTCGAGCAGTCCTTCGCTCGCCGCCTCCACCATTCTCAGGCACTCCTCGAACCCGTCGAACTCCCCGTAGTAGGGATCGGGCACGTCCGGGTCGTCGGCGGCGGGGTCGTACGAGCGCAGCAGCCGCACCTTGTCCGCGTCGTCCGGGGTCGGCGACAGGCGGCGCAGCGCCCGCAGGTGGCCGGAGTCCAGGGCGATCACCAGGTCGAGCCGCGCGAACCAGTCGGCCTTGAAGCGCCGGGCCAGGTGCGCGCTCCGGTAACCGGCCTCCTGTAGGACGGCGACGGTGCGCGGATCGGCACCGTCCCCTTCGTGCCAGCCGTCGGTGCCCGCGCTGTCCACCTGGACCAGGTCGCCGAGACCGGCCTCCTCGACCCGCGCGCGGAAGACGGCCTCCTCGACCCGCGCGCGGAAGACGGCCTCGGCCATCGGCGACCGGCAGATGTTGCCGGTGCAGACGAAACAGACGGAGTAGGGCATCGGGCGGGTCAGTCCTTGTCGTCGGGGAGGACGACGTTCATGGCCCAGGACACGATCGAGATGACCAGGCCGCCCAGGACGGCGGTCCAGAAGCCGTCCACGTGGAAGGGCACGTCGAACTTGTCGGCGAGCCAGGAGGTGAGCAGCAGCATCAGGGCGTTGACCACGAGCGTGATCAGACCCAGGGTCAGGATGAACAGCGGGAACGTGAGGACCTTCACCACCGGCTTGACCAGGAAGTTCACCAGGCCGAAGAGCAGGGCGACGACGATCAACGTCCCCACCTTCTTGCCCGTGCTGTCCCCGGTCAGGGTGATCTTGTCGAACAGCCACACGGCGACGGCCAGAGCCGCGGCGTTGGCGATCGTCTTGACTACGAAATTCTTCATGTGTCTGATCGTGGCAGACGTAGGTCTGGAGCGGTCGGTCGAGCACCACCGGTTCACGAGCAGGGCAAGGGGCGTACGAGGCGATGAAGGCATTCCGACTGGACGAGCTGGAGGCGGAGCGCGCCGCCAACGACGGCGCGTATCTGCAGTTCCTGCGGGAGCGGAACATGTCGGTGGGGCTGTACGCGCTCGACGCAGGGGAGTCCGACCCGCAGCAGCCGCACGGGCAGGACGAGGTGTACATGGTCGTGAGCGGCCGGGCCTCGATCACGGTCGGCATGGAGACCACGGCGGTGGCGCGCGGCAGCGTCGTCTATGTGCCGGCGGGCGTGGCCCACAAGTTCCACCACATCAGCGAGGACCTCCGGGTGCTCGTCGTCTTCTCCCCTCCGGAGGGCTGAGCCGCCGCTTCCCTCCAGGGGACTGAGCCGCCGCTCCCTTCCCGGGGCTGAACGGCCGCTCTCCTCCCGAGGGCTGAGCCGCCAACTCCGCGAAACCGCCAGGTCCGCGAACTTCCAGGTCTTCAAACCTCTGGGTCCCGCCCCTGTTCCGACCTCTCCCGATCCCCCGGGGGTCTGATCGGATCAGGGCTGCGACCTCGGGGTTCTCTCAGGGTCAGGTCAGGGGAGGACGGGGGATCCGAGGCCCCCACGGAGCCCTTTGGCCACCTAGCATCGAATGCAGGAAGACGGGAACCTGCGGAGATATCAGGAACCCGCACGGATGCGGAGAGAGGTAAGGACGATGGCGGCCAAGGAGATCTTTTCGGGAATGCCGTGGTGGGTGAAGTGGATCGCGGTGCCTGTCATCGCCCTGGTCGTGTTCGGCGGTCTGATAGCGAGCGTCGTCGGTTTCGTCGTCGCGCTGCTCTTCAAGGCGCTGATATTCGTCGCCCTGGTCGGTGGACTCATCTATGTCGTACGGAAGTTCATATCCGGCTCGTCCTCGTCGCGCAGCGACTGGTGATGTTCCGCGCGGACGTTTCGCCCGACCGGCGTTGGCGCCACGGCGGTTGAAGCGTGTTCGTCCGAAGTGCGTTCGGTGCGTTTTCGCAACGGTTCCCTCGGCAGGGGGAAGTTTCCCCGCGGGACGTCATCACGCGCTGACCAAGGGTTAGAGTCCGAAAACCGACGCGGGGGTACGAGCCCCGCGCACGGGTGCCCGGCCCTCTCCCGTGTTGCTCCGGGCCGGGGCGGACCCCCACGCGCTTCGGGAGTGAACCTTGGCCGCGGTCGACCTCACCCGCTCACTGGCGGACACCAGCAGTACGCCCACCGGCGCACCCACCCTCATCGGCTCCGTGCAGCGGGCGATGCGGCTGCTGGAAGCCGCGGCCTCGCATCTGCACGGCGCCCCCGCCAAGCAGTTGGCCCGTGAGGCGGGACTCGCCCTTCCCACCGCGTATCACTTGCTGCGCACCCTGACCCACGAGGGCTATCTGCGCCGCGACAAGGGGCTGTTCGTGCTCGGCGAGGCTGCCGAGCGGTTGAGCAGCAGCGGGGCGCAGCAGAATCGCCGCGGCACGATCCGGGAGGCTCTGGAGCACTGGCGCGACACCATCGGCGTCCCGCTGTACTTCGCCGTGTACCGCGAGGGCGAGATCGAGCTCGTGGCCGTCGCCGACACTCCGAGCAACCCCGCGGTCCACGAGTGGGCGGACTTCCGTGAGACGGGACATGCCCACGCGATCGGCCAGTGCCTCCTCGCCCAACTCGACGATGAGGCACGCCAGGACCACATCGACCGCTACCCGGTCCGTTCGATCACGCGCTACTCGGTACGGGACGACCGGACGCTCCTGCGCAGGCTCGACGCGATGGGGCGGATGCGGCCCGTCGTGGAGCGTCAGGAGTACGCGCTCGGGACGGTTTGCGCCGCGATTCCGATCACGGTGGGGGACACCGCGGCGACCTTGGCCATTTCCGTTCCCTTGAGCCAGGCGGAGCGGCTGCTTCCCGCCGCGGAGCGATTGCAGAGCGAGATCGGAAAGCTACTAAGGACACTCGCCTTCTCTATCAGCATCTGAAAACTCACTCCTTGTGATCTGGTGTGCACGTTAAGCAAGATGCCAGGAGTGTCAGGGAGTTGGTTCCTGGCCACTCGAGGGCTAAGCGACGGGGTAGGGCGCGATGGGCGAGTCGGTGCAGGCAGAGGTCATGATGAGCTTCCTCGTTTCCGAGGAGCTGTCGTTCCGCATCCCGGTGGAGCTGCGCTATGAGACCGGCGATCCCTATGCCGTGCGGCTGACGTTCCACCTGCCCGGGGACGCCCCGGTGACCTGGGCGTTCGGGCGGGAGCTGCTGGTCGACGGGGTGGGCAGGCCGTGCGGTGACGGCGACGTGCGCATCGAGCCCACCGACCCCGAGCTGCTCGACGAGGCGCTGATCAGGCTTCAGGTCGGCGGGGACCAGGCGCTGTTCAGGGTGGGCATCCCGCCGCTGCTCGCGTTCCTCGACCGTACGGACAAGTTGGTGCCGCTCGGGCAGGAGCGGGCGCTCGCCGACTTCGACACGCATCTCGACGAGGCGCTCGACCGCATCCTCGCCGAGGAGCAGAACGCGGGCTGAACCGCCGTCGTCAACGGGCGGGGGTGAATGGCGGATTGATGCATTTCACGGCATCCGCAGCGGCGCACTCGCCTCCCGGCGGCGCTCACAGGCACGGCTGACAGCAACACCCGATACCAACACCGAGAGCAACGCACGACTAGCAACGCACGGCTAGCAGCGCCCGACGCCGGCATCACGCTGAACACCGCCCGCCCCAGCGCCATCCGCCCCAGCGCTGCCCGCCTCGACACGTCCCAGCCCCATCCGCCTCAATACCGCCCCTCAACACCACACCGCCCCCAAGAAACACCCCGGTCAGAACTCACCGCTTCCGGCGCCGCCCCCTGCCCCCGCCCAGGGACGGCCGTGCGGCACCGGCAGCGGGGCTGGAAGCAGGACCGGCACCGGCACCGGCAGCCGGACCGGGGACCGCGCCGGCCGGTCCCGTCGAGCGGTCCGCGGAGACCACGAGTGCGGCCAGCGCGGTCGTCACCGGCACCGACGCGACCAGGCCGATCGAGCCGATCAGGGTGCGGACGATCTCCTCGGCGACGAGCTCGCTGTTGGCGACTGTGCCCACGCTGGACTGTGCGATCGAGAAGAGGAGCAGCAGGGGCAGCGCAGCGCCCGCGTAGGCGAGGACGAGGGTGTTGACGACCGAGGCGATGTGGTCGCGGCCGATGCGGATGCCCGCGCGGTAGAGGCCGCGCCAGCCCATCGTCGGGTTGGCCTGGTGCAGTTCCCAGACCGCCGAGGTCTGGGTGACGGTCACGTCGTCGAGGACGCCGAGCGAACCGATGATGACGCCCGCGAGCAGCAGACCGCTCATGTCGATGGACGGGTACAGGCCGTGGATGAGCCCGGTGTTGTCGTCCGTGTTGCCGGTCAGCGCTGCCCAGCCGATGAAGAGCGAACCGAGCAGTCCGATGAGGAGGAGAGAGATCAGCGTGCCGAGGACGGCGACCGAGGTGCGGGCCGTGAGTCCGTGGCACAGATAGAGCGCGATCAGCATGATGGCGCTCGCCCCGATCACCGCGACGACCAGTGGGTTCGAGCCCTGGAGGATGGCGGGCAGGATGAAGAACGTCAGGACCATGAAGCTGATGGCGAGCGCGACCAGAGCCATCAGACCGCGCAGCCGGCCCACCACGACGACGGCGAGCGCGAAGATCCCGGCGAGCAGCGCCATGGGGATCTTGCGGTTCACATCGGTGACGGAGTACTGGAGCCCCTCGGGTGCCTTGGGCTCGTAGGCGACCACCACCTGCTGGCCCGTGTGGAGTTGGCGCGGTGAGTCCGGCTGGATGATCTCGTGGAAGGTGCGGCCCTCGTCCTTGCCGCTGCTCACCTCGATCGTCGCCTTCTTGCAGACGCCGTCGGCGCGGGACTGCGCGGACTGGCCCTCGGCGGTGGAGGTGTCGCCGTTGGGCGGGGTCTGCGAGGCGTTGAGGTCCTTGCACGGGAGTTCGAGGATCTTGGTGACCTTCGCCGACTGCATCTGCCGGTCGAAGCCGACGCCGGTCCGCTCGTGCGCGGGCGCGCCGCCGGGCCAGAGCACCATGAGCCCCACGACCACCGCGGTGGCGAAAGGAATCAGCACCGCGGCGATGACCTTGCGCAGGTGCTTGGAGACCGGCGCGGCAGGGCCGTGACTGTGGGAATGCCCGTGTCCGTGGCCCCCATGAGGCGGTTCGGTGACGGGCGGCTGGGACGGCGGCTCTGTGGTGGTCACTGCCCGATCATCGCAAGAACGGAGGGGGCCCTCTGTTCAGCGCGCCCGACATGACGCTAGCGTGGAGCCACCTTTGCAATCGCGGGAGCTCGGAGCACCGGGCTGAGAGGGCGCTGACCTTCGTACGCAACGGCACGAACGAATCGTGCACGAGCCGTACGGAATCCGCTGCGTCGACCGCCGAACCTGTTACCGGGTAATGCCGGCGTAGGGAGTAGGTCTCATGACCACATCGGACGCACGCACGCCTGCCTCCAGCTCGCCCGAGGGCGCTGAGGCCGGGAAGTCCATCGGCTGGCACAAGGCGTATGTCGAGGGCTCGCGCCCCGATCTGCGGGTGCCGGTCCGCCAGGTGCACCTCACCAACGGCAAGGCCGTCACGCTGTACGACACCTCGGGTCCCTACACGGACCCGTCGGCCGAGACCGACGTCCGCCGCGGCCTGCCGCCGCTGCGGGAGAACTGGATCATCGCCCGCGGCGACACCGAGGAGTACGCGGGCCGCCCGCCCCGTCCCGAGGACGACGGCATCAAGCACACCTCGCCGCGCGGCGGCCTGAAGAACCTCGACGCGGTCTTCCCGGGCCGTCCGCGCCAGCCGCGACGCGGCCGTCAGGGCCAGGCGGTGACGCAGCTCGCGTACGCAAGGCGCGGCGAGATCACGCCCGAGATGGAGTTCATCGGGATCCGCGAGAACCTCGACCCCGAGGTGGTACGCGCCGAGGTCGCCGCGGGCCGCGCGGTGATCCCGGCGAACGTCAACCACCCGGAGATCGAGCCGATGATCATCGGCAAGAGGTTCCTGGTGAAGGTGAACGCCAACATCGGCAACTCCGCGGTCACCTCCTCCATCGAGGAGGAGGTGGACAAGATGACCTGGGCTACCAAGTGGGGCGCCGACACGGTCATGGACCTGTCCACGGGCCGCAACATCCACACCACCCGCGAGTGGGTCCTGCGCAACTCCCCCGTCCCGATCGGCACCGTCCCGCTCTACCAGGCCCTGGAGAAGGTCGACGGCAAGGCCGAGGAGCTGACCTGGGAGATCTACAAGGACACGGTCATCGAGCAGGCCGAACAGGGCGTGGACTACATGACGGTGCACGCGGGCGTGCGCCTTCCGTACGTCCCGCTCACCGCGCGCCGCAAGACCGGCATCGTCTCGCGCGGTGGTTCGATCATGGCCGCCTGGTGTCTGGCGCACCACAAGGAGAGCTTCCTCTACGAGCACTTCGAGGAGCTGTGCGAGATCCTCGCGGCGTACGACGTGACGTACTCCCTCGGTGACGGCCTGCGCCCCGGTTCCATCGCGGACGCCAACGACGAGGCGCAGTTCGCCGAGCTGCGCACGCTCGGGGAACTCAACACGATCGCCAAGCGTCACAACGTACAGACGATGATCGAGGGCCCCGGGCACGTCCCGATGCACAAGATCAAGGAGAACATCGACCTTCAGCAGGAGATCTGCGAGGAGGCGCCGTTCTACACGCTCGGCCCGCTGACCACGGACATCGCACCCGCGTACGACCACATCACGTCCGGCATCGGCGCCGCGATGATCGGCTGGTGGGGCACCGCGATGCTCTGCTACGTCACGCCCAAGGAGCACCTCGGCCTGCCCAACCGCGACGACGTGAAGACCGGCGTCATCACGTACAAGATCGCGGCGCACGCGGCGGACCTGGCCAAGGGGCACCCGGGCGCGCAGGACTGGGACGACGCGCTCTCGGACGCGCGCTTCGAGTTCCGCTGGGAGGACCAGTTCAACCTGGCCCTCGACCCGGTCACGGCACGGGAGTTCCACGACGAGACGCTGCCGGCCGAGCCCGCGAAGACGGCGCACTTCTGCTCGATGTGCGGGCCGAAGTTCTGCTCGATGAAGATCTCGCAGGACATCCGGCGTCAGCACGGCGGTGACCTGGACTCGGACGACATCGAGGCGGGCATGGAGCAGAAGTCCAAGGAGTTCGCCGCGGCGGGCAACCGGGTCTATCTGCCGATCGCCGACTGAGCGAACTCCCGCCCGTGGGCAGGACCGTAGACGGGCGTGTCCGCAGAGTGCCATTCTCCTGAGACCACACAGTTCAGGGCATAGGTGCCATAGGTGGTGCGATATGGCGACATCTCTGCGGACACCCCGGCCGGCCGTTCTCCTGCTCCTGAGTCTTCTGTGCCTGCCCACCGCGGCCTGCGGGGGCGACGGCGACGACGGGAGCGGTGGATCGAGTACGTCCGGAGGCGGGGTCGCCGCTTCCGGGGGCGGCGTCGTCGACGGCGGCACGACCACGGGAGGCTCATCCACCGACGGCTCAGCCACGGACGGTTCGACCACCGGCGGTTCGACCACCGATGGTTCGACCACGGCCGGTGGCACGGGCAACTCCGGAGGAGACAACGGGGGCAACGGGGGCAACGGCGGTGACGACGGTGGCGGCGGAAAGGTGCCGACCTCGCCGCTGCACATTCCCTCGATCAACTACAGGGGACGGCCGTTCGACGCCGTCACCGACTTCGGCAAGCAGACCTGGCAGCTGATCCAGAACGACGTCCGTACCGCCTGCAAGGACGGCACGGTCTGTCTCCGGCTCGAACGGCAGTACAGCACCAGCCTGCCCCCGGCCGACACCGCCGACGTCGAAGAGTGCGGCTTCGTGGCGATCTCCCCGGCCGCGGGCACGGAGGTCGACCGTGACTCCGTCCTGACGATCATCGGCCTCGGCCCCTGCGCGGGCGGCACACCGGGCGGCGGCTCCCCGCCCGACGGCTCACCCCCTGACGGATCCCCGCCCGCGGACTCCGTCTCCGTCTCTCCGCCGTCCATCGCTCCCGCTCCATGACCGCACAGGAGCCGGCCGAAGGCACGCTCGGCATCCAGCAGTTGTGGACGATCGTGGGCACGATCATCGCCCCCACCAGCATGATCACGGCCCTGCTCTACTACTTCGGCTGGCACCACGCCTATTGGTTCTTCGACTACTTCGGCGTGAACTCCACCGTCCTCGGCTTCGGCACGACCGACTATCTGCTGCGCAGCCTGGACGCGCTCTACGTGCCCCTCCTGGTCGCGGCGGGCGTCGCGCTGCTCGCCTTCTGGGGCCATGACCTGCTGCGCAGACGCCTCACGGCCGGTGCGGAACTCCGGCTGCTGCGGCGTGCGTTGCCCGTCGTGACCGGCGTCGGCGCGCTGCTCACGCTCGGCGGCTTCTGGTCCGTGTTCGCCCCGGGGTTCTTCCTCCGCGGCATCCTCGTGGCGGCCCCGCTCAGCCTGTCGGGCGGCGTGCTGCTCCTCGCGTACACGCTCCACCTGTGGCGTACGCTCCCCGGCCTGCCACCGCCGGTCGACGACACGGACGACGCCACGGATGACGACACGGACGACGGGGAGGACACAGACGAGGCCGAAGACGGCAGCACGGAACCGCCGATCCCGCTTGCGCTTCCGGCAGCGTCCCCACCGAGCCCCCGCCCCGCCGCGGCCGCGCTCGCCGAGTGGGGCGTCGTCCTCGTGCTCGTGGGGCTCGGGCTCTTCTGGGCGGCCAACGACTACGCGGCCGCCGTCGGTGAGACCAGGGCGCGCGAGTTCGTCGCGGGCCTGCCCACCTATCCGTACGCGATCGTCTACAGCGCGGACAGTCTCAGCCTCACCGCACCGGGAGTGCGCGAGACCCGCTGCCGGGACCCCAAGGCCGCCTATCGCTTCCGCTACGACGGGCTCAAGCTCATGCTGCAGTCCGGGGGGCAGTACGTCCTCGTGCCCGAGCGCTGGTCCCGGGCCCACGGCGTGGCCGTACTCCTTCCCCGATCCCCTGCCGTGCGCCTCGAGTTCGCGCCGCCGCTCGCCGGCAGCGGCGCCTCGATGACGTGCTGATTACTCCGGTTTGTGATCGGGCCCGCCGAAGTCCGGGCTGGAGAAGTCGGGGCTCGAGTAGCTCGGCCGCGGACCCGCCGTCGGGCCGCCGTCCGGGCTGCTGAATCCCGGCCGGTGATAGCCGAGTTGGGGCATGCGGCTGCTCCCCGCATCGGATCCCGACGTCAGAGTGCGGGCCGCGCGGCTCGTACGCGGGTCCGTCAGGGCCTCCCGCAGGAACGGCACGATGCCCCGCTCCAGAAGTGCCCGGCCCCAGGCTTCCCTGGCCCGGTCCACCTCCTTGTAGCGCTCGCCGTGCGGTCCTGCCGCCTGGAGCGAGGTGGACCCGTTGCGCAGGGCGGTCAGGAGCAGACCGACCGCGGCGACCAGGATGCCCCCTGCGGTGAGCGCGCCGAACAGCCATCCCGCGGTGAGCAGGGTGTCCGCGAAGGCGGGCTCGGGGTTGAGCATCTTCAGGATGTAGCCGACGAGCAGGAAGATCGCGGCCGCCGTCCCCGCGAGGACGGGTGCGAGGACCGCGACGACGGCGATCGCCCCGGCTCCCGCTGCCGCTGGTTCGGCCACCTCACCCATCGTGGTGGCGAGGCTGACGCCGCCGGAGCCCGACTCCGCGGCGCTCTGTCCACTCCCTTCACGGATCGACGTGGACGTCGGTCGAGGTTCGCGCAACTCCTCGCGAACCTTCACGTAGTGCGCGTACTCGGTCGCTGCCGCGGCCGTGATCAGTGCTGTCGCGTTCAGGGCCATGGTGCGCAGTTGTTCGGTGTTGAGCCGCTGGCCCACTGCGGCGAGTTCCGGTCGGTCAGGTGCGGTGCGCAGCGCCTCATCGAGGATCCGCTCATACTCGGGGCGGTCCTCATTGAGCAGGTGTGGAGCGCTGTTCATGTGCATCCCCCGATGCTCCGTAGGGCTAGGGCTCGCATGGCTACGAGCCGTTGGGCAGAAACGGAGGGGAGCCTGCTACGGATAAGCCGATGGTAGAGCCGTGACGGCACGCGGTGACAGGGGGTTTCCAGAAATAGGCCCCCTGGCCAGCGTGATCCTGTAAGGGGGCCCCTGCCCAACTAATGCTCAGATACCCAGGGGGAGTTGTTGGACCAGTAGCTTTCCGGCCATGGTCACTCCGCCGTCCATGGCGATGGCGAGGCCTTCCGCGTAGACGTGCGGTCCCTCGATGACCGGACCGCCCCCGTCCGACTCGTCCTCGGAGCCGACGTCACCCAGGAGGTAGGGGATAGGGCTGTGGCCGTGCACGATGCGCGTGCCGCCGTACATGTCGAGGAGTTCGCGTACGGCCGAAGGTCCCGACTCGTCGCGGAAGGCGAAGCGCTTGGTGAACTTCCGGAAGAGGTCCCAGCACTCGTCGGCGTCGTTGCGCGTGAGGGTCTCGCGGATCGTGTCGTTCACCGCTTCGATCGAGTCACCGTAATCCAGGTAGGCCGTCGTGTCGGAGTGCACGAGGAGATGGCCGTCGGCCTCCTCCATCGCGTCAAGGCGGGCCATCCACTGGAGGTGGTGGTCCTCCAGGCGCTCCATGTCGGTCTTCTGGCCGCCGTTGAGCAGCCAGGCGGCCTGGAAGGTGGCGGTGCCCGCGCCGGAGTTGACGGGGGTGTCGCCGAAGCGTTTGGCGCCGAGCAGGAGCAGCTCGTGGTTGCCCATGAGCGCCTTGCAGTAGCCGCCGGCGGCCGCGGCCTCCGCGGAGAGCCGCATCACGAGGTCGATGACGCCGATGCCGTCGGGCCCGCGGTCGGTGAAGTCGCCGAGGAACCACAGCCGTGCGTTGCCCGCGGACCAGTTGCCCTCCGCGTCGATGAGGCCCTGCTCCTGGAGGGCGGCCACGAGCTCGTCGATGTACCCGTGGACATCGCCGACGACGTACAGCGGGCCGTGTTCCTCGCTCACCCGCGGCTGCGGCGGTTCCGGCATGACCTGCACCTGGACGGTGTCCCCCCGGTTGATGACCGGCAGATCGCGCTGGGTGGGGGTGTAGCCGTCCTGCGACGGTTCACCCCCTCCGGGGGCGCTCTGCTGAGGGTTCCCGGTGGTCTCATGAACGTACGCGGGTACGCGGAAGTCGCGCAGCGTCGCCGTCCGCACATCGGGTCCCTGACCGGCCCCCTGAGTCATCGACCCCTCCACCACCATTGCGCCGCATCTGCACCGAGATCGGACTGCCTGGTCGCAGCGGCCCTCGGTGTCGTCCGCCCATCATAGGAATGCGGCTCCCGCTGTGTGGTGCACCAGGGGTGGTCAATCGATGCTGAACCCCAGTTCACCGCGGTTTTCTCCCGAATTGGGCAGAGGTTTCCCCACTGGTGGGGTACCTCTGCCCGGTCGTCCGCGGGGTCAGCCCTGGCCGGAAGAGCGGGGCGGGCTGACGGTCGTGCGCGGCGGACGTCGCTCGGACGAGGTGCGCACGATCAGTTCGGTCGGTATCACCTGCTCGACCGGACGCCCCGCGTCGAGGCCCTCGATGGCGTCGATGAGGAGCTGGACGACGGCCGTGCCGATGCGCCGCGGCTTGAGGGAGAGCGTAGTGATGGGCGGTTCCGTGGTCGCGTACACCGTGGACTCGCTGCAGCAGACGAGCAGCAGGTCGTCGGGGACGCGCAGGCCGTAGCGCCGGGCGGCGGCGAGCAGATCGGTGCCGTTGGGGTCGAAGAGGCCGTAGACGGCGTCGGGCCTGTCGGGTCTGGCGAGCAGCCGGTCGGCGGCGACGGCGCCCGCGCAGGGGTCGTGGGCGGGGTAGGACTCGTAGACGGGATCCTGGCCGACGCGTTCGCACCAGCGCAGATAGGCGGTCGTGGACAGATGGGTGTAGGTGTCCGTGGTGGTGCCGGTGAGCAGGCCGATGCGGCGTGCTCCGGCGGCCGCGAGGTGGTCGAGGATCTCCAGGACCGCGGCCTCGTGGTCGTTGTCGACCCAGGCGGTGACGGGCAGGGACCCCGCGGGGCGCCCGTCCGAGACCACCGGCAGGCCCTGTCTGACCAGCTCGCTGACGACCGGGTCGTGGTCGGAGGGATCGACGACGACGGTGCCGTCGAGCGCGACGTTCGACCACACGTCGACCGGGCTGCGGCGCGAGGTCGCCGGCA
The DNA here is from genome assembly GCF_044744425.1 of Streptomyces sp. NPDC087300. Lineage (NCBI taxonomy): Bacteria > Bacillati > Actinomycetota > Actinomycetes > Kitasatosporales > Streptomycetaceae > Streptomyces > Streptomyces sp. NPDC087300. The sequence goes on from NZ_JBIUYI010000006.1 coordinate 514,024, forward strand.
GGATCACCAGCGCGTAGCCGCGGGCGAGCGCGGCGGACGTGGCGGCTCTGGCCATCTCCGCGAAGTACGCGAACTCGGTGAAGGTGAAAGGTTCATCCCCGTACGTCGTCACGGTCAGGCCGATGAGGCCCGACTTGCCGGTACGGAGCGTGCGGGCCGCCGCGGACGGGCGATAGCCCAGCCGTTCTGCGACCTCGCGGACGTGGCGTCGGGTGGCGTCGGGCAGCCGACCCTTGCCGTTGAGGGCGTCGGAGACAGTCGTGATGGAGACACCGGCGGCGGCGGCCACGTCTCTGATGCCCGCTCGACTCTGCCGGTTGCCCCGGCGGGCGGTCTCCGCTCGGCTCACCTGGTGCTTCCCTGCTGCTGTCATGGCGAGCCGATAGTAGGGCTCATGGGGGTGGGTAGGGCGGGCGCATATTCACTCGTTGACAGGCACGTTTCTGCATGGTCTACAGGGGTCAATTTCCTTGGATTGTAAGGGAGTTGACGCGATCGATGGACAGCTGCCCCTGATCGTCGCGCGCGGGCCTGCCAAATGCGCGAGGTCTCGAAGAGGTCTCAACTCACCTTCACGAGGGATGCGCGCCACGGAGTGAGCCACCGGCGCGTGGACGGAAGCGGGGCGCTCCCCCTCCGCGCGCGCCGTCGCGCACGGATCGCGCGGGCCGGGCGCGGGCGGGCGTGGGTGGATCTTCCGCTCCGCCACGGACGGATCTCCGGCCCCGTCGCGGATGGATCTCGGGCCCTGCTGCGGACGGATCTCCGGCCCCGCCGCAGCCGGATCTCGGGAGGCCATTCGCAGCGGGGCGGAATCCTCATAAGGTGAGCAGTATTCGAACTGAGCCGGTACTGGTACGAGGAGGACTGCGGTGAGCGAGACGAGCCCGAGGCTGCGCGCCGAGCTGGAGGGTGTGCCCACCTACAAGCCCGGCAAGCCCGCGGCGGCCGAAGGACCGGTGGCGTACAAACTGTCCTCCAACGAGAACCCCTATCCGCCGCTCCCCGGCGTCATGGAGAGCGCGCTCGCCGCGGCCGGGTCCTTCAACCGCTACCCCGACATGGCGTGCACGGGCCTGATGGCCGAGCTGGCCGACCGCTTCGGGGTGCCCGTCTCGCACATCGCCACGGGCACCGGCTCGGTCGGTGTCGCGCAGCAGCTGCTCCAGGCCACGTCGGGCCCCGGGGACGAGGTCATCTACGCGTGGCGCTCGTTCGAGGCGTACCCGATCATCACGCAGGTCAGCGGCGCGACGTCGGTGCGCGTGCCGCTCACGGACGACGAGGTGCACGACCTGGACGCGATGGCCGACGCCATCACGGACCGGACCCGCCTGATCTTCGTCTGCAACCCGAACAACCCGACCGGCACGGTGGTCCGCAGGGCCGAGCTGGAGCGGTTCCTCGACCGGGTGCCGAGCGACGTCCTGGTGGTGCTCGACGAGGCCTACCGCGAGTTCATCCGCGACGCCGAGGTGCCGGACGGCATCGAGATCTACCGCGACCGTCCCAACGTCTGCGTGCTGCGCACCTTCTCCAAGGCGTACGGCCTCGCGGGCCTGCGCGTCGGCTTCGCGGTGGCCCACGAGCCGGTGGCCGCCGCGCTGCGCAAGACGGCGGTGCCCTTCGGCGTGAGCCAGCTGGCCCAGGACGCCGCGGTGGCCTCGCTGCGCGCCGAGGACGAACTGATGGGCCGGGTCGGCTCGTTGGTCGCCGAGCGCACCCGGGTGGTCGAGACGCTGCGCGGACAGGGCTGGACGGTGCCCGAGACGCAGGCGAACTTCGTGTGGCTGCGGCTCGGGGACCGTACGACGGACTTCGCGGCGGCGTGCGAGAAGGCCGGTGTGGTCGTGCGGCCGTTCGCGGGCGAGGGGATGCGGGCCACGATCGGGGAGACCGAGGCCAACGACATCTTCCTCCAGGCGGCGGAGGCGTTCCGCAAGGAGCTCTGACCTCGGTGGGCATGCCGTCGGCGGGGTCGCCGGCGGCGGCGTGCCGATGGCTTGCGGAAAGGTCCCGGAGGAGTCCCTCCGGGACCTTTCCGCGTTCCGGCCACAGGGATGGCGCGTTCCCGCCGGTAAGGGGGACCCCCCTCTCGGGGGCCGACAGTCAGTACGACATAATGCTTGTGAATGTGAACGCGTTCACAAGCGTGTCCCGGTTCCTCCGGAGATCAGTGGGATAAAAGGGGCAAACTGCCGCTATGACCACGGCGAGTAAGGAGAAGACGCAGTGGACCTGGCTCTAGCGCCGGAGACCCTGGCGCGATGGCAGTTCGGCATCACGACCGTCTACCACTTCCTGTTCGTTCCTCTGACGATCTCGCTCGCCGCCCTCACGGCGATCCTTGAGACGGCGTGGGTGCGGACCGGCAAGGAGCACTACCTCAGAGCCACCAAGTTCTGGGGCAAGCTGTTCCTGATCAACATCGCGATGGGTGTCGTCACCGGCATCGTCCAAGAGTTCCAGTTCGGCATGAACTGGTCCGACTACTCGCGCTTCGTCGGCGACATCTTCGGGGCGCCGCTCGCCTTCGAGGCGCTGATCGCCTTCTTCTTCGAGTCGACCTTCATCGGCCTGTGGATCTTCGGCTGGGACAAGCTGCCGAAGAAGCTGCACTGCGCGACGATCTGGATCGTCTCCATCGGCACCGTCCTGTCGGCGTACTTCATCATCGCCGCCAACGCCTTCATGCAGCACCCGGTCGGCTACAAGATCGTGGAGCGGGACGGCACCAAGCGCGCGGAGCTCACCGACTTCTCGAAGGTGCTCTTCCAAGAGACGACGATCGTCAACTTCGCCCACGTCATCTCGGCGGCCGTCCTGGTCGGCGGCGCCTTCATGACCGGCATCGCGATCTTCCACCTGCGCAAGAAGCAGCACATCCGCACCATGCGGATGTCGATGCGGCTCGGCCTGGTCACCGCGTTCGTCGGCACCCTGCTCACCGTCGTCAGCGCCGACACCCTCGGCAAGGTGATGTACGAGCAGCAGCCGATGAAGATGTCGGCCGCCGAGGCGCTGTGGGAGACCGAGAAGCCGGCGCCTTTCTCGCTCTTCGCGTACGGCGACGTCTCCAAGGGCCACAACGACGTCGCCATCGAGATCCCCGGGATACTGTCCTTCCTCGCCAAGAACAACTTCAGCGCCGAGATCCCCGGGATCAACGACCTGAACAAGGAGGCGCAGGACAAGTTCGGGCCCGGCGACTACCGGCCCAACATCCCCACCGCCTACTGGTCGTACCGCTGGATGATCGGCTTCGGCGGCGTCTCGATGGCCCTGTGCACCGCGGGTCTGTGGCTGACGCGCAAGAAGTTCTGGCTCGCTCCCGAGCACCGCACCGGCGCCGACGACGTGCCCAAGCTGATGCTCACCAAGAACAAGGAGCTGGCGCCGAAGCTCGGCAACTGGTGGTGGCGGCTCTCCCAGTGGACGCTGATCTTCCCCCTCATCGGTACGGCCTGGGGCTGGATCTTCACCGAGACGGGGCGGCAGCCCTGGGTGGTCTACGGGGTACTTCGCACCAGGGACGCGGTCTCGCCCGGGGTCTCGCAGGGCGAGGTGCTCACCTCGCTGATCGCCTTCACGCTCATCTACGCGATCCTCGCCGTGATCGAGGTGAAGCTGCTGCTCAAGTACATCAAGAAGGGTCCGCCCGAGCTGACCGAGGCAGACCTCAACCCGCCCACCAAGATCGGCGGACCGGGCTCGGGCAAGGGCTCCGGCTCCGGCTCCGACGACGACGCCGACCGGCCCATGGCCTTCTCGTACTGAAGGAAGGAGCGACGAGGACATGGAACTTCACGACGTCTGGTTCGTACTGATCGCCGTCCTGTGGATCGGCTACTTCTTCCTGGAGGGCTTCGACTTCGGGATCGGCGTACTCACCAAGCTGCTCGCCCGGAACCGGGTCGAGAAGCGGGTGCTCATCAACACCATCGGTCCCGTCTGGGACGGCAACGAGGTGTGGCTGCTCACCGCGGGCGGCGCGACCTTCGCCGCCTTCCCCGAGTGGTACGCGACGCTCTTCTCCGGGTTCTATCTGCCGCTGCTGATCATCCTGCTCTGTCTGATCGTGCGCGGCGTCGCCTTCGAGTACCGGGCCAAGCGGCCCGAGGAGCGCTGGCAGACCAACTGGGAACACGCGATCTTCTGGACCTCGCTGATCCCGGCGCTGCTGTGGGGTGTGGCCTTCGGCAACATCGTGCGCGGCGTGAAGATCGATGCCCACAAGGAGTACGTGGGCAACTTCTGGGACCTGCTCAACCCGTACGCGATCCTCGGCGGCCTGGTCACCCTGACGCTGTTCACCTTCCACGGAGCGGTGTTCGCCTCGCTCAAGACGGTGGGCGACATCCGGGTGCGGGCGCGGAAGATGGCGCTCGGGCTCGGGCTCCTCACGGCCGTCCTCGCGCTCGGGTTCCTGATCTGGACCCAGGCGGACAAGGGTGACGGCAAGAGCCTGATCGCGATGATCGTGGCGGTCGTCGCACTGGTCGGCGCCATCGTGGCGATCAAGATCGGGCGCGAGGGCTGGTCGTTCGCGCTGTCGGGGATCACCATCGCGGCGGCCGTCGCGATGCTCTTCCTGACGCTCTTCCCGAACGTCATGCCCTCGTCCCTGAACGAGGAGTGGAGCCTCACGGTCACCAACGCCTCGTCCAGTCCGTACACCCTGAAGATCATGACCTGGTGCGCCGGTATCGCGACCCCCGTGGTGCTGCTCTACCAGTCGTGGACGTACTGGGTGTTCCGCAAGCGGATCGGCACCCAGCACATCGCCGACGCCGCGCACTGAGTCCCTTTCTTCCTGCCTGTCCCCCGTCCTTCGGAGGGTGTGTTTCACGTGAAACCGATCGACCCGCGCCTGCTTCGGTATGCCCGCGCCACCCGCTTCTTCCTGGTCGCGGTGGTGGTTCTGGGGCTCGTCGGAGCGGGCCTGGTCATCGGGCAGGCGATGCTCATCGCCGAGATCGTGGTGGGCGCGTTCCAGAAGGACCTCTCCGCAGGTGACTTGAGCACGCCCCTGGTGCTGCTCGCCGTGGTCGCCGTGGGACGGGGGATCGTCTCCTGGCTGACCGAGCTCGCCGCGCACCGGGCGAGCGCGGCGGTCAAGTCGGAGCTGCGGGGACGGCTGTTGGAGCGGGCGGGGGAGCTCGGTCCCGGGTGGCTGACCGGGCAACGGACGGGGTCGCTGATCTCGCTCGCGACGCGGGGAGTGGACGCGCTCGACGACTACTTCTCGCGCTATCTGCCGCAGCTGGGCCTCGCGGTGGTGGTGCCGGTGGCGGTGCTCGCCCGCATCGTCACCGAGGACTGGGTGTCGGCGGCGATCATCGTCGTGACGCTGCCGCTCATCCCGGTCTTCATGATCCTGATCGGCTGGGCCACGCAGAACCGGATGGACCGTCAGTGGCGGCTCCTCTCGCGCCTGTCGGGGCACTTCCTCGACGTGGTGGCGGGCCTGCCGACCCTCAAGGTGTTCGGCCGCGCCAAGGCGCAGGCCGAGTCCATCCGCAAGATCACCGGCGAATACCGGCAGGCGACGATGCGGACCCTGCGCATCGCCTTCCTGTCGTCCTTCGCCCTGGAACTGCTCGCCACGATCTCGGTCGCACTCGTCGCGGTCACCATCGGCATGCGGCTCGTCCACGGCGAGATGGACCTCTACGACGGGCTCGTGGTCCTCGTCCTCGCGCCCGAGGCGTATCTGCCGCTGCGCCAGGTCGGCGCGCAGTACCACGCGGCGGCGGAGGGACTCTCGGCCGCCGAGGAGATCTTCGAGGTCCTGGAGACCCCGGCCCCGGCCGCCGGCACGGGCCCCGCGCCCACCGGTGCCCTCGCCTTCGAGGGCGTGACCGTGCGCTATCCGGGCCGGTCGGCGGACGCCGTATCCGACGTCTCCTTCGAGGTGGCACACGGCGAGACGGTCGCGCTCGTGGGGCCCAGCGGGGTGGGCAAGTCGACGCTCCTGAACGTGTTGTTGGGCTTCGTACGACCGGACGCCGGGCGGGTCCGCGTCGGCGACGTCGACCTGGCCGACGTCGCGCCGGAGCGGTGGCGCGAGCGGATCGCCTGGGTGCCGCAGCGGCCGCACCTCTTCGCCGGGACCATCGCGGAGAACGTCCGGCTGGCGCGGCCCGACGCGAGCGAGGCGCAACTGCGGGAGGCGCTGCGCTCGGCCGGGGCACTGACCTTCGTGGACGCGCTGGCCGCCGGGGTCGACACCGTGCTCGGTGAGGACGGCGCCGGGCTCTCGGCCGGACAGCGGCAACGGCTCGCCCTGGCACGGGCGTTCCTCGCCGACCGGCCCGTGGTGCTGCTCGACGAGCCGACCGCCGCGCTGGACGGTGGGACCGAGGCGGAAGTGGTCGACGCCGTCCGGCGGCTGGCTGTCGGGCGGACCGTGCTCCTGGTCGTGCACCGGCCCGCGCTGTTGGCTGTCGCCGGGCGGGTTGTGCGGCTTGATGCTCCCGTAGACGACGCTCGGCGACGGGGGTTGTGCCCACCCGTGCCGCCCAGCGGCACGATTGCCCACAACGGTGACGGCCCAGCTGTTCAGCCCGTTGAGACGGAGACTGTTGCCCCCGGAGGCCGCGTATTCGCCCGGGTGCGGCACGCCGCTCGCGCCCGGCGCGGTCAGCTGGCGCTCGCCCTGCTGCTCGGGGCCCTCGCGCTCGGCAGCGCCGTGGGGCTCATGGCCACGTCCGGCTGGCTGATCTCCCGGGCGTCCGAACAGCCGCCCGTGATGTACCTGATGATCGCCGTGACCGCGACCCGCGCCTTCGGCATCGGGCGTGCCGTCTTCCGGTACGCCGAGCGCCTGGTGTCGCACGACGCCGTGCTGCGGATGCTCGCCGACACCCGCGTCGCCGTCTACCGGCGCCTGGAGCGGCTCGCCCCCGCGGGCATGCGGGGCACCCGGCGCGGTGACCTCCTCTCCCGCCTGGTGGCGGACGTCGACGCCTTGCAGGACTACTGGCTGCGCTGGCTGCTGCCCGCGTCCGCCGCGGCCGTCGTGAGCGCGGGCGCCGTCGGCTTCACCGCCTGGCTGCTGCCCGAGGCGGGCGCCGTGCTCGCCGTCGGCCTGCTCCTCGCGGGCGTCGGCGTACCGCTGCTGAGCGCCGCCGTGGCCCGGCGCGCCGAGCGGCGCCTGGCACCCGCGCGCGGGGTGCTCGCCACCCGCGTGGCCGACCTGCTCACCGGGACCGCGGAGCTGACCGTCGCCGGTGCGCTGAAGCGGCGTACGGACAACGCGCGGGAGTCCGACGCCGTGCTGACCCGGATCGCCTCCAGGGGCGCCACCGCGACGGCCGTCGGCGACGGGCTCGGCGCCCTCGTCACCGGCCTCACGGTCGCCGCCGCCGCGCTCGTCGGCGTGCAGGGCGTGCACGACGGACGGCTCGGCGGCATCACGCTGGCCGTCGTCGTCCTCACGCCGCTCGCGGCCTTCGAGGCGGTGGCGGGTCTGCCGCTCGCCGCGCAGTACCGCCAGCGGGTCAGGAAGAGCGCTGAGCGCGTCTATGAGGTCCTCGACGCCCCCGTGCCCGTCCCCGAGCCCGCCGATCCCGCACAGGCGCCCTCGACGCCCTTCCCGCTGCGGGTCGAGGGGCTGCGCGCCCGCTACGAGGGTCAGGACGCCGAAGCGCCCGCGCTCGCGGGGGTGGACCTGACGCTGGAGCGGGGCCGGCGGATCGCCGTGGTCGGCCCTTCCGGGTCCGGCAAGACGACGCTCGCGCAGGTGCTGCTGCGGTTCCTCGGGTCGTACGAGGGGACGTACACGCTCGGCGGCACGGACGCGGCCGCGCTGGACGGCGACACCGTGCGCCGGCTCGTCGGACTGTGCGCGCAGGACGCGCACATCTTCGACAGCTCGGTGCGCGAGAACCTGCTCCTCGCCAAGCGCGACGCCACCGACGCGGAGCTCCGCGACGCCCTGGTCCGCGCGCGCCTCGACGACTGGGCCGACTCGCTGCCCGACGGCATCGACACGCTCGTCGGCGAGCACGGGGCGCGCCTCTCCGGAGGCCAGCGTCAGCGTCTCGCGCTGGCCCGCGCGCTGCTCGCGGACTTCCCCGTGCTGATCCTCGACGAGCCCGCCGAACACCTGGACCTGCCGACCGCCGACGCCCTCACCGCCGACCTGATCGCCGCGACCGAGGGCCGTACGACGCTGCTCATCACGCACCGGCTCGCCGGACTCGAAGCGGTGGACGAGGTGCTCGTCCTCGACGCGGGACGGGTCGCGCAGCACGGCACGTACGACGAGCTCGCCGCGCTCGACGGGCCGCTGCGGCGGATGCTGGAGCTGGAGCGGGCGGCGGATCTGCTGACGGCGGGGGCGCGCTAGGAGCCCGTCCGCGGGGCGGGGAAGGTGGCCTCGACTTTCCCCTGCAAATAGGACTTACTACGCTCAAAGGCATGTCAGCACCAGCGGCCTCCGCCGACTCCCCGTTCCCCGACGGCTCACCGGACTCGGCGGAGGCTGCCGCGCGGGCCACCCGCAGCCTCCAAGGGCTCTCGCCCGAGCTGACCTCACGGGTGCCGCAGCTGCTCGAAGCCATGCGCTCGGTCGGCACCGGACTCGAACTCCACACCACCCTGGACCGCATCTGCGAGACCGCGGCCGAGCTGGCGGACGCCCACTACGCCGCGATCGGCGTCGTCTCCGAAGACGGCGAAGGCCTCTCGGACTTCGTCTACTACGGCATCGATCCCGAGACGGCCGAGCGGATCGGACGGCTGCCCGACGGCCACAAGGGACTGCTCGGCGCCCTCATCCACCAGCCCAAGACGCTGCGCCTCGCCGATCTCTCCGCCGACCCGCGCTCCTGCGGCTTCCCGCCCCACCACCCGCCGATGCGGACCTTCCTCGGCGTCCCCATCCGCGTCCAGGGCGAGATCTTCGGGAACCTGTACCTGACCGAGAAGCGGAACGGGGCGGACTTCAACGACTACGACGTGCACATGGTGCGCGTACTCGCTACGGAGGCGGGCATCGCCATCGGAAACGCACGCCTCTACGAAGCGGCCAAACAGCGCGAGCGCTGGATCGACGGCTCCGTGGCGGTCACCACCGCCCTGCTGTCCGGCAGTGACGCGGAGGACGCGCTCGCGGTCGTCGCCGAGCAGGCCAGGCACCTCGCCGACTCGGCCGCGGGAATCGTGCTGCTGCCCGACGAGGAGGGCGGCATGGAGATCGTCGCCGTCTCCTCCGACGAACCCGGTGGAGCCTTGGGCGTGATCGTCCCTCCGGAGAGCCGCATCGTGAGTCAACTGCTCGAAGGGGAGGCCGTCTTCATCGACGACGCGGCGACCGACCCGCGCGTCATGACCGACCTGGCGCGCCACTACGGGCCCGTCATGATGCTGCCGTTGCAGAGCGACGGCAGGGTGCTCGGGACGCTCGTGACGCCACGCGCGCGTGGGGGACGTCCGTTCAGCGAGGCCGAGCGGACGCTCGCCGCGCAGTTCGCCTCGCAGGCCGCGCTCGCCCTGATGATGGCCGACGCGCAGCGGGACAGGGAGCGCCTCGCGGTCTACGAGGACCGGGACCGGATCGCCAGGGACCTGCACGACCTCGTCATCCAGCGGCTCTTCGCCACCGGCATGATGCTGGAGAGCGCCCAGCGCAGGTCCGTGGTGCCGGAGGTGCAGGTCGGCGTGGGCAAGGCCGTCGACGAGCTGGACGTGACGATCCAGGAGATCCGTACGGCGATCTTCGCCCTCCAGCAGGGTCCGGCCGAGGCCCCGTCGGGACTGCGCACCCGGGTGCTGCGCGAGATCAACATGGCCGCGGTGCCGCTCGGCTTCAAGCCCTCGCACCACTTCGTGGGGCCGGTCGACACGGTGGTCGGCGAACTGGCGGGCAAGAATCTCATCGCGGCCCTGCGGGAGGCGTTGTCCAACGCGTTCCGGCACGCGCAGGCCGCCCGCATCGACGTCGTCGTCGACTCCTCCGTGATCCTTCCCGACGGGCAGCAGGGGGTGCGGCTCACCGTCGCCGACGACGGCGTGGGCATCGCGGAGGGCGGCAGGCGCAGCGGCCTGAAGAACCTCAAGCGGCGGGCGGAGTCGCTGGGCGGCGACAGTTGGTACGGCCCTGGCATCGGCGAGGACGGCGGCGGCACGACGGTGGTGTGGCAGGCGCCCTACTGAGCCGGCCTTCTCCGTAGTGGGCCGGTGCCTCCGTAGAGGGCCTGTTCGGCGGTATGCGCGTGGGCCGTACGGGGCACCGTGCCCCCCGAGTGCACGAGTCGGACAGGACCCGCGCCGTCGGGGCGGGCAACGATCCCTGTCATGTCGCCGAGCCGTCACCGCCGTCCGCACCCGCTCCTCAGTGTGTCGGTGCTGCTGTGCGCGCTCCTTGGCCTCACGCCGCCCGCCGCGGCGTCCGAGGGCCCGAGCGCGAGTGCCGACGTGGCACGCCTCTACGAAGAGGCGTCCGCCGCGACCGCACGCTACGAAGCGGGCCGTCGGGCGGCCGGTGTCCAGCGGGTGCAGGTCCGCAGACTGGACCGGCTCCTCGCCGAGGAGCAGCGCCACGTGGCCGTGCTCCACGGAGACCTCGGCCGGCTGGCCAGCGCCCAGTACCGCTCCGGCGGCGGTCTGCCCTACACCGCGCAGATCCTCCTCGCCGACAGCCCGGACGCCCTGATGCGCGGCAAGCAGGTCCTGTTGCAGGCGGATCTCGCCGTGAACAGCGCCGTCGCCAAGACCCAGCGGGCCGCGGCGACCCTCGCGGTCGCCAAGCGCAGGGCGGACCGCGCCAAGCGCTCCCTGGACCGGCGCAACGCCCGTCTCGCGCGGCTGAAGCGCGGCATCGAGCGGAAGCTGGAGTCGGCGCGGTGGACGTTGCAGGGCGAGGCCGACCGGTCGGTCACCGCTGGCAAGTGCCGGGGCGCCGTACGCATGGACCAGCCGAAGACGCGGTCCACGCATGCGTGGGTGACGCCCGTGGAGACGTACGAACTCTCCGCGGGCTTCGACAGCGCGGGCGAGCGCTGGGCGCACCGGCACACGGGGCAGGACTTCGCGGTCGGCATCGGCACGCCCGTGCGGTCGGTCGGTGCGGGCCGGGTGGAGAGCGTCTCGTGCGGCGGGGGCTTCGGGATCGAGATCGTGGTGCGCCACAAGGGCGGCTACTTCACGCAGTACGCGCATCTCGCGGCCGTCGGCGTCGACCAGGGGGACCGGGTACGCCCTGGTCAGTGGATCGGGCAGGCGGGGACGACCGGCAACTCGACGGGACCGCATCTCCACTTCGAGACGCGGCTGACGCCCTATCTGGGCTCGGGCGTGGACCCGCGCCGGTGGCTGGCCGAGCGGGGCGTGAAGATCTAGCCCTGCCGCTGGTCCGCCAGGATCTGCTCGATGACGACCGCGACGCCGTCCTCGTTGTTGGCGACCGTGCGTCCCGAAGCGGCGGCGACGACGTCCGGGTGGGCGTTGCCCATCGCGTACGAGGTGCCCGCCCAGGTGAGCATCTCGATGTCGTTCGGCATGTCTCCGAAGGCGACGACTTCCTCGGGCGTGATGCCGCGCTCGGCGCAGCACAGCTCCAGGGTGCTGGCCTTGGAGACGCCGGGGCCGCTGATCTCCAGGAGGGCGCTCGGGCTGGAGCGGGTGACCGTGGCGCGGTCCCCGACGGCGGCGCGGGCGACGACCAGGAACTCGTCGGGCGCGAGCTCGGGGTGGTGGGCCAGGACCTTCAGGACGGGCTGGTCGGTGACGGCGGAGTGCTCCGGGTTCGCCGCGAGCAGCTTCTCGGCGGGCGCGACGCTCTCGCCGGGCTCCATGTGCAGCGGGGGGTACGCCTCCTCGTGGTGCAGTCCCCCGGTCCGCTCGATCGCGAAGGACGTGCCGGGCGCCGCGGCCCGCAGCCGCCGCACCACGTCCAGGGCGATCTCCCGCTCCAGCTCGCGCAGCTTCACGAAGCGGTGCGCGCCGGGGCCGCCGTGCAGATCGACGACGGCGGCGCCGTTTCCGCAGATGGCGAGGCCGTGACCGTGCACGTGGTCGCTGACCACGTGCATCCAGCGGGCCGGCCGGCCGGTCACGAAGAAGACCTCGACCCCGGCCTCCTCGGCGGCCGCGAGCGCGGCGACGGTGCGGTCGGAGACCGACTTGTCGTCGCGCAGCAGCGTTCCGTCCAGGTCCGTGGCGATCATCCGGGTCCGCGGGCGCGGCCCGGCCGGGGCGACGGCGTCCTGGGCGGTGGCGGCCGGGGGCTGGGGCCGTGGGGTAGCTGAGGTCACGCCACGGATTGTCCCGCACTCGTGTGCACGCCCGTGCGCTGGGGCGCACATCTGAGTGCTCCCCGGCGCCGTGGGTGCGTCACTCCCGTGTCCTCAGGCCCCGGTGGAGCCGCTGCTCAGCTGGGCGGGCGCCTCCATGGCGATCCGCTCGAAGATCTTCTCGTCCGCCCCGAAGTACGTGCCGGGCAGCGGCCAGTGGATGACGATCTCGTTGAAGCCCAGCTCGGCGTGGCGGCCAGCGAAGTCGACGAAGGCCTCGAAGGAGTCGAGCGGGCGGTCGGGGGTGAAGCCGGTGAGCAGGATCTTGTCGAGCTCGCCGACGTCGCGGCCGATCTCGTCGCAGGCCGCGGCGAGCTTGTCGGCCTGCCCGCGGATGGCTTGAATCGACTGCTCCGGGGTGCCGTTCTCGAAGAGCTTCGGGTCGCCCGTGGTCACCCATGCCTGCCCGTGGCGGGCGGCGAGCCGCAGTCCGCGCGGTCCGGTGGCGGCCACCGCGAAGGGCAGCCGGGGGCGCTGGACGCAGCCGGGGATGTTCCGCACCTCGTTCGCCGAGTAGTGCGTGCCGTCGTACGAGACGACGTCCTCGGAGAGCAGCCGGTCGAGCAGCGGCAGGAACTCGCCGAAGTGGTCGGCGCGCTCGCGCGGGGTCCAGGGCTCCTCGTCGGCCCGGCGCAGCGCCGTGGCGTCGAAGCCGTTGCCGCCCGCGCCGATGCCGAGGGTGATCCGGCCGTTCGAGACGTCGTCGAGCGTGATCAGTTCCTTGGCGAGCGTCACCGGGTGCCGGAAGTTGGGCGAGGTGACGAGCGTGCCGAGGCGGAGCCGCTCGGTGGCGGCCGCGGCGGCGGTGAGCGTCGGGACGGCGCCGAACCAGGGCCCGTCGCGGAAGGTCCGCCAGGACAGGTGGTCATAGGTGTACGCGGTGTGGAAACCCAGCTCTTCCGCGCGCTGCCAGCGCTCCTTGCCGCCTTCGTGCCAGCGGAGTACGGGAAGGATCACGGTGCTCAGGCGCAGGTTCATGTCTCCGAGCGTAAGTCCGCCGGTGGACCGCCCGCTCAGCGGACCTGGGCGCTGAGCCACGGCGTCAGGGTCACCATCGGGATGAACTCCTTGTACGTCTCGTCGCCCGGCAGCGGTACGACGAGGCGGTAGCCGGGCGGGAAGCGCCTGCCCTTGACGTGCGCGAGGCCGGAGAGGACCGACCGGACGAAGGCGGGCACGGCGTCGCGCGGGACGTCGTGGCACGCGACGTGCTCCACGGTGATCAGGGCGTCGGCGTCCTCGCCCGACTCGTCACCGGGGTAGAGCCGCACGGAGATCCGGGGCGAGCCGCCGAACTCCACATACGCCTCGTGCGGCAGCGAACCGTCGGGGTCGGCGGTCACCCCGATGCCCGCGGCGCCCCTGCGCGAGGTCTGGTCGGCGCCGATGTCGTGCGTGACCTCGATCTCCCGGTCGTACTCACGGGCGATCTCGCGCAGGGCTTCGAGGGCGGCCTCGGTGCTGTGCAGATGCTCCATGCGGCCGATCATGCCTGCTCAGCGAGGGTCGGGGAAGTGCGGAGCTCAGCGCGGGGCGGGGAAGCGGAGATAGCCGGGCGGTACGGCGGCGGTGAGCCAGACTCCGTTGGCACTGACCTGGAACACGTGTCCGTCCGTGGTCCGCCGTTCGTCGGCGGTCCGTCGTTCGTGCCCCGCGGGGGGTCCTTCTTTCATCCGTTCAGCGTCCCGGGGATCCGCTTCCCGCGCACGCGAATTCCTTTCCGGCTCCGTTCACGTTCGGTCGCTCACTTTTCATCCGGCAATTTCGATCCACAGGTTTGATCCACAGCCAAGTCCAGTTATCCACAGGCTACTTGGCGATTCTGTGGACAACTCACAGGTGATTGGCGGCATTTGATCAACTTACTCACGTTCACGGTGGTTTGTCGTGAGTGCGTCCAATGTCCGTGCCTGAACCTCTCGTTCGGCGGCCGCCGAGATGAACGCCGAGGTGTTCTCCTCGCCAACCAGCGCCTGCACAGCGCGCATTGTCGCGGCGGGCAGGGCCACGTTCTGCGGCAGATCCGTGCGCTCGGGCGGCAGCTCCGGGTCCAGGTGGCGGCGCAGGTGCAGCGTGGCGAACAGACGCATGGCGCGCGCCAGTTCGGCATCGACCGTCTGCTGTGCGAGCGGCCGCAGCCGGCGTACGAGAGAGGCGGCCTCGGCGGCATCCGCCTCGGTCGGCGGATGATTGCCGAGATAGCGGGCGAAGACGTGCTCGGTCGTGAACTCCAGGAAACGCGAAGCGATGTGTTCGACCTGTCCCCTCAACTCCCGCAAATGACCCGAGATCGCGGAAAGCGGAACTCCCGCCGCGTACAACTCGACGGCCACCGCGAGCTCTTGGGGACTCGGCACGAGAAACTCGTCGTCGCTTCCCTGGACCGGTTCGAGCACGCCGAGCGCGACGGCGTCGGCGACGGCCGCCTCGTCCGGGGTGCCGCCGAACGCCGCGTCGAGCTCGGCCCGGGTGATCCGGTCGGCCTTCTCGTCCGTCCAGGGGCCGTCCACCTCGGCGGCCAGGCCCAGCACGCCGCCCAGTCCCCGCCCGGCGTCCCAGGCCTCCAGGAGCTCCTTGATGGAGGCCAGGGTGTAGCCCCGGTCGAGCAGGTCGGCGATCTGCCGCAACCGCGCCAGGTGCGCGTCCCCGTACACGTTGGACCGCCCGCGCCGCTCCGGGCGGGGGAGCAGACCGCGGTCCTGGTAGGCGCGGATCGTGCGGACCGTCGCGCCGCTGTGGTGCGCCAGGTCCTCGATCCGGTACTCCAGCCGGAACCGCTCCGTGGGCTCGGTGTACTCCACGCTCCCCGCCCTCCGTGTTGCCTCGAACTAGGCGATGGCCGCCCGGCCCACCGCCGCGGCCGCGGCACGTGCCGCGGGTGACTGCGCCAGATACTCGACGGCCTTGCGCAGCGAGCCTTCCTGCGAGGGATGGTACGACCGCCGCAGGTAGCGGGGTATGGCCGTGCCGAGCTCGCGCCAGGTGGGCAGCAGGCCCTTGCGGACCGCCCTGTTGTGCTCGGCCAGTGAGTACCGCAGGCGGCCCGCGAGTTGCGGGTCGTGCCGGATCAGATAGGCGGTGCCCCAGACCCACAGGTAGAGCATCACGGGCGCGGTGACCGTCATGCCGGCGATCCGGCGGGCGTAGCGGGGCAGGCCCGTGCCGCCGCAGTGCTGGTACATGTCGAAGGCGACCGCGCGGTGTTCGACCTCCTCCGCGCCGTGCCAGCGCAGCAGGTCGAGCATGACGTCGTCGGCGCCCGCGCGGTCCAGGCCCTCGGCGTGCAGCACCCAGTTCCCCAGGACCGCGGTGAACTGTTCGATCGCGGCGACGATCGAGAGCCGGAAGCGCAGCCACTCCTGCGTCGGTATCGGCGCGCCCAACGGCGGCTGCTCGCCCAGGATCTTCTCGAAGAGCAGGTCGACGTACTTCGTGAACGCGGTGGTGTCCAGGCGCTGGGCGGCCAGGTGGTCGAGCACCTGCGCGTGCTGCACGCTGTGCGTGGCCTCCTGGCCCATGAAGCCCTTGACGTCCTTCAGGAGCACCGGGTCGGTGACCAGCGGAAGGCCCTCCTTGAAGACCTTCACGAACCACCGCTCCCCCGCGGGGAGCAGCAGATGCAGGACGTTGACGACGTGGGTGGCGGTCGGCTCGTCCGGTATCCAGTGCAGCGGCGTCTCGTCCCAGTCGAACGAGACCCGGCGCGGAACGATCCTGTAGTGCTCCTCGGCGTGCGTCTCGGCGTTCTTCTCCGTGCTCACAGCGGCGGCTCCAATCGGGCGATCGCGCGCAGGGCCTTGGGAGTGAAGCGGGACATGAGGTGGGCGCCGCGGGCCTCGGGGGTGACGGGGACCACCGCCTGGTTCTTCACGACGGCGCGCAGCACGGCGTCGGCGACCTTCTCCGGCGGATAGTTGCGCAGCCCGTAGAGCCGGGACGTCCTCTTCTGGCGGCGCTTCTCCTCCTCGGCGTCGACACCGGTGAAGCGCGTGGTCGCGGTGATGTTCGTGTTGACGAGACCCGGGCAGATCGCGGAGACCCCGATGCCCTGGCCCGCCAGCTCCGCGCGCAGGCACTCGCTGAGCATCAGGACCGCCGCCTTGGACGTGCTGTAGGCGGGCAGCGCCTTGGAGGGCTGATAGGCCGCCGCGGACGCGGTGTTGACGATGTGGCCGCCCTGGCCGCGCTCGGCCATCTGCTTGCCGAAGAGCCGGCAGCCGTGGATGACGCCCCACAGATTGACGTCGAGGACCTTCTTCCAGTCCTCGGCGCTGGTGTCCAGGAAGGAGCCGGAGAGGCCGATGCCCGCGTTGTTCACCAGGACGTCCACGACGCCGTACTCCGTGGCGACCTTCTCGGCGAACTTCTCCATGGCCTGCTCGTCGGTGACGTCGACCGTCTCGCCCCAGGCGGCCGGGGCGCCTATCAGGCGGGACATCTCCGCGGTGCGGGCCGCGCTCTCCGCGTCCCGGTCGACGGCGACCACGCGCGCGCCCGCCTCGGCGAAGGCGAACGCGGTGGCCCGCCCGATGCCGCTGCCCGCGCCGGTGATCAGGACGAGCTGGCCGCCGAAGCGCTCCGCGTGCTTGCCGGTGGCCACGCTGTCCCTGGCGGGCCTGCCGTCCTCGTTGCTCGTGACGAACTCGCCGATCCAGGCGGCCAGTTGGTCGGGCCGGGTACGCGGGACCCAGTGCTTGGCCGGCAGGGTGCGGCGGATCAGCTGCGGGGCCCACAGCTCCAGCTCGTCGTAGAGCCGCTCGGACAGGAAGACGTCTCCGGAGGGCGTGATGAGCTGCACGGGCGCGTGCGCGTACGCGTCGGCGCGGGGCCTGCGCAGCCGCGCCCGGACGTTGTCCCGGTACAGCCAGGCGCCGTGCGCGGCGTCCTGCGGCAGCGAGGACGTCGGGTAGTCGCCGGACGGGACCTTCTCGACGCGCTCCAGGATCTTCGGCCACCGCTTGCCGAGCGGGCCGCGCCAGGCGAGCTCGGGGAGCACGGGGGTGTGCAGCATGTACACGTACCAGGACTTGGCGCCCTGGCCGAGGAGTTGACCGACCCCGCGCGGGGTCGGCCGGGTCATCCGCTTCTTGATCCAGTGCCCGAAGTGGTCGAGCGAGGGGCCCGACATCGAGGTGAAGGACGCGATGCGCCCCTCCGTGCGCTTGACCGTGACGAACTCCCAGGACTGCACCGAGCCCCAGTCGTGCCCGACCACGTGCACCGGCCGGTCCGGGCTGACCGCGTCGACGACCGCCAGGAAGTCGTCGGTCAGCTTCTCCAGGGTGAAGCCGCCGCGCAGCGGGCGCGGGGCGGTGGACCTGCCGTGGCCCCGCACGTCGTAGAGGACGACGTGGAACCGGTCCGCGAGGCGCTCGGCGACCTCGGTCCACACCTCCTTGGAGTCCGGATAGCCGTGCACGAGCAGGACCGTGGGCCGCTCCGGGTCGCCCAGCTCGGCGACGCACAGCTCGACACCGCCCGTGCGCACCCAGCGCTCACGGGCGTCCTTCCAGACGCCGCCGGTGCTCTTGTGGATGTCTGCGGTGGTCATGCGGCGGCCCTCTCCTCAGCCCAGCGCCGCACGTGCGGCAGGTCGTCGTCCAGCCAGAACGCGCTCTGCTCGGGATCCTTGGAGTCGGTGACGACCAGGATCTCCTCGAACTTCGCGCCCGTACCCCGGAATCCGAGGTGCGGCTCGACCGCCCAGAGCCCCTGCCGGGGAGGGTGGTCGGAGAACTTGTAGGGGGACCACAGGGGGGACCAGCCGTCCCGGTGGCCGTGGATCGCGTCGCTCGCCAGGCCCTTCAGCGACTGCGTGCCGAATCCGAACAGGTGCGGCGTCAGACGGCGCTCCTTGACCCGGTCGACCTTGTGCGCGATGACGCCGAAGGGGTAGGCGCGATGCCGGTTGGCATAGCCCTGGCGGACCATGAGGCGGTCCACGTCCTCGTAGATCTCGCGCAGCGGGCGGCGCTCGCGCACCTCGCGCAGGATCAGCTCGCGGTGCGCCTCCAGATCGGCGAGGAGCTTGTCGTGCACGGGATTGAGGCCCAGGCAGCCGGAGTAGCCGATGTCGGCGGTGAACCCCTTGTACACCGGGGCCATGTCGAGGATGAACGGCATCCCCGGCTCCAGCTTCCGGTTGGTCGGGAAGAACTGGAGGGGTATCCGGAAGTTCACGAACGCCGTGCGGTCCCCGAACCAGGCGAAGGGCAGGTGGAACCAGTCCCGCACACCGCGCTCACGCAGCCACTCGCGCTGCATCCGCGCCGCCTCGCGCTCCGTCACGCCCGGCTTGAGCTGGGCCGCGATCGCTTCCGCGCATGCGTACGCAAGGGTCTGCACTTCCCTGAACCCCCGCAGTTCCGCGGAGAGTTCGCCTGCAACTGCTGAGGTCATGCCACCGTCCGTCCCGTGTCCGGCCCGTGCCTGCCAGGCCCCTGTCCGGTCCATCGCCGTACGCGTTCGTAACTTGACACTGATGAATGTGACAATGACCGGCGGCTACGTCAATAGCTCTGCACAACCCTCCGGGACAGGTCCGGAAGATCCCCCAGGGGCCGACTTCCGGACGACCCTTACGGGCCCGTAATACTCCAGAGTGAGTTCAGGTCAGGCCCGTGGTCTGACGACCGGTGTGGTCTGCGCCACTACCTTCGAAGCGTGACTGTGATCGCGACCGAAAGCCTGAGCAAGCGGTTCCCGAGGGTGACCGCGCTTGACCGGCTCTCCATGGACATCGGGCCCGGTGTGACCGGACTCGTCGGAGCCAACGGGGCCGGCAAGTCCACATTGATCAAGATCCTGCTGGGTCTGTCCCCCGCCACGGAGGGCCGCGCCGCCGTGCTCGGCCTCGACGTCGCCACCAGCGGCGGCGAGATCCGCGAACGCGTCGGATACATGCCCGAGCACGACTGTCTCCCGCCCGACGTCTCGGCCACCGAGTTCGTCGTCCACATGGCGCGGATGTCCGGACTCCCGCCCACCGCCGCCCGCGAACGCACCGCGGACACCCTGCGGCACGTGGGTCTCTACGAGGAGAGGTACCGCCCCATCGGCGGCTACTCGACGGGCATGAAGCAGCGCGTGAAGCTCGCGCAGGCCCTGGTGCACGACCCCCAGCTGGTCTTCCTCGACGAGCCGACCAACGGCCTCGACCCGGTCGGCCGGGACGAGATGCTCGGCCTGATCCGCCGCGTCCACACCGACTTCGGCATCTCGGTCCTCGTCACCTCGCACCTCCTGGGCGAGCTGGAGCGCACCTGTGACCACGTCGTCGTCATCGACGGCGGCAAGCTCCTGCGGTCCAGCTCCACCACCGACTTCACCCAGACCACCACGACGCTCGCCGTCGAGGTCACCGACACCGACGAGCACCCCGACGGCACCCGCGCGCTGCGCGAGGCGCTCAAGGGCCGCGGCGTCGACACCGAGGCCGGCGGCGAACTGCCCGGCGCGGGCCACACGATCCTGCTCACCGCCGAGGGCGAGGAGACCTACGACCTCGTGCGCGACCTGGTCGCCGACCTAGGCATCGGCCTGGTCCGCATGGAGCAGCGCAGGCACCACATCGCGGAGGTCTTCAAGGACGAGCCGGTCCAGGAGCCCGTCTCCGAGCGGGCGGCCGCCTGGGCGGCCACCACCGCCGCACGTCAGAACGGAGGCGGACGCGATGAGCACTGAGTCCACCCAGATCCACAACATCGGGTACCGCAACTACGACGGACCCCGCCTCGGCCGGGCCTACGCCCGCCGCTCGCTCTTCTCCCAGAGCCTGCGCGGCGCCTACGGGCTCGGGCGCTCCGCCAAGTCCAAGGTCCTGCCCATGGTCCTCTTCGCGGTGATGTGCGTGCCCGCCGCGATCATGGTCGCGGTCGCCGTGGCCACCAAGGCCAAGGACCTCCCCCTCGACTACACGCGGTACGCCATCGTGCTGCAGGCCGTCATCAGCCTCTTCCTGGCCGCCCAGGCCCCGCAGACCGTCTCGCGCGACCTGCGCTTCAAGACCGTGCCGCTCTACTTCTCCCGGCCCATCGAACGCGGTGACTACGTACTGGCGAAGTTCGCCGCGATGAGCTCGGCCCTCTTCGTCCTCACGGCGGCCCCGCTGCTCGTGCTCTACGTAGGGGCGCTGCTCGCCAAGCTCGACTTCGCCGACCAGACCAAGGGATTCGCCCAGGGACTCGTCTCCGTGGCGCTCCTTTCCGTCCTCTTCTCCGGCATCGCGCTGGTCATCTCCGCGATCACCCCACGGCGCGGCTTCGGCATCGCCGCCGTCATCGCGGTCCTGACCATCACCTTCGGAGCGGTGTCCACGGTCCAGGCGATCGCCTACGAGCAGGGCAGCACCGGCGCCATCCCCTGGCTCGGGCTCTTCTCGCCGATCACCCTCATCGACGGCGTCCAGACCGCCTTCCTCGGCGCGACCTCCGCCTTCCCCGGCGCGGAAGGTCCCTCCGCGGGCATCGGCGTCGTCTACGTACTCGTCGTCCTCGGCCTCATCGCGGGCTGCTACGGCGCCATGATGCGCCGCTACCGGAAGGTCGGCCTCTGATGACGATGATCAACATCGACCACACGTCCCGCTGGTTCGGGAACGTGGTGGCCGTCAACGACATCACCATGAACATCGGCCCGGGAGTCACCGGACTCCTCGGTCCCAACGGCGCGGGCAAGTCGACGCTCATCAACATGATGGGCGGCTTCCTCGCCCCCTCCACGGGCAGCGTCACGCTCGACGGCAAGCCGATCTGGCGCAACGAGCAGATCTACAAGGACATCGGCATCGTCCCCGAGCGGGAGGCGATGTACGACTTCCTCACGGGCCGCGAATTCGTCGTGGCCAACGCCGAGTTGCACGGACTCGACGAGCGGGCCGCCAAGAAGGCGCTCGCCACGGTCGAGATGGAGTACGCGCAGGACCGGAAGATCTCGACGTACTCCAAGGGCATGCGCCAGCGCGTGAAGATGGCGTCCGCGCTGGTCCACGAGCCGTCCGTGCTGCTGCTCGACGAGCCGTTCAACGGCATGGACCCGCGTCAGCGCATGCAGCTGATGGAGCTCCTGAGGAGCATGGGCGACCAGGGCCGCACGGTGCTGTTCTCCTCGCACATCCTCGAAGAGGTCGAGCAACTCGCCTCGCACATCGAGGTGATCGTCGCCGGACGGCACGCGGCCAGCGGTGACTTCCGCAAGATCCGCCGCCTGATGACCGACCGCCCGCACCGCTATCTGATCCGTTCCAGCGACGACCGCGCCCTGGCCGCCGCGCTGATCGCCGATCCGTCGACGGCCGGCATCGAAGTCGACCTCAAGGAGGGCGCGTTGCGCATTCAGGCGGTCGACTTCGGCCGGTTCACCACGCTGCTGCCCCGGGTCGCCCGTGAGCACGGCATCCGGCTCCTGACGGTCTCGCCTTCGGACGAGTCCCTCGAGTCGGTCTTCTCCTACCTCGTCGCGGCCTGAAGGGAGCCACCGTGTACGACCCCACTGTCGCCCGGCTCACCTACCGGGCCCTGCTCGGCCGCCGCCGGGCTCTGATCCTCTTCGCCCTGCCCCTCCTGCTGATCGTGATCTCCGCGGCGGTCCGCGGTTTCAGCGGCGCCGACGACCAGGTGGCCGCCGACGTCCTGGGCGGATTCGCGCTCGCCACGATGGTGCCGATCATCGGCGTCATCGCGGGCACGGGCGCGATCGGCCCGGAGATCGACGACGGTTCCGTCGTCTACCTGCTGTCCAAGCCGGTCAAGCGGCCCACGATCATCTTCACCAAGCTGATCGTCGCCATCGCGGTCACCATGGCCTTCTCCGCGATCCCGACGTTCATCGCCGGAATGATCCTGAACGGCAACGGCCAGCAGATCGCCGTCGCCTACACCGTCGCGGCGCTGGTCGCCTCGATCACCTACGCCGCGATCTTCCTGCTGCTCGGCACGGTCACCCGGCACGCCGTGGTCTTCGGCCTCGTCTACGCCCTGGTCTGGGAGGCCCTCTTCGGCTCCCTGGTCGCCGGGGCGCGCACCCTCAGCGTGCAGCAGTGGTCCCTCGCCGTGGCCCAGAAGGTCGGCAAGGGCGATCTGATCACCTCGGACGTCGGCCTGCCCGCCGCGATGACCCTGCTGGTCCTCGTCACGGTCGCCACGACCTGGTACGCGGGGCAGAAGCTGCGGACGCTGAAGCTGGCCGGGGAGGAGTAGACCCGGCAGGAGCGGCCCGCGCGTCGGCTCGGGCCCGCCACGACCCCGCACCGTCCTGACCGTGCCTTCACCCTCCCATCAGCACACTGGTGGGAGGGTGCGCCGTCGGGCGTGCCGTTTCCGAGGAGGTGCCGCGATGGCATCGGAGGAGGACCGGGACGAGATCGTCCTGGACGAGGACTTCATACGGTCCGCCGAGGTGTCGGAGCCGTCGGCGCGGGCCCGCATGCTGAGCGCGCGGTGGCGGGAGCGGGGGGCGCCGGAGCCGCAGCCGTGGCGCTCCGACGAGCCGCCCGCGGGGTGGTTCTTCAGCCGGTCGCGGCGGCGGAGGTGGCGGCGGCGCTAGCGTTGCGGCGGCGCCAGCGTTGCGGCGGCGCTGGGGCGGTTTTATTCGGTGGCGGTGAACTCGCGTTGCGGGCACAGTAGTTGATGTCACCGCACCGGTCATCCGGTGCTTGTTGACGGGGAGAGGGACCGACGCGTCCGGCAGGACGAGTACGTCGAGTTCCCGACAGGGCAGCCTGCGGCCGGCTCCGGAGTAGTTCTCACTTCGTCAGAGCCCCGCGCACGGGGGAGCTGCCCGGGGCGGCCGCTTCGAGCGCGCAGATCCCACTCTGCGCGGGCCGCCCACCCTGTTCGTCCTCAAACGCCGGACGGGCTGAAACCATCCGCACCGGACCGGCAAGGACGGCCCATCCTGCACGGGCTGAAAACCACCCGCCTCGGACGGGGTGGGAACCGCCGCCCCGGGTGGGCAGCGAAGCATTCGCCCTGCACGGGCTGGAAACCCGTCCGCCCCGCACCGGCCAGACCCACCCGCCCGGCCCCGCCCCGCCGAAACCCCTCAGCCCAGCAACCGCTCCAGCACCACCGCGATGCCGTCCGTCTCGTTCGACGTCGTTACCTCGTCCGCCACCGACTTGAGTTCCTCGTGGGCGTTGGCCATGGCTACGCCGTGGGCTGACCAGCCGAACATGGGGATGTCGTTGGGCATGTCGCCGAAGGCGATCGTGTCCGCCGCCTTCGCGCCCAGGCGGCGGGCCGCGAGGGAGAGGCCGGTGGCCTTGGAGAGGCCGAGGGGGAGGAGTTCGACGATGCCCTCGCCCGCCATCGTCACGCCGACCAGGTCGCCCGCCACCCGACGGGCCACGTCGGAGAGCGCGTCGTCGCTGAGGCCGGGGTGCTGGACGTACACCTTGTTCAGCGGGGCTGCCCAGAGGTCGGCGACGTCCGTGAAGGGGATCACCGGGAGCGGGCCCTCCTGGACCGCGTACCCGGGGCCGACCAGGACCTCGCCGTCGAGGCCGTCACGGCTCGCGGCGAGCGCCAGCGGGCCGATCTCCGCCTCTATCTTGGCCAGGGCCAGCCCGGCCAGCTGCCGGTCGAGCGTCACCGAGGTGAGCAGGCGGTGCTCCCCCGCGTGGTAGACCTGCGCGCCCTGTCCGCACACCGCGATGCCCTCGTAGCCGAGGTCGTCGAGGATGTGGCGGGTCCAGGGCACCGCACGGCCGGTGACGATGATGTGCGCGGCGCCCGCCGCGGTGACCGCGGTGAGCGCCTCGCGCGTCCGTTCCGAAACCGTGTCGTCGGAGCGCAGCAGCGTTCCGTCGAGGTCGGTCGCGACCAGCTTGTACGGGAAGGAGGGCGTGACCGGAGCTGGGTGGCTCACTTGGCGATGGGCTCCAAAATCTCTCGTCCGCCCAGGTACGGGCGCAGCACCTCGGGCACCACCACGGAGCCGTCGGCCTGCTGGTGATTCTCCAGGATGGCCACGATGGTGCGCGGGACGGCGCACAGCGTGCCGTTCAGCGTGGCGAGGGGCTGGACCTTCTTGCCCTCGCGCATGCGCACCGAGAGGCGGCGGGCCTGGAAGCCGTCGCAGTTCGAGGCCGAGGTCAGCTCGCGGTACTTGCCCTGGGTGGGGATCCACGCCTCGCAGTCGAACTTGCGCGAGGCGGAGGCGCCGAGGTCACCGGTGGCGACGTCGATCACCTGGAAGGGCAGGCCGAGGCCGGTGAGCCACTGCTTCTCCCACTCCAGGAGCCGCTGGTGCTCGTTCTCCGCGTCGGCCGGGTCGACGTACGAGAACATCTCGACCTTGTCGAACTGGTGCACGCGGAAGATGCCGCGGGTGTCCTTGCCGTACGTGCCCGCCTCGCGGCGGAAGCAGGGCGAGAAGCCGGCGTACCGCAGGGGCAGCTTGTCGGCCTCGATGATCTCGTCCATGTGGTAGCCGGCGAGGGCCACTTCGGAGGTGCCGACCAGGTAGTAGTCGTCCTTCTCCAGGTGGTACACGTTCTCCGAGGCCTGGCCCAGGAAGCCGGTGCCCTCCATGGCGCGCGGGCGGACCAGGGCGGGCGTCAGCATCGGGATGAACCCGGCCTCCGTCGCCTGCGCGATCGCCGCGTTCACCAGGGCGAGCTCCAGGAGCGCGCCGACGCCGGTGAGGTAGTAGAAGCGCGATCCGGAGACCTTCGCGCCGCGCTCGACGTCGATGGCGCCGAGCGCCTCGCCGAGCTCCAGGTGGTCCTTGGGCTCGAAGCCCTCGGCGGCGAAGTCGCGCGGGGTGCCGATCGTGTCGAGGACGACGAAGTCCTCCTCGCCGCCGACCGGGACGTCCTCGTGGACGACGTTCCCCAGCTGGAGGAGGAGGCGCTTGGCCTCCTCGTCGGCCTCGCCCTGCGCGGCGTCGGCGGCCTTGACCGCGGCGGAGAGCTCACCGGCCTTCTTCAGGAGCTCCTGCTTCTCCTCGGGCGCGGCCTTGGGGATCAGCTTGCCGAGCGCCTTCTGCTCGGAGCGGAGCTCGTCGAAGCGGACGCCGGACGACCTGCGCAGCTCGTCGGCGGAGAGCAGGGCGTCGACGAGCGCGACGTCCTCTCCACGGGCGCGCTGGGAGGCGCGAACACGGTCGGGGTCCTCACGGAGCAGGCGAAGGTCAATCACCCCTCAAGGCTACCGTCGAGCGGTTCCGGCCCACGACTCGATATTCCATTGTGTACGTTATGCCCGGTTTGCCGGAAAGGGAATTTCTGGCTCACGGGGCACCGGATCAAGATCGATTCGGCTGGAAAACCTCTGTGCGACCCGCTCTCACGGCGGGTCAATAAAGGGGACGCCATTCCCCGAAATGGGGCAGAGCGCGCGTACCGTCTTGACCGGAACCCCTTGTGGGAGGCGGGACTTGGGGGCGTTGTCCACTTCGGTTGTCCACAGGAATGGGACCTTCCGAAGAGTTATCCACAGGGTGTGCGAAAGATCTGTGGATTTCGGAAGGGGGTGTTCCGAAAGCCGCATGCCGGACGAAGGAATCCCTTCCCAAGCCAGCCCCACCCCCACTTTCGAGTGGAAATGGTTCGCTCCAAAGAGTTGATCAATGGAAAAGGGTGGACGAGGGGTGACGTGCGGGGCTGTGGACGGACTTGGCTCCCGTGGGCCGATTTGTCGACCATGTAGCGCTTCGTTGTCGACTTGTCCCCAGGTCGAGACGCGCACCTGTGGATAACTTCTGTGGATAGCGTAAATGTGCAGGTAGGACAGGACTCGGCTGGCTAGAAACGGCCGTCCTGGCTGCGCGCCAGCCAGTCGGACGCGGCGATGAACGCCTCGTCCGTGGTGCCGGGCCGCGGCGTCCGCACATCGGCGGGGGCCGCCCCCGCCTGCGGATACGAGCCGAGGAAGCGCACCTGGGGGCAGATCCGCTTGAGGCCCATCAGCGCCTCGCCGACCCTGCGGTCCGTGATGTGTCCTTCGGCGTCCACCGAGAAGCAGTAGTTGCCGATGCCCCGGCCCGTGGGCCGCGATTCGATCCGCATCAGGTTGACGCCGCGTACGGCGAACTCCTGGAGCAGTTCGAGCAGCGCACCGGGGTGGTCGTCGCCGAGCCAGATGACGACGGAGGTCTTGTCGGCGCCCGTCGGCGCGGCGGGCCTGGCCGGGCGGCCGACGAGCACGAAGCGGGTCTCGGCGTTCGCCGCGTCGTGGATCTCGCTGACCAGCGGCACCAGGCCGTACGTCGCCGCGGCGAACTCGCCCGCGAAGGCGGCGTCGAAGCGGCCCTCCTGGACGAGCCGCGCGCCGTCCGCGTTCGAGGCGGCCGACTCCCACAGGGCGTCGGGCAGGTGTGCGGCGAGCCAGTTGCGCACCTGGGGCTGGGCCACCGGGTGGCCGGTCACGGTCTTGACGTCCGCGAGCGCGGTGCCGGGGCGCACGAGCAGCGCGAAGGCGATCGGCAGGACCACCTCGCGGTAGATCATCAGCGGCTCGCCCTTGGCGAGTTCGTCGACGGTGGTGGTGACGCCGCCCTCGACCGAGTTCTCGATGGGCACGAGCGCGGCCGCCGCCTCGCCGTTGCGCACCGCGTCGAGCGTGGCCGGCACGGACACCATCGGGACCAGTTCCCGGGCGGCCGCTTCGGGCAGCGTGCGGAGGGCGGCCTCGGTGAAGGTGCCTTCGGGGCCGAGATAGGTGTAGCGCGTCGCCGACATACCGTCACCCTAATGGCCCGTGGGGGGCCTGGCTCATGCGTCTCACAGGGCGACCCCCGCCCCACGGTGGAACGCGCGCGCCCCACGGCGGAACGCGCGCCCCCGCCCCGCCGAGGGGAGCCGCTCACCCCTCCAGCAACTCCTGCCCCACGTACCCGCCCTTCGCCGCCCCGCCCGGCACCGCGAAGAGGCCGCTCGCCTCGTGCCGGATGAAGTCCGACAAGGCATCGCCCCGGTCGAGCTTGCGCTGGACGGGGACGAAGCCGCGGACCGGGTCGGCCTGCCAGCAGACGAAGAGCAGGCCCGCGTCCGGCTCGCCCTTGTCGTCGAAGCCGTCGTGGTACGAGAACGGGCGGCGCAGCATCGCGGCTCCGCCGTTCTGGTCGGGCCGCGTGATCCGGGCGTGGGCGTTGACGGGGATGACGACCGTGCCGTCGGGGCCCGTCTTCTCCAGCTTCGGCTCGGTGGTCTCGGTGCCGCCGGTCAGCGGCGACCCGTCCGACTTGTGCCGCCCGATCACCGCCTCCTGGTCCTTGACGCCGAGCTTCTCCCAGTCGTCGAGGAGCATCCGGATCCGGCGTACGACCACGTAGGAGCCGCCCGCCATCCACGCGGGGTCGCCGTCGGCGGGCACGAAGATCCGCTCGTCGAAGTCCTTGTCCGACGGCTTCGGGTTGTTGGTGCCGTCGACCTGGCCCATCAGATTGCGGGTCGTCATGGGGTGCGCGGTGGCGCCGGGCGAGCGGTTGAAGCCGTTCATCTGCCAGCGCACGCGCGCCGCCCCGGCCGCGTCCCGCTGGATCGCGCGCAGCGCGTGGAAGGCGACGAGCGGGTCGTTCGCTCCGATCTGCACCCACAGGTCGCCGTTGCTGCGCGCCTTGTCCAGCCGGTCGGACGAGAAGTTCGGCAGCGGATCGAGGGCGTCGGGACGCTGCTTCTCCAGTCCCGTACGCCCGAAGAAGCCGGCGCCGAAACCGAACGTGACGCTCAGGGACGAGGGGCCCGCGTCCCGGGCGACCGCGGTGTCGTCGTCGCCCACGGGCTCGCCCGCCATCAGCCGCGCGGCGGTCGCCGACCAGCGGCGCAGCAGGGCCGCCGCCTCCTTGCGGCCCGCGCCCGCCGCCAGGTCGAAGGCGGCGAGATGGCCGCGGGACTGGGTGGGCGTGGTGATGCCGGGCTGATGTTTCCCGTGAAACATGACCTCGTCCGTGCCCAGCGACGCGAGCGCCGCCTTCGACACGTCGTCCGAGGACGAGCCCGGTCCGGAGGAGGCGGCGGCGTAGCCGACCGCGCCGCCCCCCGCGCCGAGCGCGAGGCCGGTCGCGCCCGCGGTGCCGAGCAGCCGACGCCGCGAGATCCCGTTGTCCGCCATGGTGGTTCCGTTCAGCCGATCTGCGCGTTCTTCTTCACGGTGACCTGGTCGATGTCCGACGTCCGTACGGTCACCGCGATCTTCCAGTCGCCCGCCATCGGGATCTGCACCCCGCTCGCACTCCAGTGTCCGGTGGCGATGTGGTCGGGAGCGACGGGCAGCGGTCCGACGTCCTTGGACGCCAGGGTGAACGAGACCTTCACCTCGGGGATGTCGAAGGCGCTGCCGTTGGGCCGCTTCACATAGATGTGCAGGTCGTTGCTGCCGGTGCGGCCCGGGTCGAGGTCGAGCTGCACCGTGCCCTTGCCGTCCTGGCCGCCCGTGTCGAAGGGCACCTTGACGCTGAGCGGGCCCGAACGCTGCGCCGCCGCGGCCGAGGTGGCCTTGGCGGCCTCCTCCTCCGTGCGGCCCGGCTCGGTGGTCGTCAGGATCGTGGTGACGGCGAGCAGCACGACGGCGATGCCCGCCTCGGTGAGCACCGAGCGGCGCAGCCCCGAGCGGTGCGGGTCGGCGTCGCGGATGCGCTTCTCGCGGGCGCTGGCCATGGCGGCCTGCTGCCGGGCGAGCTGCGCGGAGCGCCGTGCGTCGGCGCCGCCGGACGGCACCGTGACGGGCTTCTCCGCGCGCTGCTCGACGACGGCGCGCTGCTCGACCGCGGTGCCCTGTTCGACCGCGGTGCCCTGTTTGACCGCGGCGCGCTGTTCGACGACCACGGCGGCCGCCGCCTCCGGGGCGAGCCCGCCCGCCTCGGCGGCGATGCGCCCGGTCCACCGCCGCGAGATGTAGGCGACGCCCACCAGGACGACGACCAGGCCGACCTTGACCAGGAGCAACTGCCCGTACGACGTACCGGTCAGCGCCGACCACGAGCCGACCTGCCGCCACGACTGGTAGAGCCCGGTCGCGGCGAGCACGACGACGCTGGTGAACGCGACCCGGGAGAACCGCCGCACGGCCGCGCCCTCCACCGACGGCGTGCGGTACAGCGCGACGACGAGCGCCGCGAGCCCGCCGAGCCAGGCGGCGACGGCCAGCAGGTGCAGCACGTCGACGGGCATCGCGAGCCCCGCCTGGATGCCGGTCGAGGCGTGCTCGGCCATCGCCCAGGTCGCCGCGATCCCGATGGCGACGACGGTGCCGCCGATGGCCAGGCCGAAGGTGAGGTCCTTCTTCTCCTTGGGGTCGGTCCGCTTCTCGTACGCGCCGAAGAGCACCGCGATGAACAGCGCGGCGGCGGCGAGCAGAAGGAGACGGGAGACCAGGGCCGCGCCGGTCTTGGTGTTGAGGACGTCGCCGAGCTTGCCCATGTCGAAGGCGTCGGCGAGCTTGCCCGAACCCGTGTAGGGGGCGCGCAGCAGGAGCAGCACGAGGGTGGCGCCGGTCAGCGTGACCCAGCCGTACGTCACCAGGCGCTGCAAGGGGCGTACGCCCGCGCCGCGCGGCCAGCAGCCGAGCACGAAGGCGGCGCCGCCGACGACCAGGATGAACCCGGCGTACGAGAAGTAGCGCGCGATGTCGTAGAGCACGCCGACCAGGCCGCCGCCGGCCTCCTGGTCGGGCAGCGCGACCTTGGTGTCGGAGGGCGCGCCGATGGAGAAGGTGAAGGCGCCCGCGACCGGATGGCTGTCGGCGGACACCACTTGGTAGGCGACGGTGAAGGTGCCGTCGGGCAGGCCGGGACGGAGCTTCACGCCGTAGGTGTTGGAACCCAGGTCGGTGGTCTTCTTGGTGTCGGCGCGCTTGCCCGAGGGGTCGAGCACCCGCACCGAGCCGTCCGACATGGCGACCTTCTCGGAGAAGGTCAGCTTCACCTCGTCGGGCGCCTTGGGGACCACCGCTCCCTGCTTCGGGTCACTGCCCGTCAGCGCGGCGTGCGCGGACGCGGGCGCGGCGCCGGCGAGGAAGGCGCCGGTCGCGGCGACGATCACCAGGAGGAGCCGCAGGAGACGCGGCACGCCTCCGGTGCGGAAGGTGTTCCCGGTCCTGGCGCGGCGAGCGGTCCCGGAGCCGGGAGCGTTCCTGGAGCCGGGAGCATTCCTGGAGCGGGGAGCGATGGTCTGCATCAACGGTCCGTCCCTCAGTGCGACTTGTGCGAGCCGTGTGCCGACTCGCCCTGCTGCTCGGGGTTGTACGTCGCTTCCTTGACCGGCACCTCGATCTTGACGGGGTCCGACTTCTGGAAGTGCAGCGTGACGGCCACCTTCTCGCCCTGCTTCGGCTTGCGCTTCAGCTTTTCGAGCATCAGGTGGTTGCCGCCGCGGGTGAAGTCCAGCTCGCCGTCGGCGGGCACGTCGAAGGAGTCCTGCTCCTTCATCACGCCGCCCTTGGAGCTGTGCAGCGTGATGTCACCGGCGATGTCACTGGTGGCGGAGGTCAGCTTGTCGGCCGCGCCCTTGTTGTCGATCCTCAGGAAGCCCGCCGCCATGTCGTCCATGGTGGGCTCGGGGATGAAGGCCCCGCTGACCTCGAGCTCGGGCTTGTCGGCCGAGTCCTTGGAGTCGGAGCCGTCGCCGCAGCCCGCCAGGGCCAGCGCCGCGACCAGGGCTATGGCGCCGCCGGCGAGGGCGCGGCGGTGGGTGGTGGTGCGGTGGTTCACGGGTTCTCTCCCTTGATGATCTTGGGGAGATCCCTGGTGTAGTCGGCCGCGGTGGCTTCGTCGCTGTACAGGACGTATCCCTTGTCGGTCTTCGGCGAGTACGCGATGACCTGCTTGCCGTGCATCGAGACGAGCTTGCCCTTCTTGTCCTTCTTGGTCGGCTCGACGCTGATGGCGACCTGGCTGGCCCCGGCCTGGATGGTCGCGAAGTCGCCGGTCAGGCCGACGAAGTCCTTGTCCACACCGTTCAGCCACTCCTTGAGGCGGGGAGCGGTGTCGCGGTCGGGGTCGGTGGTGACGAAGACGACCCGGAGCTTGTCCCGCTCGGCCTTGGAGAGGCCGGACTTCTCCAGTTCCTTCTTGGCGACCGCGATGTTGCCCATCGTCAGGGGGCAGGCGTCGGGGCAGTGCGTGTACCCGAAGTAGAGCAGGGTCGCCTTGCCCTCGGTCTCCTTACGCAGGTCGTACTTCTTGCCGTTCACGTCCTTCAGGACGAGGTTCGGCTTCTTGTACGGGTTGTCGAGCACCGTCGCGGCCTTGCCCGAGTCGGACTCCACCGAGACGTCGGCGGTCGGCTTGTCTTCGCTGCCGCATGCGGCCAGCGTGAGCGCTGCCGCGGTCAGTACGGCGGCCGCGGCGAGGGTCCTGCCACGGCCCGTGCGGAGGCTGTTGCCCGCGGTGCTTCTCGTGCTCTTCGAGCTCTTCGTGCGCATACGAAAATGTCCCAGATGTGAGGGGGCCGGGGTGCACCGGGGCAGGCGTGTGCCGGGCCGGTGCACCCCGAAGGGTGGCTCTGCCGACGGCTCAGGCGGTGGTGCGGCGACGTCCTGCCAGCACGCCGAAGGCGACGCCCGCGGCGCCCACCACGATGCCCACGATGCCGAGCACCCGGGCCGTGGTGTCGCTGCTGTCGGAGTCGTCGGACGCGGCCTTCTCGGTACCGGCCTTGGCGTCGTCCTTGGCGGCCGCGCCGCCGTGCTCGTCGGACGCGGCGGTCAGCTGGAGGGTGGGCGCCGGGTGCTCCGGCTCCTCCTGGCCCTTCTGCTGCGGCTCGATCCAGCGGACGACGTCCTTGTTGTCGTACGTCTGGATGGCCTTGAAGACCAGTTCGTCGGCGTTCTCGGGCAGCTGGCCCATGGAGACGGGGAACTTCTGGAAGGTGCCGGGCTGGATGCCCTTGCCGTCGGCGGTCCAGGTGACCTTGGAGACGGCCTCGTCGATCTTCTCGCCGTGGATTTCGAGGGGCTTGTCGAGCTTGCTCTTGGTGACCTTCACGTTCCAGCCCGGGACGGGCTCCGTCATCACGGAGGCCAGCGGGTGGTCGGTGGGGAAGGCGACCTCGACCTTGGTGGTCGAGGCGTCGTCCTGCTCGTTCGGGACCTTGAAGTTGACCGTCGCGTAACCGCCCTTGGCGGCCTCGCCCTCCGGCGAGACGCTGACGTGCGCGAAGGCGGGCGCGGAGAGGACGAGCACGGCGGAGGCGGCGACGGTGGCCGCGGCGGCGATGCGGGACTTGGCGTTCATGGAGGCACTCCACTTTCCGTGGTGGTGAACAGCGAGGAGGTGTGCGCGCGGCCGGAACGGGCACGCGCGCGTGCGTGCCGACGGCACCCTCCGGGCTGTGTGCGGAGTGCGGTGCGTCAGGCAGCGAGTTCGACGTCCTGGGCGGCGGCCGGCGGGCCGCGCCTGATCACCGTGTCCTCCAGGGCGACCGTCCGGGGCCCGGCCGGTGTGCGCGGCGCGGTGCGCGCGGCCCGCGGCCCGGCGGTCGGTTCCGCGCCGGGCAGTCCGGCCCGCAGGGCGCGTACGAGCGCGAGGGCGGAGCGCAGCGAACGGACGAGCGCCCCTTCGGCGAGCCCGGTCGCGCTGTCGGCCGAGAGCCGGACGAGCCGGAACAGGGCGGCGTCGCCGCGGCGCAGCAGCCAGCCCGCGGCGAGGGCGGCGAGGACGTGCGCGAGGAGCATGGGCAGCGAGGGCAGCAGTGACATGCCGCCCATGCCGTGCATCCCGCTCATCGGGTCCATCGCGGTGCCGGCCGTTCCCGCGGCCGACTGCCCGTGGTGGTGCATGGCGGTGTGGTCCACACCGGCCGCGGCCCCCGTACCGCCCGGCTGGAGCCCCGCCGTGGTGAGGATCCGCTGGGCCTGCGCCGGGCTGATCGTCGCGGCGCCCGCTCCGCAGACCAGGCGCGCGGCCCGTGCCACCAGGGACGCGTCGCCGTTCGGCAGCGCCGCGGCGGAGCCGTGCTGGCCGAGGCCGAACAGGGCGTGCAGACCGAGCTGGCCCGCCGCGAGCAGCGCGGCGATGCCGGGCAGCGAGCGCTCGCGCCCGGCGAGCGGCAGCGTGACGGCGAGCACGGCGACGAACGCGACGCCCAGCGTCCACAGCGGGACGGCGACGCAGGAAGCGAGTACATGGCCCCCGGCGGACAGCACGACGCAGACCGCGGCGAACATCGCGGCCCTGAGCAGCCGGAGATCGGCTCCGGCGCGCGGCTGACGCTGGTGGGGGGCAGTCATGGCCGGGCCATCATCGCACTGGACTTACCCGCCGCATACGGCAGGTCCGGTAGGTCCGGTTCCGGCTGATGAGTGCCCCTGTGGCCGTCCTTGGGCGGGACCGGACGGGGGTCCGTGCCCCCTCTGCCGCGTGCCGGGCGCTCCGCTTCCCTACACCGGGCCGATCGGAGCGCGCGTCCGCCGTATGGGCGGCATCACGTCAAGTGGGCGCTTATCCACGGGCGCTCGCGGCAATACGTATCGGTATGTCGAGCCGCGGCCAGGAGGCTGGAGCATGAGCATCTGGTGGTCTCTCCATTTGCGGCGCGAAGCCGCGAGCGTCCCGCTCGCCCGTCGTCTGCTCATCGGCGCGATGGACACGGCGGGTGTGGATCCGGACGTTTCCTACGATTTGTCGGTAGCCCTCAGCGAGGCGTGCGCCAACGCCGTGGAGCACGGCGGCGCCACCACGCACGGGGGTACGAGCGGGGCGTACCGCGTCACCGCGTATCTGGACGGCGAGAAGTGCCGTATCGAAGTGGCCGATTCGGGCCCCGGCTTCCCGGGCGCCCAGAGCCCCGCGGCGGCCGTCCCCGCGGCCGTGTCGGCGACACGGGGCCGTCCCGCGCCCAGGCCGCCCGCGTCCGACACGGACGAGCACGGCAGGGGCCTGTGGCTGATCGGCGAACTCGCCGACCACGTCCACCTCGGCAACAGGCCGGGCAGGGGCGGCGCGGTGATCAGCTTCGACAAGACCCTCAAGTGGCGTGAGGACGCTCCGCTGATGACGGCCTGAGCCGGGTCCGTGCGCGGGCGCGCGACCGTCCGTCGGCGTCGCCGTGTGTGGTCCCCGACGGTCAGGGAGCGCCGCCCTCGTACCGCTCGTCCGGCGGCAGCGCCCGGCACAGGGCGTCGACCGCCGCTCCGTAGGCGTGTTCCGCGGGCGTCGAGTAGCCGACGACGAGGCCGTCGGCGGTCGGCATCGTGGCCGCCGGATGACGGAACTGGGCGAGCCCTTCGAGCGCGATCCCCTGCCAGGCGGCGGCCTTGACGGCGGACGCCTCGGTGCCCGGCGGCAGCCGCAGCACCGCGTGCAGTCCGGCCGCGATGCCGGTGGCCGTGATGTGCGGGGCGTGCTCGGAGAGCGCGGCGACGAGCCGGTCGCGGCGGCTCCGGTAGCGCTGGCGCATCCGGCGGATGTGCCGGTCGTACTGGCCGGACGCGATGAACTCGGCGAGCGTGAGCTGGTCGAGGACGCTCGCCCACGCCTCGCGCTCCCCCTTGGCGGCGAGCACCGCGGGCACGAGCTGTTCGGGCAGCACCAGCCAGCCGATGCGTACGGCGGGGGACAGGCTCTTGCTGACCGAGCCGAGGTAGACGACGTGTTCGGGGTCGAGGCCCTGCACGGCGCCGACCGGCTCGCGGTCGTAGCGGAACTCCCCGTCGTAGTCGTCCTCCAGGATCAGCCCGCCGTGCGCGCGGGCCCAGTCGACGGCCGCGGCGCGCCGGGAGGCGTGCAGCGGGCCGCCGGTCGGGAACTGGTGTGCGGGCGTGAGCAGCACCCCGCGCACCCGTGGCCCCTCCCCGCGCACCCGGGCCCCGTCGGCCAACTCCTCGATGCGGGCGCCCTGTTCGTCGAGGCCCAGCGGCACCGTGCGCACCCCCGACGACTCCAGGATCTCGCGGTGGAAGCCGAGGCCGTACGACTCGACGGCGAACGGCCCGCGCAGCACCCCGCCGCCCGCGCCGCGCGAGCCGCCGAAGAGCAGCCGCAGCGCGTGCGCGAACCCGGAGCAGACCACGATCCGTTCGGCGTCGACGCGCACCCCGCGGGCCCGTGTCAGATAGTCGGCGAGCGCCCTGCGCAGCTCGATCCTGCCGCGCGGATCACCGGGCCCGAAGGCCTCGTTGGGCGCGGCGGCGAGCGCGCGCCTGGCGGCCGCGAGCCAGGCCGTGCGGGGGAAGGACGCGGCGTCGGGGGTGCCCTGGAGCAGGTTGTACGCGGGGGCGGCGGGCCGCGCGGGCGCGGGCTTCGGCAGCCGTGGGCGCTTGGGCGGCGCGACCCGCTCGGCGACCCGGGTGCCCGAGCCCTGCCGTGCCGTCAGCCAGCCCTCGGCGACGAGTTCGGCATAGGCGTCGGCGACGGTGTTGCGGGCCAGGCCCAGGTCCGCGGCGAGCGAGCGGTAGGGCGGCAGGCGGGTGCCGGGAGCGAGGCGCCCCTCGCGTACGGCGTCGCGGAGCGCGCGGATGAGAACGGCCCTGCGACTGCCGGTCCCCGACAGGTCCAGGTGCAGGTCGGTGCCGATGCGCTCCGCTGAATTGACCCAGGAATCCGGCATGGCAACGCACCCTACCCGAGGTCTTTCGCGGCCATAGGTTCATGCTCATGACGAACAGCACGCAGACCGCCGCGACCGCTCAGACCGCCCCGACCGCCGCTCGGACCGCCCCGACCGCCGCTCGGACCGCCCCCACCTCCACCACCCACACCCACGCCGCCGCCACCCCGACGCCCACCGTTCCCCGCCTCAACTTCGCCCAGGCCGCCCCCAAGGCGTTCAAGGCCCTCATCGGCTTCGACGCCGCCGCCCGCGACGGCCTCGACCCGGCCCTCGTCGAGCTGATCCAGATCCGCGCCTCGGTCGTCAACGGCTGCGCGTACTGCGTGCACATGCACGTCTCCGACGCCCGCAAGGCCGGCGAGGACGAGCTGCGCCTGCACATGATCGGGGTGTGGCGCGAGGCCCGGCACTTCTTCACCGAGAAGGAGCAGGCCGCGCTCGCCCTGACCGAGTCGGTCACCCTGGTCGCCCAGGGCGGCGTCCCCGACGACGTCTACGCCGAGGCCGCCCGGCACTTCGACGAGGCGGAGCTGGCCCGCGTCCTCGCGCTGATCTTCACCATCAACACCTGGAACCGCATCGCCCTGAGCACCGCGAAGGTCGCCGGCGAGGACGAGCGGGCGGCCCACTGATGACCACGACCCTGGAGACGGCGGCCGGCACCGGCCCGGCCGCCGTCCCGGCCCCGGCCCCCGCGCCCGCCCGGCGCGCCGCCGCGAGCGCCGCGACCCTCGCCCTGCTCGCCTTCGCCCAGCTGATCATCTCCGTCGACTACAACATCGTGTACGTCGCGCTCCCCGAGATCGGCGGCGGACTCGGCTTCTCCGCGCAGCACCTCCAGTGGGTGATCAGCGCCTACGCCGTCGCCTTCGGCGGCTTCCTGCTCCTCGGCGGCCGCGCCTGCGACCTCTTCGGACCACGCAGGACGTTCGTCCTCGGCCTGAGCCTGTACGGCGTCTCCTCGCTGGCCGGCGGCCTCGCCACCGGGCCCGGCCTGCTGATCGCCGCCCGCGCCGTGCAGGGCGTCGGCGGCGCCTTCCTCTTCCCCGCCACCCTCACCCTCGTCGGCACGCTCTTCGCCGAGGGCCGCGAACGCAACCGCGCCTACTCGGTGTGGGGCGCCGCGGGCGGCAGCGGCCTCATCGTGGGCGCGCTGCTCGGCGGCGTGCTGCCCCAGCTCCTCGGGTGGCGCTCGGTCCTGTACGTCAACGTGCCCCTCGCCCTGATCGCGGTGGTGGCCGCCGTCCGCCTGATCGCCCCTGACACCGCCGAACGCGCGGGCCGCAGGATCGACCTGCCCGGCGCGCTGACCTCCACGCTCGGCGTCACCGGCCTGGTCTTCGCCCTGGTCCAGGGCCCGGAGTCGGGCTGGCTCTCGGCGACCGTCGTACTCTCCGCGGCGGCCGGCGCGGCCCTGCTCGGGGCCTTCCTGCTCATCATGGCGTCCACCGCCCAGCAGGTCGGCGGCGCGGTGGGCCTCGCGGTCCTGGTCGGCGTCGCGGGCCTCGGCGAGCACGCCTCCGCGGCGGCCACGGCGGACGCCGCCCGCACCGCCCTGTTCGTCGCGACGGCGGGCATCGCGCTGACCGCGCTGGTGGCACTGGGCTTTCCCCGCCGCGCGCAGCGGTGAGGGAAGGCGGGAACGCGGAAGGGCCGGTCCCCTCGGGACCGGCCCTTCGCCGTAAAGAAACGGCTCAGCCCTTGACGCGCGCCATCCACGCCTCGACGTCGTCCGACGTCCGCGGCAGCGAGTCCGAGAGGTTCCGGTTGCCGTCGGCGGTGACGAGGATGTCGTCCTCGATCCGGACGCCGATGCCCCGGTACTCCTCGGGCACCGTCAGGTCGTCCGCCTGGAAGTACAGGCCGGGCTCGACGGTCAGGCACATGCCGGGCTCAAGGGTGCCGTCCACGTACGACTCACGGCGCGCGGCGGCGCAGTCGTGGACGTCCATGCCGAGCATGTGGCCGGTGCCGTGCAGGGTCCAGCGGCGCTGCAGACCGAGTTCGAGCACGCGCTCGACGGGCCCCTCGACGAGCCCCCACTCGACCAGCTTCTCGGCGAGCACGCGCTGCGCCGCGTCGTGGAAGTCGCGGTACTTGGCACCCGGCTTGACGGCCGCGATCCCGGCCTCCTGGGCCTCGTACACCGCGTCGTAGATCTTCTTCTGGAGCTCGCTGAAGCGGCCGTTGATCGGCAGCGTGCGCGTGACGTCCGCGGTGTAGTACGTGTGGGTCTCCACACCGGCGTCGAGCAGCAGCAGCTCGCCGGAGCGCACCGCGCCGTCGTTGCGCACCCAGTGCAGGGTGGTGGCGTGCGGTCCTGCGGCGCAGATCGAGCCGTAGCCGATGTCGTTGCCCTCGACGCGGGCGCGCAGGAAGAACGTGCCCTCGATGTAGCGCTCGCTCGTCGCCTCGGCCTTGTCGAGGATCTTCACGACGTCCTCGAAGCCGCGGGCGGTCGAGTCGCACGCCTTCTGCAGCTCGCCGATCTCGAACTCGTCCTTGACCAGACGGGCCTCGGAGAGGAAGACGCGCAGCTCCTCGTCGCGCTCGGCGGTGACCTTGTCGGTCAGCGCGGCCTCGATGCCCGCGTCGAACCCGCGTACGACACGGACGGAGCCGGTCGCCTCGCGCAGGCCGTCGGCCAGCTCGCGCACGTCGGACGCCGGGATGCCGTAGAGCTGCCCGGCCTCGGTGAGGGAGTGACGGCGGCCGACCCAGAGCTCGCCCTGGCCGTCCAGCCAGAACTCGCCGTTCTCGCGGTCGGAGCGCGGCAGCAGGTAGATGGTGGCCTCGTGCCCGCCGTCCTTCGGCTCCATGACGAGGACGCCGTCCTCGGTCTGGTTGCCGGTCAGGTAGGCGTACTCGACCGAGGCGCGGAAGGCGTACTCGGTGTCGTTCGAGCGGGTCTTGAGGTTGCCCGCGGGGATCACCAGGCGCTCGCCGGGGAAGCGCGCGGAGAGCGCGGCGCGGCGGGCGGCGGTGTTCTCGGCCTGCGCGATCGGCCGCAGGTCGTGCAGCTCGGTGTCGGCCCAGCCGGACTTCATGCTCTCGGCGAGCTCGTCGGAAACGCCCGGGTACAGGCCGTTCTTGCGCTGCTTGATCGGCTCTTCTTCGGTCTCTTCCGGGGTCTCCGGGTTGAGAGCGTCCGACACGGTCTGCCTCCTATGTACGACACTGGGCCACCCTCCATCGTACGGCCGTACGGCAGGGGGCCCAGGGGCGGAAGACCACTTACAGCGCGTGCCCGGCGCCTCACTCCGACTACTCGAAGCGGGCCGCCAGGATCACCACGTCCTCGTCGCTGTCCACCGCGTCCAGCCCCTCGGGCAGCACCGTGTGCAGCACGTGGTCGGCGATCGCCCCGGGGTCGTCCCTGCTGCCCTTGGGCACGCTCGCGGCCGCCGCGTGCAGCCGCGCGAAGGCCCGGTCCATCGGGTCGCCGGTGCGGTGCAGCAGACCGTCGGTGTAGAGAAGCACCGTTTCTCCCGGCGCCGGGCTGATCTCCACGCTGGGCGCCTCCCAGCAGGCGAGCATCCCGAGCGGCGCCGAGAGCGAGGTCTCCACGAACTCCGTGCGCCGCTCGCCGACGATCAGCGGCGGGCTGTGCCCTGCCCCGGCGAGCACGATCTTGCGCAGGGCGGGCTCGCAGTACGCGAAGAGCGCCGTCGCCGATCTGGCGGGCTCGGTGAGGCGGAGCAGCAGCTCCAGATCGGAGAGGACGGCGACGGGGTCCTCGCCCTCCATCACCGCGTACGCCCGAAGGCTCGCCCGCAGCCGTCCCATCGCGGCCACGGCGCTGGGCCCCGAACCGGTCACGGAGCCGACCGCGAGTCCGAGCGCGGCGTCCGGCAGCGGCAGCGCGTCGTGCCAGTCGCCGCCGCCGCGCGGTCCGGTGCGGTGCCGCGCGGCGAGCTGCACCCCGGAGACCCGGGGCAGCCGCGAGGGCATGAGCTCCTCGCGCAGGGTGTCGACGGTGGTGCGGGCCCGGTCGAGGTCGATGAGGCGCGCCAGGTGCTCGGTGGCGTGGCGCGCGTAGAGACCGACGAGGTGGCGCTGGCGCTCCAGGGGCTCGGCGGGCTCGTCGTACAGCCAGACGACGGCGCCGATCCGGCCCGCCTCCTCGGTGGCGAGCGGCAGCGCGTAGCTCGCCGCGTAGCCGAGGCGGGCCGCGACCTCGCGGTGGCGCGGGTCGAGCGCGTCGTCGGCGAGCAGATCGGGCTGCGCGATCTCGGCGGGCGGGTTCGCGGCGTCGACGGCGTCCAGGATCCTGCCGTACGACGTGGCGCCGCGCGGCACCGTCTCGATGTGCCCGAGGTCGGCGCGCGCGAGGCCGAGGCCGACCGTGGTGTCGGGGCCGAGCCCGTCGGCCGGTTCGAGCACGGCGAGGCCGCGCCGGGCGCCGACCAGCGCGGCACCGGCGCGCAGCAGCTCGCGCAGGGCGTCGTCGAGCCCCGCCGTGCGGGTCAGGCGCTCGGTGAGTTCGTGCAGCGTGGTGAGGTCGGAGACCCAGCCGGCGAGCCGGTCCTGGATCACCGCGCCGGGTGGGCCGGGGACGGAAGGGGCCTCCGCGGCCGGTGCGACGGGTGCGCTGGGCGCGACAGTGTGTGCGGGTGACGGAACTGTGGAATCGATTCCGGCCACTTTCGGAAGGTGCGGGGCGTTCATGGCTGACGGCTTTCCGGCCGGTGCGTAATGCTCGATAGCATCGCAAACCCCCATGTCATTCTGCGCCGCTAGCAATGTCTCCAGATGTACACGCACTGATGAGGGGATGTCCAGCATTGTCCTGCCGGGATTCCTGGTGTCCGTGGTAATTCAGTGAACTCTTTGCGATCTTGAGAACTTGGCCGAAAAGTGTGCCAGGGAAGGGCATATTGCGGTCGACTGAGGTTGTTCGGCAGAGCGTTACAGCGGTCGTGATGGGTACGTACTCGGTGATGGCCAGGGGCAGTTGGGATCCTTCCGGAACCTGGCGAAGGACCGGGGCGTCTTAACTCACGACGACCGTGCCCCATCCTCCCGTGGCGGAGGCGGCAGAAATATCGCGGGACGGCAAACGCCAGGCGCCGCCACCCCACGCCACGTCAACGCTCGGTTCAGAGTGGTTCCCCATGCCGCAGGCTGGGATCGGATGTGCCAGTTCGTACGTACAGCGAAGTGATCCACACATGGTGTGATGTGGCCCGCAGTCCTCCCCGGCGTAAACGCCGGCGTGCAACGGAAAGGAACGAGCGCTCATGCGCGAGATCCTCGGAAGGCGACGCAGGCTCCTGTCCTGGCGAACGGGAAGGAAGCCCGGCCGTAGCGCCGGACAACTCGGCGCGGCCCTGACCTTCGCGACCGCATGGCGGTGGCCCGTACTGCCGGGCGTCGGACTCGACCGACGCGACGGCACGCGGTGCGCCTGCCCCGACCCGGACTGCGTGGTGCCCGGCGCGCACCCCCTCGACCCCGGCCTCCTCGCCGCCACCACCGACGAGCGGATGGTGCGCTGGTGGTGGACCAACCGGCCCGGCGCCCCCGTCGTGCTCGCCACCGGCGGCAGCGCGCCCTGCGCCGTCAGCCTGCCCGCCGACGCCGGCCTGCGCGCCCTCGCCGCACTCGACGACGCGGGCATCAGGCTCGGCCCCGTGGTCGCCACCGAATCCCGCGTCCACCTCCTCGTGGCCCCCTACTCCATGGCCCAGTTGGGCGAACTGCTGTACGCCAAGGACTGGGTGCCGGGCTCCTTGCGCTTTCACGGCGAGGGCGGCTATCTCGCGCTGCCCCCCTCCGGCACCGGTCAGGGACAGGTCCACTGGGAGCGCGCCCCGCTGCCAGGATCGGCGGCCCCCTGGGTCCCCGACGTCGAAGCGGTGGTCGACGCCGTCGTCGACGTCCTCACTCGTACGGGTGTGAGCGCGCCCGAGATGTAGGGGAAATGGGCGCGCGGCGGACGGGCCGCGCGCCAACTGTCGTTATCTTCGGGCCATGCAACCCCGCCTCATGGTGCTCCTGGGCGTCGTGGCCGCCACGGTGATCCTGCCGCTCGCCGGTGCCGCCGCGGGGCCGGTGGGCGACGGTGACGCGAAGTCGCCCCCTTCCTCCCCCTCACCCGCCCCCTCGGCGCCCGCGGAACCCTCGCCCTCGGCTCGCCCCGAACGCTCGCTGCTCGCCGGACTCGGCGTCGCCACGGCCGCCCGCTGCGGCCCCGAACTCTCCTCGCCGGACGGCGTGGAGGCCCAGACGTGTGTCCTCAGACAGGGCCGCGACACCTGGGCGCGTACCTATTACCGCAACGCCACCGGAGAGCGGTTGGCGGCGGTTCTCACGGTGATGGGTCCGGCGGGACGCACCGTACAGATGCACTGTGCGGTGGGTTCCGAGGACGAACCGGGAGCGTGCGAGACACCGCGCGAGCGGTCGGCGGGAGCGGCCGCGGAGTACTCGGCGGTGGCGGAGTACGCGGCGGGGGACGAGGGCTCGCTGCTGCTGCGCGCGGGCAGCAACTCGGCGGCTCCACAGAGCAGTTGAGCCCTGAACCGGTCCCGGACATGGAAGGACCCGGTTGCTGGCGACGGGGGATGCACCAGCAACCGGGCTACCTGAACGGTAACAAGAGATCGGCTCCTGGCAAATTCGATCTCAGTTATCCGGACAGGGATTCACCTGCTGCTACGGGGAGTTGTGACAGGAGTCACGCGTTCCACACCGACTGACTGGTGGGTCAGCAGCGGGCGGGCGTCCCCGGCGCCCCACGGGTCAGCTGAGTGTCACCTGGCGGTTGGTGAGGCCGCCGCGCGCGCGGCGCTCCTCGGGCGTCAGCGGGGCGTCGGCGGCGAGTGCCGCGGCGAGCCGCTCGGCGAACTCCGCGGCGGGCTTCTCGATGTCGTCGGCGCCGACTCCGCTCGGCAGGTCCCACACCGGCACGGTCAGGCCGTGCGCGCGGAAGGAGCCGACCAGGCGGGTCCCCTCGCCCAGGCTGGAGGTGCCCGCCGCGTGCAGCCGCGCGAGGGCGTCGAGGAGCTGCTCCTCGGGGTGCGGCATGACCCAGCGCAGGTGGTTCTTCTCCGGCGTCTCGCACCAGTAGGCGGCGTCCACGCCGGTGAGCTTCACGGTCGGGATGGCCGCGGCGTTCGC
Source organism: Streptomyces sp. NPDC087300 (assembly GCF_044744425.1). Lineage (NCBI taxonomy): Bacteria > Bacillati > Actinomycetota > Actinomycetes > Kitasatosporales > Streptomycetaceae > Streptomyces > Streptomyces sp. NPDC087300. Next base: position 556,933 of record NZ_JBIUYI010000006.1, read on the forward strand.
CCGCTCCAGGGAGGCGGAGACCTCCGCCGACGCGTTCTCCGAGTCCGGCACCCAGAACTCGAAGCCCGGGTGCACGACGGGCTCGAAGGCGCCCTCGGGGTCCAGCACGTCCTGGAGTCGCGGTCCTTCGGCCGGCGCGCGGCGGGCCTGCACCGGCGAGCCCGGTGCGGCCTCCAGGGCGCGCTGCAGGGTGTCGGCCAGGTCGCGGCTGATGTCGCCGGACGAGGTGTCGTTCTGGAGGCCGAGCAGCACCGAGCCGTCGTCACGGCGCAGCGCGGGCCAGGCCATCGGCAGGACCGTCGCCAGGGACACCGAGGGCACGCCCTCCGGGAGCCCGTCCTTGAGGTGCAGCTCGACCGTGGCCGCGGGCACCAGCTCGCGCAGCGCGACCCAGTCGCACTCGCCGGGCAGGTTCTCGAAGGGGCGCTGCACCAGCTCGGTCACCGCGTGCGCGGCGGCCCGGCCGTGACAGGCCTTGTAGCGGCGGCCCGAACCGCACGGGCAGGGCTCGCGGGCGCCGACCACGGGGTAGTTCTCGTCGCTACCCGCTGCACGGGCACCGCCCTTGACCTGCGACTGCTGCTTGCCCTTGGGCTGGGGGCGCTTCTTGGCCATCTTGGGTGTCTCCCGGCTACGGCTCTCTTGCGTGTCTCATGCGTACGGCCGCGAGCCTAGCCGCTGGTGACGGAGCCGCCGGGATTCAGTCCAAGTCGTCGAAGGGGTCCGCGAAGGCGAGCTCGGGCAGCGCGGCGGCCGAGGGGGCCGCGACGCGCGTAGCGAAGTCCTCGTGGCGGTGCCCCGCGTGCACGACCACCCACACCGTGACCTCGCCGTGCACGTCGTCGCGCACGCCCCAGGCCTCGGCCAGCGCCGTGATGATGTTGAGCCCGCGGCCGCCGTGCGCGGTCACGGACGGGGTCGCCGGGACCGGGCGGGTCGGGCCGCCGCCGTCCGTCACCTCGACCGTGAGCCGGCCCGTCGTGTCGACGTGCCAGGCCGCGCGCACGTCGCCGTCGCCCACCATTCCCCGGCCCAGCGGCCTGCCGTGCCGGCAGGCATTGCTGAGCAGCTCCGACAGAATCAGTACGGCATCGTCGATGACCGTCTCCGAGACCCCGCGTACGCGCAATTGATCACGCATCCGGTGTCTTGCTTCCCCCACGCCCGCAGGGCCATGGGGTACGGCCATGCTCGACGACGTGGGCACCTCCCGTGCCACCACCAACGCCACCCCCGAGACCTCCTTCGCCCCACGCCACGGTGTGAATGCCCCATTGGACTGGACCGGAAACCGGCCAACCCACGTGCGGTGACGCACTCGCAACGATCGAATACGGACCGAACGCGCCGGTGCACTCCCTGTAACGGAAGTTAGCGGTGGCCTAGCCGGGACAGCTGGGACAGGACCTGCTTGGGGCGGTTGGTGATGATCGCGTCGACACCCAGTTCGGCGCAGAGCTCGACGTCCTCGGGCTCGTTCACGGTCCAGACGTGCACCTGGTGGCCCGCGCGCTTCAGCTTGGCCACGTAGGCGGGGTGGCTGCGCAGGATCCGCATGCCGGGACCCGCGATTCCCACGCCCTCCGGCAGCCGCCCGTCCCGGTGGCGGGGCAGCACGAACTGCATGAGGAAGACGGTCGGCAGGGTCGGCGAGGCGGCCCGCACGCGGTGCAGGGAACGCGCCGAGAAGCTCATGACACGTACCGGCGAGGGCCCTTCGGCGGGCGGCGTGTCCAGGCCGAAGCGCTTGAGGAGCAGCAGCAGGCGCTCCTCCACCTGGCCCGCCCAGCGGGTGGGGTGTTTGGTCTCGATGGCGAGCTGGACGCGGCGGCCCGACGCATTACTTTCGGCCACCAGCTCAAGGAGCCGCTCCAGAGTGAGGACGGACGTCACCTCGTCACCCGCCGAACCGTCCCAGTCCGGCCCCTCCCCCTCCGCGGCCTCGTCGTGGTCCTTCTTCCAGGAGCCGAAGTCCAGCGCGGCGAGCTCGGCGAGTTCGAGGGCCGAGACGGCTCCACGGCCGTTCGACGTACGGTTGACGCGCCGGTCGTGGACGCAGACGAGATGGCCGTCCGCGGTGAGCCGGACATCGCATTCGAGCGCGTCGGCGCCGTCCTCGACGGCCTTCTTGTACGCGGCCAGCGTGTGTTCGGGAGCGTCCTCGGAGGCTCCGCGGTGGGCGACGACCTGGATCTGGTGCTGTCGTGCGAGGGTCACCGCGTCATCGTGCCATCACGCGGTGCCCGGGGGCTCGCCCGAGGGGGGCGTCCCGGGACGCCGGACACACAGGATCGGCTTATGGTGCCCTGACAGCCCATGGGAAAAGCTGACTGCAGACAGATGCACCGTTGGCACAGCCAGGCCGTGACCGAGAACGACAGCAACGACAGCATGGACCGAGGAGAAGAGCTGTGAGCACCGAGAACGAGGGCAACGAGGGCAACGCGGTACCTCCGGCCCCGTCCGCGCCTCCCGTGCCGGTGGACACTCCCGCTGCTGCTTCCGCCGAGTCCGCTCCCCCGGGCGACCCGTACGCCGCCCCCGCGCGGGATCCGTACGCGGCACCGGCGGGGGACGCGGCCAGGGAGGTGCCCGCGGCTCCCGCGGCGCCCCCGGCCACGGGGGCGCACCCCGCCCCGCCGGCCGCCGCCGCACACCACGAGGGCGCTCCGGCGCACGCCGCGCCCGCCGCCGGTGCGGGGAGCTGGCCGCCCCCGCAGCCGCCCGCCATGCCGTCGTACGCGACGGGGGGCGGATCCGGCTCAGGCTGGGGCGCCACGTACCACCCCGAGGAGCCGAAGCCGGGCGGCCGGCGCGGCGGACTCGTCGCCGCGGTGCTCGCGGCCGCGCTGATCGCGGGCGGCGTCGGCGGTGGCATCGGCTACTGGGCGGCGGAGCGCAACGACAACGACACGGGTTCGACCACGGTCTCCGCGTCGGACACGCCCTCCGACCTCAAGCGCGAGCCCGGTTCGGTCGCGGGCATCGCGAACAAGGCGCTGCCCAGCGTCGTCACCATCGAGGCGCAGAGCGGCGGCGGCGAGGGCGGCACGGGCACCGGCTTCGTCTACGACACCCAGGGCCACATCCTCACCAACAACCACGTGGTGGCATCGGCGGCCGAGGGCGGCAAGCTCCAGGCGACGTTCTCGAACGGCAAGAAGTACGCGGCGGAGGTCGTCGGCAGGGCCGAGGGCTACGACGTGGCGGTCATCAAGCTCAAGAACGCCCCCAGCGGCCTCAAGCCGTTGCAGCTGGGCAACTCCGACCGGGTGGCCGTCGGCGACTCGACGATCGCGATCGGCGCCCCCTTCGGCCTGTCGAACACCGTGACCACGGGCATCGTCAGCGCCAAGAACCGCCCGGTGACGTCGAGCGACGGCGGGCAGAGCGGCAAGAGCTCGTACATGAGCGCCCTGCAGACCGACGCGTCCATCAACCCGGGCAACTCCGGAGGACCGCTCCTGGACGGGCGCGGCGCGGTCATCGGCATCAACTCCGCGATCAAGCCCGCCGACAGCGGCGGCGGACTCGGCGGCTCCGGCCAGTCGGGCTCCATCGGCCTCGGCTTCGCGATCCCGGTGAACCAGGCGAAGAACGTCGCGCAGCAGCTGATCAAGACGGGCAAGCCGGTCTACCCGGTGATCGGCGCCTCGGTCGCCCTCCAGCAGGACGGCACGAACGGCGCGACGATCCCCCAGGACGGTACGAACGGCGCGGCCGCGATCACGCCGAACGGCCCCGCGGACAAGGCGGGCCTCAAGCCCGGCGACGTCATCACCAAGCTGGACGACACGGTGGTCGACAGCGGCCCGACCCTGATCGGCCAGATCTGGACCCACAAGCCCGGCGACAAGGTCAAGCTCACCTACGAGCGCGACGGCAAGGAGCACACCGTCGACGTCACCCTGGGCCAGCGCAAGGGCGACAGCTGACCGGCCGACCGACCCGCTAGTCTTGTCCCCGCGCCGCCCCGGATCTCCGGCGGACGGCGTGGGGTGGGTTGCCCGAGCGGCCTAAGGGAACGGTCTTGAAAACCGTCGTGGCGCGAGTCACCGTGGGTTCAAATCCCACACCCACCGCGTGCAGATCAGCTTGAGCGCTGGTCAGAAGGGTGTCTCTCGTTGAGGGGCACCCTTTTTCGTGCGTCGGGGAGCGCGATCACCCTCAGGTTCGGCGCGACTGGGGCGTGCGGCCCGGGGCAGCGGCGAGCCAGACCCCTTGAGGCCGGACCGGAGCGGCTGAGTGAACGAGTACGACGCGGTGCTCGCCTCTCCATACTGGCGGTATGGGGAATGACCGCTCGGACGAAGCGCGCGACTCCACCGAGGGAATTCGCCGGGCTGGGCAGCGGCTTCGAGAAGGGGCCGAGGCCGCCGACCGGCGCGACCACGCCGCAGACGAGCGGGATCGTATCGCTGACGTGCGGGAAGGCGCCGCCGACGAGCGGGAGAAGGCCGCCGACGAGCGGGAAGAGAAGCTTGAGATGCGGGAAGCCCGGTTGGACGGCCCGGAACCGAGTGCGAGTAGGGAGACTCTTCAACAGCGCGCGCACGAGACCCTGATCAGGGCCCGCGGATTGGTCAAGTCCAGCGAACAACGGCTGAAACGCAGCGAGGCGGCGTTGTGGCGCGCGGACGCCCGTGATGAACGGGAACAGAGCACCATCGAGCGGGAGATGCGCATCTCCGCAGCGCGGCAGGCCTTCGGGGGGCCGGACCGGCAAGAGGTGTTGGAAGGTAGGGAACTCCGTCTGCGGCAACAGTTCCTGCAGCTGGCGCGCGTTCTGGCCTCGACGCAGGATGCATTGGCCGATGAGTACGAGTGGCACGCCCCGGAGTGCTCGCAGCAGGCTTCGGAGTACCGGCGCCGAGCCGAGCTGATCCGCGAGATGGCGGCCGCACTTCGTGCCGCGGAGCGGGCGATTGACGAGGAGGACTGCTGACGGTGCCAGGCGGTGGGCAACCGCGGCCGACTTGGACGCGAGCGGGACGGTGTCAGCGCGCGGTGTGGTTCCACTGGGCGTACCTGCCGGTGAGGCGGGCGACCTGGAGGCACGCCGCGGCCAGGCCGGGGGAGATGGCCTGCCAGTTCTGCGCGGTGACGCCTTCGGTGGCGCCGGTGCCCCAGATGCCGGCGAGGAGACGGACCGAGCTGTCCCGGTCGTGTTCGCCGAGGTCGATGCTCTCGGCCTGCGCGGCGGCCTCGATCTGCTGCCGGGCCCTCTCGTCGAGTTCCGGAGTGAGGATGGACTGCAAGTCCTGGGTGAGACCGCCGAGTACGGCGGTGAACACCAGCAGCATCCGCCGGGACTGCTCGGGATGGAGCTGGAAGTCGGTGCACGCCTGGTCGACGAAGTCGGAGATCATGTTCAGGCGTTGGGCCAAGAGGTCGGCCGGGAAGCTGCCGCTGTCCTCGTGGGCGTGGGTGTCCGGTTGGTCAGGCATGGGGTGCTCCGCCCGTGTGGCGCACTGGGATGCGTTCCCGGTGTGGCGGCCGGGGGATGACGGTGCTTGCCCCACCCATGGTGGTGAGCCCTCTGGGGTGCGGTGAAGACCAGGGGCGTCGCTGTGCATGACCAGATAGCCGCCCCCGGCCAGCACGTTCTCCCGCATGGTCTCCGCGGCCGAGGGGCCGACGCCCAGGGCGAGGACTACGGCACCGGCCAGCCGCCCGGCCGGCAGCACACTGATCTGTTCACGCGGCAGCGTGACTGCCCAGGAGAATTCCACGGCCTATCACCGGGCCTCCCTCCGCACCGCTCCGGATGCGCACTCCCAGCATGCCTCACCGAGCACCGGCCCGGCACCCACCGAACACGGCTCTTCGCCAAGCGAGTTCGGGCCAGTGGCGGTGACTGTTCCGGAGCGGGGCCAGTCTTCTTCCGGAAGGGGACAGCGATGCCGTGCCCTGCGCGGCGGACAGCGGCTCGGCAGTCGCGGCCTGTGCGGTCGTCACCGATGAGCAGGGGGCGCATCTTGCTCCAGCGGCGCTGGTGTGGACCACCAGGCTCACAGCCCGCTACGTGTGCGCGGGAAATTCGCGTGCACCACCGGGAGCCCCACCCCTACGGTGGATCTCGTTCAGGTGCGCAGGCTGCGGCTACTTCTCCTGTCAAGAGAGCAACGCGGGTTCGAATCCCGTCGCCGACTTCTGGTCGGTGTCGTCCAGCGGCCCAGGACGCTTACGTCGCCGCCGCCGGTCTTGACCTCTGAACAACTCGACGCGAGCCGTCCGCCACGGGGGATCCAGGCGGACGGCTTCGCCATGTCAGCCGTCCCGAAGGGCCCGAGCGGCCCGAGCGGGGCCAACGTCGAAGGTCTTGACCCCGTCGTGACCGCCGAGGTGAGGGCCCGTCAGGTCGGGGCGGCGGACGTGGCCCTGCGCATGGCAGGGGCGGGCAGCGCGCTGACCGCGTTCTTCCGGTTCCCCCGCGCCGACGCCGACACCTGCGCCGACTCCTACGCCGACGCCGGGCGACTGAGCGATTCGGCGCGGGCCCACCCCGCTTCGCCCGCTCCCCTCTGCACCCGCCCCCCGATACCCGCCCGCCACGCGCGCGCGTCACGCGTGCCCGGTCAGCCGCGCCGCCGAGGCGATCGTCGAGCGGGCCTCGCGGTCGGTGAGGCCGACGTGCACGGCGGCGTCCGTGAGCTGGGGCGCCAGGGTTTCCCCGATGCCGTTCTCGTAGGCGCGGCAAGCGGCCCAGAAGAGGCGGGTGTTGCGCTGCCCCTCGTGCGCCGCGAGCACGAACTGGACGAGTCCGTGGCCCTGTTGGACCGGCGGCCGGTCGGCAGGCACGGGTGTGACGTGCTGGGCGCGTGGTGCCGGTGTGAGCAGGCGGAGGAGGGCCGGCGGGCAGGGGGCGGGCGGCAGTTGGGCCGTGCCGGGGACGGTGCCGTAGACGCCGTACTCGGTGCGGGAGCCGGGGCCGACGAGATAGCCGCCCGCGCCCCGGATGTCGATGCCGGGGGCGAGACGGCCCGCCGAGTTGGGGATCACGGCATGGGGCGGCCCCGCCAGCCAGATGTGCCGCCCGCCGCTCGGCGTGGTCACGACGACGGTGTCGGGGATCGTGAAGAGGTGCCGCAGCGCCAGTTCCCGCAGGGCGGCGGAGGCGTCGGCGCCCGACTTGGTGTCCAGGTCGATGCCGATCAAGTGGTGCGGTGGCAGGCCGCAGGCGATGCCGTACCCGGTGGCCCAGGGGGCCGCGGCGAAGAGTGCGCGGATGCGCCGGGGGTCGGTCGACGCGTCGTACACGCCGTGGCCGAGCCGGCCGCATTCGCCGTGGCAGGGGGCGGGCGGCGAATCTTCGTGGTGGGGGGAGCGCAGGGCGGGGAGCTTGGCGCGGGACAGCGGGATCACCGCGAGGCCGCGCTCGGCGGCGGACAGGGCGTGGGCGAGTGCGAGGGCGGTGACATGGCGGTCGATGGTGGCCATGACTTCAGTTTCGTACAGATGTTCGAAGAAAGGAAGAGGGGCGCGCCCGGGGTGGACGCTGCGGGTCCGGTTTCCGGGTCCGTGCGGGCCGCGCCACGCCGCACTGCCGGAACGCTTCGCCTCTTGGGGCGCCCGGGTTCCGCCGGGTTTGGCCCGGGACGAACGGGGCTGATCTGGTCCTTTGGGGGCGCGAAGCATGTTTATCGACTTGTCCTCACGCTTGAGGGGGAATTGGTCCATCCGGGGTGGTTCGCCGGGGATTCGGTGGGCAACTCTGGATTCGCGACGTCGTGCAGCACACCAAGGCCGTCGGCCAACTGCCTTGGGAAAAGCCGTACTTCTGGGTACTCCCGGTCCGCCGGTGCGTACCTCCTGTTCTGGAGGAATTGACATGGCAAGCATCCGTACCGCCCGCGTCATCGCCGCTGCCGCGGCCCTGCCCCTGGCCGCCGCGCTCTTCTCGGGCGTCGCGATGGCCGACAACGGCTCTTTCGCGGACAACGGATCGAACGCGGGTGTGGCGACGGTCAACGGCAGCGGTGTCGGCGGCAACAACCACGGCAACTCGAACACCACGCAGCAGCAGGCCGTCGGCAACGGCGCCTCGAACCAGAACAACAACGCCCAGGTGAACGGCTCCGGCTTCACCGCGATCGACCAGTCGAACGAGAACATCGCGGTGAACTTCACCGAGCTCTGGTGAGCCGACGCGGCCTCCGGGAGCTTGGGACGGCTCCCCGGGGCTGACTCTGTGGGGTGTGACAGGCCTGTGCGGCGGTACTTCGGTGCCGCCGCGCAGGCTTGTTCGCGTGCTGTGGGGGTTCGGACCGCCGTACGGGCCGTCCGTGACCTGGCGGGGTTCGGTGTCTGAAGGGCGGCTCCGTGGCGTGGGGTGATCTCTTGACACCAGCAAGGTTTCTGACGGACAGTCAGAAAAACCTGTCGGTACGAGACGGAGAGGCCGCCCCGTGCACCTCGCCCCCACCGAAAGCCAACAGCGCCTGCGCGCCCGACTGCGCGCGTACTTCCGGGACGTGATGCCCGCGGGCCCGCCCGACAGCGCCGACGTGACAGGGCAGCGCAGGCTGCTGCGGAGGATCGGCGCCGACGGCATGCTCGGGATCGGCTGGCCCGTCGAGTACGGCGGCCAAGGGCGCGGCGCCGACGAGCAGTTCGTCTTCTTCGACGAGGCGTACCGCGCGGGCGCGCCCGTGTCGATGGTCACCCTGAACACCGTCGGGCCGACCCTCATGAAGTACGGCACCGAGGAGCAGAAGGCCGCCTTCCTGCCGCGCATCCTCAGCGGGGACACCGTCTTCGCGATCGGCTACAGCGAGCCGTCGGCGGGCACCGACCTGGCCTCGCTGCGGACCCGCGCGGTCCGCGACGGCGACGACTGGCTGATCGACGGGCAGAAGATCTTCACCTCCAACGCGCAGAACGCCGACTGGATCTGGCTGGCCTGCCGCACCGACCCCGACGCCCCCAAGCACCGGGGCATCTCGATCATCCTCGTCCCCACCGGCGCCCCCGGTTTCTCCTGGACCCCGATCGAGACCGTCGGCGGCCTGACGACGACGGCGACGTACTACGACGGGATCCGGGTCCCGGCCGGCAACCTCGTCGGCGAGGAGAACGGCGGCTGGGGCCTCATCACCAACCAGCTCAACCACGAGCGGGTGGCGCTGGCCGCGATCGGCATGCAGGCCGAGGACTTCTACGCGGCGGCACTGGCCTCGGCCCGTACCCCCGATCCGGTGACGGGCGAGCGCCGGATTGACGCCCCGTGGGTGCGCTCCAGGCTGGCCGAGGCACATGCCCTCCTGGCGGCGACGCGCCTGCTCAACTGGCGTCTGGTGGGCGATGTGGGGGCCGGTCGACTGGCGCCTGGCGATGCCAGCGGCGTGAAGTTCGTGGGAACCGAATCGGCGGTGGAGGTGTACCGAATATGTCAGGAGATCGCGGGGGAGCCGGGGCTCGTCAGGGCCGGTTCGCCGGGTGATCTCGGGGGCGGGGATCTGGAGCGGATGAACAGGGCCGCGCAGATCAACACGTTCGGGGGCGGGGTGAGCGAGGTGCAGCGCGAGATCGTCGCGACGATGCGGCTCGGCATGCGGAGGGGGCGTCGGTGAAGGACATCGCGTACGAGGAGTTGAAGGCCTTCGAGGGCAGGGCCGCGGAGGAGACGGGGCACGGCAAGGACCCGGTCAACCGCCCGATGATCAGGCACTGGTGCGAGGCGATGGGCGACACCCATCCCGCGTACACGGGCGCCGACGCGGTGGCGCCGCCGACGATGCTCCAGGCCTGGACGATGGGCGGCCTTTCGGCGAACGGCGGGCGGTTCGTGGCCCACGACGAGCTGTTCGCGCTGCTCGACGGCGGGGGGTACACCTCGGTGGTGGCCACCGACTGCGAGCAGGAGTATCTGCTGCCGCTGCGTCCTGGCGACGAGATCACCTTCGACGCGGTGATCGAATCGGTCTCCGAGCGCAAGACGACCAAGCTCGGCACGGGCCACTTCATCACCACGCGGATGGACGTCAGGGCCGGCGGCGAGCTCGCGGGGACCCACCGCTTCCGGATCCTCAAGTACGCGCCCGCGCGGCGGAAACCCGCGGGCAAGCGCCCCCGCCCCGTCGTGAACAGGGACAACGCGGGATTCTGGGACGGCGTCGCCGACCACCGCCTCCTGATCCAGCGCTGCGGCGACTGCGCCACGCTGCGCTTCCCCTGGCTCCCGGGGTGCAACGCCTGCGGCTCCGCCGCATGGGACACGGTCGAGGCGAGCGGCGAGGGCACCGTCTACTCGTACGTCGTGATGCACCACCCGCCCTTCCCCGCCTTCGACCCGCCCTACGCCGTCGGGCTCATCGAGCTGGCGGAGGGCGTGCGCATCGTGAGCAACGTGATCGGGGTGCCGTACGACAAGGTACGCATCGGGATGCCGGTGCGGCTCGAATTCCAGCGCGTGGACCCGGAGTTGGAGCTGCCGATGTTCCGTCCCCTGGACGGCGCGGCAGAGGGCGAGGACTGACATGGACTTCACGCCCACGGAGGAGCAGGCGGCCGCGCGCGACCTGGCCGCGGAGATCTTCGGCGACCTGGCCACGCCCGAGCGGCTCGCGGCGGCGGGCACCGGGTCGGACGCCGAGCTGTGGAAGGCGCTGTGCGCGGCGGGGCTGCCCGGCGCGGTGGCGGACGTCGGACTGCTCGGGCTCGTGCTGCTCCTGGAGGAACAGGGCAGGGTGACGGCGCAGGTGCCGTTCGCGGCGAGCTGCGTCTTCGGCTTGCTCGCGGTCGCCGCGCACGGCACGGACGAGCAGCGCGCCCGGCTGCTGCCCGCGCTGCGCGACGGCACATCGGTCGCCACCGGGGCCCTGCCCGCCCGGAGTTCGGTGACCGTGGACGCGTCGGGGGCGCTGAGCGGCACGGTGGCGTGGGTGCCCTGGCTGCGGGACGCCACGCACGTCCTGGTGGCGGTGGCCGACGAGAGTCTCTGGCTGGTGCGGACGGCCGACGCGGGCGTGGCGCCGGTCGAGCTGACCGCGCCCTGGTCGGCAGGGCGGCTCGTCCTCGACGGGGCCGAGGGGGAGCGGATCGGTGGAGCGACGGCGTACGAGGACGTACGGGCGACGGCGCGCACCGCCTTCGCCGGGCTACAGGCCGGGGTATGCGCGGGATCGGTGGCCCGAGCCGTGGCCCACACCAACGAGCGGGAGCAGTTCGGCCGCCCCCTGGCCGCCAAGCAAGGGGTCCAACTCCGCGCCGCCGACGCGTACATGGACACCGAGGCGATACGGGTCACGGCCTACGAGGCGGCCTGGCGCCGCGACGCGGGCCTGGCGTACGCGACACACGCGCTGACCGCCGCCTGGTGGGCGTCGGAGGCGGGCAAGCGCGTCGTGCACGCGGGCCAGCATCTGCACGGCGGCATGGGAGCCGACCTCGACCACCCGGTGCACCGGCACTTCCTGTGGGGGCGCCAGCTGGACGCATATCTGGGGTGCGGGAGCGAAGTCCTGGAGGAGCTGGGTGCGTTGCTCGCCGGGGACGCCGCGAAGGGGGAGGAGCCGCGCGGAGAGCTGAACCCGCGGGAAGGGCTGAATCCGCAGGAAGGGATGAATCCGCAGGCAGAGCTGGACTCACAGGAAGAGCTGAACGAGAAGGAGGGGACGGTATGAGGGCCGGTGACGCGCTGCCGCCGCTGGAGATTCCGATCACCCGCACCCTGATCGTCTCGGGGGCCGTCGCGTCCCGTGACTACCAGGACGTGCACCACGACGTGGAGCTGGCCAAGTCCAAGGGCTCCCCCGACATCTTCATGAACATCCTCACCACGAACGGCCTGGTCGGCCGGTACGTGACCGACCACTTCGGCCCCACCGCCGTCCTGCGCAAGGTGGCCATCCGCCTCGGGGCGCCCAACTACCCGGGGGACACCATGGTGCTGACCGGTGCCGTCGAGCAGGTCGACGCCGCTCCCGACGGGCGGACGGCCACGGCCACGGTCGCGATCGTCGGGGCCAACGGCATCGGCAAGCACGTCACCGGCACCGTGACGGTGACCGTCCCCGAGGGAGGCGCCGCATGAGTGTCCGGACGCGCGACAGCCTGGGCGGGCGCGCAGCGATCGTCGGCATCGGGGCGACGGAGTTCTCCAAGGACTCGGGCCGCAGCGAGCTCAAGCTCGCCGTGGAGGCCGTGCACACCGCGCTCGACGACGCCGGGCTCACCCCCGCCGACGTCGACGGCATGGTCACCTTCACCATGGACACCAACCCGGAGATCACGGTCGCGCAGGCGGCCGGCATGGGCGAGCTGTCCTTCTTCTCCCGGGTCCACTACGGGGGCGGCGCGGCCTGCGCCACCGTCCAGCAGGCGGCGCTCGCCGTGGCGTCCGGAGTCGCCGAAGTCGTCGTCTGCTACCGCGCGTTCAACGAGCGCTCCGGGCGCAGATTCGGCTCGGGAGTGCAGCGGCGCGAGCCGTCCGTGGAGGGCGCCGCGCTCGGCTGGAACCTGCCGTTCGGGCTGCTCACCCCCGCCTCCTGGGTGGCGATGGCCGCCCAGCGCTACCTCCACGCGTACGGCCTGACGCCCGATGCCTTCGGCCATGTAGCGGTCACGGACCGGAAGTACGCGGCGACGAACCCGGCGGCCTACTTCCACGGCAAGCCGATCACGCTCGCGGACCACGCGGCATCGCGCTGGATCGTCGAACCGCTGCGGCTCCTGGACTGCTGCCAGGAGACGGACGGCGGCCAGGCGATCGTCGTCACCAGCGCCGAGCGGGCCCGCGACCTCCCGCACGCCCCCGCGGTGATCACGGCGGCGGCGCAGGGCGCGGGCCGGGCGCAGGAGCAGATGACCAGCTTCTACCGGGACGACCTCAGCGGGCTGCCCGAGATGAGCGTGGTGGCCCGGCAGCTGTGGCGGACCTCCGGGCTCGCCCCGGCGGACATCGACGTGGGCATCCTCTACGACCACTTCACCCCGTTCGTGCTGATGCAGCTGGAGGAGTTCGGGTTCTGCGGTCCCGGTGAGGCACCGGACTTCGTCGCCGAGGAGCGGCTGCCGCTGAACACGCACGGCGGACAGCTCGGGGAGGCGTATCTGCACGGGATGAACGGCATGGCGGAGGCCGTCCGGCAGCTGCGCGGGACCTCGGTGAACCAGATACCCGGCGCCTCCCGGGCGCTGGTCACCGCGGGCACGGGCGTCCCCACATCGGGGCTGATTCTGGGGTCGGACGGCTGAACGCGGCGCGTGTCCCGGGCCCGGCGCGGACCCGGGCCCGTTCACTCGCCCTATGCGTCTCCGAAAGATCATCATCGGATTGGCCCTCGCCCTCGCGGCGGTGACCACCCTGACCCTCGACCCGGCCGTGACCCCCTCACGCGCCGCGACCGGACCCGCGGGAGCGATCGGACCAGCCGGACCAGCCGGACCAGCCGGACCACCCGGGGCGGCCGGGGCGGCCGCCCGGGTGTCGACGTTCCGCGGCTGGGCCTTCGACACCTGCCTGGCCCAGCCGCTCGGCACCATGAAGCGCTGGCGGCACTCCAAGTACCGGGCGGTCGGGATCTATTACGGGGGCCGCGGCCGGGCCTGCAAGCGGCAGCCGAACCTGGACCGGGCCTGGATGCGCGGGGTGCACCGGCTGGGCTGGCGGGTGCTGCCGGTGTATGTCGGGTCGCAGTCGCCGTGTGTGGTCGCGAAGAACAAGAAGGACGTACGCATCGGGAAGAACCCCCGGAGGCAGGGGAGGCAGGAGGGGCATGACGCGGTACGCAGGGCGAAGGCGCTCGGCATGAAGCGGCGCAGCCCGCTCTACCTGGACATGGAGGCGTACGCCTACCGTGAGAAGGCGTGCGCGCACACCACGCTCACCTTCGTCCGGGCCTGGGACCGCGAAGTGCGCAGGCACGGGTACGTCCCCGGGTTCTACAGCAGCGCCGACTCCGGCGTACGGCACATGGAGCTGGCGCGGCGGGCGGGCGTGCGGGACCTGCCGGCGGTGATGTGGTTCGCGCGCTGGCACACCCGGCCCCACCTGTACGCGGAGCGCGGGCTCGCACGGCAGGCGTGGCACCCAGGCCGGCGTATCCACCAGTACGCGGGGAACGTGAAGGAGCGGCACGGCGGGCGCACCCTGGTGATCGACAGGAACCTGGTGCACGCCCCGGTGGCCCGCATCCGGTGACGCCACGGCGGCGCGGGTCCTGGGGGCGACCCCTGAGGGATGTGCTCCGCCCCTCCACCTGTAGGAGGTGGAGCCAGCACCGTTCGTACAACCTGAGGCGGACACCGCTTCGGGACCTGCGGCCGATCCGGAGAAGTAGGGGGCGCTTCTAGCGTGGAGCCATGACCGCATCCATGGTGTCCGTGTGCACCAGCGCATCGAAGGCCGCGACGCGGGGCACGCGTCCGGCGCGGGCCACCGGGCCCTCGGCGTACCCGTCGTTCTCGTCCTACGTCCGGGCCCGCCAGCCCGTACTGCTGCGCACCGCCCGCTCGCTGACCGCGAACCCGAGCGATGCCGAGGACCTGCTGCAGACCGCGCTCACGAAGACGTATGTCGCGTGGGACCGGATCGAGGACCACCGTGCCCTCGACGGCTATGTGCGCCGCGCGTTGTTGAACACGCGTACGTCGCAGTGGCGCAAGCGCAAGGTCGACGAGTTCGCGTGCGACGAGCTGCCGGAGCCCGATGTGGTGCCGGCCGGGGACCCGGCCGACCAACAGGTGCTCCGTGACGCGATGTGGCGCGCGATCATGAAGTTGCCGACGCGGCAGCGGGCGATGGTCGTCCTCAGGTATTACGAGGACCTCAGCGAGGCCCAGACGGCCGAGGTGCTCGGGGTCTCGGTCGGCACGGTCAAGAGCGCGGTGTCGCGGGCGCTCGGCAAGCTCCGCGAGGACCCGGAGCTCACGCCGGTCCGCTGAGCGGTTCCCGCCCGAAAGATCCGCCGCCGATGATCGATCATCCCCTGGAGTAGTGACATACCAAGCGGTATGCGCGCAGAATCAGCGCAACCCTTGACCGCCGCACAGGCGATGTCGCCCCAGGAGGACGCCGTGCTGAGCACGATGCAGGACGTACCGCTGACCGTCACCCGGATCCTCCGGCACGGGACGACCGTGCACGGGACCTCACAGGTCATCACCTGGACCGGCGAACCGACCCCGCAGCGCCGCACCTTCAGTGAGCTGGGCGAACGCACGGCCCAGCTCGCCCACGCCCTGCGCGACGACCTCGGCGTCACCGACGACGAGCGGGTCGCCACCTTCATGTGGAACAACGCCGAGCACGTCGAGGCGTACTTCGCGGTGCCGTGCATGGGCGCCGTTCTGCACACCCTCAATCTGCGGCTGCCCGCGGACCAGCTGACGTGGATCGTCCAGCACGCCGCCGACCGCGTCATCATCGTCAACGGCTCCCTCATCGGGCTCATCGCGCCGTTGCTCCCGCGGCTCACGAGCGTCGAGCACATCGTGGTCTCGGGCGCCGGTGACCGTTCGCCGCTGGCCGGCGGCCACGCGCAGGTGCACGAGTACGAGGAGCTGCTCGCCGGGAAGCCCACCGCCTACGACTGGCCCGAGCTCGACGAACGCACCGCGGCCGCCATGTGCTACACCTCGGGCACCACCGGAGAACCCAAGGGCGTCGTCTACTCCCACCGCTCCATCTACCTGCATTCCATGCAGGTCAACATGACCCAGTCGATGGGTCTCACGGACGCGGACACGAGCCTCGTCGTCGTACCGCAGTTCCACGTCAACGCCTGGGGCCTGCCGCACGCCACGCTGATGACCGGCGTGAACATGCTGATGCCGGACCGTTTCCTCCAGCCCGCGCCGCTCGCCGAGATGATCGAGGCGGAGCGGCCCACGCACGCGGCCGCCGTGCCCACCATCTGGCAGGGCCTGCTCGCCGAACTCACCGCGAACCCGCGTGACGTCAGCTCGCTGGGCCAGGTCACGATCGGCGGCTCGGCCTGTCCGCCCGCCCTGATGGCCGCGTTCGACAAGCTCGGCATGCGCGTCTGCCACGCCTGGGGCATGACGGAGACCTCCCCGCTCGGCACGGTCTCGCGCCCGCCGGCCCACGCCATCGGCACCGAGGAGGAGTTCGCCTACCGGCTGACGCAGGGCCGTTTCCCCGCCGGTGTCGAGGGCCGCCTCGTGGGTCCCGGCGGCGAGATCCTGCCCTGGGACGGCGAGTCCGCGGGCGAGCTGGAGGTGCGCGGCCCCTGGATCGCGGGCGCCTACTACGGCGGCGCGGGCGGCGAGAGCATCAAGCCGGAGGACAAGTTCAGCGAGGACGGCTGGCTCAAGACCGGCGACGTCGGCGTGATCACCGCCGACGGCTTCCTGACCCTCACCGACCGGGCGAAGGACGTCATCAAGTCCGGCGGTGAGTGGATATCCTCGGTCGAGCTGGAGAACGCGCTGATGTCCCACCCGGACGTCGCCGAGGCGGCCGTCGTCGCCGTACCCGACGAGAAGTGGGGCGAACGCCCGCTGGCCACCGTCGTGCTGCGGGAGGACGCCACCGCCGACTACGCGTCGCTGCGCGACTTCCTCGCGGGCAGCGTCGCCAAGTGGCAGCTGCCCGAGCGCTGGGCGATCATCACCGCCGTACCGAAGACGAGCGTCGGAAAGTTCGACAAGAAGGTGCTGCGCAGGCAGTACGCCGAGGGGGAGCTGGACGTCACGAAGCTCTGACGTCGGCTTCGGCTTCGGCTTCGGCTCCGGCGCCGGTCACGGCGTCGGCTCGGACGGCCCGCCCGCGCGGGCCGTCCGTCAGTTCGTGCCGATCTTCGCAAGCAGGTCGACGATCCGGCCCTGCACCTCGCCGCTGGTGGAGCGCTCCGCGAGGAAGAGGACCGTCTCCCCCGCCGCCAGGCGCGGCAGCTCGCTCTCGTCGACGGCGGCGGTGTAGACGACCAGCGGCGTGCGGTTCAACTGCCCGTTCGCGCGCAGCCAGTCGATGATCCCCGCCCTGCGGCGACGGACCTGGAGCAGGTCCATGACCACCAGGTTCGGCCGCATCTGCGCCGCCAGGGTCACCGCGTCCGCGTCGCTCTCGGCCCGCGCGACCTGCATGCCGCGCCGTTCGAGCGTGGCGGTGAGCGCGAGCGCGATCTCCTCGTGCTCCTCGATCAGCAGGACGCGCGGCGGGTGCTGCTCGCTGTCGCGCGGCGCGAGGGCCTTCAGGAGCACGGCGGGGTCGGCGCCGTACGCCGCCTCGCGCGTCGCCTGACCCAGGCCCGCCGTCACCAGGACGGGCACCTCGGCGGCCACGGCCGCCTGCCGCAGCGACTGGAGTGCCGTCCGCGTGATCGGTCCGGTCAGCGGGTCCACGAAGAGGGCCGCGGGGAACGCCGCGATCTGCGCGTCGACCTCCTCGCGGGAGTGCACGATCACCGGCCGGTAGCCGCGGTCGCTCAGCGCCTGCTGCGTGGTGGCGTCGGGCGCGGGCCACACCAGGAGGCGGCGCGGGTTGTCCAGCGGCTCCGGCGGCAGCTCGTCGTCCATCGGCTGCGGCTGGGGCCGGTTCGAGATCTCGACGGCGCCGCCGGGGCCGTCCAGCGGCTCGGGGCCCTCGTCCGCGTCCTCGTCGGGGGCGCCGATCGCGTACGACCTGCCGGTGCCCTCGGTGGCGGCCGCGATGCGCGACTGGGGGTGTCCGGGCGCGGCCGACTGCGGGTGCGGCCGCGCCGCGCTCTCGGGACGCTCGTCACCCGCGGGCTCGGGCGGCGTGGCCAGCCTGCGCCGACGCCCGGACCCGCCGAGGGTCCCCGAGGAGGAAGCGGCGGGAGGCGGTACGGCGCCCGGCATCGGGCCCGCGGTGCCCGCGGTGTTCGAGGCGCCCGTGTTGTCCGGGGACTCGTCCTGCGCACCCGGCTGCTCGGGCTGTCCGGGCTGGCCGGGCTGCTGCGTGGTCCTGGGCGGCAGCGGAGGCTGCGGCGACTGCGGGATGCGCGGGTTCCGAGGCGGCTGCTGTTGCTGACCCGGCTGGCCTGCCTGGCCCGGCTGACCCGCCTGCCCCTGCGGCCCGGCGGCCGCGCCCTGCTGAGCCTGGCCGCCCTGCGCTCCGCCCTGCTGCCGACGCTGCTGCTCCGAGATCTGCTGGCCGAACGGCACGCCCTGCCCGAGCGTCCGCACGCTGATCGCGCGCCCCTGCGTCGAGTTGGGGTCACCGGGCGCGGCCTCCGCGGGCAGCGGCTGGGCCGCCCGTGGCTGGCCCTGCGCGCCGCGCTCGGGAGGCAGCGCCGTGCCGCCGCCGGGCGTCGGGACGCCCGGGGCCGGGGTGCCCGCGGAGTGCGGGGTGCCCTGGGAGGGGACGCCACCGGCCGGGGTCGGGCTCTCGGGCCACGGCTGCGGCGCGGGCAGCGGTCCGGGATCGGCGTCGGACGCGCCCTCGGACGAGGTCCGCGCACCCGGCACCGAGGGGTTCTGCGCGCTCTGGTCCGCCGGGTCGGCGTCGGCCTGCTGGCGGGAGCGGCGACGGCCGGTCGGCGCCTGCGCCGGATGCGGCTGCGGCGGGGTGTGGTCGTCGGCACGGCCGTGCGGGGCCGAGGCGTGCGCGGTGGCGTCGCGAGGGTCGTTCGGGTCGGCCGGGTGCTCCTCGGGGGCGCGGTCGGCCGGGGCGGGCGGCAGCGCGAAGACGCGGCCGTTGTTGGCCTCCTCCGCGGCGGCCCGCTCCTTGGCGGCGGCCAGCGCACGCCGGGCGCGCCGACCCGTGCCGGAAGAGCCGGAAGAGCCGGAAGCGGCGCCCGTGGCCCCGGACTGCCCGGCCTCCGAAGGCGCGGGCCCGGAAGCCAGTGCGGGCAGGGCGGGCTGTTCGCCGGCCCGCCGCGCGCGACGCCCCGTACCGTCGGCGGGTACGGGCACGCCCTGCGGCGGCACCGTCTCGCCCAACGCGGCCGAGCCCGCGGCGTGTTCGGCGGCCGTCAGTACGGCGCCCTCGGCGGGACTGGGCCGCCCGCGCCGCCGTCCCGTACCGCCCGAGGCACCTCCGGCGCCTCCCGCGGTGTCACCGGATGCGGCGTCGGACGGGCCGCCGGGACCGCCCGCGGCCTCGGGGTGCGGCGCACCGCCGAGCGTCTCCGGGGAGCCGGCCTCGGCCGCACGCCGTCCCCGGCGCCGTCCCGTACCGCCCGTACCGCCTGCACCGTCCGTACCGTCTGGGCTGCCTGGGGTGCCGAGACCGTCCGTCCCGGTCGGCGCGGGCTCACCCGCCGCCTCCGGGGCCCCCGCCGCACCGCTCTCCAGGAAGGAGCCCACGGAAGGCCGCCGGGCCCGCCGACGCCCACCGCCCGACGTGCCAGGACCGGACGCCTGCTCGGGAACGGCCAGACCCGTGCCGGGAACGGAAGCGGAACTGGAACCGGAACCGGAAGCACCGGGCGCCACGCCCCCCGCCCCGCCGATCGGCACTTCGAGTACGTACGCGCTGCCGCTCATGCCCGGCACCTCGTGCGTCTGGAGCACGCCGCCGTGCGCCCGCACGATGCCCCGGACGATCGGCTCGTGCACCGGGTCGCCGCCCGAGTAGGGCCCGCGCACCTCGATGCGGACGACCTCGCCGCGCTGGGCCGCGGCGACCACGATGGTGGAGTCGACGTAGCCGCCGGGGGCGTCCGCGCCGATGCCCGGCCGGGTGTTGCCCGTGGCGTCGATGCCCGCGACGTCCGCGACGAGGTGCGCCAGGGCGGTGGCGAGCCGTTCGGCGTCCACCGCGAGCCCGATCGGCGGCGCGTGCACGGCGAACTGCGCACGGCCGGGACCGATCAGCTCGACCGCGCCCTCGACGCCCGCCGCGACGACCGCGTCGAGCATGACCGTCGTACGGGAGAGCTGCTCGTCCCCCGCGTCGAGCCGCTGGAAGCCGAGGACGTTGTCGACGAGCGTCGTCATCCGGGCGTAGCCGGCCGACAGGTGGTGCAGGACCTGGTTGGCCTCGGGCCACAGCTGGCCCGCGTCGTCGGAGGCGAGCGCGGCGAGTTCGCGGCGCAGCTCGTCGAGGGGGCCGCGCAGGGACGAGCCGAGGACGGCGAGCAGCTGCTCGTGCCGCGCCGCCAGCGCCTCGTACCGCGTCGTCTCGCGCTCGGCCAGCTCCTCGAAGCGGTCCTTCTCGCGCTCGGCGAGCGCCGCGTACCGCTCCTGTTCGGCGGCGAGCTCCTCGGCCCGCTGCTCCTCGGCGGCGGCGATCTCCGCGGCCCGCCGCTCGGCGGCCTCGGCGAGCTCCTCCGCGTGCCGCGCGAGGGCGGCCTCGTGCTTCCCGGCCAGCTCGTCGTAGGGCCTGCGGTCGGTGAACGTCATCACCGCGCCGACCAGTTGGTCCCCGTCGCGCACCGGCGACGTGGTCAGGTCGACCGGCACCTTGGCGCCGCTCTTGGACCACAGGACCTGCCCGCGCACCCGGTGCTTGCGCCCGGAGCGCAGCGTGTCGGCGAGCGGGGACTCCTCGTAGGGGAACGGCTCGCCGTCGGCGCGCGAGTGCAGGACCAGGGAGTGCAGTTCCTGCCCGCCGAGGTCGCTGGCGCGGAAGCCGAGTATCTGGGCGGCGGCCGGATTGACGAGGACGACCCGTCCTTCGGTGTCCGTGCCGACGACGCCCTCCGCCGCGGCGCGCAGGATCATCTCGGTCTGCCGCTGCGAACGGGCCAGCTCCGCCTCGGTGTCCAGGGTGCCCGAAAGGTCCCTGACGACCAGCATGAGGAGTTCGTCGCCGGTGTAGCCGTGGCTGTCGTACGCGTCCCTGCCGTCCTCCAGCGGGGAGCTCGTGACCTCGACGGGGAACTCGCCGCCGTCGGTGCGCCGCGCCGTCATCCGCGTCGGCTTGGTGCGCCCGCGCTCGTCGATGGTGTCGGGACGCCGCATGGAGCCCGGGATGAGCCGGGAGTCGAACTCCGGCAGCAGATCGAGCAGTCCGCGCCCCACGAGCGCGGTGCCGGGCGCCTCGAACGCCTCAAGGGCGATCGCGTTGGCGTTCACGACGGTGCCGTTGGCGTTCACCAGGACCAGTGCGTCCGGGAGCGCGTCGAGTATCGCTGCGAGGCGAGCAGCGCCTCGGGATGGCCTGCTGCTCACGACGACGCTTCCTCCCTGGTTACCGCTGCTTGCCGACTCGCTCAGGCCATCTTGCCGCTCGGCCCGTGGCGTGTCACGGGAGGGAGTCTACGGGGAGTGGTTGCGCGCGCGACGCCGGATGAGAGGGAGGTCGCACGCAGAAGATGTGAGTTTTCGGTACCGCCCGGTCACGGGAAGGTAGAGGTCGTCGCAGGTCGGACGGCTCTCCCGGGGTCCTGAGAGGGTCCGTGGCCGGGCTCGTACCAAGACGCGGGGCGGCGTGGTCCCGGAGGCCGGGCCGGGGCGCCGCCGAGCGCTTACGCCGAGGCGGCGGGGAGCACCGGCACCAGCGCGTCCCAGCGGCTGATCTCACAGCCGTCGTGCCGGTCGTACGTCGCGTCCACAGGTCGCCCCTGCCAGGTCCCCGTGACGTGCGCGGTGGCGGGTCCGCCGTACTGCATCGTGCACATGGCGTCGGGGCGCACGGGCGCGAACGGGTCGGTCCCGTAACGGGTGACCTCGTCGAGCCGCCTGCACGCGTCGCCCGCGTCCGGGTGCGAGCCGCCCGTCGGGTGACAGTTCAGTACGTACGTCCCGTCGCCCTCGCCTCCCGAGTCCGTGACCGTCACCGTGAGCCGGTCGGTGGGGGCGACGACGTCCGTGTCGGCGTGCGCGGTGGCGGGCAGGGCGGACAGCGCGGCGACGGAGGCGGCGGCGGTGAGGGCGAGACGGCGCAGCATGGGGGCTCCACTGGGTACGGGTGGGGTGGGGAGGTACGAAGTACGCGGCGGTGCGCGGACGTACGTACGGCGGACAGGGGATCCGCCACCTCCTCTAACGCCGTACGCCGCGCCGCGATGCGGGCTCCGATAGCGCTTTGCTCTCGGGGCCGCGTGCCTAGTACCGTGGGGGCCGCGATTGGTGACACGCCACCAGGCTGTGTCATCATCTGCACGCACCCCCGCGCTCGCGCAGGAGTGCAAAAGCTGGAGGCGTCGCCTAGTCCGGTCTATGGCGCCGCACTGCTAATGCGGTTTGGGACTTAAATCCCATCGAGGGTTCAAATCCCTCCGCCTCCGCTTCACGATCCGAAGCCCCGGTCCCTGAGGACCGGGGCTTCGGTGCGTCCGGGGTGGTGACAGTGCCCGGCGCCAGGGATGTTTTCGCAGCTCACAACGGGTGCGACTAACGGATTTCACATGGCGGCGGCGGTCATGTAATGTTCTTCCTGTCGCCGCGAGCGGGCCGCAAGGCCGGGGAGCGAAGACAGAAAACAAAAAACAAGCACTCGTAGCTTAACGGATAGAGCATCTGACTACGGATCAGAAGGTTGCAGGTTCGAATCCTGCCGAGTGCACAGCAGACCGAAGGCCCTGACGAGAAATCGTCAGGGCCTTCGGTCGTTCTCGGGTTCGGGTTGCCGGCGGGTCGGGCTCGGGCGACAGGGGGAGCAATCGGGGCTACCTTCGCAAGGTCGTAAAATCGGGACATCATGAACAAGAAGGCTGCCCCGGCGCGCGGGGCGATGTGGTGGGTCCTGGTTCCGTTGTTCTCCGTCGGTCTGCTGACGGCCGTGCCCTTCGGGTGGCTCTCGGGGCGGGTGAACCGGGTGCGGAACACCGTCTTCACCGCGCTGTACGCCGCGGCCACCGTCGTCGCCCTCGTCTTCATCCCCGAGGACGACACCGAGAACTGGGCCGTCGGGCTCGCCGCCTGCGTGTGGCTCGTCGGTACGGCGCACACGGCCGCGGCGATGAGCGGGCTGCGGCGCGGGGCCAGTGCCGAGCGGGAGCGGCGGCCGGAGCAGGTCAACCAGGACGTCCTGAAGGCCGCGATGCGGCGCGATGAGCTGCGGCGCAAGGCGCGCGGCGTGCTGGCCGAGCATCCCGTGGCGGCCGCGGAGATGGGGATCGGGCGGCCCGATCTGGCGCGTGAGTACGACGACGGGGGGCTCGTCGACGTGAACACGGTGCCGGCCGACGTCCTTGTGCGGCACCTGGGGTGGTCGGCGGAGCAGGCCGCCGAGGTGGTCGCGGTGCGCGAGCGGCTCGGCGGGTTCGCGGACGAGAAGGAGCTCATCGCGTTCACGCAGTTGTCGCCGCCTCGGGTGGATGCGTCGCGGTCGGTGTTGGCCTTCTCGGCGTAGAGCTCCGCTGGGGGGAGGGGTGCGCGCTCGCGTCTGCCCGCCGCAGGTCCCCTGGCGGGTGCGGGTTCTCGGGGGGTGCGCGCGCAGTCCCCCGTGCCCCTGACGGGGCCTCGCCCGGGGACCCCGCCACGCGCTCTTGACATGGGCAGCACAATGGTCCGGACCAATTGGTGTGCGTGCCCGAAGGGTGGTTGCCGGTGTTCAGGCGAGGCTCAAGAGGTGTGGCGGCCGTGCTGGCCGTGCTGTTGGTGTGGGGCGGGTTCGTGTCCGGTGGGGGGCCCGGCGGGGGATCCGTCGCGGTCGCCGCCGAGGGCGGGGCGGCGCACACGCCGCGGTTCGTCGTCAGCGAGCGGCAGTTCGAGCGGATGTTCCCGGAGCGGAACTCCTTCTTCACGTACGAAGGGCTGGTGCAGGCCACGCGCGCGTACCCGGAGTTCGCGCGCACCGGGAGCAAGGCCCTGCGCAAGCGCGAGGCCGCCGCCTTCCTGGCCAACGTCAGCCACGAGACCGGCGGGCTCTTCTACGTCGTGGCGCAGAACACGGACACGTACCCGATCTTCTGCGACGAGACGCAGCCCTACGGGTGCCCGGCCGGGCACGACGCCTACTACGGGCGCGGCGCGATCATGCTGAGCTGGAACTTCAACTACAAGGCGGCCGGCGACGCCCTCGGCATCGACCTGCTGAACAACCCCTGGCTGGTCGAGCGCGATCCGAAGGTCGCCTGGATGACCGCGCTCTGGTACTGGAACACGCAGAGCGGCCCCGGGACCATGAGCGGGCACACGGCGATGGTGAAGGGCGCGGGCTTCGGCGAGACCATCCGCAGTCTGAACGGGACCGCCGAGTGCGACGGCGGCAACCCCCGGCAGATGCGGCACCGCGTCGATCTGTACCGGGAGTTCACCGATGTGCTGCGCGTCCGGCCGGGGCGGCACCTCACCTGTTGAGCCGCGCCACGCCCGACTCCCAGGCCCAGGCCGCGATGCCGACCCGGTTGCGGACCCGCAACTTGCCCTGGATGTTGGCGACATGGGTCTTCGCCGTGCCCGGTGAGATGAAGAGCGCCGCGCCGATCTCGGTGTTCGTGAGGCCGTCCGCGACCAGGCGGGCTATCTCCTCCTCGCGGGCGGTGAGGGGGGAGAGCGGGGCAGGAGCGGTGTCCGGTTCGGGTCCGGTGGCCGGGGTCGTACGCAGCAGGCGCAGGGTGATCTGCGGGCTGATCAGGAGGTCGCCCGCCATCGCGGCGCGCACGCCCTCGATGAGGAGCCCGGGGCCCGAGCGCTTGAGCAGGAAGCCGCAGGCGCCGTCGCGCAGGGCCGTGCGGACGTAGTCGTCGTGGTCGAAGGTCGTGACGACCAGGACGCGGGTCGGCTCCGCGACGCCGGGTCCCGCGAGGCGGCGGGTGACCTCCAGGCCGTCGAGGCCCGGCATGCGGATGTCCGCGATGAGCAGGTCGGGGCGCAGGCGCCGGGCGAGCTCGACCGCGGCGAGTCCGTCGGCGGCCTCGCCGACCACCGTCATGTCCGGCTGGGAGTCGAGGATGAGGCGGAATCCGCTGCGGACGTCGTCCTGGTCGTCGGCGAGGACGATGCGGGTCCCCGGGGCGGTCGTCGTCACTGCTGCGGCTCCTGGGCGGGTGTGGGTGCGGGTGCGGGGACGGGTCCGGGTGTGGAGGTGGGAGCGGAGGTGGGCGTGGGGTCGGTGGTGCGGGGGAGTGTCGCCGTCAGGCGCCAGCCTGCCGGGCCGTGCGGGCCCGCCGTGAGCGTGCCGCCGAGGGCCTCGGCGTGTTCCGTCAGGGCGGGGAGGCCCAGGCCGCCGCGGGTGGCGCGTCGCCGGGGGAGCGGTACGCGGCGCGGGCCGGGGGCGTCGTTGGACACCTGGAGCTCCACCGACGTGGGCGTGGGGGTCAGGGTGATCCGGGCCAGCGTGGCCGAAGGCGCGTGCCTGCGGATGTTCGTCAGGGCCTCGACGACGATGCGGTACGCGGCCGCGCCCGCCTCGCGGGAGAGCACGCCCGCGGTCTCCGGGGGCAGCCGGAGCTCGGCCCCGACCGTCCCCGCCGCCGTGAACTCGTCGACCAGGGACGGCAGATGGTCGATTCCCGGCAGTGCGACGGTGGGCGAGCGTTCGGGGCCGTGCAGCATCTCCACCGTGCGGTCCATCGACGCGAGGGCGTTCAGGCCCGCCCTCTCGATGCGCTCCAGGGCGAGCACCGCCTGCGCCGGATCGGTGGCGGCGACGAACCTGGCCGCCTGCGCCTGGACGACGATGCCGCTGATGTCGTGCGCCACGAAGTCGTGCAGATCCCGGGAGAGTTGGAGCCGCTGGGCGCGCCGCGCCTCGGTGACGTCGGCCCTGCGGCGCAGCTCCACGCGGCGCGGGTAGGCGCCCGCGGCGACCGCGCCGAGGGCGGGCAGCAGCCAGAACGCCGCTGCGCCCGTCCGCTCCAGGAACGACCCGTCGACCAGCGGGAACGGCCACGCGGCGGTCGCCAGCGCCGTGAGCGGGGCGACGAGCCTGACCTCGCGCCACGGTGACCAGCGGACCACGGCGGCCAGCAGGAGCAGCAGCAGCGCGGCCTCCGCGAGCTTCCAGGCCGATCCGGTGCGCAGCCCCGCCGCCGGGTAGCCGAAGCTGGCCACCAGGGAGAGGACCGCGCAGACCGCGGTGGGCGGCGCGAGCCGGTCGAGGCGCCGACGGGCCAGGGCCACGGCCGGCACGCAGAGCGCGGCGAGGGTGGGGGCACCCCCAAGTACCCATGCCTGTACGGATGTTGTGCCCTCCGCGAGCACTTGCGCGGTCGCCGTCCCCGTCATCGCCGTCCCCCGTCGTCCCCGTGTCCCCCGCCGTGGCCCTGGTGGGGCGCCTGGTCAGCGTACGAGGGGGAGATCGGCCGGTGCCCTCTGCCGAACGGCATAGGAGCCGGAGGAGCTGGGCGGATCTCTGTGCTGATCGGCGGATGGGCCGGGGCGGGGGTCACGGGTGAGGCTTCTTCTCGTCCGGCAAGGAGCCGTGACGGAAGGGAAGTTCACCATGCGAACCAGTTCTGTACGGGGTGCCCGCGGGGTCCGTGTCATCGGTGCGGCGGGGGCCGTCGCCGTGCTCGCCGGAGTGGTGGCGGCGGGGCCCGCCCCGGCGGACGAGGCCGCGCACTCCTCGTCCGCCGCGACCGCTTCGTACGCGGCGGGGAAGAGAGCGGGGACGGACGGGGTGAAGGCGGGCGCGGAGAAGGCGAGCGCGGGGAACGTGGGCGCGGAGAAGGCCCGGGTCCAGGGATCCGGGCGGATCCACTACGCCTACTCCCCCGACGACACGATCAAGTTCACCGTCGACGCCGAGTCCGTGCCCTTCACCCGGCCCATGCCGGGGCTCCCGCTGCCGGGGCTGCCGACCGACGCCCGCGGCACCGTGAAGTTCTCGCACGCCTCGAAGGGCGTGAAGACCGGCTGGTCGCGGGCGCGGGTGGACTGCATGGTCACCGGGGGCGGGACGGCGACGCTCACCGCGACCGTCACGAAGTCGAACGTCGAGAAGGTGGGCAAGCGGTTCGGGCTCAGCGTGCAGCAGGGGCGGGGCGGCGAGCCCGACCGGCTCGGGTTCGGCTGGGCCATCGTGAACTTCGAGCCGCGCGAGACCGACGAGAAGGGGAAGGCCGTCGAGTCGAAGGTCGGCACCTGCATGGCGCCCGCGCCGTTCGCGCCGGTCGTCGAGGGCGGGTTCACGGTCGTGCACGCGGACCTCGCGCCGCTGCCGGGGCCCGGGGCGGTGCGCCGTGGCTGAGGCGGTCGGTGGTGTGCCGCGGTGGGCCCGGTGGGCGGCGCACGGTGCCGCGCTGAGCGTCCTGCCGTCCGGGCTGTGGCGGATCGCCATCGCCTTCGGGTGGGACTCCGGGTTCGGCGGGTTCCTCGACCCCGCCCACTTCCCCGGCATCGGTTCCCTCTATCTGATCGGCCTCAGCCTGTTCGCCGAGGCGCTCGGGCTGCTCACCCTGGGGCTCGTGCACCGGTGGGGCGAGGTGCTGCCCGGCCGGGTGCCGCTGCTCGGCGGGCGGCGGATCCCCACGGCGGCCGCCGTCGTGCCCGCCGCGCTGGGCGCGGTCGCCGTCACCCTCGTCACGTTCCTCGGCGCGTCCACCTGGACGGACTCGGAGAACATGGGGTCACCCGATGCGCCCGACGGAGCATTGTGGTGGGTCATGACGCTCTGCTACGCGCCGCTGCTCGCCTGGGGACCGCTCCTCGGGGCCGTCACCGTGGCGTACGGGCTGCGCCGGTGGCGCGGGAGTACGGCGGGACGAGGACGAGGGGAACAGCACGGTGGAGTGGCGTTGCGCGGGGCTCGGCTGGCCGGAGGGCAGGCCCGTGCTGCGGTGGGCCGGGGGCAGGCGCAGCGACCTGCCGTACGGCAAGGAGATCGGCTTCCGGGCCGTCGGTGAGCGGCGCTGCGTGGGCGCGCGGGGCAACCCGTGCCCCCACCGGGCCGTGGTGCCGGGGCGTGCCACGCAGGCGCGCTGCCCGGAGTGCGCGCGGCTCGACCGGGCGTTCTCGGTCGCGGCGGACGGGGTGCCCGACGATCCGCGTACGTACCGGGTGTACCTGGCGTGGTTCGGTCCCGGTCTGCTGAAGGTGGGCATCACGGCGGAGGAGCGGGGGGCCGTGCGGCTCCTGGAGCAGGGGGCGGTGGCGTTCTGCTGGCTGGGGCGCGGGCCGCTGATGGCGGCGCGGCGCACGGAGGAACTGCTGCGGGCCGCGCTCGGCGTGCCGGACCGCGTGTCGTACGACAAGAAGCGCTCGGTACGGACGGCGCTGCCCGAACGGGGCGAGCGGGCGCGGGAGTTGGCGGAGCTGCACGGCCGGGCGGTCGCGCTCGACGGCTGGGCGGAGACGCTGGAACGGGTGGCGTTCGAGGCGGTCGACCACGCGGCGGCGTTCGGCCTGCCGGGGCTGCGGGCCGCCACCGGGGTCGTACGGGAACTGGTGGACGGCGGGACGGTGGCGGGGCGGCTCGTCGCGGCGGCGGGGCCGGATCTGTATCTGGAGGGTTCGGGGAGCGCGGGGAGTGCGGGGAGTGCGGAGGGCGCCGGGGATGTGTTCGTGGTGGACGCGCGGGTGCTCGTGGGGTGGGAGCTGGTGCGGGCCGACGCGGGGGCGGGGGTGACGGTGCCGGTGCGGGTGGTGCCGGACGGGGACGGGAGCGGTGGCGGGGCCGGGGCCGAACAGGAGGGGCTGTTCTGAGGCCTGCCTCGTCGCCTCGGGGAGGCCCGCTCCGTCACCCCGGCGAGGCCTGCCCCGTCACCTCGGGAGGCCCGCCCCGTCACCCCGGCGAAGCCTGCCCCGTCACCTCAGGGCAAGCTCCAGGGGGGCGGGCCGTAAGGGTGGACAACATCGTCTCCGGGGGCCGAGGGTGGTGGCCATGTGTGATCCATCGGTGGTGACCGCGTCCAGTACCGCACCCGAGGCCGGGCTCGCGGCAGCCGAAGCCGAGCCCGAAGCCGGGGCCGAAGCCGCCGAGGCCGAGGCGGCGGAGGTCCGGCGCTTCGCCGAGCGCCTCGGCCTCCCGGGACTGATCGACGTGCACACGCACTTCATGCCGGAACGCGTCCTCAACAAGGTGTGGGCGTTCTTCGACGGCGTCGACTGGGACATCACCTACCGGCACGAGGAGGAGCGCAGGGTCGCGCTGCTGCGGGAGTTCGGGGTGCTGGCGTTCACCTCGATGCTCTATCCGCACAAGGCGGGCATGGCGCAGTGGCTCAACGGCTGGTCCCACGACTTCGCGCGGCGCACGCCCGACTGTCTGCACACCGCGACGTTCTACCCGGAGCCTGGCGTGGAGGCGTACGTACGGGAGGCCGTCGAGTCCGGGGCCCGCGTCTTCAAGTCGCACATCCAGGTGGGCGGTTACGACCCGAACGACGTGCTCATCGACGGCGTCTGGGGCCTGCTCGCCGAGGCCGGCGTGCCGATCGTCATCCACTGCGGCACCGGGCCCCACCCCGGCAAGCACACCGGCCCCGAGCCGATGGCACGGCTGCTCGCGCGCCATCCGCGGCTGCGGCTCGTCGTGGCGCACATGGGCATGCCCGAGTACGCCGAGTTCTTCGCGCTCGCCGAGCGGTACGAGGAGGTGCGGCTCGACACGACGATGGCGTTCACGGACTTCAGCGAGCGGCTGATGCCGTTCCCCCGCGAGGAGGCGGCGCGCCTCGCCGGCCTGGGCGACCGGGTGCTGCTCGGCTCGGACTTCCCGAACATCCCGTACCCGTACGCCCATCAGCTGGAGTCGCTGGAGCGGCTCGGGCTGGGG
Source organism: Streptomyces sp. NPDC087300 (assembly GCF_044744425.1). Lineage (NCBI taxonomy): Bacteria > Bacillati > Actinomycetota > Actinomycetes > Kitasatosporales > Streptomycetaceae > Streptomyces > Streptomyces sp. NPDC087300. The sequence goes on from NZ_JBIUYI010000006.1 coordinate 586,409, forward strand.
GACGACTGGCTGCGGGGCGTCCTGTACGGGAACGGGGCGCGGCTCTTCGGGCTGGAGTGATTCCCGGGGCACGGTCCCGGCGCTCCCCTTTCTCAGGGAATTCACAGGTTCAGAAAAGAGAGCTCTCAGAGCGGCCCAGCAGTCTTCGAGCATGACCACGACCTCGCCCCAGGCGCGTACCGAACTGCTCAGGCCGGACGGGAGCCCCGTCCGTGTGCTCGTGGTGGACGACGAGGAGTCGCTCACCGAGCTCCTTTCGATGGCCCTGCGCTACGAGGGCCTGGAGATCCGCAGCGCGGGCGACGGCGCGGGCGCGGTGCGCACCGCGCGGGCCTTCCGGCCCGACGCCGTGGTGCTCGACATGATGCTGCCCGACATGGACGGCCTCTCGCTGCTCGGCAGGCTGCGCCGCGAGATGCCGGACGTGCCCGTGCTGTTCCTGACCGCGAAGGACGCGGTGGAGGACCGGATCGCCGGGCTCACCGCGGGCGGCGACGACTACGTGACCAAGCCGTTCAGCCTGGAGGAGGTCGTGGCACGCCTGCGCGGCCTGATCCGGCGGGCGGGCGCCGCGGGCAAGCGCAGCGAGTCCACCCTGGTGGTCGGCGATCTGACCCTCGACGAGGACAGCCACGAGGTGACGCGGGGCGGCGACGGCATCCACCTGACCGCCACCGAGTTCGAGCTGTTGCGCTATCTGATGCGCAATCCGCGCCGCGTGCTCAGCAAGGCGCAGATCCTGGACCGCGTCTGGAACTACGACTTCGGGGGCCAGGCCAACGTCGTCGAGCTCTACATCTCGTATCTGCGCAGGAAGATCGACGCGGGGCGCGAGCCGATGATCCACACGCGCCGCGGGGCGGGTTACCTGATCAAGGCCGCCGTGCCCGTGCCTTCGTGAGACGCCTGGCCGGGGCGCGCCGGTCCGGGCCGCGCGCATTCCGCACGCTCCGTGCATCCCGCACGCCCCGAGCACCCCGTACGCCCCGCAAACCTCGTGCGCCCCGCACCCTGCGCACCCGTCTCGTCCTGTCCGCCGTCGCGCTGATCGCCGTCGTCTGCGCGGTCATCGGGACGGTCACCACCATCGCGCTCAAGTCGCACCTGTACGACCAGCTGGACGGCGCGCTCGACGGGATCGCCAAGCGCGCGGCGGGACCCGCGGGGCCCGGCGGGGAGCGCGATCCGCTGGAGTTCGTCTCCCGGGGTCCGCAGGAGCTCGGCACGATCGGCGCCGAGGTGCGGGACGGCTCGGTCGGGCGCGCGCTCGTCAGCACCGAGGCCGACCGCGACAGCGGCAGTCCGCTGCCGGACGCCACCCGCCTGGACGACGGCCAGGTCGCCGCGCTCGCCTCCGTGCCGAGGGACGGCGACCCGCACAACGTCGACATCCCGGGGCTCGGCGAGTACCGCGTGACGTACACGCCCGGCATGACCGGCGACTTCCTCGTCGGCGTCCCGACCACCAAGGTCCAGAACACGCTCAACACGCTGATCGTCGTCGAGGTCAGCGTCACCGCGGCGGGTCTGGTCGCCGCCTCGCTCGCCGGCGCCGCGATGGTCGGCGTCGCGCTGCGCCCGCTGCGCAGGATCGCCACCACCGCCACCCGGGTCTCCGAACTCCCCCTGCACAGCGGGGAGGTGGCCCTGCACGAGCGCGCCCCCGACGCCGATCCGCGCACCGAGGTCGGGCAGGTGGGCGCCGCGCTCAACCGCATGCTCGACCACGTCCACTCGGCGCTCGACGCGCGCCAGCGCAGCGAGACGCGGGTGCGGCAGTTCGTCGCGGACGCCAGCCACGAGCTGCGCACCCCGCTCGCCTCGATCCGCGGCTACGCCGAACTGACCCGCAGGGGAAGGGAGTCCACGGGCCCCGACACGCGGCACGCGCTCGGCAGGATCGAGTCCGAGGCCGAGCGGATGACCGGGCTCGTCGAGGATCTGCTGCTGCTCGCGCGGCTCGACACGGAACAGCCGCTCTCGTACGAGAACAGTGATCTCGCCATGCTCGTCGTCGACGCGGTCGGCGACGCGCGCGCCGCGGGCGGCGACCACCGGTGGCGGCTCGAACTCCCGGGGCCCGAGGCACCGGCCCTCGTCCGCGCCGACCCCGCGCGCCTGCACCAGGTCGTCGTCAACCTCCTCGCCAACGCCCGCAGCCACACCCCGCCGGGCACGACCGTCACGGCCCGGGTGCGGCGCGAAGGTGACCTGGCCCGTCTGGAGGTCCAGGACGACGGCCCCGGCATCCCGCCCGACCTGCTGCCCGCCGTCTTCGAACGCTTCGCGCGCGGCGACGCCTCCCGCTCGCGCCACGCTGGCTCCACGGGCCTGGGCCTCGCCCTCGTGCGCGCCATCGTGACGGCGCACGAAGGCGCGGTGACGGTGGAGAGCGCGCCGGGCAGGACGGTCTTCACGGTGACGCTGCCCGCCGCCCCCGTACGGCCCGAGGACGTCGGAAAGCCCCCCTCACAGGCGGATCACAGCCTCACCACACAGCCCTGACAGTCCGCCCGGCGACGGTCGGTCCCATGCGAACCGACACTTCCCCGGGCGTCCTCCCGTTGCGGGAACACCTTCCCGCCGCATGGCGCGAAGTGCCCGTCCTGGACGTCGTGATCCCGGTATACAACGAGGAGAAGGACCTGCGGCCGTGCGTCCAGCGGCTGCGCGACCACCTCGCCCGCACCTTCCCCTACCCCTTCCGCGTCACGGTCGCCGACAACGCGTCCACGGACCGCACCCCCGAGATCGCCGCCGAACTGGCCGCGTCCGTACGGGAGGTACGGCACGTCAGGCTCGACCAGAAGGGCCGGGGCCGGGCCCTCCGCGCCGTCTGGTCCGCCTCCGACGCGCCGGTCCTCGCGTATATGGACGTCGACCTCTCCACCGACCTCAACGCGCTGCTCCCCCTTGTCGCCCCGCTGATCTCGGGCCACTCGGACCTGGCCATCGGCTCGCGGCTCGCGCGCAGTTCGCGGGTGGTGCGCGGGCCCAAGCGCGAGTTCATCTCGCGGGCGTACAACCTCGTCCTGCGCGGCTCGCTGCACGCCCGCTTCTCCGACGCGCAGTGCGGCTTCAAGGCGATCAGGGGCGATGTGGCGCGCGTGCTGCTGCCGCTGGTCGAGGACACCGGGTGGTTCTTCGACACGGAGCTGCTCGTCCTCGCCGAGCGGGCCGGGCTGCGCATCCACGAGGTGCCCGTCGACTGGGTCGACGACCCCGAGTCGACCGTGCACCTGGTGCGGACGGCCACGGACGACCTCAAGGGCGTCTGGCGGGTGGGCCGCGCGCTCGCGGTCGGCGCGCTGCCCCTAGACCGGCTCGCCCGCCCCTTCGGCGATGACCCGCGCGACAGGGAGCTCGCGGGCGTCCCCGGCGGCCTGGCCCGCCAACTGGTCGGCTTCTGCGTGGTCGGCGCGCTCTCCACCCTCTGCTACCTGCTGCTCTACAGCGGCTTCCGTACGTTCACCGGCTCCCAGGCGGCCAACGCGCTCGCCCTCCTGGTCTCCGCCGTCGCCAACACCGCGGCCAACCGGAGACTCACCTTCGGGGTACGCGGCCGTGACCGCGCGATGCGCCACCAGGCGCAGGGCCTGGTGGTCTTCGGCATCGGCCTCGCCCTCACCAGCGGCTCGCTCGCCGCACTCGGCGCGGCCTCCGGCGACCCCGCGCACTCCACCGAACTCGCGGTCCTGATCGCGGCGAACCTCGCCGCGACCGTGCTGCGCTTCCTGCTCCTGCGGGCCTGGGTGTTCCCGGACCGCGCGGCGGAGACGGTGCCGCCTTCGTACGACATGGCCCCCCACGCACCCGACCCGAGGAACGCCCGATGACGACAACACCCGCCGCTCCGGCGGCAGTTCACACGCCCCGGGCGGAGGGGGCCCGCGGGCGCGCGTCGGCGCCGCTCGCCCGGCTGTGGCGCGGCCGCGCCGACGACCCGCGCTGGGCGCGCCCCGCCCTGCTCGGCCTGCTGCTCGCCACCGCGGCCCTCTACCTGTGGAACCTCAGCGCGTCCGGCTACGCCAACTCCTTCTACTCGGCGGCCGTCCAGGCGGGCAGCAGGAGCTGGCAGGCCCTCTTCTTCGGCTCGCTCGACGCGGGCAACGCGATCACCGTCGACAAGCCGCCGGCGTCGCTCTGGCCGATGGCCCTGTCCGTACGCCTCTTCGGGCTCAACTCCTGGGCGATCCTGGTGCCCCAGGTCCTGATGGGCGTGGCGACGGTCGGCGTGCTGTACGCGGCCGTGCGCCGCCGCTTCAGCCCGGCGGCCGGACTCATCGCGGGCGCGGTGCTCGCGCTGACCCCGGTCGCCGCGCTGATGTTCCGCTTCAACAACCCCGACGCGCTGCTCGCGCTCCTGATGACCGTCACCGTGTACTGCGTGCTTCGCGCCCTGGAGCACGGCCGCACCAAGTGGCTGGTGTGGGCGGGCGTCGCGGTCGGCTTCGCCTTCCTCACCAAGACGCTCCAGGCGTTCCTGATCCTGCCGCCGCTCGCGGTCCTGTACGCGGTGTGCGCGCCGGTGCGGCCGCGCAGGCGCTTCGGTCAACTCGCGCTCGCCGGGGGCGCGATGGCCGTCGCGGGCGGCTGGTGGGTGGCGATCGTGGAACTGTGGCCCGCGGCGTCGCGCCCCTACATCGGCGGCTCGCAGAACAACTCCTTCCTGGAACTGACCTTCGGCTACAACGGACTCGGCCGCATCAACGGCGAGGAGACCGGCAGCGTGGGCGGGGGCGGCGGACCCGGCGGCGGTGGTGGCGGTCAGTGGGGCGAGACCGGGCTCGGCCGGATGTTCAACTCCGAGATCGGCGGCCAGATCTCCTGGCTGCTGCCCGCCGCGCTGCTGTTCCTCGCGGCCGGACTCGCGCTCACCTGGCGGGCCCGCAGGACGGACACGGCGCGGGCGGCGTTCGTCGCCTGGGGCGGCTCGCTCCTGATGACCGCGGCGGTCTTCAGCTTCATGGCGGGGATCTTCCACCAGTACTACACGGTGGCGCTCGCCCCCTACGTCGCGGCGCTGGTCGGCATGGGCGCCACGGTCCTGTGGGAGGAGCGCGCCAAGTGGCGGGCGCGCGGGGTGCTCGGCGCGGCCGTCGCGGGCACCGCGGTCTGGTCGTACGTCCTGCTGGGCCGGGCGCCGGACTACCTGCCGTGGCTGCGCTGGGCCGTGCTCGTCGCGGGCGGCGCGGCGGCGGTGGGCCTGCTGCTGGCGGGCCGCGCGGGCCGCCACCTCGCCCTGACGGCGGCGGGCCTCGGCCTCGCGGCGTCCGTGGCGGGCCCGGTGGCGTACACCCTGTCGACGGTGGACAGCGCGCACACGGGCTCGATCGTGACGGCGGGCCCCGCGTCCGCGGGCCGGATGGGCGGTCCGGGCGGCTTCCCCGGCGGCGGCCGTCCCGGCGCCGACGGCGGAACGCGGCAGCCGCCGGGCGGCGCGGGCCAGCAGGGCGGGTTCCCCGGCGGAAACGGAACCGGAAACGGAGCGGGTCCCGGAAACGGAACGGTCCCTGGAAAGGGAACGGTCCCCGGAAACGGCGCCGGACCGGGCAAGGGGACGGGCGCGGGTGGACCGGGCGGACCGGGCGGACCGGGCGGAAAGCGGGGCGGTGGCATGGGCGGCCTGCTCGACGGCGCGCAGGTTTCCGCCAAGGCGAAGAAGCTCCTGGAGGCGGACGCGGCGGACTACACCTGGGCGGCCGCGGCCATCGGCTCGCAGAACGCGGCGAGCTACCAACTGGCCACCGGCGACCCGGTGATGGCCATCGGCGGCTTCAACGGCAGCGATCCGTCGCCGACGCTCGCGCAGTTCAAGCGGTACGTGGCGGACGGCGAGATCCACTACTTCATCGGGGGCGGCACGGGTGGGATGGGCGGCGCCGGCGGCTCGTCCGGCATCACGTCCTGGGTCGAGGACACCTTCGAGAAGGCGACGGTGGGCAGCGCGACCTTCTACGACCTGACGCAGCCGAAGGAGTAGGGCGCGGGGGCGGCAGCCGGAAACCGTCTTGTACGCCGTATGGGAGCTGCTCTACGGTGTGCGGGGCAATCGCCTCGTACACCGTAGAAGCAATCTCAGCTGTTAGAAGGAGCGTGCATGACGGCGCCGACCGCCGAGTCCCTGACCGCCGCACCCAGGCACCCGCAGCGCTGGCTGATCCTCGGCGTCATCTGTCTCGCCCAGCTCACCGTGCTGCTCGACAACACCGTCCTGAGCGTCGCGATCCCCTCCCTCACCCGGGAACTGGACGCGTCGACGTCGGACATCCAGTGGATGATCAACGCGTACTCGCTCGTCCAGTCCGGACTGCTGCTCACCGCGGGCAGCTCCGCGGACCGCTGGGGCCGCAAGAAGATGCTGGCGACGGGCCTCGCCCTGTTCGGCATAGGTTCGCTCTGCGCGGGGCTCGCGCAGTCCTCGGGCCAGCTCATCGCCGCCCGCGCGGGCATGGGTATCGGCGGCGCGCTGCTGATGACGACGACCCTCGCCGTCGTCGTGCAGATCTTCGACGACACCGAGCGCGTGAGGGCGATCGGCCTCTGGGCGACCATCAACTCGCTGGGCTTCGCGGCGGGACCGCTGCTCGGCGGCTTCATGCTCAACCACTTCTGGTGGGGCTCGATCTTCCTGATCAACATCCCCGTGGCGCTGATCGGCCTGGTCGCCGTACTCAAGCTGGTGCCCGAGTCCAAGAACCCGGAGGGCGAACGCCCCGACCTCCTGGGCGCGCTGCTCTCCACCATCGGCATGGCGTCGGTGGTCTACGCGATCATCTCCGGGCCCGAGCACGGCTGGACGTCGGCTCAGGTCCTGGTCTCCGCAGCGGTCGGCGTACTCGTCCTCGGCGTGTTCGCCTTCTGGGAGCTGCGGATCCCGTACCCGATGCTGGACATGCACTTCTTCCGCAACCAGCGGTTCATCGGCGCGCTGTCGGGAGCGATCCTCGTCGCGTTCGGTCTCTCGGGCTCGCTCTTCCTCCTGACCCAGCACCTCCAGTTCGTCCTCGGATACGAGCCGTTGGAGGCGGGGCTGCGCACGGCGCCGCTCGCGGTGACCATCGTGGCACTCAACCTGGCGGGCATCGGCGCTAAGGTGCACGCCAAGCTGGGCACGCCCGCGACGATCCTGGCGGGCATGAGCCTGACCGCGGCGGGCCTCGCGGTGATCGCGACGCTCGGCGGGGACGACTACAACGGCATGCTGGCGGGGCTCGTCATCATGGGTGCGGGCATCGCGTTGGCGATGCCCGCCATGGCCAACGCGATCATGAGCGCCATTCCGCCGGAGAAGGCGGGCGTGGGCGCCGGGATCAACGGCACACTCGCGGAGTTCGGCAACGGCCTGGGCGTCGCCGTCCTCGGCGCGGTCCTCAACTCCCGCTTCGCCTCGCTCGTCACGGTCTCCGCCGTGTCGTTCCCCGCGGCCATGGCGGCCGCGAAGAGCACGGGCGAACGCGACCGGATCGCCGACGCGTTCGCCTCGGGCCTGGAGACGAGCCAGCTCGTGGCCGCGGTGGCGGTGTTCCTCGGAGGCATCCTCGCGGCGGCGTTGCTGCGCCGTGCGGAGAGGGCAGACTCCCTGCGGGAGCAGGCGGCATAGCATCGGAGGCGGGCGGAGGGGCGTGTTCCAGACGACTCCGCCGCCCGCCCGTCCGCTCATCCACCGAGGAACTACGAGGAAGGCGCGCCATGGCGAAGGCGGCAGCCGCGCGCACGAAGGGGCAGGCGCGGACGAGCGTCTGGCTCCAGGAGAAGGCACCACGCGGCCGCGGCCGCAAGGGCGACCAGCCGAACGGCCTGGACAGGGACCGCATCACCGAGACCACGATCCGGCTCCTGGACGCGGAGGGGCTCGCCAAGTTCTCCATGCGCAGGCTCGCCGGCGAACTCAACGTCACGGCGATGTCCGTCTACTGGTACGTCGACACCAAGGACGACCTGCTCGAACTCGCCCTCGACTCGGCCTGCGGCGAAATGGCGCTGCCGGACACGGAGTCGGCGCCGGAGGCCTGGCGCGAGCAGCTGCGGGAACTCGCGGCCGAGTACCGCGCGCTCCTGTTCCGGCATCCGTGGGTGTCGCCGCTGGTCGGCCAGTTCCTCAACATCGGCCCCAACTGGCTGGCGTTCGCGCTCGCGGTGCAGCGGTCGGTACGGAACACGGGCCTGCCCGCGCACCGGCACAACGGGGCGATCTCGGCGGTCTTCCAGTTCGTCTACGGCTTCGGAACCATCGAGGGGCTCGTCACGGCGCGGAGCCGGGAGGCGGGGATGACGCAGGACGAGTACTACCAGGACGCGATCAAGACGGTCCGGGAGGGCCTCGGCTCGCACGAGATCCTGGAGAGCGCGGATCGGCTGACGGCGGCGCGGGGCGGGGACACCGTCGCGGAGATGTGGGACCGCGACTTCGCCACGGCGCTGGATCTCTTGGTGGCGGGCATCGAGTCGCTCCTCGGTGAGGAGGGGCCCCGGTAGGGGCGTTTCCCACCCGCCCACCCGTTTCTCCGCGCCTCTGGGTGGCCAGTAGGGGCCGGTGGCTCCTGTCCCGCCTCGGGTGCGTCTCGGGGGCGGGGCCGCGGCGGTATGTCCGTCCTCGCTATCCCGGTGAGCGGCCACATTCATGCACCTCGGCTCGTGGCCACTTGTGCTCCGGGCAGACATACCGCCGCGTCCCCTCGGGTCGCGCTCGCGGGTGCGGGACGGTGGGGCCATGGGGTGGACTAGGGGCATCGGCGCAGTCCGGGGTGTATGGAAAGCCGCCCCCACCGGGGCGCCGAGTGGACTGGGGCAGCGGCGCGGTCCGGGGTGTATGTGGGGCCACCCCCGCCGGGGCGCAGTCGCGCAGCCGGCCTGAGGGGACGTGGGGGTATGTGCGCACGGAGCACAAGCGGCCACCGAGGCAAGGAAGCAAGTCCATTGGCCCCCGCCCCGGGATAGCGAGTACGTACATACCCCCGCGGCCCCGCCCCACAGACGAACAGAGCGCACCAGCCCACCCGGACCCGCAGACAATCCCCGCCCCGGCCCGCGCCCAGCGACCTCACGCCTGAGGCAGCGCGTCCCCCTGCACGGTCTGGATGTCCAGTTCCACCTTCAGCGTCGTGCCGATCGCCGAGATCCCCGCCTGGACCACCTGGTTGTAGTTCATCGCGAAGTCCTCCCGCCGCAGCTCGGCCGTGGCGCGGAACGCGGCTCGCGTGCCGCCCCAGGGGTCCGCCCCGGTCCCGAGGTAGCTGAGGTCGAGGTCGACCGGGCGCACGACTCCGTGCATGCCCAGTTCCCCGTGCACCGTCCACCGGTCCGTCCCGGAGGGAGTGAGCCCGCTGGAGCGGTAGGTGATCTCCGGGTACTGGTCGACGTCCAGGAAGTCGGGCGACTTCAGGTGACCGTCCCGCATCCCGTTGCCCGTGTCGATCGACGCCGACCGGATGACCGCCTCGACGCGCGACTTCTCGACGTCCTCGGCGATCTCCACCCGCCCGCCGAACTCCGTGAAGCGCCCGTGCACGCTGGTGATCCCCAGGTGCTGCGCGACGGCGCCCACCGTGGAGTGCGCGGGGTCGATGGTCCACGGTCCCGGCGGCGGCAGCTCCGTGCCGCCCTGGCGGGCGAGGACGACGTTGCCGACCTCGGCGCGTCCGCTCGCGGTGACGAGCGCGGTCGAGGCGACGGGGGCGTAGCCGACGGCGGTGACGATCACGGTGTACGGCCCGGAGGGGAGGACCGTGGCGTCACGTACGACGCCCTCGTCGTCCGCGTCCACGCGCAGCACCTGCGTCCCCGTCATGTCCGTCACCGTGACGACGGCGTGCGGCACGGCCCAGCCGTCGCGCGTGCGGATCCGAGCGTTCAGTCCCATCCCGTTTACTCCTTGCCATACCAAGCTCAATCAAGCTCAAGAAAGAAAAAAGAACGACCCCCGGCGGCGATGACCGGCCGTCCCCTGCCGTGAACGCCACCGCCGGCCCGGGGGCCTTTTAGCAACCGGCCCGTGGCCACGCCTCCGCTCGGGGCGCGGCCACGGGCCGGGGTCGGTCACTCGCCCGGGTGGGCGAGTTCGATGTCGTGGTTGTCGACACCGCTGCCGGTCACCGTGAGACCGGTGGCCACCGGCGGGTATCCGGTCGCGATGACCGTGTACTCACCACTGTCCAGGTCGGTGAAGGCGTACGCCCCGTCCGCCCCGGTGGTCGCGGTGGCGACGACGTTGCCCGCCGCGTCGACGAGCGTGACCCGCGCGTCGTTCAGCGGCCCGTCACCGGCGCGCACCGTGCCGAGCACCTGCGAACCGGAGTTGAGCTCGACCTCGACCCGGGTGACCCCGGCGCCGCCGACCTCGACGGGCAGCGCGATCGGCCGGTGCCCCGCGGCGTTCACCGCGACGGTGACCGTGCCGGGGACCAGCTCGGCGAAGGTGAACTCGCCCTGCTCGCCGGAGACTCCGGTGGCCAGCACGTCGCCGCGCACATCGGTGACGATGACCATCGCGCCGTGCACGGCCAGCTTGCTGTCCGCGTTGCGCACCACACCGCTGAGCCCGCTGGTGCCGCTCAGGAGGAGGTCGTAGGCGAGCGGCTCCGCGCCCACCACGACGGTGGACGCCTGCGGCTGGAACCCGTCGGCGGAGGCGATCAGGACGTACGACCCGGCGCCGGGGGCGTCCACGGCGTACGCACCGTCGCCCTGCGCGACCGCACGGCCCAGCTGCCGTCCCCCGAGGGAGATCAGCGTGACGGCGGCCTGCGGCACGGGCGCGCTCTCGGCGCCGCGCACGAAGCCGTGGACGGGGATGCCGCCGAGTTGGCCGGGGCCGTCCCCGGACCCGGTGACGGCCCCGGTCGCGGCACTGGCCACGGCACCGAGCCGCTGCGTGCCCTCGGGCCCGCTCCCGGCGCCGGAGGCACCCGAACCGACCGAGGCGAGCACCTGCTCGTCGGCGACCACGGCGGGAGCCGCGGCGGCCGACGCGGCCTGCACGGCGGCCGGGCCGGGGCCCTGCGCCGTGTCGCCCTCGGTGGCCTGGGCCAGGGCGCCGGAGGTGCGCAGCGGCACCTCCTTGATGAACAGCGTGATCAGGAAGGCGACGAACGCCATCGGCGCGGCGATCAGGAAGACATCGGCGATGCCGTGCCCGTACGCGCTCTCCATGACCGTGCGGAACGGCTCGGGGATCTTGTCCAGGTCGGGGATGCCGCCGCCACCGGTGCCGCCGTGGCCGAACTGCGCGGCCGCCTTGGGACCGAGGTCGGTGATGCCGTCCTTGACGTAGTCGGTGATCCGCGTGGCCATGATGGCGCCGAGCGCCGAGACGCCCATCGCGCCGCCGAGCGAGCGGAAGAACGTGACGGTGGAGCTGGCGGAGCCGAGGTCCTCGGGAGCGACCTGGTTCTGCGTGCAGAGCACCAGGTTCTGCATCATCATGCCGATGCCGAGACCCATCAGGGCCATGAAGATCGCGATGTGCCAGTACTCGGTGTCGTACCGGATGGTGCCGAGCAGTCCGAGCCCGGCCGTGACCAGCAGACCGCCGCTGACCAGCCAGGCCTTCCACTTGCCTGTCTTGGTGATGACCTGTCCCGAGACGGTCGACGAGACGAAGAGTCCGCCGATCATCGGGATGGTCATGACGCCGGACATCGTCGGGGACTCGCCCCGCGCCAGCTGGAAGTACTGGCTGAAGAAGACCGTGCCCGCGAACATCGCGACACCCACGAAGAGCGAGGCGAGCGAGGCGAGCGTGATGGTGCGGTTGCGGAAGAGGCGCAGCGGGATGATCGGCTCGCTCGCCCTGGACTCGACGAAGACGAAGATCAGCGCGAGCAGTACGGAACCGCCGACCATGGCGCCGGTCTGCCAGGACATCCAGTCGTACTTGTCACCGGCGAAGGTGACCCAGACGAGCAGCAGGCAGACGGCGGCGCTGATGAAGAAGGCGCCGGCCCAGTCGACCTTGACGTCCCGCTTCACGACGGGGAGCTTCAGGGTCTTCTGGAGGACGATGAGCGCGATGATCGCGAAGGGCACGCCGACGTAGAAGCACCAGCGCCAGCCGAGCCACGAGGTGTCGGTGATGACGCCGCCGAGCAGCGGGCCGCCGACGGTGGCGACGGCGAAGGTCGCACCGAGGTAACCGGAGTAACGCCCGCGCTCACGCGGGGAGATCATCGCGGCCATGACGATCTGCGCGAGGGCGGAGAGACCGCCGACGCCGATGCCCTGGACGACACGACAGGCGATCAGCATCCCGGCGCTCTGCGAGAGCCCGGCGACGACCGATCCGCCGACGTAGATGATCAGGGCTATCTGTACGAGCGCCTTCTTGCTGAAGAGGTCGGACAGCTTGCCCCACAGGGGGGTGGTCGCCGTCATCGCGAGCAGCGACGCGGTGACGACCCAGGTGTAGGCGGACTGGCCGCCGCCGAGGTCGCCGATGATCTCGGGCAGGGCGTTGGAGACGATCGTCGACGACAGGATCGCCACGAACATGCCGAGCAGCAGCCCGGACAGCGCTTCCATGATCTGCCGGTGCGTCATCGGAGCGTTCTCGTCGTGAGGTGCTCCGTGCTTGGCGTGGCTGCCCCGCACACCGGCTGGTGTGGTTGTTGCCATGGACTTCCTTTTCCTACGCGGGTGTACGGGTGGTCTCTGGGGTGGTCTGTGTGTCGTGGGGGGACGGGGGCAGCCGGGCCGAAGCCGCGCGGCAGTCCCCGAAGCTGTCGCGCAGGCGCGCGAGCAGCGTGCTGAGCTGAACCACTTCGTCGTCGGTCCAGTCGTGCAAGTAGTGGGTGAGCGTCCGGATGGAGAGCTCGGAGAGCTCGTCCACCTTGGCCTTGCCGTCGGGTGTGAGGCGCAGGATCCGGGAGCGCTTGTCCGCGGGGTCGGGATCCCGGTGGATCCACTCCTTCTCCGCGACGTGGGCGACGTGCCTGCTGGTCACCGACATGTCGACGGCGAGGAGTTCCGCGAGCCTGCTCATCCGCATCGCACCGTGCCGGTCGAGCAGGATGAGCACGGCGGCGGAGCCGCCGGGACAGTCGTGCGGCAGGCCCCGGCCGAGGCCGCGTTTCACGGCACCGATGGCGCTGAGCTGTCGGGCCAGCTCCTCGTACTGACGCTGCGCGGCCACGGCACCTCCTGTGTACTTGTTTGTTGCTTAGGGCAACGATAGAAGCAGTTGGTTGCCGCAGGCAAACTAAAACGGGACCAAGGTCCTAAAGAGTCGGCAAAGCTCTGGGGCCCCGTTCGTAAAGTCCCTGGCCAGAGGGGGTTGGGCCGGGGGCGCTGGATTCGCTAGGGTCCTGCTCCATGGCACACAACCCCCAGGGTCCCCAGGGCAACCCCGACCCCGCCGGCAGCACGCAGATGTTCCGCGCCTTCGTCGACGAGACGCCGCAGGGTCGTCAGCAGACGGCCGCCGCCGCTTCGAGCGGGCCGCGCATCGGTCTGATCGTCGGCATCGTTCTCGCGATCGTCGTCGTGGCGGGCGTCGCGTGGCTCGCGCTTAAGTAGGGGCTCGCCGCCCGTCCCGTGCGGGTGCTTCGTGGCCGGGCGCGCGGTTCCCCGTGCCCCTGACGGGGCGCTGCCCTACTTCCAGTCCACCGAGACGTCCTGCGTCTCCACATGCATACCGAGCGGAACGCGCCACGCGTCGACGCATACCGGCCAGGTTTTCTCCTTCTTGCTGCCCGGTCCGATCGGCGCGGGGAGCGCCACGGTCGACTCGACCGTCGCCCAGTCGACGCCGAGCGCGCCGATGATGTGCGTACCGAAGGTGACCGTGCCCGAACGCACCGGTGAGCCACCGGTGTTGTGGAAGGTGACGGTCACCTTGTCGCACCAGCGCTTGTCCGCGGCCTTGCGCTCCGGGTCGCCGACGCTCAGCTTCGCGGGTCCCGCCGGTGTCGAAGGGCTGCCCGTGCCGGGGGCCGACGGGCTGCCCGAGCCCCCTCCGGTGCCGCCAGGGCCCGGTCCACGGCCCGGCGAGGAACCGCCCGACGCCGGGCCGCCGGAAGCACTCCCGGGGCCGGACGAGGCCACTCCGGACCCCTTGCTCCCCGAACTCCCCGGACCGCCGGACGACTTCCCCTCCGCGCCGCCCGCCCCGCGGTCCGTATCCGGGTGGGCCGAGCCCTTGCCGGCGGACGCGCCGGAGCCCGCGCCCCGCTTGCCGTCCTTCGCGCCGTCGCCGCCCTCGTCGAGCGGCACCAGCTTCACGTCGCCGCTCGGCGCCACGGTCTTCCCCGGCGCCCGCTCGGGGGAGGCCCCGGCCGGTCCCGTCGCCACGTAGCCGTCCTTGCCGTCGCCGCCACAGGCGGACAGCAGGCCGCCGAGGCAGAGCACGGCGGCACCGGCACCGAGCACGTTTCGCACAGCACGTCGCATCGCGCCAGTGTGGCTGACGGTCCGTCAATTAGGAACCCCGTCAGCAACACCGGTCACGTACGCGGCAGTTGAAGCGGAAACCGCACGCGGCGAGCGCCCGGACCGGTCCGCGATCAGTCCGCGATCAGGCCCTCGCGCAGCTGCGAGAGCGTCCGCGTGAGCAGGCGCGAGACGTGCATCTGCGAGATGCCGACCTCCTCGCCGATCTGCGACTGCGTCATGTTGGCGAAGAAGCGCAGCATGATGATGCGGCGCTCGCGCGGCGGCAGCTTGGCGAGCAGCGGCTTGAGGGACTCGCGGTACTCCACGCCCTCCAGGGCCGTGTCCTCGTACCCCAGGCGGTCCGCGAGGGAGCCCTCGCCGCCGTCGTCCTCGGGGGCCGGCGAGTCGAGCGAGGAGGCGGTGTAGGCGTTGCCCACCGCGAGCCCGTCGACGACGTCCTCCTCCGACACGCCGAGCGCCGCGGCGAGTTCGGGGACGGTCGGCGAGCGGTCGAGCCGCTGGGCGAGCTCGTCGCTGGTCTTCGTCAGCGCGAGCCGCAGCTCCTGGAGACGGCGCGGGACGCGCACCGACCAACTGGTGTCCCGGAAGAAGCGCTTGATCTCGCCGACGACCGTCGGCATCGCGAACGTCGGGAACTCCACGCCGCGTTCGCAGTCGAAACGGTCGATCGCCTTGATCAGGCCGATCGTGCCGACCTGGACGATGTCCTCCATCGGTTCGTTGCGACTGCGGAAGCGGGCCGCCGCGTACCGCACGAGCGGGAGGTTGAGCTCGATGAGCGTGTCACGTACGTACACGCGCTCCGGGCTGTCCTGGTCGAGTGCGGCGAGCCGCAGGAACAGGGAGCGGGACAGGGTCCTGGTGTCGATGGCTTCCGGGGCCGTTGAGCTGTGAAGCGCGTCGGGCGCGGATTCGCTTGCGCTCTTGGTGAGCGTGAGCGTGAGCACCTTCGAGCTGCCCTGGTCTGCGGACATGCCACCCCCTTGAGGTCGCGGACGGTCGCGGCGAGCGCTCCCGTCGGAGGAACGCAGCCTCCACCTGAATACCGGAGGTGGGGCTACGGCAAACGCGGTTCCAGCAGAATGTCACATGTCGGCAACACGCTGTAGTTACTTGTCGACAAACAAGGGTGACATCCGTGCAGGAAAGAGGGGGTCTGGGGGATTTCAGCGAAGAGTGCCGTCGGAAAGATCCCCGACGGCACTCCACTCGTTACGGTTACGCCTCGATCCGATTTGCGGACCGCAGTCGCGCGAAGCTCCTGGCGAGCAGTCTCGACACATGCATCTGGGAAACGCCCAATTCGGCGCTGATCTGGGACTGCGTCAGATTGCTGTAGTAACGGAGCAGCAGGATCCGCTGTTCGCGCTCGGGCAGTTGGACGAGGAGATGGCGCACGAGGTCGCGGTGTTCGACGCCGTCGAGCGCCGGGTCCTCGTAGCCGAGCCGGTCCAGGAGCCCCGGCAGTCCGTCGCCCTCCTGGGCGGCCTCCAGCGACGTCGCGTGGTACGAGCGGCCCGCCTCGATGCAGGCGAGCACCTCGTCCTCGGTGATCCGCAGGCGCTCGGCGATCTCCGCGGTCGTCGGGGAGCGTCCGAACGCGGTGGTGAGGTCCTCGGTCGCCCCGGTCACCTGCACCCACAGCTCGTGCAGGCGGCGCGGCACGTGGACGGTGCGGACGTTGTCGCGGAAGTAGCGCTTGATCTCGCCGACGACGGTCGGCATCGCGAAGGTGGGGAACTGCACGCCCCGGTCCGGGTCGAACCGGTCGATGGCGTTGATGAGACCGATGGTGCCGACCTGGACGACGTCCTCCATCGGCTCGTTGCGGCTCCTGAAGCGCGCGGCGGCGTACCGCACGAGGGGGAGGTTGGCCTCGATGAGCGCGCCGCGCACGCGGCCGTGCTCGTGGCTGCCCGGCTCCAGCTCCTTGAGCTGGCCGAAGAGGACCTGTGTCAGGGCCCGGGTGTCGGCACCGCGGGTGCTCCCGGTGCTCGGTGGTGCCTTCACGGGTGGAGCTTCAGGCGCAGTACTGGCCGGCACGGTCAACGCCACCCCTTCTCAAACAAGCACGGTCAAGCTCGGTCGACCCTGGTCAACTCATCCATCAAAAGCGGTCATAGCATCACAAGACATGTGCACTGTGTGCAAGCACCCGATAACTACGTGTTGAGGGAGGAGTTGGGGCACAAGACGCAGAAAAGCCCCTCACCGTTCTGGTGAGGGGCTGACGCGTCGGAGGGATCAGAACTCGTAGTCCGCGATCACCCACGTGGCGAACTCGCGCCACTGCGCGACGCCCGCCTGGTGGGCCGGGTGCTCGATGTACCGCTTCAGCGCATCGGTGTCCTCGACCGCCGAGTTGATGGCGAAGTCGTACGCGATGGGGCGGTCGGTGATGTTCCAGTCGCACTCCCAGAACGTGAGCTCCGGGATCTGCTCGCCGAGGGCGCGGAAGGCCCGTACGCCCTCGACCACACGCGGCTCGTCGCGCGTGACGCCGTCGTTGAGCTTGAAGAGGACCAGATGGCGGATCACGGGCACTCCTTGGAGAGGACGGGGGCGGTACGGCGTCGGCGGCTCGGGCGGCCGCTCAGTCCTTGCCTCCGTTGGCGACCCACGTCATGAAGTCGCCGATGCTCTGAGCGGCGCTCGAGACGCCTTCGAAGCCTATCTGCACGTAGTCCGCCGCCTTGGCGGGGTCGGTGATGATCACATAGAGGATGAAGACGACCAGCACGAAGAGACCGAGCTTCTTCCACTGCACTGCCACGATCTGGCCTCCCCTTGCCTGCGCCCCGTGTGACCCCTGTGACGGCGGTGAGTCTAACCCGGAGGGCCCTCACGGGGCTTTTAAGGACCAACGGCCCGGCAGCAGAGGCCCTTTGCCCGACCTTTCCTGATGGCCCGCGGCGCAGGATGGGTGGTGAGCCCAGCGGATCTGGCAGGAATCCGCGGGCGAAGGGACTGCCCCTACTGCGGGGTCCGCGCCGTCTGCTTCCCCCCTGACGGCGGCGCTGGCTTAAGGGTCAGTCCTCGTCGGGGGAAGCGGCTTGTCCCCCCGATGCCGCTTCCCCCGTCCAAGCGGAGAACGAGCCCCGGTGCCCCGTGCAGGCACCGGGGCTCCCGCATGTCCGCAGCGGTTTCCGCGCACTTCTCTTGAACACGACGAATACGGCGAACGCGACTGAACGCGGCTGAACACGACGAAGGGCCCGTCCGCATGGACGGGCCCTTCGTATCGAGAGCGGTAGCGGTGGGATTTGAACCCACGGTGAGTTTCCCCACACTCGCTTTCGAGGCGAGCTCCTTCGGCCGCTCGGACACGCTACCGAGAGGAACTCTAGCCCAAGGTGGGCCGTGGTCAGAAATCCGTTTGGCCGAGCGCTTCGGGAGAGCCCCTGCGGCCCTCCCTGAAGAAGCGCTTCAAAAGCTCCGAAGCCTCTTCCTCCAGGACGCCGTGGACGACCTCGGGGCGGTGGTTGAGCCTTCTGTCGCGTACGACGTCCCAGAGCGAGCCCGCCGCGCCCGCCTTGTCGTCCCTGGCCCCGTAGACGACCCGGTCGACCCGGGACTGCACGAGCGCGCCCGCGCACATCGTGCAGGGCTCCAGGGTCACCACGAGCGTGCAGCCGGTCAGCCGCCACTCACCGAGCTCGGCGGCGGCCCTGCGCAGCGCGAGCACCTCCGCGTGCGCGGTCGGGTCGCCGGTCGCCTCGCGTTCGTTGTGCCCCGTGGCGAGCACCGTCGTGCCGTCCGGGGACAGCACGACGGCACCGACCGGGACGTCGCCGCCCCGGACCGCGAGCGCGGCCTCGGCCAGGGCGCGCCGCATGGGCGCGCGCCACGGGTCGCGTACGGGATCGGTCGTCCGAGGTCGGTCGGTCACACCGGGAACCTACGGCAAGCCGGGCTAGCGGACGGTCTCGAGCACCTCCGCGGCGCCGAGGATCTCGGCGATCTCGTTGAGCGCGTCACCGCTCTCCAGGCCGATGAGGTCCTTCTCCGGCACACCGAGGTCCGCGAGGATCTCCGTGTCGCCGAGCGGACCCGCGGGCACCGCGTCACCGGTGCCGGCGTCCGCGTCCGGATCGTCGGCGGGGCCGGCGTCCGCCGGTTCCCCGTCCTCCGTGCCGTCGAGGTCGAGGGCGTCCAGGTCGGCGGCCGGGTCGTCGGCCCCCGGGTCCCTGCCGAGCATCTCGTCGGTGAGCAGGATCTCCCCGTACGAGCTGCGGGCGGCCGCGGCGGCGTCCGATACGTAGATGCGAGGGTCTTCCTCGCCGTCCACGCGGACGACGCCGAACCACGCGTCTTCCTGTTCGATGAAGACGAGCACTGTGTCGTCGTCGTAGTCAGCCGTGGCTTCTCGGGCCAGGTCGGCCAGATCCGCCAGGGTCTCCACATCGTCGAGCTCCGTGTCGCTCGCTTCCCACCCGTCTTCGGTGCGCGCGAGCAGTGCGGCGAAGTACACCGTGACTCTCCCACTGGTCATAGGCAGTGCCGGTTGGCGGTTTCGGGCTCCCCCCGGCGAGGTCGGGGAGCGGGGAGTTGCTGTGCCAAGCCCCGCCCATTCGGAATCGTGGCAGAAACAGCGCCGTCAGGAGAGGTCTTCCGCCCGCTGTGTCCGCGTCGCGTTTTTCCCGGGGCCCCGCGGACGCTTCCCGGGACCCGTCGGAGAGGGGTCCGGCTACCAGCGGAACGTGCGCATACGCATCGCCCGACGCGCCCGTGCCGCCCGGGCGCGCCGCGGCTTCACGCGCTCGCGCAGCTCGATGGCCTCGGTGCGCTCGCGCAGGAACTGGGCCCGGCGCCTGCGGCGCTCGGCATCGGTCTCGTCTTCCCGCTCGCGCTCGGCCATGGGCCAACACCACCTCAGTCCGTACGTCCCCACCTTCCCCCCACCGGACGGGTTGATGCCAGCGCGGGGCAAGGGTGCGGGGCCCGGTTACTGTTGATGTCATGCGGATCCACGTCGTCGACCACCCGCTGGTGGCGCACAAACTCACCACGCTGCGCGACAAGCGCACCGACTCCCCGACCTTCCGGCGCCTCGCCGACGAGCTGGTCACCCTGCTCGCGTACGAGGCCACCAGGGACGTGCGCACCGAGCAGGTCGACATCGAGACCCCCGTGACGGGCACGACCGGCGTGAAGCTGTCGTACCCCCGCCCGCTGGTCGTGCCGATCCTGCGGGCCGGGCTCGGCATGCTCGACGGCATGGTGCGCCTGCTCCCGACCGCCGAGGTCGGCTTCCTGGGCATGATCCGCAACGAGGAGACCCTGGAGGCCTCCACGTACGCGACGCGCATGCCCGAGGACCTCTCCGGGCGCCAGGTGTACGTCCTGGACCCGATGCTCGCCACGGGCGGCACGCTCGTCGCGGCCATCAAGGAACTCATCAAGCGCGGCGCCGACGACGTGACCGCCGTGGTGCTGCTCGCCGCCCCCGAGGGCGTCGAGATCATGGAGCGCGAGCTCGCGGGCACCCCGGTGACCGTCGTGACGGCCTCGGTCGACGAGCGGCTCAACGAGCAGGGTTACATCGTGCCCGGACTCGGTGACGCGGGTGACCGGATGTACGGGACCGCGGAGTAGTCACCGCGGAGCGGCCACCGCGGAGCAGTCACCGCTCCCGGCGGTTCAGCAGTTCTTCTTGTCTGACTTCGTGGACGTCGGCTCGGGCTTGGCGAGTTTCGCCAGGGCCTTGTCGGCGTCCTCTTTCTTTGCCAGGTCCTTGAACTTCGCACCGAGGATCAGGTCGACCTCGCCGCCCTTGCGGTCGTCGGTCCTCGGCTCGGCCTCGGCGAGCTGGGTGCCGAGGACCGGGATCGCGGTGCCGGTCGCCGACCGGGCGCCGAGCAGTATCCCGGTGCCCTTGACCTTCTTGTCGAACGCCTTGGTGGCGTTGCCGACCTTGCCGATGGCGAAGCCGCGCTTCTTCAGCTCGTCCGCGGTGTCCTTGGCGAGTCCGCCGCGGGGCGTCGCGTTGAAGACGTTCACCGTGATCTGGCCCGGCTTGGGCAGCGGTTTCGGCTTCTCCTGGGACGACCGGGCCGCGGCGGCCTGGCCGGGTTCGCAGTCCCCGGCCGCAGGGCCCGCGGCGGACGCCTTGTCGCCGCCCGTGAAGACCTGGATGAGTTGCAGCGTGCCCCAGCCGATCAGACCCAGTGCCGCGGCGGACGCGATGACCGCGAGCACGATCCTGCGGCGCCCGCTGGGCCGGCGCATGCGTGGGTATTTGTCCCCCGTGATGCGGTACTTGCCGCCCATGCCGGGGGGAGTGAGCATGCTCATGGGCGCAGCGTAGTGCCGTGCGGCGGCGATGCCTACTAAATGATCATTGCCCCGCGCCGACTCCAACCCGAAAGGGCCAATGCGGACTTGAGGCCGGCCCCGCGGGCGGGGCGGGTGCCTCAGCCCAGTTCGAGCACGCGCGCGTGCAGCACCTGGCGCTGCTGGAGCGCGGCGCGGACCGCGCGGTGCAGCCCGTCCTCCAGGTAGAGGTCGCCCTGCCACTTCACGACGTGTGCGAAGAGGTCGCCGTAGAAGGTGGAGTCCTCGGCGAGGAGGGTCTCCAGATCCAGCTGGCCCTTGGTGGTGACGAGCTGATCGAGGCGGACCGGGCGCGGCGCGACGTCCGCCCACTGCCGGGTGCTTTCCCGGCCGTGGTCGGGGTACGGCCGGCCGTTTCCGATGCGCTTGAAGATCACACGGAAAGCCTACCGGGCAAGGCTCTCCGGGCGCAGCCATGGCGACGGAGTGCGACTCTGGGAAATGACGCCAGAAATCGGGGCAAACCGGGAACACTCAAGCCGGGAACAGGGGCCGAAGTGAGCGACAGCCAGCCGATGCCGTCCACGTCCGACGGCGGAAATCGCCCGAACGAGTCCGACGCGGGTGCGGGGGTGACGGGCGGAGGCGCCGGTTCCGTGGGATCGGTGGGAGTGGTGGGGTCTGCGGGCGCTTCGGGGTCTGGAGCGGGTGGAGGTGGGCGGGGGAGATTTGTGCCGCCTGTGGCTGAGGGGGCTTCTGCGGGTTCGGATACGGGTACCGGTACGGGGACGGCTGCGGGTTCTTCGGAGGGTGGCTCGGAAGGGGCCGCCGCCGGGACCGGTGTCGCGCCCGAGGCCGTTTCCGGGGGCGCCGCGCTGCCCCAGGAGGCCGTGGAGATCGCCGCCGGGTACGCCTTCACCGGGCCCGCCCTCGATCTGGGCGCGCTGCTCTGGGACGGCCAGTGCCTCGCCGACGCGCAGATCCGCATCCCGCTGCCCATGCTCAAC
Source organism: Streptomyces sp. NPDC087300 (assembly GCF_044744425.1). Lineage (NCBI taxonomy): Bacteria > Bacillati > Actinomycetota > Actinomycetes > Kitasatosporales > Streptomycetaceae > Streptomyces > Streptomyces sp. NPDC087300. The sequence goes on from NZ_JBIUYI010000006.1 coordinate 608,077, forward strand.
CGGCACGGGCTCGTCGCGGGGGCCACCGGCACCGGCAAGACCAAGACCCTTCAGCTCGTCGCCGAGCAGCTGGCCGCGCAGGGCGTCCCCGTCTTCCTCGCCGACATCAAGGGCGACGTCTCCGGCATCTCCGCCCCCGGCGAGGCGGGCGCCAAGGTCGCCGAGCGCGCGGCGGACGTGGGGCAGCGGTGGGAGGCCACCGGGTTCCCCTGCGAGTTCTACGCGCTGGGCGGCATCGGCACCGGGATCCCCGTACGCGCCACGATCACCAGCTTCGGGCCCGTACTCCTGTCGAAGGTGCTCCAGCTCAACCAGACCCAGGAGCAGTCGCTCGGGCTGATCTTCCACTACGCCGACCAGAAGGGCCTCGAACTGGTCGACCTGAAGGATCTGCGGGCGGTCGTCACCTTCCTGACCTCCGACGAGGGCAAGTCGGAGCTCAAGGGCATCGGCGGGCTGTCGACGGTGACGGCCGGGGTGATCCTGCGGGCGCTCACCGCGTTCGAGGCGCAGGGCATGGCGGACTTCTTCGGGGAGCCCGAGTTCGACACGAGCGAGTTCCTGCGGACCGCGCAGGACGGGCGCGGCCTGGTGTCCGTGCTCGAACTGCCCGCCGTGCAGGACAAACCGCAGCTCTTCTCCACGTTCCTGATGTGGCTCCTCGCCGACCTCTACAACGACCTCCCCGAGGTGGGTGACGTCGAGAAGCCGAAGCTCGTCTTCTTCTTCGACGAGGCGCATCTGCTCTTCAACGGGGCGTCGAAGGCGTTCCTGGAGGCCATCACGCAGACCGTGCGGCTCATCCGGTCCAAGGGCGTCGGCGTCTTCTTCGTGACCCAGACACCGAAGGACGTGCCGGCGGACGTCCTCGCCCAGCTGGGCAACCGCGTGCAGCACGCGCTGCGCGCCTTCACGCCCGAGGACCAGAAGGCCCTCAAGGCCACGGTGCGGACCTTTCCCGACTCCCCGTACGACCTGGAGGAGATCCTCACCGGGATCGGCACCGGCGAGGCCGTGATCACCGTGCTGAGCGAGAAGGGCGCGCCGACACCGGTCGCCGCGACGCGGCTGCGGGCGCCCGAGTCCCTGATGGGCCCCGTGGAGCCCGGCGCGCTCGAACAGGCCGTGAAGTCGTCGCTGCTCTACTCGCGGTACGCGGAGGCGGTCGACCGGGAGTCCGCGTACGAGAAGCTCACCGCCCAGGAGGCGGAGACGCAGGCCCGCAAGCAGGCCGAGGCGGACGCGGTGGCGGCGGAGAAGGAGGCACGTGCGGCGGCGCGGGCCAAGCCGCAGGGGGACGGGTCCGTGGTGGAGCAGGTGGTGGGGAGTGGGATGTTCAAGTCGCTGCTGCGGTCCATGGGGACGCAGATCGGGCGGGAGATCTCCCGTTCGGTGTTCGGAACGGCTCGGCGCAGACGCTGAGTCTGGCGGGGGCGCCTCGGTCGGCGTCTGCGCCGGGGGGTCAGCCCTGCCTGGACTTGGACTTGGACTTGTACTCGGACCCGGACCCGGGCTCGGGGGTGGGGTCGGGGCCGGGGTTCTGGTGGGTCTCGGCCGTCTCGGTCTTCTCGGAGGGTGTCGGGGTGGGGTGGGTGTTGCGGGTCGCTTCCGCGCGCAGGAGTGCCTGCAGGGCCGCGTAGGGGTCAATGGGCATGGGGGTGTCCTTGATCTGCGCTTTTGCTTTCGCTGACGGGGAGTCGTGAGGCGCTTTCGCGGGCCTCTCTCCTGTCAGCAGCGCAGGATCACCGAGCGGGGGGCCGGGACGTGGGGGTGTGGCTGCCGGGGCGGCGCGGGTGCGGTTTCCGGGCTGAGCGGGCCGCGGTGGGGACGCGACGGCGGGGTGGGGAGCCGCGTCGCGTGGTGGGTCGGCAGACGCAGGGCGGTGACGGTGGCGTCCTGCTGGTTCTCCGGCCCGGACTCGGTGGTGAGGGTGACCGCCGGTGGGGGCGGGGCGGGGGAGGCGTGGGCGGGGGCCAGGAGGACGAGGAGGGGGAGGACGAGGATGAGCAGCGCGCGGGGCCACGGGGCGTGGCGGCGGGCGGGGGCGGACGGGGCCGTGCGGCTCATGGGGGCCATCTCCCCGCCCGGACCCCACCTCGATCACAGGACACCGAGATCGGCCCCTCATGGGCTACGGGTGATACGCCCCTACTTGACACGCCCGGTACGGATATGTGGGTGGGCGGGTGGAAATCATCCGCCGCGAAGCGGCGGTCTCGGTGCTCCTGCAGACAGGGCCCGCGCCGAGCACCTGGAGTGGTGCGGGAGATGTGGCAGGGGGATCATCAGGGCATGGATGTCACCCTTCGACTGGCGCAGCAGCCGGACGCGGACGAACTGCTGGGCCGCAGCCCACTCGCCGCCCTCGTGGGCATGCTGCTGGACCAGCAGGTCCCCATGGAGTGGGCGTTCGCGGGCCCGTACACGATCGCCCAACGGATGAACGCCGAAGACCTCGACGCACACGACATCGCCGCGTACGACCCCGACGAGTTCGCCGCGCTGCTCTCCGCCAAGCCGGCGGTCCACCGCTACCCGGGCTCGATGGCCAAACGCATCCAGCAGCTCTGCCAGTACCTGGTGGACCACTACGACGGCGACCCCGCCGCCGTATGGGAGGGCGTCCCCACCGGCAAGGAACTCCTCCAGCGCCTGAACGACCTGCCCGGCTTCGGCAAGCAGAAGGCGCAGATCTTCCTGGCCCTGCTCGGCAAGCAGCTCGGCGTACGCCCCAAGGGCTGGCGCGAGGCCGCGGGCGACTACGGCGCGGCCAAGTCGTACCGCTCGGTCGCGGACATCACGGGACCCGACTCCCTGCACAAGGTCCGCGCGCACAAGCAGGAGATGAAGGCCGCGGCGAAGGCGGAGAAGGCCGCGAAGGCCGCGAAGGCCGGTTGAGCGAGGGACGAGAGGGATGAGAGGGATGACAGGGAGGGGAAGCGGGCGGCGCCGCCCGAGAATTCGGATGCGTCGCCCCCGGCCCCCGCGCTAGCCTCGGCCCCATGTCTACGCCCCGCATCTCCTAGCCAGGACACACGCCTTCACGTCACCCGTGTGTCCATTCGCTACTGCGGAGCGTTACCTCATGATCACCGTTCGAGGCATCGACGTGCGCGTCGGAGCCCGGCTCCTGCTGTCCGACGTCAGTTTCCACATCGCCCCCGGCGACCGCATCGGCCTCGTCGGCCGTAACGGCGCGGGCAAGACCACCCTCCTGAAGATCCTCGCGGAGCTGTCCGCGCCCGCCGCCGGTGCCGTCACCCGCGCCGGCACCCTCGGCCACCTCGCCCAGGACCCCGGCGCCGCCGACCCCGCGGGCACCGTCACCGACCGCATCCTCTCCGCCCGCGGCCTGGACGAGGCGACGGCCGCGCTGCGTACGGCCGAGTCCGCCATGGCCGGGGCCGCGGGCCCCGGCGCCCAGGAGCGGGCCATGGCCGCCTACGCCCGCGCCGACGACCTCTTCCAGGCCCGCGGCGGCTATGCCGCGGAGGCGGAGGCCGCGCGGGTCGCCGCGGGGCTCGGGCTGCCCGAGCGGGCCCTCGGCCGGCCCGTCGGCGAGCTCTCCGGCGGGCAGCGGCGCCGCGTCGAGCTCGCCAGGATCCTCTTCTCGCGGCACGACACCCTGCTGCTCGACGAGCCCACCAACCACCTCGACGCCGACTCGGTGGCGTGGCTGCGCGGCTATCTGGCCACCTACCCGGGCGGCCTCGTGCTCATCAGCCACGACACCGGGCTCCTCGCCGACACCGTGAACCGGGTGTTCCACCTCGATCCGCGGCGTGCCGCCGTCGACGTGCACAACACCGGCTGGGCCGCCTACCTCGCCCAGCGCGCCGCGGACGAGCGGCGGCGCGTCCGCGAGCGCGCCAACGCCGAGCGCAAGGCCGCTTCGCTGCGCGCCCAGGCCGACAAGATGCGCTCCCACGTCGCCACCGCGACCGCCGCGAAGAACATGGACCGGCGTGCCGAGCGGATGCTCGCATCGACGGAGCCGGTGCGGCGCGGCGAGAAGGTCGCGCGGATCCGGCTGCCCGAGCCCGCCCCGTGCGGCCGGATGCCGCTCGGCGCGGTCTCGCTCACCAAGTCGTACGGCTCCCATCGCGTGCTCACCGGCGTCGACCTCGCCGTCGACCGGGGCAGCCGGCTCGTCGTCCTCGGGCTCAACGGGGCCGGCAAGACCACGCTGCTGCGGATCCTCGCCGGGCACGAACGGCCCGACGCGGGGCGGGTGGTGGCCGGGTCCGGGCTGCGGCTCGGGTACTTCGCGCAGGAGCACGACACCCTGGAGGGCGCGAAGAGCGTCCGGGAGAACCTGGCCGGTGCGGCGCCCCATCTGACCGACGGCGAGGTGCGGCGCGTGCTCGGGTCCTTCCTGTTCGGCGGGGACGACGCGGACAAGCCCGCCGCCGTCCTCTCCGGCGGCGAGAAGACCCGCCTCGCGCTGGCCGGGCTCGTCCACTCGGGCGCGAACGTGCTGCTCCTCGACGAGCCCACGAACAACCTCGACCCCGCGTCCCGGGGCGAGGTGCTCGGCGCCGTGGGGACGTACCCCGGGGCGATCGTGATGGTCACGCACGACGAGGGCGCGATCGACGCGCTGCGGCCCGACCGGGTGCTCGTCCTGCCGGACGGCGTCGAGGATCTGTGGAGTCCTGACTACCGGGGGCTGGTGGGGTTGGCCTGAGGCTGAGTCCGAGCCCCGGGTTGGGCTCGGGGCCCGCCTCGGGTGCGTCTCGGGGGCGGGGCCGCGGCGGTATGTCTGTCCTCGCTATCCCGGTGAGCCGTCGTCGTCATGCACCTCGGCTCGTGGCTCTCTGTGCTCCGGGCAGACATACCGCCGCGGCCCCTCGGGAGCGCTCGCGGCTGCGGGACGGTGGGGCGTCCGGCTGCCGTGGGCCTGCCTACTCGATCTCGATGCCTCGCTGCTTGGCCACCGTGGGCTGCTGCTCGTGCTGGCCGGGGGTCAGGTTCGTCCTGACCGAGTCGAGGATCGTCAGGCCCTGGCCGACCAGGCCCGCCGCGATCTCGCCCAGGCCGTCCGCGCCGTTGAGCACGTTCACGTTGGCGCCCGAGAGGCCCGTCGCGGCCTCCTTGACGATCTGCGGGAGCTGGTCGATCAGCATCCGGTCCAGGGCGACGCGGTCGTACGACGCGGCCGCCTCGGCCTGGATCTTCATCCGCTCCGCCTCGGCGAGGGCGAGGACGCGGATGCGTTGGGCGTCCGCCTCCGCGGGCTTCACGACCTCGGCGACCAGCTGCTGCTGGCGCAACTCGGCCGCGCGCTGGGCCAGTTCGGTCTTCGCGTCCAGGACTTCCTGCTGCGCGTGCGCCTCGGCGAGCGGGCCGGCCTGGGCCGCCTTGGCCTGGGCGCGGTCGACCTCGGCGGAGTACTCGGCCTGCACGATCGCGGTGCGCCGCGCGTACTCCGCCTGGTTCCGCGTGGCCTCCTGCTCCGCCTCGGAGGCGGCCTGGGTGGCCCGCGCCTGGGCGATCTGGGCCTGGCGCTGGATGGCGGCCTTGTGCGGGGCGGACATGGCCTCGATGTAGCCGGTGTCGCCGTCGTCGATCGACTGGATCTGCAGCGAGTCCACGTGCAGGCCGATCTTCGCCATCTCCGACTTGGAGGTGTCGAGGACCTCCGTGGCGAGCTTCTGGCGCTCGGTGACGATCTCCTCGACCGTCATCGAGCCGATGATGGACCGGAGATGGCCCGCGAAGATCCGGCCGGTCAGGATCGACATCTGGTCCTGGTCGGACAGGAAGCGCTGGCCCGCGTTGACGATGCTCTCGGTGTCGTTGCCGACCTTGAAGGCGATCACCGCGCGCACCGTCAGGGCGATGCCCTGACGGGTCACGCAGGTCTCCACGACCTCCGACTCGCACATGGCGAGCGTGAGGAAGCGGGTCTTGCGGAACACGGGGAGCACGAACTTGCCGTGGCCTGTCACCACACGGAACGGCGCGCCCCCGAGCCCGCGCCTGCCGCCCGAGATCAGCATCGCCTCGTCGGGGGCTGGAACGCGGTAACCGAACATCTTGTTCTCCTCGACTCAGGCGTCGCCGACACCGGAGTCGGTCAACGCCTCCAACGGATCGGCCCACTTGATGACGTCGACCTGGCGGGAGCCGCGGGACTCGGTCACGAGCACGGTCGCCCCGCGGGGGAGAGGAACGTCGGACCACGCGAGGAAGGTCTCCGTGCCGCCGCGCACCCGCACGAGGACCTCACCGGGTCCCGCGTCGCCGCGCGTGCCGAGCACCAGCTCCCCCGTACAGCCGATCACCGCTTCGTCCGGCCCCATCGGCGGCCGCCCCCTTGCCACTTCGGTCTCGCTGCCGACCTTATCCCTCGGCGGACTTCTCGGACCTGAGCGTCCGTGAGATCTGGTGCGCGGCCCGCATCCGGCCGTCCGCCGTGAACCGGGCGATCATCTGGATCTCCATGTCGATGAGCCGTTCCCTGCGGTCACGCACGTGAAGGGTGAGCCGCGCGGCGATCCGGTCGCCGTCCGCCAGCGCCTCCTGCACGTCGAAGCGGTACGAGCCGCCTTCGAGGTTCTTGCGCACCGGGCGCAGATGCGCGAGGAGCCGGTCCCATTCGAGGCGTACGCCGTCGGCGATCTGCACGACGTCGCGCGTGTAGTAGCGCTCCATCAGGGGCGTGAAGTCGTCGTCCACGCCGTGTCGGGTCAACTCGTCGGTGAACGTGGTGAAGAAGTCGCCGATGAACTGTTCGGGGGCGGTGGTCCTCAGTGGCGTCATGGCGGGTCCTGTTCTCGTCGCGCGGCCTGCTCGGCAGCGGGTGCGTACGATCTACGATCTCTTACAGCGGTGTAAGCTATGACGCCTCATCAACTCTGACAAGGGTGTAAGAGATGCCGGACGCACGCAGCACGACCACCGGTTCGGCCTCCCGGGCGGTACGGCCCGTGCGCCGTGCCGACGCCGAGCGCAGCCGCGCCGCGATCCTCGAAGCGGCGATCCAGCTCCTCGGTGAGCGCCGCGACATCGGCATGGCCGCGATCGGCGCGGCGGCCGGTGTCACCCGGCAGACCGTGTACGCCCACTTCGCCTCGCGGGACGCGCTCCTGTCGGCGGTGGTCGACCGGCTCACGGACCGGACCATGGCCGAGATGGACGCGGCGGCGATCGACGAGGGCCCCGCGGCGGACGCGCTGCTACGTCTCCTCGACGCGGGCTGGCGGACCTTCGCGGAACACCCCTTCCTGCTGGACCTGGGCTCGAACCCGGCGGCCCGCACGGAGGACAGGGCCCGCCACGAACCGGTCGCCGAGCGCTACGCACGCCTGATCCGGCGCGGCATGGAGTCGGGCGAGTTCGACGCGAGGCTCCCGGTGCCCTGGCTGGTGGCGACCACGGTCGCCCTGGGCCACGCGGCGGGCGAGGAGGTCACATCGGGCCGCATGCCGGTGGAACGGGCGGCGGAGGTGTTGCGGGTGAGTGTGTTGCGGGTGGTGGGGTGGGGGGTGGGTGAGGGTGCGGGCGGGGGCGCCGGTTGAGGGGGCCGCTTGTGGTCGGGCCGCTGGTCGGCCGGGCTTTCTCGGGGTCGGGCCCGCTGGCCGGCCGGGGCCTTGTTGTGGTCGGCCCGCCGGTTGACCGGGCCCTCACCTGCATCCGGGTGCCGGTTGCTCGCGCTGCCGGTTGGCTGGGTCTCCTCGGGGTTGGGCTGTCGGGTGGCCGGGCTCTCTTCGTCCGTCTCCCTCGGCGGGGCTGCCGCGCTTCCATATGCGTTCGGGCTGCCGGTCGGCCGGGGCCTTCCCCCGCATCCGGGCGTCGGCCGTTCGCGCTGCCGGTCGGCCCGGTCTCCTCGGGAGGGGGCGCGTCGAGTGGCCGGGCCCCTCAATCCGCCCACCTCGGCGGAGCCGCTGTGCTTCCATGCTCCGATGAGACGAGATCGTTCCGCAGGATCAGCCGAGGCCCACCCCGTTCTCCGGATACGGGAGCGGGACGAAGCCCGCGACATGGACGCGTGCGTGGAGCTCCTCGCCGAGGTCCATGAGGGCGACGGGTATCCCGTCAACTGGCCCGCCGATCCCGCGGATTGGCTCGCCGGCAGGGCCCCGCTCGGTGCCTGGGTGGCCGAGCTCGACGGGCGGATCGTCGGGCACGTACGGCTCTCCCGGGTCGGCGCGGACGACGTGGCGCCCGTGTTGTGGAGCGAGCGCGCGGGCGTGGCCGTGGACGCGAGCGCCGTGGTGTCCCGGCTGTTCGTCTCGCCCGGCGCCCGCGGCCACGGCATCGGCGCGCTCCTGATGGCGCGGATCGGGCGGGAGGCGCTGGGCCGCGGCCTGCACCCGGTCCTGGACGTCGTCTCGACCGACTCCCCGGCCGTCGTGCTCTACGAACGCCTCGGCTGGGAGCTCCTCGACGTCGTCGAGCGGGAGTGGGGGCCGGGCAACCGGGTCGCCCTGCGGTGCTACGCGGCGCCCTCGCCGGACGCACCCTCCGCGCGGGGCACCCTCGCCACCTCCCGCAGCGCGTCGAGCAGCCCGCTCAGCGCCGGCTGAGCCGGCGCCGCGTTCCGTACCGCCGCGTGGATCGACCTGACCGGTTCGGGCCCGGCGACCCGTCGTACGACGACGTCGGGGCGGTGGCCGCCCGCGAGCGCCAGTTCGGGGAGCAGGGTGATGCCGAGTCCGGCCGCGACGAAACCCTGTGCCGTCGCGTAGTCGCCGCTCTCCACCACGAAGTCCGGGGTGAACCCCGCGGCCGCGCACGCGTCGAGCACCGCGTCCTGGCAGGGCCCCGGCGACTCGCTGCCGACCCATGAATCGCCTGCCAGGTCGGCGAGTTCGACCACCGGCTCGGCGGTCAGCCGGTGGCCCGTCGGCAGCACCACGCGGTAGCGGTCGTCGAGCAGATGCAGGAAGCGGACGCCGTCCGCCGCGAAACCGTCGCCCGGCCTGACCACCAGCGCCAGATCGGACCTGCGCGCCTTCACGTCGAGCACCGGGTCGTCGACGTCGAAGAGCTTCAAGTCGACCAGTACGCCCGGGTGTTCGCGTCGCAGTGCCGCGAGCGCGGGGGCTACCAGGGACGCCCCTGCCGTGGCGAAGTACCGCATCGAGACGCGCCCCCTGTGCCCGGCCCGCAGTTCGGCGAGCGCCGTCTCGGCCTCGGCGACGTGCTTGCCGATGGCCGTCGCGCAGTCGCTGAGCAGCCGGCCCGCGTCCGTCGGGCGCACGCCGCGCCCGGTCCGCTCCAGGAGGGCGATGCCCGCCTCCTTCTCCAGGGCCGTCATCTGCTGGCTGACGGCCGACGGTGTGTAGCCGAGGTTCCTGGCGGCCGCGGTCACCGAGCCGCTGGTGACCACCGCCCGCAGGATCTGCATGCGCCGCATATCAAGCATGCAGCACAGCTTAATTCAGAGTGCATATCTGGTCGCTTGTCTTACATCAGCTCTTGGGGGACCGTACGGAGAAGGCGCCGACGAGGCAGGCGCCGACGCACCCCGCCGCGTACGAACACGTCCCGTACGACCGAGAGATCAGGAGGCCGACCGTGCCCAGCGGCTCCCGCGCCACCCACGTCCGCATGGCCGTCCTCGCCCTGCTCTGGGGATCCGGCTTCCTCTGGATCAAGCTCGCCCTGAGCGGCGGCATCGCGCCCCTGCACCTCACCATCGTGCGGTGCGCGCTCGGCGCCGCCGTCCTGCTCGTCCTCGCCCGCTCGGCCGGGCAGCGGATGCCGCGGGACCGCAGGACATGGGCGCACCTCCTGGTCGCCGCCTTCTTCTGCAACGCCCTGCCGTTCTTCCTCTTCAGCCTCGGCCAGCAGACGGTCGACTCGGGCGTGGCGGGCGTACTGAACGCCACGACGCCCCTGTGGTCCGTCGCCATCGGCCTGACGCTGCGCACCGAGCGCCGCCTCGGCCCGCTCCGGCTCACCGGCCTGCTGCTCGGCTTCGCGGGCACCCTGCTGATCTTCGCGCCCTGGCAGCAGTCGGGGCTGACCAGTTGGGGCGCGCTCGCCCTGCTCGCCGCCGCCGTCAGCTACGCCGTCGCCTTCGCGTACATGGCCCGCCATCTGATCGGCCGTGAGACCGCGCCGCTCGCGCTCTCCGCCGCGCAGCTGCTCACCGCGACGGGCCTGACCACGCTCGCCCTGCCCGCCGCCCCCTCGGGCACCTCGTCCCCGACCCTCACCGGCATCCTCGCGCTCCTCGTCCTCGGCACGCTCGGCACGGGCATCACCTTCCACCTCAACTCCCGCCTCATCGCCGAGGAAGGCCCCACCGCGGCCGCCACCGTCGGCTACCTCCTGCCGGTCGTCTCGGTCGCCCTCGGCGCGGTCGTGCTCGGCGAGGAGATCGGCGTGCGGATCGTGCTGGGCATGGTGGTGGTGCTGGCGGGCGTCGGGCTCACCCGGACACAAACCCGGACGCGGACCCAAACGCGGCCCCGGCTGCGTACGGGGGACGCGGGCGCGACGGCGAAGGCCCCGTCCGTGGAGCCGGACGGGGCCGTGCGCTGCTAGCCACCCGCTGCGTCGGGCCGCCCGGCCTCAGCCGAGCAGCGAACGCACCGCCGCGCGGTCGACGTTGGTCAGGGCGCGGACCAGCTTCGGGGTGAGCAGGACCAGCACCGCACCGACGAGGCCGACCGCGACGACCTGCACGGGCGAGGTGATGTAGTACTGGTGCCGCTCGCCGCCGGACGTGAAGTCGTAGAGGCGGTAGCCGGGCCAGCCCACGTAGCGGTGGAAGACCCAGGAGTACGTCGGGAAGAGCGCGACCACCCAGCCGGTGACCAGGAACGTCACCGACAGGGTGAAGCTCAGGACCCGCCACGGGAACATGACCAGCTGGAAGAGCAGCGCCTGCCAGCCCGCGCCGTCCCCGAGCCGCGCCCGCATCCCGGCCCACCGGCCATCGTCCCGCCGCGCCTCCAGCGGGGCCGGGCCGGCGACGTCGAGCCCGAGCCCCGTGCGGGCCCGACGTCGCTCGGCGGCCCCGAGCCCCCTGGCCGCGGCGAGCGCCGCGGCCAGGACGGGCAGCCCGAGCACGGTCACCAGCAGCCCGGCGCCGAGCGAGACCGCCGCCACGGCGAAGGTGAACCCGGCGATCGCGACGGGCAGCGAGACCAGCACATGGCCGATCTCCCGGTAGGTGACGGCGGCGAACGGCGCCCGCCAGAAGCCGACGCGCTCCGGCCGGGAAGGATCCGGCGACCGGAGCGGAGCGGCGGCCGACGCGGCGTACGACAGGGTGCTGGTGCTCATGGCGGACCTCGGATCTGCGGGGCGGGGAGGGGACGAGCGGTGCTGTTCACCAGGCGGGAGGTGCGCGCCTGGTGACGTCCTCAACCTTCGCGGATCCGCGGGCCACGCGGCATACGGCGACATGGTGTCTCGGGGGTGGTGCTAACCCCCCTGCGGGCCCTCGGGGTTACCGTGCGGGCCCTCGGGGTTACCGGCCGACCCGCCCCCGGTCGCCGGTCCCGCCCCGGGTATGAGCGCGGCGAAGGCGTACAGCACCTGCCGCTCGTCCCACTCCACGAACCGCTCCTCGACCCGCGCGCCGAGCGCTTCGAGCAGGCGGCGCGAGCGGGAGTTGGCCTCCTGGGTCACGGCGACGATCCCGGGCACCTCAGCGCCCTCGGGCGGTGCCATGAGGCGGCCGACGACCGCGCCGACCGCCTCGCGCGCGTAGCCATGACCCCAGTGCTCCGGGAGCAGTTGGTACGACACTTCCGTGCGGCCCTGCCGCGCACCCGGCTCGACCGAGACCAGGCCGAGCACGACGGAGTCCCGCGTCCGTACGACGCTGAGGGCGCCCGGCGCGCCCACGCAGGCCCGTTCGCGCTCGCGCACCACGTCGTCGGCCACCGGGCCGCCGAGATGGCGGCGCACGTCGGGGTCGGTCCAGAGCCGGGACACCGCGGGGACGTCCGCCCGCTCGATGGGCCGCAGGGTGAGCCGGGCGGTGGTGAACGCGCGCGGGCGGCCGGGGGAGTCGGGGCCGCCGGGGGCGCTGGCGACGCCGGTGATGCTGGTGACGCCGGAGATGCGCGTGACGCCGGGGCGGCTCATGTCAGCTCCGCCCGGGTCCGCGCCCCGATGCCGCGCAGCCACGTGGCGGCCTCGTCCGCGCCCGCCTCCACGGCGATGTCCAGGGGCGTTTTGTCGTCGTAACCGATCCAGTCGCGGTCGGCGCCCCGCGCGAGCAGGTAGCGCGCGGTGGCAGGGTGGTCGCCGTGGCAGGCGCCCCAGAAGGCGCTGGTGAGGTCGGAGCGGTCCGGGGCACCGGCCTCGGGATCACCGCCTTCGACGAGCTCCTTCACGCGATCGAGCAGACCGAGCGACGCCGCCTCGTGCAGCGTCGTCCGCGCCCCGTGCTCGATCAGCCGCCGCGCCGCCCGCCACTGACTGAAGGCGCACGCGTCGGTCAGCGGCGTGCCGTCCGCGATGACGGCGCCGCCCGCCTCGATGTCGGCACCGGCCGCGACGAGGGCGTCCAGCGCGGGCACGTCGTCGTTGCTCGCGGCCCAGTGCAGCGGTGTCTCGGCGTGGGCGCCGACGAAGCGGGCGTCGGGGTCGGCGCCCGCCGCGATCAGCGCGGCGATGGTCTCGGGGCCGTGGGGGAGGTGCCCCGGCCAGTCCGTGGCGATGTGCAGCAGGCTGCGCGTCCCCGCCGCGGCGCCGTCCTGTCCGATCGCCGATGTGGCGAGGCCGGGCCGCGCGGCGAGCAGCTCGCGCAGGGCGGCCACGTCACCCCCGCGGATCGCCTCGGTGACCGCCACGGCCACCGGATCCCGCACGTCGAGAATCGCCATGCCCGACCTCCTGATCGACTTCTGCCGATTCTGGCAGTGCCCACTGACATCGCGCGGCGGCAGGAGCCGGGGCGGGCGAGGGCGCGAGCGGCTCCGGGGCCCGGAAGCGGCTCTTCTCAAGAAGGAGGGCGAAAACCATCGCGAAGGCGACCGCCACTAGGTGTTCGCGGCCCGCGAGATTGGGTTCGGCGATCGAGCCCGTGACCGTCGGGACGACGGCGGCGAGGAAGAGCAGCGGCGCCCGCAGCGTCACCGCGGCGAAGGCGAAGAGCCCCACGATCGCGGCGGACGCCCCCGTGTCGACCGCGTGCGCGGCATCGGCGGGCAGGCCGGGCTCACCGGGACCGACGGCGACCATCACGCGCGCGCCGAGGGTGCCCGAGAGCGTGGCGGCGTAGGCCACCACCAGCGTGCGTATGCGCCCGAAGGCGAGCTCGGCCAGCGCGAACGCGAGGAACAGCCGCGGCAGCCCGCCCCAGGCCGGCAGATCCTGCGCGGGCACGAACAGCGAGACGGGCGTACGCAGCAGAGACAGCGCGAGCGGCTGGTCCGCCCGCACCTCACTGACCACACGGAGCACCGCGGCCCCGGTCTCCGTCTGCTGATAGGCGTGCAGCCCGACCACCGCGACGGTGGCGAACAGCCCCAGCGAGACCCCCAGCGGACCGCGCCCACGAAGAGCGCGGAAAGGCCCGGCGATCACCCCGCGCCACTCACGGAGCAGCACGTCGGCCAGCACCCGGCACGACCGGGACAGGAACCGGGCGGCATCGTGCGTCACCAGATGTCCATCCTCTTCGGGGTGCTGCGCAACAGGACCGGAGAACGCCGAAGGCCCCAACCGTGAACGGTTGGGGCCTTCGGCTGCCCTGACGGGCGGGTGCGGAGGATACGAGATTCGAACTCGTGAGGGGTTGCCCCCAACACGCTTTCCAAGCGTGCGCCCTAGGCCACTAGGCGAATCCTCCGCCGCAAACAATACAAGACGTTGGGGAGTGCTCGCGAACACGATCCCGAGGTCGCCGTCGTGATCGTCTCCGGCGCCCTCCCCGGCCGGGACCGGCGTCGCTTCCGGCCCGGGGGATCCGCTACTGTGGGGGCCAGCCCCTCACGTGGCGCTATCTGACTGAACTCCCCCAGGGCCGGAAGGCAGCAAGGGTAGGTCGGCTCTGGCGGGTGCGTGGGGGGCGCTTTGCGTTCGGGGCGGTCCAGGTTGTCAGTGGTCCCCATTAACCTCGTATGCGTGTCGTCTCTCGCGCTGTACCGCCGCTATCGCCCGGAGTCGTTCGCCGAGGTCATCGGGCAGGAGCATGTAACCGACCCGCTGCAGCAGGCGCTGCGCAACAACCGGGTCAATCACGCCTACCTGTTCAGTGGCCCCCGCGGCTGCGGCAAGACGACGAGCGCGCGCATCCTGGCCCGTTGTCTCAACTGTGAGCAAGGTCCCACTCCCACGCCCTGCGGCGAGTGCCAGTCCTGCCGCGACCTCGCGCGCAACGGACCGGGCTCGATCGACGTCATCGAGATCGACGCCGCGTCGCACGGTGGCGTGGACGACGCCCGCGACCTGCGCGAGAAGGCCTTCTTCGGCCCGGCGAGCAGTCGCTACAAGATCTACATCATCGACGAGGCCCACATGGTCACCTCGGCGGGCTTCAACGCCCTCCTGAAGGTGGTCGAGGAGCCCCCGGAGCACCTCAAGTTCATCTTCGCGACGACCGAGCCCGAGAAGGTCATCGGCACGATCCGTTCGCGTACGCACCACTACCCCTTCCGGCTCGTCCCGCCCGGCACCCTCCGTGAGTACCTGGCAGAGGTCTGCGGCCGCGAGGAGATGACCGTCGAGGACGGGGTGTTCCCGCTGGTCGTGCGCGCGGGCGCGGGTTCGGTGCGTGACTCCATGTCCGTCATGGACCAGCTGCTCGCCGGTGCGACCGAGACGGGTGTGACGTACGCCATGGCGACGTCCCTGCTCGGGTACACGGACGGTTCACTGCTCGACTCCGTGGTGGAGGCCTTCGCCTCCGGGGACGGGGCCGCCGCCTTCGAGGTCGTGGACCGCGTCATCGAGGGGGGCAACGACCCGCGGCGCTTCGTCGCCGACCTCCTGGAGCGGCTGCGCGACCTGGTGATCCTCGCGGCCGTGCCGGACGCCGCCGAGAAGGGCCTCATCGACGCCCCCGTCGACGTCGTCGAGCGGATGCAGGCGCAGGCCGGTGTCTTCGGCGGCGCCGAGCTCAGCCGCGCCGCCGACCTCGTGAACGACGGCCTGACCGAGATGCGCGGCGCCACCTCGCCGAGGCTCCAGCTGGAGCTGATCTGCGCGCGCGTGCTGCTCCCCGCGGCGTACGACGACGAGCGTTCCGTGATGGCCCGCCTCGACCGCCTGGAGCGCGGCGGGAACTTCGTCCCCGGTGGCCAGGGCGCGGCCCCCGCGATGGGGTACGTCCCCGGGCCCGAGGCCCACGCGGGCGTGCCGCAGCCCGCCGTCGCCATGCCCCAGGGTGGGACCGAGCCGGTTCCGCAGGGGCCGCCGGTGCCGCCCGGCGGAGGCCCCGCGGCCGCGCGGGCCGCGGTCCGTGGCGCGGGCCCCGGTTCCCCGGCGCCGCAGGCCCCGGAGGCCGCCGCGCCGCCCGCCCCTGCCGCCCCCGCCCCTACGCCCGCTCCCGCACCTGCCCCCGCTCCCGCGGCACCCCAAGCCCCGCCCGCTGCCGCCGCGCCTCCCGCCGAGCGTCGGCCCGGTGGCTGGCCCACGGCGTCCGCGCCCGGCAGTGGCCCCGCCGCTCCGGAGACGCCGCGTCCGGGTGGCTGGCCCACCGCCGCGTCCGCGGGTTCCGGCGCCCCGGCCCCGCAGGCCGCACCGCAGCAGCAGCCGTCCGCCCCGGTCCACCAGGCGCCCGCGGCCCAGCCCGCCGCCCCCGCCCCCATGGCGGCGGCCCCCGCGGGCGGGCCCGACCCGCGCACCCTCTGGCCGAACATCCTGGAGGCGGTGAAGAACCGCCGCCGCTTCACCTGGATCCTGCTCAGCCAGAACGCGCAGGTGGCGGGGTTCGACGGCACGACCCTCCAGATCGGCTTCGTGAACGCGGGAGCGCGCGACAACTTCGCGAGCAGCGGCAGCGAGGACGTGCTCCGGCAGGCGCTCTCCGAGCAGTTCGGCGTGCAGTGGAAGGTCGAGGCGATCGTCGACCCGTCGGGCGGCTCCGCGCCGCCGCCCGCCGCGGTCAACTTCGGCGGCGCCCCCGTGGCGCGCCCCTCGGCCCCGCCGCAGCCGACCCCGCCACCGGCCGCCGCCCCGCAGCCCTCGGCCCCGCCGCAGGCCCCGGCCCCGGAGCCCACACCGGCCCCCCGCTCGGCGCCCGCCCCGGAGCACGTGTCCCCCGAGGACGACACCCCTGAGGACGACGACCCGGACCTGGTCGAATCGGCCCTCTCCGGCCACGACCTGATCATGAGAGAACTGGGCGCGACGGTGGTCGACGAATACCCGAACGAATAACCCGGGCCCCACCCCCGCCCCTACGCCCACCGCCCGGTGCGGAGTCACGGGTGGGCGGGTGGGCGCGGATCCGCCGCGGAGCGGCGGGACGGGCACGGCGGACGCGAGCGGCCGAACGGCGAGGAACCACAGCAGACGGGCCCCTACGCCCACCGCCCGGTGCAGAGCAACGGTGGGCACGGATCCGTCGCGAAGCGGCGGGACGGGCACGACGGATGCCCCCCCTCCCGCACGGCGGGGACCACAGCGGACGGGGGCCAACGCGCAGACCGGCCTGGAGGAACGTACAAGAGGCCCAGGGGCCAGACCTGGCAGCCCGTACAAAGCAAGGCACCGACCCCGGCTAGGCTGACCACCGTGAAGGTCCTCGTCATCGGCAGTGGTGCCCGCGAACACGCCCTGTGCCGCTCTCTGTCCCTCGACCCCGCCGTCTCCGAGCTGCACTGCGCCCCCGGCAACGCCGGCACCGCAGAGGTGGCACGGACGCACCGGGTCGACGCCCTCGACGGCGCCGCGGTGGCCGCGCTCGCCAGAAAGATCGGTGCCGGGCTCGTCGTCGTGGGCCCGGAGGCCCCGCTCGTCGCGGGCGTCGCCGACGCCGTGCGCGCCGAGGGCATCCCCTGCTTCGGGCCCTCGGAGGAGGCCGCCCAGCTGGAGGGCTCCAAGGCGTTCGCGAAGGACGTGATGGCCGGCGCGAGCGTGCCGACCGCCCGGTCCTACGTCTGCACGACCCCGGAAGAGATCGACGCGGCCCTCGACGCCTTCGGAGCGCCGTACGTCGTCAAGGACGACGGGCTCGCCGCGGGCAAGGGCGTCGTCGTCACCGACGACGTGGAGGCCGCCAGGAAGCACGCGCTGGCCTGCGATCGCGTGGTCATCGAGGAGTTCCTCGACGGCCCCGAGGTCTCCCTGTTCGCGATCACCGACGGCGAGACCGTCGTACCGCTGCAGCCCGCCCAGGACTTCAAGCGCGCGCTCGATGGCGACGAGGGCCCCAACACCGGCGGCATGGGCGCGTACTCGCCGCTGCCCTGGGCCGACCCGAAGCTGGTCGACGAGGTGCAGCGGACGGTCCTGCAGCCCACCGTGGACGAGCTGCGGCGGCGCGGCACCCCGTTCTCCGGGTTGCTCTACGCCGGTCTGGCGATCACGAGCCGCGGCGTACGGGTCATCGAGTTCAACGCCCGCTTCGGCGACCCCGAGACCCAGGTCGTCCTCGCCCGTCTGCGGACCCCGCTCGCCGGTGTCCTGCTGGCGGCGGCGGACGGCACGCTCGCCGATCTGCCCCCGCTGCGCTGGAGCGACGACGCCGCGGTGACCGTGGTCGTCGCCTCGCACAACTACCCCGGTACGCCTCGCACGGGCGATCCCATCGAGGGGCTCGGCGACGTCGCGGCGCAGGATGCACCGGACGCGTACGTCCTGCACGCCGGGACGAAGCTCGACGGCGACGCGGTCGTCAGCGCGGGCGGCCGCGTGCTCTCCGTGACGGCGGTCGGCGCCGGGCTAGGCGAGGCCCGTGAGCGCGCCTACGCGGCGCTCTCCCGCATCCGCCTGGACGGCTCGCAGCACCGCACCGACATCGCCGCGAAGGCGGCCGCCGAGGCCGAGTAGGCCGCCGCGTACGTGACCCGGGAGTAACTTCCGGCCATTCTCACGCTCGGCGAAGCCCCGGATCTGACACTGGATCCGGGGCTTTTTCAGCAGCCACCTTTAGCCAAAGCCATTCCATCGGGTGACCGCTGGCCCATCCGGCTGACGGGTCCCCGCACCCCAACTAGGGTGCGGCGCAAGCGGTTCAGGGCGCCCAGAGCCAAACAGACCACCGGCATTGCGATGTCGGTGGCGGGTGCCACAGTGGGGGAGTGAGCAACACCAACGCCATTGATGTGCGCTGCCGGCCCCGGCCGGCGGCCGAGGAGTAGGCAGCAGGGGGTGCCATCGGTCGTGTCAGGTATGGGTGTGGAGGTGGGTGCGCAGGCCGCGCGCTCGCGGGCTCTCGCCGTGCTGCGTCTGCGCAGCAGGGCGCTGGCCGTCGCCCTGCTGCCCGCGGCCGTCGCCGTCGTGCTCATCGCGGGTGGGGTCACGGGCCATGTCGGCGGCGGGAGTTGGGACGTCGTGCGCTGGGTCGTGTCGGCCGTGGCGGTCGTCGTGCTGCTCGCGGCGGCGGCCGTCGCGCTGGTCGTGGCCAGGGCCAGACCCGCCCTGAGCCCCACGGTCCCGATCGCCGAGGAGTCGGCCCCCGATCTGTACCGCCTGGTCCGTGACCTCGCCGACCGCCTCGACGTGCCCGCGCCCTCGGCCATAGCGCTCACCCCGGACTGCGACAGCTGGCTTGAGGACCGCACCCACCCGGCGCACGGCCCGCCCGCGGGCCGGGACACCGCCGCGCCCGCGTCCGGCGCCGACGAGCCCACCGACGGCGTACGGGGCGGTCGCGCACCGCAGCGCGGGGCCACCGCCGCGCCCGTGCTCGTCATCGGCTCCCCGTTCCTGTGGTGGATGCGGGTCGGCGAGCTGCGCGCGGTGCTCGCACCCGTCGTGGCGGGCACGGGACCCTCCGCGCACCCCGACATAGCGGCGGCCAGGCGCTTCGTGCGGGGCCTCGACGCGGCCGTCGCGGTCACCTCCGCACCGGGCCGCGGGCCCCTCGCGCGCGTGGTGCTCGGCGGCATCGGCTGGGTCGCCCGGCTGCTCCTGCGCAGCTGCCGCGGGCACGCCGCCGAGATGGAGCGGGGCGTCGCCGCGGCCGCCGCCGAGCGCGCCCAGACCGTGGACTACGGAGTGCGGATCGTCGCCCAGGAGCAGGTCGGCCTGGCGTACGCGGGATGGGACCGGCTGCTCACCCGCGTCGCGCTGCCCGCCTGGCGCATGGGCCGCTGGCCGTCCCGGCTCGACGCGGGCGTGGTCTCCGCGCTCACCGAGCTCTCCCGCAGGGACCGCCTCGCCGAGGGCTTCGCCTCGCGCCTGGGGGAGCGGCCCGCCTGCGACCTCCTGGAGGAGCCGGGTTCGGTGGACGAGGCCGCCTCGCTGCTCGCCGCCAGGCTCTTCCACGGCGGCCCCGCGGAGAACGGGCCGGACTGGGCCCCGGTGGCCTGGCAGGAGTATCCGGACGAGGTCGTGGACCGCAAGTGGCGCATGGACGCCGCCCGGCTGCACCGCGTCCTGGACTCCCTCGGCGTCCGCCACTCCGCCGACCCGACGGCCCCCGACCCCGACGGCCCGACCCTCGGCCGGGTCCTGGACCACCTGACGACGGCCGACGCGGGCGTCCTGGGCATCCCGGACGCCGTGGACGCTCCGGACCTCTCCCACGCCCCGGACCCGTCGACCGTCCCGTACGGCACGGCCCCCGAGCACGCCGGATCGTTCTTCCCCGCCGAGTCGGACGACGAGGCCGACGAGGACAGCCGCGGCGGGATGCTGGCCGCCGGCCTCACCGCCGAGCTCGCCCGCGAGGAGGCCGCGGCGCCGCCCCGCTCCGCCCCGGCGGGCCAGGGCCCCGACGAGGCGCTCTGGGACGACGGCGCGCTCCCGCTCTTCCCGCTGCAACCGCCGCGTACGGGACGTGAGTTGCTGGCCGACCACGTCACGGCGATGGTGTGCTGCGCCGCGGTCGACACCGCGGGCGCCGCGCCCGGCCTCGACTGGCTGGACGGCCCGTCCCTGCTGGTCGACGGCGAGCGTGCGGCGGATCTCGCGCCGCGTGTCCTGAGCCTCGTCGAGGATGGTGACCCGGTGCCCCTGCGGGACTGGCTGGCGCGTCTCGGTGTGCGTCCGGAGAAGCCGGTCCGGCTGGTCTGAGTCCTGCCCTCACCCGCACCCACGGCCCCCGCCGCCCCGCGCGGACCCGGCCCGCCCCCGGGCGAGCCGAAATTCGACCTTGATCCGTCCCTGGACCGAACCGATCCGGCCACGCCCCCGAACCCCTCTCGCCGAGCCGCCCGGTGTCGCCCCGATCCGCCCCGATCCGCCCCCGAGCTCCTCCGGACCCCACTCCGCCCCCACCCCAATTTCGCGCCGCCCCCACCCCCTCCGGGGAAGAAACCGCAGGCGAACGCCACCCCTCGCGCCACCCCACCCGGAAGCCCATGTTCCGTTCACGTCAATTCGCGACGAACGGTGACGGGGTGCGTGCGTAATGTGATGTGCTGGGACCGGTCGCCGGGCCGTGCGCGGCAGTGGCGGCACCGTCTCGGGGGAGCGAGGGAGGGGACAACGCATGGGGTCGGAGCCGATCCGCCGCTGGGAATCGGGCGCACTCGCGCATGCCGTGTCGGACCCTTTCGGCCAGGGCCCGCTGCCCTGGCTGCGCGGACCCGAGCACTACTTCGACGACACGGGCAAGGTCGTCCCCTGGTACATCGACCACGCCCCGGCCCCGGGCGCGAACATCCCGGCACCCCGCACCGGCGGCCCGCGCAACGCGGACGACGTGCACTGCCAGATCAAGGGCTTCACCTCCACCGGCGCCGCCGCCCCCGGTGAGGCGATCGACTTCCACGTCACCGTGGACCCGCCCCAGCAGTTCAGCGTCGACATCTACCGGATCGGGCACTACGGAGGGGACGGCGCCAGCAAGATCACCACCAGCCCCCGGCTCTCCGGCATCGTCCAGCCGGCCCCGCTCACCGCGGACCGCACGGTCTCCTGCCACCACTGGTGGCTCTCCTGGCGCCTGCAGATCCCGAGCTACTGGAGCATCGGGGCGTACGTGGCCGTGCTCACGACCGCCGACGGGTACCGCTCGCACGTCCCCTTCACGGTCCGCGACAGCCACCCCGCCGACCTCCTGCTGCTCCTGCCCGACGTGACCTGGCAGGCGTACAACCTCTACCCCGAGGACGGCCGCACGGGCGCCAGCCTCTACCACGCGTGGGACGAGCGGGGCGGGCTCCTCGGCGAGAGCGAGGCGGCCGTCACGGTCTCCTTCGACCGGCCGTACGCGGGCGCGGGACTGCCCCTGCACGTGGGCCACGCCTACGACTTCATCCGCTGGGCCGAGCGGTACGGATACGACCTGGCGTACGCCGACGCCCGCGACCTGCACGCGGGCCGCATCGACCCCACGCGCTACCGCGGCCTGGTCTTCCCCGGCCACGACGAGTACTGGTCGTCGAGCATGCGCCGCACCACGGAGCTGGCCCGCGAGCACGGCACGTCCCTGGTCTTCCTCTCCGCCAACACCATGTACTGGCAGGTGGAGTTGGGCCCCTCGCCGTCCGGCGTCGCGGACCGCCTGCTGACCTGCCGCAAGCGCCGGGGCCCCGGCAGGCCCGCCCTCTGGCGCGAGCAGGACAGGGCGGAGCAGCAGCTGCTCGGCATCCAGTACGCGGGCCGCGTCCCCGAGCCGCAGCCCCTCGTCGTCCGCAACGCCGACCACTGGCTGTGGGAGGCGACCGGCGCGCACGAGGGCGACGAGATCGAGGGCCTGGTCGCGGGCGAGGCCGACCGCTACTTCCCGCGTACGCCGCTCCCGGAGCACCAGGGCCGCATGCTGCTCTCCCACTCCCCGTACACGGACACGGAGGGGGCGACGCGCCACCAGGAGTCGTCGCTCTACCGCGCCCCGTCCGGCGCCCTGGTCTTCGCCTCGGGCACCTTCGCCTGGTCACCGGCGCTGGACCGCCCCGGCCACGTGGACACCCGCGTCCAGCGGGCCACGGCCAACCTCCTCGACCGCATCTGCAAGCGGGACTGATCCTTCCGCCCGCGCCACGTCCCACGGCTGCCCCGCGCCCGCCCCACTCCGCTCCGCTCGACCCCTGGCCAGGACCGCGTTCCCGATACGGGAGAATCGAGAGCACTTGGCCAGAACCACGGGGAGGAACCGTGTCCGGATTCGTAGAAAAGCCCGAGCCTCTTGAGGTTCCGGGCCTGGTCCACCTCCACACCGGCAAGGTGCGCGAGCTGTACCAGAACGAGGCGGGCGAGCTCGTCATGGTCGCCAGCGACCGCATGTCCGCCTATGACTGGGTGCTGCCCTCGGAGATCCCCGACAAGGGCCGCGTCCTCACCCAGCTCTCCCTGTGGTGGTTCGACCAGCTCGCGGACCTCGTCCCGAACCATGTGATCTCCACGGAGCTGCCCGCGGGCGCCCCCGCCGACTGGGCCGGCCGCACCCTGGTCTGCAAGTCCTTGGAGATGGTCCCCGTCGAGTGCGTGGCCCGCGGCTACCTCACCGGGTCGGGGCTCCTGGAGTACGACGAGTCGCGCACCGTCTGCGGCCTCGCCCTGCCCGAGGGCCTGGTCGACGGCTCCGAGCTGCCCGCGCCGATCTTCACGCCCGCCGCGAAGGCCGCCGTCGGCGAGCACGACGAGAACGTGTCGTACGAGGAGGTCGCCCGCGAGGTCGGCGCGGAGACCGCCGCCCAGCTGCGCCAGACGA
Organism: Streptomyces sp. NPDC087300; assembly: GCF_044744425.1. Lineage (NCBI taxonomy): Bacteria > Bacillati > Actinomycetota > Actinomycetes > Kitasatosporales > Streptomycetaceae > Streptomyces > Streptomyces sp. NPDC087300. The sequence continues at coordinate 630,761 of NZ_JBIUYI010000006.1, forward strand.
CCCTCGCGGTCTACGGCAGGGCGCTGGACGTCGCGCGCGAGCGGGGCCTGATCCTCGCGGACACGAAGTTCGAGTTCGGCTTCGAGGGCGAGGACCTCATCCTCGCCGACGAGGTGCTGACCCCGGACTCCTCCCGCTTCTGGCCCGCGGACCAGTGGGAGCCGGGCCACGCCCAGCCGTCCTACGACAAGCAGTTCGTGCGCGACTGGCTGACCTCGCCCGCCTCGGGCTGGGACCGCAAGAGCGAGCAGCCGCCGCCCGCGCTGCCGCAGGACGTGGTGGACGCCACCCGCGCCAAGTACGTCGAGGCGTACGAGCGCCTGACCGGCACCGCCTGGTAACGCCGCACACGAAGAAGGCCCCGGTCCACTGGACCGGGGCCTTTCAACTGGAGCGGACGACCAGGTTCGAACTGGCGACCTCAACCTTGGCAAGGTTGCGCTCTACCAACTGAGCTACGTCCGCAGTGCGCCGAAGCGCGAGCCCAACTATACCCAACCTCGCTCGCGTGCGAGACGCACTGCCGCATGACGGTTCTCGGCGCCGATCTTGGTGGCCGCCGACGAGAGGTAGTTGCGGACGGTTCCCTGCGAGAGCGCGGCCCGTTCGGCGATCTCCGCGACGGGTGCGCCGTCGGCGGCGAGTTCGAGAACCTCGGCCTCCCTGGCGGTCAGCGGCGAGTCCCCCGCGGAGATCGCGTCGGCCGCCAACTCCGGGTCCACGTAACGGTTTCCCGCGTGTACGGCACGGATGATCTCGGCGAGTTTCTGCGCGCTCACGGTCTTCGGCACGAAGCCGCGCACGCCCACCGCGAGGGCCCGCTTGAGATGTCCGGGTCTGCCATGGCTCGTCACGATCATGGTCCGGCACTCGGGGAGTTCGGCGCGCAGGGATGTGGCGACACTCACACCGTCGGCGCCCGGCATCTCCAGATCGAGCACCGCGACGTCGGGCCGGTGCGCCCGTGCCATGGCGAGCGCCTCGGGCCCGGTCGCCGCCTCCGCGACGACCACGAGGTCGTCCTCCAGGGCGAGCAGGGCGGCGAGCGCGCCCCGGATCAGATGCTCGTCGTCGGCGAGCAGGACGCGCAGGCTCACAGCAGCACCTCTTCCTTGTCGGGTCTCGCGGCGTCGGCGCGGGGCAGCGGTACTTCGGCGCGGAGCCGGAACCGCCCTCCCTCGGACGTGAAGTCCAGGGTCCCGTCCACCGCGGCGAGCCGCTCCCTGAGCCCGGCGAGCCCGGATCCCGTGCGGGTTCCCGTACCGGATCCCGTGCCGGGTGCCGCGTCCTCCGGCACCCCGTCGTTCTCGACGACCAACGTCGTACGCTCCCCCGTCACCGCGAGCGTGATGTCGCAGGTGCCCGCGTCGCCGTGCCGCAGCACGTTCGTCGCGGCCTCCCGCACGACCCAGCCGAGGGCCGACTGCACGGGGGCGGGCAGTCCCGCCGCGGATCCCGTCACCCGGCAGCTGATCCCGGCCGCCTCCAGAACGCCCTGCGCGCCGAGGAGTTCCACCCCGAGTTCCACCTCCCGGTAGCCCCGCACCAGTTCCCGTACCTCCCGCTGCGACTCCTGCGCGATCCGCTGGACCTCGACCATCTGATCGACGGCCTCGGGCCGCCCGCGCCGCGCGAGCTGCACCGCCAGTTCGCTCTTGAGCGCGATGACCGCGAGATTGCGGCCCATCACGTCGTGCATGTCGCGCCCGAACCGCAGCCGCTCCTCGGCGACCGCGAGCCGCGCCTCGACCTCGCGGGCCCGGTCGGCCTCCCACATCACGGAGAGCGTCCAGGCGCTGCACCGCGAGGAGAGCAGCGTCATGAGGCCGGCCAGACCGATGAGCGAGGCGAACGCGACGAGCTGACCGCCGCGCGCTCCGACGGCGGCGAAGGCGCCCACGATCGCCGCGTCGAGCAGCGCGAAGCGGGCGAGGAAGGTCCTGACGGGCACGGCGAAGGCGAGCGACTGGCCGAGGGGGATCACCAGGAACAGGACGGTGAGGCCCATCATGCCGTCCTTGACGCCGTCGACCGCCTGGAGGCCGAGCGCGAGCCCCAGCGTGACGGCCAGCAGGGCGCACGTCACGGTGAGGTCGCGGCGGGGCATCCCGGCCCGGTTCAGATAGTGGTCGACCGACCGCCGCACCGAACGGTTGGCGTGCACGCACTGCGCGAAGGCCGCCGCGATCAGCGTCCAGCCGAGCACGTGTGCGACGGTGTCGTCCCGCAGGCCCAGCGCGAGCGGCACCGAGTTCCAGCTGAAGAAGAAGATCCACGGCATGGCGTGCCACATGGCCATGCTCTGGAGTTCGACCTTCTCGATCTTGGTGCGGTCGTGCCAGCCGCGCTGCCAGCCCCGCATCCGGCCGAGTAGCACCCTGCCGCCTCCCTCAGTGCCGGGGTTCCCAGCGGAACCACCGTCGTACAGCAAACACCGAGAGCAGGGTCCAGGCCACCGTCGTGGCCACGGCGGTCAGCACGTCGCCGTTGGACAGGTGACCGGCCCAGCCGCCGCGGATCAGCTCGATGACGGACGAGAGCGGGAGCAGCTCGGCGACCGCCGCGACCTTGTCGGGCATGACCTCGAACGGGATGAAGAGTCCGGAGCCGAGCATCGAGATGAAGATCATCGGCATGCTCAGGACCTGCGCCGACTCGATGGACCTGGCGAAGCTTCCGGTGACGGCCGCCAGCGCGGCGAACATCACCACGCCCGCCGCGATGCCGAGGACGACGAGGTGCGGCGCGCTCGGTGCCCCCGCGTCCAGGAGGACCAGGCAGCCCGCGATGAGGATCACGGACTGCACGAGCCCGATGACGACGGACGGCAGCGCGGCGCCCACCAGGATCTCGTGGTCGCGCAGTTCGCCGGTGCGCAGCCGCTTGAGTACGAGCTCCTCGCGCCGGGCCACGTAGACGGCGGTCAGCGCGGAGTACACGGCGAAGAGCAGGGAGAAGCCGAGGGCGCTCGGCAGCACGACGGTGCCGACGGAGAGCCCGGTCCCCTTGAGGTCCATGCCTTCGGCGGCCTGCTTCATGCTGACCGGGATGATGAACGGCACGAACAGCGCCGCGAACAGGGTTCCCTTGCTCCGCCCGAGCAGGGTCAGTTCCGCACGGGCGAGCGCCCGCATCCGCCCCACCGGCGTCGTGGTCATGGCCACCGCGCTCATACCGCCATCTCCTTCTCGGCGAGGCGCCCCTGGGAGCCTTCGGCCGTTCCGCTCTGCGCGTTCTTGGCGATCCGCAGGAACGCCTCCTCCAGCGTGGCCGCCCGTACGTCGAGGGAGCCCAGTTCGACCCGTGCGTCGCGGGCCCACAACAGCAGCCCCGTGGCGGCCCGTTGCAGTTCGTCCGTGCGCAGCTTGATCCGGCGCCCGGTCGTCTCGTGCCCGGTCACGCCGAGTTCGGCGAGCGGCGGCAGGTCGCCGACGAAGTACCCGTCGGGCAGTTCGAAGGAGATGTGCGAGGGCTGCGAGGCGACCACGTCGGCGACGCGGCCCTCGGCGGCGATGCGGCCCTCGTGCAGGATCGCGAGCCGCTCGGCGAGCGCCTCGGCCTCTTCGAGGTAGTGGGTGGTGAGCAGGACCGTCGTGCCGTTGTCGCGCAACTGGCGGACCAACTCCCAGGTCTCGCGGCGCCCTTCGGCGTCGAGTCCGGTGGTGGGTTCGTCGAGGAAGAGCACCTCGGGCCGGCCCAGGAGCGCCATGGCGAGGTCGAGCCGGCGCTTCTCGCCGCCGGAGAGCTGCTTCACGCGGACGTCCGCGCGCTTGGCGATCCCGACGATCTCCAGGGCCTCGGTGACGGGCCGGGCGCCGCTGGTGCAGCCCGCCCACATCCGCGCGGTCTCGGCGACCGTCAACTCGGCGGGGAAGCCGCCCTCCTGGAGCATGACGCCGATGCGCGGGCGTACGGCGGCGCGTTCGGTGTAGGGGTCGTGTCCGAGCACCCGCACCCGCCCGGCGGCCGGTGCCGCGAGCCCTTCGAGGAGTTCGACGGTGGATGTCTTCCCGGCGCCGTTGGTGCCGAGCAGTGCGAAGAGCTCACCCTGTCCCACGGAGAAGGAAATCCCTCGTACCGCCTCGAAACCGCCCCCGTACACGCGCCGTAGATCGGTCACGTCGATCACTTGGTCAGTCATGACTTCAGCGTCCCCCGGCCCGGTGGGCCCGAGCAGTGCGCGCTGTCATCGGCCCGTATGACAAATGTCAGAAGGGGTGAGGGAACGGAGAAGGCCCCGGTCCACTGGACCGGGGCCTCTCATCTGGAGCGAACGACGAGGTTCGAACTCGCGACCTCAACCTTGGCAAGGTTGCGCTCTACCAACTGAGCTACGTTCGCATTGCCTCCGACCAGCTCTCACTGATCGGCGCGGGCACCAGCCTACCGCAACCAGAGGACTGGTCCGTAAGCGATGCAGAGCGGGTGACAGGGATTGCACACTGCGCCTTCCCCCTGGAAGGGGGATGTTCTACTACTGAACTACACCCGCACGACTCCGTGGGTCCGGCCTTTCGGCCTTGCCCCTCGGCGTGCTCCAGACTTTAGCTGACCAGGAGGGGTGCAGCGCAAGTCGGTTGCCGCGAGGGGCCGGGGACCGCGTGGAGCGGGAGGTCAGTTGGCGGCCTCGAAGGCCTCGTAGACCTTCTTCGGGATGCGGCCGCGGGGCGGCACGTCCATCTGGTGCGAGCGGGCCCAGGCGCGGACCGCGGAGGGGTCGGGGCTCACCGCTGTGTGCCGGAACACCTTCCCGGACTTCGACTGCTTGCGGGCCGCCTCCAGGTACGGGGCAAGTGCCGTGCGCAGTTTCTTGGCATTGGTTTGATTGAGGTCGATCTCGTACGACTTGCCGTCAAGACCGAAGGCGACCGTTTCCGCCGCTTCCCCGCCGTCGATGTCGTCAAAGACAGTGACTACGACACGCTGCGCCACGAATATCGGTCCCTTCGCGCGGCTCGACCGCGTTGACGTGCGGTGATGCCGACTGTCCGGCTGTTTTGAGGCAAAGTATCGACTATTACCTTTTCCTTTGTACAGTGCCCGGCAATGCATTGTGAAGTCCGGCCGAATATCTCCGCGTGTCAGATGGCAATGTCGATCCGTGATCTTTTCCTGGATTCTTGGTGAAGGTGTCCTGTTCGAAACCTGCCGGGGCGTGCGAACGTGACCGTCATCACGTAGGTTGCTACGAATCTACGCGAGTAGAAATTTTGTGCCGGTAGTCTGAAGGAACCTGCTCAGCACCATGCAAGCAGCACACGCCAGCACCACACACCGGGAGTGCCAGTGGCACGCGTCGTAGTCGACGTCATGCTCAAGCCGGAGATCCTCGACCCCCAGGGCCAGGCGGTGCAGCGGGCACTGCCGCGCCTCGGTTTCCAGGGCATCTCCGACGTACGTCAGGGAAAGCGCTTCGAACTCGAGGTGGACGGGCCCGTCGACGACGCCGCCCTCGCCCGTATCCACGAGTTGGCGGAAACCTTCCTCGCCAACACCGTGATCGAGGACTTCGTCGTAAAGGTCGAAGACACCGAAGGCTCGGAGAAGGTGGCGGGGGTCGCGAAGTGACTGCTCGAATTGGAGTCGTCACTTTCCCGGGAACCCTCGACGACCGCGACACCCAGCGTGCCGTCCGCGTGGCGGGCGCCGAAGCCGTGCCGCTCTGGCACAAGGACAAGGACCTCAAGCAGGTCGACGCCGTGGTGCTGCCCGGTGGTTTCTCCTACGGCGACTATCTGCGGGCCGGCGCCATCTCGCGTTTCTCCCCGGTGATGGAGTCCGTCGTCGAGCAGGCGAAGGCCGGAATGCCGGTCCTCGGCATCTGCAACGGCTTCCAGGTGCTCACCGAGACGCACCTCCTGCCCGGCGCGATGCTGCGCAACAACCATCTGCACTTCATCTGCCGCGACCAGAAGCTGCGCGTGGAGTCGGACCGGACGGCCTGGACCGCGGACTACTCCGTCGGCCAGGAGATCTCCGTCCCGCTCAAGAACATCGACGGACGGTACGTCGCCGACGAGCGCACCCTGGACATGCTGGAGGCCGAGGGCCGCGTCGCCTTCCGCTACCTGGACATGAACCCCAACGGCTCGCTCCGTGACATCGCCGGCGTCACCAACGAGGCGGGCAACGTCGTCGGCCTCATGCCGCACCCCGAGCACGCGGTCGAGCCGCTGGTCGGGACCGGCCGCACCGACGGCCTCGGATTCTTCACCTCGATCCTGAAGAAGCTGGTCAACGCATGACTCTGGACACCGTCAAGCACGCGGCCGAGACGCCCGACGTCAAGCTGCCCTGGGCCGAACTGGGCCTGAAGGAAGACGAGTACGAGCGCGTCCGCGAGATCCTCGGCCGCCGCCCGACCGGCGCCGAGCTCGCCATGTACTCCGTCATGTGGTCCGAGCACTGCTCGTACAAGAGCAGCAAGATCCACCTGAAGCAGTTCGGCGAGAAGGTCCCCGAGAACGACGCGATGCTCGTCGGCATCGGCGAGAACGCGGGTGTGGTCGACGTCGGCCAGGGCTACGCGGTCACCTTCAAGGTCGAGTCGCACAACCACCCCTCCTACGTCGAGCCCTACCAGGGCGCGGCCACCGGTGTCGGCGGCATCGTCCGCGACATCATCGCGATGGGCGCCCGCCCGGTCGCGGTCGTGGACCCGCTGCGGATGGGCGCCGCCGATCACCCCGACACCAAGCGCGTGCTCCCCGGAGTCGTCGCGGGCATCGGTGGCTACGGCAACTGCCTGGGCCTGCCCAACATCGGCGGCGAGCTCGTCTTCGACGCCTGCTACCAGGGCAACCCGCTGGTCAACGCCGGTGCCATCGGCGTGATGCGGCACGAGGACATCCACCTGGCGAAGGCGTCGGGGCCCGGCAACAAGGTCATCCTGTACGGCGCCCGCACGGGCGGCGACGGCATCGGCGGCGCCTCGATCCTGGCGAGTGAGACCTTCGACGACACGAAGCCGTCGAAGCGCCCCGCCGTCCAGGTCGGCGACCCCTTCCAGGAGAAGCTCCTCATCGAGTGCACCCTGGAGGCCTTCGCCGAGAAGCTCGTGGTCGGCATCCAGGACCTGGGTGCGGCCGGGCTCTCCTGCGCGACCAGCGAGTTGGCGTCCAACGGCTCCGGCGGCATGCGCGTCGAGCTGGACGACGTGCCGCTGCGCGACTCCACGCTCACCCCTGAGGAGATCCTCATGAGTGAGTCGCAGGAACGCATGTGCGCGGTCGTCGAGCCCTCGAAGGTCGACCGCTTCCTGGAGATCTGCGAGAAGTGGGACGTCATCGCCACCGTCGTCGGTGAAGTGACGGACGGCGACCGCCTGGAGATCTTCTGGCACGGCGAGAAGATCGTCGACGTCGACCCGCGCACGGTCGCGCACGACGGCCCGGTCTACGAGCGCCCGTACGCCCGGCCGTCCTGGCAGGACGCGCTCCAGGCGGACGACGCGAACAAGCTGGCCCGTCCGGCGAACGCGGACGACCTGCGCGCGCAGGTCCTCAAGCTGGTCGGCGCGCCGAACCAGGCCGCCAAGTCCTGGGTCACCGACCAGTACGACCGTTTCGTGCAGGGCAACACCGTGCTCGCGCAGCCCGAGGACTCCGGGATGATCCGGGTCAACGAGGAGACGGGGCTCGGCGTCGCCATCGCCACCGACGGCAACGGCCGGTTCGCGAAGCTCGACCCGTACACGGGCGCGCAGCTCGCGCTCGCCGAGTCGTACCGCAACGTCGCCGCCTCCGGCGCGAAGCCCCTCGCGATCTCGGACTGCCTGAACTTCGGTTCGCCCGAGGACCCGGACGTCATGTGGCAGTTCGCCGAGGCCATCCGCGGCCTCGCGGACGGCTGCCTGGAGCTGGGCACCCCGGTCACCGGCGGCAACGTCTCGCTCTACAACCAGACGGGCGAGGCCGCGATCCACCCGACGCCGGTCGTCGCCGTCCTCGGTGTGATCGACGACGTGGCACGCCGTACGCCGATCGCCTTCAAGGAAGAGGGCCAGCTCCTCTACCTGCTCGGCGACACCCGCGAGGAGTTCGGCGGCTCGGCCTGGTCGCAGGTGGTCCACGGGCACCTCGGCGGACTGCCGCCCAAGGTCGACCTCGGGCGCGAGAAGCTGCTCGCCGAGATCCTCATCTCGGCCTCGCGCGACGGCATGATCGACGCGGCGCACGACCTGTCGGACGGCGGTCTCGTGCAGGCCGTCACCGAGTCCTGCCTGCGGGGCGGGCGCGGTGCGCGGCTCGTCGTGCCGGACGGCCTGGACGCGTTCACCTTCCTGTTCAGCGAGTCGGCGGGGCGCGCGGTCGTCGCCGTGCCGCGCAGCGAGGAGCTGCGCTTCACCGACATGTGCGGGGCGCGCGGTCTGCCCGCCACGCGCATCGGTGTGGTCGACGGTGACGCCGTCGACGTGCAGGGCGAGTTCACGCTGCCGCTGAGCGAGCTGCGCACGGCGCACGAGGAGACGATCCCGGGCCTCTTCGCCTGATCGTCCCGCTCCGAGAGCCCCCGCCAGGACCTGGTCCCGGCGGGGGCTTCGTCGTCTGCCACGGGGTACTCCACGGGGAATGCCACTTGATTGAAGTTACGTAATTACGTAATGTCGACGGCATGGATCTGGAGGAGCGCGTCGCCGAGCTCGAACGGCGCATGGCGGAGCTGGAGAGCGGGCAGGCGGCGCCCGCGCCCGCGCCCGCTGCCGGGGAGGGTGACTTCTGGGCCCTCGACGCGCTGAAGGCGCGGCATCCGGTGACCGAGGACAAGGACGGTGCCGTCCTGTTCACCGGGTCGGTGCGGGTGCCGACCGGGCACCGGTACGAGTGGCAGTACGGGCAGCTGACCGAGGCGCTGTTCGAGGGCGACTGGGCCGAGACGGCCGAGTCGTTCGCCGCGCTCGGCAATCCCGTGCGGCTCCGGCTGCTGCGGGAGATCCTCGGCGGCCTGCGCACCGCGGCCGAACTCGCCGCGCTCGACGACGTCGGCACGACCGGCCAGATCTACCACCACCTGCGCCAGCTGACCGGCGCGGGCTGGCTGCACACCGTGGGCCGCGGCCAGTACGAGGTGCCCGTCGGGCGGGTGGTGCCGCTGCTCGTGGTGCTCACGGCCGCGCGGCCCGTCACCTGACCGTTTTCCACGCACGTTTCCGTACGAGGGGGAAGTTGTGTCCGTACGTCTGCGCAAGACCGCCGTCCTGATCCAGCGCCTGCTGCTGCTGTTCGTCGCCGCCCACCTGGCCGTCGTCTTCACCGTGGACCCGCCGTCCTATCCGGGCTGGCTCGGCTTCGCCGCCGCCGTCGGGGTGTTCCTGATCAGCTATCTGCTCAGTGCCGACGCGCGCCGCGAGGCCAAGACGTCGGAGCCACCGGCGCCCGTCGAGGTCGCGCCGCCGGTCACCGGCCGCTGGTCCGCCCTGAACAGCCCCGCCGACAAGGTGCCGAGCCACGGCACGCGCGGCTACGGACAGGCGTACGCGATCGACGTCGTGGCCGAGCCGGACGAGGAGCCCCGCAGGCCCGCCTTCGCCTGGCTCTGGCCCGTGATGCGCGGCAACCGGGACTTCCCGGCCTTCGGGGCCCCGCTGCTGGCCGTCGCCGACGCGACCGTCGTGCACGCGGAGGACGGCCAGCGCGATCACCTCAGCCGCAACTCCCTCGCCGGATTCCTGTACTTGTTCGTCGTCGAGGGCTTCGGCAGGTCGCTCGGCGGCGCCCGCCGCATCGTCGGCAACCACGTCATCCTCGACCTCGGCGAGGGCACGTACGCCGCGTACGCGCACGTCCGGCGTGGCTCCCTGAAGGTCCGCGCCGGGGACAAGGTCGTCGCCGGTCAGGAGCTCGGCGGCTGTGGCAACTCCGGCAACTCCACCGAGCCGCACGTCCACTTCCAGCTGATGGACGGCCCCGACCTGGACACGGCGCGGGGTGTGCCCTTCATCTGGCGCGGCGTCGGCGTGCCCGCGAACGGCGAGGTCTTCACGGCCGCCCAGGATGAGCCGGTCAATCTTTAGACCTGGATGAAAATTCATCCTGGTACAGTGCGGCCATGGCTGAGGAACCCATGGGGCTGCGCGAGCGCAAGAAGCTCCAGACCGCGACGCGGATCTGGCGGACCGCGCTCGACCTCTTCGTGGCGCGCGGCTTCGACAAGGTATCCGTCGCGGAGATCGCCGCGGCCGCCGAGGTCTCCAAGATGACCGTCTTCAACTACTTCGGCACCAAGGAGGACGTGCTCCTCGGCCCCATGGAGGAACACGTCGGGGACGCCGCCGACGCCGTGCGCCACCGGGCGCCCGGCGAGTCCGCGGTCGACGCGATCCGCCGCCAGTTCCTGGCCAAGGTCGCCGAGCGCGACCCCTCGGTCGGCCTCTCCGACGACCCGCGCCTGCTCCAGCTGCGCCAACTCGTCAGCGACACGCCCGCGTTGGCGCGCCGCGCGATGTTCTTCCAGCTGCGCGGCATCGAGCTGCTCGCCGACGTGCTCGCCGAGGAGACCGGCGACCGGCTGATGGCGGGCATAGCGGCCCACCAGCTCGTCGCGGCGCGGCACGCGGTGATCCTGGAGAACCACCGCCGTCTGGTCGCGGGCGACTCGGCGGAGGAGATGGCCGAGGACTGCGCGGCCCTCGCGGGACGCGCCTTCGACCTGGTGGAAAAGGGTCTGCAGGGCTATCCGGCGAACGCTTAGGCTCGGCCCCATGCCACCGGCCAAGAAGCGCACGCGCTCGTACGACTCCGCCAAGATCCGCACCGCCGTGCTCGCGCAGTTCGGCGCCGTAAGGGAAGCGGTCGCCACGCTCACCCCGGAGCAGCTCGCCCGGCCGACGCGGCTCGGAGACTGGACCGTACGCGAACTCGCCGCCCACCTCGCGATGGTGCTCGTCACCGTCGACCGCTACCTCGGCATGCCGGAACCGGCGAAGCACGAAGTCCCGCTCATGGACTGGCCGTTCGCCACGGTCACGGCGGCCGCGCAGGTCGACACGGACACCCGGGAGATCGCCGAGACGGCGGGCACGGAGCTCGACGAGCTCTTCACGCGCACGTTCACCGGCATCGAGGAGTCGCTGGCGGCGGCACCGGACGAGCGCCTGGTCCCGTCCCGCTTCGGCGCGATGACCCTCGGCGACTTCCTGGTCACCCGCACCGTCGAACTCACCGTCCACACCGACGACTTGAACGACGCGGTGCCGGGCCTGGACGTGCCGTACGACCGTCAGTGCGTGGCCGCCTGCACCCGGCTGCTCGCCGACGCGCTCGCGGTGAAGGCCCCCGGCGCCTCGACCGAGGTGCGCGTGCCGCCGTACGCGGTGGTGCAGTGCGTGGAGGGCCCCCGGCACACGCGCGGCACCCCGCCGAACGTCGTCGAGACCGACCCGCTCACCTGGATCCGCCTCGCGACCGGGCGTACGGACTGGGAGACGGCGCTCGACGAGGCGAAGGTCAGCGCGAGCGGCGAGCGGGCCGATCTGTCGGGGCTGCTGCCGATCATGGGCTGAGCCGCGGGCCGCGCGGGGCCGATGGAACCGACACCCCCACTTGTCCCGTCACATTGCCATGCACACGCAGCGTCTGACCCTCACCCTGACCGCGCTGGCCTCCGCCGGGCTGCTGCTCTCCGCATGCGGCACCGAGTCCGGGGCCGGCTCAGAAGGCGGCTCCGGCGCCCGTGCCGGGGACGCCGGGCAGCCCGTCACCGGCGTCCGATGGAACGTCGAGAGCCTCACCCTGGGGGGCAAGAAGTACGACGCGCCGGACGACGCCTATCTCAAGATCGGCAAGGACGGCCGGGCGGGCGGCAGCTACGGCTGCAACCACGCCGGGGCCGATGTGTCGGTCAAGGGCGACACCCTGGACTTCGGGGAGCCCCTGCTGACGAAGCGGGCCTGTGCGGACGAGGACCGCATGACGTTCGAGAAGCACCTCACGCGCGCCCTCGGCGACGAGAAGTTCACCGCGAAGGTCGAGGGCGACCGGATGACCCTCACCACCGCCAAGGGAGACCACGTGGACTTCACCTCGGGACCCGCCGAACCCGAAGCCCCGCTCACCGGCACCAAGTGGACCGTGCGCACCATCGGCGAGGGCAAGTCGGCCGCCGCCCTGCCGAAGGCGCTGTCCGACAAGGTCCATCTCACCTTCGGCGACGACGGCAAGGTCCGCGGCAACCTCGGCTGCAACGACGTCACGGCCAAGGCGGAGGCCAAGGACGGCAGCATCACCTTCGGCGCCCCCGCGACCACCCGGAAGCTCTGCCCGGGTGACGCGATGAAGACGGAGCGCGCGCTGCTCAAGCTGTTCGACGGCAAGGCGCGCTACGAGGTGAAGCGGGACGCGCTGACGCTCACCGCCTCCGACGGCACGGTGATCAGCGCGAACGCCGACCAGAAGAACGCCGACCGGAAGACGGACGACCAGAAGAAGGACGACCAGAAGAAGTAGCGGTACGGCGGCGGGACTTGAGCAGGAACGCCGCCCCCACCGCGAGCAGCAGTCCGCCGCCGAGCGCGGCCGGGACCGAGGTGCCGGAGTCGGCACCGGTCTCGGCCAGTTCGGCGGAACCGCCTTCGGGACGGGCGTCGTTGGCGCTCCGCGGGGCGCTTGATCCGGCGGGCTTCGCGGGCCGGGCGTCCGGCGCCGCGACCCCCGCCAGACTCACCGCCACCCGCGCCGAACCCGCCCCCGCCCGCACGACCTTCACCTCCACGTCCCGCGCCGAGTCCGTCAGCTTCGCGCCCGTCTTCAGGGCGTCCGCGTCGGCCGCCGCGTCCCCGCCCGTCGACTCGTCGGCGTCCGGCGTCGGGTCGACGAGGGCCGACTTGGCGTAGTCGCCCTTCGGTACGCGGTAGGCGTGGACGCCCTGGATCTCGCCGTCGAGCGTCCCGGACTCGTGGCGCAGTTCGACGACGAGCCGGTCGTCGCCGAGCGGAATGTCCAGGGCGCGGGCGCGGGCGCCGTCGCCGGAGCCGTACAGCGGACGCAGGTCGTACGTACCGGACTTGGCGACCTCGACGACCTCGTCCCCGGTCAGCCACTTGTTGTGGAGCAGCTCCGGCGAGGTGAGCCCGGCCTCCCAACCGCCGCCGCCCATCGGGGTCTTGTGGCTGGTGCCGTCCTCCTCGCACCCGGCGCCGAGATCGCCTTCGGGGCAGCGCAGGCGCATGTGGTGGCTGTAGCCGAAGTTGTGCCCGAACTCGTGGACCAGGGCGGTCATCGACATCTCGCCGTCGGACCCGACCGGCATCCAGGTGGTGCCGCCGCCGACCGTGCCGAGCGCGAGCCAGTCGCAGCCGGCCTTCTCCGCCGGGTAGACGAGGGAGAGGTGGTCGTAGTCGCTCTCCGCGATGCCCCGCTGGGCCAGTGCCTTCCGCGTCAGTTCGTTGATCTTTCCGGTGTCGCAGCCCGCGGCCGCGAGGTCGATGTCGACGGGCCCGGTGACGCCGTCACCCTCGGCGGCCGCGAACGTGGTCGCGCCGCCGGTGACCTCGTTGTAGTACGAGGTGAGTGAGCCGGTGGCGCCGAAGTAGCTCTTCTTCAGGGCGCTTTCGAGCTTGCCGGGGTCCGGCACGGAGCTGTCCGTGAAGTTCACCATGGCCACTTGGACGCGCCGCTCGGGCTGGTCGGCGGCCGACGCCGGGGCCGGGGAGACACCCACGGCGGTGGCGGCGGCGATGACCGCCGGTATCAGACGGGCGTGCGGGTACAGCTTCATGTCGGGCCTTCCGGGGTGGGGTTCGCGCGGCGTACGCGGGGCGGGACCGGCCGCGCGCGACGCACGCTAGCGATCACTCCGGTCCACGCGAACCCCCTCCAGGCGACCCTTAGGCCGCGCTTAAGGCTCTGTTCAGGCGGGATAGGGCAGCAGCCCCCGGTCGGTCCGCTCCCACGCCGCCTTCAGCCCGGCGAGCAGCCGGGGTTCGTCGGCCGCGCGGTCGGCCTGCTCGCGCCGGTCGTCCGCGAGGTTGAAGAGCTGGTCGGGGCCGCCCTTGCCCCGGTAGTACTTCCAGTCGCCGCGCCGCAGCGCCCGCTCGCCCCGCACCCGCCAGAACAGCTCCCGCTCGGCGAGCTCCTCGCCCTTGAGGAGGTACGGCGCGAGGCTGGTGCCGTCCAGCGGATGGCCGGGGGCGGGCCGTGCGCCGCCGATCTCCAGGAGCGTCGCCGTCCAGTCCGGGGTGAACACGGGCTCGTGGCTGACCTGCCCGCCGTCGATCCGCGCGGGCCAGCGCACGAGGGTCGGCACCCGGATGCCGCCCTCCTTGAGCGAGCCCTTGTTGCCGGACAGCGGCCAGTTGTACGAGAAGCGCTCGCCGCCGTTGTCCGACGCGAAGAACACCAGCGTGTCCCGCTCCTGCCCGGACCTGCGCAGCGCGCGCAGCACGTCACCGATCGACCGGTCCAGGTCCTGCACCATCTCCGTGTACTTCTCGACGGACCCGCCGTCCTGGTCCCAGAGCGCCCCCTGCTGGCCCGCCTTGATCCGCCGGACGATCTCGGCGCTGCGCTCCTCGTCCCCGTCGGCTATCCAAGGCCAGTGCGGGGTGGTGAAGTTGAGGTTGAGCAGCCACGGCTGGTCGCCGTGGTCGCGCCGCACGTACGCGCTGGCGCGCTCGGTGAGGATGCGCGTGTAGTACCGCAGGTCCTTGTACTCGGCGTCGCCTTCGTAGAGGTCGTACTCGCCGCCGAGGCCCAGCTTCGAGTAGTACTCCAGGGCGCCGCCGAAGTTCCCGAAGAACTCGTCCCAGCCGGACCTGGTGGGGGAGTAGTCCGGCAGGTAGCCGCAGTGCCACTTGCCGATCAGCGCGGTCGCGTACCCGGCGTCGCGGAGCAGCGAGGCGAGCGTGGGGTGGGTCGGGTCGAGGCCCACGGACTTGTCGGCGATCGGCTCCGCGAGCCCGCCCTTCGTACGCCCGGGAAGGCGTCCCGTGTAGAGGCTGAACCGGGTGGGCGAGCAGGTCGCGGAGCCGGAGTAGGCGTCGGTGAAGCGCACGCCTTCGCGGGCCAGGCGGTCCAGGTTCGGGGTCTTGATGTGCGGCGATCCGTAGGACGAGAGGTCGGCCCAGCCGAGGTCGTCGCCGAGGATGAAGAGGATGTTGGGCCGCTTGGCGCCGCGCCGCGGGGCCGCGCGGAAGGGCCGCTCCCGGGCCTCGGCCGCGGCGGGCAGCCCGACCGCGGCGGCGGCACCCGCGCCCACGGCACCGCCGAAGGCACGCCGGGACAAGCTGGACTTTTCGTACGAGGCTGAGGACATGGCTGCTGCGCTCCTGAACGGGGCGCGGCACGGCGGCGCGGCCCGGAGTCGGAAGAAGGGGTTCTACGGGGGTGGGTTCAGGCAGCGCTGCGACAGATGGCGCTCGCGACACGGACCAGGTCGACGTGGCGGCGCTCCACGAGCGTGACCGTCAGCGGGTCACGGAGGGGCTGCATGGCCCAGGAGCCTGGCCGGACGCCCGTGTACCTGTCAACGAACGGGGCCGCCTGTTCACAAGGGCTTCGTACTCCGCGGCGCCGGACGGCGGGGGCCCCGGGCGCCGCACGGGAGGAGCCGCACCGCGATCACGGTCCGTACAGGTTCCGTATCCCCAATTCGGACCAGTGGTCGATCTCGCCTACACTCGGTGCCGTGCCACGTGGTGACGGTCGACTCAATCACGATCTGCTCCCCGGCGAGAAAGGCCCCCAGGACGCTTGTGGCGTCTTCGGTGTCTGGGCTCCGGGCGAAGAGGTCGCAAAGCTCACGTACTTCGGGCTCTACGCCCTCCAGCATCGGGGCCAGGAATCCGCGGGAATCGCGGTCAGCAACGGCTCCCAGATCCTCGTCTTCAAGGACATGGGCCTCGTTTCCCAGGTCTTCGACGAAACCTCTCTCAGCTCGCTCCAGGGTCATATCGCGGTCGGTCACGCCCGCTACTCGACCACCGGGGCCTCCGTATGGGAGAACGCCCAGCCGACGTTCCGTGCCACCGCGCACGGCTCCATCGCGCTCGGGCACAACGGAAACCTCGTCAACACGGCCCAGCTCGCCGAGCTGGTCGCCGCACTGCCGAAGGAGAACGGCCGCGCGACGCAGGTCGCCGCGACCAACGACACCGACCTGGTGACGGCTCTCCTGGCGGGCCAGACCGACGACGACGGCAAGCCGCTGACGATCGAGGAAGCGGCCGCCAAGGTCCTGCCCGACGTGCAGGGCGCCTTCTCCCTCGTCTTCATGGACGAGCACACGCTGTACGCGGCCCGTGATCCGCAGGGCATCCGCCCGCTGGTCCTCGGCCGCCTGGAGCGCGGCTGGGTCGTCGCATCGGAGTCCGCTGCGCTCGACATCTGCGGCGCCAGCTTCGTCCGCGAGATCGAGCCCGGCGAGTTCGTCGCGATCGACGAGAACGGACTGCGAACGTCTCGATTCGCGGAAGCGAAGCCCAAGGGCTGTGTCTTCGAGTACGTCTACCTGGCGCGCCCCGACACGGACATCGCCGGCCGGAACGTCTACCTCTCGCGCGTCGAGATGGGCCGGAAACTGGCCAAGGAAGCCCCCGTGGACGCCGACCTCGTCATAGCGACTCCCGAATCCGGCACCCCCGCCGCGATCGGGTACGCGGAGGCGTCCGGCATCCCCTTCGGCGCGGGACTGGTCAAGAACGCGTACGTGGGCCGGACCTTCATCCAGCCCTCGCAGACCATCCGTCAGCTGGGCATCCGCCTCAAGCTGAACCCCCTCAAGGAAGTCATCAAGGGCAAGCGCCTGGTCGTCGTCGACGACTCGATCGTGCGCGGCAACACCCAGCGCGCCCTGGTCAAGATGCTCCGCGAGGCCGGTGCCGCCGAGATCCACATCCGGATCTCCTCGCCGCCCGTGAAGTGGCCCTGCTTCTTCGGCATCGACTTCGCGACCCGCGCGGAGCTCATCGCCAACGGCATGACGATCGACGAGATCGCCACTTCCATGGGCGCCGACTCGCTCTCCTACATCTCCATCGACGGCATGATCGAGGCCACGACCATCGACAAGCCGAATCTCTGCCGCGCCTGCTTCGACGGCGAGTACCCGATGGATCTGCCCGACCCCGAGCTGCTCGGCAAGCAGCTCCTGGAGACGGAGCTGGCAGCGGGCCCGGCATCCACGGCAGCGGCCGACGCGATCCGTCGCCCGTGAGTCCCACGTAGTAACGACACGAAAGCTCTCAACTCACCATGTCTACTGAGTCTTCTGAGCGTGCTCCGCACACGGGCACAGGTGCCAGCTACGCCTCCGCGGGCGTGGACATCGAAGCGGGCGACCGCGCCGTCGAGCTGATGAAGGAATGGGTCAAGAAGACCCAGCGTCCCGAGGTCGCGGGCCTCGGCGGTCTCGGCGGCTTCGCCGGGCTCTTCGACGCCTCGGCCCTCAAGCGCTTCGACCGCCCGCTGCTCGCCTCGGCGACCGACGGCGTCGGCACGAAGGTCGACATCGCCCGGCAGCTGGGCGTGTACGACACCATCGGCCACGACCTCGTCGCGATGGTGATGGACGACATCGTCGTGTGCGGCGCCGAGCCGCTCTTCATGACCGACTACATCTGCGTCGGCAAGGTCCACCCCGAGCGTGTCGCCGCCATCGTGAAGGGCATCGCCGAGGGCTGTGTCCTCGCGGGCTGCTCCCTGGTCGGCGGCGAGACCGCCGAGCACCCCGGTCTGCTCGGCCCGGACGACTTCGACGTCGCGGGTGCCGGCACCGGCGCGGTCGAGGCCGACCGGCTGCTGGGTCCTGATCGCATCCGTAAGGGGGACGCGGTCATCGCCATGGCGGCGTCCGGTCTTCACTCGAACGGGTACTCGCTCGTCCGGCACGTGGTCTTCGACCGCGCGGGATGGGCCCTGGACCGCCGGGTCGAGGAGTTCGGCCGCACGCTCGGCGAGGAGCTCCTGGAGCCCACCAAGATCTACTCCCTGGACTGCCTGGCGCTCACCCGCACCACGGACGTCCACGCCTTCAGCCACATCACGGGCGGCGGCCTCGCGGCGAACCTGGCCCGGGTGATCCCGGACGGCCTGCACGCGATCGTCGACCGCGAGACGTGGACGCCGGGCGCGGTCTTCGACGTGGTCGGCAAGGCCGGCCAGGTCGAGCGCCTGGAGCTGGAGAAGACGCTGAACATGGGCGTCGGCATGATCGCGATCGTCCCCGAGGAGTCGGCGGACGCGGCGCTCACCACCCTCGCGGACCGTGGCGTGGAGGCCTGGGTCGCGGGCGAGATCACCGACCGCGGCGACCACACCACGGGCGCCGCCCTGATCGGTGACTACGCCAAGTAGGCCGGTGAGACCGTCCGCGCGGCAGTCCTCGGGACAGCACAAAACCCGGTCCGGCGTGATGACCACCCCGGACCGGGTGAAGTGCAGTTGCTATGAGAACTGCGAATACTGCGTATGCGCTGAATACTGCGTATGCAACGAGGTCAAGCGCCGCGGCGCTGCGACGACGGACCGGACTCTTCGTCCTCGTCCTCGTCGTCGTTATACAGATCCGCGTACTGGGCGTACGGGTCGTCTTCCTCGTCGTCGTCGTCCTCGAACGGCTCGCCATTCGGCGGCTGTTGCGAAGTCGAAGCGCCCAGCTCATTGGCCAGACGCGACAGGTCAGTCCCGCCGCTGCTGTACTTCAGCTGGCGGGCGACCTTCGTCTGCTTGGCCTTTGCCCGGCCGCGCCCCATGGCTCGACCCCCTCGGATATGGGGCTCGGTGGCCCCAGAGTCTTGACACGCGTTCATGATCGGGAACGGGCTCTCCTCGGAGAGACCGGTCCGTAGGGCTTCCACGGTACCTGCTCCTGCGGCCATACGGTACGTCGCCCGCAGGACGCGCCTCGGCGCACAACCCACGAGGAGCCCCTTCCTCGCTGGTCAACTGCGATTTTAACCTCTTCTTGCCGGGCGACCCGCCGACGGGGGTGAGTCTTGTCTCCCAGGTTCGTCGGCGGGCCTCCCGCGGGGCGCCACGGGTGACCGGAAGATCACATTCCGTGGTCTATCGGCGGGCGTCCGCCATCCGCTGTTCGGCGATCCTGTCGGCCGCCGCGGCCGGCGGAATGCCGTCTTCCTTTGCGCGAGCGAATATGGCGAGCGTGGTGTCGAAGATCTTCGCCGCCTTCGCCTTGCACCGGTCGAAGTCGAAGCCGTGCAGCTCGTCGGCGACCTGGATCACGCCGCCCGCGTTCACCACGTAGTCGGGCGCGTAGAGGATCGCCCGGTCGGCCAGGTCCTTCTCCACGCCCGGGTGCGCGAGCTGGTTGTTCGCGGCGCCGCACACCACCTTCGCGGTCAGCACCGGCACGGAGGCGTCGTTCAGGGCGCCGCCGAGCGCGCAGGGGGCGTAGATGTCGAGGCCCTCGTGGCGGATCAGCGCCTCGGTGTCCGCGACCGCCGTCACCGAGGGGTGCTTGTGGATGATTCCGGCCACGGACTCCTCGCGCACGTCCGTGATCACGACCTCGGCGCCGTCCTCCAGGAGGTGCTCGACGAGATGCCGGCCGACCTTGCCGACGCCCGCGATGCCGACCTTGCGCCCGCGCAGCGTCGGGTCGCCCCACAGGTGCTGGGCCGAGGCGCGCATGCCCTGGAAGACACCGAAGGCGGTCAGTACGGAGGAGTCGCCCGCGCCGCCGTTCTCGGGGGAGCGCCCGGTCGTCCAGCGGCACTCGCGGGCGACGACGTCCATGTCCGCGACATAGGTGCCGACGTCGCAGGCCGTCACGTACCGGCCGCCGAGCGAGGCGACGAAGCGGCCGTAGGCGAGGAGCAGCTCCTCGCTCTTGATCCGCTCCGGGTCGCCGATGATCACGGCCTTGCCGCCGCCGTGGTCGAGACCCGCCATGGCGTTCTTGTACGACATCCCGCGCGCGAGGTTGAGCGCGTCGGCGACGGCCTCCGCCTCGTTCGCGTACGGATAGAAGCGGGTGCCGCCGAGGGCGGGGCCCAGAGCGGTGGAGTGGAGGGCGATGACGGCCTTGAGGCCACTGGCGCGGTCCTGGCAGAGCACTACTTGCTCGTGGCCCCCCTGATCCGAGTGGAACAGGGTGTGCAGGACGCCGTTGTCTGCTTCGGTCACTGTGGTGACTCCCGGTCGAATAGCGGCGGTTGGGCGGGCTCCCGTGCGGGTGGCGGGGGCCCGATGGGCATGAGACTAGAGCCTGCCCACCGCCCTTGACCGCGCAGTGCCGAGGATCACCCTCTCCCGGAGTACGCCGGAGTGGGGCGGAGTTCGGCCATGGCGTGTTCGACCGTGTTTTCCGGCCGGTAGGAGGGGGAGGGAGCAGCAGTGCCCAAGGTGTCATCGGTGACGGTCCCGTACGCGTCCTACTTGCGTGTGTACGAACCGTTGGCCGCCTTCCCCGAGCCGGAGCGCGGCCACTGGTCGCGCTATGCCCGGCGCGCCGACCGCCCCTCCTACCAGGACGAGCTGCGCCGCTCCCTGGCCGATCTGATCTCCACGCCGCCGGTGCCCGTGCCGGTGCACGAGAGCAGTGACGCCTTCGTCGTGGAGGTGGACGGCGTGCTGTGCGTCTGCCCGTGGCGGACCAGGCTGCGCGGCTGGCAGGCGATGGGGGAGCTGGCCGAGCAGCTGCCCGTGCCGGTCCTGGACGCGGTGCTCCCGCCGGTGCTCCGGCGCCAGACGGCCGCGGACTACGAACAGTGGCTGGCCCGCAACCCCGACGCCCGCCCCTGGATCCGTACGGCCACCTGGCAGGTCCCGCTGCACTGGTTCGTGCTCGTCACCGACGAGGAGCGCAGTTACGAGCGGAGCGCGGGCGCGGCCGGGTCCGAGGGGGCCAGTCCTGGCTCGCCGCCCGTGCTGCGTTACCGGACGCCGATGGTGCAGGCCCGGCGCCGGGTGGCGCGCGGTCTGCGGACGCTGCGCGACACGATGGACGACGGTCCGCTCATCGAGGGCCTCGTGGACGTCGGCCGGTGGCTGGAGGAGTTCCACCCGCGCTCCCTGGTCGAGCTCGACTACGGCGGGCTCGTGCACGCGCTCTCCGCCGAGGAGCTCGACGGGGACCACTCGGCGGCGGACGTGGCCGAGGGAATCGAGGCGCTGCGCGACGGCGACGGCGAGGCGGCCGGCGAGGCGTATGCGAGGCTCGTGGAGCGATGGCGGGCGGTCCGGGACCTTCAGTTCGCGAACTGAGGTCCGACGGTCACGCGGTCCTCGGGTCCGAGGGCACGCGGTCCCGGGGTCGGGGGTCAGGAGTGGGGTCGGGTCCGTGGTCGTCCCATGCCGGGACGTAGGTCCCGATCCGGGCCTTTGCCTCAAGCGTGACGGACCGCACTTACTGGGCCCTTGCGCCCATCACCCCCCCTCGTGCCAAAATAGGACAAGGAGTCCGGGGAGGGCTCCTTCCGTCCAAGTAAGGGCGGAATGCTCGACATTGCACGCTATGGGGGGTCTGTTGACTCCTGATCGCTCTGTGACTGATCGTCACTGTGACGTGACTGTCCGCTATGGCATGGTCCATCGGCTTCCGTCGGTGATGAACACCTGGGAGGGCAATTCCATCGGTTTGGCCGACGCGGCTGGACGGATGGTGTAGTTGTAGTGCCGAGGACAAGCCGTTCGTCCTATAACCGACTCGACTCGCGTCCGCCATTTCGGGCAACGCGGGTCAAGGTGCAGAATTTAGAGGAATGAACCGAGAAGGTTCGGTTCTCCCGAGGAGGCCGCTCATGACCGCTCGCACCCCTGATGCCGAGCCGCTGCTGACCCCGGCTGAGGTCGCCACGATGTTCCGCGTCGACCCCAAGACGGTCACGCGCTGGGCGAAGGCTGGCAAGCTCACGTCGATCCGCACGCTCGGCGGACACCGCCGTTACCGCGAGGCTGAGGTCCGCGCACTGCTCGCGGGTATCCCGCAGCAGCGCAGCGAGGCCTGAACTACCGCTTAACCAGCAGTAACCCGCACAACTCGGGCGAAGAGCACCACTGCTGCCGGGTCCCCCAACCTGGCCGTAACGCCCGACATATAGCTACACGCGACGAGGGTCTCGCCCCAACGAGGCCCACGCCCGAGCCTGATGGGTGCGTCGTCCGATCGCGCTGGACTCCGCCGGGTCCAGCGCGATCTTTTTTGTGCCCTCGGCCGGTGCCGGAAGTCCGTTCGGACGCTCGCTTTTGTGTGCGGCGGACCCGCTGGTGAGGGGGTCCGTGAGCGCCCTTGTTGGTCTCTGAGGAGGTGAGAGGGGAGCGCTCGCGAGGTAGTGCAATTGCACATATTAAATTGGCCCATTGTAGGGAGGGCGTAAGTTCAGGGGTTCCCAAAACTTGTTCGGTGACACCCGTCACATGCCGTGAACCTTGTTGACCCCGATGCCCCTGCGCTATTGGGGAATCGGCTCCGCTCCGAAGGCTCGCACGTCTCAGCCTCCCACCGGGAGGGCGGCGCGCGCGTCGCCTTTGGTCATGCGTTGGGGGGACTTTCGTCCTCGCTCGGTCCGTCCTCGGCGGCGCTCTCCCGCACGAAGCCGGTCCCGGCCGTCTCGCGCTCGCCGGAACCGCTCTGTGCGGGCTCCAGGGCGAGCCTCAGCAGTTGGTGGCAGATCGGGCAGTGCCGGGTCAGGTGGCGGTAGCTGTGGGCCGCGGCGAGGTGGGCGCGCAGCAGGGCGCGTGTCTCGTGCCGCGAAGACGCCGGAAGAGCGGTCATGCGTCACCTCCTGGGGAGCCTCCCGCGGCTCCCTGATGTCTGGGGTACCGGCGGAATGTGACGCAGTCAAGATGCGGGAACGGCAACGGGCCGGATCCGAGGGGGGCGTGCCCGGGTCTCGTACGAGTGACGTGGGGCGGGGCAGGTCGGGTGGTGCGCACGGGAGGGGGGGCGCGTCCCTCGCCCGGCCAACACGAAGGCGGGCCGCACCATTTCGGTGCGGCCCGCCTTCGTCGATGCGGTCCTGACGGGATTTGAACCCGCGGCCTCCACCTTGACAGGGTGGCGAGCACTCCAAACTGCTCCACAGGACCTTGCTTCGCTGCGCTGATTGCTGCGTTGCGCTGCGAGACAGGACTCTACAGCAGCGCAGGCCCAGCGGTCGAACTCACCCTGTGTGCCGGTGTGATCACGGTGCGGCGGCGTCGATCGCCTTCACGATCCGCTTGTCCGACACCGGGTACGCCGTGCCGAGCGCGTGCGCGAAGTAGCTGACCCGGAGCTCCTCGATCATCCAGCGGATGTCCAGGACCTCCTGCGGAACGGGCCTGCCCTGCGGCAGCTGTTCGAGCAGCCACAGGTATTCGTCGCGCATCTCGTGGACCTTCGCCATGCGGCTGGTGTCCCGCTGGACGTTGGTCGGCATCTGCTGGAGGCGCCGGTCCGCGGCCACCATGTACCGCATCAGGTCCGCGAGGCGCCTGATGCCCGTCTCCGTCACGAAGCCCGGCTTGATGAGAGCGTTCAGCTGCTCCCGCACGTCCGAGAGGTTCGCGAGCAGCGTCGGGCTCTTCGTCGACTTCAGGCGGTGTTCACAGGCCTGCCAGGCGGCGAGGACCTGCTGGACCTGGCCGACCGCGCGCACGGTCGTGTCGACGATCTCGGCGCGCACCTTGTCGAACAGCTTGCGGTACGACTCCTCGTCCCAGACGGGACCGCCGAAGTCCGCGATCAGCTTGTCCGCGGCGGCCATCGCGCAGTCGTCGAAGAGTGCCTGCGTGGAGCCGTGCGGATTCGCGGACAGGGCGATCTTCTGCTGGTTGGTCAGCTTGTCCGAGGCGAACTTGGCCGGATTCACCGGGATGTTGCGCAGGATGAGCCGGCGCATGCCGCGCCACATCGCCTGGAGCTGCTCGGCCTCGGTGTCGAAGAGGCGCACGGAGACCGTGTCCCCGTCGTCCACGAGCGCCGGGTAGGCCTTCACCGGCTGGCCCGCGCGCCGGGTCTCGAAGACGCGCGAGAGCGTGCCGATCGTCCAGTCCGTGAGGCCCGCGCGCTCGACGGACGAGCCGCCCGTGCGCTCCGCCGTCGCCGCGGCCGCCTGCGAGATCGCCTGGCGGGCCTTGGGCTTCAGCTTGAGCTTGAGGGCCTCCAGGTCCTTGTCCTCGGCGAGCTTCCTGCGGCGCTCGTCGGTGATCCGGAAGGTGATCTTCAAGTGCTCGGGCACGCGCGTCAGATCGAAGTCGTCCGGCGTGACCGGCACCCCGACCATCCGCTGCAACTCGTGCGCCAGCGTGACGTGCAGCGGCTCCTGGCGGGGCACGGCCCGCTCCAGGAACGCCGTCGCGTAGTTCGGCGCGGGGACGTAGTGGCGGCGGATCGGCTTGGGCAGCGAGCGGATCAGCTCGATCACGACCTGCTCGCGCAGCCCGGGGATCTGCCAGTCGAAGCCCTCGTCCGTGACCTGGTTCAGGACCTGGAGCGGGATGTGGACGGTGACGCCGTCCGCGTCCGCGCCCGGCTCGAACTGGTACGTCACCTTGAACTTGAGCTGCCCCTGCCGCCACGAGTCGGGGTAGTCGTCCTTGGAGACGTCCCCCGCCTTCTCGTTGATCAGCATCGACCGCTCGAAGTCGAGCAGTTCGGGCTCGTCCCGCTGCTTCTTCTTCCACCAGGAGTCGAAGTGGGCGCCGGAGACGACGTCGGCGGGCACCCGCTGGTCGTAGAAGTCGAAGAGCGTCTCGTCGTCCACGAGGATGTCGCGGCGCCGCGCCCGGTGCTCCAGCTCCTCGACCTCGGTGAGGAGCTTGCGGTTGGCGGCGAAGAACTTGTGGTGGGTGCGCCAGTCGCCCTCGACCAGCGCGTTCCGGATGAACAGGTCGCGGGAGACCTCGGGGTCGATGCGGCCGTAGTTGACCTTGCGGTCGGTGACGATCGGGACGCCGTACAGCGTGACCTTCTCGATCGCCATCACCGCGGCCTGGTCCTTCTCCCAGTGCGGCTCGCTGTACGTGCGCTTGAGCAGGTGCTGGGCGAGCGGCTCGACCCACTCGGGCTCGATGCGCGCGTTGACCCGCGCCCACAGGCGCGAGGTCTCCACCAGCTCCGCGGACATGATGAACCGCGGGGGCTTCTTGAAGAGCGCCGAGCCGGGGAAGACCGCGAACTTGGCGTTGCGCGCGCCGATGTACTCGCCGCGCCCGCCGCCGCGCTGCTTGGGGTCCTTGTCCTTGCTGTCCTTGGACTCCTTCACGTCCTTCATCCCGATGTGGGAGAGCAGACCGGCGAGGAGCGAGATGTGGACGTGCTGCTCGGGGGCGTCGTCCTCGTTCAGATGGATGCCCATCTGCTTGGCGACCGTACGCAGCTGCGTGTAGATGTCCTGCCACTCGCGGATGCGCAGGAAGTTCAGGTACTCCGCCTTGCACATCCGGCGGAAGGACGACGAGCCGCGCTCCTTCTGCTGCTCGCGCACGTACCGCCACAGGTTCAGGAAGGCGAGGAAGTCGCTCGTCTCGTCCTTGAAGCGGGCGTGCTGCTGGTCGGCCTGCGCCTGCTTCTCGGCGGGGCGCTCGCGCGGGTCCTGGATGGAGAGCGCGGCGGCGATCACCATGACCTCGCGCACACAGCCGTTCTTGTCGGCCTCCAGGACCATGCGGGCCAGGCGCGGGTCGACGGGGAGCTGGCTGAGCTTGCGGCCCTGCTGGGTCAGGCGCTTCTTCGGGTCCTTCTGGGCGGGGTCCAACGCGCCCAGTTCCTGGAGGAGTTGGACGCCGTCGCGGATGTTGCGGTGGTCCGGCGGGTCGATGAAGGGGAACTTCTCGATCTCGCCGAGCCCGGCCGCGGTCATCTGGAGGATGACGGACGCCAGGTTCGTACGGAGGATCTCCGCGTCCGTGAACTCGGGGCGCGAGACGAAGTCGTCCTCGCTGTAGAGCCGGATGCAGATGCCGTCCGACGTACGGCCGCAGCGGCCCTTGCGCTGGTTGGCGCTGGCCTGGCTGATCGCCTCGATGGGCAGGCGCTGCACCTTGGTGCGGTGGCTGTAGCGGGAGATGCGGGCCGTGCCCGGGTCGATCACGTACTTGATGCCGGGGACCGTCAGGGAGGTCTCCGCGACGTTCGTGGCGAGCACGATGCGTCTGCCCGTGTGCTGCTGGAAGACGCGGTGCTGCTCGGCGTGCGAGAGCCGGGCGTAGAGCGGCAGTACCTCCGTGAACCGGAAGTTCCTCTTGTTCAGCGCGTCCGCCGTGTCCCGGATCTCGCGCTCTCCGGAGAGGAAGACGAGGATGTCGCCCTTGCCCTCGGCCTGGAGCTCCTCGACGGCGTCGGTGATCGCGGTGATCTGGTCGCGGTCGGAGTCCTCGGAGTCCTCTTCGAGGAGCGGGCGGTAGCGCACCTCCACCGGGTACGTACGGCCGCTGACCTCGACGATCGGCGCCTCCCCGAAGTGCCGCGAGAACCGCTCGGGGTCGATGGTCGCCGAGGTGATGACGACCTTCAGGTCCGGGCGCTTGGGCAGTAGCTGAGCGAGGTAGCCGAGCAGGAAGTCGATGTTGAGCGAGCGCTCGTGGGCCTCGTCGATGATGATCGTGTCGTACGCGCGCAGCTCGCGGTCGGTCTGGATCTCGGCGAGCAGGATGCCGTCCGTCATCAGCTTGATGAACGTGCCGTCCTGGTTCACCTGGTCGGTGAAGCGGACCTTCCAGCCGACGGCCTCGCCGAGCGGCGTGTTCATCTCCTCGGCCACGCGCTCGGCCACCGTGCGGGCCGCGATGCGGCGCGGCTGGGTGTGGCCGATCATGCCGCGCACGCCACGGCCGAGCTCCAGACAGATCTTGGGGATCTGCGTGGTCTTGCCGGAGCCGGTCTCGCCCGCGACGATCACGACCTGGTGGTCGCGGATCGCCTCCGCGATCTCGTCCTTCTTCTGGCTGACGGGGAGCTGCTCGGGGTACGTGATCGCGGGCACGCGGGAGCCGCGCTCGGCCATCCTGGCCGCGGCCTTCTCCACGTCCTCGGCGATCTCGGCGAGGACCGCGGCACGGGCCTCGGGCTTACGGATCCGGCGCGCACCCTCCAGCCGCCGGCCGATCCGGTGCTCGTCGCGCAGCGAGAGCTCGGACAGACGGGGGGCGAGGGTGTCGAGGGCGAGGGCGGGCTGCGTAGACATACGGGTCCCAGGATCTCACCCGCGACTCGGCGGTGGCGAACCGATTTCTCCGGCGGGGTGCCCTTGCACGTACGATTCCGGGCATGTTGTCCCGTGCCCGTACGACGTGGTGCCCGCTGGTGGGCGTGCTGCTCGTCGTGCTCGGGGTGTTCTGCGCCGGGCCCGCGACGGCCTCGGCGGGGGCGACGGGGGCGAGCGGACCCCTGCGGGCCGCGGAGCTCGTCGTGTCCGCGGCGCCCGTGCCGGCGGCCGACGCGCCCCGCGCCCAGGAGCCCGACGGAGCCGGCGTGCCCGGCTGCGGCAAGGGCGGCGGCCAGGACGCTGACCACGTGCCGGGCACCCCGGCCCGCTCCGGCGCCTCCTACGAACTGCTCCCCGCGCTGTACGACGCGCATGCCGCGTCCGGCGCGTGGGGCGTCGACCAGGCCGTGCTCTCGATGGCACCCGGCCGCGCGCCGCCCGCGCTCACCCCGCCCTCCCCGCTCGACCTCTCGATCCTGCGCGTGTAGGAGGCCCCTGTCTCAGGGGCCCCTTCATCGACGTACAACAGGACAAGAGAGATCGCTCTGATGCCCGAGAACGACAACAAGAAGAGCCGCAACATCGCCATCGGCGCGGGTGTCGCCGTCGCCGCCGTGCTGCTCGGCGTCGCCTCCTACACCGCGACCAGGCCCGACGACTCCCACAAGACCGTGAAGGAAGAGGCGGCAGCCGACGTCTCCGCGGAGCCGGAGGCCGGCGTCTACCCCGAGCTGGAGAAGCTCGCCCGGCGCGACGCCAAGGACCCGCTCGCGCAGGGCCGCGCCGACGCGCCCGTCGTGATGGTCGAGTACGCCGACTTCAAGTGCGGCTTCTGCGGCAAGTTCGCCCGCGACACCGAGCCGGGCCTCGTGAAGAAGTACGTCGACGAGGGCACCCTGCGCATCGAGTGGCGCAACTTCCCGATCTTCGGTGAGGACTCCGAGCGGGCCGCGCGCGGCGCGTGGGCGGCGGGGAAGCAGGGCCGCTTCTGGCAGTTCCACGAGGCCGCGTACGCCGACGGGTCCAAGGAGAAGGGCTTCGGCGCCGACCGCCTCAAGGAGCTCGCGAAGGAGGCCGGGGTCAAGGACGTCGGCCGCTTCGCCACCGACGCGGACAGCGACGCGGCCAAGGCCGCGGTGAAGAAGGACCAGGAGGAGGCGTACGGCCTCGGCGCCACCTCGACGCCGTCCTTCGTGATCAACGGGCGGCCCGTCTCGGGCGCACAGCCCGACCAGGTCTTCCACCAGGCGATCGAGGCGGCGGCCAAGAGCGCGAAGGGCCGGGGCGGGGCGGGCGCCAAGTGACCGCCGACGTCGGATACTTCGCCGCCTTCCTCGGCGGCCTGCTCGCCCTGGTCAGCCCGTGCAGCGCCCTGCTGCTGCCGGCCTTCTTCGCCTACTCGATCGACTCCAAGACCCGCCTGGTCGCGCGCACCGGCATCTTCTACGCAGGACTCGCCACGACCCTGGTGCCGCTGGGCGCCGCCGGGTCGTACGCGGGCCGGTTCTTCTTCGGCCACCGCGACCAGCTGGTGCTCGTCGCCGGCTGGCTGATCATCGGGCTCGGGGTGCTCCAGATCCTCGGCATGGGCTTCGCCTCGCGCAAGATGGCCGAGCTGTCCGGCCGGATCAGGCCGACCACCGCGTTCTCGGTGTACGCACTCGGCGCGGTGTACGGGCTCGCCGGATTCTGCGCGGGCCCGATCCTCGGCAGCGTCCTGACGGTCGCCGCGGTGAGCGGCAGCCCCGTCTACGGCGGCCTGCTCCTCGCCGTCTACGCCCTCGGCATGGCCGTGCCGCTCTTCCTGCTCGCGCTGCTCTGGGAGCGGTTCGACCTGGGGCGGCGGCGGTGGCTGCGCGGACGGACGTTCACCCTCGGCCGGTTCGAGCTGCACACCACCTCGCTGCTCTCCGGACTCTTCTTCATCGGGCTCGGCGCGCTCTTCCTCGCGTACGACGGGACGACCGCGCTGCCCGGACTGCTCGACGTGGACGACTCGTTCGCGGTCGAGCAGTGGGCGGGCGGCGTGGGCCGTGCCGTGCCGGACTCCGTGCTCCTGATCGGGGTCGTGGTCCTGGTGGGGGCGGTGCTCGGGGTGCGGTCCTGGCGGCGTGGGCGGGTGCGTGAGCCGGAGCGTGGTCAGGAGCGGGATGTGGTGGAGGCCGAGCAGAGGTAGAGCCCCTGCAGAGGTACGTCCCTTTTAGGTGATTTAGCGTGGTCGTATGTCTGATCACGGTGCACATGGGCGGGTTCCTACGAAAGGTGAGCGGTGGGCCGCCTTCAAGCGGTCGCCGTTCCTTCCCGCGACCGTCCTGGTGTTCATCCTGGCGGCCGCGGCGGGGCTCTTCGCCGGTTCGTACACGTACTCCATGGCGAACCCGACCCCGCACCGCATCCCCACGGCCGTGGTCGGCGCGCAGGACACGGCGCGCGGCAAGGCGTTCCTCGGCGGCATGGAGAAGGCGCTGAACGCCTCCCTTGAGGTGCGCGGGTACGACAGCATGGCCGCCGCGCGGCGGGGCGTGGACGAGCAGGCGGTCTTCGCCATCGTCGGCGCGGGGCCCGGGGACAAGGTCACCTTCGACGTGTCCGGGGCGTCCGGTGCCTCGGTCGCCCAGGTGCTCGCGGAGACCGCGCCGAAGGTGGGGGCGGAGGTCGGGGTGCCGGTGACGGTGAAGGACGTCAAACCGCTCCAGGAGGGCGATCCGCGCGGGCTCGCCATCTTCTACATCTCGCTCGCCGCCGTGATCATCGGCTTCGTCGGGGCGATCCAGCTGAGCGTGCACGCGCGCGGGCTCAATCCCGCGGAGCGCATCGGGTTCACGGCGCTGTACGCGCTGCTCGGCGCGTTCGTCATCGCGGCGGTCGTGGACTGGTGGCTGGGCGCGGTGGACCTGCCGTTCGTGGAGTCGTGGCTGATCCTGGCGCTGACGATGTTCACGTCGGGGATGGTCTTCACGATGTTCAACACGCTGTTCGGGCGCTGGGCGATGATCCCGACGTGGGGGCTGATGGTGCTGCTCGGGAATCCGTCGTCGGGCGGGGCGGTTTCGTGGCCGCTGCTGCCGTCGGTGCTGGGGCACATCGGGCGGTGGTTGCCGCCGGGGGCGTCGGTGAACGCGCAGCACACGGCGGTGTACTTCGGCGGGCACCAGCATGTGTTCCCGTTTCTGGTGCTTGCGGGGTGGGCGCTGCTGTCGAGCGCGGTGTTCTGGGTGTGGCGGCATCGGCATCCGGGTGGGCGGGAGTCTGCGGGGGCCCATGTGGCTGCCCATGCGGTGGCGCCTGCGGGGTAGCGGGGCGCCTTGGGCTTCGTCGTGGGGCGGGGCCGCGGCGGTATGTCCGTCCTCGCTATCCCGGTGAGCGGCCACACCTATGCACCTCGGCTCGTGGCCACCAGTGCTCCGGGCAGACGTACCGCCGCGTCCCCTCAGGAGCGCTCGCAGCCCCCGTCGCCGAGGGGGGGGCGGGGCGCAGGCCACGGTGCGGGGACGTCCGCTGGGCGGTGCGGGGGAGGGGGGATACGGCAGAAGCCCCGTCGGGAACGACAGGGCTTCTGGAAGAGGTGGCTGGGGCCGGGATCGAACCGGCGACCTATCGCTTTTCAGGCGATCGCTCGTACCAACTGAGCTACCCAGCCACGCGATCCGCGAGGAATCGCAAGCGGTCCTGACGGGATTTGAACCCGCGGCCTCCACCTTGACAGGGTGGCGAGCACTCCAAACTGCTCCACAGGACCAAGCGTTGTGCGAGCACTAGTCTCGCACAAGGTGTTGCGTGCCCCCAACGGGATTCGAACCCGTGCTACCGCCTTGAAAGGGCGGCGTCCT
This sequence comes from Streptomyces sp. NPDC087300, assembly GCF_044744425.1. Taxonomy (NCBI): domain Bacteria; kingdom Bacillati; phylum Actinomycetota; class Actinomycetes; order Kitasatosporales; family Streptomycetaceae; genus Streptomyces; species Streptomyces sp. NPDC087300. Next base: position 661,673 of record NZ_JBIUYI010000006.1, read on the forward strand.
GGGCCACTAGACGATGAGGGCTAAGAGGCCCGCCGTGTGCGCCTTGCAGCGCGTCGGGGACGTGAGAAGCATATGGGATGCGGGGAGGTATCGCCAAAACACTTATCGGGGGGCCGGGGAACGCCCGTCCTGAGGCCGGGTCGCGGACGGGTCGGAGGGCGTCGGGGAAGGGGTCGCGCCGGGGCGGTTCTCCTTGGGGAGATGGCGGCTGACCTCCGCCTTCGTGAGGCCGAGGCCGCCCAGTTCGATCTCGTCCCAGGCCTGCAGCCGCTTGGTCGTACGGTCCAGGTAGAGGACCGAGGCCTGGACCGGGTCGGGGTACTTGTCCTCGACCGCGCGCAGCCCGCTGCCGCCCGTCGAGCCCTCGATGCGCAGCCGCGTGCCCTCCTCCATGACCTCCATCTCCTGGTGGTGGATGTGGCCCGCGAGGACGAGCGGCACCTCGCCGTCCGTCTCGCGCGCCGCCGTCGGGTTGTGCGCGACGGCCACGTCTACGGGGGTGCCCGCCGCGCGTTCGGCGCGCAGGGCCGATGCCAGGCGGATGCCCGCCAGGTGCTCGACCGCGTCGCCCTCCGCCTTCACCGAGCGGTCGGGGGTGTACTGCGGGTCGCCGATGCCCGCGATGCGCAGGCCCGCGACGGTCTCCGCCCTGCCGTCGTCGAGGACGTGGACGTTCTTGAAGCGCTCCAGGTAGCGCTGGGTGGTGTGCGAGTCGTGGTTGCCGCGCACCCACACGTAGGGCGCGCCGAGGTCCGCGATCGGGTCGAGGAAGGCGTTCTCGGTGGCCGAGCCGTGGTCCATGGTGTCGCCGGAGTCGACGATGACGTCGATGTCGTACTGCTCGACGAGCGAGTCGATGATCTTCCAGCTCGCCGGGTTGAGGTGGATGTCGGAGACGTGCAGGACCCGCATGGTGGTGGGGTCGGGCTGGTAGGCCGGGAGCGTGGACGTCACGTCGTAGAGCTTGGTGACGTTGGTGACCAGGCGGGCCAACTCCTGCTGGTAGACGTCGAATTCGCTGACGATGCTGCGCGCGTTGCCGACGACCGAGGGGGCGCTGCTGAGCAGCCCAGAGAACTTCGGCTCCAGGACGGACTTCGGGTTCCAGGTGGCGTACGCGGCCGTGCCCGACGCCGCCAGCAGGGCGAGCGCCAGGCCGCCGGCCGCCAGTGCGCGGCGCGGGCGGCGGTAGACGGCGAGGCCGAGCGCGGTGGCGCCGGACACGACGGCGACGCAGGAGCGCACGGCCAGGTCGAGCGTGCCGTGGCCGACGTCGCGCGCCACCTCCTCCTGGAGCCCGGCGAGCCGCTCGGGGTGGTCCACCAGGGCCTGGGAGCGCACCGGGTCGAGGCGGTCCACGTCCACGTCGAGGCGGATGGGGGCGACGTGCGAGCGGAGTTCCAGGGCGCCGAGCGGCGAGACGTTGATCTTCGTGCCGCCGGACACGGAGGGCCGCAGCGTCATCCGGGTGTCCATCGGGCCGACCGGCGCGCGCACGCTGCCGACGATGAGCAGGCCGAGCCAGGCGCCGAGCAGCACGACCGCGACCAGGCCGAACGCGCGGGCGTAGGGGTGCGGGGGACTGACCAGTTCGCCCACGGGATGGGCGCGGCGAGCTCGGTAGTGGCCTACGAGGGCGCCGCCCACCCTGCGTACGCCCTGGAGAACGACCGTGACGTCGCGGGCCATTGGTCCCGTATGCCCAATTGCGGGGGCGGGTATGCCGGGACGGGACGGGCGGCGTGGCTGACAATGGGGGTGTGCTGGAGATGACGCGTGAGGAGTTCGAGGAACTGGTCGCCGAGGCGCTCGACCGGATCCCGCCGGAGCTGACCCGGCTGATGGACAACGTGGCGGTCTTCGTCGAGGACGAGCCACCGTCGGACGATCCCGAACTGCTCGGGCTCTACGAAGGGACGCCGCTGACCGACCGGGGCGAGTGGTACGCGGGGGTCCTGCCGGACCGGATCACCGTCTACCGGGGGCCGACGCTGCGGATGTGCGCGTCGCGCGACGACGTGGTCGCCGAGACGGAGATCACGGTGGTGCACGAGGTGGCGCACCACTTCGGGATCGACGACGAGCGGCTGCACGCGCTGGGCTACGGGTGAGGTGAGCCGGGCGGTCGCTGTTCGGGTACGGGTGAGCGGGGTCCGTGCTCGGGTGCGGGTGTGCGCCCGGGGGCGGGTGGCGCTCCGTGTCCTCTTGCGGGCCGCGGGAGTTGGGCAGGGCGTCCCGATTCTCAGCGCCTCGGAGGTGCTCGGCCGTGCGCCAGTTGTACGTTTCCGCCCGTTGGGCCGCCGTCGCGGTGGCCGTCGTGGCGACCGCGGGCTGCATGAGCGTCAGTGACGACGGGAAGGCGCCGGGACCCGGGCGTTCCGCGGGGCACCGGGGCGGGGCCGCGGCACCCGACGGCGGCCCGCTGATCCAGGGCGGCGACCTCGACCCGGGCGGCGACCGGGGGCAGGGCGGCGGCAAGCGGAAGGGCAAGGGCAAGGGCAAGCACGGCGACGCGTCGCCGAGCGCGGGCGCGTCCACGTCCGGGGGCGCGAAGCCGTCCGAGTCAGCCGACGGCGCGTCCTCCGCGAAGCCGTCGAAGCCGGGCGGCAAGCCCGACAAGCCGGTGCCGGCCAAGCCGAAGCCGACGCCGACCCGGGACACCCCGACACCGGACCCGCCCAAGCCGACGCCGACCCCGACGCCGGATCCGACCACTCCGGAGCCGTCGTCGTCGGCGCACGAGGGGTCGGGGCAGGACGCGCAGCTGCAACGGCGCGACGAGGAGATCGCGGGGCGCGAGCCGTCGCCTCAGGTGGGGCCCCGGTAGCTGGGGCGCCGCCCCCGTCGCGGGCGTCTTCGCAGGTGGGAAGGGTTTCGTGGAGGGCGGTTTGCCATATGGGGTGGGGGGTGCGTATGGTGGTAGATCGTTTGATCCCATTTGCCCGGCGCCGACACAGAAGAGCGCCGCGTGGCGCGTACTCTCCCTTGCCGTGGCTGACCGCATAGAGGCGGTCCATTGCGAAATCACGGAGTTGACGGGCGCGTGCCGAGACTCCGGAAGGTTTCGCATTTCGCATGTCCATTTTCAGTTCTGACCACGCCGTCCTGCCCGAGAACGAGTCGGTCGAGGCCGTCGAGATCGTCGAGAGCGACGCCGTAGAGGCCGTCGCCGAAGCCGTCGAGATCGTCGAGTCCGTCGAGGCCAACGAGTCCGTCGAGGCCGAGGACGTCACCGAGGTCACCACCGACGCCGACGCCGAGTCCGGCGACGCCGACGCCGACGCCGAGCCCGAGATCACCTTCGGTGAGCTCGGCCTGCCCGACGGAGTCGTCCGCAAGCTCGCGCGCAACGGCGTGCACACCCCCTTCCCGATCCAGGCCGCGACCATCCCGGACGCCCTGGCCGGCAAGGACATCCTCGGCCGCGGCCGCACCGGCTCCGGCAAGACCCTCTCCTTCGGTCTGCCGACCCTGGCGCGCCTCGCCGACGGCCACACCGAGAAGAAGAAGCCCCGCGCGGTCATCCTGACCCCGACCCGCGAGCTGGCGATGCAGGTCGCCGACGCCCTCCAGCCCTACGGCGACGTCCTCGGCCTCAAGATGAAGGTCGTCTGCGGCGGTACGTCCATGGGCAACCAGATCTACGCCCTGGAGCGCGGTGTCGACGTCCTCGTCGCCACCCCGGGCCGCCTGCGCGACATCATCAACCGCGGCGCCTGCTCCCTGGAGAACGTCGAGGTCGCCGTCCTCGACGAGGCCGACCAGATGTCCGACCTGGGCTTCCTGCCCGAGGTCACCGAGCTGCTCGACCAGGTCCCGGCCGGCGGCCAGCGCATGCTGTTCTCGGCCACGATGGAGAACGAGATCTCCACGCTGGTCAAGCGCTACCTGACCAACCCGGTGACGCACGAGGTCGACAGCGCCCAGGGCAACGTCACGACCATGACGCACCACATCCTGATCGTGAAGCCCCGCGACAAGGCGCCCGTCACGGCCGCCATCGCCGCGCGCAAGGGCCGCACCATCATCTTCGTCCGCACCCAGCTGGGCGCCGACCGCATCGCCGAGCAGCTCCGCGACTCCGGTGTGAAGGCCGACGCGCTGCACGGCGGCATGACGCAGGGCGCGCGTACCCGCACCCTCGCGGACTTCAAGGACGGCTACGTCAACGCGCTCGTCGCCACCGACGTCGCCGCCCGCGGCATCCACGTCGACGGCATCGACCTGGTCCTGAACGTGGACCCGGCCGGCGACCACAAGGACTACCTGCACCGCTCCGGCCGTACCGCTCGCGCGGGCCGCTCCGGCACGGTCGTGTCCCTGTCGCTGCCGCACCAGCGCCGTCAGATCTTCCGTCTGATGGAGGACGCGGGCGTCGACGCCTCGCGCCACATCATCAACGGCGGCGGCTCCTTCGACCCGGAGGTCGCCGACATCACCGGCGCCCGTTCGATGACCGAGGTGCAGGCCGACTCCGCGGGCAACGCCGCGACCCAGGCCGAGCGTGAGGTCAAGGACCTCACCAAGGAGCTGGAGCGCGCGCAGCGCCGCGCCGCCGAGCTGCGCGAGGAGGCCGACCGCCTCACCGCGCGTGCCGCCCGTGAGCGCGGTGACGACCCGGAGGCCGCGGTCGCCGAGGCCACCGCCGCCGCCGAGGCGGTCGTCGAGGCCGCGGAGGCCTCGGTCCCCGAGCAGCCCGCCGCCGAGCGTCCGGTCCGCGAGGAGCGTTCCTCCTCGTACGACCGCCGTCCGCAGCGTGACGAGCGCGGCAACTACGAGCGGGACCGTCGCGGCGACCGTGGCGGCTTCAACCGCGACGACCGTGGTGGCCGTTCGTTCGAGCGCCGTGACGACAACCGTGGTGGCGGTCGTTCCTTCGAGCGCCGCGATGACAACCGTGGTGGCGGCTTCAACCGTGACCGTCGTGACGACAACCGCGGCGGTGGTGGCCGTTCGTTCGAGCGTCGCGATGACAACCGTGGCGGTGGCCGTTCTTTCGAGCGTCGTGACGACAACCGTGGTGGCGGCTTCAACCGTGACCGTCGTGACGACAACCGCGGCGGTGGTGGCCGTTCGTTCGAGCGTCGCGATGACAACCGTGGCGGTG
>NZ_JBIUYI010000006.1:666876-728247 GCF_044744425.1 Streptomyces sp. NPDC087300
GTGGCCGTTCTTTCGAGCGTCGTGACGACAACCGTGGCGGTGGCTTCAACCGTGACCGTCGTGACGACAACCGCGGCGGCGGCTTCCGCCGTGACGACCGCCCGTCCGGCGGCCACCGTGGCAGCGACCGTCCGTTCAACCGCGACCGCCGCGACGACCGCCCCTCCGGCGGCTTCCGCTCCGGCGGCCACGACCGTCCGTCCTACAACCGCCGCGACGACCGCTCCGGTTCGGGCACGGGTACGGGCACGGGTTCCTTCGGTCGCCGTGACGACAAGCCGCGCTGGAAGCGCAACGGCTGACAGCACTGAGGCATGAGCCGGTGGCCCCCATCCGATTCGGGTGGGGGCCACCGGCGTTTCCGGCGCCGACGATAAGATCGGCGCACTGTGGGGAGGGACGCGACGGCCGGGGGGTCCGATCGCCGTCTGCTGCTGATTCCTCCCACACCCTGGGGAGGGAATTCCGTGGCTCGTCATGCCCTTGCACGTCTCCGTCGAGCGAGACGCCTTGGTATCTCCGTGGCCGTGTCCGCCGCCGTCGTGGCGGGGACCGGCCCACTGGTGTCACCGGCGTCCGCCGCACCCGCGGTGTCCGAAGCGGTGGTCCCCGCGACCGAGCGGACCACGGACCTCGCGGCATCGCTGTTCTCCCCCGAGCAGCTGAGGGGCGCGGACGGGGCGGGCGCCGAGGGCGTCTTCCACCGCATGGAGGGCTTCGACGGCCTGGTCTGGACGCGGTACGCGGACGGGCAGACGTTCCCCGTGCCCGCGGACGTGGCGGCGTTCGGGGTGGCCCCCACCGGGAGCGACCTGCTGACCAGGCGGTCCGGCGACGGCAGGGACGTCGAGCTGTGGGACGCGGTGGACCGGGGGACCCGCACGCTGCGCGTCCCCGAAGGTCAGATCTCCGTGGCGACGTACGGCTCCACGGTCATCACGCACACCAAGACGGCCGACGACCCGCGGCCCGAGCCCGACACGCTGCACCTGCTCTCCCCGGAGGCGGACGGCTCGACGCGCGACGTGACGGTGCGCGGGCTGCCCGAGGACGGGGTGGTCGGCCAGCCGCTCGGCGGTGACGCCTCGTCCCTGTTCTTCCTCGGCAAGGTGGCGGGGACCAACCGGGTCGTCGAGGCGGACATGCGGACCGGACAGGTCAAGGGCTGGTCCGCCGCCCTGCCGTCCGGGCACATGCTCGCCTCCCTCTCACCCGGCCGCGTCGCGGTGTACAGCAGGTCCTCGCCCCAGGTCCTCGTCCTCGACCGCTCGGACCTGTCGGCCGCTCCCGTGACCGTCTCCCTCGAAAGCGCGGCCTCCCAGCCGGGCGACGCCCTCGCGGTGGTCGGCGACTGGCTGGTCTACCGCCCGCGCACCGGCAGCGCGGCGGGCACGGTGAAGGCCGCGCCGATCGCGGGCGGCGACCCGGTGACGCTGGTGGGGAAGATGAAGCGGCCCGCCATCTCCGTGGGCCCCGGCGGTACGGCCGTCGTCATCGGCCCGTCCGGCGGGCAGCAGGCCGTCCAGCGCATCACCGCCGACGGGGCGGGCAAGCCCGCCGTCACCGTGGTCAAGCCGCTGCCCCGGCCGAAGTCCGAGATCCGCGGCATCGCGCTCTCCCAGGGCAGGCTGCTGGTCACCGACACGTCGAGCGGCCGCCGCGACGACTACGTCCGCACGGTCGACGTCACGGCACCGGCCGACGCCCCGCGCTTCGGCGAGCGCGCCTCGTTCACCCCCGGGTCTGGTCAGTTCATCGGCGGTTCCTGCGCGGCGCGGGAGATCGGCTGCGCACAGCTCCACGGCACCACCGACGGCCGCATCGCCTGGCTGGAGCACGATCAGGACAAGGACCGGCTCCGGGTGAACGGGCCGGGCGCGTCCTTCTTCGAGAAGTCCGTCGCGGCGGGCGGCGTCCTCACCGACGTCTCCGGCGCGTACGTGATCCACACGACGGACGACGAGCAGGACGTCTACCGCCTCGACGACTACGCGTCCCCGACGCTGACCAGGGCCCCGGGAGCCGCGGCCCTGTGGGGGAGCGTGCTGTGGACGCCGGGCACCGCGCGGGGCACGGTCACCGGCTACGACCTGACGGCGAAGAAGACGGTGGACGAGGTCGCCACCGGAGCCGACTGCGCGCCCACCGACCTTCAGGCGCTGGGGCGTTGGCTGTACTGGAGCTGCGGCGAAGAGGGACCGGCGGGGGTGTACGACCGTACGGAGAAGAAGGCGGTTCCCGTCCCCGCGGGGGAGGCCCTGCTCGGCGACGGGTACGTGGTCACGCACGACAAGAAGGCCGGGAAGCTGGTGCTGACCACGGTCTCGGGCGGCACGGCGGCCACCCGGGAGATCGGTGACCTGCCCGACACGGGGGTCTCGCAGCGTCAGGTGCGCTGGACCGTCGACAAGTCCGGCTCCACCGTCGCCTACGTCGACGCGCGGGAGCGTGTGCACCTCGTGTCGTCCGGCGAGCCCGCGCAGCCGCTCACGCCGATGGCGCCGGCCGAGAACGCCGCGTCGGTCCGTGCGTCCGGGCGGGACGCCGTGCCGGGCACGGTCACCCGGCTGCTCCTGTCCAAGCCCGCCGCGGGCTGGCGGCTGACCGTCCGCGCCAGGAACACCGGGAAGGTCGTGGCGACGGACGAGGGCGGTGTCACGCGCGGCGCGCTGACCGTGGGGTGGCACGGGACCGTCCCCGGGGCGACGGGTGACGCGTTCCTGCCCAACGGTGCCTACGACTGGTCGCTGTCCGTGCGGCCCCAGGACGGGGCGGGCGCACCGCTGGAGACGCGCGGCACGGTCGCGCTGACCGGCGCGGGCGCCGTGCGCCGCGACCACGTGGGCGCGGGCGCCGAACCCGATGGCAGGGGCGACCTGCTCACCCTCAACTCCTCGGGCGGACTGACCTTCCAGCAGGGCGACGGCAAGGGCGGGTTCTCGGGGAAGGTGTCGGCGAGCGGCTGGTCCACGAAGGCACTCGCGGTGCCCTTCGGCGACCTGGACAAGGACCGCTGCAACGACGTCCTGGTCCGGATGACCGACGGTTCCCTGCGCGGCTACCGGCCGAAGTGCGGGCAGCCGCTGACCCCGTCGACCCCGTACGTCAAGCTCGGCACGGGCTGGAACGCGTACGACGTCCTCACCTCGCCCGGTGACCTGACCCGGGACGGCCGCGCCGATCTCGTCGCGCGCAAGAAGGCGACCGGTGACCTCTACGTCTTCGCGGCCAAGAGCGACGGAACGCTCGCCGCGGGGAAGAAGATCCGGTCGGCCTGGACGTCGTACACGCATGTCGTGGGGGCCGGTGACCTGAACGGTGACGGGATCGGGGACGTGCTCGCCCGGCACAGGAACGGGACGTTGTACCGGTACGACGGCAAGGGGGACGGCACCCTGAAGGACCGGGCCACGGTCTTCACCGGCTGGGGCGCGTCGTACGACACGATCGTCGGGGCCGGGGACATCACCGGTGACGGCAAGGCCGACCTGGTCGTGCGCGACAAGACGGGGAACCTCTACCGCAACGACGGCAAGGGGAACGGCTCGTTCACCGGGCGGACGAAGATCGCCTCAGGGTGGGGCATCTACAAGGGCGTCTTCTAGCCCGTGGGGCGGCCCTCGGGGTGAGGGCCCACGACCTGCCGGTGAGGGTATTTTCCGGCCAGCGGTGGCGCATGTCATGCCCCCTGCGAGGGAATCGCTGGGGGCATGACAAAAGAATCGCGTGGAGGGCCCAACTCGCCGCCGCCCGAGGCGGGTTCGGACGAGGAACGCCTGGCCCAGCTCGGCTACACCCAGGTTCTGGCGCGGCGGATGTCCGCGTTCTCCAACTACGCCGTCTCGTTCACGATCATCTCGGTGCTCTCCGGGTGCCTCACGATGTATCTGTTCGGCATGAACACCGGCGGCCCCGCCCTGATCACCTGGGGGTGGGTCGGGGTCGGACTGATGACGCTGTTCGTGGGGCTCGCGATGGCGGAGATCTGTTCCGCCTATCCGACGTCCGCCGGGCTCTACTTCTGGGCGCACCGGCTCGCGCCCGCGCGCTCCGCGGCCGCGTGGGCGTGGTTCACCGGATGGTTCAACGTGCTCGGGCAGGTCGCCGTGACCGCGGGGATCGACTTCGGCGCCGCGTCCTTCCTGGGCGCCTACCTCAATCTCCAGTTCGACTTCACCGTCACCGAGGGGCGCACGATCCTGCTCTTCGCGGCGATCCTCGTGCTGCACGGACTGCTCAACACCTTCGGCGTACGCATCGTGGGGCTGCTCAACAGCATCAGCGTCTGGTGGCACGTGGCCGGGGTCGCCGTCATCGTGGGCGCGCTCGCGTTCTCGCCGGACCGGCACCAGTCGGCGTCCTTCGTGTTCACCGAGTTCGTGAACAACACCGGCTGGGGCAGCGGCCTGTACGTCGTGCTCATCGGGCTGCTCATGGCGCAGTACACCTTCACCGGGTACGACGCCTCCGCCCACATGACCGAGGAGACGCACGACGCGTCGACCGCCGGTCCCAAGGGGATCGTCCGCTCCATCTGGACCTCCTGGATCGCGGGCTTCGTCCTCCTCCTCGGCTTCACCTTCGCCATCCAGTCGTACGACGGCGCGCGCGAGTCCCCGACGGGCGCGCCGCCCGCGCAGATCCTGCTCGACGCGCTCGGCGCGAGCGCGGGCAAGCTGCTCCTGCTCGTCGTGATCGGCGCTCAGCTCTTCTGCGGCATGGCCTCCGTGACCGCCAACTCCCGCATGATCTACGCCTTCTCGCGGGACGGCGCGCTGCCCTTCTCGCACCTCTGGCACACGGTGAGCCCGCGCACCCGCACCCCCGTCGCCGCGGTCTGGCTCGCCGCGCTCGGCGCGCTGGTGCTCGGGCTGCCGTACCTGATCAACGTGACGGCGTACGCGGCGGTGACCTCGATCGCCGTCATCGGGCTCTACATCGCCTACGTCGTGCCGACCCTGCTGCGGCTGCGCAAGGGCGACGCGTTCGAGCGCGGGCCCTGGCACCTGGGCCGCTTCTCACGCCCGGTCGGCATCGTCGCGGTGGGCTGGGTCGCCGTGATCACCGTCCTGTTCATGCTGCCGCAGGTCTCGCCGGTCACCTGGGAGACCTTCAACTACGCCCCGATCGCGGTGCTCGTCGTCCTCGGCTTCGCGGCGACCTGGTGGTGGGCGTCGGCCAGACACTGGTTCCTCAACCCGGAGCACGAGCGCACCCTGGCCCGCGAGGCGGCCCGCGCGGGCCTGCCCGAACCACGGGATCCATGACCCGCGACGGCCCTCGACGGCGATACCCGATCGGACGGCGGGGTCCCTCCCGCTATGCTCGGGGGTGCACCGACGAGGACCGTTAGCTCAATTGGCAGAGCAGTGGACTTTTAATCCATTGGTTGTGGGTTCGAGTCCCACACGGTCTACCGGGAGCGGGAGAGGGAAACCCCCTCTGACCTGCTACGCAGCGTCCGGGCCGACTTCGGTCGGCTCGGACGCTGCTTCGTTTTCCGGCTCTTGCGTGAGCGATGCGTGAGCGGACTCGTCCTCGGCCTGCGGATTGGTTGCGGCTTGCGCGGACGGTTCGGTGGCTTCCGGACGAGACTGGGCGATCACCTTCGTCGTGTCATCGCGGCCGGAACAGGTCGAAGGCAGCCCCAGCTTCTCGACCACCACGGTGCTTGTTGGTCCCCCACATCACCAATCCTGCGAGGGCGGGCCCAGCTACGGCGGCAGCGCTGTCGGGCAAGCCTGCCATCGCTGCGCCTGTTGTGACGGCGACGATGCCGCCCACTGCCAGAGTCAACTGCCATCCCTCACGGTGTCGAACGGCTGTCAGCCCCTCTAACTCGTGTGCTGGCAGCAGAGCACCCAAGTGGCCTTCCGAATAGCGCTCGGCGATGGTGAGCAGCATCTCTGCCAGGCGCTTCAGCGCTTCCTCGCTTTCGGGACCATCGAGGCGAAGCGCTTCCTTCCTGAGCGCAGCCGCCACCAGGCCGGCATGCTCTTGCAAGGCGAGCTTCCGGTGCTTCACGGCACGTTCCTTCAGCGTTGGCCAGCGCTTCCAAGCGGTCAGCACGACATGTTCAGCTGATAGAAGGTGCCGCTCCACCAGGCTGGCTGGTGACGACCCCCACGGTTTTTTCGGGCTGCGATAGGCGATTCCACAACGGTTAGCGGTAGAAGCGAGCACTGCGGTGGCTCGGAACCTGCGCTCGAGCGTTGCGGCCCATGCGAGCGAGTTGACCTTCCGCTGTAGCGGGTGCGTCCACCTGGGCGGCTGCAGGGGGCGGACCCGAGCGTTGGGGAGCCATCGGAATAGCCACCACATGATCAGGATGATGAAGATCCACCGTACGGCCAGGTTCTGCACTAGGTGGAGCCCAGCGGCAGGATGCTCCCAGAGCGAGGCCGACTTGGCTTTCAGCCACGAGGCAGCTTCGGCCGCCCGCTCCAGAGACATTGGCTCAGGCGGCGAAGACAGTGGGGGAGGGGGCGATTTTTCGGACGGAGGGTCGGTGATCACGATGAGGACGAGAATCCACACGGCCAACGAGGCTCTCCAGCACCACTTCCGAAAGGGGCGCCACAGTGCAGCGCTATGTGTCCACGCGCATACACCTTCTGCGACGGATCTCGGTATCTCCCAGCCTGACTGCATCGCATTCAGCGATCGCTGCACCCCAGACAGCATGTCTTGGCAATGCTGCTCTCGCGCATTCTCGAACGTTTGCCGGAGGCCGTCCTGGGACGCCCGTAGCTCAGCTCGAATCTGCGTGAAGCGATCGAGTATCTGTGTGATCACAACAATCCAGCATGGCACCGTGACGCTGCGCCCACTCTGGGTTCTCGGATCTGGAAGGCGATGACGATAGATCCAATGCGCGGGATCGGCGACGCCATCAGGGCACCACGTTGGCGTCCGGTGAGACTGCCCAAACAAGGGCCACAAGCTCAGGTCCCTGTTCTCGCTGAAGTTGCAAAGGATTTGCCCGAGTCCCACACGATCTCCTGAGAGCGGAGAGCGCGCTCCCCTCTGACCTGCTACCCAGCGTTCGGGTCTGCTTCGGTCGGTTCGGACGCTGCTTCGTTCGTCGAGGTCTCCAAGAGCGGACGGGTAGCAGGCGCACCCCCATCAGAGGACTTCCGAGCCCTGGGAATCAAGTTCGCAGCTTTCTCGGCGACCTCTTGGTCCAGCTCGGGGAGCAGGCTCGTGTACGTGTCCGAGGTCAGCGTGATGGTGGAGTGCCGCAGCGTCGCCTTCACGGTGTGGATGTCGCCGCCGCCTCCGTGCGTGAGCGTGGCCGCGACGTGGCGCAGATCGCGCAGGGTGATGGGCGGCAGGTCGGTGGTGGCCAGGATGCGGCGGAAGGATTCCGAGAGCGTCTCGGGGTGCAGTGCGGAGCCGTCTTCCTGGGTGAAGACCTTGCCGCTGTTCTGCCAGGCCGGGCCCCATGCCGCGCGCTCTTTGTCCTGCCGGGCCTTGTGCTCGCGCAGGACGAGGACGTTCAGGGTGTCGAGCGCGATGGTGTCCGCGCTGCCGTCGGTCTTGGGCTCGGACTCGTACGGATCCCAGCCGTCGACCACGATCTCCTTGGCGGGCGTGATCTGCCCGCTGTCGAGATCGGTGTCGACCCACTCCTGGCCCGTCGTCTCACCGCGCCGGAGGCCGCGGGTGCCCATGAGGTGGAAGGCGGGGTAGAGCCGGTCGCCGTCGGCGGCATCGAGGTACTGGCCGAACTGGGCGGGCGTCCACACCATGACCGGGCCGGGAATCTCACCGGTCTCCCGCCAGCGCCGGACTCGCTCCTCGGTCCACAGCAGCGGCTTGGGGCGCCTGCCGGATGCCAACTCGACGTGGGACGCCGGGTTGAAGGTGATGAGCTGCTGCGAGATCGCGGAGTTCAGGGCGGCGCGCAGGGTGCGGCGGATGGCCTGCCAGGTGCTGGGGCCGTTCAGCTTCCGGAACGGCTTCATTTCCGCCAGCTTGGCGCGCTCAACGGCAAGGCGTTCACGCTCGGCTGCGACGGGGCGGCCCGGCTTGCTCGGCTTGGTGTGAGCGATCTGCTCGTGCCGGGCCTGGTTCTCGGCGGCGATATTTTCGTTCTCGTCGGCGATGGCGTCGAACATCTCGACGAGGTGGCCGACGTTGAGCCGGTCGAGGCGTATGTGCCCGATGCGCGGCTTCAGGTGCACGCGGATGTGTGAGGCGTAGCCGTTGAGCGTGGTCTTGCGGCGCTTCTTCGCGGCGAACCAGGTGTCGAGCCACTCGCCGACGGTGAGGCTGCCGCGCAGGGCTATGCCGGCGTTGAGGCGCCGCCTCGTGTCCTCGACGCTGGGCAGTGGAGCCTTCTCGGTGACGACCTCCTCCAGCATCGTGACGAGGCGGGAGACGCTGTCCGCGTCGTCCGAGTCGGCGAGGCCGAGCAGCGAGCGGACGTGGTCGAGCTCGGCCTGGGCTTCCTTGAGGGTCGCGTAGCCGCTGCGGTTGAAGGAACGGCGGGTGCCGTCCTCTCGGGGCGGTAGCTCCTGACGTATGGAGTACGTGCCGTGCTTGCGGCTGGAGCGCTTGGGGCAGTTCTCGCCGAGCGGCTTGCCGGTCTTGGGGTCGCGGCAGTAGCAGCGACGGTGGGTGGAACCCTTCAAAGATCGATCTCCTCAGTGGTGTCGGGGTCGGTTCCGGGCGGGTCGACCTCGGCAGCGAGATCGGGCCACAGCAAGGGGGGTGCGGCGCCTGCTTGCCGGATGAAGGCTCGAACCCTGCGCAGTTGCTCCTTGCCTGCCTCGCCCTTTTGAGCGGCGTGTGCCTGATTGAGTAGGGCCTGGGCCTTCCTCGTGGCGTTCGGAGCGGTCTTGGCGTGATAGCGCGCCAACTCTTCGTCTTGTCGTGCGGTCATGACCGTCTGCTCAGCAGCGTGGTGGGCGCGGAAGTAGCGCAGCATGTCGTCGTCAGCCCCGAGTTCGCGGCCTTCGCCGGTGAACCAGCTCAGGGCTCTCAGGGTGGATGTGGCGTCCGTGAAGGGGAGCTGCTGCACCTCCTCGACGTAGCCCACGGGGTAGATGAGGCAGATCGGCGGCGTGTTCAGCGCCTTGGCCAGGACCATGACGTCGACCAGGGGAAGGTTGGCGCGGCGGCCGGACTCCATGTTCGCGATCACGTTGCGCGGGATCGGATGGCCGAGCTCCGCGCAGGCGTCGGCCAGGTCCTGGGCGCTCATTCGCAACTCCTTCCTTCTGCGTCGGACCTCGGCGGCCACGGTGATCTTGATGTGGTCCACCCACTCCGGGACGTCGTCCTCGTCATACCCATGATCGGAATCGCGTTGTGTCATGTAGACACATTAACTCGCCTAGCGTTGATGTTGTGCCTGGAGCCGATCGTGGTCATCGCGTTCGCCGAGGGCTCAGTCACGGATGGAGCGCGTATGAGCGAGGGCTGTCTTGCCGGGCAGACGACCGGCATGAGCCGGGAGGAGCTTCTGGCTCTGCCAGTGGCTGTTGACCTGGAGACGGGCAACCGAGCGTTGGGTCTTGGGCGGAGCAAGGGCTACGAGCTGGCCAAGCGGGGCCAGTATCCGTGCAGGGTGCTCCGGCTGGGCAATGCCTATCGGGTGGTGACGGCGGACTTGCTGGCCTTGCTAGGGCTGGCCGCTTGAGGGGTGAGCTCCTAGCAGGCATTTCTGCGCTGAGCTGACACAGAATCGCTGGACTGTGGACAGGTGTGGACGTACTGTCCGTGGTCCCTCGCGGGAGCGGAGCCGTCGCGAACAGCGAACGAGCCTCCGGCGATGGCACGCCGGAGGCCGCAGAGGGCTCCTCGTATGACCACCCAGCAGCGACCAACCGAAGTGCGGCCTGGCAGGGCCTGATGCACCTCGGGGAGGAACCCCTATGCCCAAGCCTACGGGCACCCCACCAACCGCCGCGCTCTCCTCGACGCACCTTCCCCGCTCCGCAGTTTCGGAGGCCAGCGTGGGAACGGCAGCAGGCGGCATTCCGATGAACATGCCTCGCAACCCGGAAGCCGAGAAGGCTGTGCTCGGCGCGTGCATGTTCCGCGTGGAGACCATCGACGAGGTCCACCAGCTCATCGAGCCGTCGGACTTCTATGAACCCGCGCACACCACCATCTGGCATGCCCTGTTGGAGCTGCGGCGCCAAAACGCGCCCACCGGCCCCATCGCGCTCACTCACGAATTGCGGCGCGCTGGCGACCTGAAGCGGATCGGCGGTCCCGAGTATCTGCACGCCCTCGCGAGCAGCGCCTCCATCGGTGGCGGAGCCGAGTACTACGCGGGCATCGTGCGGCAGCTCGCGGATCTGCGGGCCATCCACAGCATGGCAGTACGGGTGCTGCAGGGCGTCACCGCGGAGGGCGCGGACCCTGAAGAGGTGCGCGCGCTCATGAACGCGTCGGTGCAGGAGCTCGCGGTTCGCTCTCGTCACAGCGCGGGTGGGCGTCTGCAGCAATACGCCGAGGACGGTTGGAGCTTCGTGACCTCCGCCCCGGACGAGGCCGACCCCGTCTGGGGCCACCCGGGCAAGGCCGCCTGGGAGGCAGGAGAGAGCCTGATGCTGGTCGGGCCGCCCGGTGTGGGCAAGTCGACCATTGCCCATCAGCTCGTCCTGGCACGTATCGGCCTGCTCTCGCATGTGCTGGAGATGCCGGTCAGGGAGGGCGAGAAGGTGCTCTACATAGCGGCGGACCGGCCGAGCCAGCTCGCCCGCGCCTTCACCCGCGTCGTGAACGAGCACGACAGGGAGACCCTGGAGCGGAGGCTGGTGTTCTGGTCCGGCCCGCTGCCCGCCTCCCTGACCGCCGAGCCACAGCTCCTGGCCGACCTGGCCGCCGAGCACAGCGCGGACACGGTGGTGATAGACAGCCTCAAGGACGTCGTCGGCAAGCTCACCGACGATGAGGCGGGCATTGCCTACAACAACGCCCGCCAGCAACTGATCCGTGACGGCGTCCAGTTGTTGGAGCTGCACCACCAGCGCAAACAGGGGGCGGACGCCTCGCGCAACCAGCGCCCCGTCCTGGACCAGGTCTACGGTTCGGCCTGGTTCACCGCAGGTGCGGGCAGCGTGCTCTTCCTTGCCGGGGCGGCGGGCGATCCGATCGTCAAGCTCCATCACCTCAAGACACTCAACGAGGAGATCGGGCCCTTGCCCGTCGTACACGACCACGTCCGTGGCCTGTCCCGAGTCGAGGACACCCTGGATCCCCTTGCCCTGCTGCGTCAGGCCGGGACGAGGGGCATGACAGCCCGCGACCTTGCCGGAGAGGTCACGGGCGAGGCTGCCCCTGACGCAGCGGACATCGCGAAGGCCAGGCGCCGTCTGGACGCCCTGGTCAAGGCCGGACACGCCGCGCAAGACAAGGGCGCTGGAGGTGGCACGGGTGGCGGCAAGGCCACCGTGTGGAGGGCCACCGCACGCCCGATGAGCGTCGTCTCCTGACCTCCTTCGGCCTCCTTGGACGCGTACGCGGTCCCGTACGCGCCCCACGCCGCAGAAACCGCCTACGCGGCGCCTACACCGCGTACGAAATCCGGGAAATCGCAGGTCAGGCGCCTACGTGCGGCTGTACGGCCGCTACGCGCCCCAGCGCCTACGCGCTGCCCCCTCTTTAGAGAGGGAGCAGCGTAAGCGGCCCGATTTCACACACCTCCCGAAGCCGAACCGCTCGGCTCTCGAACCCCGATCCTCCTGGAGCTCTCTGCCTTGCATTCCCCTGCACCGCACGCCCCGGCAGTCTTCGAGGGTCCCGGCGATGCTCGCCGAGCACTTTCGTCTGGCGGGGGTCCTCGCGTGAACCAGAAGGGGCGCATCGCCCTCGTCATCGGCTTGGTGGCCGTCATCATCATGGCCTTCCGCGTCTCATGGAACGCGTTGTCCGACGTGGCCCGCGCCATCGGTGCCGATTCCACGGCCGCGGTACTGTACCCGATCGTGGTCGACGGGCTGATGGCCCTCGCCTTGGTCGCCACGCTCGTGCTCACCGGCCCCGACCGGAAGTTCGCGCTACGAGTCCTGGCGGCCTACACGATCGCCAGCCTCCTGCTGAACTACGTCCACGGCCTCATCCCGGCCCTGCACACCACGTCGATCCAGTGGGGCCGACTCACCGACCAGACCCTGGCGAACTGGGCCCTCGTGCTGTTGGCGACCTCACTCCCGGTCGGATCGATCTACTTCGGGTCGGACCTCGTGGCGAAGGTGCTGCACCACAGCCCCGAGTCGGCCGACTCGGCCGAACCTGCCTCCGCCCGGTCGGTGTCTGACCAGGGCAAACCGGCCTCCAAGCAGATGACCGAGTCGGCCTCTGGGATGGTCGACGAAGCGCCCGCGTCGGGCCTACCCGAGTCCAGCGAGGCTGCCCCGACTTCTTCTTCTGGTGCCCGACCATCCCAGTCGGCCGCCGTGGCGGAGCCGACCGGTGCAGCGCCGAGTCGGGCGACCGGTCGGCTCACCGCCGCCTCCAAGCCGCTAGCCAACCGCATCCGCACCGACGCCGAAGTCCTCAAAGAGGCCCGGAACCTGGCCTCCGACTGGAGCGATGCGCAGCTGACCGCCGAGCGCCTGCGCCATGAACTACGGATCGGCCAGAAGCGCGCCCGCCTCGTGCGTAACCAGTTGCAGGCCGAGCGCACCGGCCAGGCGGAGCTCGACGCGGACGACGGCTTGGGGGACGAGCCTTCGGGCGGACGCGACGCAGCCGCCCCTCGGCACCGAGACGGAGTTGATGCCTCCACTGGTGTCGCCTGATTCCCGGCACCCAACTCGCCCTCGTGGCGTGCCCCGCGCCCACTCATGGCACAGCGCGAGGCCGCAGATGCCGAGCACAGCGATTCCCGGTGACCGCCACCTACGGAGAAGAGCCCCATGCCCGATCCGCAACACGAAACCCTTACGGCCCATGAGCAGATGGGCACCACCTCGGCCACCGCGTCAGCAAGGTATCCCGCTGGACCGTCCACGGGCCGGTCTCGCGGGGAAGCCTCCGCCCCGGGGGTGGCGGAGGCAGGCGGGCACCAGGGGGTGCCCGAGCAGGAGCAGCCCGACGCCACCATCGAGCCGCCGCTGCCGCGCGCTGCCGACGAAGCCGCCTTCCACCGTGTCGCCCGCCGCCGCAAGGCGGACCCGAACGGCCAGCGCAAAGAGCGCGTCGACGCCCGCTACAGCGCCAACGAGAAGGCCGAGATCCTGGCCGAGGCCCGGTCCTTGAACGTCAGCGGCGCCCACTACGTCGGCGCCGTCGTCATGGCTCACGTCCACGGTGACCTTGCTCTGCCCGGCCAGCGCACCGAGCTTGACGACTACATCGACGAACTCAACGCCCTGCGCTGGCAAGTGGCCAAGATGGGCGACAACATCAACCAGATCGCCAAGAAGCTCAATTCCGGCGGCCACCCGCACCCTGGTGACAGCGTCCTGCTGGCCCAGACCGCTCAGTCCCTAAGCGCCGTCAGTGCAGCGGTGGGCCACATCGCGGCAGCCGCTAACCAGGCCGTCGGCCACAAGGCGGGCCGATGATCGCGAAGATCAGTAGCGGCAAGAGCACCGCCGGCCTGATCCGCTACCTGTACGACACGAAGAAGGCCAAGGACCACACCGACCCGCACCTGGTCGCTTCCTGGGATGGCTTCGCGCCCGACCCAGGTCGAGCGGACGACTTCGCCGACGCCAAGAAGCTCCTCGTGGCCGACCTCGACCTGCACGTCAAGCAGGCCGAGCGGCTCGGCCGTGCCCCCGAGCAGCATGTGTGGCACTGCTCGATCCGTGCCGCCGAGAGCGACCGTCACCTCAGCGACGAGGAGTGGGGTGACATTGCCCGCCGTGTCGTGGCAGCCACCGGCGTCGCTCCGGAAGGTGATCCGGATGGCTGTCGCTGGGTCGCAGTACGGCACGCGCAGGACCACATCCACATCGCCGCCACCAAGGTCCGCTCCGATCTGCGCGCCGCCCGCCACTGGAACGACTACCTCACCGCCGACCGCGAACTGGCAGCCATCGAGAAGGAGTACGGCCTCTTCCAGGTCGTACGTGGGGACCGAACAGCCGCCAAACGGCCCACTCGGGCCGAGCAGGAGAAGCCCAAGCGCGCCGGACGGACCCGCACCGCCCGTGAACGGTTGCGCACCACGGTCCGCACCGCTGTGGCCGCCGCCGCCAGCACGGAGGAGTTCATCAACCTGCTCCATCACACCGACGGCGTGCTCGTCGACGTCAAGCGCTTCCCGTCCGGCGATGTACGCGGCTACACCGTCGCCCTCGTGGGGGACATCAACGGCAAGAACGAGCCCATCTGGTACTCCGGCTCCGGGCTCTCTCCGGATCTGTCGTTCCCCAAGGTCCGGGAGCGGCTCGAAGCGGCCGAACAGCAGCAGGGTCAGCACCGGTCAAACCCCTGGCACCAGGCCACCGCTGCCACGGAACGCATTCCCCACGAGCTCGATGGCGAGGACGACGCGGCCGCGCAGGCGCACCTCGCTGCCCTCGGTGAAGCCCTCGACGCTCTGCCTCTGCTCGCACCTGAGCACATCCGACCCCAACTGCGACAGGCAGCAGTGGAGTTCGAGCGCGCCACTCGGTCCCGCATGCGGGCCGACCACTGGCATGCCCGCGCCCTGCGTGGCGCCGTACGGAACATGCTCCGTGAGCCCATACCCAAGGACGGCGCGGCGGTGGCGATGTTCCTCGACGCCGCGATCCTCGTCGTCATCGCAGCAACCCGCTGGCACCGGCTCCGCCACCACGAACAGCAGGTGGCCGCCGCGCACCAGAGTCTGCTCCACCTCCAGGCCGCCTATGACAAGGCCGTTGTCCAGCCGCTCGCCGTTCGTGCCCGTCACCGGCCTCCCCAGCGGGTGATGGAGCGGCACGTCGTCATCATCCGGCAGTCCGTGCCCGACCACGCGGAACAGGTCCTGGAAGACCCGGCCTTCGACGCACTCACCGCCGTGCTCGCGCACGCCGAGAACGCAGGCCACGACCCCGAACAGCTCCTCCGCCAAGCCGCCGACCAGCGCGTCCTGGACGACGCCCGCCGCCCCGCGCGTGTCCTGACCTGGCGCGTCGAACGCCTCAGCGCGGGCCCCGCGCCCAGCGTCCGAGCGGCGCAGGCGCACAGCGCGACACAAGGCCCGAGCATGCTGGCGCAGTCGCCTCCGGATGCTCAGCCACAGCAGCGGGCTCGGCGACGCTGAGCCCGGAATTCGTGGCTAAGCCCCGTCGTAGACCCACGCGCGGCCGGTCTGGCGGTACTCCTCGACGGGGATCGGCTGGACCTCGGCCGCCATGCGGGCGGTGTACAGCAGCCCGTCGAGGTGGTCGATCTCGTGGTGAATGAGGCGGGCGAGGCCACGCTCGTACTCGGTGACCACCACGTCGCCGGTCAGGGCCGTGGTCTCCACGGTGATCCTGAGGGGGCGGGGGACGAGTCCGCGCACGTCGAAGAAGCTCAAGCAGCCTTCGTACTGTTCGTCGGCCTCGTCCGCCTGGGCGGTGATCCGCGGGTTGAGGAGGATGACGGCGGGTGCGCCGTCCGGCGGCTGGACGACGGCGGCGGCGCGGCCGATGCCGATCTGCGGAGCCGCGATGCCCATGCCCTTGGCGAAAGGGTGGACCTGGGCGATGCGTTCCATGGCTGCGAACAGTTCGTCCACGATGCGCTCGGCCTGGTCTCGCTCGGCGGGCAGCTCAAAGCCGCGGGCCGGTTCGGCGAGGATACCGGCGCCGCGCTGGACGACTCCGAGGTCCCGCATCTGCTGGCTGGGCCGCACGTCCATCACCTGAACTCCCCTTGATCCGTGTCACGTTCGGGCCGGGCCCGGAACCGCCATTCCAGACGGTACCGAGCGTGCAGGGCGGGTGTGGTCGTGATCCACGTGAATTGCCGTAGTTCACCGTCTTCGCTGCGGACGGGCGGGGTGCGCAGCGGGGAGGCTTCGGCGGTCATGGAGGTCTCGGTGCCCCAGACGACGGGGTCGAGGGCGGCGGGGAAGGCGAGTTGGACTTCCAGCTGTTCGGTGGGGAGTCGGACGGCCCGCTGGAACCAGTGGCCCCATTTGTCGTCGCCGACGGTGTAGGCGTACTCGATCCAGACCGACTCGCCGGGATAGAGCGGGAAGCGGCCCTGTTCGTTGTCGAACAGCAGCCAGACTTCCTTGAAGGCGTCGCGGTCATGCTTGGCCTCCCACCGCATCGACTCTCCCCGGCAGGTGGCGGTGAGGTCGAGTTCGCTCCAGGTCAGGGGGTTGGCGCGGTAGTGGGCGTTGGACTGCTCCGGGTCGCCGGGGTAGCGGTCGACGGAGATGCGGATCAGGTAGCGGGTGACCGGTTCGTCGCCGGTGTTCCGCAGCCGCCTGCGCATGGTGAGCCGGTAGGAGCTGCCGTCGTACTGGAGCCGTGCCGCGTCGTGTTCGACGACCAGCGCGGAGCCGGTGGCGTACGGCTGCTCGGGCCTGCGCTGGGCTGGAGGCGTCGCAGTCGGCCGCCTGGCGCGTGCCCTGGCCTGCTCGTAGTCGCACCAGCGTCGCCAGATGGCCTTCCCGGCGTTGAGGGCTTCGTCGGCGAGGCGTGAGAACTCCTCGCTGGGTTTGTGGCGGCCCGACTCCACGTGGCTCACGTAGGACGGGTCGAAGCCCATGGCCCGAGCCAACGCCCGTTTGGACATGCCGCGCACTTCCCGCCAGCGCGCCACCTCGGCCGCGTAGTTCTCGGCCGCCTGCTCGACGGTGATCTCCTCGCCGTGCGCGTCCATCGAAGCCCCGCCCTGCGCCGTCGTTGGTGAGCATGAGTGAACCGTGAGTGATCCAAGTTCATCATCCCGTCACGGCCCGCGTCGCGGGTTTCCTTCCCTTACCGGCCCGGATCGACCCTCCGGGCAGACGAGGGAGGCGGAGCGCCATGCGCGTGCTGTACCTGCTCAACATCTCCAATCCCGACCGGCTTTCGGCCGACTCCGGGTGGATCTTCGCGGACCTGCTCGCCCCGGCCCTGGCCGACGCGGGAGCGGAGGTGACCGTCGCTGCCCCGGCGGCTGCCGGTGACGTCCGCTGCGGTTTTCATCGGACGAAGGCGCCGGGGACGAAGTACCGGGCCCGCTTCTCCGCGGACATCGACGAGCTGGTGACGCTCATCCGGACGGAAAGGCCCGACGCGGTGGTGGCCAACCAGATCGAGGAGGCCCCGGCGATCCGCACCGCCCTGCTGGAGGTGGGATCGGACGCGGTGCTGGCCGGGTACTGCCATTACCTTCCGTTCTCTTTCACCGGCGGCGGCCGGCTCGTGCTCGATCCCTCCCTGGATGACGCGGGGCTGGGTCGGCCGGTGCTGCTGTCGTTCGCCGCCGGGCTTGCGGCCTGTGACCGGGTGATGGTCCACTCCTCGACGGCTGCCTCGTGGGTATCGGCCGCCGCCACTCGCATGACCGTGGATCTCGGGGCGAGGCTGCGGGTGGTGCCTGCGCCGCGTGACGAGCGTCTGGTCCGCGCCCCCGCGACCGCCCGGCCCGCGTCCGGTGCCGGTGCGATCGGCATCTACAACCACCGGCTCTACGCGCACTACGGCACCGGCCAGTTCGTGGAGCTGGCCCGAGAGCTAGCGGCCTCCGGCACCGTGCGGCTGCGGGTCATGGACCTGTTCGGCCAGCGACGGGCCGAACGCACGAGCCTGGACGACAGCCCGGAAGACATGCGCGACCAGCTCGCCGCTCTGCCGCACGTCCAGATCGTCTCCGATCGCGGCGACCGTGTGCGCTACAAGAACCTGCTGGCCAGTGCCCGCTTCGGCATCGCCCCCTTCCGCCCCGGCTGCCCCTGGTCGATGAGCGTGATCGACTGCCAGGGCATGGGCCTGCCGGTCATCGCACCTCGACTGGGCTGGCTCGCCGAACACATCGATCCCGAGCTGTGCTTCAGCAGCTCGGCCGAGGCCGTTGCCCTGGCAGAGCGCCTCGCCACGGACGACGAGTTCCATGCCGTGCACGCCAAGCGGGCCCACACCTCCACCACCGACTTCGCACCCGCCCTCGTCGCCGCCCGCTACCTGGAGGCGCTCTCGTGACCGAGTTCGACGCGGTAGTCCTCTCCTACGACGAGCCCCTGGCCAACGCCCTCCATGCCCGTCTGCAGCGAACCCTCGGCGGCACGGTCAAGCGCCTGCACGGAGTGCACGGGATGCGCCGGGCCTACCGGCTGTGCGCCGAAGTCGTCGACCGGGAACAGTTCTTCCTCGCCGACGGCGACTTCGCCATCGACCCGAGCTTCGCCCCAGCCGCGGTCGAACCGCTGGAGGAGGGCGTCTCCATGCGAGTGTGGAGGGCCACCAACCCGGTCACCGGCCTCTCCTACGGCTACGGCGGACTGAAGCTGATCCGCCGTAGCGCGCTGCGTGAGATGGGCGAAGCGGTGGACGTACTCGCTGCCCTGCCCGGCCGCATCGAGTTCGTCCAGGAGACAGCAGGGATCACCCGGTTCAACCAGAGCCCCTTCCACGCCTGGAAAGCCGGTTTCCGGGAGTGCGCGATGCTCTCCCGCGGCAGCGAGTACGGCATGGCCGGCGACGACACCAGCCGCAAGTTGAAGGCGTGGACGGTGATCCACAGCGGAGAGTTCGCCGCCTACGCCGCTGCCGGGGCCCGGGAGGGCATTGGGTTCGCCCGCGAAGCCGCCCGCGACCCCGAGCAGTTCGACCACCTCAACGACCCCTCCTGGCTCCGCGAGAGGTTCACCGCCGCTCATGGAGATCAGGCGGTCTCCGGATGACCGGCCCGCTCGTCCTCATCGAGCCCTACGCCAACCGTCTGGGCGGACACCACCAGCGCACCCTGGCGGCTCTTGCGCATGCCCGTCCTGGCAGCCTGGTCATCGCCCCGCCCGCCATACCCCGGGAGACAGTGAGCGCCCTGCGCGTCGCAGAGGCCCGACTGGTCACCGCTCCGGCCGGACACCGGGCCGGAGCCCTGTGGGCTGGATCTTGCCTCGCAGCTGCGATCTCGTCCGTCGGACAGCGGGTGTTCCACTCACGTCGCTGGCACCGCTCCCTGCGGCGGCTACCGCACCAGATCACTCTCATCGCCCGCTGCCTGGCTGAGGCAGCGGCGTTGCGCACCGCCCGCCGACTGGAACCCGGCGCCGAGGCAGTGGTGATCCTGACGGCGAGCGAGGCGCTGCATGGGGCCGCCGCCCTCCTTGGCGGTCAGCCGCATCTGCGGTTCGTGCACGAGGCGGTGACCACCGAGGACACTGTTGTGCGGCTGTTCAGCCGACTTGCGCGTCGAGGCGAGCAACGCGCGATGGCGGTTTGTCCGACGCAAGCGGTAGGGGACCAATTCGCCGGGGGCTTCCCAGAACTACCCGCGACAGTAAGGGTGTTCGCGGTCGACGACGGCCACCGTCTGACCGGCGCCGAGCGCGCCGGCGGGCGCATGGCCTTCGACATCCCTGCCGTCGAGGCTGCGATCTGCCTGGTGGGCGGATGGTGGTCCTACAAGGACATCACCGTCGTCGACGAGGCCCTGACCCGCCTCAAAGAACCGCTGCACCTGCTGGTCACCGGGGACCCACTTGACGGAGCCGTACTGCGGAGATGGCAGAGCCTGCCCAATCTCCACCTGCACATCGTGCCCGGTCCTGTAGGGGAAGGCGTGCTCCGGCTGGTGTACGCCGCGGCCGACGCCGCTCTGGTTGCCCGGAAGCCGGGGGTCGGCAAGGAATCCGGCCTTGTGATGGACGCTGCCCGCCTCGGCGTCCCCCTGATCGTCTCCGACCATGATCCCGAGCTCTGCGCCCGCCTGAAGGGCCAGCCATGGGCCTTGACCTTCGCAGCTGGCGACTCTGTCGACCTCGCCGATGCTTTGCACAGCGTCATCCGTCAGCCACCCAAACTCCCCGGCCCTCAGGCACCCCGTCTGCTGGGGATGCGACCTGCCACCGAGCAGGCCGACTTCCTCGCCCACACCTTCGCCTCACTGCGTACGAAGGAGTTCCGATGCTGAGCACCGCTCCGGCACTGATCGCGGTCATCGGCCCCGTCGAACCTCCGCTGCTGGCAGCCTGGATCCGCCACTACCGTCGGCTGGGCATCGAGCGGTTCCTCATCGCCTTCCACTTCCCCGAGCACGTGCCCGCCCACTTGCGACACGAGCTCCAGGACACCAGCCGCGAGCTGGGGGTCCTCCCCACCGGCACCAGCCACGGCCCGTGGCACGAGCACACCAATGCCCAGCTCAGAGACGCGCTGCGCCATCGGGCCGAGGCCGGCTGGCACCTGCTCGCCGACGTTGATGAGTTCCAGCAGTACCCCGCCCCGCTGCACGAGGTGATCACCCAGGCCGAGAAGTCCCGGCACCGCGTGGTGGGCGGACTCATGCTCGACCGTGTATCCGCATGCGGACGCCTCACCAACTGGCGCTCCGAAGGCGGCCTGGACCTCGCCTATCCACTCGGCGGCCACCTCACCCACCGACTTCTGCACGGCGACCCCAGAAAGATCGTCCTGGCCCGTCGCGACGTGACCGTGGCCTCTGGAAACCACCGGGCCCCCGGTCACCGCCCGGACGTGGACCGCCTCTGTGCGGTCCACCACTTCAAATGGCGCTCGGGTGTACTGGACGACCTGCGCCGCCGGATCCGGCACTTCTCGACCGGCACGTGGCAGGAGCAGACCCCGGCCGTCAGAGACGAGGCCAGCCGCCTCCTGGAGCACGTCGGCCGACACAGCGGCGCGATCAACACCAGCGATCCGCAGTTCGCCTTCCGTCATGTGAGCCTGGACCAGATGCCCCTGGGCTGGTCGGCCGAGGCCCGGGGCGTCGTCACTACCTGGCGTCCACACCAACGCACTGGCCTGGGCCCAAAACAATGACCGTGCTCACGCACGCTCGACGCTGAAGGGATGACCACGTGCCCCTCGCCGTTCTCCTGGCCGGCATCACCGGCTCCGGCAAGACCACCGTCGCCCAGGCCCTGGCCGACCACGGCTACGTCCGGCTCTCCGTGGACGAGGAGGTCCACCGCCTCCACGGCCGCTACGGCGTGGACTACCCGGAGCACACCTACTTCGAGCGCGAACGCCCCGTCGTCGAAGCGGTCCGTGGCCGCTTCGAAAAGGAGCTGGAGTCCGGCAATGACGTCGTACTGGATCATGGGCTCTGGCGTCGTGAGGAGCGTGGCACCTGGAAGCAGGCTGCCCAGGAAGCGGGCGGCCACCCCGTTCTGGTCTATCTCCCTGCCGACCGTGACGAGCTGCTGCGGCGGCTGGCCGAACGCAACCAGCGCGAGGATGCCAATGCTCTGGCTGTCACTCCCGAGGCCCTTGACGACTTCTTCGCTCGCTTCGACCCTCCAGCCGATGACGAAGAAGTGATCGTCTACACCGGTAACCTGCGCAAGCTCATCAGCACGCTATCCGCATCCCGGTAACGCTGAGTTGGCTTGAGTCCTGCCAATCTGCTGATATCTGGACCCGAGCGTCTCCGCTGGCCTGCTCAGTCATACACGAGTTCTCGTAGACGCGGGTCGCTGACACCAGTCCACCCGTTGTAGCCGAAGCCTTCCTTGTCAGCCATGTGAACCAGGAGCTTCAGGCTCTCCTCCAGCAGTTCAGGGCTGCCATCGAAGAGAGTCTGGCGCATTCCAGCGTCGCGGGTGATGGCGACCAGTGCAGGCTCGGTGCGCTGCGTCATGTACCGAGCAAAGTTGGTATAGAAGTTGCGGGTTGCCGCCTTACCCGCTGCCCCCATAGTGACCAGCGCGCCGAGCGCATCGAACTGGCACAGACTGTTGAGCACGGCGTCGTCGTCAGGTGAGGCGTCGGGATGAAGGGCTGGCACTTCCCGGACCGTGTTGTGGGCTGCCGCGATCAGTCCCGAGCTGTGCGAAGCACCGGAGGCAAGCAGACCGGCGCGGGAAGCCGTCGTCAGCCCGTGGCGAAGCCAACTGCCGAACCAGTCGAAGCCGCGATCGGTTCCCCGTCGGTCGGCGAGTATGCGGACCGCTGACCAGTCTTGAAGCCGAACGGCAAGTCCGCCAAGCCCGTAGGCCCGCTCCAGCACGGACAACCACAGTCGCGGCCCGGTGAGGGATTCTTGGGCGGACCCGGAAAGGTCGTTGCCAAGGTTGTAGATGGAGAGCAAGGAGTCCGTGCCCTTGGCGACCCACTGGGTTCGCTCATGGACGAGGCTCAAGGCAGTAAGGCTTGCCACGCGGTTCAGCAAGGTGGGCAAGTCTTCAGGCATGGTGGTGAGAAGCTCGCGGGCCTGTGCCGGGGCGGACAGCAAGAACTGCCGAAGCGGGATGTCGTCCTCGGCACGTAGGTACTCCAGTACCGCGGCGTCGAACACCTCCTGGTCCAGCTGCCAGGTGAGAGCCGAAGTCGATCGTTGACGTACGTGCTGGGCAGCCGCTCCGACGGCTCCCTGGGCTTCGAGTTCCTGGCGCAGCTCCCGCCGCCACGTCTCCTTACGAGATGCAATGGCCCGCTGCCACACGTTGACCACGTCACTCTGCTTCCATCGCTCACTGGAAGTGCCGTGTCGCACGAAGACGTCACCCGCACGAAAGACGGTGACTTGCTTCTTGCCGTCCTGGTAGGTGCCTTCGACCTGGAAGACACAACATCCATCCGCGCTGGGGGCGACGTAGAGCAGAACGAGCCACTTCCCGTCGAGACAGTGGGCAGCTGTGTGGATCGTGAGCATCGGGATGTACTTCTGCAACTTAGGCCGCAGCGTCGCCTCGTCGAAACCACGAGTCTGGTCTGCAGAGAGTCGACCTGTGGGGTTGCCGTGATCGTCAGCGCCGATGACGACGTATCCACCACTGGGCTCGGCCTGCATAGCCGCAACGTCCTTGGCGATCTCGACCAGGTCACGCCGCTCGGACAGGTCGAGTGCCTCTTTGTAGTCGAGAGGTTCCTGCTCCGATGCCTCCGCCAGCAGCTCTCGCAGCTTCTCCTCAGTCACCACAGGTTCTACGACCGCAGCCACGCGCCAGCCCCCATCCGCACAGTCCAACCGCCGCACGTAAGGGGAATCATCCTAGGAGAACCACTGGACTCAGAGCGTTCTTCGGCGAACTCTTGTCGAGTTGATCAGCCCTTGATGCATAGCTGATCGAGGGCATGCGTGCGACAGCTTGCAGAGCAGTGGAAGATCATCGAAAGAGCTGTCTGAAAGTGGCTCGACGTCAATGCCACTCGTTCGTGGACAGAGTCCGTGGCCGGATTTCTCCCTAGTAGGGTCGGGGCGTGGCCACTCCTCTGCTCTCCGATACCGACCTGCACGCGCTTCCCTCCCTTCCCACGGAGGCTGTGGAGCACGGCGAGGTCTTCACGCGGCGCTGGGTGGTCGACCTGATCCTCGACCTCCTCGGGTACACGGCAGATAAGGACCTCTGCGACGTGAAGCTCGTCGAGCCGGCCTGCGGCTCAGGCGCCTTCCTGACAGCCGTCGCATCGCGGATCAGCGCCTCCTGCCGCGCTCATAATCGCTCTATCGGAGACGCGCTCTCGGCCGTCCACGCGCTGGATCTTCTGGACAAAAACGTAGAGCAGAGCCGGGCAGTGGTCGAGAAGCAACTGCGGGACGAAGGATGGCAGGCCAAGGAAGCCCGTCAGGTGGCAGCCGCCTGGGTGGAACAGGGTGACTACCTGCTCCAACCCGACGCAGGCCACCGAGCCGACTACGTGGTCGGCAATCCTCCGTACATCCGACTCGAAGATGTCCCCGACGATCGGATGGCGGCCTACCGCGGCGCCTGCTCCACGATGGGCGGCAGGGCAGACATTTACATCGGTTTCTACGAGATCGCGCTGCGAAACCTGAACCCCGACGGGCGACTCGGCTTCATCTGCGCCGACCGCTGGATGCGAAATCAGTACGGCCGTCGGCTCCGACAGCTGGTAACCAGCCGCTTCAGCATGGACCTGGCCCTGGTCATGCACGACGTGGACGCCTTCGAGGATCAGGTTTCGGCCTATCCGGCGATCACGATTATCTCGAACCGGCCTCAGGGCGGAGCAGTGGCAGCGGACACCACTCGGGCATTCGGCAGTGTCCAAGCCGACGACTTCGCCACCTGGTATGCGAACGCCACGGCGGAGTCGATCACCACCTCAGCGTTTCAGGCCGCCCGCATGCCGCACTGGTTCCCCGACGAGGACTCGTGGCCAGCTGCCTCGCCAGCCAGGCTGGCTTTCCTCGAAGAGCTCACCGAGCGCTTCCGGCTCCTGCAGGACGACCAGACCGGGACCCGCGTCGGCATCGGCATTGCCACCGGCGCCGACAAGGTCTTCCTCACCGACGATGACGGCTTGGTCGAGAGCGACCGGCTTCTGCGCATGGCTATGGTGCGTGACACCACCAGCGGCACCTTGAACTGGAACGGCACCTATCTGGTCAACCCGTGGACAGCCGAAGGTGACCTGGTCGACCTCACTGCCTACCCGAAGCTCGCTGCGTACTTCGAGGAGCACGGGGCCGCCCTGCGGAAGCGGTACGTCGCTGTCAAGCAGCCCCAGCGCTGGTACAAGACGATTGACAAGGTTGACCACCGTTTGACGTGGCGCCCCAAGCTGCTGTTTCCAGACATGAAGTTGACGATCCATCCGGTCCTCGACGAGGGCGGACTGTACCCTCACCACAACCTGTACTTCATCGTCTCGGATGCCTGGGACATGCGCGTACTTGGTGGTCTGCTGCTGTCCAAGGTCGCGGAAGCGTTCGTGGAGGCGTACGCGGTCAAGATGCGAGGTGGAACCCTCCGATTCCAGGCGCAGTACCTTCGCAAGATCCGCGTGCCGGACCCGGCAGCGATCAGCGAGAGTGACCGAGCCGCCCTCACGGAAGCTTTTGACAAGCGCGACGTGAAGGCCGCCACGGAGGCTGCCCTGCGCGTCTACGGGCTGGCCGAGCTGCCTGACTAGGAGGAACGGATCTTGACGGTCACCCGCCAAGACTTCGAGGACGCAATAGCTGCGTACTGGGGTGCCAAGCAGCTGCAGAGCGAGCAGTCCGCGATCAAGGCTGCGGTTGGGGCCGGCACGGCCGGGTCAGTCCGCGGTGGCAAGCACTTCGACGTGATCGCAGCCCTTTTGGCGAAGTTCTTCCTGGAAGCCGGATACCCGGCCGAAAGCATCCGCGTCAGTAAATCCCAGGGGCTGGAGCTGCCTGGCTACTACAGGCCGCAGAAGCAGTGGGACCTCGTAGTTGTGCACGAGGGCGTACTCGTCGCGGCCTTCGAGATGAAAGCACTCGGCGGGCCGTCGTACGGCAACAACTACAACAACCGGGTCGAGGAAGCGCTCGGTAGCGCAGTGGACCTTCGCCGCGCAGCACTCGCCGAGCTGTACCCGAAGGAGAAACCCTGGCTCGGCTACTTCTTCATCATGCAGGACGGAGAAGGCTCCCGGCGGCCGGTCAAGACTGCGAAGGGCGCCCTGCCCGTCGACGAGATCTGGCACGGCACTTCGTACCAGGACCGGTTCGGGATCTTCTGCGAGCGCCTCATGGCCGAGCAGCTCTACGACGCCGCGTGCTACGTCACGTCCTCGGCCGAGGACCCCAAGCCCATCGAGCTTGTAGAGAGCCTCGACTGGAGGCACTTCTCAGCGGCGATTAATGCACGCCTCACGTATTTGAAGGACCTCGGACTTCCCGGCTAGGACAGCTGGCAGTCCTCCGGCAGCGTGGCGCGCTGGCCCCTTACTCCCCAGCTTGTCCTCTGGCGCGTAAGGGGCCTACCGGCTTACTCACCCAGCATGGCCTTGACCAGGTTGACTCTGCCTTCGATGGCCACCTGCAGGGTGCGCGCGGTTGCCGTCGGCAGGGGCTCCTTGTAGGTGATGTCCCCGCCATCTGCCCTCTGGGTGGTGATGAACCACCCAATGTCATAGACGTTCTCGCCGACGAAGCGGCTGATCATCTCCTGGTAGCGCTGGGTGTACGACATCCCCTTGAAGGCCGGATCGATCTCGAACAACGCGTGAGACTGTCTGTTCGGCTTCTCGGTCTCTTCCGTCTCTTCCAGCACGAAGACGTAGCCGAGCCACGGCGGTACAGCGCCGAAGGGGCCGTTCTTCTTCTGGGCGGTTGCCAGGTCAGTGGCAGTACCCAACGCCTCCTCGAAGCGGTTGTTGAAGTTCTTGCCGACGCTTCCTACTTGTGACTTGAACTCAAGGGCGGCAACGAGAACCTCCCTGTAGACAACGACCAGGTCCCACTGCTTGCGGACACGGTAATAGCCCGGCAGGTAGGGCTTCCCTGTTCGGATTCCTTCCGCAGGGATACCGCAGTTGAGGAAGATCCCCTTCACGGACTCCTCGAAGCCCTTAATGTGCCCATTGGCGCGAGCCTCTCCGCCAGCTTTCCCGCCGTCCTCCTGGCCTTCCCTCTGCTCGCCCCGCTTGGTCCAGAAGTCCTCGACTGCTTGCTGAATCACCTCGGGCTTCACGTCACCCATCCTTGCTCGGGATACGGCACCGGCTCGAACTCACGAGCCTGAATCCCCCAAGTCTGACGGGTGGCACTGACAGTCGGTCCTGAGTACGTCGAGCCTACTGCGCCTTGCGTCGACCCTAGGGGCGGACGGGAGCTCGTCGTCGCACGGTCTATCGCCATCAGCGAGCCGACGGAGGAGGGCCTGCTGCCGTCGTCCAAGGGGGGGCCATCGATGCACGGATCCAGAGCACCGATTGCCTCGCGAACGCGCAATGACTCGTAGGAGTGGTGGTGCAGGGGAGCGGCGTTGTCAGTGCCCCGGCATACCGTGAGCACTGTCCGACCCAAGAGCAGGGAGCAGGGATGTTCGACCGTGACGTGAACTACCCGTGTGCTGTCGCCAGTCACGACGCCGAAGGTGTGAGCGCGGCAATCGATTGGTGCTGTGAGCACATGGAGGACGGCGATACGCTCAGTGTCTGGACCAGCCTCAAGTCCAACTTGGAAAACTCCTCAGAGCTAGACCAACTCGTTGCTCGGCACTCCAACGTGGAGCACGTAACCGGCAGAGGCGGGGGTTACATCCGCGGAAATGGTCCAGTGCTCATGGCCTGGCCGGACATGGCAGACATCAGCAAGTTGACGCAGTACGGCGGCCATCGCGTCCGAGCGCTCTGTGTCATCACTTGGAACGACGATGAGCTGCGGCCGTGGGTGACCGCGGTGAACCCGACGATCCTTGGCGACGGTTCGGATTGGGAGGAGCTGACGCCCGCCCTGGATCCAGTCGTGATCGAGGCTCTGAAGGGCCTGACGCTGTCCGTGAACCACAACAACACCATCTCGGCCGGTCACGAAAAGGACTTGGTCGTGAGCACCCTGCTGGCGCTGCACGACTCAGGCTTCCACATGGACGGCGAGGCAATGCAGGGGTGGTCACTGGCACATGGGTGGTCGGGCGACAACCCCGGGCGGCTGGCCAAGTACGTGGAGGACATCAACCAGGGGAAGCGTCCGCGCTGTCGCCCGATCCTTCGGGCCGACTACATCAACACTCTTCGACGTCGTGCAGCGGACACCGACACCGCCTAGTGCTGATTGGACCCGCCCGGGAGTCCGCTGCCCCACGTGAGCGATGCGTGAGCGGACGTAGCCCCACAGCCCGTCCTGCGACGGACCCAACCATTCAGCTCTAGCTTCCTGACCTGGTGGTTCCGGACGGCGGATCAGACCCCGCGATCATCCATCACAAGATCGCGGGGTCTTTTAATCCATTGGTTGTGGGTTCGAGTCCCACACGGTCTACCGGCAGGAACGGCCCCTGGCCTGTGGCGGAAGCCGCACGTCAGGGGCCGGTTCGCGTTCAGGGGCGGGTCGGCCGCGCGGCCGCGCCGGCCCCGCTTCAGCCCGGCGAGGTGAAGCGGATCCTCCGGGCGATGACGTCCCGGGCCACCTCGCTCACGGTCCGCCCGTGGGCGAAGGCGTGGGCCCGTAACCGGTCGAGGGCCTGGTCCGGGTCGACGCCGAGGCTCGCCATGATCATGCCGATGGCCTGATGCGCCTCCGCGTGGTCGGCCTCGGCGGCCGCCACCCACGACGCCACTCCGCCGTCGGGCCCGGGATCGGGGTCCTCCGAAGGGTCCTGGTGCAGATTGAGCACGGCGAACGTGACGGCGTCCCGCACCAGGAGGGCGATCCGCAGGTCCCGGCCGGAGAGGGCACCCGGGCTGTCCCGGTACAGGTCGAGGGTGCCGATCGCCAGGGCGCTGGTGCCCAGGGGCAGCGAGAAGGCCGCCCGTACGCCCAGGTCCAGGGCCTGCTGGGCGAAGACCGGCCAGCGCCGGACGTCGGAGCCCTGGGTGAGGTCCGCGGCGAGGACGGGGGAGGCCAGTTCGAGCGCGCTGCGGCAGGGCCCGTCGCCGAGGGTGTACTGGGTCTCGGCGAGACGGGCCGCGGTGTCGTCGCTGGCGCACCAGATGGTCCGTACGGTGCTGCTCGCGGTCAGCGAGATCGACGCGCCGGTGACGGGCAGCAGACCCGCGCACGCGCGGCAGAGGGCCTCGGGCGCGCGGTAGCGGTCGAGGCCGGTCACGGCCGCGGCCAGGACCTCCGTGATCCGCCGACGGTCCTGGTCCAGCGGGGCGCCGTCCTCGGCCTCGGCGCCACCGTCGGCCTCGGCGCCGTGCTGCTCCGACCGCATCGCTGTCACCTCCGCTGGTCACGAGGACCGGTGCCCGATCCCGGCATCGTACGGTCCCCGGCGCGACGGATGCAGGGGGAGCGCGCCCGGCGCGCGTTGCCCGAGCGCGTCACCCCACTGCATCGGTACGTGAAATCAGCAGGTGTCATCGCGTCGTTGAGGGAGAACCCGGGGTAGCGGAGCAGTAGCAGGATGTGCTTCGCTCGCTGCCGGTCCGTGTCCGTTCGCACGGGTCGGCGCAGCAGCAGGTGAGCTCCAGAAGAGGACCCAGTTCGACCGAGATCTCCGAGGATTGTGGCCATGGCCCTTGCCGCGCACGACCTCACCATGGCACCGGCCCTGGTCGCCCTGGCCAACGCGCCGGCCCGTGGTGAGAACGACGAACAGATCCTGCGGCGCCTCGCCGCGGCGGCCGCCCGTATACCCGGGGTGGACGCGGCGGGCTGCAGCATCACCGACGACACCGGCCGGCCCGTGCTGCTGGCCGCCTCCAACGACATCGCGGGTGAACTCGAAGAAGTACAGAGGGAGTTGGTGGAGGGGCCTGGTCTGGACAGCCGGCGCATCCGCAAGGTCCTGGCCAACGTGGAGATGGACCATCCGCACAGCCGGCTGCGCTGGCCGCACTTCGCGCCGCGGGTCCTCCAGGCCGGTTTCCCGGTGCTGACCACGCTTCCGCTGAACCATCACGACCGCGCCATCGGCTCGCTCAACCTCTACTACCGGCAGGGCACCCTGCCCCGCGAACACCTGCGCTGGAGCGAGCTGTTCGCCGACGCCACCGCCACCGGGCTCGGTCACCGCGACGCCCTGCGGCAGGCGGGGGTCCGCGAGGAGCAGCTCCAGAACGCCCTGGACAGCAGGGTGTTGATCGAGCAGGCCAAGGGGGTGCTCGCCGAGCGCCTCGACTGCACCGTCGGCGACGCCTTCGACCTGCTGCGCCATCACGCCCGCCGCAACCGGCTCAAGCTGGTCCAGGTCGCGGCCGAGGTCGTCAACAACCCCGCGACCGGGGGGCCTTTTCCGCGCCCGGAGCGCTGATCCCGGACGGTCCGGGGTGCTGGTTCCGTTCGGTCCCGGGGTGCTGATTCCGTCAGGCGCCGGAGCGCTGATCCCGGCCAATCCCGGGGCGCGGTTCAGAGCCTGCGCGGCCGCTCGCCCATGATCTCCTCCAGGCGGTTCACCAGGTGGGTGGAGAGGCGGGAGCGGGCCTCGGCCGCCTGGGCGCAGGCCGTGCGGAGCTCGGTCAGGGTCTCGGCGGGGAGCGGCTGCCGGTCGGTCAGGTGGGAGCCGATCGTACGGCTCGACCTGGCGAACACCTCGACCAGGTGGCCGACTTGGAGCTCCGGGGGTTCGGTCGATGCGCGTGGAGCGGGGGGTGCGGAGGGTCTCCACCGGCGTCGTGAGGGCCGCAGGGGCGACCGCCGTGGCGGGTCCGGGTGTGGCAGCCCCGGGTCCCCGGCGCGGGACGCGAAGTACGGGTTCTGGCTGGCGGAGCCGCCGACCACCCAGATCCCGTCGTGCATGCCCTCGTCCAGGGCGCCGCTGAGTTCCGCGCGTGCCGTCGACACGGCGGCGGCGAAGTGCGCGGCGTCCACCGCGCGGCCCTCCGTCAGTTCGCGCGCCGTGTCCTCCAGGAGGATCAGCCAGCCGCGGCTCGACGAGCGCATGCGGATCATCCGGGACACCTCCGCCTCGATCCGGGCGCGAGTGTCCGCCGCGCCGGTCTGACGTGCGCCGCGGCGGTGCAGGAGCAGCGGGCCGACGACCGCGGCGCCGCCGGCTATGAGGGCGCCGCCGATGGCGCCGGCCACTCCGTAGAGGGCGTTCGTGTCTGCCACGGCGACCACTCTGCCCGGCGGTGGGCGGCCCCCGGGCGGGATCTCGGCGCGTATGGCGTTCGCGTATTGCGCACACCGTGCGCTGTGCGTACAGTGTGCGCAACGAGAGCGCGCCGTACTCAGCGGATGTGCCGCCTAGGTCTTGAGGGGTCCCACGATGGAAGCCATGTCGGAAGGGCGTCGCCATCCGCGCCGCTGGCTCATCCTGATCGTGCTCTGCCTGAGCACGCTGGTCCTGGTCGTCGACAACATGGTCCTGACCGTCTCGGTCCCGCCGATCGCCGCGGACCTGGGCGCGGACGCGCAGGACATCCAGTGGATCATCGACTCGTACATCCTGGTCTTCGCGGGGCTGCTGCTCACCGCGGGCAGCCTGTCCGACCGGTTCGGGCGGCGCCGGGTGATGGTCGTCGGCCTGGCGCTCTTCGGCGCCGCCTCTCTGCTCGCCACGGTCGCCGGAAGTCCCGAACAGCTCATCGCGGGACGGGTGTTGATGGGTGTCGGCGGTGCGCTGATCATGCCGAGCACCCTGTCGATCCTCATCACCGTCTTCGACGACGGCGAGCGCCGCAAGGCGATCGGCGCGTGGAGCGCGGTGGCCGCGGTCGGCCTGGTCGGCGGGCCCGTGCTCGGCGGGGTGCTCATCGCCCGCTTCTGGTGGGGCTCGGTCTTCCTGATGAACGTGCCGATCGCCGTCGTCGCCATCATCGCCGCGCTCGTCCTGATGCCCGAGTCCAAGGGCCCCGCCCGCAAGGCCGACCCGCTCGGCATGGTCCTCTCGGTGATCGGCATGACCGCGCTGGTGTGGACGATCATCGAGTCGGCCGAGGCGGGTCTCGGTCACCTGAGTACGCGGGTCTCGCTCGGTGTCGCCGTCCTCGCGCTGGCCGCGTTCGTCGTCTGGGAGCTGCGCACCGACTCCCCGATGGTCCCGCTCGCCCTCTTCCGCAACCGCGTCTTCAGCGGCGCCAGCTTCTCGCTCGTCCTGCTGACCTTCGCCAACGGCGGCCTGATGCTGGTCCTCACCCAGTACCTGCAGTTCGTGCTCGGCTACTCGCCCTCCAAGACCGGCATCGCCTTCGCCCCGATGGCCGTCGCCACGCTGGTCTTCAACGGGATCGGCGCCGGTCTCGGCAACCGCATCGGCAACCGGGCCATGACCGCGGTCGGCCTGAGCGTCATCGCCGCCGGGTTCGGCGCCCTCGCCTCGCTGCCCTCGGACGCGGGGTTCGGGCTGCTCGCCTCGGCCATGGCGCTGATCGGCGTCGGCGGCGGCCTTGCGATGCCCGCGGCGACCGCCGCCCTGATGAGCGCGGTCCCCGCGGAGCATGCCGGGGTCGGCTCCGCGCTCAACGACACCGTCCAGCAGGCCGGCGCGGCCCTCGGCGTCGCCGTCCTCGGCACGGTCCTCTCCAGCACCTACTCCGGCGCGATGCCCGGCTCGGCGCCCGCCGCCGCGAGCCACTCCGTCTCCGACGCGCTCGCCCTGGCCGCGTCCACGGGTGACGGCGCGCTTGTTGCGGCGGCGCGGGAGGCGTTTACCGATGCGATGTCCGCGGCGTTCTGGGCCGGGGCGGCGGGGGTTCTCGCGGCGGCGGTGCTTGCGCTCGTCCTCATCCGGGACGGGGAGTCCCCCGAGGCGGAACTGGCCGAGCAGGCCGGGCCGGTCCGTGAGGAGGATCTCGCCACGGCGGCCTGATCCACGGACACGCCTCGCCCCGTCCGGCTTCGGCCTGGCGGGGCGCCGTCGTGTGCTCGTCTCGTGCTCCGGCCGCGGGGGCGTCGTGGCTGGGCGCGCAGTTCCCCGCGCCCCTGAGGGGCGCGCCCGCTCGCCCGAACGGCGCAGCCCGGTGGGGCGTCGGGGGTGGGGGCGGGTGACGCTGGACTGTCGGTGGGCGGCGGGCCTTCGGCGGTTCAGTGGGAGGTGCGGCAATGGCAGCGGTGGCTCACCGGCGCGGGCGGCGCGTTCTGGGGCTGCTCGTCGCGCCCCTTCTTGTCCTCGCCGTCGCCTGTGGTGGCGGATCCGGCGATTCCGGTGGGGCGGACACCCGTACCGCCGCGGCGCGCCCCCGCGACCAGGCCTTCCAGCACCCCGGCGTGCTGGTCAGCAAGGCGCAGCTGGAGCGGGTGCGCAAGCACGTGGCGGCCGGGGAGCAGCCGTGGCGCGCGGCGTTCGAGCAGATGCGGGGCAGCAAGTACGCGGCGGCTGACTACCGGGCCACCCCGTACGCCGTGGTGGAGTGTCCGCCCGACACCCGGCCGGGACGTGGCTGCGTGGAGGAGCGGGAGGACGCGCTCGCCGCGTACACCCAGGCGCTGCTCTGGAACCTCACGGGCAAGCGCGCGCATGCCGAGAAGGCCGTGGAGATCATGGATGCCTGGGCGAAGGTGATCACCCGGCACACGGAGGCCAACGCCGGGCTCCAGACCGCCTGGGCCGCCTCGTCGTGGGCGCGGGCCGCGGAGGCCGTGCGGTACACGTACGACGGCTGGAGCGACGGGCAACTGCTGCGCTTCGAGCGGATGCTGCGCAACGCCTATCTGCCCCAAGTGCGCGACGGATCAGCCGACTTCAACGGCAACTGGGACCTGGTGATGGCCGACGCGACGATGGGCATGGCCGTCTTCCTCGACGACCACGCCACGTTCGAGAAGGCCGTGCACCACTTCAGGACGCGCGTGCCCGCGTACTTCTATCTGGAGTCCGACGGGAAGCTGCCCGTCTCCCCGGAGGGCAGCGGCATCGACACCGCCGCCGAGCTGAAGAAGTACTGGTTCGGGCAGGACACCTTCGCCGACGGGCTCTCCCAGGAGACCTGCCGCAACTTCAAGCACGCCAGCTACTCGCTCGCCGCGACCGCGCACATGGCGGAGACCGCCCACCACCAGGGCGTCGATCTGTACGGGGAGGTCAAGGACCGGCTGCGGGCGGCGTTCGAGTTCCACTCCAAGTACCAGCTGGGCGCCGAGGCGCCGGGCTGGCTGTGCGGCGGCAGGGTGCAGCGCGACATGGGGCCCGACACCGAGGTGGGCCTGAACGCCCTGCGGGGGCGGCTGAAGCTGGCGATGCCGCAGACCGAGAAGTACACGGAGCAGCGGCGGCCCGAGGGGACGGACGACCTCTTCGTGGCCTGGGAGACGCTCACGCACGCGGAGAACGCCTAGCGGGGCGGGCATGTCGTCGTGGGGGTGACGGGTAAGTGGTTCGAACCACCCCTCCGGATGGCGTAGAGTTGTGTTCAGCGGCGCGGGGTGGAGCAGCTCGGTAGCTCGCTGGGCTCATAACCCAGAGGTCGCAGGTTCAAATCCTGTCCCCGCTACTGAAGACCGAAGGCCCGGAACCATGAGAATGGTTCCGGGCCTTCGGCGTTTTCGCATGGGGTGATTTTGGCGCGTTGTCGCCTTTGCGCTGACACGTGTGCGGTGAGTAGCGTCATGTTCACTATGAGTCGCGTGGGAGCGGTGGGGCTGAGGCTGAGGCCGGGGCGCAGGTCCGTCCTCGCGCTGCTGTTCGCCGTCTGCGCGCTCTTCCTCGGCGTCTGCCACGGCCACCAGAGCTTCGCCCCCGCCACCGCCGCCAGTACGGCGTCCGCCGTGGAGCAGCACGAATGCCCCACCCCCGAGCACGGCGCGCACGCCGAGGCCGCCCAGCCAGCCGCGGCCCAACCCGCGGACCGGCTGATTCCGGACGGCGCGGGAGCCGGGCGGCACGCCCAGCGGCCCGAGGTGCGCGAGGCGGGGCGCGCGGAGTGCGCGCCGGCGCGGGCCGGGCCGCCCGCCGCGGGGCACCCGCTGCTGATCGCCATCGGGATCGACAGGAACTGAGCGCGCACGGAGCCCGACCACTCCGTCAGTGCCCTCATCCTCGTACCCGAAGGACAGCACCTAGATGATCAGCAACCTGCAGCCCGCGGCGGCCGCCGTGGGGAACACCCCCGTGCTCTGGATCGACGAACCGTCGGACGACGGCGGCCGGGGCTTCTGGGCCAAACTCGAAGGCTTCAACTTCGGCGGCATCAAGGACCGCGCCGCCCTCTACATGGTCGAACAGGCCCGCAAGCGAGGCGAGTTGAGGCCCGGCGCGCCCATCGTCGAGTCGACGTCGGGCACCCTCGGGCTCGGCCTCGCGCTCGCCGGCGTGCAGTACGGCCACCCCGTGCACATCGTGACCGACCCGGGCCTGGAACCCATCGTGGAGCGCATGCTCACCGCGCACGGCGCGCGCATCCACCTCGTCCGCGAACCGAGCGGGCTCGGCGGCTGGCAGCAGGCGCGGGTCGACCGGGTCGCCGAGCTGATGACGGGGCGCGAGCTCGGCGGCGCCGCGTGGTGCCCGAACCAGTACCACAACCCCGACAACCCGGCCGCCTACGGCACGCTCGCGGCCGAACTCGTCGGGCAGCTCGGCCAGTTCGACGTGCTGGTCTGCGCGGTGGGCACCGGCGGGCACTCGGCGGGGATCGCGCGGACGCTGCGCGGCGGGGCGCTGCCGGGGCTCGAACTGGTCGGCGTGGACAGCGTCGCGTCGACCATCTTCGGCCTGGACGCGGGCCCGCGCCTGATGCGCGGCCTCGGCTCCTCGATCCACCCCGGCAACGTCGACCACGACGCCTTCGACGAGGTGCACTGGGTCGGGCCCGCCGAGGCGGTGCGGTGCGCGCGGCGGCTCGCGGAGCGGCAGTTCGCCACCGGCGGCTGGAGCGTGGGCGCCGTGGCGCTGGTGGCGGGCTGGCTGGCCAGGACGCGGCCGCGCGGCACCCGGATCGCCGCGGTCTTCCCCGACGGTCCGCAGCGCTACTTCGACACCGTCTTCAGCGACGAGTACTGCGCGGCGCAGGGCCTGACCGGCGGCGCCGTGCCGGACAAGCCGCGCGAGGTGACCGGGCCCGAGCGGGGCATCACCGAGTGGTCCAAGTGGGACCGCAGCAGCAAGGGCGCGGTGCTGTGACCGGGATCTGGCGCAGGGCCCGGATGTTCGAGCCCGCGGTGCAACTGCTCTTCGTCAACCAGTTCACGATCAACCTCGGCTTCTACATGCTGATGCCGTACCTGGCGGCGCATCTGTCGGGCCAACTCGGGCTCGCCGCCTGGGCGGTGGGCCTGGTGCTCGGCGTCAGGAACCTCTCCCAGCAGGGCATGTTCCTGGTGGGCGGGGCGCTCGCCGACCGGATCGGCTTCAAGCCGATGATCGTCGCGGGGTGCGCGCTGAGGACCGTCGGCTTCGGGGCGCTCGCCTTCGCCGACACGCTGCCCGTGCTGATCGCCGCGTCGGTGGCGACCGGGCTCGCGGGGGCGCTCTTCAACCCGGCGGTACGGGCGTACGTCGCCGCGGAGGCCGGGCCGCCCGAGCGCCGCGTGGAGGCGTTCGCCCTGTTCAACGTCTTCTACCAGACGGGCATCCTGCTCGGACCGCTCGTCGGGCTCGCCCTGACCGGCTTCGACTTCCGGCTGACCTGCGCGGTGGCCGCCGTGCTCTTCGCGGGGCTCTCGGTGGTCCAGGTGCTCAGGCTGCCCGCGCGCCGGCGCACCGAGGCGGCGGCGCAGGAGGGCGGCCAGTGGCGGGTGGTCCTCGGCAACCGGACCTTCTGGCTGTTCTCGCTGGCGATGACCGGGTCGTACGTCCTGTCCTTCCAGGTCTACCTGGCGCTGCCGCTGTCCGTGGAGCGGCTGCTCGGCGAGGGCACCGCGGCGACGGTCGCGACCAGCTCGCTCTTCGTGGTGTCCGGTCTCGTCGCGCTGCTCGGGCAGCTGCGGATCACCGACTGGTGCCGGCGCACCTGGACCCGCGAGCAG
Source organism: Streptomyces sp. NPDC087300 (assembly GCF_044744425.1). Lineage (NCBI taxonomy): Bacteria > Bacillati > Actinomycetota > Actinomycetes > Kitasatosporales > Streptomycetaceae > Streptomyces > Streptomyces sp. NPDC087300. The sequence goes on from NZ_JBIUYI010000006.1 coordinate 703,144, forward strand.
TGCCTGGTCGCCGGGCTCGGCCTGATGGGCGCCGCCTTCCTGCCGCCCGCGCTCGGCGGCTCCCGGTACGTCGGGGTGGCGGGCCTGCTGCTGTGCGCGGCGGCGCTCGCCGCGGCGACGGCCGTGCTCTACCCCTTCGAGATGGACACCGTCGTCTCGCTGGCGGGGGACCGCTGGGTGGCCACGCACTACGGCCTCTACAACACCGTCTGCGGCATCGGCATCACCGTGGGGAACCTCGGCATGGGCGTGCTGCTCGACGCCAGCCGTGACCTGCCCGCGCTGCCCTGGACGGTCCTCGCCGCGCTCGGCGGCTGCTGCGCGCTGGCGCTGCGCGGCCTCGCCAGGTCGGGACGGCTCGCGCCGGTGCCCGCGGTGACCGCCTCCTAGGGCCGTCGCGCCCGGGGGGCCTTAACCCGGTCGGCCCACACCAGGTCGCACCCTCACCGCGCTGCGGGAAGCCTGAATGCAGCGCGGTGAGGTCTTGGGCGCGGAGTCGGCGGGAGAGCGAGCGGTGGGGCAGCGAGGAGGACGCGACGGTGACCCAGCGCGTGCCCGTGACGCACGGGGCGAGCGGGGCGGACGGGCCGACGACAGCGGCACCGCCGCGCACGAGGGGACCTTCGTCAGGGCGCTGCCCGTCCTGCTCCTGGTCGTCGGAGTCGTGTACGACGCGACGACACCGCCCGAATTCACCGCGGCGCCCCTGTTCACCGCGGCCCCGCTGATCGCCGCCCCCTTCTACTCGCTGCTCAACACCGTGCTGACCGGCGCGGCGGCATCGGTCGCCGTCCTGCTGCTGCACTACGGCAACTCGTTCGACAGCAACGTCGAGACCGTCACCGAGCTGATCACCGTGATGACCGTGGCGGCCCTCGCCGTCGTCATCAACCGCGTGGTGCGCCGCGGCAACGCCAGGCTCGCCACCGCGCGCTCCATCGCGGAGGCCACCCAGCGCGCCGTGCTGCCCGAACCCGATCCGCGCATCGGGGGCCTGGACATCGCGGCGCGGTACGAGGCGGCGCAGGCCGACGCGTTCATCGGCGGGGACCTCTACGCGGTGCAGGACACCCCGCACGGCGTACGGCTCATCGTCGGCGACGTGCGGGGCAAGGGCATGGGCGCGGTCGCCGCCGTCGCCGTGGTCATCGGCGCCTTCCGGGAGGCCGCCGAGCAGGAGGCCACGCTGGAGGCGGTGGCGCAGCGCCTGGAGCGGGCGCTCGCGCGCGAGGGCACCCGGCGCGACGGGCTCGACGCGTTCGAGGGGTTCACCACCGCGGTCCTCGGCGAGATCCGGCACAGCGAGAGCGTCGTACGGCTCATCAACCGCGGGCACCCGCCACCGCTGCTGCTGCGCGGGGACGGGCGGCTCTGCGTGCTCTCGGCGAGCGAGCCCGCGCTGCCGCTCGGCATGGGCGACCTGGGGACCTGGCCGGACCGCGCGGACGAGTCGGAGTTCCCGCCCGGCGCGACGCTGCTCTTCTACACGGACGGCCTGTCGGAGGCGCGCGACGCCTCGGGCGTCTTCTACGACCCGGCGGCCCGGCTGGGCGGCCGGATCTTCCCCGGTACCGACGGCCCGCACGTGCTGCTCGGCACGCTCGTGCAGGAGGTGCGGCGGCACACCGGGGGCGGGGCGACGGACGACATGGCGCTGCTCGCGGTGCGGCGGCCGATCGCGCGGGAGCGGGATGTCACCGACGGTGAGTGAGGAACACCCCTCCGCATAACAACTGACGTACTGTCAAGGGAATGTGAAGCTCCGGTGTGCGGCGCACCGGGGTCAACTCGCCCCGTTCCTCACCCCCGTGTCCCGTTAAGTACAGGCCAAGGGCGTTAACGATCAGTCGGAACGGCTTGGAATCCGCCCCCGCTGTCTATTAACGTTCGATAACGCAGCGCGGTCGTCCCAGCCGTCACTAGAGGCGGCTCCGTGCGCACGCGCCTAATCCCGCAAGGGAGCCGGGGAACCACCAACTTGGGGTGAATCGGGCCTCCGTGCATCCGTGCCGGTCGTCCGTAGGAGACCTTCCTGCTCCGAACCCGTCAGCTAACCCGGTAGGCGAGAAGGAAGGAAAGGAGTGCGCCCCAGTGGCGTCCAACCGGCCTGCCCCCCAAGCCCCGTATGTGCCGAATGACGACGACTTCGGTGGATACGACCAGGAGTCCTGGGAGGAATGGAATCCCACCGAGGAGTCCGTCCGTCCCGTCCGCGGCAGGCACCGTGTGCACAAGAAGAGCGGCGGCGGACTCGCCCGCAGCTCCACCGTTCTCGGCGTCGGCGTCATCGCCGCGGTCGGCGCGGGCGGCATCGCCACCGCGCAGGGCGGCAAGCCGCCGGTCTCCATATCCATACCCGACCTGCCGGGCGTCGGGGCCGTCGCCGACTCGCTGCCGGACGCCAAGTCCCTGCCGGGCGTCGGCTCGTTGATGTCCGACGACGCGGACTCCGCCGACACCGTCACCCACGCGGCCGCGCCGCTCACCGCCGCCGGTGTCAGCACCGACGACGCCGAGCAGGGCACCACCGACGCGGGCGAGGCACTGCGCTCGCGCATCATGCGGCAGGCCGAGAACCAGCAGGACCAGGCCGACGAGGCGGTGCGGACCGCTGCCGAGCAGGCCGCCGTCAAGAAGGCCGCGGACGAGGCCGCCGCGCAGCAGAAGGCGGCCGAGGAGAAGGCGGAGGCCAAGGCCGCCGCCAAGAAGAAGAAGGAGGAGGAGGCCCGCAAGGCCAAGGCGGAGGCCGAGCGCCTCGCGAAGCTCGCCAAGAGCTACGTCATCCCCACCTCCTCGTACACGCTGACCTCGCACTTCGGCGACTCCGGCTCGATGTGGTCCTCCGGCCACCACACCGGCCTCGACTTCGCCGCCCCGACCGGCACGCCGCTCAAGGCCGTGCACACCGGCACCGTGAAGGAAGCCGGCTGGGCGGGGTCGTACGGCTACCGCACCGTCCTGGAGCTCGAGGACGGCACGGAGATCTGGTACTGCCACCAGTCCTCGCTCAACGTCAGCGCGGGCCAGAAGGTCAGCACCGGCGACGTCATCGGCCGCGTCGGCGCGACCGGCAACGTGACGGGCCCGCACCTCCACCTGGAGGTCCACACGCCCGACGGCACCGGCATCGACCCGCTCGGCTGGCTCCAGGGCAAGGGCCTCAACCCCTGACGGAACCCGTGGGCGCGGAGCCCGCGAAGAGCCCGCCGGCTCCGCAGACCCCGAAGACCCCGGCGGTCCTGGCGACAACCCCCCGACGTCAGGGCTGCCGGTTCGGTGAGGCATGCATGGAATTCCGCTTCCGGCGGGCGCGTTGAGCAGCACATGACTTCTCTTCGCACCCTTGGCTCATCCGACCTCGAGGTCTTCCCCCTCGCCCTCGGCGGCAACGTCTTCGGCTGGACCGCCGACCGTGCCGCGTCCTTCGCCGTGCTCGACGCCTACACCGCGGCGGGCGGCAACTTCATCGACACCGCCGACGCCTACTCGGTCTGGGTGGAGGGCAACAAGGGCGGCGAGTCCGAGACCGTCATCGGCGAGTGGCTCGCCGAGCGCGGCAACCGCTCCGACGTCGTCATCGCCACGAAGGTCGGCGCCCTGCCCGAGTACAAGGGCCTCTCCGCGAGCACCATCAAGGGCGCGGCCGACGCCTCCCTGAAGCGCCTCGGCACCGACTACATCGACCTCTACTACACGCACTACGACGACCCCTCGGTCCCCGTGGAAGAGATCATCGGCACCCTCGACGAGCTGGTGCGGGCGGGCAAGGTGCGGGCCGTCGCCGCCTCCAACATCACGCCCGAGCGGCTCCAGGAGTCCCTCGACTTCTCCGACCGCGAGGGCCTCGCCCGCTACGTCGCGCTCCAGCCGCACTACAACCTCGTCTCCCGCGACACCTACGAGGGCCCGCTCCAGGAGGTCGCCTCGCGCTCCGGCCTCGCGGCCGTCCCCTACTACGCGCTCGCCTCCGGCTTCCTCACCGGCAAGTACCGCCCGGGTACGCGGGTCGAGAGCGCGCGCAGCGGCAACGCCGCGGCGTACGCGGGCACCGAGCGGGGCGACCGCGTCATCGCCGCGCTCGACGAGATCGCCACGGCGCGCGGCGCCCAGGTCGCGACGGTCGCGCTCGCCTGGCTCGCCGCCCGGCCCACCGTGGCCGCGCCGATCGCCTCCGCGCGCACGGTCGAACAGCTGCCCGCGCTGCTCGCGGTGGCGGACCTGGAGCTGACGGAGACCGAGCTCGCGGCGCTGACCGCGGCCTCCGCCTGACGCTCGCGGGGCCCTAGGAGAGGTGCCCTAGGAGAGGTAGGGGTTGTACGTCGGGGTCGCGGCCGGGCTCGTGGCCGGTGTCGGGTAGCCGTACGCCGGGTACGGCCCCGGCTGCCCGTACGGGTACCCGTAGGCGGCGTAGGGGTGCGGCGGGCGCATCGGCAGGACGACCGGCGCCGTGGCCCGCGCCGCGTACCCCAGCGAGGGCCTGGCGAGCTCGCGGCGCTCCCAGAGCTGTTCGAGCAACTCCCGCTCCCGTACGACGAAGTCGGCCCCTGCCCGGCCCCGGCGCCCCCGGTACCGCAGCAGCGCCAGCGACGTCGCGTACGCCTCGTACTCCACGACCGTGCGCGCCGCGGCCTTGCCCCAGGTGTACGAGGCGTAGTCGCGGGCCAGGCCGCGGGCGCGCATCGAGCCGAGGGCGAACGGCTCGGGCGGAGTGAGCCAGCCCGCCGCCACGTAGAGGGGGAGCTCGGTGCGGATCGTGCGCAGTTCGCGCTGCCGCGTCCAGATCGCCAGCCAGGTCAGCAGCCCGAACGAGGGCAGCATGAAGACCGCGTACACGGTGAAGAAGCCGTACTGCCCGAAGACCGCCGAGCCGTTCCACAGCGCGTGCATGCCCATCGCGAGCAGCAGCCCGGCGGGCGGCAGCAGCACCCTGCGCAGCCGCTGACGGTCGGCGCTGAGCGCCGCGATGCCAAAGCCGATGCCGGTGAAGACGGTGAACAGCGGATGCGCGAACGGCGACATGACGACCCGTACGAAGAAGGTCGCCGCGGTCACCGAGGCGAGGCCGCTCTCGCGGCTGAGCTGGTCGGTGACGAAGGCGTTGCCCAGGTAGAGGATGTTCTCGGTGAACGCGAAGCCGGTCGCGGTCACCCCGGCGATGACGACGCCGTCGACGATGCCGGTGAAGTCCCTTCTGCGGAACAGGAAGACGAGCAGCACGGCCGCCGCCTTCGCGCTCTCCTCGACGATCGGCGCGATGACGGTCGCGCCCAGGGTGTCCGCGCTGGTCGGGTCGGCGGTGGCGGTGGCTATCCAGCGGATCGCGAAGCTGTTCGCGACGATCGCGATGAGCGCGGCCGCGCAGGCCCCCCAGGAGAAGGCGAAGAGGAGGTTCCGCCAGGGGCCCGGCGCCACCCGGTCCAGCCAGCGGAACGCGGCGACGAGCAGCGGCACCGGCACGACTGCGAGGCCGAGCCCCACCAGGAAGCCCTCGGTGCCGGTCTGCTCCCTGACCAGGGCCAGGATCACCAGACCGGAGAGGGCGAGCAGCGTGACGAGCGCGGCCACGCGTATCGCGCGCCGCTGCCACCAGTGCGCGCGACGGAGCTCCCCCGGAGCGGGCGCCCCGGGTGGGAGGGGTATCGGATACGGAGGACTGATGGCCACGTCGTTGACCCTAACGAGGGATGGGGGCGGCCGCGACGGTGCCTCAGTCTCCGGTGCCGGTCTCCGTGGTCTCCGTACGGGGCTCCGCGGTGCGGCGGAAGAGCAGGTCATGGACGACGTGGCCCTTGTCGAGGCCCTGGCCCTCGAAGCGGGTGAGGGGCCGGAAGGCGGGACGTGGCGCGTATCCGCCGTCGGCCAGGGTGTTCTCGAAGTCGGGGTGCTCGGTGAGCACCTCCAGCATCTGCTCGGCGTACTCCTCCCAGTCCGTCGCGCAGTGCAGGATCGCGCCCGGCTTGAGGGCGGGCGCGGCCAGCGTCAGGAACTCCGGCTGGATCAGGCGGCGCTTGTGGTGGCGGGCCTTGGGCCAGGGGTCGGGGAAATAGACGCGCAGTCCGTCGAGGGAGGCGGGCGGGAGCATCTCGCGGAGCAGGATGATCGCGTCGCCGTTGGCCACCCGGACGTTGGTCAGTCCGTTGCGCTCGGCGAGGCCGAGGAGGTTGCCCTGGCCCGGGGTGTGCACGTCGACGGCGAGGATGCCGGTGTCCGGGTCGTCGCCGGCCATCTGGGCGGTCGCCTCGCCCATGCCGAAGCCGATCTCCAGGACGACGGGCAGCTCGGAAGGCTTCCCGTCCTCCGCCGCGAACAGCTCGGCGAGGTCCAGCGTGCGCAGGCCGTCGATGTCAAGGCCCCACTTGGGCCAGAGCCGTTGCAGGGCATCGCCCTGGCTGGTGGTCACCCGGCTGCGCCGGGGCTGGAAGCTACGGATCCGCCGCTCGTGGTGCGACCCCGCGGGATCGGGCGAAGGACCACCGGGGAACCGCGGCGCGGCCTGCGGACGACCGGTCGTCCTGGGGGCTTCGGAGGCATGGGATGAGTCAGACACAGTGCCCCGATTTTACTGTCCCGGGAGGAGGGGGCGCGCCCGACCTGTCGAGGGTGCGGGGGGCGCGGGGCGCTGCGGGTCGTGCCCCGTCAGGGGCGCGGGGAACTGCGCGACAAGCCACGACGCACCCGCGGACGAACGACAACCCGCCCCGGCCCTGCCCCCGCAGGGGGGCACAGTCAACCGCCCCGCAACGCGCCAAGCGTCAGCCGGGCGACCTCCCGGCCGATGGGCAGGGACGCCGTGGCCGCGGGCGAGGGCGCGTTCAGCACGTGGACCGTCCGCGGCCCCTCACGTATGAGGAAGTCGTCGACCAGCGTCCCGTCCCGCAGCACCGCCTGCGCCCGCACCCCGGCGGGATAGGGCACCAGATCACCGGAGTCGACCGCGGGCAGCAGCCTCCGCACCGCGTCGGTGAACGCGGACTTGGACAGGGAGCGCCGCAGCTCACCCGCCCCGTACCGCCAGTGCCTGCGGGCTATCTGCCAGGAGCCGGGCCACGCCAGGGTCCCGGCGAGCTCGCGGGGGTGCACGACCGGCCACCGGTAGCCCTCGCGGGCCAGCGCCGGCACCGCGTTCGGCCCCACGTGCACGCCTCCGTCGATGCCCCGGGTGAGGTGCACGCCGAGGAAGGGGAAGGCCGGGTCGGGCACGGGGTAGACGAGGCCGCGCACGAGCTCGGGCCTGGCCAGTTCGTAGTACTCACCCCGGAAGGGCACGATCCGCATCTGCGGGTCGTCGCCGGTGCGGCGCGCGATCTCGTCGCAGTGCAGCCCCGCGCAGTTCACCAGGACCTTCGCCCGCAGCACCGCCCCGTCCGCCGTCCGCACCGCGACGCCGAGCGCGGCGCGGCGGTCGATGTGGACGACCTCGCCGCCCGTCCCGTAGCGGATCTCGGCGCCGGAGGCGGTGGCGAGGCGCTCGGCCACCGCCCCGTAGTCACAGATGCCGGTCGTCCCGACGTGGATGGCGGCGAGGCCGCGCACCTCCGGCTCGTACTCACCGATCTGGGCGGGGCCCAGCTCGCGCACCGGAATGCCGTTCTCCCTGCCGCGCTGGACCAGGGCGTGCAGCCGGGGGAGCTCCGAGCGGTCCGTGGCGACGATCAGCTTGCCGGTGACCTCGTGCGCGATGCCGTACTCCGCGCAGAACTTGATCATCTCGGCGGCACCGCGGACCGCGTACTTCGCCTTCAGGGAGCCGGGGCGGTAGTAGATGCCGCTGTGGATCACCCCGCTGTTGCGCCCCGTCTGGTGCCTGGCCGGGGCGTCCTCCTTCTCCAGGACGGTCACCCGGGTGCCGGGAGCGGAGCGCGTCAGGGCATACGCCGTCGACAGGCCGACGATCCCGCCGCCGATCACCAGCACGTCGCAGTCGTACGCGACCTTCTTCACCGCGCCTCACCTCCCACCACAGATATTGCCCTGCGCCACTGACATCGCCCTCAAACCTGGGAGGGCGGATCATTCCCGGCCGCTCCGCGCGGGTTAACTCGGGTCCACCCGCCCGTTCACGTGCGGACCCGGTCCCGCGGGGGTGTCCGGGAGGGTTTCGGGCGTAGGGGAGGCGCACACGACCCCGTAGGGACGTGCACGCCGCCGCCGTCCGCCCGGCAGCCCTCCCGGCGGCCCCTCAGGCGGGAGCCATCAGCAACGGCCGTGCCCGCTCGCGGAGTTCCACCACACGCGGCTCGTCCCCGTAGGGCTCCAGGCGGTGCAGCAGGTCCCTCACGTACTCCGTGGTCCGCGCGGAGGAGATCCGCCCGGCGACCTCAAGGGCCCGCGTGCCCTGCTCGCAGGCCGCGTCGAGGTTCCCGGACTCCAGCTCGGCGACCGCCGACACCACCAGGCGCAGCCCGTGGGAGCGCACGAATTCCTCCGTGGGCCTGGACAGCGCCTGCTCGGTGAAGCGGCGGACCTGGCGCGGTGCCTTCAGGTCGCGGTAGCACTCTGCGGCGTCGGCCGCGAAGCGGTCGTAGGAGTAGAAGCCGAGCCAGGACGGGTCGTTGTCGCCGTCGCGGGCCCGCTCCAGCCAGCCCTCGGCGGCCCGCAGCGCGGCGCCGGCGGCCTGCGCGTCGTTGGCACGCGCGTGTGCCCGTGCCTCGACGAGCCGGAAGAAGCTCATGGTCCGCGCGGTGGCCAGGCCGCGGTTGCGTTCGAGCGCGGCCTGCGCGAGGTCGACCCCCTCGTCGCCAAAGCCGCGGTAGGTCGCCTGGAGGGACATGGAGGCGAGGACGTATCCCCCGAGGGGCACGTCCGCAGCCGCGCGCGCGAGCCGCAGTGCCTGGATGTAGTAGCGCTGGGCCGCTTCCTGCTGGCCCGTGTCGAACGCCATCCACCCGGCCAGGCGCGTCAGTTCGGCGGACGCCCCGAACAGGGCGCGGCCGACCTCGTCGGAGTACGACCCGAGCAGCAGCGGCGCCGCCTCGACGCGCAGGCACTCGGGGACCATCGACGAACGCCAGTCGCCGCCGCCGTACTTGGAGTCCCAGCGCCGCGCGTCCTCCGCGGCCTCCCGCAGCTTCAGTACGTCGCTGTGCCCGACCTTCATGGGCGCGCCGCTGTCGTCGGCGGGGACGGGTTCCCTGGAGACGTCGCGGGCGACCGAGCTGTCGGCCGGAGTTATCAACCAGCGCGAGGCGGGCGTCGCGTACGCGCTCACCGCGAAGGAGCCTGCGAGGGACTGCCAGATGCCGCCGCTGCCCGCGCGGCGGCCCGCGAGATCGAGGCGGTAGAGCTCGGTCGCCGACTTCACCGCCGCCCCGACGTCACGCGGGAAGGCGAGGCCCACCTCGGGGGCGGGGTCCGCGTCCGCGAGACCGATCTCGTGCAGCGGCACCGGGCGGCCGAGCTTCTGCCCGATGGCCGCGGCGATCAGATGGGGCGCGGCTCCCTGGGGCACCATGCCCTTGGACACCCAGCGGGCCACCGATGTCTTGTCGTATCGAAGCGTCAACCCGCGTTGAGCACCGAGGTCGTTGACCCGGCGGGCGAGTCCCGCATTGCTGATTCCCGCGAGGGCGAGAACGGTGCCGAGCTTTTCGTTCGGCCCGCGTTGCTCCCTGGACATGCGCCACCCCTCGACACAGACGGCTGCCGGGCAGTGGCTGGACCGCGCGGCATTCGTGCTGCGTTCCCCCGAAGGCGGCCGCACCCGCGGCCACGCGCACCGTGACGTGAGCCCCGGTCGTCGTGGCCGGAATCCCGGCCGCAAGAGCGTTTGGCCGATCCTCCAGGTATATGCCTCCGCGAAAACATCAGCACACACAGCGTAGTTCGCCGCATCCCAAGCGTTAAGAGGCCCAGTTCCGTATGGCGAGATTGTTGTCCGTACGGAGGTGCGGCGTCGTCACTGCGTGCTCCCGGTGTGTGGCCGTGCGCCTGTGCGTGCGCTCTTCTCCGGCCATGGCGGGAGCGCTTCCATTGACGATGCGTGGGTCGGCCCGCTGCGCTGGAGTCAGTGGGCTGGGGGACACCGCCGCCTCCATCCCCGCGGGCGGCGGACCGGTCCGGGGGGCGCACACCGCCTCCCGGACTGTGTGTTGCCCTCGAACGGTTCCTCAGTGTGCTCATCGCAGGCCGATTTGGCCGAAAAACACCCATCGAGGGAAGCGGGCATTTCGCCCATCTGTCAGTGGAGGGCAAGGAGAGGGGCATCGTTCTGCCCTTCAACCACCGCTCGCCCAGGGTGTATTCATCGCCGCGTGAGCGGCCCCGTAGCCCCTCCCGCGCGCCTCCTTCGTGGCAGCATGGGACCCCAGTTCCTTGGTGCACTGGTCGTCCCGAGCTCCGTCGGCAGCCTCGCCGGTCCCGCCGACGGTTTGTCCACAGCCTGTGGAGGCAGCGATGCGGTGGTTGGTGGGGTGGAGCAGTACCGCCGCGAGGGCCTCGGTGGTGGGCTCGGCCGGAGCCACCGGAGAGAACGGCGAGACCGTCCACCCGGTGGGCTCCCAACTCCTGTGGGGCGACCCGGATCCGCTCTGGGCGGTCGGTGACTGGCGCGCCGACGAAGTGCGCACCGTCTCGGCCGACGAACAGACCCGGATCGCCGTGCTCGGCACCTGCGGGGCGTCCGACGAGGAGCTCCGGGTGGGCCTGTTCGCCGCGCGCGGCGGCGCCCTGCGCCATCTGACCGCGTGGCCCGGCAGCTACACCGCGGTCGTCCAGGTCGGCCGCCGCGTGATGATCGCCGGCGATCTCGCGGGCGCCCGCCCGGTGTTCTACACCCCGTGGGCGGACGGCACGGCCTACGCGACCGCCGCGCTGCCCCTCGCCGACCTCATCGAGGCCCACCTCGACATCGGCCACCTCGCGGCCCTGCTCGCCGCCCCCGACGTGCCGGAGGCGCTGCACGACTCGACGCCTTACCAGGGCGTGCGGCGCGTGCCCCCGGGGCACGCGTTGATCCTGCGCGCGGGCGCACGGGAGATCGCCGGGTACGAGGCCGTCGCCTCGCTCGCCGTCGCCGCACCCTCGGCCGACGCCGACAGCGCGGTGGACGGCGTGCGCGACGCCCTCGTGGAGGCCGTACGGGCCAGGCTCACCGCCCCGCGCCACGTGCCGGGTACGGACGTCGACCCGGGCCCGGTGCCCGGCATGGGCCCCGCCGAGCGGCGCGCGGCCCGCGGCATGCCGGTGCCCGGCATCGGAGCCGACCTCTCCGGAGGACCCGCCTCGGGCACCCTCGCCCTCCTTGCGGCCGGTCTGCCCGGCATGCCCGGCACGGTCCTCGGCCACGGCACGGGCGCGGGGGAGCGGCTCCTCGCCGTCACCTTCAACGACCTCGTCGTCAACGGCCGCGAGGCCGAACTGGAACGCGCGGGCGCCATCGCGGCCAACCCCCGGCTGCACCACGTGGTGGTCGCCGCGGGCGAGGACGCCCTGCCGTACGCCGACCTGGAGGGGCCCCTGACGGACGAGCCGAGCGCCACCCTGGTGACCGCCCAGCGCCACCGCGCCAGGCTCTCCTCGGGCAGCGCGGACCACTTCACGGGCTACGGAGCCCGACAGGTGCTCGACGCCCATCCGGCCCGCCTCGCCGACCTCCTGATGGACCGCAAGCGCCGCCATCTGGTGCGCCCCGTGGCCGCGTTGGCGAAGGCCGACGGTTCGGTGCTGGTCCCCGCGCGCGTGTACGGCGCGGCCCGCAGGCTCGCCAGGACGCCGCACCGCGCGGGCGTCGAGTCGCTCGCCGACCGCCTCCTGCAGCGCCGCTTCGACGAACCGGGGGGAGCCGTGGGGGCGTCGCTCGCCGCCCTCGCGTGGGCCAGACCCGGCCCCGCCGCGCGCTGGCTGACCGGTGAGGCCCTAGCTGAAGTATCGGTTCGCCTCCAGGACACCAGGATGCGGCCGGGCGGCAGCCCGGGCCAGCGACCCGGTGACTTCCGCGCGCGGGCGGCGCTCGCCCGGCACGCCGCCGACCTGCGCGTCCTTGAGCAGGCCGCCGAGGTCCGCTTCCAGCGCCTGCACGCGCCCTTCCTGGACAACCAGGTGGTCCGCGCCTGCCGCGCCCTGCCCGAGGCGCTGCGCGTCCAGCCGGGGGCCCGCGCCGCGATCCTGCGCACGGTCCTGGAAGGCGCGGGCGTCGCCGACCTGCCGCCCGGCTGGGGCGCCCCGTCCCACGCGTCGAACGCGGCGGCGGCCCGCACCGGCCTGCGCGTGGCGGTGGACGACCTGATCGCCCTCTTCGACACCCCGCTCCTGGCGCAGGCGGGCCTGGTCGAGGCCCGGGTCGTCCGCAAGGCGCTGCGCTCGGCGGCCGAGGGCGAACCCCTGCCCCTGGACGGCCTCGCCGACCTCGTCTCCACGGAACTGTGGCTGCGCCGTCTCCTGTCGCGAAGAGGAACGTGCTGGACGGGGACTCCAGCACGACAACGGGCAGTCCCTACGGGGACCGTGGTTCCGCAGAGAGGGGCGCTAGGGGCCGGGCGCTAGGAGCCGGGCGCCGAGCGTTAGGAGCCGGGCGCAGGCCGCGCGGAGGAGACCCCGCGCCACCCGGTCGAACCGAAACCCCGCGCCCTTCGGCGCCGCGCCAGGGAGAATGGGCCGGTGCGGTACGGAATCCTGGGCGCCACCGAGGCGTACGACGAACACGGAACGCCCCTGTCGGTGGGCGGGCCGCGGTTGCGCGCCCTGCTGGCCGCCCTCGCGCTGCGGGCCGGCCGGACGACCGCCGTGGACGCGCTCATCGACGAGGTCTGGGCCGACGCGGACGACCCGCCGGCCGACGCCCCCGCCGCTCTCCAGGCCCTGGTCGGCAGGTTGCGCCGGGCCCTCGGCAGGGACGCCGTCGCGTCGGACCCGGGTGGCTACCGGCTCGCCGTCCCGCCCGACGCCGTCGACCTGCACCGTTTCGAGCGCCTCGCGCGCGAGGGCAGGGCCGTGCTCGACCGCGGGGAGCCCGAGCCCGCCGCCCGCATCCTGCGCGAGGGCCTCGCCCTGTGGCGGGGCCCCGCGCTCGCCGATCTGCCCGACCGCTCCGCGGCCACCCGGCCCGAGGCCCGGCGCGCGGAAGCCGTCCGCGCGCGGATCGAGGCGGACCTGCTGCTCGGGCACGCCCCCGACGTCGTACCGGAGCTGCGCGAGCTCACCACCGTCCATCCGTACGACGAGCCGCTGCACGCCCTCCTGATCCGCGCCCTGCGCGACGCGGGCCGCGGCGCCGACGCGCTCGCCGCCTACGAGGACGTCCGCCGCACGCTCGCGGACGGGCTCGGCGCGGATCCTGGTCCTGAACTGCGGGTGCTGCACGGTGAGTTGCTGCGGTTTCCGGAGGGGGAGGGTGTTGGGCGGTCTCGGCAGGCGGAGTCGTCGCAGCGGACCCAGCCGGCCCAGCCGGCCCAGTCGTCGCAGTCGTCGCAGTCGTCCCAGCCGACCCAGTCGTCACAACTCACGCCACTGTCCGAGTCATCGGAGTCATCGGAGCCGTCGCGCGAGCCCAGGCGTTCCGAGCGCTCCGAGCGTTCCGAGCGCCCCGAACGGCCCGCGTGGAACGGGAACATCCGCACCCGCTTGACGTCCTTCGTCGGCCGGGAACCCGAACTCGACGCCATCCGTTCGGACATGCACAGGGCCCGCCTCGTCACCCTCACCGGACCGGGCGGCTCCGGCAAGACCCGCCTCGCCGAGGAAGCCGCCGCCGGGCATCCGAAGGCCTGGATGGTCGAGCTCGCCCCGCTCGACCACCCCGAGGCGGTGCCCGGCGCTGTCGTCAGCGCGCTCGGTCTGCGCGAGACCGTGCTGATGACCAGCGAACTGACCGCCCCGCAGGACGACCCGGTCGCCCTGCTCGTCGAGTACTGCGCCCCGCGCAGCCTGCTCCTGATCCTTGACAACTGTGAACATGTGATCGACGCCGCCGCCGAGCTCGCCGAGACCCTGCTCACCCGCTGCCCGGATCTCACCGTCGTGGCCACCAGCCGCGAACCCCTGGGCGTGCCGGGCGAGTCCGTGCGCCCCGTCGAGCCGCTCCCGCCCGACCCCGCGCACCGGCTGTTCACCGAGCGGGCCGCCGCGGTGCGGCCCGGATTCGACCTCGCGCAGGACGCCGAGGCCGTCGCCGAGATCTGCCGCCGTCTGGACGGTCTGCCGCTGGCCATCGAACTGGCCGCCGCCCGGCTGCGGTTGCTCACCCCGCGCCAGATCGCCGACCGCCTCGACGACCGCTTCCGCCTCCTCACCAGCGGCAGCCGCACGGTGCTGCCCCGCCAGCAGACCCTGCGCGCCGTCGTCGACTGGTCCTGGGACCTGCTCGGCGAGGCCGAGCGCACGGTGCTGCGCGAGGTGTCCGTCTTCGCCGGCGGCTGGGACCTGGAGGCCGCCGAAGAGGTCTGCACGGGCCCGGCCACCGACCTGATCGGCGCGCTCGTCGACAAGTCCCTGATCGTCGCGACCCCCGGCGACGAGGCCGAGGACGGCGGCATGCGGTACCGCATGCTGGAGACCATCCACGAGTACGCGAGCGAGCGCGCAGCCGAGGCCCCCGAGCTGCTCGCCGCCGCGCAGGCCCGCCACCGCGCGTACTTCGGCGGGCTCGTCGCCCGCGCCGAGGCCCTGCTCCGCTCCGCGGCCCAACTGCCGTGGATCCAGCGCCTGGAGACCGAGCTCGACAACATCCGGGCGGCCCTCCAGCGCGCCCTGGACGCCGGGGCCGCGGGCGAGGCGATCCAGGTGGCCCTGAACACCGCCTGGTTCTGGTGGCTGCGCAACTACCGCAGGGAGGGCTCCGACTGGCTGGACCGCATCCTGCGCCTCGCCCCGCGGGTCACCGCCCTGCCCGAGGGCGATCCGCTCTACTGGCCGTGGATGGAGGCGCGGCTCCTGCACCTCTTCCTGGTGGAGGAGTCCAGGACGTCGGGCTCGCTCCTCGTGGAGGGCGAGGAGCGGCTGGAGTACGTGCGACAGGTGCGCCGCGCCTTCGACAGGGAGGGGCCCGAGTCCGCCCGGTTCCCCGGTCTGATCTGGCCGTTCACCATCTTCTTCACCGGCGGCCTGCCCAAGGACGCGCGCCCGGCCCTGAGCCGTTCGATCACCAACTGCCGTCGGTACGGCGGGGACTGGGAGCTCAGCGTCGTCCTGATGTTCCGTACGCACATGGCGGTCGACACCCCGGGCAACCTCCTGGGCGTCGACGAGGACCTCGAAGAGCTCAGGTCGCTGAGCCGCCGGGCCGGCGACCGCTGGCTGCGCGCGCAGGTCAGCAGCGCGACGGGCGAGGCCGCGATGGCCCGCAGCCACTACGAGGAGGCCCGCGTCGCCTTCGAGGAGGCCCTGCGGCTCGCCTACGAAGTGGGTGCCTATGCGGAGACGTCCTTCCTGATGGCCCGGCTCGCCGAACTCACCTACAACGAGGGCAGCTCCGCCATGGCGTCGAAGATGCTCGACGAGGCGACCGCCGAGGCCGATCGCTACGGGGTGGCGGACTCCCGCGCCTTCGTGCGGCTGCTGCGGGCGATGATGGCGCTCGACGAGGGCGACCCCACGCTCGCCCGCGAGCTCTGCGACGAAGCGCGCCGCGAGTCCGCGCTCGGCACCCCGCCGCCACAGTTCGCCGCGGGCATCAGTGGCCTCGAAGCCCAGGTGGTCGCCCTGAGCGAAGGCCCCGAAGCGGGCCTGCCGATCCTGGCGGACGCCCTGCGGGAGGCCGTGGAAGCGCAGTGCTCCGAGGTGATCGTGGCGTCCCTGGTGGACACCGCGGCCCGACTCCTGAGCGAGCTCGACGACCACGCGCGCGCCGCCCGCGTGCTGGCCGTCGCCACCCGGCTGCGGGCCGGCTACCGCCGCCCCGCCAAGGTCGCTTCCGACGCGAAGGAGATCGAGACGGCGGCCCGCGCCACGCTCGGCCCCGGGCGGTACGAGACGCAGGCCACCGCGGGCGCCGAGCTCACCACCGAGGACGTCCGCGCGGAACTGCTCGCGGCCGCGGGCTGACACCGGTCCGGCGGACAGCGGCCCGGCAGGGACCGGCCGGGCTGACACGGGCCCCGCGGACGACGACCCCGCGAGCAGCGGGTCAGGTGCAGCGCAGCCGGGACTGCGCCCAGTCCGCGAGCGCCACCGAGGAGAACGGCGTGTGCGGCTCGACGACGAGCCTGACCGTCTTGCGCCCGGTCAGGTTCACCTGCACGGGCAGCGCGGGGTCGCCGCCCTTGACCAGCGGCGACTGCCACAGCCGCGCCCCGTCCGCGTACACGGAGAAGCGCACCTCGCCCAGGCCCATCGTCATGTCGTCGACACCGACGACCGCGTCGTACGTCGAGCAGCTGCGGTTCAGGTCGATCGTGACGGAGGACTCCCCGTGCACGGTCACCCCGTGCCCGTAGTTCTTGTCCGCGATCGAAAGACCCCAGCGCTGCCACACCCAGCTGCTCTCGCCGATCCGCATCTCGGGCTTGGTGCCGTCGCCCATCGCGCCGTACTGCAGCTCGTTCCACTGGTAGATCTTCGGCGCGGGCGGCGGGGTCGGCGAAGGGGTGGGCTTCGGCGGCGGGGTCGGGGTGGGCTTCGGCTTCGGCGGGGGCGGCGGCTTCGGCTTGGGCTTCTCCTTCGCGGGAGGCTTCGGCTTCGGCGTGGGGGTGGGCTTCGGGGTCGGCTTGGGCGCGGGCGGCGGCGGGGTCGGCTTGGGCTTCGGCTTCGGGGGCGGCGGCTTCTGCGGCACGATCGACTCGGAGACCGCGGGCTCCTTGGCCTTCGGCGGCGGGTCCGCCTTGGGCTTGCCGCCACCGCCGGTCAGGGCGATCGCCGCGGCGACCCCGGCCGCCACCACGACACTCGCCGCGATGCCCGCCTTCGCCGGGGCACCGAGCCCCTCGGAGGCGGCGGCACCACCGCTCGCGGCACCTCCGGACGACGAGCCGCCCGCGGCGGCCGCTCCCGCGGCTCCCGCGGCACCGGCCCCCACCGTGCCGCCGCCGATGAGCGCGGCCACCTTCGCGTACCCGGCGGCGCCGAACCAGCCGATGACCGCGATCGGCACGACCCCCGGGATGCCGTTGGCGACTTCCTTGATCTGGCCCGCCGCGAGGCGGCACTTGGCGCACTCCTCCAGGTGCTTGCGCAGCCCGCGCTCGGCCCGGGTACGCAGGCCGCCGCGGGCGTAGGCGCCGAGCCGGTCCGCGTAGCGCGCGCACTCCTCGCTCTCGGTCAGCGTGGCGCTCACGTGCGCCTGGAGGTAGGCCTGCTTGAGGCCCTCGCGGGCACGGCTCGCGAGCACCCGCGTGCCGTTCGCGTCCAGGCCGAAGAGCGTGGCGACCTCGCTGGGCGACTCGTCCTCGATCTCCGTGTGCCACAGCACGGCCTGCCAGCGCTCCGGCAGGCTCCGGAAGGCCTGCATGGCCATGGACTGCTCGGCCTCGTGCATCGCGCGGACGTCCGCGCCCAGGTCGAGCGTGTCGTCGTCGGAGACCTCGGCGCCACGGGCCGCCTGGGCGGCGAACACCGCGAAGTCGTCGACGAGTTGCTCGCGCTTGGCCGACTTGGTCCACCCTGCCGCCACCCGCCTGACCGTGGTCAGCAGATAGGCGCGCACGGCGTGCTCGGGACCGCTGCCGCCGCGCACCGCCTGCAACATGCGGGCGAACACTTCGGCGGTGAGGTCGTCGGCGGTGTGCGCGTCACGGCAGCAGGTGCGGGCGTACCGGCGGACGGCCTCGGCGTGCCTGCGGTACAGCTCCTCGTACGCGGAGTCGTCGCCCGCGCGCATGCCGGCGATCAGATCGGCGTCGGGAAGAGGCGTTTCACCAGCCCCGGGCGGCATCGCGCCCGCGCCGCCCGCACGCTGCGAGGGCACGCTGGGATCGGCACCGGACAGCGGGTCCCCGGCGTCGGACGCCGGGTCGGTGGCACCGGACGTCGGTTCCGTGGCACCGGTCATCGGGTCCGTGACGTCCGCGGGGGCACCGGCACCGGCCGGATGCGCGGTGCCGCCGCCGGGACCGCCCTGGCTCGGCACCTGCCGGGAGGGCAGCCCGCCGGTCTCCGTGCCTCCGCTCGCGGCGGGGGCCTCCTCGCCGAAACCTGCGGACGGCTCGTCCCGACCGTCAACACTCATCGCGGAACGCCCCCGGTTGCACACTCAGACCCGACCACCGGGAAAGAGTGCCACACGGCCGCGCTCAGGCCGACAGCGATGACGGGCAACCACCCGTCCGGGGCGACTTCCCGTATTCGAGCACTACCGTTCACCCATTCGGGGAAGGCTCAACAACCGCTTCTGTCACCGGAGTTGAGCCTCCACCGGATGGAATGGGTGCCCAGGCGAACCGATCCGGCTACACGGGCCGCGAACGCAGCCCTTCGAGCAGGATGTCGAGCAGCCGCGAAGAGGCCGCCGCCTGCTGCGCCGCGTCCGGCAGCGAGGGCGCCGCCGTCGCTATCACGAGGAGCACGTCCGACACCGTCACGTCCGGACGCAGCTCACCCGCGGCACGGGCCCGGTCCACGAGCCTTCCGACGACGTCGAGCAGCGTCGCCGCCCCCGCGTCGTCACCCGCGAGCGCGACCGTCGACTCCTCGACGGGCGCCTGGCGCTGTTCGATCAGACGCAGCTCGGGAGAGTCCGTGACCGACTGCCGCTGCTGCGGCACCCGCGCCTCGTCCTCCTGCGGGGCGCCCTCCTCGACGCCCACCCGCAGCACCTGCGGCGGCAGCAGCCGGCCCGCACCCGATGCCACGGACGTCCGCAGGAAGCGCGAGAGCGCCGACCACGGCTCGTCCTCCTGCCCGAGCGCCGCACGCGCCTGGTCCGTCAGCCGGGAGGTCTCCTCCTCGGCTATGCGCCGGACCAGCACGTCCTTGCTCGGGAAGCGTCGGTACACCGTGCCGACGCCGACCCGCGCGCGACGCGCGACGTCTTCCATCGGCGCGCCGTAACCCAGCTCGCCGAAGACCTCGCGTGCCGCCCGAAGTACATGTTCGAGATTGCGCTGTGCGTCGACACGCAGTGGCGTCGTGCGCGCTCCTTCCCCCATGTCACGTCCGTTCCCGCTCGGGCCGACGGCTGATGCCGATGCGGCAGCGGAAGTCCAGTGGGTCTCCTGAATGTGCATACACGTTCCCCCGGTAATGACGTCTCCCCCCGGAGACACTCCCCGCCATTGGCAACCGGAGTGTGAGGAGCGAGCCCTTCCGCGAGCCTGGATTCTCGGCCCGACGAGCGCATCCCCCGACACCCCGACGTCACACGAACATAGTTGAGCCAGAGTCAATTCAGAAGAGGCGGGTTCCGCACGGGGCGCCCCCCGATCGGAGTACGCACCTTTTCAGGCCGTATCGCACCCCACCCCGGTACCCCCTCCCCACCCGCTGACCTGCATACCTTTCACGAGCCTCGGCGGGCAGGCGACCGCCCGCCGCGCGCCGCCTCCGGTCACACAAATTGCCGGGCCTGTGGACAAACTCGGGAGCCGGGTGCGTCATGGGATGGTGAAGGCTGCGATCTCCCGGGGGACGACCCCCGCATCCCCGGACCCTGTGCGCGTTCTCGTCGTCGGCGGCGGCTACGTCGGCATGTACACCGCGCTGCGCCTCCAGCGGAAGCTGAAGCCGGAGCTCAAGCGGGGTGAGGTCGAGATCGTCATGATCACGCCCGATCCGTACATGACCTATCAGCCGTTCCTGCCCGAGGCGGCCGCGGGATCCATCTCGCCGCGCCACGTCGTCGTCCCGCTGCGCCGTGTCCTCGACAAGTGCCGCATCGTCATCGGCGAGGTCCGCTCGGTCGACCACGCCAAGCGCACCGCGACCTTCACCACGCTCGCCACCGAGGAGGAGGGCGCGGGCCCCGTCGACATGACCTACGACGAGATCGTCATGGCGCCCGGCTCCATCGCCCGCACCCTGCCGGTGCCGGGACTCGCCGAGTACGCCATCGGTTTCAAGACCGTCGAAGAGGCCATCGGGCTGCGCAACCACGTCATCGAGCAGATGGACATCGCCTCGTCGACCCGCGACCCCGGAGTCCGCGACGCGGCCCTGACCTTCGTCTTCGTGGGCGGCGGCTACGCGGGCGTCGAGGCGCTCGGCGAGCTGGAGGACATGGCGCGCTACGCCGCGCGGTACTACCACAACGTCAAGGCCGACGACATGAAGTGGATCCTCGTCGAGGCGTCGGACCGGATCCTGCCCGAGGTCGGCGCGGAGATGGGCAAGTACACCGTGCGCGAGCTGCGACGGCGCAATATCGACGTACGCCTGGAGACCCGCCTTGACTCGTGCGAGGACCGCGTCGCGGTGCTCAGCGACGGCGCGCGCTTCCCCACCAGGACCGTCGTCTGGACCGCGGGCGTCAAACCGCACCCCGTGCTCGCCGCGTCCGGACTGCCGCTGAACGAACGCGGCCGCCTCAAGTGCACCGCACAGCTGACCGTCGAGGGCACCACGCACGCGTGGGGCGCGGGCGACGCGGCCGCCGTCCCCGACGTCACCGCCGGCGAACCCGGCAAGGAGTGCGCGCCCAACGCCCAGCACGCGGTACGCCAGGCCAAGGCCCTCGGCGACAACATCACCGCGGCCGTGCGCGAGCAGCCCCTCCAGGAGTACACGCACAAATACGTCGGCTCCGTGGCGTCATTGGGACTGCACAAAGGCGTCGCACACGTCTACGGACGCAAGCTGAAGGGCTACCCTGCCTGGTTCATGCACCGCGTCTACCACTTGAGCAGAGTGCCGACCATCAACCGCAAGTCCCGTGTACTCGCCGAATGGATCCTGTCCGGCCTGTTCAAACGCGAGATCGTCTCCCTGGGGTCGCTCGAGCACCCCCGTGCGGAGTTCGAACTCGCGGCCGGGGGCAAGCGCCCGAAGGAGTCCTCCTGACCGGAGGCAGGAACTGCCCGCACAGGACCGGCGTCTGACGGATGTCAGTCCGGTCGGCCAGACTGTTCGTGTGACCATGGGCGGGCCGTCAGGCCGACACCGGGGCCGTACGCCCCTCGACATGCTGTGTTTCCGATCCAGAAGCGACACCACGAGGCCTACCGCAGTGAACTTCACGCGCTGGAGCGCCCGGCTCCCCGGAACGCAGCGCCGCGCAGCAGCGCGGACCGAACAGGGGACCTCCCCGGCACCGCGGGGCGAGAGCTCCGTCCCCGCCGCCCGCGCCGAGCGGCCCGGCCACGGACCGGGCCCGCTGCCCGTCGGCGAGATCGACGAACTGCCCGTACGCGAGGTCCTCGACCACATCCCGGCCCTCGTCGCCCTCGTGCACGGCGCCGACCACCGCATCGCGTACGTCAACGACGCGTACGTCGCCGCCTTCGGCCCCCGCCCCGTCGGCGAGCCCGCGCGCGCCGCGCTGCCCGAGCTCGACGAACTGGGCCTGCTGCCGCTCCTGGACCAGGTGCTGCGCAGCTCCAAGCCGCGCACCGTCAAGTCCCGCAAGGCGCCAGGCGGCCGCTCGTACACCTTCACCTGCACGCCCGTGACGCTGCCGCTCGGCGGCTCGGCCGCGGGCCCCGAAGAGGGCGGCGGCGTCCTGGTGTTCGCCGCCGACGTCACCGACCACGCCGAGGCCGCCGAGCGCCTGCGCACCAGCGAGCGCGCCCAGCGCGAGACGGCCGTCACCCTCCAGAAGTCCCTGCTGCCCCAGGAGCTGGAGCAGCCCGACGACCTGCGCATCGCCGCCACGTACCAGCCGGGCGGCACCGAGGCCGCGGTCGGCGGCGACTGGTACGACGTGATCACCCTCGGCGGCGGCCGCACCGCCCTCGTCATCGGCGACGTGATGGGCCGCGGCGTGCGCGCGGCGGCCGTCATGGGCCAGCTCCGCACGGCCGTGCGCGCCTACGCCCGCCTCGACCTGCCCCCGCACGAGGTCCTCCAGCTCCTGGACGGCCTCGCCGCCGAGATCGACGCTAGCCAGATCGCCACCTGTGTCTACGCGGTGCACGACCCGAACGAGGGAAGCCTCGTCTACGCGTCCGCGGGGCACCTGCCGATCCTCGTACGCGACGAGAACGGCGTGATCCACCGCGCCGAGGAGCCCACCGGCCCGCCGCTCGGCACCGGAGGCTGGATGCACACGTCGGGTTCCGTGCCGCTCAGCCCCGGCTCGACCGCCGTCCTCTACACGGACGGCCTGGTGGAGCGGCGCAGCGAGGACATCGACGAGGGAGTGGCCTCCCTGGAGCGCGCCCTCGCCGGCGCGACCGGCACCCCCCAGGTGGTGTGCGACCGGCTGATCCGCGCCCTCGGGGTGACGGCCGACCACGACGACGACGTGGCCGTCCTGGTCCTCCAGCACCCGGCCCGCAAGGGCACCGACGCGGAGCTGTTCCGCAACGCGGCCCTGGAGCTGCTCGGCGGCGTGGAAGCGGCGCCCCGCGCGCGTGCCTTCGCCACCGGTGTCCTCGCCAGCTGGCGCTTCTCGCCCGAGCTGCACGACCTCGGCGTCCTGGCGGCCAGCGAGCTGGTCGCCAACTCCCTCCAGCACGGCACCCCGCCGATGCGCCTTCGCCTGCGCCGCACCGACCGCCGCCTGATCATCGAGGTCACCGACGGCGACGACCACCTGCCGCGCCGCCGCCGCGCCGAACCGGCCGACGAGGCGGGCCGCGGCATCGCCATCGTCGCCACGATCGCGTCGAGCTGGGGCTCGCGCCGCACGCCGGGCGGCGGCAAGGCGGTCTGGTGCGAATTCGCCCTCCCACGCGCGTAGGCCCCGGTTCGGAAACCGGGGCCTACGGAGAGGGTGCTTTTCGGGGTCGGCCCGCTCAGGAGCCCGTGGTGACCGGCTCGGGCGCGCCCTGCGCGACGACCCGGCTGCTCTCCTTGTACGGGTGGTTCTGCGCGGGCGTGAGCCGGCGCCCGAGCCGCAGCGCGAGCACGGTGATGCCCAGCGAGAACAGCAGGAACGTCACGATGTACGGCGCGTGCAGCGTGGCACCCATCGGCCCGCCCACGGCCGGACCCACCGCCAGGGCCAGCTGCTTGACCAGCGCGAAGGCCGAGTTGTAGCGCCCGACCATGGACTCCGGCGCGAGATCGGCGACCAGCGGGGCGACGGTCGGCGCGAGCATCGTCTCGCCGAGGCCGAACAGGGCGTACGTCGAGATGAACGCGGCGGTGGCCATGGCCTGGCTGCCGTGCCCCATGCCCGCGTAGCCGGCGGCGATCCACGCCACGGCCCAGATGAGTCCCACGGACGCGATGACCTGGGAGCGCTTGCGCCGCTCGACGAACCGCAGGACCGCGAACTGCGCGATCACGATGGCGCCGGTGTTCGCGGCGAGGGCGATGCCGAGCGTCGAGGGCGAGATGCCCGCGGCCTCCACGCCGTACGCCGACAGGCCCGACTCGAACTGGCCGTAGCAGGCGAAGAAGACCACGAAGCCCAGGATGCAGAGCTGCACCATGGCGCGGTTGCGGAAGACGTCCTTCAGGCTGCCCCGCGCCTGCGGGGTGGCATCGGCGATCCGCGCCGAACGGGGCATGCGCCCGGTCAGCATCACGGCGATGAGGACCAGGAAGATGACCGTCTCGATGGCGAAGAGCAGCGTGAAGTCGCCGGGCCGCTCGTGCTTCACGATCTGGCCGCCGATGAGGCCGCCGACGCCGAGGCCCAGGTTCTGGAGGAAGAACTGGGTGGCGAAGGCGCGCGTACGGGTGTCCGGGGTGGAGCACTCCACGATCATCGTGGCCAGCGCGGGCTGCATCACGGCCTGACCGGCGCCGAGCAGACCGGCCGAGACGAGGACGAGCTCGGGGCTGCTGGAGAGCCCGAGGCTCATGGCACCCACGGCGGCGGTGAACAGCGCGGCGATCAGTACGGGCAGCGGCCCCCGCCGGTCGATGGTCCGACCGGAGAAGGGCAGCACGATCACCGCGGCCACCGCGAAGGCGGCGAGCACCAGGCCCGCCGTCACCGCACCAAGATCCCGGACCTGCGCCACGTAGACGTACAGGAAGGGGACGGTAAAGCCGAGACCGAACGCACTCAATGCGTTGCCCACGTGGATCCGGCGCATCTGCGCGCCCATCGCCCTGGTCACTTTCACCTGCCTTAGGAGTTAGACGTGAAGACTTCGAAGCTAAAGTTAGGATCTAAACAATACACACTGAAGGACTTCAACGCCAAGCGGGGGCGTGCCATACTCGGCCCATGGGTGACACCCCCGGCCCACGTGAGCCGACACTTGAAGAGCAGATCGCCGCGTACCAGCGGGAGTTCCAGGACCTCGACCCCCAGGTCGAGGAGATCGTCTCGGCCCTCGGCCGCCTGAACCGCCGCATGAACGTCGCCTACGGCCGCCAGACCGCGACCCTCGGCATCAGCAACGCCGAGTGGGAGGTCCTCAAGGCCCTGGTCCTCTCCGGCGCCCCGTACCAAATGGGACCCGGCGAGCTGGCCAAGCGCCTCGGCCTCACCCCGGCGGCCATGACCCACCGCATCGACCGCATGGTCGGGGAGGGGCTGGTCACCAGGGACCGCGACGAGACCAACCGCGTCCGCGTGATCGTGGAGCTGACGGCGGAGGGCCGCGAGAAGTGGCTGGAGGCGATGCGCCTCGCCACGGTCTTCGAGGAGGACCTCCTCCAGGACCTGTCCCCGGAGGAGCGCGGTGTCCTGGGAGAAGTACTGACCCGGCTGCTGCGCCGGGTGGAGCACGCCCAGCCGGACGCCGGCGGCCGCCTCACCGACCTGGACTGAAGGGCCCGCGGCCGGTCCGGCACCGGCCACGGATCCGTCCACCTGCGAAGGTTGACAGCCACCCGCCCGATCCGTAAGGTTCTTCGGGTTGCCACAGAGCCGTAACGGTTCTGCGACAGCACATCCGCCGCCTTCGAGCGGCAAACCAAACTCTGCACAACCTCCCAACGGAACGCATTCGGCATGCCCGAATTCATTTCCGAGACCCGATTATGAGTCGCCGGGAAAACCCGCTAGAGTTCTGGACGCCGGAACGGCCCAACAGCCGGGAAGACAACCCCACTTCGACTGGGAATCGGGCCCGAAAGGATCTGATAGAGTCGGACTCGCCGGAAAGGGAAACGCGAAAGCCGAAAGGCCGGAGCGGGAACCGGAAAGGCACCGAGGAAGTCGGACACGAAAGAGTCTGATAG
>NZ_JBIUYI010000007.1:0-567654 GCF_044744425.1 Streptomyces sp. NPDC087300
GCCAACGCTCCGCGTTGCCGCCCTCCTCCGCCTTGCGATCGCACGCACCAGACCCCGCTCCCTGATCCGGCCTGATCCAAACGAAAGACCCTAGGGCCCTTCTGGCCCTGGGGGCCGGACGCGTGCGCGGGGCGTCAGTCGCCGGTCGTGGTGTCCCGGCCCGCGCCGCGCACCTCGCGCCACTCGCCCAGCAGGCTCCAGATCCAGAAGCCGAGCACGAGCACCCAGAGCAGCGTCCATACGGAGGTGCGCTCGGCCGGGTCGAGCAGCCGGTCGGCGAGCAGGCTCGCGAAGAGCACGGTCAGCGCCGCGTTGCCGTACAGCTTGCGCCGGGCGAGCCGCTGCCGCCCGCGCGGCCCCTCCGACAGGCGCAGCGCGTACACCTCGACGTCGCCGAAGAGGTCGTCGGCGCGGGTCCCGTCGCCCGCGGCGGCCAGGTGCTGACGGACCTCGCGCACATGGCCGCGCGCCTCGGCGGCGCGCATGGCGTGCCGTCCGCGCAGCAGCCCGTCCAGGCGGGTCAGCCACCGCTCGTCGTCGTCGACGCGGGGCCGCGGGGCGGGCGTGAACCAGCGGTCGACGGTGGCGTCGGGGAAGAGATAGGCGCCGACGATCCACGCGACGCCGAGCAGCGCGAGCGCCGGCGCGGGCACGTCGAGCAGCCCTTCGTCGGAGGCTGCCGTGGTGAGCGCGGCGCCGCCCGCCACCGTGGCGGCGGTGCCCGCGAGCCAGGCCCACATGCCCCTGATCCGTCCGGCGGCGCGCGCGACGAGCGCGACGGCGACGAGCGTGACGGCGAGCGCGACGGTCGTGCAGCCCGCGACCGAGGTCCAGCTCACCTCGATCCACAGGCCGTCCTCGATCCAGTGCAGCAGGCAGAGGACGACGCCGACGAAGCCGAGGGTGCAGAGCGCGGCGGTGACGCGTTCGCCGGGCGTCATGCCGTGCGCGTCGACCCGGGCGCGGTGCTCCTCGCTGATGCGCTCGGCGGCGACGGCGCGGGCGTAGTCGTCCGGCTCGCCGAGCACCTCGCGCGCGGGCAGCTCGGCCTGCGCCACGATCTCGTGCGCCTCCGCGAGGACCTCGTCGGCGAGGCCCGCGGGCGCGTCGTGTTCCATGACGAGCCGCACCTCGACGGTGGCGGCCCAGTCCTTGTCGTCCTCGCGCAGCCAACGCGGGCCGCTGTCCCGGGTCTTGATCATGACTCCCCCTTCTCGTTGCCTTCTCCGCCGACGAGGGTGGCGACGGTCCGGGAGAACTCCTCCCAGGCGGCTCGGTCACGCCGCAGCCGCGCCCTGCCCTCCGCGGTGATCCGGTAGTACTTCCGTCCGGGGCCGCCCTCGCCCGCGCCCCACTCGACCTCGACGGCACCTTCCTCTTCGAGGCGGGTGAGCGCGGGGTAGAGGGTCGCGGGCCGTACGCCTTCGAGTCCCGCGTCGGCGAGGCGGCCGAGCAGGGCGTACCCGTAGCTCGTCGGCTCGCCGTCGAGGATGCCGAGCAGGCACAGGGGCAGTGCGGCGCGTGTCCATGGGGTGTGTGCGGCGGCCACAGTGCCCTCTCTTCGTGGTTCCGGACTATTACGGTTTTTAGAATAGTAGCGCAGAGGGAGTAGCCCGTCGACCGTCGGGACGGGATGCGGGCACGACGAAGCCCCCCGCGGGAACTGCTCCCCGCGAGGGGCTTCGTCGATCGACCTGCTGGACTCAGGTCACCCGCTGGACTCAGACGTTGACGCCGAAGTCCTGCGCGATGCCCACCAGGCCCGAGGCGTAGCCCTGGCCGACGGCGCGGAACTTCCACTCGGCGCCGCTGCGGTAGAGCTCGCCGAAGACCATGGCGGTCTCGGTGGCGGCGTCCTCGGAGAGGTCGTAGCGCGCGATCTCCGCACCGCCGGCCTGGTTCAGGATGCGGATGAACGCATTCCGGACCTGGCCGAAGTTCTGCGAGCGGTTCTCGGCGTCGTAGATCGAGACCGGGAAGACGATCTTCTCGATGTCGGCGGGCAGGCCCGCGAGGTTCACGTTGATCTGCTCGTCGTCGCCCTCGCCCTCGCCCGTGACGTTGTCACCGGTGTGGACGATGGTCTGGTCCGGCGTCGCCTTGTTGTTGAAGAAGACGAAGTGCTGGTCCGAGAAGACCTTGCCCTGGGTGTTCACCGCGATGGCGGAGGCGTCCAGGTCGAAGTCGGTGCCAGTGGTGGTGCGGACGTCCCAGCCGAGGCCCACGGTGACGGCGGTCAGGCCCGGAGCCTCCTTGGTGAGCGAGACGTTGCCACCCTTGGACAGGCTTACTGCCATTGTTGGGAGTCCCTTCCCTCGTTACGTACGCACAGTGCGTATCTGCTTCGTACTGGGGACGAAGCTACTTCACTGGTACCAACGCCGACCGGTGCCCCCAAGGTTCCACATCGCTTTACTTTCTTTACCCGGTCGTTTCCGGGCCCTCGGTTCCGGGGGCCTCGGGAAAAGCGCGTGACGTGCGCCCGACGGACGCGGGACCATGGGGGCATGTCCGGTCCCCATGTCATCCGTGGTTCGGTCCTCCTGCCCGAGGCCGAGCTCATGTGGCGTTTCTCGCGGTCCGGCGGGCCCGGCGGGCAGCACGTGAACACCACCGACTCGCAGGTGGAGCTCCGCTTCGACCTCGCCAACACGGAAGCGCTGCCCGAGGTGTGGAAGCGGCGCGCCCTGGAGCGCCTCGCGCCGCGGCTCGTCGACGGTGTCGTCAGCGTGCGGGCCAGCGAGCACCGGTCGCAGTGGCGCAACAGGGAGATGGCCGCGACCCGGCTCGCCGCGCTGCTCGCGGAGGCGACGGCGCCGCCGCCGAAGCCGCGTCGTGCGACGAAGATTCCCCGGGGCATCAACGAGCGTCGCTTGCGCAACAAGAAGCAGCGGAGTGACACCAAGCGGGGCCGCTCGGGCCAGGGCTGGACCTGACCCGCCCCGTCAGGGACCAGCCCCGTCTGACTCAGGGGCGCGGGGAACCGCGCGAGCAACCACGAAAGAGCCGCAGTCGCGGCAGACGGGGCGCGTCCTACTTGTCCAGTTGGCGGTAGCGGCCGCGGAAGTACGTCAGGGGGCTGCCCTCCGCGGAGGGCAGCGCGGCGCCCAGGACGCGGGCGATGACCAAGGTGTGGTCGCCCGCCGAAACGGTCTGCTCCGTACGGCACTCCAGCGTCGCGAGCGCGCCGCCGATCAGCGGGGCGCCGGACGCCGCGCCGCGTACGTACGGAAGGTCCTCGAAGAGCAGCCGGTCGCTGATGCGGCCCTTCATCGCGAAGCGGCCCGCGACGTGCCGCTGGCTCTCGGCGAGCACGGACACCGCCCAGAGGGGCTGCTCGGCGAGCAGGTCGTCCATCCGGGAGCCCTCGCGCAGGCTGACCATGACCAGGGGCGGGTCGAGGGAGACGGACACGAAGGCCGTCGCCGTCATGCCCACGTCCTCGCCGAGCGGGGCCGTCGGATCGTCCGGGTCCAGGGCCGGCTCGCGCGCCGTCACCAGGACCACGCCTGCCGCCAGGCGGGACATCGCCGCGCGGAACTCGTCGTTGCTCACCCCATCAGCATGCCCATCCGGTGATGGGTGCCGTGGGGAAGGCGGGGCCGGAAGTGTCTTCAGTACGTGAGCCACGCGTCGACGCTAGCCTCCGGGTCCGCCCCGCCACATCGGGCCCTGGGCCCAGGACGGTCCTAGGACCGAGGACCGAGTTAGGACGGCGGCGAATGTGGCAGAAGGCGGCACGCGGTGCCGTGAAATGCGGTGGACTAGTCCAAGGGACTGGACCAACGGCGGCTTCCCACCTGTGACTTGAGTCACAGGACCCATATTTTGTTGACCCTGTGTACCGGGTGAGCAGCTCGCTGTGATTCAGTGACGGTGGCAATAAGACACTGAGGGCACAAGGGCACAGAAGTACCACGGGCGAGAAGTACCAACGGCACGGAAAGAACACTGCGGGCGCTGCGCATCCTGGAGTTGCTGTCGAGGTCTCGGGGAGAACGAGCATGGAGACCGAGTCGGAGCCGTACGTCCGTCTTGCGACCCTGCGGCAGCTGCACCAGGTGGTGGCGGAGCTCAACACGGCCCGGAGCCTGGCGGACACGCTGCAGACCGTCGCCGACGGCGTCGTCAACGGCCTTGGCTACGAGCTGGCGTGTGTCAATCTCGTGCGCCCCGACGGGGACCTCGTGGTCGCGGCCTTCGCGGGCAACCCCGCCGCCGAGGCCCTCATCACCGGACGCGTCGGCTCCCGTGACGCCTGGGAGCGCCGCCTCGCCATGGGTGAGCCGTGGGGCGCCCTGCGCTTCATCTCGTACACCGAGGGCTGGGTCCTCGACGACGACGACGTCCCGCAGTGGTACACCGAGGGTCCCGAGCCCCGCTTCGAGGACGAGTGGCACCCGGCGGACCGCCTCTTCGCCCCCATGTACGCGACGGGCGCGGCCGGCGGCGAACTGCTCGGCGTGATCTCCGTGGACCGCCCGCGCAACGGCCGCAGGCCGGGCGCCTGGGGCCGCGAGGCCCTGCAGATGTACGCCTTCCAGGCCGCCATCGCGATCAGCAACGCACGGCTGCGGGCCAACATGCAGCGCGCCCTGGTCCGCCTGGAGCGGGAGCAGCAGGCGCTGCGGGCCAGCGAGGAGTCCTTCCGGCAGGCCTTCGAGTACGCGCCTTCCGGCATGGCCATCGCCGAGATGGGCGGCGACCAGCACGGACGGATCCTGCGCACCAACGACGCCCTCTGCCGCCTGCTCGGCCGCCCGGCGTCCGCGATGCGGCGCTACTCCTTCTCCGACCTCGTGCACCCCGAGGACATCGGGACGCTGCTGCGTACGTCGGCGGAGGGCGGCCGCGCCGAGCTGCGGCTCGCGCGGCGCGACGGGACGTACGTCTGGGTCTCCCTGCGGAACTCGGTGGTGGCCGACGCCGCCGACGGGCCCCGTTTCCTGCTCACGCACGTCGAGGACATCGAGGACCGCAAGCGCCGCGAGCTCCAGCTCGCCCACCGCGCGAGCCACGATTCGCTGACCGGCCTGCCCAACTCCGCCGAGCTGCGCGCCCGGCTCAGCGCCCGGCTCTGTAGGAGGCCCCACGCGGGGCAGCCCAGCGCCGTCGACTCGCTCGACGCGGCCTACGAGCACGGCTTCGACTTCGGACGCGCCTCGCACCAGCAGCAGGACGAGGGCTTCGACCACCACGTGCACACCATCGCCCCGCAGGGTGACGACGACGTGGACGACGGGACCAAGGGGCTCGCGGTCCTCTTCTGCGACCTCGACGGCTTCAAATCGATCAACGACCGCTTCGGGCACCACACCGGTGACGCCGTCCTCATCGAGGTCGCCCGCCGTCTGACCAGCGGGGTGCGGGACGGGGACACGGTGGCGCGGCTCGGCGGCGACGAGTTCGTGGTCCTCGCGGACGGGCTCGGCCGCGCCGACGCGCAGGACCTCGCGGTCCGGCTGCGCAACGCGATCATCCCGCCGATCCGGGTGGACGGCAGGGCGGTCCGTGTAGGGGCGAGTTTCGGCATCGGCTGGGCGCACTGCGGGATGTCGGCGGACGAAGTGTTGCACTCCGCTGACCAGCGGATGTACGTGGAGAAACGCTCCCGTGCCAAGCAGCACCGACGGGCCGGCTGACGGCCTCGATGAGGTCAACGCCACCCCGTGGCCTCACTCGGACCGGGTAGGCTCCCCGCGTCAGCGATATGAGGGAGTGACCAGGGAATGACGCCCGGCAATAACGGCGAGAACACGCCGAGCGCGCCGCAGGGCGACGACGATCCGTTCGGCTACCTGTACGAGGACGGACAGGCGGCCGGGGCGACCCCGCCCAGCGGTGGCGGTGGCTACGGGTACCCGGGTCCCCGCTCCTCGTACAACCACGTCAGAGCGGTCGGCGACCGTCGCCCCTCGTACGGGCAGACCCAGCCGACCCAGCAGTACGGTCAGCAGGTCCCGCCCCAGCAGGGCGCCTACGGCCAGCCGAACGCCCACTACACCGCGCCCGAGGCACAGCCCGGCGGCGCCCCCGTGGCCTCGCCGCAGTACGCGCCGGCGGGCGGCGGCGGCCGGGGCCGCGGCCCCAACACCAAGGGCCTGCTGATCGGCGCCATCGCCGTGGTCGCGGTGGTCGCCATAGGCATCGGCGCCGCGATGCTCTTCGGCCGTGACGACGACAAGGGCGACAAGGGAGAGGCCGGCGGCGACCCGTCGCAGGCCGCTTCGGTGGAGCCCAGCCATAAGCCGTCCAAGAAGCCGGACGAGAAGACCGAGCTTCCCAAGACGGACGCGAAAGCCCTGAAGCTGGAGGGCGGCACGTCCACGGCGTCCGACGTCAAGGGCGCCGAGTCCGCGGGCGGCGTCTATGTCGCCGGGTTCGACAAGGCCGGTGCCCAGGTGACCTGGACCGTCGACGGCATCGCCAAGGCCGGTGCGTACAGCCTCCGGCTGAACTACGGCGTGCCCGGCAAGGACACCAACGCCACCGTCGTGGTCAACGGCAAGAAGCAGAGCCGCCCCCTGAGCATGAAGAACTTCGCCAGCGCCAAGGAAGGCGACTGGGAGAAGGGCTGGACCAACACCTGGGGCGTCGTCCAGCTCACCAAGGGGACGAACACCATCACGCTCGCCTGCGACCCGAGCAACCTCTGCGCGAGCAGCGGTGGCGCGAACATCGACCAGATGTGGCTCGTCGAGGGCAGCAACGGCTGAGTGCTCCGCTGGAAGTAGCCGCGTCTGCGGGGGCGTTGGGGCTGGTCGCGCAGTTCCCCGCGCCCCTTATGGGGCGTCTTCGCGCACCGTGACCCGCGCCAGGGCGTCTTCGTACGTCCTGGCGTCGAACTCCCCCGCCACCGGCGCCGCCACCGTCGCCGCCGAGAGGGCCACCGCGCGGGCGAGGCGGTCCGGCCAGGGGAGGTTTTCGGCGAGGGCCGAGAGCAGGCCCGCTACTGCTGAGTCGCCCGCGCCCGTGGGGTTGCCGTGGACGCGGAGTGGTGGGGTCGCCTGCCAGGTGCCGTCGGGGGTGACGGCGAGGAGGCCCTCGGCGCCGAGTGAGGCGATGACCGCGTGGGCGCCTCTGCGGCGGGCGTCGTGGGTGGCGCGGGACGGCTCGTGGGAGCCGGTCAGCTCGGCCAGTTCGTCGGCGTTGGGCTTGACCATGTCGGGGCGGGCCGCGACGCCGCGGCGCAGCGGTTCGCCGCTGGTGTCGAGGAGCACGGGGACACGGGCCGCGCGGGCGGCGCGCACCAGCAGGGCGTACGCCCCGACGGGGACGCCCGGCGGAAGGCTGCCGCACAGGGCGACGGCGGCGGTGCCCGCGCGGTGCACCAACTCCTCGTAGGAGTCCAGGAACGCGGCCCACTCCGCGGGCGAGACCAGCGGGCCCGGTTCGTTGAGCTGGGTGGTGTCGCCGGTCGCCGCGTCCACCACGGCGAGCGTGCGGCGGGTGGCGCCCTCGACGGGCGTGAGCGCGTCGGTGAGGTGCGGCGCGTCGGCGAGGCGTTCGTGCAGGCTGCGGCCGGTGTCGCCGCCCGCGAAGCCCGCGACGGTCACGTCGTGGCCGAGCGCGGCGAGCACGCGGGCGACGTTCAGGCCCTTGCCGCCGGGGCGTTCGGTGACCTCGGTGACGCGGTGCGAGGCGTGCGGGGTGAGGGCGGGGACCCGGTAGGTGATGTCGAGGGCGGTGTTGAGCGTGACGGTGAGGATCACCTGTGCCACCCCCCGGATCACTGTTCCCCGAACGCGCTTGCCCTCGGCCCCTGCCGGTGTCTGATCATGCCAAACAGAAGGCGGTTGGCCCAGGGGTGGGGACAACCGCCTTCAGTTGAGCGACTGTTGGGCGCTCGTGTAACAGGTGGTGAAATCAGCCTAGTTGGGGCTGATTGGGCTCAATGACCCAGGCGCCCTTGCGCATCACGCCCTTGAGCTCGAACTCCGCGTCCAGGACCACCAGGTCCGCGTCCTTGCCGGGCTCCAGGGAGCCGACCGTGTCGTACATCCCGAGCAGCTTGGCCGGGTTGGCGGAGATGGCGCGGACGGTGTCCTCGACGGAGAGCCCGTCGACGGTCACCGAGCGCTTGAAGGCGCGGTCCAGGGTGAGCGTGGAGCCCGCGATCGAGCCGCCCTCGACGAGCCGCGCGACGCTGTCCTTCACCTCGACCTCCAGCGGGCCGAGCATGTACCGGCCGTCGCCGAAGCCCGCCGCGTCCATCGCGTCGGTGATCAGCGCGACCCGGTCCGGGCCCGCGTGGTGGAAGGCCAGCTCGAAGGCGGCCTCGTGCAGGTGCGTGCCGTCGTTGATCAGCTCGACCGTGACGCGCTCGTCCTCCAGGAGCGCCGCGATCGGGCCCGGGGCGCGGTGGCCGAGTGCGGGCATCGCGTTGAAGAGGTGCGTGGCGACGGTGGCGCCCGCGTCGATCGCCGCGACGGTCTGCTCGTACGTCGCGTCGGTGTGGCCGATCGCGGCGATCACGCCGTGCTCGGCGAGCAGCCGCACCGATTCGATGCCGCCCGGCAGCTCGGTGGCGAGGGTGAACATCTTCGCCTGCCCGCGCGCCGCGTCCATCAGCTTGCGGACGTCGGCGGGGTCGGGGTGTCTGAGCAGCGCCTCGCTGTGCGCGCCCTTGCGGCACGGCGAGATGAAGGGGCCCTCGAAGTGGATGCCCGCGAGGTCGCCCTGCTCGGCGAGTTCGGAGAGCACCCCGGCCCGCTGGGCGAGGAAGTCCATCTCGCCGGTGACGGTGGAGGCGACGACGGTGGTCGTGCCGTGCAGGCGGTGCGTGTGGATGCCCTTGAGGACGTCCTCGACGGTGCCCGAGGTGAAGGAGGCGCCGCCGCCGCCGTGGTTGTGGATGTCGACGAAACCGGGGACCACCCAGTGGCCGGTCAGGTCGATCGTCTCCGCATCGCTGGGAGCGCTCCCCGCGATGCGCGTGCCGTCGACGATGACGCGGCCGTCCGTGAGCGTCCCGGTGGGCAGCACCACCTGGGCACCGGCGAGAACCTTGCTAGTGGCCATCAGGTGGTTACCTCCGTGGGGTCGGATTTCTCGGTGTTCGGGCGGACGAGGTCCCAGGCGAGCAGGCCCGCGCCGAGGCAGCCCGCGGTGTCGCCGAGGGCGGCGGGGACGATCTCCGGGAGCGTCTGGAACTGGACGATGCGCTTCTCGACGGCCGCGCGGAGCGGTGTGAACAAGGTTTCCCCGGCCTCGGCGAGACCGCCACCGATGATCAGGGTGTGCGGGTCCAGCAGAGTGAGTGCGGTGAGCAGCCCGTCGGCGAGGGCGTCGACGGCGTTCCGCCAGACCTCCTGGGCGCGCGGGTCGCCGGACTCCACCGCCTTGGCGCAGTCCGCGGCGTCCGCCTCGGGGTCACCGCTCGCCTCGGCCCACGCCTTGCTGACGGCGGAGGCGGAGGCGAGGCGCTCCAGGCAGCCGCGCTGCCCGCAGCCGCAGGGCGGCCCGTCCGGGCGTACGACGATGTGGCCGATCTCCCCGGCCGAGCCGTGCGCGCCGGGCTCGATGGCGCCGCCGATGCCGATGGCGCCCGCGATCCCGGTGCCCAGCGGCACGAAGAGGAACCGCTCCGCGCCCTTGCCCGCGCCGATGCGGCCCTCGGCGAGCCCGCCGGTGCGCACGTCGTGGCCGAGCGCCACGGGGACGTCGGCGAGCCGCGCGCTCAGCAGGTCCCGCATGGGGACGTCGCGCCAGCCGAGGTTGGCCGCGTAGACCGCGATGCCGCGCTCGGCGTCGACGATGCCGGGCACGGCGACGCCGGCCGCGGCCGCGGGTTCCCCGAAGTGGGTGATGCCGTGTGCGCGGAGGTCCTCGGCGAAGCCGAGGATGGACTCGACGACGGCGTCGGCCCCGCGCTCGCGCCCGGTGGGGCGGCGCGCTTCGTGCAGCAGGGTGCCGTCCGCCCCTACCAGGGCGGCCTTCATTCCGGTGCCGCCCACATCGAGGGCGATGACGTGTCTCACGGGGGACAGTCTCGCGCGTCACCCGTGAGAGGTCTAGTCCACTTCGGGTACTTGGGGGAGGCCGAAGGTCCTTTTCGGTGGGGGTGTCCCGATTGCCGGGCGGTCGCGGTGGCGGACCTGGGGCCCTTGTGGGCGCCGTTGCAGAAGTGATACTCGGGTGGTGTAGACCTTGTGTCCGGACTCGGGGGAAACTCGCAGTTCAAGTGCATTGAGGCAATGAGGGTGGGAACAGCTGTGCAGCGGCGCGTGACAGGACTGACCGCGGCGGTGGCCGTACTCGGCATGGCGGGGACGCTCGCCGGCTGCGGCGGTCCCGGCGACTCCGGCGACGTCACACTCAAGCTGGTGGCCGCCGACTACGGCGACTCGGCGGCGAACAGCTCCCAGAAGTACTGGGACAAGGTCGTCAAGGGCTTCGAGGCCGAGAACCCCGGCATCAAGGTCGACGTCACCGTCAGCTCCTGGAACGACGTGGACCGCGACGTCAAGGAGATGGTCAAGAAGGGCGAGGCCCCCGACCTGGCGCAGATCGGCGCGTACGCCGACTACGCCGCGCAGGGCAAGCTCTACGAGGCCGACGAGCTCCTCTCCATCGCCACCCAGGCCGACTTCCTCGCCCCGCTCGCGCAGGCCGGCGAGGTCAAGCGCATCCAGTACGGCATGCCCTTCGCCGCCTCCACCCGCCTGCTCTTCTACAACACCAAGCTCTTCAAGGACGCGAACCTCACCCCGCCGCAGAGCTGGAACGAGCTCCAGGCCGACGCCAAGGCGCTCAAGGCGCGCGGCGTGAAGATCCCCTACGCGCTGCCCCTCGGCTCCGAGGAGGCGCCCGCGGAGACGCTGATGTGGATGCTCAGCGGCGGCGGCGGTTACACCGACAACGTCGGCTCGTACTCCATCGACTCCAAGCAGAACGCCAAGACGTTCGCCTGGCTCCGCGACGAGCTGGTCGGCAAGGGCCTGACGGGGCCGACGGCGCCCGGCCAGATGAACCGCGCCGACGCCTTCGCCGCCTTCGCGCGCGGCGACGTCGGCATGCTCAACGGCCACCCCACGCTGATGAAGATGGCCGCCAAGAAGGGCGTGAAGTTCGGCATGGTGCCGGCGCCCGGCATCAACGGCAAGGCGCAGGCCACGATGGGTGTCGCCGACTGGATGATGGCGTTCAAGCAGAACGGCCACCGCAAGGAGGCCGGCAAGTTCCTCGACTACGTCTACAGCAAGAAGAACGTGCTCGAATTCTCCAACGAGTACGACATCCTGCCCGTGACGAACTCCGCGTCCGACGCGATGGCCGAGGACCGCGGCGACACCGAGCTCGGCAAGTTCCTCAAGGAACTGCCCACCTCGCAGCTCTACCCGGTGGGCAAGACGTCCTGGGCGCAGGTCTCCGCCGACGTCAAGAAGGACATCGGCAAGGCCGTCGAGGAGAACGGCAACCCCCAGTCGGTCCTCACCAGGATCCAGAACCGGGCGGCGGCCAAGGAGAACGCGGAATAGCGTGGCGGTCATGACGGACGAGCAGCTCTCCGCGCGCGACCGCGCCGTCCTCGCCCTGGAACGCCGCTCCTGGAGCGGCCCCGGCGCCAAGGAGCGCGCCATCCGCGAGGAGCTCGGCATGGTGCCCGTGCGCTACTACCAGCTCCTGAACGCCCTCCTGGACGACGCCCGCGCGCTCGCCCACGACCCGATTACGGTCAATCGGCTGCGCCGGGTGCGGGAGTCACGGCGCGCGGAGCGCTGACGCCGTTAAGGTCGGGCCCATGGGTGACCCTACGCACTCCCCGAAGGACCCGGCCGAGCTGCCCGAGCCCGTGACGCCCGCCGGGCGCGACGGCCTCGGCGTGCTGCTCGCGCACCCCGAACGGGCCGTCGTGGCACTGGACTTCGACGGCACGCTCGCCCCGATCGTGCCCGACCCCGAGCAGGCCCGCGCCCACCCGGACGCCGTGCCCGTGCTCGCCGCCCTCGCCCCGCGCCTGCGCTCCGTCGCCGTGGTCACGGGGCGCCCCGCGGGCGTCGCCGTCCGCTACGGCGGCTTCGCGGGCGTGCCCGGCCTCGACCACCTCGTCGTCCTCGGGCACTACGGCGCCGAGCGCTGGGACGCCGTCACCGGCACCGTGCACGCCGCCGCACCGCACCCCGGGGTCGCGGCCGTCCGCGCGGAACTGCCCGGGTTCCTCGACGCGATCGGCGCCTGGCGCGGCACCTGGATCGAGGAGAAGGGCCGCGCGGTCGCCGTCCACACGCGCCGCGCCAGGGACCCGCAGGCCGCCTTCGACGCGCTGCGCGAGCCGCTCGCCGAGCTGGCGAACCGGCACGGCCTGATCGTCGAACCGGGGCGCCTGGTACTGGAGTTGCGGCCGCCCGGCACGGACAAGGGCGTGGCGCTCGCCGGGTACCTGCGCGAGGTCGGCGCCGAGTCCGTCCTCTACGCGGGCGACGACCTCGGTGACCTGCCCGCCTTCGGCGCCGTCGAGAAGCTCCGCTCGGACGGTGTCGCGGGCCTGCTCGTGTGCAGCGGCAGCACGGAGGTCGAGGAGCTGGCGGGGCGGGCCGACCTGGTGGTGGACGGACCGCCCGGCGTGGTGCGGCTCCTCTCCTGGATCGTCGCTCAACTCGACTGATCGGCGCCGATGTTGGGCGGGTCGGGGATCGGGTTGCCGAAGTAGTCGCGGGTGGTCCCGTCGGCGACCGGGGTCCCCGCGCCACGGGCCGGTGACCCGTCCTTCAGCCGTACGTCCACGGGGCCGCGCGGCGCGCCGGAGACGAAGCGCGGATCGGCGTTGAGTGCCTGCGGGTCGCGGGGCTGCGCGGTGTTCCAGTACAGGTTGCCGCGGTAGGTGCTGACGGTGTCCTTGATGGGGGAGCCCGCGCCGGGCGCGCCCACGAAGACGTTGTCGCTGAAGGTGACCCCGGTCGGCCCGTTGTTGGAGACGAGCGCGGTGTCGGAGCGGTCGGTGACGACCGTGTTCCGGTAGATCCGCGTGTCGGTGGCCGCCCCGCACACCACCGAGATCACGGCGTACGGGGACGTCGTGTTGCGGTCGTTGACGCTGATGTTGTCGTGGATCCGGTTGCCGTCGCTGACCTTGCCCTCGCCGTTGCAGACGAGCAGGAAGCCGCCCTCGTTGTCGTGGCTGTAGTTGTAGCGGTAGGTGTTGCGGACGTTGCCGCCGTCGATGTCGTACGCCATCGAGTCCCGCGTCCCGTGCCCGCCGGTCACCTCGTTGTACTGGTAGAGCGCGTCCTCGGACTCCCAGGCCCAGACGCCCGCGTTGTATCCGGCCGAGCGCATGTTGAAGCCGTCGACGTAGTTGTGCTCGACGCGCGCCCTGCTCGTCTCGTGGACGACGATGCCGTCGCCGCCGACGTCGTACGCCTTGTTGCGCGCGAACCGCACGCCGGTGGAGAAGCGTCCTGGACCGTCCCACGTCGACATGATGCCGATGCCGGTGCGGTCGACGTGGCGCACGGTGGAGCCCGTCACGCGCACCCCGTCGAACCGGGTGGGCTTCGCCGAGCCCTGGACGACGAAGAGGATGCCGCCCGAGGGGTCGGGGTCCTTGAAGTCGGCGCCGTTCACGTCGCGCACGTCCACCCCTTCGACGACGAAGTGGTCGGCCGTGCCGTAGTCCGTGAGCTGCACGTACAGGCCCGCGCGGCGCTCCGTGGTGGTGGCCGGGCCGGTGTTGGACAGCGCCAGGTTCCGGATCTCCCACTGCTCGGTGTTCACCAGGTGCAGTGCGGCGCGGGCGCCCTCGGCCTCGATGTGCGGCTTGGCCGCGCGCTTGTCGCCGTAGGCGTCGATGCGCACGGGGGCGCCGGCCGCACCCGCACCTTTGGGAGCCAGCACCCCCGTGCAGCTGGTGCCCCGCTTGAGCAGGAGCCGGTCGCCGGGCCCGAAGGCGTGTCCGCTCGCCTTGGCCACGGTGCGCCAGGCCGCCTTCGCGGAGGTGCCGGTCGTGGCGTCGTCGCCTTTCGCGCAGTCGACGTAGTACGTGGTGCCGGTGCCTGCGGCGGCGGTCGGGGTGAGCGCCGCCGTGGCCGCGGCGAGGGCGGTGAGGAGCACGATGCTCGTGCGACGCGGGGTCATGAGGGGACCGTAGCCACGGGGGGCTCGGCGGCCTATGGACAAACGCGGGGCGCGCTTGGACTCCCGGTGGGCCCGCTTGTGCGGGCTCGTTCGGCGTCCGTCTCTTCGCCGCTCCGCGGCGGGGTTCCCACCCGACCACCCGTTACTCCGCGCCGGGCCCTCGGCGTAGGGACCTCACAGCGCTTCGAGCTGGTCCAGGAACCACTGCGCGGGCGGCAGCGCCGTCGCCGCCGACGCCAGGCGCTTGGTGCGCTCCGCGCGTTCGTCGTCCGCCATGGTCAGGCCCGCGTGCAGGGCATCGGCGGTGGCCGTGATGTCGTACGGGTTCACCGGCAGCGCGTCCTCGCCCAGTTCCTCGTACGCCCCCGCCTCCCTGGAGAGGACCAGCGCGCAGCCCTCGTCGGAGACGACGGGGACCTCCTTGGCGACCAGGTTCATGCCGTCGCGGATGGGGTTGACCAGGGCCACGTCGGCGAGCCGGTAGGCGGCGAGCGAGCGCGCGAAGTCGTCCTCGACGTGCAGCACGACCGGGGTCCAACCCTCCGTCCCGTACTGGGAGTTGATGGACTCGGCGACCCGGGAGACCTCCTCCGTGTAGGCGCGGTAGACCGCCAGGTCCTGCCGGGAGGGGTAGGCGAAGGCGACGTGCACGACCCGCTCGCGCCACTCGGGGCGGGTGTCGAGCAGCTCCCGGTAGGCGAGCAGGCCCCGCACGATGTTCTTGGACAGCTCGGTGCGGTCCACCCGGACGATCAGCTTGCGGTCCTCGCCGGTCTGCTCGCGCAGCGCCCGCATCCGCTCCTCGACGTCGTCGCGGTGCGCGCGCTCGCGCAGGAAGTCCGCGTCGGCGCCGAGCCCGTGCACCCCGATCCTGGTGCCCGACGTCCCGCCGACCACGCGGACGCAGCACTCGGTGAACGCGTCGGCCCACCGCCCGGTGAGGAAGCCGAGCCGGTCGGCGCCGAGCATGCCGCGCAGGAGCTGCTCGGCCACGTCGTCCGGCAGTATCCGGAAGTAGTCGGCGGGCGCCCACGGGGTGTGCGAGAAGTGGCCGATCCGCAGGTCCGCGCGGAGCTCGCGGAGCATGCCGGGCACCAGGGCGAGGTGGTAGTCCTGCACCAGGACCGCGGCCCCGGGGCCCGCCTCGGCGGCCAGCGCCTCGGCGAAGGCCCGGTTGTAGGTCTCGTACGCCGTCCACTGCCTGCGGAACTCCGGTCCGAAGACCGGTTCGAGCGGCGTCTGGTAGAGCAGGTGGTGGACGAACCAGAGGACGGAGTTGGCGATGCCGTTGTAGGCGTCCGCGTGTACGTCGGCGTCGATGTCCAGCATCCGTACGCCCGGTTCGCCGACGCCGCGCCGCACGGCCTCCCTGTCGCCCTCGCCGAGCGCCGAGCACACCCACAGGGCGTCCGCCTCGTCGCCGATGGCGCTCAGCCCGGAGACCAGGCCGCCGCCGCCGCGGCGGGCGGTCAGCTCACCGTCCTCGCCCACCGCGTACGAGACGGGGCCGCGGTTGGAGGCGACGAGTACCTGCGCTGCTGATGCCGATCGGGACGCGGAGACCATGTGGCAGAACGTAGCCCGTCCCGCGAACCCTCAAACGTACGGCGGCCGGACTCCCGGTGAAGGGGGTCCGGCCGCCGTGGCCCGTGGGGCGACGCGTCAGTGGCGCCGTCCGTGGACCGCGGCGAGCGCCAGCACGCCGAGCCCGCACAGCGCGGCCGCGACCCCGCCGTACAGCATGGCCGAGTCGTCGCCGGTCTCCGCGAGCTGCCCGCCGGGGTGGCCGGCCTGGGCGGCCGGCTGCTGGGGCTGCTGCGGCGCGGGCCTGCCCTGCACCCGCTGGGCGAGGATCGCCGTGGTGCACGGGTCGTCGCCGCCGCGCGTCGACTTCGAGCAGTTGCTGCCGGGGGCCGTCACGGTGATGACGGTGACCTTGCCGGGGGTGCAGGACACCTTCACCTTCTGGGTGATGGTGACCTTGCCCTTGGCGGGCACGTTGCCCTGCCACACGTACGTCGAGCCCCGCTTGGTGACCTTGCCGGAGCTGGCGACGGGCGTGCTGCCAGGACGCACCTGCCAGGACGCGGTGGCGCCGATGCGGGGCTGGCCCGACCGGTTCTTCACGGTGATGGTGTTGGTGGTCGAGCCGCAGGCGGGGACGACCGTGCGGCCGGGCGAGCTGCCGACGACGACCGGCGGCTCGGGGTAGTCGATGACCGGCTCGGAGGCGCAGTTCGGGTCGGTGCTGCCCTTGTCGCAGTTGGAGCGCGGGGTCTCCACGTCGACGTTGTTGAGCAGCTTGCCGTCACCGCTGACCGGGTCGTGGACGGTGACCGAGTAGGTGACCGTGGCGGTCTGTCCGGGGCCGATGTCCCCGACGTAGCCGATCTTCGGCTTCGTGTACGAGACGGTGCCGGTGGACGCCTTCGCGTCCTTGTTGTACGTCGCGTCGTCGAGGTTGCCCGACAGGTCGTCGCTGAACTTGGCGCCCGGGTAGGGCAGTTTGCTGATGTTCTTCGCCTTGACCGTGTAGGTCAGCTTGTCGCCGGGCTTGACCTTGGCGGGCGAGGCGGTCTTGGTGACCTCCAGGTCGGGCACCGGCACGGAGAGGGCCAGCTGCGAGGGGACGTACACGTCGCCGGTGCTGGTGAAGGTCAGCTTCGCGGACTTGGCGCCGACCGGGATCGCGCCGTCCGGCACCTCGAACGCCTTGGCGTCGATGCTGAGGTTGTTGCGGTACTTGGGGTCGACCGCGCCGTCGTCCTCGCTGATGAAGAAGTTGTCGGTCCTGCCGGTGTGCGGCTCGGTGACCGGCTTGCCGTCGACCAGGAACTGGTCGCCCTTGGTGTTCCAGTCGCCCTCGTACGCGGTCACGCTGGCGTGGATGTCGCCCTCGGTGCGGTAGAAGCCGTCCACCGGCACCGTGGTGGAGCCGTCGGGGGCGGCGGCCCGGCCCTTGGTGGAGCGCTGGATGACGTGGCCGCCCCAGAGGTAGACGTTGCGGCGGTCCGGCGCGTACTGCTCGTTGGGCCCGTCGTACTTGTAGACGACGGTCAGCGACCAGCCGCCGACGCAGCCCTGGCCGCTCGGCGCCCAGACGTTGCCGACCGCGACCTCGACGGGGCTGCCGGTGGTGGCGCCCTGGAAGGAGTCGGTGACGTCGGCCTCGGCGGTGTAGTAGTGCGGGCCCTGGGTCGCGTTGGGGGAGCGGACGGCGTTCTCGACGCTCACCGTGTTCTCGGCGCCGCCGTCGACCCGGATGACGGGGGCCGTGGTGAGCGGGTCGCCGGGCGCCGGGTCGACGGGCTTGTTGCCCTCGCGGTTGAGGTCGCAGATGTCGCGGACGGTCCTGCCGAAGCGGTGGGTGCCCGCGTTGCCGCCCCAGAAGAGCCGGGCGTAGTCGACCTTCGCGCCGGGCGGGATGGTGACCTGGCCGGTGCTGGAGTCGAAGGTGTTGGTGAGCCCCGCGGTGTCGATGCGGCGCTCGATGAAGTTGTTGTTGTTCTTGGTGCCCTTGGCCTGCTGGGTCTCCTTGCAGGCGGCGGCCACGTCGGCCGGGCTCGTCGGACAGTCGAGGACCGTGTTGCCGATGGTCTTGAAGTCGCCGTACAGCGATTCGTCGTAGCGCTTGGTGAAGGGCTCGATGACCTCAGCGGCGGCGGGCGCCGCGGTCGCGGTGAGCACCCCGGCGGCGACGGTGGCGGCGGCGAGCGTCAGGGCGCCCGCCCGCCGGATGGCTTTGCCTGCATGTCTGACCCACATAAATGTGCAATGTAGGCAAAACGCATGATCGGCTGTGGTTACGCCACGCGACGATGTGCATACTCGGCGATATCGGTCATAGGCGGACGTTCTTCCGTGTCGATCGGATAGGTCACCGGTTCGAATCCCTGCGCGCCGCGGACGAACTGCGTCAGCTCCGGGCGGACCAGATGGCCGCGCGCGAGCCGCAGCTGCGCGGTCCGGTAGATCGCCGCCGCCATCCGCCCGAGCGCCTGCCCGTCCTGGTGCCGGTGCTTGCGCACCCCGACGTCGACCTGCGCGAGCGCGTCCAGGCCCACCGTGTGCAGCGCGTCGACGAGCAGACCGAGCTCCACGCCGTACCCGACGGGGAACGGCAGCCGTTCGAGCAGGGACCTGCGGGCCGCGTACTCGCCGCCCAACGGCTGCACGAAGCCCGCCAGTTGGGGCCAGTGGAGATTGAGTATCGGCCGGGCCATCAGCTCGGTCACCCGGCCGCCCTGCCCCGCCGCGTCCCCCAGCGGACGGTCGTACATCGCCTTCACGAAGTGCACGTCGGGGTCGGT
The DNA here is from genome assembly GCF_044744425.1 of Streptomyces sp. NPDC087300. Lineage (NCBI taxonomy): Bacteria > Bacillati > Actinomycetota > Actinomycetes > Kitasatosporales > Streptomycetaceae > Streptomyces > Streptomyces sp. NPDC087300. Next base: position 18,387 of record NZ_JBIUYI010000007.1, read on the forward strand.
CAGGAGCGGTCCCACGATCCCCGAGACGAAGTCCGCGGAGAACTCCCGCAGATCCGCGTCGACGAACGCCACGACGTCACCGCGGGTGGCGAGCAGCGAGCGCCAGAGCACCTCGCCCTTGCCCGGCACGGCCGGGACGCTCGGCAGGATCTCGTCCCGGTGCACGACCCGGGCGCCCGCGTCGCGCGCCACCCGCGCCGTACGGTCCCGGGAGCCGGAGTCGACCACGAGGAGCTCGTCGACCAGACCGTCGCGCCCCATCAGCTCCCGGCGTATCACCTCGACGATCGAGCCGACCGTCTCCTCCTCGTCGAGTGCGGGAAGGACGACGCTCACCGAGGTGCCGCAGGCCCGTTTGGCGGCGGCAAGACGCTCCGGCGAACGGTCGGCCACGGACCAGGAACGCCTGCTCAGCCAGTGCTCGACCTCTTCCAGCACGGTCGTGGTCCTCCCGTATGTGATCCATCTCGCGGTACGGACGACTATCTCAAGGGTCCGGGGCTTCGGTTACAGTCTTGAACAACGCCGGTGACCATCGCATGTCGGGGTCACCGCCCCGTTGAGATCGACAACTGAAACCCATAATCGAATACCGCTCATCCAGAGGGGCAGAGGGATACGGCCCGTTGAAGCCCCGGCAACCATCCCGCCGACCGCGCACGCGAGGTCTCGGTGGGGAAGGTGCCAATTCCGTCTCGCGGCGAGATGCGTCGCGAGGAAGATGAGGAGAAAGGGCCTCGCCTCCATGGCTGTGCAGACCGTCGCCACCGAAAGCACCACCACCCCCGCCCCCGTAGACCTCGGCCCCGCATCGGGCCTTGCGTGCCGGGAGTGCGGCACCAAGTTCCCGCTCGGACCGATCTTCGCCTGCGTCGAGTGTTTCGGCCCCCTCGAAGTCGCCTACGACCTGCCGCTCGGTGACCCCGAAGCCCTCCGCGCCCGCATCGAGGCCGGCCCCGCCAACATCTGGCGCTACGCCCCGCTGCTGCCCGTCCCCGCCGACGTGGCCGAGAAGCCGAACCTCAACCCCGGTTGGACCAAGCTCGTCGAGGCCGACAACCTCGCCGCCGAACTCGGCGTCGAACAGGGCAAGTTGTTCGTCAAGGACGACTCGGGCAATCCGACCCACTCCTTCAAGGACCGAGTCGTCGCGCAGGCGCTCGAAGCGGCGCGCGCCTTCGGCTTCACCACCCTTTCCTGCTCCTCCACCGGCAACCTCGCGGGCGCCGTCGGCGCCGCCGCGGCCCGCGCCGGATTCCGCTCCTGCGTGTTCATCCCGCACGACCTGGAGCAGGGCAAGGTCGTCATGGCCGCGGTCTACGGCGGCGAGCTCGTCGGCATCGAGGGCAACTACGACGACGTGAACCGCTTCTGCTCCGAGCTCATCGGCGACCCGCTGGGCGAGGGCTGGGGCTTCGTCAACGTGAACCTGCGGCCGTACTACGGCGAGGGCTCCAAGACCCTGGCGTACGAGATCTGCGAGCAGCTCGGCTGGGTCCTGCCCGACCAGCTGGTCATTCCGATCGCCTCCGGATCGCAGCTCACGAAGATCGACAAGGGGCTGAAGGAGCTCATCGCGCTCGGCCTGGTCGAGGACAAGCCCTACAAGATCTTCGGCGCGCAGGCCGAGGGCTGCTCGCCGGTCTCCGCCGCGTTCAAGGCGGGACACGACGTCGTACGCCCGCAGAAGCCGAACACCATCGCCAAGTCGCTGGCCATCGGCAACCCGGCCGACGGTCCCTACGTCCTGGACATCGCGCGCCGTACCGGTGGCGCGGTGGAGGACGTGAACGACGAGCAGGTCGTCGAAGCGATCAAGCTCCTCGCGCGGACCGAGGGCATCTTCGCCGAGACGGCGGGCGGGGTGACGGTCGGCGTCACGAAGAAGCTGGTCGAGGCGGGGCTCATCGATCCCTCCCTGACCACGGTCGTGCTCAACACCGGGGACGGCCTGAAGACGCTCGACGCCGTCGCCGAGACGTCGCAGGCGACCGCCACGATCAAGCCGAGCCTTGAGGCGTTTCGCTCCGCGGGTCTGGCCGGCTGAGCTCGTAGCTTCCCCGCGGGCCGGTCGTGGCTGGTCGCGCAGTTCCCCGCGCCCCTTTCAGGGGCGTCCCCCGTACCCCAGAGGTGAATTCCATGAGCGTCAGTGTTCGTATTCCGACCATTCTTCGCACCTACACCGGCGGCAAGGCCGAGGTCGTCGCCGAGGGGGTGACGCTGGGTGAGGTCATCGCCGATCTGGAGAAGAACCACACCGGCATCGCCGCCCGCGTCCTCGACGATCAGGGCAAGCTGCGTCGTTTTGTGAATGTCTATGTGAACGACGACGACGTCCGTTTCGAGCAGGGTCTGGAGACGGCCACGCCGGACGGCGCCGGCGTCTCGATCATTCCGGCGGTCGCCGGAGGCTGAGCTTCCGCAGGCAAGAGCACGCCGCGTCATCCGAATTGCCCCCTCCGTGAGAGAAACGGAGGGGGCAATTCTGCATGGTTGAGCGCGGTACAGTTGGGAACAGTGCTTCGCCGTTAGTGCCGAGCGCATATACGAAGTCGGCCTGGAGCCGACAAGAAGTAGCCAAAGCGCGCTGTCCATCTGGGCCCTTTGTGGCTTTTGCCTGGCCCGACTTGCCCTGAGTTCCGGCAAATTCTCCTGATATTTCCGATCGTGCGTGCCCAGAATTCTCGTCCGATTGACCTGTTGCAGACGGCAGTTGGACAGATACATTCAGCGGCGGTCGACGCGTTCCGGCGCACACCCCCATCTCCAATGGGTGGTGGAGGTCTGACCCGGGTCCGCGAAGTGCGGTCCTGTGCAAGGGCCAGTAATAGGGGAGTTAGGCATGGCTCAGGGCACCGTCAAGTGGTTCAACGCGGAGAAGGGGTACGGCTTCATCGCGGTCGACGGTGGTGCGGATGTTTTCGTCCACTACAGCGCGATCCAGATGGACGGGTACCGCACCCTTGAAGAAGGTCAGCGAGTCGAATTCGAGATCTCGCAGGGCCAGAAGGGTCCGCAGGCGGACATGGTCAAACTCGCCGTCTAGCTCGGCGCGACCGACCACCGAAGCAAGCATCGCGAGGGGCTCGTATCCCGAGAGGGATACGAGCCCCTCGTGTGTGCCCGGACGCTCCGGTGGGCAGCTCTGAGCCTGTCCGGGATCCGTGAGAGGCGCTTGCACTCGCAGGGGTCGAGTGCTAATCATTGGGCTTAGCACTCTACGAGTGAGAGTGACAGAACTTGGATCGGGCCGGTGAGGTCCGCAGGCCGGGTGGGGCAAGGAACCACAAGGGCTGCAGGCCGTCCGTCGCGGGCGCCAGTACGGTCCAGATTTTTCCACCCCTGTCCGGGAGGACCACTTCACATGGCCAAGATCATCGCGTTCGACGAGGAGGCACGGCGCGGCCTCGAGCGCGGCATGAACCAGCTCGCCGACGCCGTCAAGGTGACCCTGGGCCCCAAGGGTCGCAACGTCGTCCTCGAGAAGAAGTGGGGTGCCCCCACGATCACCAACGATGGTGTTTCCATCGCCAAGGAGATCGAGCTCGAGGACCCGTACGAGAAGATCGGCGCCGAGCTGGTCAAGGAGGTCGCGAAGAAGACGGACGACGTCGCCGGTGACGGCACGACGACCGCGACCGTCCTGGCCCAGGCCCTGGTGCGCGAGGGTCTGCGCAACGTGGCCGCCGGTGCCAACCCGATGGCCCTCAAGCGCGGCATCGAGAAGGCCGTCGAGGCCGTCTCGGGCGCCCTGCTTGAGCAGGCGAAGGATGTCGAGACCAAGGAGCAGATCGCTTCCACGGCCTCCATCTCCGCCGCCGACACCCAGATCGGCGAGCTCATCGCCGAGGCGATGGACAAGGTCGGCAAGGAAGGCGTCATCACCGTCGAGGAGTCGCAGACCTTCGGTCTGGAGCTTGAGCTCACCGAGGGCATGCGCTTCGACAAGGGCTACATCTCGGCGTACTTCGCCACCGACATGGAGCGTATGGAGGCGTCGCTCGACGACCCGTACATCCTGATCGTCAACTCGAAGATCTCGAACGTGAAGGACCTCCTTCCGCTCCTCGAGAAGGTCATGCAGTCCGGCAAGCCGCTGCTGATCATCGCCGAGGACGTCGAGGGCGAGGCCCTGTCGACCCTGGTCGTCAACAAGATCCGTGGCACCTTCAAGTCCGTCGCCGTCAAGGCCCCCGGCTTCGGTGACCGCCGCAAGGCCATGCTCGGCGACATCGCCATCCTCACCGGTGGCACCGTCATCTCCGAGGAGGTCGGCCTCAAGCTGGAGAACGCCGGTCTCGACCTGCTCGGCCGCGCCCGCAAGGTCGTCATCACCAAGGACGAGACGACCATCGTCGACGGCTCCGGTGACAGCGACCAGGTCCAGGGCCGCGTCAACCAGATCCGCGCCGAGATCGAGAACTCGGACAGCGACTACGACCGCGAGAAGCTGCAGGAGCGCCTGGCGAAGCTCGCCGGCGGTGTTGCGGTCATCAAGGCCGGTGCCGCGACCGAGGTCGAGCTCAAGGAGCGCAAGCACCGCATCGAGGACGCCGTTCGCAACGCGAAGGCCGCCGTCGAAGAGGGCATCGTCGCCGGTGGTGGCGTGGCCCTCATCCAGGCCGCCGCCGTCTTCGAGAAGCTTGAGCTCGAGGGTGACGAGGCCACCGGTGCCGCCGCTGTGAAGCTGGCCCTGGAGGCCCCGCTGAAGCAGATCGCCGTCAACGCCGGCCTTGAGGGTGGCGTCGTCGTCGAGAAGGTGCGCAACCTGACCGTCGGCCACGGCCTCAACGCCGCGACCGGTGAGTACGTCGACATGATCGCCGAGGGCATCCTCGACCCGGCGAAGGTCACGCGTTCCGCCCTGCAGAACGCCGCGTCCATCGCCGCGCTGTTCCTCACCACCGAGGCCGTCATCGCCGACAAGCCGGAGAAGGCGGGCGCTGCCCCGGCCGGCGGCGGCATGCCGGGCGGTGACATGGACTTCTGATCCCTCGCGGATCGGCTGTCCTGAGCGCGTAGCGGTTCGTACGCGTAGCTCGTACGAAGGGGCGGCACTCTCCTCACGGAGGGTGTCGCCCCTTCGGCGTGTCCGGCTGCGCGCCATCGTGCCTTTGCTCACCGTTTACCAAGGACTTAAGTCCCTGGCCCGGGTCTTTTGTCCCGGGCGAGACTTTTGCCCGTGAACTCCCTGGACTCCTTCATCCTGCAAGTGAACGACCACCTGTGGACCTACCTCCTGATCCCGCTCGTCGTGGGCGCGGGCCTCTGGTTCACCGTGCGGTCCAGGGCCGTGCAGCTGCGGCTGCTCCCCGAGATGTTCCGCGTCGTGCGCGAGAAGACCCCGGAGCGGGCCGACGGCCGCAAGCAGGTGTCGTCGTTCGGCGCCTTCACCATCTCCGCCGCGGCGCGCGTCGGCACCGGCAACATCGCGGGCGTCGCCACCGCCATCACCCTGGGCGGCGCGGGCGCCGTGTTCTGGATGTGGGTGATGGCCGTCATCGGCGCCGCGTCCGCGTTCGTCGAGTCCGCCCTCGCGCAGCTCTACAAGGTGCGCAACGCCAGCGGCGCCTACCGGGGCGGGCCCGCCTACTACATGCAGCGCGCGCTCAACAAGCGCTGGCTGGGCGTGCTGTTCGCCGTCACCATCACCGTGACCTTCGGCTTCGTCTTCAACGCCGTGCAGTCCAACACCATCACCTCCGTCGCCACCGGATCCATGGGCACCGGCGAGGCCGAGTGGTTCGCACCCCTGGTGGGCCTGCTCCTCGCCGTGCTGCTCGGCCTCGCCGTCTTCGGCGGCGTACGCAGGATCAGCGCGGTCACCACCGTGCTCGTGCCGGTCATGGCCGTCGTCTATCTGCTGCTCGGCACGGCCGTCGTGCTGCTCAACATCGCCGATGTGCCGCGGGTGTTCGCCGACATCGTGGGCGGCGCCTTCGGGGTGCGCGAGCTGGCCGCGGGCGGCATCGGCGCGGCGATCCAGCAGGGCATCAGGCGCGGCATGTTCTCCAACGAGGCGGGCCTGGGATCGGCGCCCAACGCGGGCGCCACCGCCGAGGTCTCGCACCCGGTCAAGCAGGGCCTGGTGCAGTCGCTCGGCGTCTTCTTCGACACGCTGCTCGTCTGCTCGATGACCGCCTTCATCATCCTGACCGCCAACCCGGAGCTGTCCGGGCGCCAGAGCGCGGACCTCACGCAGTCCACGATGACCGAGAGCCTGGGCGGCTGGGCCGGTCACGTCCTGACCGTCGTCGTCTTCCTGCTCGCCTTCAGCTCGATGATCGGCAACTACTACTACGGCGAGTCCAACATCCAGTTCATGACGCGCAAGCGCTGGGTGCTGCCCTCCTACCGCGCGCTCGTCCTCGCCACCGTCTTCCTCGGCGCGCTCGGCTCGGTCAGCGTGGTGTGGAACGTCGCGGACGTCTTCATGGGCTTCATGGCACTGGTCAACCTGCTCGCGATCATCCCGCTCTCCACGATCGCCTTCCGGCTGCTCGACGACTATCTGGCACAGCGCCGCGCGGGCCTCGACCCGGTGTTCACGCGCGACCGGATGCCGGGCCTGCGCGGCGTGCAGTGCTGGGAGCCCGACCGCGCCACGGCGGACCGCGCGGTCTCCGGCGCACGCCCCCGAGACTGATCGATTCTTCCTAGCTCACACGGGTGACGGACCGTCTTCTGCCTGGTCGGGGCCGGTCCGGCCCCGGTACCTGTGAGGGGAGGCCGGCCCGGACGGGGTCCGGCCCGACTCCTCTCGTAGGGAGACACCATGCGCATGCGCAGGAGCGGACTCATGCTCGCCGCCGCCGTCATGACGGCCGCCGCCGGACTTCTGGCGACGGCGGGACCTTCGGTGGCCGCCGCGCCCCCGGCGGCCACCGAACGCGTGCAGGGCGTGTACGGCCCGTACGCCATCTTCGAATCCTGCTGGGTCGCGGGCAACAACGGCCAGCAGGCCGGGCAGTGGCAGTCGTTCTTCTGCTCGCAGAACGGCACGGACCAGTGGTGGCTGTTCACGACCCCGTAGCAACTCCTTAGGGAGTTGGGTTACGGCAGCCGGTCCAGGATCCAGGAGCCGAGCTCACGGGTGACCAGGGTGTGGCCCTCGTTGTGCGAGGCGCACAGGAACTCGTCGAGCTCGCTCGCCTCCTCGTCGGCCGCCGTGACCGGCTCGTACAGCTTCTCGTGGCTGTCGACGTCGCGCAGGGCGATCGCGCTGACCGTCGGTACGAAGCAGTGCTCGCGGATGTCGGCCGTCGCGCCGAGGCCGATGAACGCGGGGATCTCGTTCAGCTCGTCGGCGAGGATGCCGAAGCCCTCCAGGGTGCCGCCGGGCGCGCCGTCGATCTCGGGCAGCCCCGAGGTGTGCACGCGCGGCCTGCGCAGGGTCACCACCCGCAGCTGGGCGACGAGTTGGTCCTCGCCCGCCGACTGGGTGTGCAGATGGGTGCCGGTGATGGCCAGGCCCCTGCCGTGGAAGGCGAGTTCGCCGGGGCGGATGCCGTTGTTCTCGCCGGTCCGCACGCCGTTGGCGACGCCGATCTTGCGGGGTCGCGCGGGCCAGCCGCCGACCCGTTCCAGCTCGGCGAGGAAGGTGCCGCGTTCCTTGTCCGTCCCGGGGGCGTCGCCCCACTCCGCGATGTGCTGCCACAGGAGCTGGCGCGATGCCGGGCTGTTGATCTGGTGCGAGAAGGCGGCGTTCAGGCCCCGGATGTAGTGCGCGAACGACTGGAGCGCGACGGGGATCCAGGCGCCGCGGTGCGGGCTGTCGTAGGAGAAGTACAGCTGGGTCTCGTGCTCCTCCCCGTCGTGCTCCATCCTGGCGAGCGCGTACCGCGTGACCAGGCCGCCCATGCTGAACCCGCCGACGGTCAGCGGGTGCCGGCCCTCGCGCTGGGCGAGCGCCTCCAGGATCGCGGCGCGCACGACCCGGGCGTTGTCGAGGATCGAGGCGTCGCGCTCGTCGAAGCCGAGGATCACCACGTCGCGGCCGCGCGAGCGCAGCTCGCCGACGAGCGGGTACTCGCCCCGTTCCAGGCCCTCCCAGAGCAGGTCCAGCTCGCTGGGACCCGAGTTGAAGCCGTCGGCGAGCAGCACGGGCCGGGTCAGGCCCTTCTCCGGATCGGCGAGGTACACCCAGGCGGTGCCGCCGGGCAGCGCCCACACGTCGTCCGGCTCCGGGGCGGACGCGGTGGCCGCGCGGGGGCCCGGCGCCAGGGTGACGTGGGCGGCGGACCGCCAGGCGTCGGCGATCTGCTCTTCGGTGGGCTCGTTGCGCTCGGTCATGAAGGGTCCCCTCCGGTTTTCCCGCTTCGATGACGTGCGATGACGTGCGGTGTCATCTTCGGTACGGCGGAGGGGTGCCGACAGGCGGTCGCGGCGATCCGTGCGGGGGTGAAGGCCCTTTCGGACAGCGCGACTTCGGCCGCCCACGGGTGTGCCGCGCGGCGGGGCGGAGGGCCGTCTGCCAGGGGGCAGGGGCGGGTGTGGCGGGGGAGCCGCGGGGCATCGGCGGCGCGTCGGCCATTCCGGCGCGCGGCGCGGTCCGTGGCCGTGCGCCGGAGCGGCGGAAGTATGTCGCGAAGGTGAGGTGGCCCCTCAACGGCCCGTGCGGTGGAGGTACGTCGGCGCGCCCGAGCCCTGCCCCGTTCCGCTCAGCTTCCGCATGCGCAGCTTGTCCGGTCCCGCCGACGTGTAGGTGGCCGAGTCCCAGCGCTTCTCGCAGGACGGGTTCGATTTCGCGCTGTCCAACGTGACGGGACCGTGGCTGAGTTGCCCGGTCCTGGCCGAGACCAGCTTGGCGATCCACTCGCAGTGCGCCCCGTCGTTGGTGATCCAGCGCGCGACGTCGCTGCCGAACCCGCCCTGGGTGAAGGTGACCCGCCGGTCGTAGGACACGCTCCTGTCCTTCCAGGTCCCCAGGAACGCCTTCGGTACGGGCGCGGTGCCCGCTGTCGCCTTCTTGAGCACGGCCGTGCCGTTCTCCGTCGCCCAGTTGAGCTTGCCGTCCGGCCGTGTCTCCAGCGTGTGCCGGGGAATCGCGGAGCAGCCGCCCACCTCGTCCGTATGCGTCGCGACGGCCTTGCCGAGGGTGAGTCGCTCGGTGCCGGAGCCGCTGCCCACGCCGGACGACACCAGCGGGCTGCTCCTGACGCACAGGTCGTCCGGCCTGGTCAGATAGATCCGGGCGACCGGATCGCCGCCCCCGCCCTCGGTGACCTCGATCCGCGCCAGGCCGTCGTCGCCCCCGAGGTCGCCCTCCCAGGCCCCGAGGAACGCCTGCGGCACGGCGTTCGGGGCGCCCTTCTCCCCGCCCTTCCCGCCACCGCCCTCCCACGGGTGGGCCACGGACACGATCACACCGGTGGCGACGAGTGCGACGGCGCCGAGGACGGCGGTCCGGTTACGCCGCCGGGGCGCGGGTTTCGGGGCCTTCGCGGACGGTGTGGGCTTCGTGGGCGGCGCGGGTCTCGTGGACGGCGGGGGCCCGAAGCCGGGCGGGGGCGAGGAGGGCCGATCCACGGTCGTCGGAGTCGGTGTGACGGCCCGCGCCACCGGGTCGAGGTCCAGCAACCCGGCCGCGTGCCGCCCCAGTTGTTCGAGCACCTCACCCGGCAGCCACGGCCCGCCCCGCTCGGTCACCGTCCGCTCGGCCACCTGCTCCGGCGTGGGCCGCTGGTCCGGGTCCTTGGCGAGACACTGCCGTACGAGACCGAGCAGCGACTCCGGGACCCCTCCGAGGTCGGGCTCCTCCTCGGCGACGCGGAACAGCAGCGCGTGCGCCCCGCTGTCCGCCGTGCCGAACGGCTGCCGCCCGGTCGCGACGTACGCGAGGACGGAGCCCAGGCAGAACACGTCGGAGGCGGGAGTGAGCTTCAGCCCCCGCACCTGCTCGGGCGACATGAACCCGGGCGAGCCGATCACCATGCCCGTACGGGTCCTGAGGTCGTTCCCCGTGACGGTCTCCAGGGCCCGTGCGATCCCGAAGTCGATGACGCGCGGGCCGTCGACGGTGACGAGGACGTTGGACGGCTTGAGGTCGCGGTGGATGAGTCCGGCGCCGTGAATGGCCTCCAGGGCGTGCGCGAGCCGGTTCGCGAGGACGTGGACGGAGTGTTCGGGCAGGGGCCCGTAGTCCTGGGCGACGACGGTGTGCAGATCGGGTCCTGGGACGTAACCGGTGGCGACCCACGGAGTCCCGGCCTCGGTATCCGCATCGAGCACGGGTGCGGTCCACGTCCCGCCCACGCGCCGCGCCGCGTCCACTTCGAGCGCGAACCGCCGCCGGAATTCGGGGTGCTGGGCGAACTCGGCGTGCACCACCTTCACGGCCACGGTCCGCCCGCTCCCGGAGCGCGCGAGGTAGACGCGGCCCATTCCGCCCTCACCGAGGAGGCCGAGCAGCCGGTACTCGCCTATGGAGGCGGGGTCTTGGGGCGTGAGGTGATCCATGGCATGAAGTTAACCGGCGGGGTGGGTCAGTTGGCGTAGTCCTTGAGTTTTTCGGTTTCGAGGGTGATCGCCACGGGGGTGGGGATGCGGACGGTGGAGCCGTAGTGGTACGGGCGCCGGTTCTGGTAGACGCCGTTCTCGGGGGAGCTGTGGACGACGACGGTGTGGTTGTCGCGGTCGATGAGGAGGCAGACGGGGATGCCCGCGTAGGCGTAGGCGCGGCCCTTCTCCTGGCGGTCACGGCGGTCTGTGTCGCTGTCGTGTGAGGTGACCTCGACGGCCATCAGGACGCCTTCGGGAGAGGCCCACTCGCCGTCCTGGCCGATGAAGTGGTCCAGTGGGGCAAGAGCACCGTCCGCCCTTGCCCGTCCCTTGCGGTACGTCGGGATGCTGAGTCCCTGCTCGGGGTACAGGGCCAGCTCGGGGCGCTGCTGCATGCACTGACGCAGGAGCCACATGACGATGGCCCCGTGGAGCTGGTCCGGCACGGGCTTGACCCCTAGTTTTCCATTGATGAGCTCTAGTGTGACCGTCTCCGGGGCCACGCGGGCCAGGTCCTCGAAGTCCTCGACATCGATGGGGCCGTGTTTGACGTGCAGCTTTCCGTCGTAGAACTCAAGCTTGTTCCGTACAGTCTCCGGGGCGTTACGGACCAGCTCCTCGAATTCCTCGACGGACATCTGCGGGCGCTCATCGGTGCCAGGGGTCATGGTGGTGCCTCCTCCCTCCCATCGTGCCCTGGCGGCGTGCTGGCGGACCGTTGGAGCGGTCATGCGTGTGTCCTTTCCTGTGAGTGGTATGCGACGGCGCGTACCGCCGTCGCGTGGGCGCGGACCGCCGTGGGCGGCAGAGACGGCCCGCGACCGGGGCCGGGAGCGCCTGCGCACGGGCCGCAGGTGCCGCCCGGCAGGGCCTCCGGACGGCCGGGGGCGCCGCACTTTCCGCACTCCAGGAGGCGCAGCACAGGGCCGGGCACCCGTTCCGGCGGGAGCTTCGTCGTGAGGCGGCTGCGGACCAGTGCCGCCGGGCTGTGGACCGTCGCGGGTAGCCCCACGGTGAGCGCGCGCAGGACGTCAGGACCCGTGGCGCCGCGCGTGAACCACTGGGTGACCTGCGGTTCCAGGGACACGCAGTCCGCGTACGAGAGGGAGAGCGCGGGGGCCGTCCGGCCGAGGGCCGCCAAGAGGATGAACGCGCGGCTGCGGGTGGGCGGCCGGTGCTCGTCCCGCTCCCGCTGCGGCACGTCGCCGCGCGTGAACCTCGCCCACCAGCCGTCGTCCCGCGCCGTCCGCGAGAACCACGTCCGGGTGATCCAGCGCGCGCTGCCGGTGCCGCGCACATGTTCCCTGCCGCGCCGCAAGTGGCCGGCGGCCTGGAGCCTGTTGAGGGCGGTGCGGAGTGCGCACTGCCCGTACGGGAGGTGCTTGGCCAGCGTCTTCACGGAGATGTCCGTGCCGTCCGCGAGCCGGTCGAGGTAGGTGGCGATGGCCGATTCGCGGGGGCGCAGGTGGGTGAAGTCGTCCGCTGCGCGGGGGCGTTGGTCCGGCGCGGAGCGCTTTCCGTAGCCCGGATTGGCCATCGGGTGCGGGTCTGCGTGCGCAGGGCGGAGGGCGGTACTAAGCTTGGCGTCAGCCATCGGATCGACTGCTTTCGATCGTGGTGGTCAAGCCCCCGCAGGTGTTGGTAGCACCTGGCGGGGGCTGTTCTGTTCGTTATCCGGGCACGCTAGAGCGTCATCACGCTGCGTGGCAAGTTGAACGCCGAAAGTGGTGGGCTGCGCCAACTCCCAGGGAGGGAGGGCGGGTTGAGGCCCGCCTCCCGTTCCTTGAAAAGAGGGCTCGGGGCTCGGGGCTTGAGCCCCGGGGTCAGTCGGTCTTGAGATTCGTGACGAAGGCGGACCAGGCGGAGGTCCGGAACACGAGCTTCGGGCCGGTGGGGTTCTTGGAGTCGCGGACAGGGACGATCTCCGGGTGGCCGTCAGCCACTTCGAGGCAGTCTCCGCCGTCGCCGCCGCTGTGCGTCGACTTGCGCCAGATGGCGGCCTCCAGGCAGTCGCCGCCACTGCCGCCGCTGTAACTCGACTTGTGCCAGACGGCCGTGCTCAGGTCGTACGCGTACTCACGGTTGCTGTTCTCCATGTTCGTAATCCTGCGCCACCGACTCGATCAGGGCCAGGGAATCCCGGGGCGAGAGCGCTGCGGCCTGGAGCAGGTTGAACATCAGGGCGTGACGGGTGACGGTGGCCGGATCGTCTAGGAGTTTCCCCATGTTCGGTCCCTCGACGAAAGAGAGTGGAGGGGCGTCGTCGAACTCCATCAACTTCAGGTGGCCATGCATCGATGCGTGTGCTCCAGCATCGAACGGCAGCACCTGCACGATGATCCGGTGTCTGCGTGCGAGGCCCGCCACGTGGCGCAGCGCCTCCGCCATCACGGTGCCCCCGCCGACTTCCCGCCTGAGGGCGGCCTCGTCAATCACGGCCCACAACAACGGGGTTGTTGGGTCGTCCAGGAGTCGGGCGCGTTCGAGTCGGGCTGTGACATCGGCGGCGATCGCGTCGTCCGATGCCGTCGGGTGGTAGGCGCGGAACACCTCCTCCGCGTACGCCTTCGTCTGGAGCAGTCCGGGGATCAGCAAGGTCGCGTACTGCCTGATGGAGGTCGCCGATGCCTCCGCCTCCGCCGCTTCCGCGAAGTGATCCGGATACTTCGACTTGGCCAGTGCCCTGCAATTCCGGGCGAAGAAGCCCCCCGTGTCGAGCACGTCGTCGAAGTGGGCCGCGTACTCCAGGTGCATCCGGCGCGTACCCGCCTCCAACTGGCCGATGAACGAACCACTCACGAACAGCGGAGCGCCAAGTGCTTCTTGGCTGAGTCCCACCCGCTCGCGCGCATGGCGCAACTCCGCGCCGAGGAGGGCTCTGGGGTTGGACGACGGGTCGAGGTCCTTGGGGCGGGTCATGCGCAACTCCTCCATGAACATGGGGGATTGTTGGGTCGCCTGCGCTGTTCACGCTACGCGCCGCCGGACACTCTGGGTGAGGAAACGGCAACACCCAGTGTGAAAGGTGGAGGTCATGGCGCTGACGGCACAGGAGCGCGTGCACGCGGCCGAGGAGGCCGTGCGGCAGTTGCGGGAAGGGCTCGCGGGGGCCGGGGTCACGCTGCCCTCGCTGCGGATCGATCCGCTGACGGCGGCCGCCGAAGGGTCGCTTCCGCTGGTCGAGTTGGGGCGCTGCAACCTCGACACGGCGATGCGGCTCGCCGCCGTACTGGAGGGGGCGCGGTGAGCGAGGACCCGGACGTGCCGGAGACGGGGACGTTCGCCGTCGACTACCGGGACGGCAGCGTCGGGCAGGTCATGGGCTGCGAGGGAGGGCTCGTGCAGCTCAGGCCGATCGGCGGGGGCAGGGAGTGGGACTGTCCGCCGGAGTCGGTGGCGGAGGCGCCGGCGGGGGACGTGCTGAGGGAGCGGGTGAGACAGGTGAACCGGGCGGGCCGGCTGCCGTGAACGGACGGGCCGGGGACCGCGCGGCGGCGGGTGCGTACGATCCGGGGATGGGAGTACTCCTGTTCCTGGTGACGTTGATCGCGGCGATCGCGGCCTGTGGGCTCTTCGGGTACGGCTGCGGCGTGGTGGTGCGGCGCGGGCCCGTCGTGTGCGCGGTCGCCGGGCTGCTGGGGGCGGTCGCGGCGGCGGCGTACGCGGTGGGAGGCGTTTACCTGGGACTCGCGGTGCTCGACGCCGAGGACGGGGGCACGGGCTCGGCGCCGATGCGGCCGTGCGTGGCGGCGGGGCCCGAGCGGGCGGCCCATGTCGTGGGCTACGAGGTCGAGTTGGTGCCGCTGGGATTCACCTGCGTGGTCGGCGAGGGTGATGCGGCCGGGGGCGGGGACTACCGGGCGGGGGTCGTTCCGCGGCCGCTCAACCTGGTTGTCTTCGGGGGCGGGGTGCTGGCCGCGGGGGTCGCGCTGTCGGGGGCGTACGCGAAGCACGCGAGGATCGAGCGGGACGCCGAGGCGGCGAGGCCCTCTTGACGGGGGTCAGGCCGCCGGGGCCTGCCCCTTCTCGCGCATCCGCATCCGCATCCGCGCCGGTGGGCGGATCGCCGCCGCGGGCGCTCGTTCGTGGGACGCTGGATGAAAGCGGTGAACGACCGCAGGCTCGTCGATCTACGCTCACGCGCGGCAGGCCGAGCAGGCTTCGAGAGAAGGGACCCGCGATGACCGCAGCACCGGTCGAGCACGGCATGGCTCCTGACCGCCGGTCGTGGGATCGCCTGCTCCAGGCATGGCGTGAGCTGGATGTGCCCGAGGGCTGGCACGCCGAGATCGATGAGGGGCAGATTGTCCTGGTACCGCCGCCGCACAGGCATCACAACGGAATCGCGGCGCTGCTGCACCGCACGCTGTACGGAGTGATCTCCGAGGAGCTGGAGGTGTACCAGGCCCTCGGCATCCACATCACCCCCCTGGACAAGCTGTACGTCCCGGATCTGGTGCTCGCCCCGCGGGCGCTCGTCGACGCCGCCGATCCCGACACGAACGACCCGTTGGACGCTTCGGAAGCCCTGCTCGTCGTCGAGATCACCTCGCGGAGCAACGCCAAGGACGACCGGACCAAGAAGCTGTGGGCCTACGGGCACGCCCCGGTGCCGGTCTACCTCCTCGTCGACCGGTTCGACGAGCACGGCCCGACAGTCACGCTCTTCACCGGCCCGCAGAACGGCGCGTACAAGCACACCGAGCGGGTGCCGTTCGGGGAAGTCGTGAAGCTGCCGGAGCCGTTCGCGTCGACCGTGGACACGGCGGGATTTCCCGGCTGAAGGGCCGTCCGGTCAGACCGTCGCCGGAGCCTTCGTGGGCTCGTCCGCGTCCGTTGCCGGGGCCGGAGCCGGGGTGGTCGCGGTCGCTTCCTCGGGTGCCGCGTTCAGCTCCACCAGCATCTCCTTGCTGAAGCCGAAGAAGTACGTCGCGAAGAAGCCCACCAGGTAGCCGACGAGCAGGCCGCCGCCGTAGATCGCGATCGTCAGGCCCAGGCCCTTGTTGCCGTCGAGGAGGGGGAACAGGGCCCAGCCCGACGGGCCGATGGCCGTGGAGCCGACCTTGTCGCCGATCATCGAGAAGAAGCCGATGAACGCGCCGCCCGCCGCGCCGCCCACGCACGCCGTGACGAACGGGCGGCCGAGGGGCAGCGAGACGCCGTAGATCAGGGGTTCGCCGACGCCGAGGAAGCCCGCGGGGAGCGCCGACTTGATCGTCGTACGGATCGAGGTGTTGTTCTTCAGGCGCTTGTAGACCGCGATCGCGCAGCCGACCTGGCCCGCGCCCGCCATCGCCAGGATGGGCAGCAGGACGGTGAAGCCCTGCTGTTCGATGAGGGTGGTGTGGATGGGGATCAGCGCCTGGTGCAGGCCGAGCATGACCAGGGGGAGGAAGAGTCCGCCGAGTACCAGGCCCGCGAACGCGCCCGTGTTGTCCAGGAGCCAGTTGGCCGCCGTGCCGATGCCGGTGGAGACCTCGCCCGCGAGGAACATCAGGCCGAAGATCGTCACGAGCCCGGAGACCAGGACCGTGAGGGTGGGCGTGACGAGGACGTCCACCGCCTCCGGGACCCACTTCCTGCACCACTTCTCGATGTAGGTCGCCAGGACCGCCGCGCCCAGCGCGCCGAGGACGCCGCCCTGTCCGGGCGAGAGCTTCTGGCCGAACGCCTCGATGTTCGCGACGCCCGCGTAGACGATGATCGCGGCGACCGCGCCGCCCAGGATCGGCGTACCGCCGAACTCCTTCGCCGTGTTGAAGCCGACGAACACCGCGATCAGCGCCATGAATCCGGAGGCGATCGCCGCCAGCGCGGGCGTGATGCCGGGCAGCCACCCCAGGTTGACGAGCAGGCCGTTGATGCCCGCGATGATGCCGCAGCCGATCAGGGCCGGGATGAGCGGCACGAAGATGTCGGCGATGCGGCGCAGGAAGAGCTTGAACGGCGTCGCGTTCCTCGCCTTCCGCGCCTCCTTGATCGCCGCGCCCTGCGCCGCCAACTCCTCGGCGGTCAGGGTGTGTTCGGGAGCGGCCGTCGGCTCGGCCGACCTGCCCTCCGCCACCATGGCCTCGAACTCGGGGGTGACGCGGGCGACCGTCCCCGGGCCGAGCACGATCTGGTAGGTGTCGTCCTCGACCACGCCCATGACGGCGGGCAGCGCCTTCAGCGCCTCGTCCTGGACCAGCGAGCGGTCGGCGAGGCCCAGGCGGAGCCGGGTCATGCAGTGGACTACGGACGTGACGTTCTGGGCGCCGCCGACGAGGGGGAGGATCGCGGCGGCGGTGGCGCGGTTCTTGTCAGGTGCCATGGTGCGGTGCCTTGCTGTGCGGTGCCCGGTGGGGCGGGGTTGGTTCAGGTGGTGCGAGCGGCGTCGAGGGCCGCGCGGAGGTGTCCGTCGGAGGCGGCGAGCAGCTCGGCCGCGGTGGGTCCTTCGACCCCGCCGAGGATCGCGAGAATGGCGTTCTTCACCTCCCCGTCGGTGGCGGCGAGAGCGTCCTCGATCTCGTCGTCGGATGCGCCGGTGGCCAGGGCGACGATGCGGCGGGAGCGGGCCCGCAGCTTCTCGTTCGACGCCCGGACGTCCACCATCAGGTTTCCGTAGGTCTTGCCGAGCCGGATCATCGTGATCGTCGACAGCATGTTCAGGACGAGCTTCTGGGCCGTGCCCGCCTTCAACCGGGTGGAACCGGTGAGCAGTTCGGGCCCGACGACGACCTCGATGCCGTGCTCGGCGGCGGCCGCGAGCGCGCTGTCCGCGTTGCAGGACAGGCCGATCGTGAGCGCGCCGTACCGCTCGCGGGCGTGCTCGACGGCGCCGATCGCGTACGGGGTGCGGCCCGATGCCGAGATCCCGACGACCACGTCGTCCGCGGTGAGCCCGAGCCCGTCCAGGTCCTCGGCGGCGAGCTCCTTGCTGTCCTCCGCGCCCTCGACGGCCTTGACCATGGCGCTCGGGCCGCCCGCGATGAGGCCGACGACCTCGCCCGGGTCGGTGTTGAACGTGGGCGGGCACTCGGAGGCGTCGAGTACCCCGAGCCGGCCCGCGGTGCCCGCGCCCGCGTAGATCAGCCGGCCGCCGCGGGCCATCCGCTCGGCGGTGCCGTCGATGGCGGCGGCGATCGCGGGCAGCTGCTCGGCGACGGCGGCGGGGACGGTGGCGTCCTCCCCGTTCATGATCCGCGCGATCTCCTCGGTGGGCAGCCGGTCGATCTCGGAGAGCTCGGGCCGGAACGCCTCGGTGGTGAGGGTGGCCAGCTGGGCGCGGAGCTCCCCGTAGTTGTCGGAGTCGCCCTGCCGGGAGGGGGTGGCGTCGGTGGTGGAGGTCATGGCGTCTGCGGCTCTTTCGTGTCCGGTGCGGGGAGGGGTCTGGGGTGGTGGCGGTCGCGGTGGCGGGGGCCGTCGCGGGGGCGTCTCAGCGGCTGCCGCCGCGCGGATTGTGCCGGTGCGCGAGCGCCTCGTACGACGCGGCGAGCGCGGGCGCCGCCGTCTCGTACGTCCGCTGGGCCACGCCCACGAACAGGCAGTCCACGACCAGGAGCTGACTGGTGCGCGAGGACATCGCGGCGGGCCGCAGCTCGCTCTCGCGGGCCGTGGAGGTGGTCAGTATGTGATCGGCGTACTGCGACACGGCGGCGCCCGGCCTGCCGGTGATCGCGATCGTGGTCGCCCCGTGCTCGAAGGCGACCCGCAGCGGCTCGATGACGTCGCCCGTCGAACCGGAGTGGGTGATCGCGATCGCCACGTCCTTGGCGCGCAGCGTCACCGCGTTGGTGACGGCCAGGTGCGGATCGGAGTGGGCGTGCGCGACGTGCCCGATGCGCAGCAGCTTCTGGGCCAGGTCCTGGGCGACGAGACCGGAGGCGGCGACGCCGTAGATCTCCACCCGGCGCGCGGTGGCAAGGGCGGCCACGGCGGCGCCGAGCTGCACGGTGTCCAGTCCGGCCGCGGTGTCGGCGAGCGTCTGCTGCTCGTCGTAGGCGAGCTTGGCGACGACGTCGGGGAGCGGGTCGTCCACGGCGATGTCCGCGGTGACGGCGGGCGCCCTGCCCGACTGCTGCTGGGCGGCGAGCCCGGCCAGGGCCAGGCGCAGGTCCCGGTAGCCGGGGTAACCGAGGAGGCGGGCGGTGCGGACCACCGTCGCCTCGCTGGTGCCGGTGAGCTCGGCGAGGCCGGTGACCGTGAGGGCCGCGCATCCCGCGGGGTCGCCGGCGACGGCTTCGGCGACGCGCTGCATGGAGCGCGTCATCGACGGCGCGAGCGTGCGCACCTTGGCCGCGAGGGCGGCGGGGGCGGGGGGCGCGGCGCCCGCGAAAATTTCCTTCACGTTATTGGTCACAACTGAAAGATATTTTCGGGAGGGGGGAGGGTCAAGACCCCGATGGTCCCGAGATCCGCCCCGCACAAGGTCCCGAGATCCGCCTCGCACAAGGTCCCGGAGCCCGCCGGGACCTTCGGCCCGCGGTCGCGTGGCCCGCGGTGTGACAATGGCCTGATGGACGCGATCGACCCCCTGGAGCAGGCGTTGCACGCCGCCCGCGCACTTGTCCTCGCCGACCTCGTCGCCCGGGACGTCGCCGAGGCCGAGGTCGTCTCACTCGTCGAGGAGTCCGTCGCGCACCGCCGCTGGTGGGTCGAGCAGTGGCCCGAGGGCGTCGAGTACGTCGCGGGGCTCGTCGCCCAGGACGTCCAGGACGGACTCCTGGAGAGGTACGGGCGGTGGCCGCTGTGCCCCGTGTGCGAGGACGGCGATCCGCACGCGCTGGACGTGGAGCCCGAGCTGGGCCCCGACCCGCACTGGGTCTGCGCCAAGGCGGCCGTCGTCGTCGCCCCGGTGGGCGGCCTGACATGACCGTCTACATAGACCCGCCCGTCTGGCCCGGCCACGGCCTCCTCTGGTCCCACCTGGTCAGCGACGTCTCGTACGAGGAACTGCACGCGTTCGCCGCCGCCATCGGCTGCCCGCCGCGCGCCTTCGAACGCGACCACTACGACGTGCCCTCCGCGCGCTACGCGGACGCGGTGCGGGCCGGGGCCGTGGAGATCGGCTCGAAGGAACTGGTGCGCAGGCTCACGGGGGCGGGGCTGCGGCGGCCCAAGGGGCGACCGGTCTAGGGTCTGTCCGATGGGTCTGCCGCCCGGCCCTAAGGTCGGGCGCATGATCACCGTTCATCTGAAGTACGAGATCGACCCGGAGCGCATCGCCGACTTCGAGGAGTACGGGCGCCGCTGGGTCGGCCTCGTCAACCGCTTCGGCGGCACGCACCACGGCTACTTCCTGCCGAGCGAGGGCGACAGCGACATCGCGTACGCCCTGTTCTCCTTCCCGAGCTTCGCGGCGTACGAGCGGTACCGGACGGACAGCACGACCGATCCCGAGTGCCAGGACGCGTTCGAGCTGGCGCGGCGGACGGGGTGTATCCGGCGGTACGAGCGGAGGTTCTTGCGGCCGCTTGAGTGAGTGCGGCTAGTTGTCCTAGTTCCGCGAGGGGCTCGCGGCGGTGTCCTGCGCGGGGGCGGGTACGGGGGCGGGCGCGGGTACGGGCGCGGGCGCGGAGGTCGTGATCACGCGGCTAGGGGCCTTGCGGTGCAGGCTCAGGGAGACCGTCACCGCCGCGATCGCCACCGCCGTCATCGCCGCGCCCGCCCACGCCGTCGCCGGGTAGCCGAAGTCCAGGTCGATCACCGTGCCGCCGAGCCACGGGCCGCCCGTGTTGCCGAGGTTGAACGCGGCCGTCGTGGTCGCGCCCGCGAGCGTGGGGGCGGCGCCCGCGACGTTGAACATGCGGGCGTTCAGGGCCGGGGCCGTGTAGAACGCGGAGACGCCGAGCAGGAAGCTCAGCGTGATCGCGGCCGCGGAGGTCGCGGCGAACAGGGCCAGGGAGACCAGGAAGACGGTCGACGCGGTGATGCCGCTGAGCAGGACGCCGAAGAGGTGCGCGTCCGCGAAGCGGCCGCCGATCGCCGTGCCGACGAGGGCGCCCGCGCCGAACAGGCCGAGGACCGTCGGGACCCAGCCCTTGTCCAGGCCCGCGACGTCGGTGAGCAGCGGGGAGAGGTACGAGAACGCGCAGAACACGCCGCCCGCGGCGAGCGCCGTGATGGCGATCGAGAGCCAGACCTGGCGGTCCGCGTAGATCGACAGTTCCTTCTTCAGCTGTGGCTTCTCGGCGGGGAGCGGGATGCGGGGGATGAGCGTCAGTACGCCGACGAGCGCGATCGCGGAGGCGGCGCCGACCGCCCAGAACGCGGAGCGCCAGCCGAAGTGCTCGCCGAGGAAGGCGCCGGCCGGGACGCCGAGGACGTTCGCGATGGAGAGGCCGCCGATCATCACGGCCATGGCGCGGGCGCGCTGGTTGAACGGCACCATCGCGATGGCGACGGCGGCGCCCACGGCCCAGAAGCCGGCACAGGCGAGGGCGCTGACGACGCGGGACGCGAAGAGGACCTCGTAGCTGGGGGCGAGGGCCCCGGCGACCTGGCCGAGGCCGAAGACGGTGATGAGGGCGATGAGGGTGGTGCGGCGGGGGAGCCTCAGCGTGGCCACGGCGAGGAGGGGGGCGCCTATGACCATGCCGATGGCGAAGGCGGATATGAGGAGGCCGGCGCGGGGGATGGAGACGTTCATGTCGTCGGCGATGGGCGGGAGGAGCCCGGAGAGCATGAACTCGCTGGTGCCGAGCGCGAAGACGGCGAGGCCGAGCATGTAGACGGCGACGGGCATGCGGGTGGGGGCGGCTGCGCCGGGAGCGGAGTTCGGCATAACAGGTGTGAACGTTGGGGCGGGGGGTTCGATTCCCTGTTCTGGTGCTGGGCGATTCAGCCCCGCCGCCCCCGCCCGCCCCGTCGCGCGGCCGCGGGCATGTGGTCCGCCGGTGCGGGTGAACTGATCCGCCGCCTCCCCCACCCACCCCCTCGCGCCGCCGCAGGCACCGTGTCGTCGCGCTGGACGTGGGGAGTTGCCGCCGTGGGCAATCGTGCCGCTGGGGCGGCACGGGTGGGCACGGCACCACGGTGCCGAGGGGCGTGGACGGGGGCGTAGGGGAGGGTCAAGCCCGGCGCAGGCCGTACGCGTGGGTGGACTCTCGGTTCGGGAGGCGTGTCCAGCCTGTGCGGGTCAGTAGTGACTGTGAGGGTGCGTTCGTGGGGTCCGTCTGGGCCAGGAGGGACGTCACCTCCGGGTGGGTCAGGGCCCATTGCGAGAGTGCGCGCAGCGCCTCCGTCGCGTAGCCCTTGCCCCGCGCCGCGACCGCCAGGTCGTAGCCGACCTCCACGCAGCCCTCGTCGTCCGGCGCCCCGTGGAAGCCCATGCCGCCCACGGCGAGCCCGTCCTCGGCGCGGACGAGCGCGTACATGCCCCACGCGGGCCGGTGCACCCCGGACGCGTACGCCTTGCTCACCATCGCCGCGGCGACCCGCGTCCCGTCGAAGGGGCCGCCCTCGATCCAGGTGAACCCGCCCGTGCCGCCCGACGCGAGATCGGCCGCCGCGGCGGGCGTGACCTCGGTCAGGGTGACGGGGCCCGCGGGGATCGTGAGCGTGTTGTGCCAGCGCCAGCCCTCGACAGGCGCGCGCCCGGGGAGCGGGCCGCGCCCGGTGGCCCAGAGCAGGGCCGCCCAGTGGGTCTGCCCCGAGGGCGCGGGCGGCAGGTGCGGGAAGAGATGCGCGAGCACCGCCTCGCAGAGCTCGGCGGGCGGCTCCGCGTCGATGCCGAGCGTGCGCGCGATGTCGTACGTGTGGAGGAGGATCTCGGCGACGCCCATCGCCGAGAAGCCCGCCGCGTCCGCGCTGCCGTGCGGGTAGGGGTGATACGCCCGCACGCCGGGCGGCGTCGTCCGCACCACGGAGGCCAGGATGCCGCCGGCCGCCTCGATCACCCGGATCGCGCCCTCGGGGCCCGTGCCCTCGTCGAACGTCATGTCGAAGGGGACGTAGTCCGAAGCGGCCCGGCCGGTCAGCTGTCCGGCGTACGAGACGAGACAGCCCGCGATGTGCTCCGCCGTCGCGAGGCAGTCCCAGTCGAGACCGCCCGCCGACCCGCTCCAGTCGCGGTCCTCCGCCGTGCGCAGTGCCTTCGCCGCGTACGCCACGGCCTCGTCGATCCTGTCCCCACCCATGAGCAGCATGCGCAGAGAGTACGGGAGCGGCCCGCGAACGGCGTTCGATTTACGAGGCCGGTCACGGGGCCAGCAGCTCCAGCTCCGTGGTCAGGTTCTCGCGCGCCGGCCCCTCCCAGTTGGCCGCCCCGTAGGGGGTCCTGAACAGCCGGGGGAGGGACAGGAGGTGGCGCAGGACGTCCGCGCGGCCCGCCCGGAACGCCTCGGCGGGCACGAATCCGTACTCCTCGCGGACGGCGGCCGCGTAGGCGGCGTACGCGTCCGGGGCCGACGCCAGGATCGCCAGGTCGGCGTCGCACAGCGTCTCGCCGTTGCGGTCGTCGTCGGCGGGGTCGTGCGTGACGGTGAGCCGGACCAGGCGGGCCACCTCGGCGACCGCCCCGTCGCGCAGGCCCGCCTCGGCCAGGGCGCGCTCGGCGAGGCGCGCGGAGCGCTCCTCGTTCTCGGAGCGGTCCGGCGCGTACACCGCGTCGTGGAACCACGCGGCCAGGCGGACGAGTTCGGGGTCGTCGGCGTGCTCCGCCAGTACGTCGACGTGGTCGAGGACCGCCGCCAGGTGATCGAGGGTGTGGTAGCGGCGCTGGGGCTCCGACCAGCGCGCGATCAGGCGTTCCGCGTAGGGGCCGGGGTCCGGGGCGGCCTCCCGCGGGGCCTCGGTCGTACGGCGCAGGGTGGCGGCCCAGCGGGCGCGGAGGTCCTTTTCGTCGGCCATGGGCGAACCCTAGCCGTTGCCATGTGCCCGCCCGGACGATTGGCTGCCGTCATGACCACGACTACTGAAGCGACCTATGAACCCGACCGCGCCGGACGCCTCCTGCGGGCCGAACGCGACCTTCTCGTACCGCTGTTGAGGGCCGCGCCCGACGACGCCTTCGCGGTGCGCACCTGTTGTCCCGGCTGGACCGTGCGGCATGTGGTCGCGCACTGCGGCTCCGCGCTGATGCGGGTGGTCGAGAACCGCTTCGAGGAGGGCGTGTACTCGCCGGAGAGCAACGAGCGCGACATCGCCGAGCGCGCCGACTGGCCCGTCGCGCGCGTCGTGGACGAGCTGGAGCGCGGCATGACGGAGGCCGGGCCCGTCCTCGCCGCCGCCAAGGGGCACCTGGACGGCGTCGCGCTCGGCGAGTGGGTGCACGCGGGGGACGTACGGGAGGCGTGGGGCAAGCCTGGGGCGTACGGCGGCGCGGGGCTCGTGGACGCGCTGCCGCTGCTCGAACAGTTCAGCAGGGGATCGCACGCCGCGTCCGCCCTGCCGCTGCACGCGGACGTCGACGGCCTCGACGAGCCGCTGACGCTCGGTGTCGCCGACGGGACGCGGCCGCCCGCCCGTTACATCGGGGACGCGCCGACGCTGATCAGGCTCTGCGCGGGGCGGCCGCTGACGGGCACGCGGTACGAGCTCGCGGGCGCGGCGGAAAAGGAGTTGAACCTCTTCGGCTGACGTGGATCATGAGGGGGCCCGACCGACCGCGAGCCGTGACCGAGGAGCCCCCGCCGGATGCCGTCCGATGCCACACACCCCGCCGTCCCCGCCGACCCGAACGTGCTGCATCCGATGCCGGGCCAGTCCCGCGTCGTGCTGCTCAAGCCGCTCGTGACCTCGCCGTTGATCGACGTCGGTGACTTCTCGTACTACGACGATCCCGATGACCCGACCGCCTTCGAGACCCGCAACGTGCTCTACCACTACGGTCCGGAGCGGTTGGTCATCGGGAAGTACTGCGCGCTCGGCGAGGGCGTGCGGTTCATCATGAACGGCGCCAACCACCGGATGGACGGGCCCTCGACCTTCCCCTTCCCGATCATGGGCGGGTCCTGGAGCGAGCACTTCGACCTGATCAGCGGCCTGCCGGGCCGGGGCGACACGGTCGTCGGCAACGACGTCTGGTTCGGCTACCGCTCGACCGTCATGCCGGGCGTCCGGATCGGCCACGGCGCCGTCATCGCCTCGGGCGCCGTGGTCGTCGACGACGTACCGGACTACGGCATCGTCGGCGGCAACCCGGCCCGCCTGATCCGCCGCCGCTTCGGCGACGAGGACATCGCCCGGCTGCTCGAACTCGCCTGGTGGGACTGGCCCGTGGAGCACCTGACCGAGCACATCCGCGCCGTGATGTCCGGCAGTGTGGACGAACTGGCCGCGGTGGCGCCCCGTTAGGCGCATGTCGCCGCGCCCCTACGAGGCGCTGCCCGCGTGCACCGTGAACGCCGCCGTCCTGACCTCGCCCTCGTGCTTGAAGTCCAGGAACAGGCGGTACGCGCCCTTGCTCGGTGCCGCCGTCATGAACGAGATGCCGGGGCCCGCCTTCGTCCTGCCGTCCCCGGGCTCGCCGTTCGGGTGGACGTGGAGGTAGGCGAGGTCGTCGGCGCGCAGCGCCACCAGGTGGCCGTAGGCGCCGAGGTAGGGCTGGAGGTCGGTCACCGGCTCGCCGTTCTTCGCCACGCTCAGTGTGAGGTCGCCGCCCGCGCCCGTCTTCAGCTCGCCCTTGAGCGTCACGTCGTAGCCGTCCACGGTCGCGGTGGTGCCGTGCGCGGGCAGCTCCTTCGGCTCGTACGCGCCCGCCACCGCGAGGTCGGCGCCGAGCGTCAGGCCCTCCTTCGCGCCCTCGGGGCGGAAGTCGGCGAAGACGCGGTAGCCGCCCGCCTCGGGCAGCCGCACCGGGGTCGACCAGGTGCCGTCGGCCGCGCGGACCGGGTGCAGATGGCGGTAGGTCGTCAGATCGCGTGAGGCGACGACGAGGTGCAGTTCCTTCTCGTGCTCCGCCCGGTACGCCGTGACGTTGCGGCCCGTGGCGTCCTTGACGACGGCGAAGCGCAGCTCCTGCGCCTTGCCCGCCGTGACGCGCGGGGTCTTCAGGTCGAGCGTGTAGCCGCGGTCGGCGCTCCGCAGGCCGCCGGGGGCGGTGGCGCCGTGGCCCGTGTGCTCCGCGCCGCCGTCGTCGTGCGCGCCTTCCTTCCCGCCGTCCTGTCCGGCTTCGTGCCCGCCGTGACTGGCCGTGGGCTCCTTCTCCGTGACCGGGTCGACGGCCGTGCCCACGCCGTACGCGGTACCGAAGGTCGCGGCGACGGCGGCGGCAAATGCGGTGATCTTCAGTCCCGTGTTCATGACTGCTCCCTCGTGACTCGATGCACTCGAAGATACCCCCTAGGGGTATAAAGTCAAGCCTGAATCCTCCCTTGCGTTCGGTACCCCCCAGGGGTATACATGGATCTCGTCAGGAGTACCCGCCCCAGGTATCCGGACGCATTCGGGACCCCTTCGGGACACACGAGGAGCGCCAGACATGCCCACCACCACACCCAGCCCCACCGAGGCGGCCGAGGTAGAACTCGCCATCGGTGGCATGACCTGCGCTTCCTGCGCCGCCCGCATCGAGAAGAAGCTCAACCGCATGGACGGCGTCGAGGCGACCGTCAACTACGCCACCGAGAAGGCCAAGGTCACCTACCGCGGCGCCGACGTCTCCGTGCGGGACCTGATCTCGACGGTCGAGGCCACCGGCTACACCGCACAGGAGCCCGCCCCCGCGGCGGAAGCGGCGGGCGCGGACCAGGACGGGGACGAGGCCGCCGACGACGGGCTGCGCCCGCTGCGCGAGCGGCTGGTCACCGCGGTGCTGCTCTCCGTGCCCGTGATCGCGATGGCGATGGTGCCCGCCCTCCAGTTCGAGTACTGGCAGTGGCTCTCGCTGACGCTCGCCGCGCCCGTCGTGACGTACGCGGCCTGGCCCTTCCACAAGGCGGCCTTCACCAACGCCCGGCACGGCGCCGCCACCATGGACACGCTGATCTCGGTCGGCACCTCCGCGGCCTTCCTCTGGTCGCTCTGGGCGCTCTTCTTCGGCACCGCGGGAACGCCCGGCATGACGCACCCCTTCGAGCTGACCATCGCGCGCAGCGACGGCGCGGGGAACATCTACCTCGAAGCCGCGGCCGGCGTCACCGCGTTCATCCTCGCCGGGCGGTACTTCGAGGCCCGCTCCAAGCGGAAGGCCGGGGCCGCGCTCAAGGCGCTGCTCCAGCTCGGCGCCAAGGACGTCACCGTGCTGCGCGACGGCGGGCGCGAAGAGACCGTGCCCGTCGGCGAGTTGAGGACCGGCGACCGCTTCCTGGTCAGGCCCGGCGAGAAGATCGCCACCGACGGCGAGGTCGTCGAGGGCTCCTCGGCCGTGGACGCCTCGATGCTCACCGGCGAGTCCGTGCCCGTCGAGGTCGGCGAGGGCGACCCGGTCACCGGCGCCACCCTCAACGTCGGCGGCCGCCTGGTCGTCGAGGCCACCCGCGTCGGCGCCGACACCCAGCTCGCCCGCATGGCCAAGCTCGTCGAGGACGCGCAGAACGGCAAGGCCGCGGCCCAGCGCCTCGCCGACCGGATCTCCGCGGTGTTCGTGCCGGTCGTCATCGGCCTCGCGCTCGCCACCCTCGGCTTCTGGCTCGGCAACGGCGCGGGCCTGACCGCCGCGTTCACCGCCGCCGTCGCCGTACTGATCATCGCCTGCCCCTGCGCCCTCGGCCTCGCCACACCGACCGCGCTCATGGTCGGCACCGGGCGCGGCGCCCAGCTCGGCATCCTGATCAAGGGCCCGGAGGTCCTGGAGACCACCCGCAAGGTCGACACGATCGTCCTCGACAAGACCGGCACCGTCACCACCGGCAAGATGACGCTGCTCGCCACGCACACCGCATCCGGCACCACGGCCGCCGAAGTCCTGCGCCTGGCCGGTGCGTTGGAGCACTCCTCGGAGCACCCCATCGCCCGCGCCGTCGCCGCGGGAGCGGCCGCCGAGGCCGGCCCCCTGCCCGTACCCGAGGACTTCGCCAACGTCGCGGGCCTCGGCGTCCAGGGCGTCGTCGAGGGCCACGCGGTCCTGGTCGGCCGCACGCAGCTGCTCGGCGAGTGGGAGATCCGGCTGCCCGCCGGCCTGGAGCGCGCCAAGGCCGAGGCCGAGGCGGCGGGCCGGACGGCCATCGCCGTCGCCTGGGACGGCGAGGCCCGCGCGGTCCTGGAGGTCGCCGACGCGGTGAAGGACACCAGCGCCGAGGCCATCGAGCGGCTGCGGGCACTCGGCCTCACCCCGATCCTGCTGACCGGCGACAACGAGGCGGTCGCGGTGTCGGTCGCCGCCGAGGTCGGCATCGACGCCGAACACGTGATCGCCGAGGTCATGCCGCAGGACAAGGTCGACGTGGTCAAGCGGCTCCAGGCCGAGGGGCGCAGCGTCGCCATGGTCGGCGACGGCGTGAACGACGCGGCCGCGCTCGCCCAGGCCGACCTGGGCCTGGCGATGGGCACGGGCACCGACGCCGCGATCGAGGCGGGCGACCTCACGCTGGTCAGGGGCGACCTGCGGGCGGCGGCCGACGCGATCAGGCTCTCGCGCCGCACGCTCGGCACGATCAGGTCGAACCTGTTCTGGGCCTTCGCCTACAACGTGGGCGCGCTGCCGCTGGCCGCCGCGGGCCTGCTCAACCCCATGATCGCGGGCGCGGCCATGGCGTTCTCCTCGGTCTTCGTGGTCGGCAACAGCCTGCGCCTGCGGGGATTCAAGCCGCTGGCCTGATCCGCCGCCGCGGTTCCCCCGCGAACCTTTCGGCACCCCGGTGCGAGCGACTCGGCTCGCGCCGGGGTGTTCTGCGCGTAGGCTGTCAATTGGACTAGACCTATGTGACCGGGCTCGCGATCAGAAGGAAGAGACATCCATGAGCAAGCGTGCAGTCCTGGAGGTGATCGCCCTCGGCGCCGAGGACGCCGTCGCCGCCCAGGCCGGGGGTGCGGACCGCCTTGAGCTGGTCACCGACATGGCCGCCGACGGCCTCACGCCGTCGCGCGAGACCTTCGCCGAGATCCGCGCCCGGGTGGACATCTCGCTGCGCGTCATGCTGCGGCTTGCCGACGGATTCGCCGCAGGTGACGTCGACGCGCTCGTACGCCGGGCCGGTGAGCTCAGGAGCGAGGGCGCCGACGAATTCGTCCTCGGCTTCCTCGACGAGGCGGGCGGCCCCGACATGCAGGCCGTCGAAGCGCTGGTGGAGGCACTCGACGGGTGCCGCTGGACCTTCCACCGGGCGATCGACAGGGCCGCCGACCGCGACGCCCTGCGCAAGCAGCTCGCGGACCTGCCCGGCCTGGACACGTACCTGACGGCGGGGGCCGCGGGCGGCGTCGACGAGGGCCTGCCGACGCTGCTCGCGGAGGCGGCGCGGCGGGGGGAGCCGGGGTACGAGCCGCAGCTCCTGATCGGCGGCGGGCTCCGGCTCGACCACCTGCCCCGGCTCAAGGCGGCGGGCGTCGACGCGTTCCACATCGGCGGGGCGGCCCGGCCCGACGGCTGGTCGGCACCCGTCTCCGCCGAGGCGGTCGCCACCTGGAGGGCGGCGGTCGACGCCTGACGCTCCGCTGGCATGGTGGTCTTGAACCGCGGGCCGGTCGTGGCTGGTCGCGCGGTTCCCCGCGCCCCTTTCAGGGGCGCGGACCCAACTGGACCACAAGGGGGACTTCATGACCGCACCGAAGGACCGGGCACTGCCCGTCGCCGTCACACTGCTCACCGGGACCGTCGCGCTCTACATCGCGCTCGTGGCGTTCGGGAACATCACGGACTTCGGCACGAACCAGCAGTTCGTACGCCATGTCCTCGCGATGGACACCACGTTCAAGGACAACGGCCTGATGTGGCGCGCCGTCGAGTCCACCGCGCTCCAGGACGCCGCGTACGTCGGGATCATCGTCTGGGAGACCGTCGCCGCGCTCGTCCTGATCGCGGCGACGGTCCTGTGGACCGGCGTCCTGCGCGGCCGCCGGGACATCCGCCAGGCCCGCTGGGCGGGCACCGTCGGCCTGTTGATGATCCTGGTCCTGTTCGGGGCGGGCTTCATCGGCGTAGGCGGCGAGTGGTTCGCCATGTGGCAGTCGGAAAACTGGAACGGCCTGGACGCGGCGACACGGGTGGTGACGCTGACGGGAATAGTCCTGGTGGTAACGCACTTGCCGAGCCCCGTAAGGGGCGCGGGGAACTGCGCGACCAGCCACGACGAACCCGCGCCGGGCGCACGGCCTTAAGCGAGCTGCACGGGCAAATCCGCAGAGTGGACGACGACGAGACCGGACACGGCCCGGGTAAGCCCCACGTACAACCGCCGCAGCCCGGTGCGGACATCGGGCTCCCCGTCCACGATGGAGCCGGGCTCGTCCAGTACCACGTAGTCGTACTCAAGCCCCTTCGCGAGCGACGCGGGCACCAGCGTCAGCCGGGTGTCCCGCGTCGTCTCCTCACCGGGCGCCAGATACGTGAGCCCCGCCGCCGCCAACGCCCCGGCGAGCGCCGGGATTCGGGCATCGGCGGCGATGAGCCCGACAGAGCCCTCCTGACGGAGGGACTCGACGCACGCCTGGAGGCAGCCCGCGTCCAGGTCCTCGACACGGCGTACCGCCAGCGAACCCGGCGACTCACGCACCGAGTTGACCTCGGCGAGGCCGGGTGCGATGTCGGGAAGCAGCAGGGACGCGTACGCGATGACCTCGCGCGGCACGCGGAAACCGGCCGTCAGCTCCTCCACCACCGCGTCGCCCTTGCCGAGATGCCCCAGCGCCTCGTCCCAACTCCGCGTGGCCCAGGGCGTGGTGCCCTGCGCGAGGTCACCGAGCACGGTTGCCGAACCCGTCGTGCAGCGCCGCCCCACCGCGCGGTACTGCATGGGGGAGAGGTCCTGCGCCTCGTCGAGCACGACGTGCCCCAGCGAGTGCGTGCGGGAGACCAGATCGGTCGCCTCGTCGATCAGTACGGCGTCCGCGGACGACCACTTGGCGCTCTTCACGCTCCGCGCGGGCTTCGCCCACAGCACGGCCCGCTGCTCCTCCTCGCTCAGCACGCCCTCCGCGTGCTCGGCGAGGAACTCCGCGTCGGAGAGCAGCCGCAGGACCAGCTTCGCGGGATCGACCGGCGGCCAGAGGGACTTGACCGCCGCCTTCACGGCGGCGTTGCGGGCCACCGCGTCCTGCACCCGATCGTCGGGGGCCTCGCCCGACTGCTCCATGCGGACCAGGACCGCGTGCGCGATGCGCTGCGGAAGCGCCTCGCGGGCCGCGCCGTAGCGGATGTCGCGGTCCAGCAACTCCCGTACCAGCTCCTCAAGTTCGTACGCCGGAATGCGCCATCTGCGCGAGCCGCGCACGACCATCAGCGGCTCCGTCGGCAGCGTGACGTGCGAGCGGACGGCCTTGCGAAGCACCTCGGCCATGCGGGCGTCGCCCTTGACGAGCGCGGCGGACGCCTCGTCCGTGCCGCGCACCTCCACATGGGCCACGAGGCTGTCGACGGTGGCCTGCCTGACCTCCAACTCGCCCAGCGCGGGCAGGACTTGCTCGATGTAGTGCAGGAAGGAGTCGTTGGGCCCGATGACCAGGGTGCCGGTGCGCGCGAGGCGCTCCCGGTGCGCGTACAGGAGGTAGGCGACACGGTGCAGGCCGACGGCCGTCTTGCCGGTGCCGGGGCCGCCCTGCACGCAGACGCTGCCGCCGAGCTCGCTGCGGACGATCTCGTCCTGCTCGGGCTGGATGGTGGCGACGATGTCCCGCATCGGGCCCACGCGCGGCCGCTCGATCTCCTGCTGGAGGAGCTTGCTGGTGCGCTCGTCCTCCGTGGCGTCGCTGAGGTGCTCGTCCTCGTACGCGGTGAGGTCGCCGCCCGTGTAGCCGAAGCGGCGGCGCAGCGCGATGTCCATCGGGTCCTTCTTGGAGGCCCGGTAGAACGGCTGCGAGACCGGCGCGCGCCAGTCGATGACCATCGGGTCGCCGTCGGCGTCGTGCACGTGCCGCCGTCCGATGTAGAACTCCTCGCCCTCCGCGCCCTCGGCCTGCTCCGCGCCCGGCGCGTGCAGATAGTCGAGCCGCCCGAAGAACAGGGGCGTGTGGGCGAGATCGGCGAGGGACTTGATGCGCTCGTCGACCTGCCGCTGCAGGACCGCGGCGTTCACCCAGTTCGCGGTGACGTCGCGGATGTCGAGGGCCTCGGCGTCCTCGCGCATGGCGCGCAGGGCGGCCCGGGAGGCGGCGAGATGCCCGCGCTCGCGGGCGAGTGGGTCCTCGGGCGTGGCCTCGGACATGGCTTGCTGGGCGTGCGCGTGCACGGGGTGCCTCCGGCGGTTCTACGGGTTCGTGTGCGGGCCTCTGCGTTCGTGCTCTGCGAGGTGCCGGCCGGTTTCCGTCCGGGCGGCGGCGCTCCACGGGGGAGGCGGGGAAGGAGGCATCCTAAGTCAGCGGTAGCTGAGGGGGCCACCGAATTTCCTCCTGGGCCCGCACGCGCTGGTCAGTCGTCCGCCAGCTCGGCCACGCCCGTGATCCGGTGCAGCGGATACGTACGGACCTCGTCGGCCGTGTGGTCGTACGCCGTGACGAAGCCGCCCTCCACCCGGACCGGGGCGATCACGCGCTGGCTCGCCGAGCCCTCCGCGTTGACGTAGCCGATCCACACCGCCTCGCCGGTCAGCACCGCGGCCTGCATCGTGGCGAGGGTCTCCGCGGCCGTGGTGCGCGGCAGCCGCCCGTCCGCGGTCTGCGGTGCCTCCTTGCGCGGCGCCGTCGACGCCAGGTCGCCCGCCCTGATCGCCCGCACGGCCGCGCCGACCAGCGTCGCGTCCGGCAGCGGCGGGCCCTCGGGGACCGGCTCGGGGGCCGAGCGCGGCGGGGTGCGGTGGGCGTGGGCGCGGGTGATCAGGACGTCGCCGTCGGCGGACTCGGCGGCGGGCGCGAAGCCCATGCCGCGCAGACCGTCGAGCAGCGCGCCTGGGTCCGCCTGCGCGGCGAGCACGGTCGGCGCGAGCCTGCGCAGGCGCAGGCTCTGGGCGCGCTTGTCGGCCAGGATCTCGTTGAGCAGCGCCTCGTCGTCGCAGCGGACGTACGCGGACGCGGCGCCGATGCGAAGGTGGCCGTGCCGGCGCGCCACGTCGTCGATCAGGTACGCGAGGGGCTGCGGGACCGGCGTACGGGAGTGGGCGGTGAGGAAGGCGTGCAGGTCGGAGGCC
This sequence comes from Streptomyces sp. NPDC087300, assembly GCF_044744425.1. NCBI lineage: Bacteria > Bacillati > Actinomycetota > Actinomycetes > Kitasatosporales > Streptomycetaceae > Streptomyces > Streptomyces sp. NPDC087300. The sequence goes on from NZ_JBIUYI010000007.1 coordinate 51,023, forward strand.
GACTGCCCGGAGTCGAGCGCGCGGCGCACGGAGCCCGGCGTGAAGCGGTAGACGGTGGCGCCGCCCTTGGACTCGACGTCGGCGAGCACGGCGAGCGCGTCGGCCAGCGGGCGTTCGAGGGGGCCGGGGGCGACGGCGGTGAGGTCGGCCTGGAGCAGGACGTGGTCCAGGGGCTCGGGCAGCAGGGGCGCGAGGAGCTGGGCGGCGTGGGCGGCGGCGAGGGCCGGCTCGGCCGGGCTGTCGCCGGAACCGGTACCCGCGCCGGCACCGGCGGCCAGCAGCGCCCTGCCGTGCGTGGACAGCGCGCCCCGGCCCGTGACGCCGAGCAACTCGGCCTCGTTCAGCGTCCATCGGGCGATGCGGGAGCGCAGGTCCTGGGATGCGGGGGAGGGGCGCTCCCAGCGCAGCCTGGCCAGCAGCGAGTCGGCGACGGGCGCGGCGCCCTCGGGGAGCGTGGCGGCCAGGGCGAGGACCCGGCGGCGCACCTCGGGGGCGGCCGAGCGGTCCAGGTGCGGGCCGAGCGCGGAGAGCGTGCGGTCCTTGCCGTCGCGGCCGCCGATCAGGCCCGCCGTGCGGGTCGCCGTCAGCCAGGCGGTGGCCAGCGCCGACCAGCGCGCGGGGGCGGGCAGCTCCTGCCACTCGTCGTAGGCGGGCGTCGCCGCGTACCGCTCGTCCGCCTCGCCGTCGGAGGCCAGCAGGCCCGCGGCGTAGGCCAGTTCGACCCAGAAGGCGGCCAGCGGCTCGGGCAGGTCGAGGGCGACCGCCGTCCGCTTCAGGTCGCGCACGCTGAGGCCGCCCGCGCGCAGCACGGCGGGCCCGCCCTCGTCCCAGTCCTTGAGGAGCTCCTCGACGGTGGCGAGCGCGGTGTACGCCTGGCCCGCCGCCGTGGTGTCCACAACCTGTGGACGGTGTTCGCGCGCGGCCTCCACCGGCGGCGGCGTCGGCTCGGGCGCGCGGTGCGCGCGGCCCCCGCGCAGGTGCAGCGCGGCCTCGCGCGGCAGCACGACGGTGCCCGGCGCGGTCGGCAGCAGCAGGCCCCGGTCCAGGAGCCAGCGCAGATGACGCGCCGGATCGGCGGTGACCTGCCCGTACGGCGGCCCCCACACCAGCCGCGAAAGCACCTCCACGGACTCCGCGGGCGCCTCGTCGAGCAGCGCGGACATCCGGGCCCGGTCGGTGAACAGGGCGGTGAGCGACCCGACGGCGGAGACCGGATCGTGCGTGGTGGGCAGCCCCGCGGCCGCCACGATGTCCTGCACCCGGGTCGGCGACATCCCCGCGGTGGCCTCGGCGACGGTGGGCCCCAGGCCGGTCGGCGACGGGTGCTGCGGGGCGGGCGCGAGCAGCTCGCGCGCGGTGCGCACGAGCCGCAGCCGGTCGTCGGGCCCCCACACCAGGGCCTGCTCGTGCAGCGTGGCGAGCGCGTGGGGCAGCGCCTCCTCGACGGCGGCGTCCCTGTCGTCACCCGCGAGCAGGGCACGCACCTCGCCGTACGACGTCGGGTCCTGCGCCACCGCGAGCGTCTCCGCCACCTGCTGCGCGAACCGGTCGAGCCGCTCCAGCGCCCGCACCACGGACGCACGGGTGCCCGCGCGGGTCGCGAGCTGCGTCAGATCGTTCGGCACCGGCCCGAGCAGATCGGGCCGGGCCCGCAACAGCGCCGCCAGCGCGTCGTCGTCCCGCGAACGGAGCGCCTCGGCGAGGGAACGTGGAGTCTCCGCGGCACGCGGCGGTGCGGTCACGCTCGCGCTGGCGCTGTCCGTGGGCTGCGGCTCGTCGGTGCTCATCCGGCTCACGGTAGCGGGTCGGCGGGGAGGCGGTGCGGTTGTGTGCGCCGCGGTGCGCGGCTCATCCGGCGCCCCACCCCTCACTGCCCGGCGGGCCGCCCGTCCCGCGGCCCGAAGACCGCGAGCGCGTCGGCGCCGGAGGCGCGGGCCCGCAGGTGGCAGTCGGCCCGTTCGACGGCTTCGGGGAAACGGGACTCCCGGGCCACCGGGGTGAGGGCGGCTTCGATGGTCGAGGGCCTCCACGGGCTGCGGGCGCCACTCGTTCCGCCATGGTCGCCACGATGGAGTGACGCGGCCCTCGCGCCGGCCCTTTTCGCTCGCCGCGAAGGGCGGGCTCCGGCTGATGTCCGAGATGCAACTGGGCCAGGAGGAGCACGAGTTGACCGCCCCGCGAACCAACTGAAGCCCCTTTGAACGTTTCTGCCGCTCTCGAAAGAGTGAACACCTCCCGTTGGCCGGGCGGCCGGGACGGTGACCAACCTAGGTTCCGCACATGGTCAGTTCAGCCCACGAGGGCTTGCACCGCATCTTCCAGGAGCGGCCCGAGATCCTCGCCCCGGTCTTCCGGACGCTGGGCATCCCCTTCCCGGAGAAGGCGACCCTCGACGCGCTCACCCCGGATGTGACAGAGACCAAGCCGCTGGAGCGGCGCGTGGACACCGTGCTGCGCATCGGCCCGTCCGACGGAGACGACTTCCTGCTCGCCGTCGAGTCGCAGGGAGCACGGAAACCGGAGAAGGAGTCCAGCTGGCCGTACTACGTCGCACACCTCCAGGCCAAGTACCGCTTACCCGTGCTGCTGCTCGTGGTCTGCCAGGACCTGCCCACGGCCAAGTGGGCGGCAGGCCCCTTCGACTGCGGCACCCGGGGCTGGACCACGCAGCGCACGTACCCGATGGTCGTCGGTCCCGACAACCTGCCGGTGATCACCGACCGGCGGACCGCGGCGGAGAACCCCGCGATGGCGGCCTTCTCCGCCCTGGCACACGCTCGCAGCCCGCACATCAACGCCATACTGGAAGCATTCGGCCGTGCCCTTCAGGAGCAGGACGGAAAGGCATCCGACTACTTCTACGAGTTCCTGGACATCAACCTGCGGGGCACCGCAGCCGGAGACAAATGGAGGGAAATTATGGGCTTCGTCAGCTACTTCCCCGGACGCGGCACGGTCCGCGAGACGGCTTACCTCGAGGGTAAGGCCGAGGGCAAGGCCGAGGGGGTCGCCGAGGACCGTGCTTCCCTGATCCTGCGCGTGCTCCAGACGCACGAGGTCCCCGTTTCCGACGACATCCGCGAGCGCATCACCTCGTGCACCGACCTCGACACGCTCGGCCTCTGGTTCGACCGCTCCCTCACGGCCGCCACGGCGGATGAGCTCTTCGCCGAGCCCCAGGAAGCCCCGGCGGGCACTACGGACACGGGTGCGTGACCCCGGGACCACGCACCCGCTCCGGGCGGGCCCCCTGTATGCCACGTCACCGCTGTCACCCGCGCCCATGCGGCACACTGGACGTTTGGCCTAACGGAAAGGCGCTCGCGTGAACGGTCCCCTCATCGTCCAGTCGGACAAGACCCTCCTGCTCGAGGTCGACCACGAGCGGGCCGACGCCTGCCGCCGTGTCATCGCGCCCTTCGCGGAGCTGGAGCGTGCCCCCGAGCACATCCACACCTACCGGGTCACGCCGCTGGGGCTGTGGAACGCGCGGGCCGCGGGGCACGACGCCGAGCAGGTGGTGGACGCGCTCGTGGAGTTCTCGCGGTACCCCGTGCCGCACGCGCTGCTCGTCGACATCGCCGAGACGATGGCGCGGTACGGACGGCTCACGCTCTCCAAGCACCCCACCCACGGCCTGGTCCTCACCACCACCGACCGGCCGGTCCTCGAAGAGATCCTGCGGTCCAAGAAGGTGCAGCCGCTGGTGGGCGCGCGGCTCGACCCGGACACCGTCGCCGTGCACCCCTCCGAGCGCGGGCAGATCAAGCAGACGCTGCTCAAGCTGGGCTGGCCCGCCGAGGACCTCGCCGGGTACGTGGACGGCGAGGCGCACACCATCGACCTGGACGAGAGCGGCTGGTCGCTGCGGCCCTACCAGCAGCAGGCCGTCGAGGGGTTCTGGCACGGCGGCAGCGGTGTCGTCGTGCTGCCCTGCGGGGCCGGTAAGACCCTGGTGGGCGCGGGAGCCATGGCGCAGGCCAAGGCGACCACGCTGATCCTCGTCACCAACACCGTCTCCGCCCGCCAGTGGAAGCACGAGCTGGTCAAGCGCACCTCGCTCACCGAGGACGAGATCGGCGAGTACAGCGGGACCAGGAAGGAGATCCGGCCCGTCACCATCGCCACGTACCAGGTGCTCACGACGAAGCGGAAGGGCATCTACCCGCACCTGGAGCTCTTCGACTCCAGGGACTGGGGGCTCGTGATCTACGACGAGGTGCACCTGCTGCCCGCGCCCGTCTTCAAGTTCACCGCCGACCTCCAGGCACGCCGCCGCCTCGGCCTGACCGCCACCCTCGTACGCGAGGACGGGCGCGAGTCCGACGTGTTCTCCCTCATCGGGCCCAAGCGCTTCGACGCCCCGTGGAAGGAGATCGAGGCGCAGGGGTACATCGCGCCCGCCGACTGCGTCGAGGTGCGCGTCAACCTCACCGACAGCGAGCGGCTCGCGTACGCCACCGCCGAGGCCGAGGAGAAGTACCGCTTCTGCGCGACCACCACCACCAAGCGGAAGGTCACCGAGGCGCTGGTCAAGAAGCACGCGGGCGAACAGACCCTCGTCATCGGGCAGTACATCGACCAGCTCGACGAGCTCGGCGAGCACCTGGACGCGCCCGTCATCAAGGGCGAGACGACCAACGCGCAGCGCGAGAAGCTCTTCGACGCCTTCCGGCAGGGCGAGATCAGCGTCCTGGTCGTCTCCAAGGTCGCGAACTTCTCCATCGACCTGCCCGAGGCCACCGTCGCCATCCAGGTGTCGGGCACGTTCGGCTCGCGCCAGGAGGAGGCCCAGCGGCTCGGCCGTGTGCTGCGCCCCAAGGCCGACGGGCACGAGGCCCGCTTCTACTCCGTCGTCGCCCGCGACACCATCGACCAGGACTTCGCCGCGCACCGCCAGCGCTTCCTCGCCGAACAGGGGTACGCGTACCGGATCGTGGACGCGGACGATTTGCTGTCGGGAGGCTGACGGCAGGAGCGGCTTCGGATCGGCTCCCCGCGGGTCCACCACCGATCGGTACGCTGGGGAGCTGGTAGGAAGCCGATGAGCCAGCCACGTCGAGGGCAAGGAGGGCGCCATGCCTCACCAGGAAATCTATGAGGTGCTCTACACCGAGCCCGCGGCGCAGGACCGCGACCGCCTCGACCCCGTCCGCAGGGCGTCCTTCGACAAGGCCGTGGAGATCCTGGCGCGCGATCCGTACACGGAGCACTCGCGGTCGATCGGCGTGGGCGGGCAGGACCGGGAGATCCGCCTGACCTCACAGATCGTGGCGGAGTACATGGTGTCGCGTGGGCGCCTGCTGCTGGTCGTCCTGCGGGTGTTCGACGACGCGGACATTCTGCTGCCGGAGGACTGACGCGAGCAGGGCCACGCACAGCAGCGCGTACGGCGAGGCCAGCGGCTGCTGCCACCACGGCAGCCGCAGGTCCAGGTCCCCCTGGTGCGGAAGCAGCCAGAACGTGCGGGCCGTGAAGAGCACGGCCACCCCCGCCGCGAGCCGCGGCCTGCCCTCCGCGACCAGCAGCGCGAGCAGCGGCACGCACCACACCCAGTGGTGGGACCAGCTGATCGGGCAGACGAGCAGGGCGGTGAACGCCGTGACGAGCATGCCCCGCGGCCCCGCGTACGCACCGGCGCCCGCGTGCACACGGGCCGCGAGCCAGAGCCCGCCGACCGCGACGAGGAGCGCGGGCACCGCCCAGAAGAGACCGGGATCCGCGTCGTGCAGCAGCCGGGCGACGAGCCCCTGGAGCGACTGGTTGTCGACGATCCACGCCTTGCCGACCCGCCCCGTCTCGAAGACCCGCCGGGTGAAGAAGTCGACGCTGGCGGCGGGCAGCACGAGCGCGCCGAACGCCACGGTGCCCGCCAGCGAGGCGAGGGCGGTGACCCCTTCGCGTACGCGCCCGGTCAACAGGTAGTACGCGATGAAGACGGCGGGCGTCAGCTTGATCCCGGCCGCGACGCCGAGCGCGAAGCCCTTGCCGAGGGTGCCGGGGCGCCGGGTGAGGTCCCACAGGACCAGGCAGGCGAGCGCGAGGTTGATCTGCCCGAACAGGACGGTCTGGAAGACGGGTTCGAGCCAGAGCGCGGCGGCCGTCGCGGCGCACAGCAGCGGGGCGCGGCCGGGCAGGCCGACCAGCGTGCAGGAGAGCCTGACCAGGAGCGTGAGCAGCGCCGTGTTGCCCACGAGGAAGGCGGCCTTGAGGGCGCCCACCGGCAGCCAGGTCGTCGGTACGAAGAGGATCGCGGCGAACGGCGGGTAGGTGGCGGGCAGTTGCCACTCGGTGACCGTGAACCCGTACAGATCACCGCCGTTGGCGACCGCGGCTCCCTCGGCCCGGTAGACCAGCGTGTCGGCCATCGGCACGCGCCGGACCACGCAGAGGACGGCCAGGGCGGCGAGCGAGACCGCGAGCAGCGTGGCGGCTGCGGTGGGTGATCGTAAGGTCGCTTTCCGTGGTGTCACGGCGTGACCTTAGTGGACGCGGGGCGTGGCCTCGGGGAACACCCGGGCGGGCGTGCGCGGTGGCGGACCGCCGTGCTCCGCCGCCGTACGCGGTCCCGGTGGTCAGCGGCGCCTGACGCCCGCCTCCGACGCGTACTCACCGAGCACGACGACGCCGAACGCGGCGCTCACGAAGACCTTGGCGGCGCGCAGGGCACCGCCCATGCGGTGCGGATGCGCGGCGCCGCCGGTTCCTGCGGCACCGGCGGAGGACTGGACGGACGCGGGGGTGAAGGCTGCTGCACTCATGTCTCCATGATGGTTTTCGGCCGCGCCCCGCACATCGGCCTGCGGTCCACCCCGCCCGTCGCCCTGAGGTCCGACAGGAGGGGGTGTTCCCGTACGACTTGAGAGGGAGGCCGACCCTGAGAGAGGGGGAGGGGCCGGGCGACGCGGAAGGGCGGCACCGGGCCTCAAGTGGGCGCTCGCGCCGGGAAACGGTACCGTCGTGGACACCGCGCACCACCGCGCCGCGTCAACGCAGCCGCCCCGGAGGGGACTTCGTGGGGATCGAGAGCGATCAGCTGGTCTACGACTATCTGAGCCGGGTCGGAGACCTCGCCCAGCAGCGGCAGTTGCCGTCCGGCACCCGGATGCGGCTCGTCTCCCGGCTCCGCGAGGAGATCGACCGCGGCAGGGCCAAGGCGGCCGCCGACAACCCCGCGTCGATCCGCCGCATCCTGGCCCGCCTCGGCACGCCGGAGGAGGTCGTCGAATCGGCGGGCGGTACGCAGGGCAGTTCACAGGGCGGTACGCAGGGTGGCCCACGGAGCGGCTCGGGCGGCGGCGCGCCGGGCGACGATTCCGGCGACATACCGACGGCACGGAGCACCCCCCGCCCCGCCGTCCCCACGCAACGCGGCCCCCGCTCGCGCCCCCGCTTCTTCACCTCCGAGCCCTCCGAGCCCTCCGCGAACTCCGGGAGTTCCGGGAGTTCCGGCGACCCCGAGAACCCCGACGCCCCCAAGGGCCTGCGCCGCATGGTCCCCAGGCCCCGGCGCACGGCCGCCGGGGAACCGGCGGAAGCCGAGACCGAAGCCCAGGTGGAGCGCCCCTCACCGCCCCACCTCGCCGGCACCGACGAGCTCGGGCCGAGCGGGTCCGAGCCCGACTGGTGGCGGGTGGACAGCGGCCCGTTCGGGTTCGCGGACAGCGTGCCCGGGTTCGTCGGCGGCGTGGAGATCCCCGAGATACTCAAGCCCCCGCCGTCCCCCGACGACGAGCGCGGGCCCCGCCTGCGCAAGGGCGACCCGCTCGTCGACGAGGACGAAGAGGAGGGGGAGGACGAGGAGGAAGAGGCGACGGAGGACGAGGGGACCGGGCGCCGGAGGTGGCGGCTGCCCCGGCCGCGCGCGGCCGTCGACGGGGGAGCGGCCTTCAGCAACCCCCTGCTCCTGCTCGCCGCCGCGCTGCTCACCGTGGGCGCGATCCTCGGCAACTGGCTGGCCCTGGGCGGCGGCTGGCTCATCGCGTACGCCTCCCGAAAGCTCTCCCGCGCCGAGGCGAAGTGGGCCGCCCTGGGCCTTCCGGGGCTCTCGGTGGCCGCCGGGATGACCTGGCTGTGGGGGCGCAGCGACGGGCGCTGGGGCGACCCGATCAAGGAAGGGCACATGAGCGACGCCATCGCGGGGACGTGGCCCTGGGTGGTGCGGGGCGCGGCCGTCGCCTCCGCGCTCTTCCTGCTGTGGAGATCGCAGCGGCGACGGCACTGAGCACCGGGCGGCCCCGCCGCCCGGTACGGGCGGTCAACTCCCCCCGTACCCGGTCAACTCCCCCCCGTACCCGGCCTACTTCTTCGTCAGGTCGGCCTGCAACTGGTCGAGGATCCGGTCCGCCGCCGTGTAGCCGATGCCCTGGATCCACAGCTCGTCGTCGACCGTGTGGACGTTGCCCGACTTCACGGCCTTCATGTTCTTCCACAGGCCGCTGCCGACGGTCCGGGTCTGCTTGGCCTTCGCCGGATCGCCGTACGTGGAGCGGAAGATGACGTCCGTGTCCGCGAGGTCGATCTTCTCGGGGGACAGGTCGTAGGAGAAGCCGTCCTTGGCCTTCGCGGCGATCGGGGCGCGGCCCAGGCCGACGTCCTTGAGGATCGTGCCGATGTAACTCCGGTCGCCGTACAGGCGGATGTCGGCGCCCTCGATGAAGCGGATGACGTTGACCTGGGTCCGGCGGGCCTCGGCCGGGCCGCCGATGGCCGCGGTGACCTTCTCGGCGTGCGCGGTGTAGTCGGCGACGACCTTCTTGGCCTCGGCCCGCCTGCCCAGCGCGTCGGCGTGCACCTGGAAGTTCTCCTTCCACGGGTAGCCGGTGGTCTCCGTCATGACGGTCGGCGCGATCGCCTTGAGCTGGTCGTACTTCGCCGCGTGCCGGATCTTGGAGGTCAGGATCAGATCGGGCTTGAGCGCGGCGACGGCCTCCATGTCGGGGTTCAGCATCTCGCCGACGTCCTTGATGCCGCGCACCTCGTCCTTGGGCAGATAGCTGGGGAAGCCCGCGGACGCCTCGACGTGCGTGGCGCCGACCGGCTTCACGCCGAGGGAGATCGCGGAGTCCAGCTCCGCGGTGTCCAGGACGACGACGCGCCGCGGGTGCTCCGCCACCTCGACGTCGCCCATGGCGGTCTTGACCGTGTGCGTCCTGCCCGTGGTGCCGGACCCGTCGGAGTCCGACGAGCCGCAGGCGGCGAGCGCGAGCGCGCCGGTGAGGGCCAGCGCGCCGGTGCGCAGGACGCGGCGGCGCGGCAGCGGGGAGCGGAAGCGATTCATGGGGACACCTTTCGTCGCGTTCACACGGATGTGCCGGTGCGGGTCACATGGATGCGCCGGTACGGGGTCACACGGATGTGCCGGTGCGGGCGGGCGCCGTCGCGGACCACGGCGCCCCGGGGACGACCAGGGGGGAGCCGGTCACGGGGTCCGGCACCACCACGCACTCCAGGCCGAAGACCTCGCGTACGAGTTCCTCGGTGACGACCTTCGAAGGGGGTCCTTCGGCGACGACCTCGCCGGACTTCATGGCGACGAGGTGGTCGGCGTACCGCGCGGCCTGGTTGAGGTCGTGCAGGACCACGACGACGGTCCTGCCGGGGCCGCCCTCCTCGGTGGTCGCGGCCAACTGGCGGACCAGGTCGAGGACCTCGACCTGGTGGGAGATGTCCAGGTAGGTCGTGGGTTCGTCCAGGAGGAGGATGTCCGTGTCCTGTGCGATGGCCATCGCGATCCACACGCGCTGGCGCTGCCCGCCGGAGAGCTCGTCCACGGAACGCTCGGCGAGCGCGGTCACGTCGGTGCGTTCCATCGCCTCCGTCACCGCCTTCTCGTCCGCGTCGGACCACTGCTGCCACCAGTGCTGGTGCGGCTGGCGGCCGCGGGCGACGAGGTCCCCGACGGTGATCGCCTCGGGGGCCACGGGCGTCTGCGGGAGCAGCCCGATCTGCTGGGCGATCCGCTTCGTCGGGAGCTTGGCGAGCGCCTCGCCGTCCAGCAGGACCGCGCCGTTCCTCGGCTTGAGGAGACGGCCGAGGGCCCGCAGGGTCGTGGACTTGCCGCAGGCGTTGGGGCCGACGATCACGGTGACCTTGCCGTCGGGGATCGCGAGGTCGAGGTGTTCGACGACCGTGCGGTCCTCGTAGGCGAGGGTCAGCTCGCTGGCCGTCAGACGGGCCGGGTTCACTGCGTGCCTCCAGAGCGGACGGAACGGCTGCGGATGATGAGCCAGATCAGGTACGGGGCGCCGACCGCCGCGGTGAGCACGCCCACCGGCAGTTCGGTGGGCGAGAACAGGCGCCGGGCGAGCAGATCGGCGACGACCATGATCAGCGCGCCGAGCAGCGCCGAACACAGCAGCGGGATCTGCGCGGTGCGGGTCATCCTGCGGGCGATCTGCGGGGCGAGCAGCGCGACGAAGTCGACGGGACCCGCGGCGCCGGTCGCCACGGAGGCCAGGACGACACCGAGCAGGACGAGCCCCAGGCGCACCCGGCCGAGACGGACGCCGAGCGCGGTCGCGGTGTCGTCGTCCATGGTGACCGAGCGCTGGGCGCGGGCCGCCCACAGGACGAACGGCAGCAGGACGAGAAGGACCAGACCGAGCGGGTTCGCCTCGGCCCAGCCGCGCCCGTTGAGGGAGCCGGTCATCCAGATCTGCGCCTGCTGGGCGACGAGGTAGTCGCCCTTGGTCATGAAGAGCGTGGTGACCGAGCGCAGCGCGATCGCGAAGCCGATGCCGATGAGCACGAAGCGGGTGGCGTGCAGCCCGCCGCGCCACGCGAAGGCGTACACGAGGGCGGCGGCGAGCACGCCGCCGAGCACCGAGAGGTAGGGCAGGGCGGTGTAGGAGGTGATCCCGAAGGTCATCGCGCCGACGGTGAGGGCGCTCGCGCCCTGGCTGATGCCGATGATGTCGGGGCTGGCGAGGGGGTTGCGGGCGACGGTCTGGATGAGCCCGCCCGCGACGCCGAACGCGGCGCCGACCAGGAGGCCGACGGCCAGGCGCGGTTCGCGCAGGGTGCCGACGACGAGTTCGTCGGGGGAGGACTGCCCGAAGACGACCTTCAGGGCCTCGGCGGGGTGCACGAAGGACTCGCCGACGCAGAGGTACGCCAGGCAGCTCGCGGCGAGGAGTACGGCGAGGCCGACGGCGACGACGGCCGCGCGACGGTGGACGAGGAAGGCGGCGCGGCGGACGCGGAGCACCGCGTATCCGGCGGGGCGCACCCCCGTCGTGGGCACGGTCGCGGTCACGCGGCCACCGCCTTCCTGCGGACGAGGGTCACCAGGAACGGCACCCCGATGAGGGCGGTCATCACGCCCGCGGGCACCTCGCTCGGCGGGAAGACCACGCGGCCCACGATGTCCGAGACGAGCAGCATCACCGGCCCGATGACCGCGGCCGTCGGGAGCACCCAGCGGTGGTCGCTGCCGACGAGCGCGCGGGCGATGTGCGGCACGGCGAGCCCGATGAAGGCGATGGGCCCCGCGGCCGCGACGCCCGCGCCGGTCAGGATCGTCGCGCCGAGCCCGCCGACGATCCGTACGGCCGCGACGTTCTGCCCCAGGCCCTTCGCCACGTCCTCGCCGAGCGCGAGGGCGTCGAGGCCGCGCGCGACGGCGAGCACCAGGACCAGGCCCACGAGCAGGAACGGCCAGATCTGGCCGACGATCTCGGCGTCGCGGCCGGCGAGCGAACCCACCTGCCAGAAGCGGAACTCGTCCAGGGCGGAGGCCCGGGTGGTGAGGACCGCGGTGGTCACCGAGACGAGCAGCGCGTTGATCGCGGCGCCGCCGAGCGCGAGTTTCACCGGGGTCGCGCCGCCCCTGCCGCCGGCGGCGATCGCGTACACGGCGACCGAGGCGATGCCCGCGCCCGCGAAGGCGTACCAGACGTAGCCGGTCAGGGTGTGGACGCCCGCGAAGGCGATGGCGCACACCACGCCGACCGACGCGCCCTGGCTGATGCCGAGGATGCCGGGGTCGGCGATGGGGTTGCGGGTGATGCCCTGGAGGACGGTGCCGGCCAGGGCGAGCGCGGCGCCGACCATCAGGCCGATGACGGTGCGCGGCACGCGCATCTCGCGGATCACTTCGGCGGCGTCGCTGTGCCCGCCGTGCAGCAGGGCGTCGATGACGGCGGACGGCGCGATCGCCCGCGCGCCGACCGCGAGGCTGAGCAGCACCGCGAGCAGCAGGGCCACGACGGCCGCGGTCATCACGACGGCGCGTCTGACGGGCACACGCATCGGCTGGGCTCGTTTCACATGAGGCGTACGGGGGTGAGGCGCGGCGGCAGGCGAGGCGCCGGTAAGGCGAGGCTAAGTCTACGTCCGGGGTCGTTCGCGGCCCTCGGCACAATGGGCTCATGACCTCTCACGCGCTGACCGTCGGCTTCGACCTCGACATGACCCTGATCGACTCCCGGCCCGGCATCAGGGCTGCCTACCTGGCGCTCTCCGCGGAGACGGGGACGTACATCGACGCCGACCTGGCGATCACGCGGCTCGGCCCGCCCCTTGAGGAAGAGCTGCGGAACTGGTTCCCCGAGGACGAGATCCAGGAAGCGGCCGACCGCTACCGCGAGATCTACGTCACACACGCCATCGAGCCGAGCCTCGCCATGCCGGGCGCCCGCGAGGCCGTCGCCGCCGTGCACGCGCACGGTGGCCGCGCCATCGTGGTGACCGCCAAGCACGAGCCCAACGCCAAGCTGCATCTGACGCACCTCGGCATCGAGGCGGACGCGGTGATCGGCTGGCTGTGGGCGGAGGCGAAGGCCGAGGCGCTGCGCGAGCACGGTGCGGCCGTGTACGTCGGTGACCACACCGGTGACGTACGCGGCGCGCGTACGGCGGGCGCGCTCTCCGTGGCGGTGGCGACCGGACCGTGTGACGCAGCGGAGCTGCGCGCGGCGGGCGCGGACGTGGTCCTCGCCGGCCTCACCGAGTTCCCCGCCTGGCTCGACGCCCACCTCGCGGCGGGCGCCGCGCGCTGAGGCGGGGGCCCTAGGACCCTAGGTGGCGGCGCTCGACCTGGCCTGACGCCGCTGCACGGCGATGCCGCGGAGCACGCCGGCGGCGGCGACGAGGAAGCCGACGCCCATCAGCATGCACACCGCGTACGCGATGGAGGGGAAGGGGTCGGAGCCCAGGAACAACGGGGCCACGGTGACCAGTGTGGCCACCGCTCCGACGAAGAAGACGATTGCTCCGGCCCGAACCATTCCGTCGCCCGGTCCGGCCGAATTCGCTTGGGTTTTGTCACGCACCCCACCAGGGTAGTTCCCAGCGCGAAGGAAGAATCCGGGGACGTCTTGTCACCGGCCCACGGACCAATAGTCTTGGTGGCGGCGGGTCGGGCGACCCGCTGTAGTGCTATCCAGAGCCGTTTTCGCCCTCTCGATCCGGTGGGGCGGACCGGCATAGACGAAGTACGACGAGTACGAGGACGAGGACTTCACGTGCCTACCGGCAAGGTCAAGTGGTTCAACAGCGAGAAGGGCTTCGGCTTTCTCTCCCGCGACGACGGCGGCGACGTCTTCGTGCACTCCTCCGTACTGCCCGCCGGCGTCGACACACTCAAGCCCGGCCAGCGCGTGGAATTCGGTGTCGTCGCAGGCCAGCGCGGCGACCAGGCGCTCTCCGTCACGATCCTCGACCCGACCCCGTCGGTGGCGGCCGCGCAGCGCCGCAAGCCGGACGAACTCGCGTCGATCGTCCAGGACTTGACGACACTGCTCGAAAACATCACGCCGATGCTGGAGAAGGGCCGCTACCCCGACAAGGCGTCGGGCGCGAAGATCGCGGGGCTCTTGAGGGCGGTGGCGGATCAGCTGGACGTCTGACTTCGCGCCGGGCGGGCTGGTTTCAGCCCGTCCGGCGTTTGAGGACGAGCCGTTCAGGCGATCTGGACGTTCACGGAAACGACAGGGCGCCGGGTCGCAGAGCAGGCACGAGCCCCTCGGCCGCAGCCCGAGTGAGAAGCCCCCGTACCGCCGCGTAACCGTCCTCGCCGAGATCCGCGGTGAACTCGTTGACGTAGAGCCCGATGTGCTGGTCCGCGACGGCGGGATCCATCTCCTGCGCGTGTTCGAGGACGTAGGGCCGCGACGCCTCGGGGTCGTCCCAGGCCATGCGGACGGAGGTGCGGGCCGACCGGGCGAGCTGCTCAAGCGCCTCCGCGCCAAGGGACCGCCGCGCGATGATCGCGCCCAGCGGGATCGGCAGGCCCGTCGTGGCCTCCCAGTGCTCGCCCATGTCGGCGAGGCAGTTGAGGCCGTAGTTCTGGTACGTGAAGCGTGCCTCGTGGATGACCAGGCCCGCGTCGACCTTGCCGTCGCGCACCGCGGGCATGATCTGGTCGAAGGGCAGCACCACGATCTCGCCGACGCCACCGCCGGTGAGCGTGTCCGCGGCCCACAGCCGGAAGAGCAGATACGCCGTCGACTTCTCGCTCGGCACCGCGACCGTCTTGCCCGACAGGTCGACCCCGGGCTCACGCGTCAGCACGAGCGGCCCGCAGCCACGGCCGAGCGCGCCGCCGCAGGGCAGCAGCGCGTACTCGTCGAGGACGTAGGGGAGCACGGCGTACGACACCTTCAGGACATCCAGGTCGGAGGCGGCGGGGCCGCGCTCCGCGATGCCGTTGGTGATGTCGATGTCGGCGAAGGTGACGTCGAGTTCGGGGGCGCCCGCCACCCGGCCGTGGGCCCAGGCGTCAAAGACGAACGTGTCGTTGGGGCAGGGCGAGTACGCGATCCGCAGGGACTCAGTCATGGTCGTTCCAACTCTCCAGTACGGGCGTGAGCTTCCCGAACGCCTCGGTCAGTGCCGCGAGCGCGGCGCCGATCCGCCAGGCGTCACGGTCGCGGGGACCGACCGCGTTGGAGACCGCGCGGACCTCGAACACGGGCAGCCCGTGCAGCGCGGCGGCCTCGGCGACGCCGAATCCCTCCATCGCCTCGGCCAGGGCCCGCGGATGACGCAGCCGCAGCTGCGCGGCGCGCTCGGCGGAGCCGGTCACGGTGGAGACGGTCAGCACGGTGCCGCTCACGGCGCCCGTGGCGGCGGCCGCTCCCCGTACGAGGGAAGGCGGCGGACGGTGGGTGACGGCACCGAACCCGAGTTCGGTCACCGGCAGGAAGCCGTCGCCGGTCTCCGCGCCCAGGTCGGCGACGGTGATCTCGTCGGCGAGGACGAGCGAGCCGACGGGGGCGTCGGGCTGGAAGCCGCCGCCGATCCCGGCGGAGACGGCCAGGCGGTAGGGCGAGCCGGTGGCGGCGGCACGGGCGAGTGCGGTCGCCGTGCCCGCCGCGGCGGCCGCGGGGCCCACCCCGACGGCCAGTACGTCGACGGCGCCGCCCGGGTGTCCGGCCAGCGCCCGCGCCACCGCGTCCCGTTCGGCGGGGACGGCGGTGGCGACGAGGACGCGCGGGGCGCCGGAGGGGGCCCCCGTCATCGCGTCGTACGAGGTCAGGAGTCGGAGTCCTTCTCGAACTTGAACGACCACAGGCCGGTGGCCTTCTGCGTGGAGCCCTTGCCGCCCTCAAGGAGGCTGACGGTGGCCTTGTTGCCGGCGCCGCCGTACTGCTGGTTGAAGAAGACGCTGCCCGGGATCACCACGTACGTCTTCTTGCTCGCCTCGGTCAGCGGCTGCCCGTTCATCAGGAGCGTCCAGCCCTTCTCGGCGATCTCCGGGTCGACGCCGAAGCGGACCTTCTCGTCGGGATCGACCTTGACGGTCTTCACGTCCTTGTCCTGGAGGCAGGACTTGAGCTGCGACTGCGCCAGCTCCTTGCCGTCGTTGTAGCAGGAGGCTTCCGTGTTCACCGAGTCGCTGCCGACCGTCACGGTGGCAAGCGGCGTCGGCTTGTCACAGGCCGAGAGGACGAGGAGTCCGGCGGAGACGGCGCCAAGGGCGGCCACGGCGCGGCGGCGGCGCGCCGCGCTGTTCACATTCGCGGCTCCGCCGCGGAGCAGGGAGGTCATGGGCGAAGGCTATCGGGCGCGTTGTGGGGTCCTGTTACGTGGGGGTCGCGGGCGTGCCGCCTTCGGCCCCGTGTGCGAAGGGGGTACGGCCCCGAAGGGCGTACGTCCCGGTGGGGTCGGGTCCGCGCGGGTACGGCCCCGAAGGGCGTACGTCCCGGTGGGGTCGGGTCCGCGCCCCGCGGCCCCGCGCTCAGACCACCCGGGCGCGACGCGGGCCGCCGTGCCGCGCCGTGGTGAGCAGCCCCCGCGCCGTCGAGAGCCAGCCGAGCGCGACGATGCCCGCGGCCACCGCGAGACCGAGCGACCCGTTCAGCGGCATGGCGATGCCGACGGCGCCGCCGAACACCCACGCCACCTGGAGCAGCGTCTCGGAGCGCGCGAACGCCGACGTACGGACCTGCTCGGGTACGTCCCGCTGGATCAGCGCGTCCAGGGACAGCTTCGACAGGGCCTGCGCGAACCCCGCGCAGGCACCCAGACAGGCCACGCCCACCGCGCTGAAGAACAGCGCCGAGGTGATCGCCACGCCGAGGACCACCGCGACGACGGTCACGATGATGACCTCGGGCGCCCGCGCCTTCAGCCAGGCGCCGACCGCGGTGCCCAGCGCGTTGCCCGCGCCCGCGGAGACGCCGACGATGCCGAGCGAGACCGCGGCGCTCTGCCCGGCCAGCGGATGCTCGCGCAGCAGGAACGCCAGGAAGAAGATGAGGAAACCGGAGAGACAGCGCAGCGCGGCGTTGGCGGCCAGCGCGTGGGTGACGCCGGGCCCGACCGTCCGCAGGCCCAGCCGGCGCTTGCGGGTGGTGTCCCCGGCGGCCTCGGAGCGCGCGTGCAGATGCAGATGCTCCTCGTCCGCGGAGAGCAGCGCCTTCGCCTCGCCCTTCGCCGAGTCGACCTTGCGGGGCAGCGAGAACGACAGGAACATCCCCGAGACGAAGATCACGAAGGCGCCGTAGAGCGGCCAGCGCGGCCCGATCGCCTGGAGCCCCGCCCCGACGGGCGCGGCCACCGCGGTGGCCAGGAGACCGCCGAGGGTGACCCGGGAGTTCGCCTTGACCAGGGAGAAACGGGGTGGCAGGAGACGCGGCACGACGGCGCTTCTGACCACTCCGTACGCCTTGGAGGCGACGAGCACGCCGAGCGCGGCCGGATAGAGCTCGACGCTGCCGGTGGCGACCGCGCCCGACAGGACGAGGGCCAGCAGCGCACGCGCCAGCATCGCGCCGGCCATCGCGGCGCGCCGACCGTGCGGAAGGCGGTCCAGGAGCGGGCCGATGACCGGGGCGAGGAGGGTGAAGGGGGCCATCGTGATGGCGAGGTAGAGGGCGACACGGCCGCGCGCCTCGTCGGTCGGCACCGAGAAGAAGACGGTGGAGGCGAGCGCGACGGTGATCATCACGTCACCCGCGCCGTTCACCGCGTGCAACTCGATCAGCTTCCCGAGGCCCGACTCGCCCGCGCCGTGCGCGTGCGTGGCCTTGCGGATGCCGCGGGCGGTGCCGGTCACGGGGAAGTGCAGAGCACGTCCCAGCGCACGCGCGGTCCGCCGCGCCGGTCCCGGCGAGACGGTTCCTACGGACGTCGACCTTGTGGGGGCCACTCCGTCATAGTGCCCCTTCGGGGGGATTCCTAGTGCGGATACGTGGCCGGGGGCCTTGAGCGGGGGTCTTGAACGGAGGTCTTTCGGCAGGGGTGGGGGCCTCTCTGCCACGGAGTGTCTGCTCCGCGTGGCCGCGCGTGCCGCCGTGTGGTGCTGCGCCGCTCCGCGGCGGTCGTCCCCGCCCGCCCACCCGTTGCTCCGCACCGGCGGGGCACGCCGCGGGGTGGCGACGGGGGTGGGGGCAGGGCGGTGCGCAGGGGTGTGTCGGGGAGGGGCGGAACGGAGGGGCGGAACGGAGGGTCGGGGCGCCGGCCCGTACGTCGGTGTAGGCCCAGGGGCCAGGAGAAGGTAGCGTGCGTAGCGCGCCTGCGGCGGTTGTTCTCGGCCGCGCGCCTCTCGGTCATCCCGCAGAATGGGTGACGTAGGTGCGCCCGAGAACGTCGGGCGCGGACGTTGACGCGGCCCTCAGGTCCGCTCCGTCCGTACCCCCGCGTAAGGGTGGCGCACTCGTGAGACGGCGTAGGAGAGAAGCGATACCTGTGAGCGCAGCGACAACGCGAAGCCGTACCCAGCGCACCCCGCGTACCCCGGACCGCCTGTGCGCCGAAGCGGTCGGCCTGGCGCGGGCCGCGGCCGAGGAGGCCGCCGCACCCGGTGTGGTCGGTGAGCACGTCGAGGTCGTCGTGGAGGGCGACCGGGTCGTCACACACCTCTTCGAGTGCAAGGAATTCGGCTACCGCGGCTGGCGCTGGGCGGTGACGGTCGCCCGTGCCTCGCGGGCGAAGGTCGTCACGCTCGACGAGACGGTGCTGCTGCCAGGACCCGACGCGCTCCTCGCCCCCGAGTGGGTGCCGTGGAGCGAGCGGCTGCGCCCCGGCGACATGGGCCCCGGCGACCTGCTGCCCACCGACGCGGAGGACCTGCGCCTCGAACCCGGCTTCACCGGCGAGGAGGAGCCGCCGCCGAACTCCGCCGTGTCCGAGGAGATGGCCGAGCTCGTCGAGGCGGAGGACGCCGAGGTCACGGCGGGCCCGCCGGCCGAACTGCCCCTGGCGCCCGCGCGCGGCTCCATCGCGGCGGTCGCCGACGAACTGGGCATGCGCAGGGCCCGGGTCCTCTCCCGCTACGGACTGCATGTCGCGGCCGACCGCTGGGAAGAGGCGTACGGCGCGAAGACCCCGATGGCGCAGGCGGCGCCCGCGGGATGTGTGAGCTGTGGATTCCTGGTGGCGATCGGCGGATCGCTCGGTCAGGCGTTCGGTGTGTGCGCCAATGAGTTCGGGCCCGCGGACGGCCGCGTGGTCTCCCTCTCGTACGGCTGCGGGGGCCACTCCGAGGCCGCCGTCATGCCGAAACCGGCCCGGCCGGCGCCGCCGGTCCTCGACGAGACACGCGTGGACGTCCTGCCGCTGCGGCCCGCGGCGGATTCGGGGTCGGTGAGTGTGGAGGGGCCGGGGGAGGAACTCGGCCACTCCTAGTTCCGGCTGCGGGGGTGTGGGGGGTTCTTGCGGGGCGGTTCGGGCGGTTCGGGTGGGTGGTGCCGGGGTTCGTCTTCGGCTCCTCGGCTCCTCGGCTCCTCGGTGCGTCGCCGGAGCGCGCGTCCTGACCTGTTCCCCGCATCGGGGCTCCGCCCCGGGCTGCTGGACCCGTGACCTGCGCTTTCCGTTCTGGCCTGCCCGATGTCCTTCCTGCGATGTGCTTCCTGCATGCGCGCCCGAAGCTTGTGCCCCGGCCCACTCACTCACCCCGTGCCCGGCCCCTCCGCGACGGTCCAGTCCTCCCCGTCTGGCTCCTCGGCGCCTGTGCGGATCCGGACCCTCCGCGCATCGCCCCTCTGTACCCCGCCCCTGGCTGCGTCGCCGCTGCGCGGCGTGCTCCCCACCCGCCCGCCCAAGCGTTCTCCGCGGCGGCGGTGGGGGCTTGCCGTCTTCCCTCGGCACCGTGCCCCGACTCCGTCGCCGCTGCGCGGCGTAGTCCCCACCCGCCCGCCCAAGCGTTCTCCGCTGCAGCGGTATGGGGCCCGCCGTCTCCCCTCGGGACCGTGCTCCCGACTCCGTCGCCGCTTCGCGGCGTGCCTCCCACCCACCCGCCCATGCGTTTCTTGCTGCGGCAGCGGTGGGGGCCCGGCGCGATCCCCTCGGCACTGTGCTGCTGGTGCGTCGCCGCTGCGCGGCGTGCTTCCCACCCGCCTGCCCAAGCGTTCCCCGCTGCGGTGGTGTGGGGGCTTGCCGTCTTCCCTCGGCGCCGTGCTGCTGGTTGCGGCGCCGTTTTGCGGCGTAGTCCTCACCCACCCGCCGCCGAGCAGCGAACCGAAGACGCGTGGGCGGCGCGAACCCCGCCGCGGAGCGGCGAAACGGTGAGCAGGTGCGAGTGGGGCAGAGCTCCACGTCGAGCAGTGGGACCGGTGAGTGGGCATGCGCTGGGCGGTGCGGAGATTCGGGTGGGCGGGTGGGGAAGAACCCCGCGGAGCGGGGGAGAACAGGTGCGGGCCGTGCGGAGTGTCGGGTGGGCGGGTGGGCGGGTGGGGAGGGCCGCCGCGGAGCGGGGGAGTGAGGCAGAGGGGGCGCCTGGGGCAGTGGGGCCGTGGCAGGGCGCCTGCCGGTCGGTGCCGGAGGCTCGCGTGCGTGGTGGGGTGGGGGCAGCCCCCGCGGAGCGGGCGAGCGAGGCGGGCGAGCGAGGCGGGGGAGTAGGCCGGGGCGGAGTGATCCGTCGGGCGCGGGCGGCAGGGGGATTCCGGCTCCAGCACCCCCACCCCGACGCGGTACCGTTCGCCGCAGACCAAGACCACGGTCCAAGTCCACGTTCAAGTGCAACTTCAAGTTCACGTCCGTGACACGGCCGGAGACCACGACCACGGTCGAGGAGACGCAAGCCCAAGCCCCCGGCCGCAGGCCGGAGTACAACGCCCCACCAGCACCAGCACCAGCACCAGCACCAGCACCAGCACCAGCACCAGCACCAGCACCAGCACCAGCGAACCAGCCCAGCCCACCCACACAAGCCACGCCACCCACGCAACTCACCCCACCCACGCACCCCACTCCACTCCACCCCACCCCCCCAACCCCCCAAGGAGCCCCCCACCGTGAGCAAGCCCGTGCGGCCGGCGGCCGAGGGTATTGATCCCTTCGGCACCGCCCGCCTCCGCCGTGGAGTCCTCGACGCCTGGGCCGCGGCCCCGGCCCGTTTCCGTGAGGACGCCAACGCGGAGGAGGACCTCGCGCTCGGCGGCTACCGGGACCGGCTCATCGTGGAGCTGGCGCAGAACGCCTCGGACGCGGCCGCCCGCGCCGGCGTTCCGGGGCGGCTCGCGCTGACCCTGCGCGACGGCGTGCTCGCCGCCGCGAACAGCGGCGCCCCGCTGGACGCGACCGGCGTGGAGTCCCTCGCCACCCTCCGCGCCTCCGCGAAGCGGGAGACCCCGGGGGCCAGGGGGGCCGGGGGGAGCGACGGGCCCGAGGGGACCGGGGGCCCGCACCCCACCAGCGTCGGCCGCTTCGGCGTCGGCTTCGCCGCCGTGCTCGCGGTCTCCGACGAGCCCGCCGTCGTGGGACGCACCGGCGGCGTCCGCTGGTCGCTGTCGGAGGCCCGCGAACTCGCCGCGGAGACCGCCAGGTTCAGCCCGGGACTCGGCGACGAGATCCGCCGCAGGGACGGCCACGTCCCGCTGCTCCGGCTGCCGATGGCCGCGGAGGGCAGCGCGCCCGAGGGGTACGACACCGTCGTCATCCTGCCGTTGCGCGACGCCGCCGCCGAGGACCTGGTCGCCCGGCTCCTGGAGGGCGTCGACGACGCCCTGCTGCTCGCCCTGCCGGGCCTCGCCGAGGTCACCATCGAAACCCCGGGCGGCACCGCAGGAGACGCCCGCACCGGAAGCACGACGCGAACCCTCCGCCGCCACACCCAAGACACCCCCTACACCACCGTCGAGGACACGCGCGACGGCACGACCCGCTGGCGCACCGTCAGCCGGCAAGGCCCCCTCGACGCCGCCCTGTTGAAGGGGCGGCCGGTCGAAGAGCGGCTGCGTCCGTACTGGTCGGTCACCTGGGCCGTGCCCGCGGGCCCCGACGGCACCCCGGAGCGGCCCCGCAGCACCCCCGTGGTGCACGCGCCGACGCCGAGTGACGAGCCGCTCGGCGTACCCGCGCTGCTGATCGCCTCGTTCCCGCTGGACACCGCTCGGCGGCACGCCGCGCCGGGGCCGCTGACCGACTTCCTGGTCGAGCGCGCCGCCGAGGCGTACGTCGAACTCCTCGCCGACTGGCGTCCTGTGACCGAGGGGATCATCTCCCTCGTGCCGGGGCCGCTCGGCAGGAGCGAGCTGGACGGCGCGCTGCGCGCGGGCATCCTGGAGCGGCTGCCGCGCACCGCGTTCCTGCCGCCCGCGCTGCCCAGGACCGAGGGCCAGGAGGACGAGCTGCCCGAGGCGCTGCGGCCCCGTGACGCGGAGGTCGTGGAGGGCGCGGGCGCCGACACCGTACGGGTGCTCGCCGAGGTGCTGCCGAGCCTGCTGCCCGCGGGGCTCGAACGCCGGGCCGAGTTGCGCACCCTCGGCGTCGCGCGGGTCCCCCTGACCGAGGCGGTCGACCGGCTCGCCGGGCTGGAACGCGACGCGGCCTGGTGGCGGCGCCTCTACGACACCCTGGCGGGCGTCGACCCGGACCGGCTCACCGGGCTGCCCGTGCCACTTGCCGACGGGCGGACGACGATCGGGCCCCGGCAGGTCCTCCTGCCCGCCCCGGACGACGCGCGCGATCCCGCCTCGCTCGCCCGGCTCGGGCTGAAGGTCGCCCACCCGGAGGCCGTCCACCCGCTCCTGGAGAAGCTCGGCGCGCTCCCCGCGACGCCCCGCGCGGTCCTGACCACCCCGCAGGTCCGCGCCGCCGTCGCCGCCTCCCTCGACGACGACACCTGGGACGAGGAGGCGCTGGACGCCGACGAGTTGGCGGACGTCGTCCTCGCGCTGGTGCGCGACGCCCGCCTCGAACCCGGCGACGAGCCCTGGCTCGCCGCCCTCGCGCTGCCCGACGAAGACGGTGAACTCGCCCCCGCCGGCGAGCTGGTGCTGCCCGGCAGCGCGTTCGCCGAGGTGATGCGCGAGGACGAACTGGCCCTCGCCGACCAGGAGCTGGCCGATCGCTGGGGCGAGCAGCCGCTGGCCGCCTGCGGGGTGCTCGCCACGTTCGCGCTGGTCCGCGCCGCCGATGTCGTACTCGATCCGGACGAACTGGAGCCGCGCGACGGCGACTTCGCCGAGCCCGACGACGCGGGGCTGCTGGACGCCGTGGACGTGTGGTGCGAGGACGTCCTGGACCGGCTGCCCGACACCCCGGTGCCGCCGGTCGCCACCGAGATCGTCGCCGTACGGGACCTGGACCTGGTGGACGACGACCGCTGGCCGCAGGCGCTCGCGATGCTCTCCCGGCCGCCGCTGCGGGACGCGCTGACGCAGCCGCTGCGGGTGCTCCTGCCCGACGGCACGACGGAGACCGTCCGTTCGTACACGGCGTGGTGGCTGCGCGGCCACCACGTCCTGGACGGGCGCCGTCCCGCGGGGCTGCGCGCGGCGGGCGGCGATCCGCTCCTGGTGGGTCTGTACGACGCCGCGGACGCCTCCGGCTTCGGCGACGAGCAGGTGCTGCGGGCCCTCGGCGTGCGGACGTCGGTCGGCGCGCTGCTCGCCGAGCCGGGCGGCGCCGCCGAACTGCTCGACCGGCTCGCGGACCCCGAGAGGACCGTTTCCCCCGCCCAACTGCACGCCCTGTACGGGGCGCTCGCCGATCTCGACCCGGAGCAGGTGACGCTCCCCGAGGAGCTGCGCGCGGTCCTCGACGGCGAGGTCGTGGTGGTCGACGCGGCGGACGCGGTGGTCGCCGACGCGCCGGATCTGCTGCCGCTCGCCGCGGGTGTGCCGCTGCTGCCGGTGCGGCCGCGCAAGGCGGGCGACCTCGCGGAACTGTTCCAGGTGCGGCGCCTCAGCGAGACGGCGGCGGTGGAGCCCGCGGGGCACGGCGTGGAGCACGCGGTGCCCGATCCCGTGCGGATCCTGCTGGGCGAGTCGACCCCGGAGACGTACGTCGAGCACGAGGAGCTCGTCGCGGGCGGTGTGGAGCTGGACTGGCGCCGCACTCCGGACGGCACCGTGCACGCGGCGACGCTGGAGGGTGTCGCGGCGGGTCTTGCCTGGGCGGCGGGGCAGTGGCCGCGCCGGTTCGAGGTGGCGGCGCTGCTCGAAGATCCGTCGCGGACCGCGGAGTTGGCGCGGGACCGCTGGTTCGACTGAGGGCCCTCCTTCGGGCCCTCTGGGCGGTTTGCCGGGTTCCACCCTGTTGGTCAGGTTGTTGGTCAGGCCTGTTGGTCGGCCTGTTGGTCGGGGTGGAACCTCGCGTTCCCTATGTCGGTCACATTTTCTTCACTTCTCGTACAACCAGCCCCACCCGTCACAGGTCTGATCTTGCGAGTCAACAGACTCCTAGATCACCGGGAACCCGCGTGACGGCGTCACGCACCGCGGGATCCCCTTCTCCAACTGGGGAAACACATGCGCATCCGTGCCACCGTGGCCGCACTGACCGGCACCCTGGCCCTTTCCGCACTCGCCGTCCCGGCCGCCCAGGCCGCCGACGGTCCGTCGTCCGCTCCCCGTCTCGCGGCCAAGGCCGCGCAGGGTGCGAACGCGGGCGCCACGAAGATCACCAAGGTCTCCGTCAACGGCGGCAAGGACGTCGTCGTCGGCACCTCCAACAAGGTGAAGTTCAAGATCGCCGTCACCGCGACCGACCCGTCGGGCATCGCGGGCGGCAGTGCCTTCCTGTACCACGGCAGCGACATCGACCACGCCGATGGCGTCCTGATCCCGGACGACCTCAACGGCAAGTGCAAGGTCGTCAACGCCACCACCTCGACCTGCACCCTCGACGTCGTTGCCGACCCGAAGACCGACCTCTACACCAACGGCCTGGCCGGTTCGGGCTGGAAGCTCTACGCCGCCGCCGACGGCAACGAGGGCGGCTCGGCCGAGGGCGAGAAGTTCAAGTCCGACGCCAGCATCCAGCGCTACGCCAAGCTCACCACCAACGCCTCCCCGGAGCCCGTCAAGAAGGGCAAGACCATCACGGTCACCGGCGCGCTGACCCGTGCCAACTGGGAGACCTCGAAGTACGCGGGCTACACCGGCCAGTCGGTGAAGCTCCAGTACAAGAAGAAGGGCGCCAGCAGCTACACGACCGTCAAGACGGTCAAGTCCGACTCCAAGGGCAACCTGAAGACCACCGTGAAGGCCTCCGCCGACGGCTACTTCCGTTACGTCTTCGCCGGCACCTCCACCACCCCGGCCGTGACGTCGACCAGCGACTTCATCGACGTCCGCTAGTCGCCGTCACAACCGGTCTCACCGGTCACGCCGGAAAGCGGCGGTCCACCCAGCGGTAGATGAACTCGATGGCCGCCGCGGCCACCGCCGCGATCGCGACCGCCGCCCACGGCATCGTCGTGCCCACCAGCTTCAGCTGGAAGAAGTCCTGGAGCCAGGGCACGGTCAGCACGAGCAGGAAGCCGAGACCCATCGCGCCGATCAGGCAGAGCCGCCACCACGTGTAGGGGCGGGCGATGATGGCGAGCACCCACATGGCGATCAGGAACAGCGCCAGGGTCGCCGCGCTGGTCTCGGCTTCCCGCGCGCCCGCGCCCGTGTAGTGGTGCCGGGCGAGCAGATACGTCACGAACGTGGCGACACCCGCGATGACACCGCCCGGGATCGCGTACCGCATGACCCTGCGTACGAAGTGGGGCTTGGCCCGCTCCTTGTTGGGCGCGAGCGCCAGGAAGAAGGCCGGGATGCCGATGGTGAGGGTGGAGAGCAGGGTCAGGTGCCTCGGCAGGAAGAGGTACTCGACCTGCGAGCAGACCACCAGGAGCGCGATGACGACCGAGTAGACGGTCTTCACCAGGAACAGCGTCGCCACGCGCGTGATGTTGCCGATGACCCGGCGGCCCTCGGCGACCACCGAGGGCAGCGTCGCGAAGCTGTTGTTGAGCAGCACGATCTGGGCGACCGCCCGCGTCGCCTCCGAGCCCGAGCCCATGGACACGCCGATGTCGGCGTCCTTCAGGGCGAGCACGTCGTTCACGCCGTCACCGGTCATCGCGACCGTGTGGCCGTGCGACTGGAGGGCGCCCACCATGTCGCGCTTCTGCTGCGGGGTGACCCGGCCGAAGACCGTGTTGTCGTCGAGGCTCTGCGCCAGCTCCTCCTTGTCGGTGGGCAGCCTGCGCGCGTCCACGGTGTTCTCCGCGCCGGGCAGCCCGAGCTTGCCCGCGACCGCGCCCACCGAGACCGCGTTGTCACCGGAGATGACCTTCGCGGCGACGTCCTGCTCCTCGAAGTAGCGCAGGGTGTCGGCGGCGTCGGGGCGGAGCCGCTGCTCCAGGACGACCAGGGCGGTGGCACGCGCGCCCGCGGCCACCTCCGGGTCGTCGAGGGCGCCCGCGGCGCGGGCGAGCAGCAGCACGCGCAGGCCCTGCTGGTTGAGCTCCTCGATCTCGGCGAGCGAGGGGTCGCCGTCGGGCAGGAGTACGTCGGGGGCGCCGAGCAGCCACGTCGACTCGGTGCCGTCGCCCTCGCTGAAGGAGGCGCCGCTGTACTTGCGGGCCGAGGAAAAGGGCAGCGACTCGGTGCAGCGCCACTCGTCGGTGTCGGGGTAGGCGTCGATGATCGCCTGGAGGGAGGCGTTCGGCCGCGGGTCGGACTCGCCGAGCGCGCCGAGGACCGTGCGGACGTACGCCTCGTCGCCGCCGTTCAGCGGCCGCAGCTCGGTGACGTCCATGCCGCCCTCGGTGAGGGTGCCCGTCTTGTCGAGGCAGACCGTGTCGATGCGGGCCAGGCCCTCGATCGCCGGGAGTTCCTGCACCAGGCACTGCTTGCGGCCGAGCCGGATGACGCCGATCGCGAAGGCCACGGAGGTGAGGAGCACGAGGCCCTCGGGGATCATCGGGACGATCCCGCCCACCGTGTACGCGATGGACTCCTTGAAGTTGTCGTCCTTGACGACGAGCTGGGAGACGACCAGACCGATCGAGGTCGGGATCATCAGCCACGTCACGTACTTGAGGATCGTGGAGATGCCGGTGCGCAGCTCGGAGTGGACGAGCGTGAAGCGGGACGCCTCCTCGGCGAGCTGCGCCGCGTACGCCTCGCGGCCGACCTTGGTGGCGGTGAACGCGCCGCCGCCCGCGACCACGAAGGAGCCCGACATCATCTTGTCGCCGGGCTTCTTGATGACCGGGTCGGCCTCACCGGTGAGCAGCGACTCGTCGACCTCCAGGCTGTCGGTCTCGACGGCCTCGCCGTCCACCACGATCTTGTCGCCGGGGCCGAGTTCGATGACGTCGCCGAGGACGATCTCGGAGGTGGAGATCTCGCAGGCCGCGCCGTCGCGCCGGACGGTCGGCTTGGCCTCGCCGATGACGGCGAGGGAGTCCAGGGTCTTCTTGGCGCGCCACTCCTGGATGATGCCGATGCCCGTGTTGGCGATGATCACGTAGCCGAAGAGGCTGTCCTGGATCGGCGCCACGAAGAGCATGACCACCCAGAGCACGCCGATGATGGCGTTGAAGCGGGTGAAGACGTTCGCCCGGACGATCTCGCTCAGCGACCGGCTGCTGCGGATCGGGACGTCGTTGACCTCGCCGCGGGCGACCCGCTCGGCGACCTCGGCGGTGGTGAGTCCCGCGGCCCGCCCCGTGGGTGGCGGCACCGGGTGGACCGGGTCGAGTTCGGCGCCCGCGTCGATATGCGTCATGCATCGACCGTAAGGGGGGTTTTGGGGCTTCACCCCTTGAGTGCGCAAAAGATCCGACCACGGGAGGACGGGGCCCGTCCCGTGGGTGTACGGCCGCGCAGGGGCGCGGGGACCTTCCTACCGCGACTCGGTGACCTTCGGCCCCTTGCCCTCGGCGGTCCCGTCGTCATCGGTGGTCCCCTCGACGCCGACGGTCCCCGTGCCCGCCGCGGCCCGCTTGATCGCGGCGTCCCTGCCGCGCACGTACCAGATGCCGATGAGGCCGAGGCCCGCGCCGGCCAGGCAGGTCCACACCCACCAGGTCGCGTCGCGGTCGTCGAACCAGCCGTAGAACGGGAGCTGGGCCAGGAAGAGGACGAACCAGAGGATCGTGCCGCCCGTGATGGTGGCGACCACGGGCCCCTCCAGGGGCTCCGGCGCCTCGTGCTTAGGGGTCCACTTCGCCATGCGTACAGCTTACGAGGGGTGGGCCACGTCTCGTACACCCCTTGGGACGCAAGGGTCTACGCGCGGAGATAGCGATTTCCGTCTCATGTATTCATACTGAAACGGCTCGTTAATGGCTGATTGCTTTCGTAAGAAGAAACAAATCGAACCGAAGTCGCCGCTTAACGATCTTCCCCTTCTCTGAGTTCATGAGGTCACGCATGTCTCCCTCGGCCAGCGCCCCGGTCGACGCCAAAACGCCGCCCCCGAAGCCCCCGCGGGGCGGGCTCGACGGGTACTTCAAGATCACGGAGCGGGGCTCCACCCTGGCCAGGGAGGTCCGCGGCGGCTTCGCGACCTTCTTCGCGATGGCCTACATCATCGTGCTGAACCCGATCATCCTGGGCAGCGCGAAGGACATGTACGGGCACCAGCTCGACAACAAGCAGCTGGTCACCGCGACCGTGCTCACCGCGGCCTTCACCACGCTCCTGATGGGCGTCATCGGCAACGTGCCGATCGCGCTCGCCGCCGGACTCGGCGTGAACACCGTGGTCGCCCTCCAGCTCGCGCCGCGCATGTCGTGGCCCGACGCGATGGGCATGGTCGTCCTGGCCGGCTTCGTCGTGATGCTGCTCGTCGCGACCGGCCTGCGCGAACGCGTGATGAGCGCCGTGCCGCTCGGCCTGCGCAAGGGCATCGCGATCGGCATCGGCCTCTTCATCATGCTGATCGGCCTCGTCGACTCCGGCTTCGTCTCGCGCATCCCGGACGCCGCGCACACCACGGTCCCGCTCCAGCTCGGCGGCGACGGCCACCTCAACGGCTGGCCCGTCCTGATCTTCGTGCTCGGCGTGCTGCTCACCCTGGCCCTCATGGTGCGCAAGGTGCCCGGCGCCATCCTCATCAGCATCGTCGTCATGACGGTCGTCGCGATGATCGTCAACGCGGTCGCCGACGTGCCGTCCTGGGGCCTGACCACCCCGGAGTGGCCCGGCAACCCCGTCTCCACCCCGGACTTCGGTCTCGTCGGCGAGATCAGCATCTTCGGCGGCTTCGAGAAGGTCGGCGTCCTGACCGGCGTCCTCTTCGTCTTCACCGTGCTGCTCTCGTGCTTCTTCGACGCGATGGGCACGATCATGGGCATCGGCGACGAGGCCGGGCTGACCGACGACAAGGGCAACATGCCCGGCATCAACAAGGTCCTCTTCGTCGACGGCATCGCCGTCGCCGCCGGTGGTGCCTCGTCCGCGTCGGCCACCACCTGCTTCGTGGAGTCCACCGCGGGCGTCGGCGAGGGGGCCCGCACGGGCTTCGCGAACGTCGTCACGGGCGGGCTCTTCGCCGTCGCGCTGTTCCTCACGCCCATCGCCACCATGGTCCCGTCGCAGGCGGCCACCCCCGCGCTGCTCGCGGTCGGCTTCCTGATCCTGTCCGGATCGATCCGGGCGATCGACTGGAGCGACTACACGATCGCGATCCCCGCGTTCGTGACGATGCTGATGATGCCGTTCACGTACTCGATCACCAACGGCATCGGGATGGGCTTCATCACCTTCACCGTGCTGAGGCTGGCCGCGGGCCGGGCGCGGGAGGTGCCGGTCGCCATGTACGTCGTGTCGGCGGTCTTCGCCTTCTACTACCTGATGCCCGCACTGAACCTGACCTAGCCGCCCCCGATGAGGGGGGTCTAAGCCACCCCGTAGAACTTCTCCGTCTTCTCGACCGATGTCGCGAATCGTTCGTCGAAGTCATCACGAATGAGCGTCCGGACCACATAGTCCTGGACGCTCATTCCCCTTTTCGCCGCGTGCTGCCGGAGCCGGTCGAGCAGCTCACCGTCTATCCGCAGGCTGAGCACTGTCGATCCCATGCGTGACAGGGTCCACGGGCGCCGCCGGGCGATGCGTCGCTTTCCGAAGTCACCTCACTCATATGGGTGACGAAAGGGTTCGGGCACCCGTGTCCGGGAAACCAAGTGGTCTTTAGCTAGGGTAATGAGTTACGCTAACAAACATGCCGGACCTCTCCCATGGTGACGATGCCGTCGCCGTGAACGCCCTGCGCTCCGCCGTGATGCGCCTGTCCCGTCGACTCAAGCACCAGCGTGTCGACGAGTCGCTGAGCCCCACCGAGATGTCGGTGCTCGGCACCCTCGCCCGCTGCGGCAGCGCCACTCCGGGCGAGCTCGCCCGCAAGGAGCACGTGCAGCCGCCGTCGATGACCCGCATCGTCGCCCTGCTGGAGGCCAAGGGACTGGTCCGGCTGGAGCCGCACCCCGAGGACCGCCGCCAGAAGGTGGTGACCCAGACCGAGACCGCCGAGGCCATGCTCGAGGAGAGCCGCCGCAAGCGGAACGCCTGGCTGGCCGGTCTCGCCGAGCACCTCGACGAGGACGAGTGGGAGCGGCTGCGCGCCGCCGCCCCCGTCCTGGAGAAGCTCGCGCACCTGTAAGACCCGCGGCACCCCGCGGGCACTCCCGCCCCTTGTGGGAGCCGTCTGTACGCCAAGGAGGCGAACCCACTTTGAGTACGGGATCCGGAGCAGACTCCGCCCCCGCACCAACCGCCCTCGACACCCCCGTCCGCCCCCACAAGTCCTCGATGTTCAGCTCGCTGAAGATCCGCAACTACCGGCTCTTCGCGACCGGTGCCGTCGTCTCCAACACCGGCACCTGGATGGCCCGCATCACCCAGGACTGGCTGGTCCTGAGCCTCACCGGATCCTCCGCGGCCGTCGGCATCACCACGGCCATGCAGTTCCTGCCGATGCTGCTCTTCGGCCTGTACGGCGGAGTGATCGCCGACCGGTTCGCCAAGCGGAGCCTGCTCTTCTGCACCCAGGGCGCGATGAGCATCAGCGGACTCTTCCTCGCCGCCCTCACGCTCAGCGGCAACGTCCAGGTCTGGCACGTCTACGCGGCGGCCTTCTTCACCGGCCTCGTCACCGTCGTCGACAACCCGACCCGGCAGTCCTTCGTCTCCGAGATGGTCGGCCCGGACCAGGTCCGCAACGCCGTCTCGCTGAACTCCGCCAACTTCCAGTCCGCGCGCCTCATCGGCCCCGCCGTGGCCAGTGGTCTCACCGCTGCCGTCGGGCCCGGCTGGGCGTTCCTCGCCAACGGCCTGTCCTTCCTCGCGCCGCTGACCGGACTCATGCTGATGCGCACCTCCGAGCTGCACCACACCCCGCGCAAGCCGCGCGGCAAGGGACAGCTGCGGGAGGGCCTGAACTACGTCTCCAAGCACCCCGAGCTGATCTGGCCGATCGTCCTCGTCGGCTTCATCGGCACCTTCGGGTTCAACTTCCCGATCTGGATGAGCGCCTTCGCGGACGACGTCTTCCACGGTGGTGTGGGGATGTACGGCCTCTTCAACACGCTCATGGCGGTCGGCTCGCTGGCCGGCGCGCTGCTCGCGGCCCGTCGCGGGACCTCGCGCCTGCGGCTGCTCGCCGGGGCCGCGATCGCCTTCGGCGTGCTCCAGATCGTGGCCGCGTTCGCGCCCGAACTGTGGATGTTCGTCGCGCTGATCGTGCCGATCGGCATCCTCGGCCTGACGGTGAACGTCACCGCCAACTCCTCGGTCCAGATGGCCACGGACCCGGAGATGCGCGGCCGGGTGATGTCGCTGTTCATGATGGTCTTCACCGGCGGCACACCGCTCGGCGGGCCGCTCTTCGGCTGGCTCGCCGACGCCTACGGCGTCCGGGTCAGCATGGCCATCGGCGGCCTGGTCTGCGCGCTCGCCGCGGCCGGTGTCGGCCTGATGCTGGCGCGCGCCGCGAACCTGCGGCTCAAGGTGGACCTGCGGCGCGGCCGCCAGCACCTGCAGTTCGTGCCGAGGGAGCGGGAGCTCGCGACCGCGGCGTGATGCCGTTCCGCGCCGCGACGTCGCGTGCCCGGCCCGGTCAGACTCGCTGTGCGAGCACCTGGCCGGGCCAGCTGCCGTCGGGACCCGTGAAGGTCTCGGTGGCCGTGAAGCCGTTGCTCTCGTAGTACGCGACGAGCGCCCTGTCCTCGCTCCGGTAGCAGTCGACCCGCAGCAGGGAGACGCCCTGCGCTCGGGTCTCCTCGACGGCGTGCGCGAGCAGGGCGCGGCCCACGCCGCGGCCCGCGTGCCGCCCGTGGTCGGCGGCGAGGAGGTGCACGTAGCGTTCGGGCTCCCCGGCCGCCGGGACGATGTCGCCGCCCGGCCCCTCGGTCAGGGTGAGCGTGCCCACCACGGTGCCGTCGATCTCGGCGATCCAGGGGGCGCCCGTCGTCACGTACTTCTCGACCATCGCGACGGCTTTCGGATTGGCCGACCAGGGCTTGCTGCCCCACTGGCCGGTGCGGCCGCGGGCGACGAGCCACTCCACCGCGCCGTCGAAGAGAGCGATGATCGCGGGGATGTCGCCGGCCCCGCCCCGCCTGATCCGTATGGGCTCCGTGTCAGTCATGCGGGGAGGCTAGCGTCTCCCCATGAGACTCTTCGCAGCCGTCCTGCCCCCGCCCGCCGCGACCGCCGAACTGGGCGCCGCCGCCGACGAGTTGAAGACGCTGCCCGGCGCCTCGGGACTGCGCTGGACCGGCCGCGAAGGCTGGCACTTCACGCTCGCGTTCATGGCGGAGGTGCCGGACGCGACGGTGCCGGACCTCGCCGCCCGCCTGGAGCGCGCCGCACACCGCACCCCGCCCTTCTCCCTCTCCCTGCACGGCGGCGGGCACTTCGGGGAGCGGGCGCTGTGGGCGGGCGCGGCCGGGGACGTGGCCGCGCTGCGGCTGCTCGCGGGGCGGGCGGACGCGGCGGCCCGCAAGGCGGGCGTCACGATGGAGGAGCACCGGCACTACCGGCCGCACCTGACGCTGGCGCGCGCCAAGGGGGAGGCGGACCTCACGCCGTACGTCGACGCGCTCGCCCCCTTCGACGGCACGCCCTGGACGGTGGCCGAGCTGACCCTCGTACGCAGCAATCTCCCGGTGAGCGGAGTGCCCGGGGAGCGGCCGCGCTACGAGACGGTCGGACGGTGGGCACTGGGAGGCGCCGCCGGGGCAGACGGAGCGGCCGGTTAACCTCGACTACGTGGACCCGAAAACCAGGAACCGGATCATGGCCGGTGTGCTCGTGCTGATGTTCGTCGTGGTGGCGGTGGCGGCCGCGTTCGGCTAGGGCATCGCCGGACGCGGGCCGCCCCCGTGCGCCTACCAGGCGAAGGACTCCGGCGAGGGGCCGGGCCCGGGGAAGATCTCGTCGAGGCCGTCGAGCAGCTCCGGGGAGAGTTCGAGATCGACGGCGCGCAGCGCGGAGGCCAGCTGGTCCGCGGTGCGCGGGCCGACGATCGGCGCGGTGACGCCGGGCCGCGTGAGCAGCCAGGCGAGCGCGGCCTCGCCCGGTTCGAGACCGTGCTTGTCGAGCAGCTCCTCGTACGCCGTGATCCGCGCGCGGACCTCCGGCTTGGCGAGCTCGGCGGCGGCGCGGCCGCCGGTGCGCCGGGCGCCCTGGTCCTGCTTCTTGAGCACGCCCCCGAGCAGCCCGCCGTGCAGCGGCGACCACGGGATGACGCCGAGGCCGTACTCCTGGGAGGCCGGGATGACCTCCATCTCGGCGTCGCGCGCGGCGAGGTTGTAGAGGCACTGCTCGCTGACCAGGCCGTAGCTGCCGCGCCGCCGTGCGGTCTCGTTGGCCTGGGCGATCTTGTAGCCGGGGAAGTTGCTCGACCCGGCGTAGAGGATCTTCCCCTGCTGTACGAGGACGTCGACGGCCTGCCAGATCTCGTCGAACGGGGTGTTCCGGTCGATGTGGTGGAACTGGTAGATGTCGATGTGGTCGGTCTGCAGCCGCTTGAGCGACGCCTCGACGGCGCGGCGGATGTTCACCGCGGAGAGCAGGTCGTGGTTGGGCCAGACCGTCTCCCCCTCGGCGGCCATGTTCCCGTACACCTTGGTGGCGAGCACGACCTTGTCGCGCCGCTCGCCGCCCTGCGCGAACCAGGTGCCGATGATCTCCTCGGTGCGGCCCTTGCCCGCGCCCTGTCCGTAGACGTTGGCGGTGTCGAAGTAGTTGACGCCCGCGTCGAGCGCCGCGTCCATGAGCGAGTGGCTGTCGGGTTCGTTGGTGAGCGGCCCGAAGTTCATGGTGCCGAGCGTGAGCCGGCTGACCTTGAGCCCTGTGCGTCCCAGCTGCGTGTACTTCATGGGGATCTAGCCAAGGGCTTGGAGTGCGCTCCAGGCAAGGGGGTTGATCGGTGCGGGTCAGTCGCGGGGGAAGCTGTCGGTCTTCAGGACGAGGTCGACGACGGTGCCGGTCAGGTCGATCTCGTCGCCGAAGTCGGACTTCGACTCCGTGCGGTACTCGCCGTCCTTGGGGTCGGTGTAGACGTGGCAGCGGCCCTGGTACGGGTCGGCGACGAGGTAGACGGGGACACCGGCTTCGGCGTAAGTGGCCTTCTTCGGGCCGTAGTCGTTCAGGCCGGTGCCGCGGGAGATGACTTCGGCGATGAACTCCACGTCCTGGTAGCGCCAGCGGCCGTCTTCGTCAGGCTTCGCTCCGTCCTTCAACTTCGCGAGGTCGGGGCAGAAGCCGTTCTGGTGGCCGGGGAAGTCGATGCGCACGTCCGTCATCACCAGCGAATCCCGGCTGAACCTGTCATCCAGGGCGTAGAGCACCCTCCGGATGAGCTGCCAATGCACATTCCGCTGCGGCACCATGTGGACGGCCCCCTCGACGACTTCCGCCTTGATTCCCTCGGGGACCATCCGCTCGATGAGCTCGAACCATCGGTCCAAGCTCCACTCGTCGTCGGCCATCTCGATCCTGTCGGTCATCACATCTACGACGGTCATCGTGGCGCTCCTCCCCGGCCCTCCTCGGTCGAGTGCAGCCGCGCAGTACAACGATACGCACGGAGTCAGGGTTACGTCCGATCACGAGCCGCCCAGCCACCCCGCCGCGTCGAGCCGGAACGCCTCCGCAGGGACGACCGTGCGCAGGTCGTCCTCCATGGCCCGGAGCCGGTGCGGGCCGACCGCTCCTGCCCACTCCGCCCGCAGCTCCTCGAAGATCACCGCAGAGCGGCGCAGCGCGTCGACCCCGTGCGGCGTGAGGCGGACGAGTTTGCGGCGGGCGTCGGCGGGGTCGTCGGTGCGGGCCGCGTAGCCGAGGGCGATGAGGCGGTCGACGGTCTTGCCCGCCGCCTGCTTGGAGACGCCGAGGCGCCGCCCGATCTCGCTGGCGGTGGCGCCCTCGATCCCGATGGCCTGCATGGCGAAGCCGTGGGCGGGGCGGACGTCGGGGTGGCCCTGGCGGGCGAGTTCGGCGTGCAGGCGGTCGATGAGGGTGCGGAAGCCCGCGAAGAGGAGGAGGGGGAGCTCGTATCCCTTCCCTTCAGGGGCGTCCGCGTCCCCCTTGCCGTCATCGACAACCTGGTTTACCTTTTTATCGTCAACCATGTTGTCGATAGTAGGGGGTACGTCTTGTTCGCCGAACACACCGTGGAGACCGCGCCGACCGAGTCCCGACAGGCCATGGAAGGCGTCACCCGCGCCTTCGGGCACCTGCCGGACGCCGTCGCCCGTCTTGCCGAGTCGCCCGAACTCCTCAATGGCTTCCTGGAGTTGAGCGCGTCCTTCGAGCGCACGACCCTCGACCCCGTGGCCCGGGAAGTCGTCATCATGACGGTCGCGACGCGCAACGACTGCCATGTCTGTATGGCCATGCACACCGGAAAGCTGCGCAAGCTGGGGGCGGAGCCGGGGCTGATCACGGCGTTGCGCGAGCAGCGCCCGCTGGACTGTGACGAACGCCTAGAAGCCGTACGGCAGTTCACGCTGTCGGTGCTCGCCACGGCGGGCGGCGTCGACGACGAGACCCTGAAGGCGTTCCTCGCCCACGGCTACACCGAACGCAACGCCCTGGAAGTCGTCCTCGGCATCGGCGCCTACACGATGTCGACCCTGGCGAACCGGCTGACCCGGGCGGTCTAGTCCGCCGTACGCAGCAGGTACGCCGTCGCGCCGCCCACCCCGAGGACGGCGCAGACGCCCACGGTGACGGACCGGGCGGTGTCCCCGAGACCGAGCGGGAAGCTGATGCCCGCTCCGATCGCGATGCCGAGAACGGTGAACCCGGTGTAGGTCCATATGACGCGCTGAAACCGGCGCTGCTGGTAATCCATGGCTTGATCCTGCCAGGGCCCGGAGGGGTCACCCCCGGTACATCACGCGCCGCAGGACCACCTCCACAGGACCCCGCCGCCCCGCCCTCTCCAGCGCGTACGCCCCCGCCACCGTCACCAGCCACACCCCGACCGCGACGAGTGCCATCGTCGCGCTGCTCAGGTGCGCGCCGAGGCCGAGGCCCCAGGCGGCGAGGAGCGGGGCGAAGAGGAGGGAGTGCGTGAGGTAGCAGGAGAGGGAGCGTTTGCCGACGGCGGAGAGCGCGGTGACGGCCCGTGTGCCGCGCCTCGTCGTACGCCGCGTCCACCAGTGCGTGAACAGCGCGATCGCGGCGACGTAACCGAGCCCGGCGGCGTTCCCGGTGATGTCGCGAAGGAGCCCCAGGGCGCCCGCCTCGCTCTGCGCGTCGTCCGGTACGTCGAGTACGCCGATGTGCGCGAGCGCCGCGGGCAGCGCGCCGAGCCAGCCGATCGCGACGCCGATGACGGCGGTGCGGCGCAGCAGGGGCAGATGACGCCCCGGCTCTTCCAGGATCCGGCGCCGCGCCGCCCAGAAGCCGAGCAGGAACACGGTGAAGCCGCCGCCGACGAGGGAGAGCGGCGCGGCGACGAAGGTGACGAAGAGGCCGCTTTCGAGACGGGTGCCCGCCGCGCCGAGCCAGCTCGGGTCGTCCGCCCCGTAGGCGTCCGCGCCCGGCTCGGCCCCGGCGTCCCCGAGTGACCCCAACTCGCCGTTCATCCAGGCGGATACGACGGGTTCGAGCGCCCCGAAGAGCAGCAGCGCGGCGCCGATCCCGATCCACCACTTCAGCGCGCGATCGCTGCGGCGCAGAAAGAGCCAGCCGAGGGCGAGGCTCAGCAGCCCGTAGTAGCCGACGATGTCGCCCGCCATGAGGAGGGTGGCGTGCGCGAGCCCGATGACGATCAGGCAGAGGCTCCGCCGGCGCAGGACGGCGACCGTGCCGCGCTCGGAGGTGCCCTTCGCGGTCCGCCGCAGGAAGAGCTGCGTCATTCCGTACCCGAAGAGGAACGCGAAGAGCGGGTACACCCGCATGTCCAGGGTGGTGATCATCGTGAACTGGACGGCGTGGTCGATCCACCCGCCGTCCACGGGCTGCCACCCGGAGGGCCCGTGCTCCGCCTTCCAGAGATGGAAGGCCGTGTTGGAGAGCACGATGAGCAGGAGCATCAGCCCCCGGGCCAGATCGGGGGCGAGGGCCCGCTCGCCCGCCGCCGCGCCGGTGCGCGGGGGCTCCGCCGTCTTGTTCGCTGTGATGTCGACCGCCATATCTGGACGGTAGGGAGAGGGGCACCGGGCGGGCGTCCGCCTTCCGGCTAGGGGGCGGTGACCAAAGTGTGCGGCTGCGGGCTCTTCTCGTCGCCGATGGTCCGCTGCCGGTAGCGCCCCGGTGTCGTGCCGAACGTGCGGCTGAACGCGTGCGAGAGGGCGTACGGGGAGCTGTAGCCGACCTGGCGGGCCACCGTGTCCAGGGGGTGCTTGGTGTCGCGCAGCAGGGTGGCCGCGCGGGACATGCGCCACCAGGTGAGGTACGCCATGGGGGCGCGGCCCACCAGGGTCGTGAAGCGGCGGGCGAGAGTGGCCCGGGAGACGCCCGTGCGGGCCGCCAACTCCGCGTTGGACCACGGGGCTTCGGGGGTTTCGTGCAGGAGGCGCAGGGCCTGGGCGACCACCGGGTCGTTGAGCGCCACGGGCCAGCGGGCCGTGCCGTGGGAGTCGGCGGCGGTCTCCGTCAGCCAGGCGCGCACCATGTAGACGAGGAGCAGGTCGAGGAGGCTGGGCACGGCCACGTCCCCGCCGCACCGGGACGCGCCCGCCTCCCTGCCGAGCAGGTCGATCGCGGCCGCGAGCTCCGGGTGGCTTCCCGCCCTGCGGGGCAGGTGGACGATGTCGGGGATCTCGGCGAGCAGCGGGTGCGTGTGGGCGGGGTCAAGGCGGTACTTGCCGCAGAGCATCTCGACGGCGGGGCCCGCGGGGC
Source organism: Streptomyces sp. NPDC087300 (assembly GCF_044744425.1). Taxonomy (NCBI): domain Bacteria; kingdom Bacillati; phylum Actinomycetota; class Actinomycetes; order Kitasatosporales; family Streptomycetaceae; genus Streptomyces; species Streptomyces sp. NPDC087300. Next base: position 88,999 of record NZ_JBIUYI010000007.1, read on the forward strand.
CGGTGGATTCCAGGTGGACGGTCCCCCGCGGCGCCGCGTCGTGCGTCATCGGCAGGCCGTTGGACTCCAGCCACCGCTCGAAGGGGATCGCCCGCTCGACGGTGGGGCCGTCCACGGGGGAGTCCGCGAGGACGTGTCCCGTGCCGCGCGGCAGCAGTACCGCGTCGCCCGCCGCGAGGGCGAAGGGGGTGCCGCCGTCGTCGGGCAGCACCCAGCAACTGCCCTCCAGGACCACGCGGAAGCCCATCCCGTCGTACGAGGGGATCCTGCTGCACCAGGAGCCGGACACCCTGACGCGGTCGGAGACCGGCCGCCCGACCCGCACCGCGGAGATCACATCACTGACGAGGTCCATGGGGGTGATCCTAGCGTGGTGAGACGTGCGCGTATCTGCTTGAGGTGTGCGGGCATTGAGGGTCTCACCAGTGCTTCGTACGGTGAGTGCATGAGTGAAGTCAACGAAGAACACCTCGTGTTGGGCGACGTCGAGGTCCGCCGCGTCGTCGAAGTGGACCGGTTTGCCCTCGCCCCCCAGCTGATCGCCCCCGACGCGCCCGAGGAGGTGTGGCGCGACAACGAGGACTGGCTCGCGCCCGACCACTGGGACCCGGCCAGTGGCGACGCTGTCGCGGTCATCCAGACCTGGGTGCTGCGCAGCGAGGGGAAGACCGTCCTCGTCGACACGGGCATCGGCAACGGCAGGGAGCGCCCTGGCGTGCCCGCCTTCGAGCACCTGGACACCGACTACCTCGACCGGCTCGCCGCCGCCGGGGTGCGCCCCGAGGACGTCGACGTCGTCGTCAACACCCATCTGCACGGCGACCACATCGGCTGGAACACCCGGTGGGACGGAGGGAGTTGGGTGCCGACCTTCCCCAACGCCACCTACTTCATCCCGGCCGCCGACCATGCCTACTTCGGTCCGGAGCGCGGGGACGCCGTCCGCGAGGACAACCGGGCGGGGTTCGCCGACAGCATCGCACCCGTCGTCCGGGCGGGGCAGGCCGTGCTGTGGGAGGGCACGCACCGCATCGACTCCCGGCTCACCCTTGAGGCCGCGCCCGGCCACACCCCCGGCTCGTCCGTGCTGCGCCTCGAGTCCGGCGCCGACCGGGCCGTCTTCACCGGCGACCTGTTCCACGTCCCGGTCCAGGTCCTCGAACCGTGCTGCAGCAGCGCCTTCTGCGAGGACCCCGAGGAGGCGGCCCGGTCCCGCGTCCGGGTGCTCGGAAGGGCCGCTGAAGCGGGGGAGCTGGTGGTTCCCGCGCACTTCTCCGGGGCCGGTGCCTTCGAAGTGCGGCGCGCGGGCGAGAAGTTCGGGATCAGCCGATGGGCCGCATGACCGGCTCGGCGGGGGGCTTCCGGGCGTAGGGCCCGCCGATGCCCCACGCCTGCGCCATCGCGTCGGCGAAGGCCCCGGCCAGCTTGTGTTCGCCGCTCGCGTTGGGGTGCGTGCCGTCGTACGTGTCGGTGTGGATGTCGTACGACGGCGGGCGCGAGGCCAGGAGCAGCGGTGAGGCGCCCGTGTCCAGGTTCGCGACCGCCTTGGCCAGGAGCTCGTTGAAGCGGTCGACCTCGGCGGCGAAGGGCGCGTCGGAGGCGGCGCGGATGTTGGGGATCACCGGGAGCAGGACCATCCGGATCCCCGGGCTGGCCGCGCGGGCCCGCTCGACGAAGGCGTGCACGTTCGCCGCGGTCTGCTCCGCGTTCGTGTAGAAGCCGAGGTCGATCAGGCCGAGCGAGACGAGCAGCACGTCGGCCCGGTCGCGGGTCAGCGCGTCCGCGATCCGCGGGGCCAGGTGCTGCCAGCCCTCGCCCCAGCCCGCGAGGTGGTGGCGGGGGAAGTCGGCGGCGGCGTCCGCGTAGTCGTGGGAGACGGGCTCGCCCGCCGCCTTGTCGTAGAGGGCGCTGCGCGGGCCCACCACGGCGAAGCCCCCGGCGCCGAGGGTCTCGCGCAGGTGCTGCCACATCCGGTACCGCCAGGTGTGTTCCCCGGCGCTTCCGATCGTCATCGAGTCGCCGACGAACATGAACCTGAGCATCCGCTCATCATGGCGGATCAGGCGTGCCGCCTGCGATGTGAGGCTGAGCACGCCCCCCGCCCACGGGGATGGCACGCTTGGGCGCATGCGTTCGCTCCGGGCTTTCCCGTCCCTCCTCGCCGGTGCCGTGCTGGCCTTCGCCGTCGCCGCCCCCGCCGCGGCCGACGACCACGACGGCTTCACGATCAAGGACCCACGGATCGTCGAGTCCAGCGGCCTCGCCGCCTCCCGGGTCCACCCCGGCGTCTACTGGACCCACAACGACCAGGACAAGGGCGCCTTCCTGTACGCGGTCGACAGCCGCACGGGAAAGACCGTCGCGACCATCACCATGACCGGGGTCGGCGCCCCGCGCGACGTCGAGGCCATCTCGGTGGGCAGCGACGGGAACATCTACGTCGGCGACATCGGCGACAACCTCAACGGCACCTGGAAGAACGTCTGGATCTACAAGCTGCCCGAGCCGAAGAAGCTGACCGACCAGAGCGTGCGCGCCACGCAGTACGTCGTGAAGTACGAGGACGGGCCCAGGGACGCCGAGGCACTGATGGTGCACCCCAAGACCGGGCGCGTGTACATCGTGAGCAAGAACGAGGAGGGCGGCGGCCTCTACGAGAGCCCCGAGCACCTGAACGCCTCGGGCACCAACGTCTTCAAGCGCGTCAGCGACATCGACCTCTGGGTGACCGACGGCGCCTTCTCGCCGGACGGCGAGCAGCTGGCGCTGCGCGGGTACTTCGGCGGGATCTGGTACGCGTGGAAGGGCGACGGGGAGAAGCCGGAGCGCAAGGGCCGGCTGAGCGTGCCGCTGCAACGGCAGGGCGAGTCCGTCACGTACACCCTGGACGGCACGACGCTGATGTACGGCACCGAGGGCGAGCAGAGCGAGGTCAAGCCGGTCGAGGCGCCCGGCGGCGGCGGGAACGGCAATTCGCCCTCGGCGGACGGGAGTTCGTCCGACGGCGGGAGCGCGGGGCTCGACGGCGGCCTCAAGACGGGCGCGATCGCGGTCGGCGCGGTGCTGCTCGCGGTGTTCGGCCTGAAGCGGCTGACGCGGCGCGGCGGCGGGAGGTAGCGGGCGCCCGCTCGGGGTGTTCCCCCAGGGTGTCCGCTCGGGGTGTCCGCTCAGGGCCGCTGCTGGTCGCGCCGGGCGATCAGCACGTCCAGGCCGTCCAGGAGGCGTTGCAGACCGAACTCGAAGTGGTCGAAGTCGGGGCCGAAGGCATCCCCGGAGAGGTCCGCGAGTGAGGGGTAGCGGCCGCTGCGCATGATCCGGTCCAGGGTCGGCGCCTGCGCCTCCCAGAACGCCGTCTCGGAGAGGCCGGTCTTCTGCGTCGCCTCCGCCTCGTGCAGCTGGGTGCGGGCGACCCCGGTGACGTACCCCTCGGTCATGACGATCACGCCGATCAGCTCGGGGTCGGTCAGGCCCATCGGCCTGATCCGCGCCAGCGTGCGGTCGAGGCTGCCGACCGCGCCGGGGCCGAGCACCGGGCGGGCCTGGCTGACGTGCAGCAGCCAGGGGTGGCGGCGGTGCAGGGCGAGGGTCTCGCGGGCGTACGCCTCGACGGCCTCGCGCCAGCCGCCGGTCCACGGCTCGCTCTCCTCGGGGGCCGTGTTGACGCGGTCCAGCATCAGGTCGACCAGGTCGCCCTTGCCGGGGACGTAGCGGTACAGCGACATCGTGCCGGTGCCGAGCTCGGTGGAGAGGCGGCGCATGGAGACCGCGGCGAGCCCCTCGGCGTCCGCGAGCCGCACCGCCTCGGTGACGATCCGCTCCAGGGTGAGCCCCGGCTTGGGCCCGCGCGTCGGCCGCTCGCCGCTGCCCCAGAGCAGCTCCAGGCTGCGGGCGATGTCCCCGGCCGCGCGCTGTTCGTCGCCGGTGTCCGTGCTCGTCATGACGCTCAGCCTAGTCCCAGGCCCAGAAATTGGGTACGGCGTACCCGCAAAACTGGGTACGGTGTACTCTCCATTGGGTACGGCGTACTCAGAAGGTGCGGGAGCGCGGGAGAAGGGGCAGCGATGAACGGGAACGGCTTCGCGGTACGGGCCGAGGGGCTCCAGAAGCGTTACGGGGAGAAGCACGCGCTCGACGGCTTCGACCTGCACGTGGCGCAGGGCACGGTGCACGGGCTGCTCGGGCCCAACGGCGCGGGCAAGACCACCGCCGTACGGATCCTCGGCACGCTCGTCCGGCTCGACGGCGGCCGCGCCGAGGTGGCGGGCGCCGACGTGGTGCGCGAGCCCGGCCTGGTGCGCGGCCGCATCGGACTCACCGGGCAGTACGCGGCGGTCGACGAGATCCTCACCGGGCGGCAGAACCTGGAGATGTTCGGGCGTCTCTTCCACCTCGGCGCCAAGCGCGCGGCGAGGCGCGCGGAGGAACTCCTCGAACAGTTCCACCTCGAGGACGCGGCCGAGAAGGGCGCGGGTCAGTACAGCGGCGGCATGCGGCGCAGGCTCGACCTCGCCGCCTCGATGATCCTCGCCCCCGCCGTGCTCTTCCTCGACGAACCGACCACCGGGCTCGACCCGCGCAGCCGCCTCGAAGTATGGGACACCGTAAGGGACTTGGTGGCACGCGGCACGACCGTGCTGCTCACCACCCAGTACCTGGAGGAGGCCGACAGGCTCGCCTCCCGCATCACCGTCATCGACCGGGGCAGGGCCATCGCCGACGACACCCCGGACGGCCTGAAGAACACGGTGGGCGGCAGCCACCTCGACGTCGTGGTGCGCGAGAGCGCCGATCTGCCCGCCGTGGTCAAGGCCGTCGCCCGGGTCTGCGACGGCGAACCGCTGACCGTCGACGTGGAGCGCCGGGTGCAGGCCGCGGTCACCGACCGGGTCGGCGCGCTGACCGAGGTGGCGCGGACCCTGCGCGACGAGGGCGTCGTGGTCGAGGACATCGGGCTGCGCAGGCCCAGCCTCGACGACGTGTTCCTGCGGCTCACGGGCCAGTCGGCCGACGACGAGCAGAAGGTGGAGGCCGCCGCATGAGCGTCGCCCTGACCGTGGACGCCTCGCACGGACGGCTCTTCTGGGCCTTCGCCGACTGCTGGAACGTCACCCGCCGCTATCTGACCCACTTCCGCCGCCAGCCGGTCACCATCGCCTGGCAGCTCGGCTTCCCGATCATCAGCGTGCTGCTCTACGGCTTCGTCTTCGGCGAGGCGATGAAGGTGCCCGGCGGGGGCGACGACGGCGACTACAAGCAGTTCCTGATGCCCGGCATGTTCGTGATGACCATGGCCTTCGGGTTCATGAACACCGCGATGGGCGTGGTCACCGACGCCTCCAAGGGCGTCATCGACCGCTTCCGCTCGATGCCGATGGCCCCCTCGGCGGTGGCGTCGGGGCGCGGACTCGCCGATCTCATCGTGGCCTGCGCGGAGTTGACCATCCTCGCGCTGACCGCCCTGGCCATCGGCTGGCGCTCCAGCGCCGGCCCCCTGGACACCGTCCTGGCCTTCGGGCTGCTGCTGCTCCTGCGCTTCAGCCTGATCTGGGTGGGCGTCTTCCTCGGCCTCGTCATACCGAGCCCGGAGGCGGCGGGCGGCCTCTACGCGGTGGCCTTCCCGCTCACGATGATCTCCAGCGTCTTCGTGGCCCCGTCCCTGATGCCCGGCTGGCTGGCCCCGATCGCCGCGTGGAACCCCGTCTCCTCGACGGGCACGGCCACCCGCGAACTCTTCGGCAACCCGGGCGCGGGCGGCACGAGCTGGGTGGAGCAGAACGCGGTCCTGATGGCGGTGGCGTGGCCGCTGGCGCTCTCGCTGGTGTTCTTGCCGCTGGCGGTGAGGAAGTTCAAGCAGCTGAGCAGGTAGGGCTTCAGGGGCGCCCCGTAAGGGGCGCGGGGAACTGCGCGGCCAGCCACAGCGCACCCGCAGCTGGCCGCGCAGCGAATCCCTAAAGCTTCTCGATCACGTAGTCGATGCACTTCGTGAGCGCCTCGACATCCGCAGGATCGATCGCCGGGAACATGGCCACACGCAACTGGTTGCGCCCAAGCTTCCGATACGGCTCCGTGTCGACGATCCCGTTCAGGCGCAGAGCCTTCGCCACCGCGGAGGCGTCGATCTCGTCCGAGAAGTCGATCGTGCCGATGACCTGCGACCGCTTGGCCGCGTCCGTGACGAACGGCGTCGCGTACTTGGACTCGTCCGCCCAGCCGTACAGCGCCTGCGAGGACGCGGCCGTACGACCGGTCGTGAACTCCAGGCCGCCCTGGGAGTTCATCCAGTCCAGCTGCTCGGCGAGCAGGAAGAGCGTGGAGAGCGCCGGGGTGTTGTACGTCTGGTTCTTGCGGGAGTTGTCGATCGCCGTGGGGAGGCTGAAGAACTCCGGGACGTGGCGGCCCGACGCGTGGATCCGCTCGGCGCGCTCGATCGCGGCCGGGGAGAACGCGGCGATCCACAGCCCGCCGTCCGAGGCGAAGGACTTCTGCGGGGCGAAGTAGTAGACGTCCGTCTCGGCGATGTCGACCGGGAGGCCGCCCGCGCCGGACGTGGCGTCCACCAGGACGAGGGAGCCGTCGTCGGCGCCCGCGACGCGCTTGACCGGCGCCGCGACACCCGTCGAGGTCTCGTTGTGCGTGAACGCGTAGACGTCGACGCCCGCCTCCGCCTTCGGGTCCGGGTGGGTGCCCGGGTCCGAGGAGATCACGGTGGGCTCGGCCAGCCACGGGGCGAGCTTGGCCGCCTTCGCGAACTTGGAGGAGAACTCGCCGAAGCTGAGGTGCTGCGACTTGTTCTCGATCAGGCCGTGCGTCGCCACGTCCCAGAACGCGGTGGAGCCACCGTTGCCCAGGATCACCTCGTAGCCCTCGGGGAGGGAGAAGAGGTTCCCCACGCCCTCACGCACGCGCCCGACCAGGTTCTTGACCGGGGCCTGGCGGTGGGAGGTGCCGAGCAGGGAGGTTCCGGTGGCGGCCAGGGCGTCCAGCGCCTCCGTCCGCACCTTGGAGGGGCCCGCGCCGAAACGGCCGTCGGCGGGCTTGATGTCAGCGGGAATCTGGATCTCTGCCACGGGGTGAGCCTATCGGCTCAGGGCGCGCCGTCCTTGTGGTGTCCGTCGGCTGAGATCGTGCTGTCAACCGGGGCCTGTGCCTCGGGGCTCCGCCCCGGACCCCGCTCCTCAAACGCCGGAGGGGCTGACTTTCGCCGCGCGGCGCTAGCCGTGCAGCCGCACCGGCAGCTCGTACAAGTCGTTCTGCGTGACCACCGGCTTGTTGCGGAGTTCCGTGCGCGGGATCGCCAGGGTCAGGTCGGGGAACCGGGCGTACAACGCCGGGAGTGCCACGCCCGCCTCCAGGCGGGAGAGCGCCGCGCCGGGGCAGACGTGCGGGCCGTGGCCGAAGGAGATGTGGCGGTTCGGGGACGTGCGCGTGATGTCGAAGGAGTCCGCCGTGGGGCCGTGGGCCTGTTCGTCGCGGCCTATCGCGCCGTACGAGATGATCACCGCCTCCCCCTCGCGGATCACCTTGTCGCCGACGGGGACGTCCGCCGCGGCGAAGCGGATCAGGACGTGCGAGGTCGGGGTCGCGTAGCGCAGCGTCTCCTCGATCACCGCGTCCCAGCCGATCTCGCCCGCGAGGACGAGCGCGAGCTGGTCGGGGTGGGCGGAGAGGTTGACGACGGCGTTGACGATGAGGGAGATCGTCGTCTCGTGGCCCGCCGCGACCATCAGCTGGAGTGTGGAGAGGATCTCCGCGTCGGTGAGGTGGTCGCCGTTCTCGGAGGCCTGGATCAGCGCGCTGGTCAGGTCGTCGCCGGGCTCCGCGCGGCGGGCCGCGACGACCTTGCCCATCATCCCGGCGAGTTCGCCGAGCGTCGCGACGACCTCCTCCGGGGGCGTCTGGGTGGAGAAGAACTTGTCGAAGAGGACCTTCAGGCGCGGGTGGTCGGCCTCGTCGATGCCCATCAGGTCGCTGATGACGTACATGGGCAGGGGGTAGGCGAACTCGGCCTTGAGGTCGACCACTTGGGAGTCCGCGGGCAGGGCGTCGAGAAGGCCGTCCGTGAGCTTCACGATGCGCTCGCGCATGCGCTCCACGCGGCGCGGCGTGAGCGCCTGCGCGACGAGCGTACGCATCCTGCGGTGCTCCTCGCCGTCGACCGTCAGCATGGAACGGCCGGGGTTGGCGAGGCCGATCAGCGGCCAGTCGGCGGGGATCTCGCCGCGCCGCCAGGCGCCCCAGACCTCGATGTCCTTCACCAGGCGCTTGTCGGTGAGCAGTTGACGGGCCTCGGCGTGGTGCGTGACCGCCCACACCGGTACGCCGCCGGGCAGCTCCGCCTCGGCGAGCGGGCCCGCGGCGCGCAGCCGGGCGCTCTCGCCGTCCAGGTCGGTGACGAACGGGTCCAGGGCGATGCGCGTCATCTGGATTCTCCAAACGCTGAGGACGGGGTCGGGGTGAAGCGCACGGGCAGGTCGGTCAGGCCGCGCAGCCAGGGGGAAGGCCGGCGGGTGAGGTCCGTGGCGGGGACCGCCAGGTCGAGGTCGGGCAGCCGGTCGAGGAGCACCTCGATGCCGGTCCGCGCGATGACCTCGGCGACCTCCTGGGCCGGGAAGGGGCAGCGGTGCTCGCCGTGGCCGAAGGCGAAGTGGGCGCTGTTGCCGCCGGTCAGGGCCGAGCCGTCGGTGCGGACCTGCGGGTCGGCGTTGGCGGCGGCGAGGCCGAGCAGCAGCAGGTCGCCGGAGTTGATGCGGCGCCCGCCGAGCTGGGTGTCGCGCGAGGCCCAGCGGCCCGCGACGTTCTGCGTGGGGGTGTCCTCCCACAGGACCTCGTTCATGGCCTCGGCGACGCTGTGCCTGCCGCCGAACAGCGAGGCGGCGAAGCGGTCGTCGGTGAGCATCAGGCGCAGCGAGTTGCCGATCCAGTCGGCGGTCGGCTGGTGGCCCGCGGCCATCATCACCATGAGGTCCTGGGCGATCTCCTCGTCGGAGAAGCCCGAGCCGTCGTCGGGGAGTTGCGTCTCGATCATGTACGAGGCGACGTCCTGACCGGGCCGCACGTGCTTGTCGGCGATCAGCGCGACCATCGACGAGGCGAGGTGCTGCTGTCCCGCGAGGGCCCGCTCCCGGCCGTCGATCATGTCGTTCATGGCGGTGACGAGGCCGGGGCCCTGCTCGTCGGAGAAGCCGTAGATGCGGGCGAGGACGCGGACGGGGAGCAGCATCGCGTAGTCGGCGATGATCTCGGTGACGCCCTTCCCGCAGAAGGAGTCGATCAGTTCGTCGGCGAACTGCTCGGCGTGCGCCTTGAGTTCGAAGGGGTCGACGGCTTCGAGGGCGTGCGCGATCATCGCGGCGCGCCGGGTGTGCCGCTCGCCGACGGTGTAGAGGATCGACGGCTGCTTGTGGCCGATCATCGGGAGCAGCGGCCAGTCGGCGGGGATGTTCGGCCACTGGTTCCACAGTTCGGAGTCGCGGCTGAAGAGCATCGGGTCGCCGGTGACCTGGTGCAGTTCGCGGTAGCCGAGCACGAGCCAGGCGGGCACGCCGCCGTCCAGCAGTACGGGGGCGACGGAGCCGTGGTCGCGGCGCATCTCCCGGTAGAGCTCGGCGGGTTCGGTGGCGAACCGGGGGCCTGAGAGGGGGACGGCCGCGCCGGTCGCGGCGCCGGTTACGGGGCAGGTCACGGGGTGGGCTCCTGGGGGACGTACAGGGACTTGAGGTGCTGCACGAGGGTGATCAGCACGTCCTTGCCGGACGCGCGGGACCGCGCGTCGCAGTCGATCAGCGGGACGCTCGGGTCGAGGTCGAGTGCCTCGCGCAGCTGTTCCGCGGTGTGTTCGGGGCCGCCGAAGTCGTTGCGGGCGACGATGAACGGCGTGCCGTGGTGCTCCAGGCGGTCGATGGCGTACCAGGAGTCGGAGAGGCGCTGGGTGTCGACGAGGACGACCGCGCCGAGCGTGCCGGAGAACAGGCGGTCCCACAGGAACCAGAAGCGTTCCTGTCCCGGGGCGCCGAAGAGGTAGAGGACGTTGCGCTCGTCGAGCGTGATGCGGCCGAAGTCGAAGGCGACGGTCGTGGACGACTTGGCGCGCAGCCCCTCGATGTCGCCGAGTTCGTCGATGCCCTGGCCCGCCTGCGTCATCGTCTCCTCGGTGTTGAGGGGACGGATCTCGCTGACGGAGCGGACGAGCGTCGTCTTGCCGACGCCGAAGCCGCCGACGACGACGATCTTCAGACCGTTGTCCGCGGTCGCGGTCAGCTCGCTTCGGGTAGCGCTGCGTTCAGAGATTGCGGAGTCCAACGAGCACCTGCTCCAGGAGGTCGGGGTCGGGAACGCTGTGGGCGGCGGCCGAACGCGGATGGCGGGCGCTGATCCGGCCCGCGTCGAGCAGGTCGGAGAGCAGGATGCGGGTGATGCTCACCGGCAGGCGCAGCTCGGCGGCGACCTCGACCACGGCGGTGGGCAGCCGGCACAGCCGCAGGATCGCGGAGTGCTCGGACTGCATGCCCGGCGTCGGGTCGCACTCGCTGACGACGAGGGTGACCAGGTCGAAGGGGGCGTCGGGCGCCGACCTGCTGCGTCCCCCGGTGAGGGTGTACAGCCGGTCGGGGGAGTCGTCCCGGCCGGGGCGGCTCATGAGGCGGGCAGCGTGCCGGGGCCGTCGGCCGCGCGCGGCTCGGCGCGCAAGTACTCGCCGAGCTGCTCGACCAGTTCGCTCATGGTGTGCCCGACGAGCCCGGCGTCGGCGTCCTCGGCGGCGATCACCGCGAGGTGCGCGCCCTCGCCCGCCTCGACGATGAAGAGGATGCCGCCGTAGAACTCGGCCATCGCCGAGCGCACGCCGCCGCTGCCGTCACCGAACTCGGCGGACGCGCCGTGGGAGAGGGACTGGATGCCCGCGGCGATCGCGGCGAGCTGGTCGGCCTGGTCGACGGAGAGCTCGGGGGTGCGGCACAGCTTCAGGCCGTCCCGGGAGAGCACGAGGGCGTGCCGGGCGCCGGGGGTGCGCTCCAGGAGACCTTCGAGCAGCCAGGTCAGCTTGGCGTCGGTCGTGGTGGTGCCGGTGTTCATCGGGGGGTTTCGCCTTCCGGGTGCGAGGGGGTTGCGGGCGCGTCCGGCCCTTCGGGGTCGGTGGCGCGGACGGCCTGGCGGAAGCTGCTGAAGCGGGCCGCGGTGGTGCTCGCGTCGGCGGCGGTACGGGAGCGGGGCGCGGCCTCGGAGGCCCGCGCGCGGGCGCTCTCGGCGGCGGCCAGGGTGCGGCCGCGGGGCCGCTTGGGGAGCCCGCCGGGCGCGGGGGCGTCGATGACCGCCGGGGCCTCGGCGGCGGGCGCCGCGGGTTCGGCCGGCGACTCGTGGGTGGGCACGGGGTCGCGGTCGACGCCGGCCTCGGTCTCGTACGGCTCGGGGGCCTCGGCCGCGGGGGCGGGGGCGGGCGCGGGCACTGTCACGGAGACCGTGGCGGAGGTCTCCGTCGAGGTGGCGACGGGGGCCGGGGGGATAGGGGCCGGGGCGGCGGCGGGCAGGGCCGCCGGGGCCGGTGTGGCGTCCGAGGGCCGGGAGATGAGCTCCTGCGGGATGAGCAGGAGCACACCCGTGCCGCCGCGCGCGGAGGGCCGGAACGACACGGTCAGGCCGTGCTTGCGGGCCAGCCTGCCGACGACGGGCAGCCCGAGCCGGGTGCCGGAGAGGCCGCCGAGGCCCGCGGTGGCGCCGGACACGGCCCGCTCGGCGCGGCGCTGCTGCACCGCGCCCATGACCAGGCCGCTGTCCTCGACGGAGACGATGACGCCGGCCGCGACCTCTTCGATGTAGACGTGCACCTCGGAGGTGGGCGGCGAGAAGTTGGCCGCGTTGTCGAGGAGTTCGGCGAGGGCGTGCATGACGCCTTCGGCGGCGTGGCCCGCGACGGCGACCTCGCTGGCGGAGTGGACGCGCACCCGCTGGTAGCCGCCGATGCGGCCCATGGCGCCGCGCAGGATGGACTCCATGACGATGGGCCTGGCCCAGCGGCGTCCCGAGCGGGCGCCGGTGAGCACCGCGACGGAGTCGGCGATCCGGCCCGCCTGCGCGGTCCTGTGGTCGAGGTGGAGGAGGTCGGTCAGGACGTCCTCGTCGGCGTGCCTGGTCTCCATCTCGCGGAGGTCGGCGAGCATGCCGGTGGCGAGGGCCTGCATGCGGCCCGCGGCGTTGGCGCAGGCGGCGAGGGCGGCGGCGCGCTCGGACTCGGCGGTGCGGGCCCGCTCGGTGAGCACGGTGCGCTCGCGCTCCTGCTCGGCGGTGAGCCTGGCGTGTTCCTGGCCGAACTCGGTGGCCCGCCTGGCCTGTTCCTGCTGGAGGCGGCCGGTCTCCTGGCGGGCGGAGTTCAGGTGGAGCCGCAGCAGGCCCGCGGTGCGCTTCGCGTGGAAGGCGAGGGTCACGGCGGCGGTGAGGGCGACGGCGGCGGCACCGGCGCCCCAGGCTATGGGGGTGCGCGCGGAGTCGGGCGCGAGGGCGACGGACGCCCCGGTGAGCGCCGCGGTGACCAGGGCGCAGGCCAGCAGGACGAGCGCGGACGGGCGCAGCGGAGGGCGCTCCGTCCCGGGGCGCGCGAGGGGGGTTGGCGCGGTCATCAATCGGGGTCCTCGATCGGAAGCGACACACTCTGCTCGAACGTGCTCGGTCATTTCTCAAGCTCTGCTCAAGTTGTTCTCACTATAGGAGAGTTGATGACCATGGTGGGAATGTTCCCTTCCGCATCGTGACATAACGGGTGGGGCGGGGTGGTCGGCGGGGGCCCCCGCGGGGGCATCCTGGACGGTATGAGCGATCTCGACGGTGACCGCGGCAGTGAACTCGACAGCGAACTCGACGGCGGCCTGAGCGACCCTCAGGCCGCCCGCGCGCACCGGGGCGACGGCTCCCGGGGCGGCGATCCCGACGGTCTCGGCAGGGCGTTGCGCGCCGCCGTGCGCGGCGAGGTGGACCTCTCCGTCACCGCGCGGGCCCTGCACACCATGGACGCCTCCAACTACCGCAGGGTGCCCGCCGCGGTGCTCGCCCCGCGCGACGCCGACGACGTGGCGGCCGCGCTCGCCGTCTGCCGCGAGCGGTCCGTGCCGGTCGTGGCGCGCGGCGCGGGCACCTCGATCGCCGGGCAGGCGACGGGCCTCGGCGTCGTCCTCGACTTCACCCGGCACATGAACGGGCTCCTCTCCCTCGACCCCGGGACCCGTACGGCCGTCGTCCAGCCCGGACTCGTCCTCGACGACCTGCGCGCGGCCGCCGCCCCGCACGGCCTGACCTTCGGCCCCGACCCCTCCACGCACAGCCGCTGCACCCTCGGCGGCATGATCGGCAACAACTCCTGCGGCTCGCACTCGGTGGCCTGGGGCACCACGGCCGACAACGTCCACCGGCTCTCCGTCGTCAGCGGCCGTGGCGAGCCGCTCGACCTCGGCAAGGGCTGGGACGGCGCGCCACAGGGCCTGCGGCCGCTGGTCGAGGGCGACTTGGCGCTCCTGCGCACCGGCTTCCCCGACCTGCCGCGCCGCATCTCCGGATACGCCGTGGACGCCCTGCTCCCCGAGCGCGGCGTCGACCACGCGCGCGCGTTCTGCGGCTCGGAGGGCACGCTCGGCATCCTCACCGAGGCGGTCGTACGCCTCGTCGAAGCACCCCGCGCGCGGGCACTCGCCGTCCTCGGGTACCCCGACGAGAGCGCGGCGGCAGAGGCGGCGGCGGGACTCCTGCCGCACGGCCCGCTGACCGTCGAGGGCATGGCCACCGACCTGGTGCGCGACACCGAGGGGCTGCCCAGGGGCGGCGCCTGGCTCTTCGTGGAGACCGGCGGCGCCGACCGGGCCGAGGCACGCGCGCGTGCGGAGTCGATCGTGCGCGCAGCCGACGTCCTGGACGCCGTGGTCGTCGACGACCCGGCGGGCCAGCGGGCCCTGTGGCGCGTACGCGAGGACGCCAGCGGCACCGCGACCCGGATGCCCGACGGCAGCGAGGCATGGCCCGGCTGGGAGGACTGCGCGGTGCCGCCCGCCCGACTCGGCGCCTATCTGCGGGACTTCAGGACCCTGCTCACCGACCACGGCCTGCGCGGCACCCCGTACGGGCACTTCGGCGACGGCTGCATCCACGTCCGCATCGACTTCGACCTGCTCGGCACGGAGGGCATCGCCCGCTTCCGCCGCTTCTCCGAGGAACTCGCGGGCGTCGTCGTCGCCCACGGCGGCTCCCTCTCCGGCGAACACGGCGACGGACAGGCCCGCGCGGAACTCCTGCCGAGGATGTACGGCCCCGAACTCATCGCACTCTTCGGCCGCGTGAAGGACGTCTGGGACCCGGCGGGGCTGCTCAACCCCGGCATGCTGGTGCGCCCCGACCCGCTGGACGCCAACCTGCGCTTCGCGCCGCTGCCCCGCGAGCCGGTCGACGTGGCGTTCGGCTACCCGCACGACGGCGGCGACTTCTCCGCCGCGGTCCGCCGCTGCGTGGGCGTCGCCAAATGCCGCACCTCGACGCCGACTTCACCCACCGCGGTGATGTGCCCGTCCTTCCGCGCCACGGGCGAGGAGGAACACTCCACGCGCGGCCGCGCCCGGCTCCTGCACGAGATGCTCGCGGGCGAGGTGGTGACCGACGGCTGGCGCTCCACGGAGGTCAGGGACGCGCTCGACCTCTGCCTGTCCTGCAAGGGCTGCCGCTCGGACTGCCCGGTGGGCGTCGACATGGCCACGTACAAGGCGGAGTTCCTGCACCACCACTACGAGGGCAGGCGCAGGCCCGCCGCGCACTACGCGATGGGGTGGCTGCCGCGCTGGCTGCGCGCCGTCGCCCTGACGCGCACGGCCCCGCTCGTCAACGCCCTCGCCCGGATCGGCCCGTTGGCGGCCGTCGGCAAGCGGCTCGGCGGGATCGCGCCGCAGCGGCAGGTGCCCGAGGTGGCGCCGCGCACGTTCCGGCAGTGGTGGCGGCGTACGGGCAAGCGGGCGCCGGGGGCGCCGGACCTGGTGCTCTGGCCCGACACGTTCACCGACCACCTCTCGCCGTCGGTGGGCAGGGCGGCGGTGCGGGTCCTGGAAGCCGCGGGCCTCACCGTCGCGCTGCCGCCGTCGGGCGTCTGCTGCGGCCTGACGTACGTCTCCACGGGCCAGCTCGACGGCGCCCGCGCGGTGCTGCGCCGCACGCTGGACCGGATGGCCCCGCTCCTCGACGCGGGCACCCCCGTCGTCGTACTGGAGCCGAGCTGCGCCGCCGCCCTCCGGACGGACCTCGCCGAACTCCTCGGCGACGACGAGCGCGCCCACCGCCTCGCCGGATCCGTCCGCACCTTCGCCCAGGCCCTCGAGGAACTGGCCCCGGACTGGCAGCCGCCGCACATCGGCCGCCCCGCCGTCGGCCAGACCCACTGCCACCAGCACGCCGTCCTCGGCGACGCGGCCGAGCGGCGGCTGCGCGCGAAGGCGGGCCTGACCGGCGAGCTGAGCGGCGGCTGCTGCGGGCTCGCCGGGAACTTCGGCTTCGAGCGGGGGCATTACGACGTGTCGGTGGCCTGCGCCGAGGAACAGCTGCTGCCCGCCGTGCGCGAGGCGGCCCCCGGCGCGGTGGTCGTCGCCGACGGCTTCTCCTGCCGGACGCAGCTGGACCAGCTGGCCGGGGTGCGGGGCAGGCACCTGGCCGAGATCCTCGCCGAGGGGCTTTCCTAGGGGCTCGGCTAGGGGCTCGCCTAGGGCCCGTCGTCCGGATCAGGCCCTGATCAGGGACCAAAGTCCCTGGTGGAAGGGACCTTTGCGGGCGGCGGCCGGTGTCCGGTTCCGGCAGGATGAGGCTGGTTCATGATCATCTGTCGATGCGTCAGCTGACGTGTGCCCGTGAGAGGTCTGGTTGTGCCCGTGCCGGATGAGCCGAAGGACCCCGAGCAGCGGAAGGCCACCGAAGGGCCCGCGGAACCGGCGGGTCCCGCGGACGGTGCGGGCATCCCCGCCCTGGTCGTACGCAACCGCCACGACGCCATACCGATGGACCTGCTCTTCCGCGGCGACGCGGCAGAACTCCCGAAGTCGCCGGAGTCGCCGAAGTCGTCGAAGCTGTCGAAGGCACAGCACGCGCCGACATCGCAGCGAGCACCTCAGGCCCCACGCGCACCTCAGACCTCACACGCACCTCAGAACCCACACGGGCCGAAGTCGCCGAAGGCGTCAGGGACCCCGGACGAGGGCCGCCGCAGGCCGCTTTCCCCGCCGCGCCCCGACCGTGAACTCGCGGAACGGCGCGGCCCCGCGTGCTCCGGCTGGTGGGCGCTGCTCGTGGCGCTGCTCGCGCTCGGCGGGGCGGCCTGGCTGATCTGGGCGGGCGGGCTGATACCCGTACGGATCACGGACTTCCTGGCCCTGCCCGAACCCCCGTGGCACGGGCTCGTCGGCTGGCAGTGGGCGGCGGTCGGCGGCTGCGGAGTCGTCGCGCTGTTCGCGCTCGGCGGGCTCACCAGGGGACGGGTCGGCAGCGCGTGGACGCTGTCGCTGTTCGGCAGGTACCGGGGGAGCGTGCGGCGCACCGGACTCGTCTGGATCAGCCCGCTGATGCTGCGGCGCCGCGTGGACGTACGGCTGCGGCACTGGCGCAGCGAACCGATGACGGCCGTCGACGCGCAGGGCGTCGAACTGCGGGTGGTCGTCCTGGTGGTGTGGCAGGTCAAGGACGCGGCGCGGGCGCTGCTCACGGTCGACGACCACCTCGCCTATCTGCGCGAGCAGGTGGAGGCGGTGACGGCGCGGGTGGTGTCCCGGCTGCCCGCCGACTCGTTCCGCGAGCCCGCCGACGACGCGCCGACGCTGCGGGACGCCGAGGCGGTCGGCGACGCGCTCGGCGCCACGCTGGCCGCGGAGTGCAGGGCGGTCGGCATCGAGGTGTTCTCGGCGCGGCCCACCCGCGTGGAGTACGCGCCCGAGGTGGCGGCGGCGATGCAGCGCAGGCAGATCGCCGCCATCGACGCCAAACACCGGGACACGGTGCTGACCTCGGTGCTCGACGCGGTGGACGACACCGTGCGGCGCCTCACCGAACGGGGACTCGTCGCACTCGACGACTACGAACGGAAGGCGCTGGTCAAGGACTTGACGGTGGCCTTCTACACGGCGCGGGGGAACGCCGTCGACACCCACTGAGCGGACGGGCGGGGGCCGCCGCGAACCGACCGAGAGAGGCCGAAGTGCAGACACCCCGGTTCACCGAGGAGATACCCGCCGACTGCGGATGCGGCCACTGCGCCGCGCCGCCGTCCACCGCGCCCGAGGGGCCGCGCTGCGGGGTGCGCGGCGCGCTGGTCGCCGCCGTCGGAGCGGCCGTGCTCGTGGGCGCGGCTCCCGGCACCGCGGCCGCCGAACCCGCGCCGAGCCACGCGGGCTGGGACGGCTCGAAGTACTGGTACAAGGACGCGACCGGCTGGTGGCGCTGGACGTCGCACCACGACAAGTACCTGGCGCGGACGGGCAAGCAGGCCACTCACCAGAGCGCTGGGAGGACCCGAGCCCAGTCCCACCGGACGTCAACGTCCGAGCCCGTCTTCCGGGGGCGGCAGGGCTGGGACGCCACGGACCGCGTGTACTGGTACAAGAAGGCCGGGCACTGGTACTGGACCAGCCACCGGGACAAGTACGAGCGCCACACGGGCCGTTCCGGAGGCCACGCGTCGAAGCCCGCGCCCCGCCCGGGAGGTTCGGGCCACGCCTCATCGGGAACCCCGAGCAGGCACGGCACGGAGGCGGCCATCTCGTACGCCATGGCGCACCTCGGCGACCCCTACGTCTGGGGCGGCAACGGCCCGCACGGCTGGGACTGCTCGGGCCTGGTGATGGCCGCCTACCGGCAGGCGGGCGTCAGCCTGCCGCGCGTCGCCGACGCGCAGTACCGTGCGACGCGGTCCATCTCGCGGGGCGAACTGCGCCGCGGTGACCTGGTGTTCTGGAGCAGCAACGGGAGTTCGTCGGGCATCCACCACGTGGCGATCTACCTGGGCGGCGGCCAGTACCTGGAGGCGCCACGGCCGGGCAAGAACGTCCGGGTCTCGTCCTTCGCCTGGTACAACCCGAACATGTACGGCCGGGTGCGCTAGCCGCCCGTGCCGCCCGCGCCACCCGTGATCTCGTGCGCGAGGGCACACAGTTCGCCCAGGGCCGGGTGGCTCGGCGGCCCGTCGCGACGGGCCAGGAACACCGGGACCGGCGGGGCGTCCGTCAGCGGTACGTAGGCGACGCCCGGGTGCGGATGCAGGGCCGCGGTCGCGGTGGTGGTGACACCGACCGCGCGGGACGCGGCGATCGCGGCCAGCCAGTCGTCGGTGTTGGCGACGGTGATCATCGCGGTGGGCCGGTTCTCGGCGGGCCACAGGTCGGGCGTGGTCGTACCGGACACCGTGTTGAGCGCGACCGGCTGATCCGCGAGGTCCCCGAGGGCCAGCCGCCACCGCCCGGCCAGCGGCCCGTCGGCGGGCACGGCGGCCACCCGCGCCTCGGTGTGCAGCAGCTCCGTGACGAGCCCCGGGGTGCCGACCGGCCCGCGGAGCAGCGCGGCGTCGACCGCGCCACGGGCGAGACCGGCGGTGCGGTCGTCGATGCGGAGCAGCTCCAGGGGTACGTCGGGGTGGGCCGCGCGCCAGCGCCTGAGCAGCGGCGTGGTGTACGCGCCCGCGGCCGACCAGGCGTGCCCGAGGCGCAGCGCGCGGCGTACGGAGCGTCCGGCGTCCAGGGCGTCCTCGAAGGCGGCGACGGCGAGGGCGGCCTTGTCGCGGAAGGCGCGGCCTTCGGGGGTGAGCGTCAGATGGTGCGTGGACCGGTCCACCAGGCGCGAGCCGAGGGCGTCCTCAAGGGCGGCGAGGGTGCGGGAGGCGGCGGGCTGGGTGATGCGGAGGCGGGCGGCGGCGCGGGTGATGTTGCCTTCGTCGGCGACGGCGAGGAAACACCGCAGATGCCTGAGCTCCAGACCGCCGGTCCCGGGGCCGGCGGCTCCTCTCTCCACTGTCATGCCTGGGGAGCATAACGGGAGCGCAATCGGCATTTCACGCGCCGGGCGGCGCGCCGTACCTTCGCCATATGGACAGGTCTTGCGTACAGCACCAAAAGGGCCTCACAATCCTGTCGTAGTGCATTGGCTTGGACGGTATGGTCCAGGACAGTGAACTGGCGGCCCTGCTGGAGAAATCCGCCGAACGGAACACACGGCCACATGGCCATACGGCCGCATGGCCACACGGAACACTCAGGAGCGAACGTGTCGCGTACCGATCAGGAGACGGCGGCCGGTGGGCGGGCCGCGCTCGGGCCCGTCGGGCTCGTGCTCGCGGGCGGCGTCTCCGTGCAGTTCGGCGGGGCGATCGCCGTCAGCGTCATGCCGAAGGCCGGGGCGCTCGGCATCGTGGCCCTGCGCCTCGCCTTCGCCGCGCTCGTCCTGCTCATCGTCTGCCGGCCCCGGCTGCGCGGGCACTCGCGGGCGGACTGGGGCACGGTCGTCGCCTTCGGCGTCGCGATGGCGGGCATGAACGGGCTCTTCTACCAGTCCGTCGCCCGCATCCCGATGGGCCCCGCGGTCACCCTCGAAGTCCTCGGCCCCCTCGCGCTCTCCGTCTTCGCCTCCCGCCGTGCGGTCAACTTCGTCTGGGCGGGCCTCGCCCTCTGCGGCGTCTTCCTGCTCGGCGGCGGTGGCGGGTTCAGCGGCCTCGACCCGGCCGGTGTGGCGTACGCGCTCGGGGCGGGTGCGATGTGGGCGACGTACATCGTCTTCAGCGCGCGTACGGGACGGCGCTTTCCGCAGGCCGACGGGCTCGCGCTCGCCATGGTCGTGGCGGCGGTCCTCTTCCTGCCGCTCGGCCTCGCGGAATCGGGCTCGAAGCTGGTCCGTCCCGAGGTGCTCGCGCTCGGTGCGGCGGTGGCGGTCATGTCGTCCGTCCTGCCCTACACGCTCGAACTCCTCGCGCTGCGGCGGCTGCCGGCGTCCACGTTCGCGATCATGATGAGCCTGGAGCCGGCGATCGCGGCGATCGCGGGCTTCCTCATCCTCGGGCAGGCGCTGGCGCTCTCCGAGGCGTTGGCGATCTCGTTGGTCATCGCGGCGAGCATGGGGGCGGTGCGGTCGCAGGTGGGGCGGCGGGGGAGGGTCGCGCCTCCGGCACCGGCGCCGCTCCCGGAGCCGCTCGGCGCGGATCGCTCCCTGTAGGGGCGTTTCCCACCCACCCACCCGTTTCTCCGCGCCGATGGGTGGCCAGTAGGGGCCGGTGGCTCCTGTCGCGCCAGGTGTGCGTCGTGGGGCGGGGCCGCGGCGGTATGTCCGTCCTCGCTATCCCGGTGAGCGGCCACCGTCATGCACCTCGGTACGCCGCCACTTGTGCTCCGGGCAGACATACCGCCGCGTCCCCTCGGGTCTCGCTCGCGGGTGCGGGGCGGTGGGACACCGGGTGGACTAAAGACATCGGCGCAGTCCGGGGTGTATGGAAGCAATCCGCACCGGGGCGCGGTCGCGGGACCGGCTCGACCTACCGCCACGTCCTCTCCGGTCACGCTGTCCGGACGTGTGTGTGGCGCCCCCCACCGGGGCGCGGTCGCGGGACCGGCCCGATCTACCGCTACGTCCCCTCCGGTCACGCTCGCGACTGCGGACCGGGGCGGCGCCGAGTCGGGCCGGGGCAGCGGCGCGGTCCGGGTGTGTGGGCTGCCCCCCCGCCGGGGCGTGGCCGCGGGACCGGCCCGGCACACCGCCGCGTCCCCTCGGGCCGATTCGCGGCTGCGGGCCGGTGGGACACCGGGCGGGACCGGGGGCAGCGGCACGGTCCGGGTGTATGGAGGTCGGCCCCCACCGGGGCGCGGTCGCGCAGCCGTCCTGAGGGGACGTGGGGGTATGTGCGAACGGAGCACAGTGGACACCGAGGCAAGGAAGCAAACCCATTAGCCCCCGCCCCGGGATGGCGAGTACGCACATACCCCCGCGGCCCCGCCCCACAGACGAAGCCCGCGCACCCGCCCCAGCCCCACACCGCCCAAACCAGCAAACCAACCCCAACCGGGCCAGCGACGCGCCCGCACCGGCAACCACCCCCAGCCACACACCCACGCGACCCCCAGGAGCAGACCAACCCCGCCCCACCCCCACCCCCACCCCCGCCAAAACTCATGCAAGCACGCTTGCTTGTTTCCCGGCGCGCTGGCATGCTCCCTGGCACGTCACCGTGCCCCGAGGGGAGCGCCCCGTGTCCGAAGTTCTTTCCGTGTTCCGCGACTTGCGTCACGAGAGTGAGGAACTCGACCGGCTCGTCAGGGAGTTGGCCCACGAACAGTGGGCCCTGGAAACCCCCGCCCCCGGCTGGACCGTCGCGCACCAGGTCGCTCATCTCGCCTGGACCGACCACGCCGCCCTCCTCGCCGCCACCGACCCCACCGCCTTCGGCGACGAAGTCGCCAAGGCCGCCGCCGCCCCCGACACCTTCGTGGACGACGGCGCCGAGGAAGGCGCCGCCCTGCCCCCGGCCACCCTCCTCGCCCACTGGCGCACCGCCCGCGACGACCTCTGGCGCGTCCTCAGTGCGGCCCCCGCCGGCACCCGCATCCCCTGGTACGGGCCACCCATGGCCGCCCCCTCCATGGCCACCGCCCGCCTCATGGAGACCTGGGCCCACGGCCAGGACATCGCCGACGCGCTGGGCGTGACGCGCGAGCCCACCGACCGGCTCCGGCACGTGGTCCACATCGGCGTACGGGCGCGTGACTTCGCGTATGCGGTACGGCAACTACCAGCACCGAAAGCGGAGTTCCGCGTGGAGGTGACCTCGCCGGGGGGCGGGGAGACCTGGGCGTACGGGCCCGAGGACGCACCGCAGCGCGTCACAGGGCCCGCCCTGGACTTCTGCCTCCTCGTCACCCGAAGGGCCCACCGCGCGGACCTCGAAGTACGGGCCGAAGGCCCCGACGCGGACCGCTGGCTGGACATCGCGCAGGCCTTCGCGGGCCCGCCGGGCAAGGGCCGCGCCCCGCGCGGGGGAGCCCGATGACCCCCGCGCCCCTCCGCATCGGCAACGCCTCCGGCTTCTACGGCGACCGCTTCGACGCCATGCGAGAGATGCTCACCGACGGCCCCCTGGACGTCCTCACCGGCGACTACCTCGCCGAGCTGACCATGCTGATCCTCGGCAGGGACCGCCTCAAGGACCCCGGACGCGGCTACGCGAAGACGTTCCTGCGCCAGCTGGAGGAGTGCCTCGGGCTCGCGCACGAGCGGGGCGTACGCATCGTGACCAACGCGGGGGGCCTCAACCCGGCCGGACTGGCGTCGGCGACAAGGGAGTTGGCGGAGCGACTCGGCATCCCCGCCACCGTCGCGTACGTGACGGGGGACGACCTCGCCGCCCGTCACCCCACCGCGCTCACCGCCAACGCCTACCTCGGCGGAGCCGGCATCACGGAGTGCCTGCGGGCGGGCGCGGACATCGTGGTGACGGGCCGCGTCACGGACGCGGCGCTCGTCACGGGCCCGGCCGCCGCGCACTTCGGCTGGTCGCCGGAGGACCACGACAGGCTGGCGGGCGCGGTGGTGGCGGGCCACGTCCTGGAGTGCGGGACCCAGGCCACGGGAGGCAACTACGCGTTCTTCGCGGAGCGGGACCCCCGCGAGCTGCGCCGCCCCGGCTTTCCCCTCGCGGAGATCCACGAGGACGGCTCGGCGGTCATCACGAAGCACGACGGCACGGGCGGGTTCGTGGACGTCGGGACGGTCACCGCGCAGCTGCTGTACGAGACGCAGGGGGCGCGGTACGCGGGCCCGGACGTGACGGCGCGCCTCGACACGGTGCGTCTGGCGCAGGAGGGCAGGGACCGCGTGCGCGTGTCGGGCGTACGGGGCGAGGCGCCGCCGCCGACGCTCAAGGTGGGCCTGAACCGTCTCGGCGGCTTCCGCAACGAAGTGGTGTTCGTGCTGACCGGCCTCGACATCGAGGCCAAGGCGGCGCTGGTGCGGGCGCAGTTGGAAGACGCGTTCGGAAGGGGGAAGTGCCGCCCGGAGGCGGTCACTTGGGACCTCTCACGGACGGATCGGCCGGACGCGGCGACGGAAGAGACGGCGAGCGCCCTGTTGCGACTCGTCGTGCGTGACGCGGACGCGGATGCGGTCGGCCGGGCGCTCAGCGGCGCCGCGATCGAGCTGGCGCTCGGCAGCATCCCCGGCTTCCACGTGACGGCGCCGCCGGGCAAGGGCGCGCCGTACGGGGTGTTCGAGGCGGCGTACGTGGAGCGGGACGAGGTGCCCCACGTGGCGGTCCTGCCGAGCGGCGAACGCAGGCCCGTCGCGGCGGGCGGCGCGCGTGAGGCCAACGACTCGCGCGCTACAGGTGACACGGGCGACCTCCCCGTACCGAAGGCCCCCACCCCACCGCCCCTCCCACCCCCGCTCCCCCCAGGCCCCACCCGCCCCGCCCCCCTCGGCCTGATCGCGGGCGCCCGCAGCGGTGACAAGGGCGGCGACGCCAACCTCGGGGTCTGGGTGCGGACCGACGAGGCGTGGCGGTGGCTCGCGCACGAGCTCACCGTCGACAAGTTGCGTCAACTGCTGCCGGAGACAGCTGACTTGACGATCACCCGGCACGATCTGCCCAATCTGCGCGCGCTGAACTTCGTCGTGGCGGGACTGCTCGGCGAGGGCGTCGCCGCGCAGGCCCGTTTCGATCCGCAGGCCAAGGGCCTGGGGGAGTGGCTGCGCGCCCGCCACCTGGACATACCGGAGGTACTCCTGTGACCGTCCTCGCCTCCGCGCTCGACCCCGCGAGCGCCGAGTACGCCGAGCACCGCGAGGCCATGCTGGCCAGGCTCGACGAGCTCGGCACCGAGCAGGCCAAGGCCCTCGCGGGCGGCGGTGAGAAGTACGTCCAACGCCACTACAAGCGCGGCAAGTTGCTGGCCCGCGAGCGGATCGAGCTGCTGCTCGATCCGGACACGCCGTTCCTGGAGCTGTCGCCGCTGGCCGCCTGGGGCAGTGACTATCCGGTCGGCGCCTCGATGGTCACCGGCATCGGCGTCGTCGAGGGCGTCGAGTGCCTGATCACCGCCAACGACCCGACCGTGCGCGGCGGCGCGAGCAATCCGTGGACGCTGAAGAAGGCGTTCCGCGCGCACGAGATCGGGCACGCCAACCGGCTGCCCTCGATCCACCTCGTGGAGTCCGGCGGGGCCGATCTGCCCTCCCAGAAGGAGATCTTCATCCCGGGAGGTGCCCTGTTCAAGCATCTCACGCAGTCCTCGGCGGCGGGCATCCCCACGGTCGCCGTGGTCTTCGGCAACTCCACGGCGGGCGGCGCGTACGTGCCCGGCATGAGCGACCACGTGATCATGGTCAAGGAACGCGCGAAGGTCTTCCTCGGAGGGCCGCCGCTGGTGAAGATGGCGACCGGCGAGGAGAGCGACGACGAGTCGCTCGGCGGCGCCGAGATGCACGCCCGCACCTCGGGCCTCGCCGACTACCTCGCCGAGGACGAGCGCGACGCGCTGCGCCAGGCCCGCAGGGTCGTGTCACGGCTCAACTGGCGCAAGGCGTACGCCGATCCGGGCCCGGCCGCCGTCCGGCCGCCGAAGTACGCGCAGGACGAGCTGCTCGGCATCGTCCCCGGCGACCTGAAGAGGCCCTTCGACCCGCGCGAGGTGATCGCGCGGATCGTCGACGGCTCGGACTTCGACGAGTTCAAGCCGCTGTACGGGCCGAGCCTGACCACCGGATGGGCCGCGCTGCACGGCCACCCCCTCGGGATCCTCGCCAACGCGCAGGGCGTGCTGTTCAGCGAGGAGTCGCAGAAGGCCGCCCAGTTCATCCAACTGGCCAATCAGCGGGACATCCCGCTGCTCTTCCTGCACAACACCACCGGATACATGGTCGGCAAGGAGTACGAGCAGGGCGGCATCATCAAGCACGGCGCGATGATGATCAACGCGGTCAGCAACTCGCGGGTGCCGCACCTGTCCGTCCTCATGGGCGCCTCCTACGGCGCGGGGCACTACGGCATGTGCGGGCGCGCCTACGACCCGCGCTTCCTGTTCGCCTGGCCGAGCGCCAAGTCCGCGGTGATGGGGCCGCAGCAGCTCGCCGGCGTCCTCTCCATCGTCGCCCGGCAGTCGGCGGCCGCGAAGGGGCAGCCCTACGACGACGAGGCGGACGCCGCGCTGCGCGCCATGGTGGAGCAGCAGATCGAGTCCGAGTCGCTGCCGATGTTCCTGTCCGGGCGGCTCTACGACGACGGGGTCATCGACCCGCGCGACACCCGCACCGTCCTCGGCCTGTGCCTCTCCGCGATCCACACGGCCCCCTACGAGGGCGCGCGCGGCGGCTTCGGCGTCTTCCGGATGTGAGGAACCCCATGACCTCTGAGGAACTCCCCATGATTTCCACGCTGTTGGTGGCCAACCGGGGCGAGATCGCCTGCCGGGTCTTCCGTACCTGCCGGGAGCTGGGCATCTCCACGGTCGCCGTGCACTCGGACGCCGACGCGGACGCCCTGCACGTACGGGAGGCGGACGCGGCCGTACGGCTGCCGGGCGCGGCGCCCGCCGACACGTATCTGCGCGGCGAGCTGATCGTGCGGGCCGCGCGGGCGGCGGGCGCGGACGCCGTGCACCCCGGCTACGGCTTCCTCTCCGAGAACGCGGACTTCGCGCGCGCCGTCCTGGCCGCCGGACTGGTCTGGATCGGGCCGCCGCCCGAGGCGATCGAGGCGATGGCGTCCAAGACGCGCGCCAAGGAGCTGATGGGCGTCGAGCCGCTCAAGGAGGTCACCGAGGCCGATCTGCCGGTCCTGGTGAAGGCGGCCGCGGGCGGCGGCGGGCGCGGGATGCGCGTCGTACGGGAACTGGCCGCGCTGGAAGGGGAGTTGGCGGCCGCGCGGGCGGAGGCGGCGAGCGCGTTCGGGGACGGCGAGGTCTTCGTCGAGCCGTTCGTCGAGGGCGGCAGGCACGTCGAGGTGCAGATCATGGCGGACGCGCACGGCGCGGTGTGGCCGCTCGGCACCCGTGACTGCACGCTCCAGCGCCGCCACCAGAAGGTCGTGGAGGAGTCGCCCGCGCCGGGGCTGCCCCCGGCGCTGGTCGACGAGCTGCACGCGCAGGCCGTGCGGGCCGCGCGGGTCACGGAGTACCGGGGCGCGGGCACCGTGGAGTTCCTCGTGGCGGGCGGCCGCGCGCACTTCCTGGAGATGAACACCCGCCTCCAGGTCGAACACCCCGTCACCGAGGCGGTGTTCGGGATCGACCTGGTGGCGTTGCAGATCCGGATCGCCGAGGGGCGCCCGCTGGAGGGGGAGCCGCCCACCGCGCACGGGCACGCCGTCGAGGCCCGCCTGTACGCCGAGGACCCGGCGGCGGACTGGACCCCGCAGACCGGCACGCTGCACCGCCTGACCGTGCCCGGGGTGCGCCTGGACACCGGGTACGCGGCGGGCGACACCATCGGCGTGCACTACGACGCCATGCTCGCCAAGGCCGTCGCGCACGCCCCCACCCGCGCCGAGGCCGTGCGCAAGCTCGCCGGGGCCCTGGAACGGGCGGCGGTGCACGGCCCGGTGACAAATCGCGACCTGCTCGTACGCTCCCTGCGCCACCCGGAGTTCACCGCCGCCAGGATGGACACCGGCTTCTACGACCGGCACCTCGCCGGCCTCACGGCCGCCGCGCCCGAACCGCACGCCCCGCTGGCCGCCGCGCTCGCCGACGCGCACGGCCGCTCCCGGTTCGGCGGCTGGCGCAACCTCCGCTCGCAGCCGAGCGTCAAGCGCTACCGCGCCGAACCCGGCGGCGCCGAGCACGAGGTCCGCTACGAGCACACCCGGGACGGCCTGACCGCCGAAGGGGTGCGCGTGGTCACCGTGACGTCGGGCCGCGTGGTGCTCGAAGTCGACGGCGTACGGAGGGAGTTCACGGTCGACCGGTACGGCGACGATCGCGTCCACGTCGGCACGCCCCGGGGCGTCACCGTCCTCACCGCGCTGCCCCTGCTCCCCGAGCCCACCGCGCGCCGCGAGCCCGGCTCGCTGCTCGCCCCGATGCCCGGCACCGTCGTCCGCGTCGCCGAAGGGCTCGCCGAGGGCACGCGCGTCACCGCCGGGCAGCCCCTCGTCTGGCTGGAGGCCATGAAGATGGAGCACCGGATCTCCGCTCCCGCCTCCGGCACGCTCACCGTCCTGCACGCCGTCCCCGGCCATCAGGTCGAGGTCGGCGCGCTGCTCGCCGTCGTACAGGAGGAAGAGTCCGTATGAGCACCGCTCGCAGCACCGCCTCTCGCAGCGTCGTCCTGGAGACCGAGGAACACCAGGCCCTGCGCGCCGCCGTCGCGGCCCTCGGCAAGCGCTACGGCCGTACGTACATGACCCGCGTCGTCCAGGAGGACGGCCACCCCGACGAGCTGTGGGCGGACGCCGCGGGGCTCGGCTACCTGGGCGTGAACCTGCCCGAGGAGTACGGCGGCGGAGGCGGCGGCATCGCCGAACTCTCCATCGTGCTTGAGGAGTTGGGCGCCGCGGGCTGCCCGCTCCTGATGATGGTCGTCTCACCGGCGATCTGCGGCACGGTCATCGCCCGCTTCGGTACCGAGGCGCAGAAGCGGGAGTGGCTGCCGGGCCTCGCCGACGGCTCCCGCACGATGGCCTTCGGCATCACCGAACCGGACGCGGGCTCCAACTCGCACCGCATCACCACCACGGCCCGCCGCGACCCCGACTCCGGCGACTGGCTCCTGACCGGCCGCAAGGTCTTCATCTCCGGCGTGGACATCGCCGACGCCACGCTGATCGTCGGCCGCACCTCCGACGCGCGGACCGGCAACCTCAAGCCGTGCCTGTTCATCGTCCCGCGCGACGCCGACGGCTTCCAGCGGCGGCAGATCGACATGGAACTCCAGGCCCCGGAGAAGCAGTTCGAGCTGACCCTCGACGACGTGCGGCTGCCCGCCGACGCGCTCGTCGGCGACGAGGACGCGGGCCTGCTCCAGCTCTTCGCCGGCCTGAACCCCGAACGCGTCATGACCGCCGCCTTCGCCCTCGGCATGGCCCGCTACGCGCTGGGCCGCGCCACCGAGTACGCCAAGGAACGCACCGTCTGGAAGGCCCCCATCGGCGCCCACCAGGCCATCGCGCACCCGCTCGCCCAGTGCCACATCGAGATCGAACTCGCCCGCCTGATGACGCAGAAGGCCGCCAGGCTCTACGACGAGGGCGACGACGCCGGCGCGGGAGAGGCCGCCAACATGGCCAAGCTCGCCGCGGCCGACGCCTGTGTGAAGGCCGTCGACCAGGCCGTGCACACGCTCGGCGGCAACGGACTCACCAAGGAGTTCGGGCTCGCCTCGCTGATCGTGGCCGCGCGGGTGGCCAGGATCGCGCCGGTCAGCAGGGAGATGATCCTCAACTACGTCTCCCACCAGACGCTCGGCCTGCCCAAGTCCTACTGAGGAGCCCCTGCATGAGCGTGTCCGTCTCCTCGCCGGTGCGCGGCGTGCCCACCGTCACCCTCGACCTGCCCGAGCGGCGCAACGCGATCTCGGCGGACCTGCTCGGCGCGCTCGCCGGGACGCTCGGCCGCCTCGGCGAGGACCCCGGCACCCGCGCGATCCTGCTCACCCACACCGGGACGACGTTCTGCGCGGGCGCCGACCTCAAGGACCCGCCGGACCCCGCCGCCTTCGTGGCGCTGCTCCGGCAACTCGTCGAGCTGCCGAAACCGGTCGTCGCCCGGGTGACGGGACACGTACGGGCGGGCGGGCTCGGCCTCCTGGGCGCCTGCGACCTGGCGGTCGCGGGACCCGGCTCCACCTTCGCGTTCAGCGAGGTGCACATCGGCGTCGCGCCCGCCGTGATCTCCATGCCGCTGCTGCCCCGCGTCGACCCGAGCGCCGCGTCCCGCTACTACCTCACGGGGGAGCGCTTCGACGGCGCGGAGGCGGCGCGGATCGGCCTCGTCACGGCGTACGCGGACGACCCCGACAGTACGGTCCAGGCCCTGCTCGACGGGGTGCGGGCGGCGGCGCCCGGTGCCCTGGCCGAGACGAAGAAGCTGCTCACGGCTAAGGTGCTCGACGCATTCGACGACCACTCGGACGCCCTCATCGCCCTGTCCGCGCGGCTCTTCGGCTCCGCCGAGGCCCGGGAGGGGATGGCGGCGTTCTTCGAACGACGGGAGCGCCCATGGGCGTTGTGACCGCCGCCGACCGCGCGCCCAAGCAGGACCGCAGCCGCGCCACGCGCCAGAAGCTCCTGGAGGCCGCGGTGGCCTGTCTCGCCGAGCACGGCTGGGCGGGCTCGACGGTCTCCGTGGTGGCCGAGCGCGCGGGCGTCTCGCGGGGCGCGGCCCAGCACCACTTCCCGACCCGGGAGGACCTCTTCACGGCGGCCGTGGAGTACGTCGCCGAGCAGCGCTCCACCGCGTTGCGGGGGCTGCGGGCGCAGGACAGGGCGGCGGTGGTCGCGGCGCTCGTCGACCTCTACACGGGCCCGCTCTTCCGCGCGGCGCTCCATCTGTGGGTCGCCGCGTCCAACGAGCCCCAACTGGGCTCGCGCGTCACGGAACTCGAATCCCGCGTCGGCCGCGAGACGCACCGCATCGCCGTGGAACTCCTGCACGCGGACGAGTCCCGCGCGGGAGTCAGGGAGACGATCCAGGGGCTGCTGGACATGGCGCGGGGCCTCGGGCTCGCGAACCTGCTGACGGACGACGGGGCGCGCAGGGAGCGGGTGGTGGCGCAGTGGACGGTGCTGGTGGAATCGGCCCTCTAGAGCCTCGCCTCCACCCGGGCAATGCCTCGGAGCCCCGCCCTCGGCCCCGCAGCGCCGACGCCCCGTCCCACCCGCCCGCCCCCTCCCGGCGTGCCCTCACGCCACCGGCTGCTGGGCGCCAACCCGGCGCCGAGCGCGGACCGGACGGGTCACCTGGTGGGCTCTTTCCACGTCGTCGCTGTGCGGAAAGCCGCCGCCACCTCCGAGAGAGCCGGACGGTCGCATGGCTCGTAGCTCAGCATCCGGTCGATCATGCCGCCGAAGGGCACCGGCAGGTCGAACGGGCGTCGCTTGTTGTCGACGATGGCCTGCCGCTGTTCCTCGCGCTCCGCATGGTCCGGGTACTCCATCGCCCTGATGCCAGTGGCAGAGATCAGCAGGGAGGCCCCCAGGGCGTACACGTCGGCCGCTGGGGACGGCGTGGCCGTGCCGGTGGCCAGCACGGCGCGGGAGATCTCGGGGGCCTCGTAGTGGACGAGGCAGCCCGGATACGGAAAGTCGTAGCGGGAGTTGACGGAGCCGCCGTGTGCGAACGCGAGGTCGATGAGGTGGACGCTGCCGCCGTCCACGATCAGGTGGGCGGGTTGCATGTCGCCATGGACCCAGCCGTCACTGTGGAGCCGGTCGAGGGCTTCCGCGCACTGAGCCGCGATTTCGTAGTCGATGGGCGTCTGGGCGCCCTTCCTGCGGTACTCCCAGAGAGGCCAAAGGGCGACTCCGTCGTACCAGGGCTGCACGCTGAACGTGCCTCGGTCCCATGGGCCGTAGGCGATGTGCGGTCTCCCCAGGGCATGCAGGACGGCTGCCTCGCGGGCGGGGGCGAGAACGGCCCTCGGCCGCACGACCGCTTCGACCTCTAGCGGCAACTCCGTGAGTGTGTCAGCCATTGCTGCCCTTCCTGGGGGGGGAATCGGGGAATCGAGAGACGGGAGGCGGGAAAATGGAGGCCGCAGACCGGCCCTCAGCGCGAGGGCCGGTCCGGCGCGGCTCCTAGTAGGGACGTCCGTCGTCGGAGTCGCACTGCGAGACCCTGCCTTCGATGTGCGCCCCATACGTGTCCTCGACGACGAAGCCCGCGTCATGCATCGCGGACTTCGTACAGATCAGCGAGCCAGCAGGACGAGCCCCCCTCTCGGGGTGCGGGTTGTGGTGCAGGAACCTGCCCGCGATGCGGTCGAAGAGCGCTGCGGCGTCCTTGGTGTGCAGGTAGACGCAGTGGATGCCGGTCTAGCGTGAATCACATGACAGCCACGGTCGCGGAGCCGAACGACACCTTGCGCGCCGTCCGTATCGGCATGTGCATGAGCCAAGAGGATCTGGCCCGCGCCCTGCGCCGGGCAGGTGAGGAGATGGGAGATTCCAACGAAGCCAGCAAGCGGTCGTGCTGGTGCAGTCCGGCAACCGGCTCACGGTGCGGAGTCTTCCGGGAGCGTCCAGCAATCCGGACAGTCCGCTCTCCATCGACCTGACGGTGGACCAGTCCGTCGTCACCGGATCGTGGATGGAGCAGACGGCCCCTGGTGGCTACTACCAGGGAGCCCGGTATCACGGGGCCGTCCAGCTGCTGGTGGAGCCGACCGGGCGCAGGATGGCCGGTAAGTGGGTCGGGTTCGGGAAGGACTTCGATGTGAACACCGGACCGTGGGAGCTGCGGCTCATGGATCCTTCTACCGGTAAAGCGGTCCTGGAGCGTTACAGCCGCGCCCCTGAGTAGGGGCGAGGACCGGGGTGGAGACGAGGATGCGAAAGGGCCCGGTCACTTCGAGGAGTGGCCGGGCCCTTCCGCCAGCCGACGGGACTACCTACGCGCGGCTCAGCGCGCGATCTCGTCAAAGCCCTCGATCGCCTGAGGCACACGGGAGGCAGGGCCCACGTAGTGGGCCGAGGGGCGGACAAGCCGACCCGTCCGCTTCTGTTCGAGGATGTGCGCCGACCACCCCGCCGTACGTGCGCACGTGAACATCGACGTGAACATGTGCGCCGGCACCTCGGCGAAGTCGAGGACGATCGCCGCCCAGAACTCCACGTTGGTGGCGAGGACACGGTCGGGCCTGCGGGCGTGCAGCTCGTCCAGGGCCGCCTTCTCCAGCGCCTCGGCGACCTCGAAGCGGGGCGCGCCCAGCTCACGGGCCGTACGGCGCAGCACCCGCGCGCGCGGGTCCTCGGCCCGGTACACCCGGTGCCCGAAGCCCATCAGGCGCTCACCCTTGTCC
The DNA here is from genome assembly GCF_044744425.1 of Streptomyces sp. NPDC087300. NCBI lineage: Bacteria > Bacillati > Actinomycetota > Actinomycetes > Kitasatosporales > Streptomycetaceae > Streptomyces > Streptomyces sp. NPDC087300. The sequence goes on from NZ_JBIUYI010000007.1 coordinate 120,976, forward strand.
AGCGCCTGCTTGACGTAGGCGACCGCGTCCCCGGTCCGCTCGATCTCCTCGATCATGCCGAGGACGCGGGACGGCGCCCCGCCGTGCAGCGGCCCGGACATCGCGCCGACGGCCCCGCTGAGCGCCGCCGCCACGTCCGCGCCGGTCGAGGCGATGACGCGGGCGGTGAACGTGGAGGCGTTCATGCCGTGCTCGGCGGCCGAGGTCCAGTACGCGTCGACGGCCTGCACGTGCTTGGGGTCGGGCTCGCCGCGCCACCGCTTCATGAAGCGCTCGACGACGGTCTCCGCCTTGTCGATCTCGCGCTGCGGGACCATCGGCAGGCCCTGGCCGCGGGCGGACTGGGCGACGTACGAAAGGGCCATGACGGCGGCGCGGGCCAGGTCGTCGCGGGCCTGCTGCTCGCTGATGTCGAGCAGCGGGCGCAGCCCCCAGACGGGCGCGAGCATGGCGAGCGCGGACTGGACGTCGACCCGGATGTCACCGGAGTGCACCGGGATGGGGAAGGGCTCGGCCGGCGGCAGACCGGGGTTGAAGGCGCCGTCGACGAGCAGGCCCCACACGTTCCCGAAGGAGACGTGGCCGACCAGATCCTCGATGTCGACGCCCCGGTAGCGGAGGGCGCCGCCCTCCTTGTCCGGTTCGGCGATCTCCGTCTCGAACGCGACGACTCCTTCAAGTCCGGGTACGAAGTCGGACATCAGGCGGCTCCTCGTGATGTGTTCGACAAGATGGTTTCGAGAGATGGGGTGCGATCAGCTCGTGACCATGTGTCAAAAATGGGCAATTTCGCTCCGGTTCCACGGTCGTGTGCGTCAATTTCGCTGACTCGCGGTCCGGAACGGTCATTCCCGTGATGCCCCGTGAGGCTGGTGGTCACCCAACCGATTCGGCAGCAGGACGATATACCTCGGTGCCACCTTTGGCGATGGAATGCGGCACTCAGTGCCACACGTCACCTCTTCATGGCGCAGTGCGCCCCGTCGAGCGCCCCTTCGTATACGGCAGGATGACCGCGTGACCGACTCCCGTTCCCCTGTTCCTGAACCGGCCGACATGCGCGAGCAGTACGTCACCGGCGGGCTCGCCGAAGCGGGTCTGTCCGCCGATCCCCTGGAGCAGTTCGCGCTCTGGTTCAAGGAGGCGGCCCGCGACGTGGACGCCGTCCACGAGCCCAACGCGATGGTCGTCTCCACGGCCGACGCCGAGGGCAGGCCCAGCTCCCGCACGGTGCTCCTGAAGGGCTTCGACGAGCGCGGCTTCGTCTTCTTCACCAACTACGAGTCCCGCAAGGCCCGCGAGCTGGCCGCCAACCCGTACGTCTCGCTGCTCTTCCCCTGGCACCCGATGGCCCGCCAGGTCATCGTCTCGGGCACGGCGGCGCGGGTGGGCCGCGAGGAGACCGTCGCCTACTTCCGCACCCGCCCGCACGGCTCCCAGCTCGGCGCCTGGGCCAGCGCCCAGTCCTCCGTACTCACCTCACGCGCCGAACTGGACCGCGCCTACGCGGATTTGGCCGCACGCTACCCGGAGGGCGCACAGGTCCCGGTCCCCCCGCACTGGGGCGGCTTCCGGGTGACCCCGACAGCGGTGGAGTTCTGGCAGGGCCGCAGAGACCGCCTCCACGACCGCCTCAGGTACGCACGCACGGAGGAGGGCGGGGGCGGCTGGCGCATCGAGCGCCTGAGCCCGTGATGTCACGTCCGGTGCCGAGGGCGACGGTTTTCAGCCCGTCCGGCGTTTGAGGACGAGTAGGCCGCAGGCCACGAATCCCTGCTCAAGCACGGCGCAGCTACCCCGTCAGGACCCCGTCCAGAAACGGTTCGATCGCCGCCCGCCACGCCTCCGGCTGGTCGTAGTGGACCAGGTGCCCCGCGTCCGCCACCTCCGCGTACTCCCCGCGGGGCAGCACGCGGACCATCTCCTGGGACTCGGCGCGGCCCAGCTCGCCGTCCAGGCCGCGGACGACCAGGGTGGGGCAGCGGACCTGGATCAGCTCCTCCCAGTGCGCGTCGTGCACCCACGTCTCGCGGGACTTGAGCATCTGGGCGCGGTCGAAGACGGGCCGCCAGCCGTCCGGGCCCTCGGCCATCACCTCGGCGAAGAACTCGCCGCGCGCGGGGTTGGGGCGCTCCACCCAGGGATCGTCCTCGCCGAACCACTTCCGTACGTCGGCGAGCGTGGCGAAGGGCACGGGCCAGGACTTGAACCAGTCGGCCCACTCGCGCTGCGAGGCGGCGCCGAGCGCGGAGGCCCGCATGTCGCAGATGATCAGGCCCCGGACGAGGTCGGGCCGGCGCGCGGCGAGCTGCCAGGCGGTGAGCGCGCCCATGGAGTGGCCGATGAGCACGGCGGGCGCGAGGCCGAGCTGGACGAGGGCGGCCTCGGCGTCGTCCACGTAGGCGTCGCGGCTGTAGGGGCCCTCGGGGGGCTTCTCGCTCTGTCCGTGGCCGCGCTGGTCGAGGGCGACCGCGCGATGGCGCTCGGAGAGCCAGCGGGCGGTGCCCGCCCAGTGGGAGGCGCGGCCCATGAGGCCGTGCAGTAACAGCACCCCGCCGGGCGAGGACTCGGCCTCCCTGAGCTTGGGAGGGTCGGCGTACTCCCAGGCGGCGAGGCGTACGCCACCCGCGCCCGTCACGTCGATGCGCCGCACCATGATTCCTGGCACCCCCCTTGATTCCGCTCGGGATCCACGCCTGGTCCTGCCTCACACCCCCGCACGCTATCGAACTCCTTTTCGAAAGCGACCGGATCGGCGATAACACCCCTCGTTCGGGTGACCGGCCTCAAGGATTGGCCGCCGCTGCCGAGGGGAGATCTTCATCGGGGGGCGGGCCGTTCGGGGAAACCGGTCCGAGGGGAATGACCTTGAGAGCTCGGGGCTCCAGGTCAGCACAGGGGAGGACAGGCCCCGGCGCTCAAGGGCGCCGGGGCCCTCTGCTGGTCCGCGGGTGGTACGGGACCGCCCACCGGGCGGACGTACGCGCTCACCAGACGGGCACATCCTCCTGCCCCCTCTCCGGCCGCACGGCCAGACCTGGCGCCGACGCGGTCAAGAGCCCTCAGGTCATATGCCTCTCGCGACAGCCTTGCACGCAAAACGCTCGGGCGCTGCGATTCCGCACACTGAATCTTGGACTCCGATAGATCTCGTGGAGATTCCGGGAGACCGCCAACTTCCCCTTCCGTAACGGAAGTTGACCTCAGTGCCCGCATCCGGCGACGTACGCCCCAACGTACGGCGACCGCCGCCCGATGCGGAACGCTCAGCGCTTGGCGACGAAGACGTGCGAAGCGATCTCCGAGGCCAGCTCCGCGGCCTCACCGCTGCTGCCCACGAGCACACCGCCCGCGGACTCCGTCACGCTCACCACGGAGCCGGGCTGCACGCCCGCGCGCCGCAGCGTGTACATCAGCTGCGCGTCCGTCTGGATCGGCTCACCGATCCTGCGGACGACGACGGTCTTGCCCTCGGTGCCCGGATCGAGATCCGTCAGCGAGACCATGCCCTCGTCGAGGAACGGGTCCGCGCCGTCCTTCTCGCCCAGCTCCTCCAGGCCCGGGATCGGATTGCCGTACGGCGACTCGGTGGGGTGGCGGAGCAGCTCCAGGACGCGGCGCTCGACCGCCTCGCTCATCACGTGCTCCCATCGGCACGCCTCGGCGTGCACCTGCTCCCACTCCAGCCCGATCACGTCGACGAGCAGGCACTCCGCGAGGCGGTGCTTGCGCATCACGCGGGTGGCCAGGCGGCGGCCCTCCTCCGTGAGCTCCAGGTGACGGTCGCTCGCGACCGCCACCAGGCCGTCGCGCTCCATGCGCGCCACGGTCTGGCTCACCGTCGGTCCGCTCTGGTCCAGCCGCTCGGCGATCCGGGCGCGCATGGGGACCACACCTTCCTCCTCCAGTTCGAGGATGGTGCGCAAATACATCTCAGTGGTGTCAATCAGCCCCGACATGGGTGCCCCTCAGAATTCGCTCGTGCGCTGGCCCTGCCCTCAATTCTGACGCATACCACTGACAACCGTGCCGCGCCGGTGGAATTCCCGCCGCTGGCGGGCCTGGGACAGTGTTGACAGGGCACAGGTCCAGACCGCAACGTGATGCGAATGAGCTCCAAGAGCGAGAGCAAACTGGCCGCACAGTACTTCGACGCCGCCATCGGGCTACTCCAGCGCGTCCGCGACGAGGAGTCCCGGAACGTCGCCGACGCGGGCGCCGTGCTCGCCGACGCCGTCGAGGACGGCGGACGGCTCTTCGCCTTCGGCGCCGGGCACTCCTCGCTGGCCGCGCAGGACGTCGTCTACCGCGCGGGCGGCCTCGCCCTGATGAACCTGCTCGCCGTGCCGGGCGTCGTCGGCGTCGACGTCATGCCCGCCACGCTCGGCTCCGCCCTGGAGCGGGTCAACGGGCTCGCGGGCGCCGTCCTCGACTCCTCGCCGGCCCGCCCCGGCGACGTACTCGTGATCATCTCGCTCTCCGGCAGGAACTCGCTGCCGGTGGAGATGGCGATGAACGCGCGCGCCCTCGGTCTGAAGGTCATCGGCGTCACCTCGGTGGCGTACGCCACCGAGACCCGGTCGCGGCACGTCTCGGGGAGCTTCCTCAAGGACCACTGCGACGTCGTGATCGACTCCAAGATCGCGGTGGGGGACGCGGAGCTCGCCGTCGACGGGGTCGACGCGCCGTTCGCGCCCGCGTCCAGTGTGGTCACCAACGCGCTGATGCAGTCGATGATGGCCGCGGCCGTCGAGGAGCTCGTCGCTCGTGGGGTGCAGCCGCCGTTGCTTCGGTCGGCGAATGTGGATGGTGGGCATGACTGGAATGGGCGGGTGTTCGAGGAGTACGGGGATCGGATCTTTTACCGTCGTTGAGCCCTCGCTGCGATGAGCTGCGCTTGGCTTGGGCGGGGGTGGGTGCGTCGTGGCTGGGCGCGCCGGTCCCCGCGGGCGCGTCGTGGCTGGTCGCGCAGTTCCCCGCGCCCCTAAAGGACTGCGCCGTTCCCCGCGCCCCTGGAACGGACCGCGCCGTTCCTCGCGCGCCTACAAGATCGCGCAGTTCCCCGCGCCCCTGGACGGATCCCGCCGCTCTCCGTGCGCCTTCAAGATTGCGCAGTTCCCCGCGCCCCTAGAGAGACCCCGCCGTTCCCCGCGCGCCTAGAAGACCGCGCCGTCCCCCGCACCCGGACGACCGCGCCCGTTCCCTCGCGCGCCCAGAAGGCCGCGGCGTCTCCCGCGCCCCCAGACGACGGCGCCCATTCCCCGCACCCCTCGACGCCCCCTACCGCGCGAAGCTGACCCGGATCGTCAAGCCGCCCCCCGAGCCGTTCGGCTTCGCCGTTACCTCCGCTTCGTGTGCTCTTGCGATCGCTGAGACGATCGACAGGCCCAGGCCCGCGCCCTCTCCTCGTGCGTGGGTGCGTTCGTGGAGGCGGTGGAAGGGTTCGAAGAGGTGGGGGACCGTTTCCGGGGGGACCTCGGGGCCCGTGTTGGTGATCTCCAGGGTGCCGTCCGGGTCGGTCCGGACGGTGACCCGGCCGCCCGGGACGTTGTAGCGCACCGCGTTCGCCACCAGGTTGTGGACGAGGCGGTCCAGGAGTACGCCGTCGCCCTCCACCGTCAGCGGCTCGGCCCGTACCGTCACGGTGACGTCCCGTTCGGTGGCCGCTTCGGAAAGGCCGTCCGTGACCGCGTGGGCCAGGACGTCCAGGGCGACGGGCTCGCGCCGCTCCAGGCCCTGCTCGGAGGCGGCGAGCAGCAGCAGCCCCTCGATCAGCTCCTCGCTGTCGTCCGCCACGGAGATCAGCTTCTTGCGGATCATCGCCACCCGCTCCGCGTCGGGCTCACCGGCGAGACCGATCTCGGCGGCCGCCCGCTGCACGGCGAGCGGCGTGCGCAACTCGTGCGCCGCGTTGGCCGCGAACCGCTGCTGCGCGCCGACCAGGCGCTCTATCCGGTCCAGCATCTCGTCGAAGGTGTCGGCCAGGCGCTTCAGCTCGCCCTGCGGGGCGTCCAGGGCGATCCGCTCGTGCAGATTGGCGCCCGAGAGGCGCCGCGCGGTGCCGGTGATCACCGAGACGGGGCGCAGCACCCGGCCCGCCATCCACCAGGCGAGGGCGATCGACACCACGGCGTACGCGGCGAAGACGATCACGGAGACGGTCAGGAGGCGGTTGAGCGCGGCCTCGCCCGCCAGGTCGCTGATCTTCGTGACGGCGATGCCTTCGAGGTCGTCGGCGGTGGCCCGCCCCGCCAGGGCCTTCGCCGGCCTGGCGGGCACCACGGTGGAGAGCGGCGCGGTGGCCGACGCCCACGGCGGCACGGGCTCGCGCGGCACCGCGGTGGTCACCGCCGTGCTGATCGACGCGTACAGGCCCTGCTGCACGAGCAGGTACACCACGCCGGTCAGGAGCGCCCCCGCGAGCACGAGCAGCCCGCCGTACAGCGCGGTGAGCCGGGAGCGCTCGCTGCTCATCCCCAGCGAGGGCAGCCGCCCGCGGCGCCCGGCCCGCTTCCCCGGCCTCACAGGGACCGCCCCGTGATCCGGTACCCGGCGCCCGGCACCGTCTCCACCACCGTCGGCTCACCCAGTTTCGCGCGGAGCTTGGAGAGGGTGACCCGGACCGCGTTGGTGCGGTAGCTGGTGTCCTCCTCCCAGACCTGTTCGATCAGGTCCTCGCCGCTGACCACCGCGCCGTCCGCCCGCAGCAGCGTTTCGAGGACCGCGAACTCCTTGCGGGACAGCGCCAGATGGCGCCCGTCGCGGCTGGCCTGGCGGCGCGCGGTGTCCAGGACGAGCCCGGCCCGTTCGATCACGGGGGGCAGCGCGGGCCGGGTGCGGCGGCCGAGCGCGAGGACGCGGGCCAGCAGCTCGTCGTACGCGAACGGTTTGGTGAGGTAGTCGTCGGCGCCGAGGCCGAGCCCCGCCACCCGGTCACGCACCGTGCCCGAGGCCGTCAGCATCAGGACCCGGGTGAGCAGCCCCTGGCGCACGACGCGGCGGCACACCTCGTCGCCGTGCACACCCGGCAGATCGCGGTCCAGGATCACCACGTCGTACTCCCCGAGCTGCAGTTTGCGCAGTGCGGTCAGGCCGTCGGACGCGATGTCGACGGCCACCGCGTCGCGCCGCAGCCCCTCGGCGATCATCTCGGCCAGGAAGTCCTCGTCCTCCACCAGCAGTACGCGCATGCCGCCCTGTGTACCGGAGAGTGACCTTTCGTCGGTGTAAGCGTCCCCGTTGAGAGAAACGAAACCCCGCTTCCCGCCAGTCTGTGGCCGTCACGCACGCCCCACGTGAAGGGAAGCCACGCCATGAGCCACGTCATGAGGAACCGCACCCGCTCAGCGGTGCTCGCATCAGGATTCGCCGCCCTCGCCCTGTTCGCCGGCGCCTGCTCCGGCGGCTCCGACGGCGACAGCGAGGCGAGCGGCTCGGGCAGCGGCGCCGACGGCGGGAAGGGCGCCGACGCCGACAAGCGGTTCAAGGAGCGCGAGTGCCTGCGCAAGCACGGCATGAAGATCTCCGAGCCCAAGTCCGGCGAGGACGCCGCGGGCATCACCATCGGCGGCGACATGACCAAGGAGAAGATGCAGAAGGCCATGAAGGACTGCGGTCTCGGCGCCGGGACCAAGGGCGGCGGCCCCTCGCAGGCCGACAAGGACAAGGCCGTCAAGTACGCCCAGTGCATGCGCAAGAACGGCTTCAACATGCCGGACCCAAAGTTCGACGGCGGAGCCATGGAAGCCCAGCGCATGCCGAAGGGTGCCGAGGCCGACAAGATGGAGAAGGCCGCCAAGGCGTGCAAGGGCATCTACGGATGAGGCGGCGCACCGCCGTCGTCTCGACGGTCGTGGCCCTGCTCGCCGTCACCGGCGGCGGCATCGCCGTCACCGCGCTCGCCGACGAGGGCGGCAAGGGCGGCTCCGACCGGCGCGACGCGGGACTCCCCGCCGCCACCGCGTCCGTCGAGCGCGGCGACCTCACCAGCGGCTCCCAGGTCGACGGGACCCTCGGCTACGCCAAGGAACGCAAGGTCAACGCGGGCGGCACCGGCACCCTCACCTGGTCCGCCGAGACCGGCTCCACGGTCCGCAGGGACGGCCGCCTGTACGAGGTGAACGGCGTTCCCGTCCGCCTCATGTACGGCACCGAGCCCATGTACCGCACGCTGAAGGCGGGCGACAAGGGCAACGACGTACGGCAGTTGGAGCAGAACCTCGCCGCTCTCGGGTACGGGGGGTGGCTCACCGTCGACGACACCTACACCGACGGCACGGCGGCCGCGGTCAAGCGGTGGCAGAAGGCCCACGACCGCAAGCAGACCGGCAGCGTGGGACCCGAGCAGATCTCCTTCCAGCCCTCCGCGGTCCGGGTGAAGTCCGCCGAATCGGCCGTCGGTGACCAGGTCGCACCCGGCAAGCCCGTGCTCTCCACGACCGGTTCCGAGCGGGTCGTGCGCGTCCAGCTCGACGTCGCCGAGGGCAAGCTCGCGAAGAAGGGCGCGAAGGTCACCGTCACGCTGCCGGACGGCACCACCGTCGACGGCGAGGTCGCCGCCGTCGGCAAGACCGCCAGACCCGGCGACGACCCCAGCGACAAGACCCCCAAGATCCCCGTCACCGTCACCTTCGCCGACCCCGGCAAGGTCGACGGCTTCGACCAGTCGCCGGTCACCGTGGACCTCACCGGCGAGAAGCGCGCGAACGTCCTCTCCGTGCCCGTCAACGCGCTCCTCGCGCTGCCCGGCGGCGGCTTCGGCGTCCAGGTCGTCGAGGGCGGCCGCAGCCGCGACGTCAAGGTCGAGCTCGGCATGTTCGGGCAGGGCAGGGTCGAGGTGAGCGGCGGGGGACTGCGGGCCGGGATGAAGGTCGGGGTGCCGAAGGTATGAGCACCGAACTCGCGTCCGTGGCGAGCGGCGTCGGTCAAGGCCCCCCGAACGTCGTGGAGTTGACCGGCGTCACCAAGGAGTACCCCGGCGGCGTCGCCGCGCTGCGCGGCGTCGACCTGACCGTCGAACAGGGCGAACTCCTCGCCATCGTCGGGCCCTCCGGGTCCGGCAAGTCGACGCTCCTGCACATCGTCGGCACCCTCGACCGCCCCACCGCGGGCACCGTCGCCATCGCCGGGCACGACGTCGCCACCCTCGCCGACCGCAGCCTGTCCGCGCTGCGCGCCCGGCACATCGGCTTCGTCTTCCAGGCGTTCCACCTGGTGCCCGGCATCAGCGCCCGCGACAACGTCGCCGAAGGGCTGCTCTACTCCGGCCTGCCGCGCGCCGAACGCCGCCGCAGGGCCGCGTACGCCCTGGAGCGCGTCGGGCTCGCCGACCGCATGACGCACCGGCCGCACGAGCTCTCCGGCGGCCAGAAACAGCGCGTCGCCATCGCCCGCGCCGTCGTCGGCGAACCGGACCTGCTCCTCGCGGACGAGCCGACCGGCGCGCTCGACTCGGAGTCCGGCGAGGCGGTCATGGACCTGCTGCACGACCTGAACGCGGAGGGCGCCACCATCGCCGTCATCACCCATGACTCGGAGATCGCGGGGCGGCTGCCGCGACAGGTGCGGATTCGGGACGGGCGGGTCGTGTGATGAGCAGGAGTCGTACGAGGGGTACGGGGCGTGCGCGGCTGAGGGCCGCGCGGCTCGGGCCCCGGGACGTACTGCACGTCGGCTCCGCGGGGCTGCGCAGCCGGCCCGTGCGCGTCGTGCTGTCCGCCCTCGGCATCGCCATCGGCATCGCGACCATGGTCGCGGTCGTCGGCATCTCGTCGTCCAGCCAGGCCCAACTCATGCGAGAACTCGACAAGTTGGGTACGAACATGCTGGTCGCGGCCCCCGGTGAGCCGATGTTCTCCGGGGAGAAGGTGACCTTGCCGCGCGATGCCGCGGGGCGGGTCGGGCGGATCGACGGCGTCGAGCACGTCGGCGCCACGGGGGACCTCGAACAGTCCGTGCGGCGCAGCGAGAAGATCTCCGAGGAGGAGACCGGGGGCATCACGGTGAAGGCGGCCACGGAGGGGCTCCTGAAGGTGCTGCGCGGGGAGATGGCGCGCGGCAGCTGGTTCAACGCCGCGAACAGCCGCTATCCGTCGGTCGTCCTCGGCGGGGTCGCCGCGGAGCGGCTCGGGATCACCTCGCCGGGGCAGCAGGTGTGGCTCGGCGACCGGTACTTCACCGTCATCGGCATCCTGGGGCCGCTGCCGCTCGCGACGGATGTCGAGCGGTCGGCCCTGACGGGCTGGGACGCGTCGAAGAAGCTGCTCGGCTTCGACGGGCATCCGACGTCGGTGTACGAGCGGTCCACCGACGCGTCGGTGCGTGACGTGCGGAGTCTGCTCGCGCCGTCGATCGACCCGGAGAATCCGCGCAACGTCCAGGTCACCGACCCCTCGTCGGCGCTCCAGGCTAAGGCGGCGACGGAGGGGGCGTTCTCGACCCTGCTGCTCGGCCTCGGCGGGATCGCGCTCCTGGTGGGCGGCGTCGGCGTCACCAACACCATGATCATCTCGGTGCTCGAACGCCGCTACGAGATCGGGCTCCGGCGCTCGCTCGGGGCGACGCGGGGGCAGATCCGGATCCAGTTCGTCACGGAGTCCCTGATGCTGTCCGGCCTGGGCGGCCTCGCCGGGGTGGTGCTCGGCGCGGGCGCGACGGCGGTGTACGCGGTCTCGGGCGGCCTGCCGTGGGTGGTGCCGCCGTGGTCGATGGCGGGCGGCTTCGGAGCGACGCTGCTGATCGGTACGGTGGCGGGTCTGTACCCGGCGATCCGGGCTTCCCGCTTGTCCCCGACGTTGGCGCTGCACGCTGTGTGAGGCGGGGTCGCTCTGTTCGTCTGTGGGGCGGGGCCGCGGGGGTATGTACGTACTCGCTATCCCGGGGCAAGAGCCAATGGACTTGCTTCCTTGCCTCGGTGGCCACTTGTGCTCCGTTCGCACATACCCCCACGTCCCCTCGGGCCAGTTGCGCGGCCGCGGCCCGGTGGGGGTGGCCCTCACCGGATGCCCCACCGGCCCGCGGCCGCGAGCGCTCCTGAGGGGACGTGGCGGTATGTCTGCCCGGAGCACAGAGAGCCGCGTGCCGAGGTGCATGGGTGTGGCGGTTCACCGGGATAGCGAGGACGGACATACCGCCGCGGCCCCGCCCCACGACCGCACCCGAGGCGCACGACCACCGGCCTGGGCGTAGAAACCCACCGCCTCCCCCACCCACCCCATCGCGCACCGAGTCCCCGTGCTGGCTGAAGAGATCCACCCCACCGCACGGCCGCAGGCCACCGCGCCTCAGAGAGGGAAAGGCTGGGCCAGGTCCAGAGACGCTGCTACCCGGGCCGTGACGCTTTCCGCGTAGGTCGCGTCGGGGCGTTCGAAGGGCGCCCGCCCCGGCCCCCGCAAGAACGTCACGACGCCCAACGTCCGCCCCCTGCTCCGCAGCACCGCGCACAACGCGTGGACCGAGTCCTCCGGCCACTGCCGGGTCTCGGCCCACTCCCGGGCCCGCTCCGGCGCCACCGCCCCGGCGCTGGCCCGCACGGAGCCGACCCGCGCCACGCACTGCGGTGCGGGATGGCCCTCGGGGTAGCGCACCGGAATGCCCGCCCTGCTGACCGGCAGGCACGGCCCCGGCGCCCCCGCGGGCGTCGCCGCGATCCGGACCAGGCGTACCGGATCCTCGCCCGCGAGCACGTCGACCAGCGCGTGGTCGGCGAAGCCCGCGAGGGCGAAGTCGAGGTGGACCGTGGCCGCCTCGGTCGGGTCCTCGCACTCGGCCGCGGCCCGCGCCGCCCGGTGCAGCTGCTGGGAGCGGAAGCGCAGCTGGGACGCCTCCTGTTCGGTCTGCTTGGCCTCGGTCACGTCCAGGAAGAGCCAGCCGACACCGAGCGGCACCGGCTCCTCGGCGAGCGGTGATGCCAGTCGTACGAAGCCACTGCGCCAGCAGCGCCGCTCGAAGCCGCCGCCCTCCTTGTCGGGGGCGGTGCGCACGGACACCCACAGCTCGGCGGGGGCGGGCGGCGACCCCTCGCCGAGGACGTGGGCGAGCGCGCTCTCCAGCTCCTCCACGCCCTGCCCGAGCAGATCCGCGAGGGGCCGCCCGAGCACGGCGGTCCTGCCGACCCCGAGCGCGCGCGCCGCGTGTTCGTTGACCACGGCGGGCCGCAGGTCGGCGTCGACGAGCACGACGCCCCAGGACGCGTGCTCGAAGAGGGCCTCGCTCAGGGCGATGGACCGCTCCAGGTCTATCTGCGCGTGCACCTCGCTGAAGGCGCAGTACACCCCCGCGGGCTTGCCGTCCCCGCCCCGTACGGCCGCGGACTGCATCCGTACGAGGACCCGCCCGCCGTCCTTGGTGACCAGCGCGAACTCGTGCACCTGCCGTCCGGGCGCGTCCATCGCGGACAGCAGCCGCGCCTCGACCTCCGCCGCGTCGGCGGCCCGCACGGCCCACCCGGAGAACCCCTGCCGCCCGACGGCCTCCGCCGCCGACCAGCCGAGGATCCGCTCGGCCTCGCGGTTCCAGTGCGTCACCACACCGTCCGCGTCGAGCGCGCAGAGCGCCGCGTCCATCCCGTCGAGCAGCGCCGCGAGCAGCTCGGCGCCGCCCGGCTCGGGCTCTTCGGGGCCCAGCTCGTCGGTAGTTCCGCTCCGTCGCGAAGCACTCACCTGGGACCCCCTGCAGGCCGTGTCCTCGTCCTCATGAGCTGCCTGTACTGCATGAGCCACGTCAACTGCGTATACCGCACGTCAGATCATTCAACTCGAACGTGACGCACCCCACAGGAAGTTCCCGGAAGTTGGAGAGAAATGTGGGGCGGCGACGCGGCGAAACAAATCGGTTGAGCGCCGCCGGTCCGCTTCCTAGGGTGTACATCACTCGACGAAAGGAGGTGATCCGGCAGTGATTTCATTGCGGACGCGAGAGGTGGCTGCGGGCTAGCGGCCCGTCACCACACCGAGTGCGGTGCCGGACCAGTGCGCGATACGAGCGTGCGGCCGGCCCAATCCCAAGCAGTCACCCGACCCGCGAGCCGCCGGTACGTCCGGCCGGCTTCCGACCGTCTCGTACGGCCGGAACCAATGGCTCGCGGGTCGCCTGCGTGTCAGCCCTTCCTGACCACGGCCCAGCCCTCGCCGACCGCCGCCTCAGCCCTTGCTGACCGCCGCGAGGATCTCCGGGAGGCGCCGCGCCAGGCGGGGCGCCGCCAGCCGCGAGCCCGCCTCGGTGACCGCCGCCCCGTAGAGCGCGCCGACCGGCAGCAGCAGCCAGGTCCAGGCGTCCGACGACGAGGCGTGCAGCCAGATCGCCAGGGCGATGACCGGGGCGCAGAGCAGGGCCGCGGCGACCATGCCGCCGAAGATCGAGATCCAGGCGAGGCCCGCCTGCCCCGGGGCCACGTTCTTGTAGCCCTCCTGCGGGATCGAGTAGGGGAAGCGCGTCGAGGACCACGCGCCGGTCGCCAGCATCGCGCCGAGCAGCGCGAGGGAGAGTCCGAGCACCTCGGGCAGGGCGTGCCACGCGCCGAGCAGCGCGGTCGTCAGGACGGTGACCAGCGTCGCGTACGGCAGGGTGATCAGGAGCAGCGCGAGGGCGCGGCCGCGCAGTTCCACGTAGGCGTCGCGCGTCGAGGAGATCGTCATCGCGACCATCCAGAACGCCGAGGTGTCCTGGCCGAACTGGTTGTACATGAGGATCCCGAGCATCCCCGCCGCGAAGCACGCGAAGTACACGGACCCGGTGCCCTGGAGCGCGTTGAAGAGCGGCACGATCAGGCCGATGGCGAGCGACGTCACCCAGGCCGCCTTGGTCTTCGGGTCGCGCCACACGTAGCGCAGGCTGCGCTCCATGACGGTGCCGGTGCGGCCCTGGGGGAGCAGGGCGCCGAGCGCGCCCGAGGTGCGTGAGGTGCCCTTGTCGGGCTCGGCGGCCGCCAGCGTCGAGCCGTCCGGCGTCGTCATCAGACGGGTGAGGCTGCGCTGCCACAGGGCGAGCAGGGCGACCAGAGCCGCCACGGTGAGGGCGAGTTGGGCCGTCGCCGTCGCGTACGACCCGTCACCGACCGAGTCCACGGCGCCGAGCGCGGCGGCGGGCGGGATCCAGCGCACCACGTCCGCCGCCGGGTCGAGCGTGTCGAGCCCGGACGAACCGAGCTTCTGCGCGCCGAAGTTGACGACCTGCGCGCCGACCGCGATGACAAGGCCGCTGAGTACGGCGAGGTCGCGGCCCTTGCGGCTGGTCAGCAGGCGGATGTTGGCGGCCGCGACGGCGCGGGCGAGCGCCACGCAGACGAGCACCGTCAGGGCGACGGCGGGCACGGCGACGACGGTCGCCGCCGCGCCGTGCGCCAGCGCGATCGCCGCGCCGAGTGCGAGACAGAGCGTGAACAGCGGCCCGATGCCCACCAGTGAGGCCACGAGCAGCGCCCGCACGAGCGGCCGGGGACGCAGCGGCAGCATCACCAGACGGGTGGGGTCGAGGGTCTCGTCGCCGCTGGGGAAGAACAGCGGCATCACCGCCCAGCCGAGTGCGAGCAGCGCGACGAGCAGCACGCAGACCGTCGTGGCGTGCTCGTTGCCGCGCAGCGCGATCAGGCCGAGGAGCTGGAGCGCGGCGAAGAGCAGGGCGACGGTGACGGACGCGATGTAGGCGGCACGGCGGCCCGCCGACTGGCGCAGCCCGTTGCGCAGCAGGGACAGCTTCAGCCGTACGAAGACGGGGGTGATGCCGGGGGCGGCGGCGCTCATCGGGCGCCGCCCCCCAGCCAGTCGAGGTCGGACCCGGTGTCGCGGCCGTGGGCGCCGACGAGTTCGAGGAAGGCCTGTTGCAGGGAGGGCGCGGCGCCGCGCACCTCGGCGAGGGTGCCCTGGGCGCGGATGCGGCCCGCGGCCATCACGGCGACCCAGTCGCAGAGCGATTCGACGAGTTCCATGACGTGCGAGGAGAAGACCACCGTGGCGCCGGAGGCGGTGTAGCGCTCCAGGACGCCGCGGATGGTCTGCGCGGAGACGGGGTCGACGCCCTCGAACGGCTCGTCGAGGAAGAGCACTTCGGGGTTGTGCAGCAGCGCGGCCGCGAGGCCGATCTTCTTGCGCATGCCCGTGGAGTAGTCGACGACCAGCTTGTGCTGGGCGCCCGCGAGGTCGAGCACGTCCAGGAGCTGGGTGGCGCGCTTGTCGACCTCGGCGCCCGGCAGGCCGCGCAGCCGTCCGGTGTACCCGAGCAGTTCGCGCCCCGAGAGCCGCTCGAAGAGCCGCAGGCCCTCGGGGAGCACGCCGATGCGCGCCTTGACCTCCACCGGGTCGCGCCACACGTCGTGCCCGACGACCTCGACGGTGCCCTGGTCGGGCCTGAGCAGCCCGGTGACCATGGAGAGCGTGGTCGTCTTGCCGGCGCCGTTCGGGCCGACCAGGCCGATGAACTTGCCCGCGGGCAGGCTCAGATCGATGCCGGCCACGGCGACCTGTTCGCCGAACCGCTTCCAGAGCCCTGTCACCCGTACCGCCGGTGCTGCCTCGGTCACGCTGCTGCCCCTCGTCGTCGGCCCGTGCTCGGCACGATACGTGGGACGTCCCGCCGGGGGCGGCGGTTGCTACCGGCGTGCCTCGCGCCCGCACGCGTACGCCAACGGGGAGATGATCTCCTCGGCGTCAGGGAGCCACCGATTGGCAGCGGTCGGGCGGCAGGCCCACTGCACCGCGCCGGACGCGCCGAACCGGGTCGGGGGCGCCGCGACGTACGCGCCCTCGCCGAGCGAGATCAGGTCGATCTGGGCGGGCGGCCAGCCGAGCTTGCGGACGAGGTCGGGGACCTTGGCGGTGGCACCGGGGAGCACGAAGAACTGCATGCGCCGGTCGGGCGTGCAGGTGACGGGTCCGAGCGTCAGCTCCATGCGCTCCATGCGGGCGAGCGCGAGGAATCCGGCGGTCTCGGGCACGTCGATCGCGTCGAAGGTCCGGCCGGTGGGCAGCAGGATCGACGCCTTGGGCTGCTTCTGCCAGAGCCGCCTGGCCACCGTCGCGCTGCCGGTCGCCTGGGTCGCCCAGTCCTCGCGCGCCGGGTGTGCGCCGGGTGAGGCGCACCCGGTGTCCCCGCACGAGCACTGCTCGGTGCCTTCGGCGGACTCCAGCCAGGTGCCGGGGAACACGTCCCAGTGACGCTCTTCCGCGTATCGCACGGCCGTGTCCAGCAAGGCTTCTCCGCGCTGCTTCGGGATCTGCGCGGCTGACGTGACTCCGATGGTCTCTTCCACGGAGTTCTCAACTCCCGCCGCCACCTCGGGTTACGGGCGCACGCGAGGGCGGGGGAGGAGCATCGATCCTGCGAGCGGGGCGCATGGGTGCACGGGTGGGGGCGCGCAGGGGAAATGGCTTCCATGTGCGGGTAGCCAGGTCAGGGGCAACCAGAGGACGCCCGGGTTTGCGCGTATCGCCCGTTTGTGGCGCATCTTCCGTTTGCTCCAAGGGCATTGATCATCGTGAGGCGGTCCACGGCGGCCGTCCGGTTCGATGGTCCCGGTGCACACAGGGGGTACGCCATGGCCGCCAGGCCACTCGTCGCGCGGCAGCCCAACGAAAGGCTGCAAGCGCTCATTCAGGAAGCCGGCTGCTCCAACGCCGGACTGGCCCGCCGGGTCAACATGTGCGGCGCGGAGCACGGTCTCGACCTGCGTTACGACAAGACATCGGTGGCCCGCTGGCTGCGCGGGCAGCAGCCGCGCGGGCGGGCGCCCGGGATCATCGCGGAGGCGCTCGGCCGCAAGCTCGGCCGCACCGTCACCATCGACGAGATCGGCATGGCGAACGGCAAGAACCTCGCATCGGGCGTGGGACTGCAGTTCTCGCCGACCGTTCTCGGTGCCATCGAGCAGGTCTGCGAGCTGTGGCGCAGCGACGTGGGCCGCAGGGACTTCCTCTCCGGTTCGTCCGTGGCCGCTTCCGCGCTCGTCGAGCCCAGCAGGGACTGGCTGATCTCCTCGCCTGACCCGCAGGTCGGGCGCACGGCGGGGCCGCGCGTCGGGCTCTCGGACGTGGCGGCCGTCAAGGCGATGACCGAGGCGCTGACCCAGCTCGACCACCAGTTCGGCAGCGGCCATGTGCGCCCTGTCGTCGTCCACTACCTCAACTCCGTGGTCTCCGGGCTGCTCGCGGGCTCCTACCGGGAAGCGGTCGGCCGCGAACTGTTCGCCGCCGTCGCCCGGTTGACGGAGCTCGCGGGCTACATGGCCGTCGACACCGGCCAGCCCGGCCTCGCCCAGCGGTACTACATCCAGGCGCTGCGCCTGGCCCAGGCCGCCGGGGACAGGGGATACGGCGGGTACGTGCTCGCCGCCTCAATGAGCCACCTCGCGGCCCAGCTCGGCAACCCGCGCGAGATCGCGCAGTTGGCGCGCGCGGCGCAGGAGGGGACGCGCGGCCGGGTCACGCCCCGCGCGGAGGCCATGTTCTACGCCGCCGAAGCGCGGGGTCACGCGCTGCTCGGTGACGCGCGCGCGACGCAGGTGGTCGCGGGCCGCGCGGTCGACGCGATGGACCGGGCGACCGGTGAGTCCGGGTCCGGCGACGACCCGGTGTGGATCCGGCACTTCGACCATGCGTATCTGGCCGATGAAATGGCGCATTGCCACCGTGACTTGGGACAGGCCGACGCGGCGGCGCGCAGCGCGCAGGAATCCCTCGACGGCCACCCCGAGACGCGGGCGCGGCGCCGCGCGATCGGCCTCGTGCTGCTCGCCACGGCGCAGGTGCAGCGGCGCGAGGTGGAACAGGCCTGCCACACGGGCCTGAAGGCCGTCGAACTCCTCGGCACGCTGCGGTCCAACCGCGGCGCGGAGTACCTCGACGACTTCCAGCAGCGCCTTGAGCCCTACCGGGAGGAGCCGGTGGTACGGGAGTTCGGGGCGCGCGTCGACCTCCAGGCGGCGTGAGGGACCGTAGGACGCGCCCATGAACAGCGTCGGGGCGCGTGGAACTGTTACTCGTGACGTCGAGCGGAAGGCGGCGTTCTGAGCTGCGTGGCCGAGGGCTGCGGCGACCCGGTAGCGTGACCCGACGGTTCCGTAGGTCCCCCATATGTAGGAGTCCCGGTGACGCAGCAGAGCGGTCAGGGCGCTGCTTCCTCCGATCCGCAGCAGCCCGCGGACCGGCCCGCCCACGAGGGCGTCGTGCTGCCCGCGGACGGCAGCGAGCCGCTGCTGCCCGGCACCGCGGGCCGCCACACGACCCCGGCGGGCGGCACCCCCTGGGGCCAGCCCTGGGGTCCCGAGACGGCGGGCCCGCCGCCCACCCACGGCCAGGGCCAGGCCTGGGGCGCGCCCCAGCCCGCCCAGGCGATGCCGCTGCCCCCCGAGGGCACGCCCCCGCCCGCGGGCGGCTACGCACCGCAGCAGGGCGGCCAGGCGGCGTACGGCTATCCGCCGCAGGCGGGTCAGCAGGGCGCGTACGGCTATCCGCCGCAGGCGGGCCGGCCGGACCAGGGGGCGCAGTACCCCCAGCCCGGCCAGGGGACGTACGGGGGGCCGCAGGCCCAGGGAACGTACGGAGGCCAGCCCGGTCACCCGGGCCAGGGCGGCGCGCATGCCGGTCAGCCCGGCCAGGACTTCTACGCCGCTCAGCCCGGCCAGGGCGCGCACGCGGGTCAGCCGGGTCAGCCGGGCCAGCCGGGTCTGGGTGGCGTCGCCGGACAGTCCGGGCAGGACCCCTACTCCGCCCAGGCGGGCCAGGGCTCGTACGGCGGTCAGCCCGGTCACGGCAGCCACGCCGCGCAGGCCGGGCACGGCTCGTATCCCGGTCAGCCCGGCCAGGACCTCTACCCCGCGCAGCCAGGTCAGGGCGCGCACGCGGGCCAGCCCGGTCACGGCAGCCACGCCGCCCAGGGCTCGCACGCCGGTCAGCCCGGCCAGGATCTCTACCCCGCCCAGCAGGGCCAGGGTCCGTACGCCGGTCAGCCCGGTCAGCACGCCGCCCAGCCGGGCCCCGCCCCCCTGCCCGCCCAAGGCGAGTCCCCGCGCGGGAGACACGGTGCCGGTCAGCCCGGTCCGGAGTTGCCTCCCGTCGCGCAGGCGCAGCCGCAGCCGTTGCCCGCCGCCGGGGCCTCGCAGAGCATGCCGCTGCCGCCCGTCGCCGCGCCCGGTGCCGGGTCCGACGCCGACGCGACGCAGTTCATCGCGCCGGTGCCCGCCGTCGACGAGGGCGCCACGCAGTTCATCGCGCCCGTGCCCGCCGTCGACGAGGGGGCCACGCAGTACATACCCCCGGTGGGACCCGGTGCCCTGCCGCCCGAGGCTCCCGCCGCCGACGCCACGCAGTTCCTCGGCCGTGCCGGTGCGCCCGCCGCGCCGGTCTCCGACAGTGATCCCACCCAGTTCATCGCGCCCGTGCCCGCAGGGAACGGTTCCCCGCCCGAGCCGGCCGCCGCGCCCTACGGCATCCGCCCCGGCGCCCCCGGCGACCGCCAGCCGCCCGCCGAGTTCGACAGCCTCTTCCGTACCGAGGGCGCCGCCGAAGGCCCCTCGTCCACGCAGCAGATGCCCCGCGTCCCGGTCCCCGAGCACCCCGCGCCCGCCCCGGAGCCGGGCGGCAGCGGCGGAGGAAGGGGCGGCGCGCGGCGCGGCCGCACCGGCTCGAAGGTGCCGCTCATCGCCGCTCTCGGCGTCGGCATCGCCGTGCTCGGCGTCGGCGCGGGCGCGCTCCTGAGCTCCGGCAGCGACGACGAGAAGAAGGACGACGGCAAGCCCGTCTCCGCGTCCGCGCCCTCCGACGACCGCCCCTCGCCGACCGCTGACCCGGCCAAGGACCAGGCGGTCGCCCTCGACAAGCTCCTGGCCTACAGCAACAACAGCCGTGACTCGGTCATCGCCGCCGTACGCAACGTCGGCAAGTGCCAGAACCTCGGCCCGTCGGCGACCGATCTGCGCAACGCGGCCAAGCAGCGCAACGGCCTGGTCAGCCGGCTCGCCGGGCTGAAGGTCGACAAGCTCCCGGCCAACGACCAGCTGGTCAAGTCCCTGAACTCCGCGTGGAAGGCGTCGGCGGCCGCCGACAACCACTACGCGGCGTGGGCGCACCAGGTGGCGGGCAAGAAGGGCTGCAAGAAGGGCCACGCCCGCACCACGTCGCAGACAGTGGCGGGCAACAAGCAGAGCAACGCGGCGACGACCGCCAAGGAGCAGGCCGCCAACCACTGGAACGCGATCGCCCGCAAGTACAAGCTGACCGAGCGCAACAAGACCCAGCTCTGAGGCCCCCGGCGGGGCGGCCGGCTCTCGGGGCCGGCCGCTACGCCGACTGTTCCAGCGTCTTCTCCACGTTCACGAACCCCTTGCGCGCGGGTACGAGGCGTCCTTCGCGCACCACCTGGAACGTGACGTCCGAGTTGATCAGGCGCGGGAACTCGCTGGCCGCGAGCATGTCCTCGAAGCGCCAGCTCAGCGTGGGCGTCAGGCCGCCGGTGTGGACCTGGAGGCCGTCGTCGAGGGCGCGGCGCAGCGTGCGGGCGGAGACGTCGCCGCCGTCGAGCGACTCGACGACCTGCTTCAGGACGGTGTACGCGATCCAGGTCGTCTGCACGCCCGCGTCCGCCGGGTCGACCCGGTTGTCGCCGAACGCCTGCTCGCGGATGACCTTGCGCATCTGGGACCACCTGGCGTCGCCGGACGCGGGGTACCAGCCGGTGAGGTAGGCCCCTTCGTAGGGGCCCGTCGCGCCGCCGGTGCGGTCGACGAGGGACTGGTCGACGCTGCCGAGCACCGAGGAGATCCGTACCGGCGGATAGCCGTCCTTGGCGCGCCGGAACGAGTCGTAGAACGTGTCCGTGCGGGCCCCGAGCGCCGCCGTCACACAGCCGCCCGTGCCCGCGTGGCCCAGCGCCTGCTCGGCCTGGGGCGTGAGGTCGGTGCCGTCCTCGGGCGCGCGGATGTCCGCGACGGGCTTGTGGTGGCCGTCGGCGAGCCCGGCGTTGAGCAGCTTGGGGAGTTCGTCGCCGGCCAGGGTGTCGGGGCGTACGAGGGAGACGCGGTCGCAGCGGGCGGCGAGCTGGCGGCCGTTGCCCGCGAGGAGTGCGGGCTCGCCGCCGTTGACCGGGTAGGAGAGCGGGCTGCTGAACTCGTCGTCGGTGATCCCGTAGCCGCCTATGTAGGGGATGCCCGCGACTTCGAGGGGGGCGAGGAAGGACCGGCCGTGCTGGCTGTAGGCGCCGACGACCGCCGCCACGTTCTGGTCGACGGCCTCGCGCGCGCAGTCCGCGGCGCCCGCCGAGTCGTTGTGGTCGTTGCAGGTGAGGACCTTCAGCTCGCGGCCGTCGAGGCCGCCGTGCGCGTTGACCCAGCGTGCGTACGCCTGTGCCATGGCCGGGACGCCGGGTTTGTTGGTGGCCTTGGTCTTCTCCGGCGCCCAGGTCATGACGGTGACGGGGTCTTCCCTGGAACCCCCCGTGGTGCCAGGGATGACCCCGCATCCGGCGATGAGCGAGGTACACGCCGCCGCCGCGGCGGCGGAGAGCGCCGCGGTTCGGAAGGGGCGGGGGAAAGAGGTGCGTCGCCTGCCGGTCATGGGTATGCACGATCCCGGTGGTTCGCCAACCGTGGCGTGACGCGTTCTCAACGGACCGTGACATCCGGGTGAACGTGCGGGGGCCGGTTCGAGTGCAGAGAGTGGGAACGTACGATCGATGACCGTGCAAGGTTCGGAGAAGTCTTCCCGTCGCGGCCGTCGCTCTAGCACCATGGGCGGCATGCCGACCAACGACATGCCGTGGTGGCGCTGGCGCAGTAACGTGCGCTCGGCGCTGCACATGCTCTCCGACCCCGAATTCCAGCGCGAGTGCTGGCTCGCGGGGCGCGAGGAGTACGGGGACGTGACCGACGCCGTCTACCGGCTCGTCGAGGACACGTGGCTGGACAACTGGTCCGCGGAGAAGTACGTGGGGACGATCTTCCGGGACCAGGAGGAGGCGGCGCTCGTCGACGCGGCGGTGCTGCGGGTCCTGCGGATCATGCACGAGGTGGGGCCGGACGCGATGGTGTCCGTCTACCTCCAGCACCCGGGGTGGCCGGAAGCGGTGCATGCCGCGCGTGACGCGCACGTCCGCCTGGCGGCGGGCGACGGCGAGGACCCGGATGTTCCGCCTCGGACCCTTGAGGTGCTGCGGATCTTGACTCGGTCGGCCTGAGACGGGGCTCGCGCCTCGGTCATCCGTACTCGGCACCGGGGCCGTGCCCACCCGTCCCGCCCAGCGGGACGATTGCCCACAGCGGTGCCCCTTATGGGACCCTTGCCCGCATGAACGAGCAGTCCGTCGGCGCCGTCGCGCCCGCTGAGCAGTACGTCCTCACCCTCTCCTGCCCCGACAAGCAGGGCATCGTGCATGCCGTGTCGAGTTATCTCTTCATGACCGGATGCAACATCGAGGACAGTCAGCAGTTCGGCGATCACGACACCGGTCTGTTCTTCATGCGGGTGCACTTCTCGGCCGAGGCGCCGGTCACCGTCGAGAAGCTGCGGGCCAGCTTCGCCGCGGTCGGGGACTCCTTCCACATGGACTGGCAGATCCACCGCGCCGAGGACCGGATGCGGATCGTGCTGCTCGTCTCCAAGTTCGGCCACTGCCTCAACGACCTGCTGTTCCGCTCCCGGATCGGCGCGCTGCCGGTGGACATCGCCGCGGTCGTCTCCAACCACACGGACTTCGCCGAGCTCGTCGCCTCGTACGACATCCCCTTCCACCACATCCCGGTGAACAAGGAGAACAAGCCGCAGGCCGAGGCGCGGCTCCTGGAGATCGTGCGCGAGGAGAACGTGGAGCTCGTCGTCCTCGCCCGCTACATGCAGGTGCTCTCCGACGACCTGTGCAAGGCGCTCAGCGGGCGGATCATCAACATCCACCACTCGTTCCTGCCGAGCTTCAAGGGCGCCAAGCCGTACCACCAGGCGCACGCGCGCGGCGTGAAGCTGATCGGCGCCACCGCGCACTACGTGACGGCCGACCTCGACGAGGGGCCGATCATCGAGCAGGAGGTCGAGCGGGTCGGGCACGACGTGACCCCCGACCAGCTGGTCGCCATCGGCCGTGACGTCGAGTGCCAGGCCCTGGCCCGCGCCGTGAAGTGGCACGCGGAGCACCGCATCCTGCTCAACGGGCGCCGGACCGTCGTCTTCGCGTAAGCACGCGCGCAAGCACTCACGTAAGCACGCGCGCAAGCACTCACGTAAGCACGCGCGCAAGCCTTCTACATGCGGCTCAGCGAGGCCGCCGCGAACAGCACGTCGCGGATGGCCTCGCGGTCGCCGTCCTGGCCCGCTGCCGCCTCCTCCGGTGAGACGTGGCCCGCGGCCAGGCGGCAGAACTCCACGCCGTCGAGCGCCACATGCGCCACCTCGTGCTCGGCGGACGCGCTCGCGCCCGGCGAGTCGAGCGGGATGAACCATTCGCCGCCGCCCAGGCCCTCGATCTCCAGGCGCAGGCTGCGGCCCGGCGCGCCCGCCGCGACCAGGCCGCGGGACGGGGCCGCGAGCCCCGTACGCCGCCGGTCGGCCAGGGTGCCGGGGAGCATCCGGGCGGCGAGGTCGATCATGCGGTGCAGATGGCGCGGGGCGGGTGGCGCGTACGGGTAGTCGACGGCGTCGGCGATGTCGCCCGCGTGGATCCAGCACTCGAAGGCGCGGTCCACCATCGAGTCCCGCAGCGGCAGTTCGATCCGCTGCACCCCGTCGGACCCGGCGGGACCGGGGCCGGTGCCGGGTCCGGGAATGGCCACCGTCCCGTACGGCACGGGGAGCCGGCCCGAGCCGCCGCCCGCGAACGACACCGTGCGGATCAGCTCGTGCGACTGGTCGCGCCAGGGGCCGCGCACCGCGCGCGTGGGCGGGAAGTACGAGGCGCGCCAGTACGCCTCCGTGCGGTGGGAGGGGTCGTGCGGGCCCTTGGCGTCCGGGCCCAGCGGGTCGTCCAGGCCGAGGGCGAGGCCGACCAGGCCGTCGACCGCGAGGAGGTGCGCGATGACTCCGGCGACGGTCGTCTTGCGGGTCACCGGGCCGTTCTCCTCGAACCAGCGCAGCCGCACCGGGGCGTGCCACTCCGAGTCGCCGATGTCCTGGAGGAGGGCGTCGAGCCGCGCGGTCTCCGCGTCGTAGGGAACGGCCCACTCGGGGACCGGGATGCGCGGCGGACGGCGGCCCAGGCAGCTCTCCAGGACGCGGGTGCGCAGCCCGGGGTCGAGGTCGAGGCTCTCCTCGGGGTGCAGCAGGCCGACGGCGTCGCGCAGCCGCAGCGCCTCCTCCGCGCACGGGCCGCAGTCGCCCAGATGCTCCTCGACGGCCGCGGACTCCTCCGCGGAGCACGCGGCGAGCGCCCAGGCGCCGAGCAGGGACTTCAGGACGCGGTGTTCGAGGACGAGCGGCACCACGGGCGCCGGTGGCGGCGGGTCGGGCAGCGGCTCGCCGGTGTCCTCTATCGAGGAGCGCGGCAACGGTATGCGCGGCACGGGCCCGGGGTCGCGGCCCGCCGCGCCCGTCCCGTCCCCCGGCCCGCCGGTGTGCCCGTCGTCGGGGCCCTCGCGGTCCTCGGGGCCTTCGAACGGCTCGGGGGTGTCGGCGCCGCTCACAGCGTCGTCCCGTATCCGGACGAGGTGCCGGGGGACGTGCCGTGGGCCAGGCCGGCCGAGGCGTCCCCCGTGTCGTTCGCCGTGGACAGGAGCTGGAGTCCCAGGCGGAGCCTGCGCCGGGCCTCGTCCTCGGTGACGCCGAGGTCGGCGGCGGCCTGGCGGTAGTCGCGCCGCTGGAAGTAGGCGAGCTCCAGGGCGGCCCGCAGCGGGGTGGGCATGGCCGTGACGATGTAGTCGGCGCGGGCGGCCGCGGAGGCGCGGCGGACCTTGCGCTCCAGGTCCTCGGTGGTGCCCTCGCCGCCGCGGGCGAGGGCGGCCGACTCGGTCTGGCGGAGCCTGCGGACGGCCTGCTGGTGGGTGAGCGTGGCGATCCAGGAGCGCAGCGGGCCCTGCTTGGGGTCGTACGCCCCGGGGTTCTCCCACACGTGCGAGAAGACCTCGCGGGTGATGCGGTCGGCCGCGCTCTCGTCACCCAGGACGCGATGGGCCAGGCCGTGCACCAGCGAGGCGAAGCGGTCGTACAGCTCGCCGAGCGCGGCGGCTTCCCCGTGCGCGAGACGCTGCTGCATCCTGCGGTCCCAGCGCCGCGGCGCGTCCTTCGGCATGCGGCCCCCTCCTGCGTACCGTTTCCGACCCTCACTCGAATGTAGTCGGCGCCGGTGACAGCGCACTCCTGTTTACGGCAAAGCGCGCCCCTGGCGGGCACCGGATGATAGTGACGGTGACCTGCTGGTGTTTCATGGGGGACAGCTGGGGCAGCCGCATCAGAACGAAGCGTAGGGACTGCTTCCGGATCAAGGTGCTGAGCAGGGAAGAGCCAGTCGACAGAGCAGGGCAGAGCAGGGCGAGCGAGAGGCGTGACGCGTGACGCTCAAGGTGACGATGGACGAGCAGTCCGGCTGGGCCGTGCTGTGCGTCTCCGGCGAGATGGACCTGCTGACCTCGCCCACGGTGCGTCAGCACGTGCACGACTCCGTGGCCGACGGCCGGCGCAGCATCGTCCTCGACCTCTCCGAAGTGCTGTTCTGCGACTCCAGCGGCGTCGGCGTACTGATCGCCACGCGCCGTCTGATCCGTTCCTGCCAGGGCCGGTTGCGGCTGATCCTGCCGGCGCGCGGCGCGGAGGACGGCTCGCACGTGAACCGGGTGCTCGCGGCCCTCGGCGTACGACGGCTCTTCGAGGTCTACCCGGACGTCGGCGCGGCGCTGGACGAAGAGGCGGCGCCGCTCTCGGCGTGACGGCGCCCGCGCGTCACCGGAGTTGACCCTGGCACGCCCAGCACATCACGGCTGTGCCACACCCTTGTCGCAGATTTCTCGCGGTCTTGGCACAAGCGCCGGTTTCCCGCCTCCCCGGCGTGCCCGAAGACGTACGCTCGCTGCGAGAAGTACCAGGCAGGACCCGGAAGACACCCCCCAACCGCGGAAGTGAGGCGGCCCGAAGATCATGGACAGTGCCGAGTACGAGCGTAGGATCGCGGCCCGGTTCGCCACCTTCGACCAGGACGGCAACGGCTACATCTCCCGTGAGGACTTCAGCACGGCGGCGGCCGCCCTGTGCGCGGAGTTCGGCGCCACCGCGCGCTCCGAGAAGGGCCAGGCCCTCTACATCGGTGCCGAGGCGTTCTGGCAGGGCATGGCCGGGATCGCCGACCGGGACGGGGACCAGCGCATCACCCGGGACGAGTTCGTGGGCGGCGCGGTGAAGCGGCTGCGGGACAACCCGGGCCGGTTCGCGGAGATCGCGCGGCCCTTCCTGCTCGCGGTGCTGCGCGTCGCCGACGGTGACGGCGACGGTACGGCGAGCCCGCAGGAGGCCCAGCGCGCGCTGCGGGCGCTCGGGGTGCCCGAGGACATCGCGGGCGCGTCCGCCGCCGCGCTCGACGCCGACGGCGACGGGCGGGTCTCCGAGGACGAGATCGTGGCGGCCTTTGCGGCGTACTTCACGGTCCCGGAGTGAGCCGCCGCCGCGGGCGCGCGTGCCAGACCCCGCGAGCCCGGCCTGATCCAAACGAAAGCCCCTAGCTCCCCGAGAAGCGTTCCCGCAGGCGGTACTTGAGCACCTTGCGCAGTGTCTCGTTGCGCGGCAGGGCCTCCACCACCTCCAGTCGCTCCGGCAGCTTGTAGGTGGCGAGGCCCTCCGCGCGCAGGTACGAGGTGAGCTCCTCCAGCGTCAACGCCGGTGCTCCCTGCGGTTGTTCGACGACCGCGCAGACCCGTTCGCCGCGCTCGGGGTCGGGCAGCCCGACGACCGCGGCGTCGCCGACGGCCGGGTGCTGGTGGAGCAGGTCCTCGATCTCCTTGGCGGAGATGTTCTCGCCCTTGCGGATGATGATGTCCTTGGCCCGCCCGGTCAGGACGAGATGGCCGCTCTCCTTGACGTGGCCGAGGTCGCCGGTGATCAGGAAGCCGTCCGCGTCGAAGACGCCCGCGCTCTGCCCGGCGTCCAAGTAGCCCTGGCAGACGGCCTCTCCGCGCAGCCGCACCTCGCCGTCCGTGCCGGGCGGCAGCTCCTTTCCCGCGGCGTCCGTGATCCGGATCCGCATGCCCTCGGGCGGCAGTCCCTCGGTCGTCGCGAGGTTCTCCGCGGTGTCGTCGGGCGCGCCCATCGTGATCATCGGCACTTCGGTCATGCCGTAGCCGTGGGTGAGCTGGCAGCCCATCTCGCGTACGACGGAGTGGTAGATCTCGGGAGGCTTGGGCGCCCCGCCGCCCGCGAGGAGGCGCAGCGTCGGTATCAGCCGTTCGCCCGGGGGCAGTCGGCGCTGCTGGGTGAGGAACATCGAGTAGAAGGCGGTCGAGCCGCCCGCCACCGTCACGCCGTGCCGCCGGTAGCCGTCGAGCGCGTCCGGCAGCGCGAACTGCTCGAACATCACCGCGGGGAAGCCGTAGAGCAGCAGCATCACGGTGTAGTCGGGGCCCGCGATGTGCGCGAAGGGGAACGCCATCGAGCCGACGTCGTCCGAGCTGAGGTGCAGCGCGTGCGCCAGGCAGGAGCCGCCCGCGATCAGTGAACGGTCGGTGTGCAGCACGCCCTTGGGGTCGGACGTGGTGCCCGACGTCCAGTAGATCCAGCGTACGGAGGTGCCGTCGGCGGGCGGCGGGGGCAGTACCGAGGGGTCGCCGTCGGGCAGCTCGTCGTACGCCTCGAAGACGGTGAACCCGCCCTGTGCGCCCAGCTTCCTGGCCATCTCCGTGTGGTCGAAGCCCCGCCAGACGCCGGGCACGGCGAAGAACTCCGCCTTCGACTCGCGCAGCGCGAAGCCGACTTCGCGGTCGCGGTAGAAGGGGATCACCGGCGACTGGACCGCGCCGATGCGGGCCAGCGCGAAGGAGAGCAGGGCCGTCTCGATCCGGGTGGGCAACTGCCAGGCGACGACCGTGCCGGGCCGCACGCCCTTCGCGTACAGGCCGGCCGCGACGCGTTCGGCACGGTCCCGCAGTGCCCCGAAGGTGAGCGTGCGGTCGTCGGCGGGGTCGTCGGCCGACTGGATGAGGACGGGTGCGTCGGGGGTGAGCGCGGCGCGGCGCTCGATGAGCTCCCAGAGGGTGCGGGAGGCACCCAGTTCGTACGCGATCGCGTTCTCCGAGGTCCTCATGGGCTCCCGATCCCCTCGTGAAGGGCTGAACTGACGGTGAGTCAGATTAGCTGGAGAGCGTAGGCCTCGGCGCCTTGTCGGTCCAGGGGTGCGGGGCTAGCCTGCTTTCTGACGGGTCATCAGATTGCCCGGTGGGGCCGTGGGACCGGAGGGGACACCGAATGACCGACTGCTACCGGCAGCTGGACGGGTAGGCGCCGCGTGGACCTCACGTACACCGCTGAGGAGGACGAGTTCCGGGTGCGGCTGCGGCGGTGGCTCGCCCGGACACTGCCCGAACTGCCTTCGCCTCCCGATCCGTTGGACTGGCCGGGGCGGCGTGCCTACGACATGGGGTGGCAGCGCAGGCTGTACGACGCCGGGTACGCGGGGCTGCACTGGCCCGTCGACGCGGGTGGGCAGGGGGCGACCCCCACCCAGCATCTGATCTTCCTCGAGGAGACGGAGAAGGCGGGCGCGCCTTACGTGGGTGCCAACTTCGTCGGGCTGTTGCACGCGGGGCCCACCATCGCCTCCGAAGGTGACGCCGGACAGCGCGCGCGGTGGCTGCCGCCCGTGCTGCGCGGCGACGAGGTGTGGTGCCAGGGGTTCAGTGAGCCCGACGCCGGGTCCGACCTCGCGTCGCTGCGCACGCGCGCGTGGCGCGACGGCGACCACTACGTGGTGAGCGGCTCCAAGATCTGGACCTCGCACGCCGAGGTCGCCGACTGGTGCGAGCTGTTGGTGCGCACGACGCCGGTCAGCGAGTCCGTCCCCAAGCACCAGGGCATCTCCTGGCTCGCGATGCCGATGGACGCCCCGGGCATCACGGTGCGGCCGCTGCGGACCCTCGCGGGCTCGACCGAGTTCGCCGAGATGTTCCTCGACGACGTGCGGGTGCCGGTGGCCAATCGGGTCGGGGACGAGAACGACGGGTGGCGCGTGACGATGGTGACCCTGTCGTACGAGCGGGGCACCGCCTTCGTGGGGGAGGTGGTGGCCTGTCGCAGGGTGCTCGGCGAACTCGCCCGCGAGGCACGCGAGAACGGGCGCTGGGACGACGCGGTGCTGCGCCGCCGGCTCGGCAGGCTGAGCGCCGAGTTCGCCGCGCTGTGGCGGCTCACCCAGTGGAACGTGAGCGAGTCGCAGCGCACCGGCGGGGTGCCGGGCGTCGGCGGCTCGGTCTTCAAGCTGCGCTACTCGCACGCCCGCCAGGAGCTGTACGACGCGGCCGCCGACGTGCTCGGCACCGGCGCGCTCGACCTCGGCCACCCGTGGAACCTCGACCGGCTCTCCGCGCTGTCCTACACGATCGCCGCGGGGACCTCGCAGATCCAGCAGAACATCGTCGCCGAGCGGATTCTCGGCCTCCCGAAGGGGCGGTGAGGCCCGGATGGACTTCCAACTCACGGAGGACCAGAGCGCGTTGCGGGACGGGGTGCGCGACCTCCTGGAGGGGCGCTTCGGCCGGACGGCGCTGCGGGCGGCCGTGGACGCCGCCGGGCACGAGGGGACCGCGGTGCTCGACCGCGCACTGTGGCGGGAGCTCGGAGCCGCCGGGTTCTTCGCGCTCACCCTGCCGGAGGCCGAGGGCGGCGTCGGGCTCGGACTGCCCGACGCGGTGCTCGCCTTCGAGGAGGCGGGACGGGTGCTGCTGCCGGGACCGCTGGTGGCCACCTTCCTCGCGGCGGGGGAGGTCCCGGGCGCGGCCTCCGGGGAGGCGGTGGTGACGTCCGCCGACGGGGCGCTGGTCGCCTGGCTCGACGAGGCGGACGTCGTGCGCGGCGGTGACGTGGCGGGCGCCGTCCCCACCCGGTCGGTCGACCCGCTGACGCCGCTGCACCGGCTGCCGGGCGCCACGGGGGACCAGGGCGGGCCGGACCGGCCGGTGGCCGGGGCTCCGACCGGTGCCGGTGCGCTGCTCACCGCCGCCGAACAGCTCGGCAGCGCCACGCGCACCACGGAGATGGCCGTTCAATATGCCCGCGAACGTGCACAGTTCGGACAGGTGATCGGTGCCTTCCAAGCCGTGAAGCACCTCTGCGCACAGATGCTCGTACGCGCCGAACTCGCCCGCGCCGCCGTCTACGCCGCGGCCGTCACCGGCGACCCGCTGGAGGCCTGCGGCGCCAAGCTGCTCGCCGACGACGCGGCGGTGCGCAACGCCCGGGACTGCCTCCAGGTGCACGGCGGCATGGGGTTCACCTGGGAGGCGGACGTCCATCTGCATCTGAAGCGGGCCTGGGTGCGGGCCGCCGCCGGGCGGTCGGCGGGCGACGCGGAGGAGGCGCTGGCCGCTGCGCTGTGACACGGCGGCGTGACGCTACGGAGCGTCGATACCGGGTTGTGTCCTACGCGTGACTCGTCACGGCACGGAGTCGGTGTCCGCCTCGGGTACCTTGTGTGGGATGCGAGTGGTTCTGAGGCTGAGCCATCCCGGTGTTGCCCCTGAGGCCGCGCCGGACCCGGCAATGCGCGCCGCTCGCAGGGCAGGACGGGGCCTCGTGCCCGCCTGTTCGACCCCCTGCGGTGCGCGTCGCACAGTATGCAGCACGCGTACTCCTTCGCGCTGGAATATGCCCGAAGCGCTTGTTGGGGTGACTGAACGTCAATCATGCTGTCTCCCAAGGGGATCACGTTCCGTGACCCTGTGGAGTCGCGAGGCGATGTGTCCGCCGGTTCGGATGGTGTGAGCGGTGCAGGTGCTTCAAGTTCAGCTGGAGGTCGGGGCCGACCCCGCGGAGGTGGGACGGGCCAGGCGATGGGCCCGTTCGAGGCTCGCGGGCTCGGGGATAGAGGCGGACGAGCCGGTCGCGGAGACGCTCATCCTGCTGATCTCCGAGCTGGTCACCAACGCCGTTGTGCACACCGGCTGTCCGGCCGTGCTGCGCATGCTGCTCCCCGGCATCCCGGGCCCCGCCGACGCACCGGGCACCGTCCGGGTGGAGGTGGCCGACCGCAGCGCCTGCCCGCCCAGGCCCCGGCACGCGGAGGGCGACGACACCAACGGCCGCGGCCTCGAACTCGTCGACGGCCTCGCGGACCGCTGGGGCTGGCAGCACGAGGGCGCGGGCAAGAGTATCTGGTGCGAGGTCGACCGGTGCGACGGGGGCGTCCCGGCGGCCACCTTCGACGGCGCCACCTATGACGACGCGGACTCCGGCGTCGCGTACGAGAAGGTCTGAACCCTCGGAGCGCCCGGAGTCCGTGGTTCCCCGCGTCAGGAGAGCGGGTCTGAGCCCCCTGCCTGGACTTCTGCCCCCGTATGCGCCGTCGCGTGCCACGATGCGCGCGCCCGTGCGCGGGTAGGGCAAAGCGGTCATAAGTTACTAATCTTCGAGCGGGTGTTGACGTAGCGTGTCCGATTGATCACGCTTGTGAACAGCGATCCGCCGCGAGGGGACGTCGAGGGTGCTCAGTGACGGGAGGGTCCTTGACGAGAAGCGGGTCGCGATTCGGCGTCAGTCCCATCGGGGCCACGAGGGGCAGGGCCAAGCGCCGGAGCCGGATGGCGGCGCGCGCGGCAGCGCGCTCGGGGCGGAAGCCGACGCGCCGCCTTTCGGACGTGCCCGCCGCGCACGCGTGCCGGTCGCTCACGCGTGCCCGCTGCTCACGCGTGCCGGTCGCTCACGGCGCGGCGACCGTCGCTCGCGGCACTGCGACCGCAGGTCACGGCACTGCGACCGTCGCTCACAGCACGGCGACCGGCGCCACCGGAGTGCCCGTGCCGCCGATGAAGGGTTCCGGCATCGCCGAGAGCAGGAAGGCGTAGCGGGATTCTTCTGCACAGGCTGTGGACAACTTTTCCAGATTCCAGTTCTGGCCCTGGAGCATCCCCATCTCGACCAGGTCGAGCGCGTGCACGGGCAGCCACAGGTTCTCGATCTCCGGCGGGAAGATCTCGAAGGTCAGCGTGTCGTTGGCGACCGCCGCCACGTCGTGCGCGTGGAACCACTCGGGCGTACGCAGCGAGAGTCCGGGCGAGGGGTAGGCGTACGCGTGCTTGTCGCCCGCCAGATAGACCTGCAGCTGCCCGGTGCGTACGAGCACGATGTCCCCGGCCCGCACCGTGACACCGCCGAACTCCGCTGCCTCGTCCAGGTCTTCGGGCGTGACCGCGTGGTCGCCGGGCAGCCGGTCGAGGCCCTTGGCGCGCGCGACGTCGAGCAGGACGCCGCGCGAGACGAGGTGCGGGATCTTGTCGATGCCGCTGAACCGGGCCCCGGCGTGGGCGGTGATGGTGTCCGCGGGGCGGCCGTTGTAGAGGACGCCCGAGTGCGAGACATGGGTGAGCGCGTCCCAGTGGGTGGCCGTCTGCAGGCCCATGGTGACGGCGTCGTCGCTGGTGGCGACCGTGCCGGGGCCGAAGATCTGCTGGTTGATCTGCACCATCGTGTGGAGCGGGTTGACCCGCCCGGGGATCATCCCGGTCTGTACGCCGTCCTCCTTGAGCGGCAGCGCGAGCGGCAC
Organism: Streptomyces sp. NPDC087300; assembly: GCF_044744425.1. Classification (NCBI taxonomy): domain Bacteria; kingdom Bacillati; phylum Actinomycetota; class Actinomycetes; order Kitasatosporales; family Streptomycetaceae; genus Streptomyces; species Streptomyces sp. NPDC087300. Next base: position 153,613 of record NZ_JBIUYI010000007.1, read on the forward strand.
GCGGCGGCCGCTGCCGACGGTCGCCGCGGCCTCGCGCACCACCTCGTCGGTGATGAGGTTGAGCGTGCCGATCTCGTCGTCGGACCCCCAACGGCCCCAGTTGTTCACGCGCTTGGCGATGTCGTGGAACTCGGGCGGCATCGCGGCCGCCGGCACGCCGTCGTCGGCTGAGTCTGACATGAGTGCTCCCCGGGGCTTGTCTTTCCGTATCTGACGGGTCATAGAATCTAACGGTCCGTCAGAAACCGCGGGAAGGGGCCGGACGTGGGGAACTTCTTGGCAGGCAAGGTGGTGGCCGTGACCGGTGCCGGGCGCGGCATCGGCAGGGCCGTCGCGCTCGCCGCGGCAGCCGAGGGAGCGAGGGTCGTCGTCAACGACTACGGCGTCTCCATGGAGGGCGGCGAACCGGCCAGCGAGATAGCCGACGCCGTGGTCAAGGAGATCCAGGCCGCGGGCGGCGAGGCCGTCGCCGTCGCCGACGACATCTCCACCATGGCGGGCGGCCAGCGCATCGTCGACGTCGCGCTCGCCGAGTACGGGCGGATCGACGGTGTCGTCTGCGTCGCGGGGATCCTGCGCGAACGCATGCTCTTCAACATGTCCGAGGAGGAGTGGGACCCCGTCGTCGCCACCCACCTCAAGGGCACCTTCACCGTTTTCAGGGCCGCCTCCGCCGTCATGCGCAAGCAGGGCTCGGGCACCCTCATCGGCTTCACCAGCGGCAACCACCAGGGCTCCGTGGCGCAGGCCAACTACAGCGCGGCCAAGGGCGGGATCATCTCGCTGGTGCGCAGCGCCGCGCTCGGCCTCAACAAGTACGGCGTGACCGCCAACGCCGTCGCGCCCGTCGCCCGTACGCGCATGTCGGCGAACGTGCCGATGGAGCTCAAGGAGATCGGCGAGCCCGAGGACGTCGCCGCGCTCGTCACCTATCTGCTCAGCGACCGGGCCCGCGAGGAGAAGATCACCGGGCAGGTCTACACGATCGCGGGTCCCAAGATCGCCGTATGGGCGCAGCCGCGCGAGCTGCGCGCCGGGTACGCGGACGGCGCGTGGACCCCGGAGAAGATCGCCGACTTCCTGCCGGGGACGGTCGGTGTCGATCCCATGCCGATGCTCGCGCAGCTGGAGGCCATGGCCAAGGCGGCGGCCGCCAAAGACCGGCCGAACGCGTAGGCGGCGCCGTGGAGTTCGGCTTCGGTGCCGACGACGAGGAGTTCCGCGCCGAGGCGCGGTCCTGGCTCGCCGAGCACCTCACCGGCGGCTTCGCCGACGCGGTCGGCCGCGGCGGCCCCGGCAGCGAACACGAGGGCGGTGCGCAACGCCGCTCCTGGGAGCGCGAGTTGGGGCGCGGCGGCTGGATCGGCATCGGCTGGGATTCGGACGCGTACGGGAACCGGCGGGCCACCCTGACCCAGCAGGTCGTCTGGGCCGAGGAGTACGCGCGCGTGCGGGCCCCCGGCCGCTACGGGCACATCGGCGAGAACCTCCTCGCGCCCACCCTCCTCGCGTACGGCAGCCAGGAACAGCGCGACGAGTTCCTGCCGCCCATCGCGCGCGGGGAGGCCCTCTGGTGCCAGGGCTACAGCGAGCCGGGCGCCGGGTCCGACCTGGCCGGGCTGCGGACGCTCGCCGTGCGGGACGGGGACGCCTACCGGATCAGCGGCCAGAAGGTGTGGACCTCGCTCGCCCACGACGCCGACTGGTGCTTCGTCCTCGCCCGTACGGAGGAGGGCTCGCACGGGCACCACGGCCTGTCGTTCCTGCTCGTGCCGATGGACCAGCCGGGGCGGATCGAGGTGCGTCCCATCCGGCAGCTGACGGGCACGAGCGAGTTCAACGAGGTCTTCTTCGACGGGGCACGCGCGCGTAGCGCCCATGTGGTCGGCGGCGAGGGCAACGGCTGGCGCGTCGCCATGGGGCTGCTCGGCTTCGAACGCGGGGTCTCCACGCTCGTCCAGCAGATCGGCTTCGCCGAGGAGCTCGCGGGCGTGCTGCGCGAGGCCGTCGCGGGCGGCGCGGCCGACGACCCCGTGCTGCGCGACAGGCTCGTACGGCAGTGGGCCGAGCTGCGGGTGATGCGGTGGAACGCGCTGCGGACGCTCGGCGGGTCGGCCTCAACTCCCGCTTCGGAAAAGGGTGGTGGGCAGGGGGACGCGGCCGCGCCGAGCGTCGCCAAGCTGCTCTGGGGGAGCTGGCACCAGCGGCTCGGTGAGCTCGCGATGGGCGTCAGGGGCGCGGCCGCCGCCGTCGGGCCCGCGGACTGGTCCGAGACCTCCCCGTACGAACTCGACGCCCTGCAAAGGCTCTTCCTCTTCACCCGCGCCGACACGATCTACGGCGGCTCGGACGAGATCCAGCGGAACATCATCGCCGAGCGCGTGCTCGGTCTGCCGAGAGAGGCCAGGGGGCCTCGGTGAGGGGTGCGTGGTGAGGGGTGTCGTCTTCGACGGTAAGCGGGTCGAGGTCGTGGATGACCTGGAGATACGTGATCCTGGTCCCGGCGAGGTGCTGGTCGCGATCGCCGCGGCCGGGCTCTGCCACAGCGATCTCTCGGTGATCGACGGGACCATTCCGTTCCCGCCGCCCGTGGTGCTCGGACACGAGGGGGCCGGGGTCGTGGAGGCGGTCGGCGCCGGGGTCGCCCATGTCGCGCCCGGCGACCACGTGGCCCTGTCGACCATCGCGAGCTGCGGGGCCTGCGCGGAGTGCAACAGGGGGCGGCCGACCATGTGCCGCAAGGCCATCGGCAGGCCCGACCGGCCGTTCTCGCGCGGCGGGCAGCCGATCTACCAGTTCGCCGCCAACTCCGCCTTCGCGGAACGCACCATCGTCAAGGCCGTGCAGGCGGTGAAGATCGCCGAGGACATCCCGCTGACCTCGGCCGCGCTGATCGGCTGCGGCGTGGTCACCGGTGTCGGCGCCGCGCTCAACCGCGCGAAGGTCGACCGGGGCGACTCCGTGGTGGTGATCGGCACGGGCGGCATCGGGCTCAACGTCCTCCAGGGCGCCAGGATCGCCGGTGCGACCCGCATCGTCGCGGTCGACGCCAACCCCGAAAAGGAGGCCGTGGCACGGCAGTTCGGCGCCACGCACTTCCTGCGCTCCACCGAGGGGGTCAGGGAGATCCTGCCCGACGGGGCCGACCACGCCTTCGAATGCGTGGGCCGCGTCGAGCTGGTGCGCGAGGCGATCGACCTGCTCGACCGGCACGGCCAGGCGGTGCTGCTCGGCATGCCGGCCGCGACGGCGGAGGCGTCGTTCGTGGTCGCCTCGATGTTCCTCGACAAGTCCATCCTCGGCTGCCGCTACGGATCCGCCCGCCCCCAGCGGGACTTCGCGCTCTACGCCGAGCTGTACCGCTCGGGGCGGCTCATGCTCGACGAACTGGTCACCGCCACCTACCCGGTGGAGGACTTCGCCAAGGCGGTGGAGGACGCGGAGGCGGGGCGGGTGGCGCGCGGGGTGCTGACGTTCTGAGGCGGCCGGTCGGGGACGTGCCTGTGGATAAACCGTGGGCGCTGTCGGTGCCGTCGCCTAACTTCGTTCCATGAGCTATCGCGAGGTGCTGACGAAGGACGTCGTCCGCTGGGGCGCGGTGGCCATCGGCGCCAGGATGCCGGTGGCCGCGGCGCCGCTCGCCGTGGTGTTCCTGGTGCGCGAGCGGCCCGGCGGCTATGCGCTGGGCGCGGTGCTCGCCGCGGTGTACGTGGTGGGGGAGATCATCGGCGCCCCGCTGCTCGGCGTACGGCTGCGGGCCGAGCGGGCGCGGCCGCAGCTGGCCGTCGGGCTCGGCATCGGCGCGCTCGCCTTCGCCGGGCTCGGCGCCCTGTCGCAGGCGCACCCCGTGGTCCTCGGGTTCCTCGCGTTCGTCGCGGGAGCCGCCCCCGCCGCCGCGACCGGCGGTCTGCGCGCGCTCCTGAACAGCGTGGTGCCGGAGAAGGCCGCGGCCCAGGCCCTGTCCGTCGAGTCGATGCTGACCTTCGGGATATGGGCGGTCTCGCCCGCCGCCGTCACCGGGCTCGCGATCGGTCTTTCACCGGTCCTGCCGCCGCTGCTCTGCGCCGCGTTGATGGCGTCGTCCGTCGCGGGCCTGTGGATGCTGCCCGTGGGCTGGCGCTCCGACGCGGGCGACCGGGACGGCGAGCCGATGGCGCGGATCCTCGTGCGGGCCTGGCCGGTCTACGTCACCGGGGCCGCGAGCCTGTCCATGCTCGCGCTCGCGGAGCTGGTCCTGCCCGCGCTCCTGGAGCAGCGCGGGATGGCCGTCGGCTGGGCGGGACCACTGCTGGCCGGGCTCGCGATCGGCTCCGCCGTCGGATCGTTCGTCTACGGCCTGCGGACCTGGCCCGGACGCCTGCGGACCCAGAGCACGGTGCTGATGCTCCTCGTCACGGGCTGCCTGGCCCTGGTCGCGCTGATGCCTTCACTGGTCCTGCTGTTCGCCGTCCTCGGCGTCGCGGGCTGCGCGCAGGCGGGCGCGATGCTCACGCGGAACCTGGCGCTGCGCGAGATCCTGCCGCCCAGCGCGCTCGCGGCGGGCTACTCGATCATGTACGCGGCGGTGGGCGCGGGGTACGCGGCGAGCGGTTCACTGGCGGGAGCGCTGCTCAGCGTCGCCGCGCCGTCCACGGCGATCCTGGCGGGCGTCGGCCTCGGAGTGGTCCTGCTGGTGGTCGGCGTCCTGGGCGAGGTGCGGCCCGCGCCGTCCGTGCCGGGGGCCGGGTCCTCGGCGGGTGGCTCCTCGGCGAGCGGATCCTCAGTGGACGGCTCTTCAGCGAGCGGCTCTTCAGCGGGCGTCGCCGACGTCGCGGAACGTACGGCGGTACGCGGTGGGGGTGACGCCGAGCGCGGCCTGTAGGTGCTGGCGCATCGACTGGGCCGTGCCGAAGCCCGCGTCCCGCGCCACCTGGTCGACGGAGAGGCCGCTGGACTCCAGGAGGTGCCTGGCCCGCTCGACGCGCTGCTGGGCGAGCCACTGGCCGGGGCTGATGCCGACCTCCTCGCGGAAGCGGCGGGTGAACGTGCGCACCGACATGGACTCCTGCTCGGCCAGGTCGCGCAGCTGGAGCGGCCGTTCCAGGCGGTCGAGCGCCCAGGCCCTGGCCGCGCTGGTGGACGCCAACTGGGGCTCGGGAACCGGGCGTTGGATGAACTGGGACTGACCGCCGTCGCGGTGCGGGGGCACCACGGTGAGCCGGGCCACCGCGTTGGCGACCGAGGTGCCGTGGTCGCGGCGTACGACGTGCACGCAGAGGTCGATGCCGGCCGCGACGCCCGCCGACGTCAGTACGTCGCCGTCGTCGATGAACAGCACGTCCGCGTCGACCTTGACCTGCGGGAAGAGCCGCTGGAAGTGCTCGGCGGACCGCCAGTGGGTGGTCGCGGGGCGGCCGTCGAGGTATCCGGCGGCGGCCAGCACGTACCCGCCCGAGCAGATGGAGATCAGCCGGGTGCCCGGCCTGATGTGCGCGAGCGCGGCGGCCAGCTCGTCGGTCAGCCGCCCCTCCTCGTACACGGGACCCAGCTCGTACGAGGCGGGCACCACGACGGTGTCCGCCCCGGCCAGCGCCTCCGGCCCGTGCGCGACGAGCAGATCGAAGTCGGCGTCGGTCCGCACGGTCCCCGGCGGCCGGATCGAACAGGTCACCACCTCGTACAACGGCCTCCCCTCGCGCTGCGCCCGCCCGAAGATCCGCTGCGGAATGCCGAGTTCGAACGGGATCACCCCGTCGAGGGCGAGGACCACGACGCGGTGGGGCGGGGGCGGGGGTGGTTCGGAGCTGACGGCCATGGCCCGATCCTAGCGAACACTGTCCCTCGGGCCACTCGTTCGGGACCGGATCCGTACGGATCCTTATGGCGTGACCCAGACAACCGACCCGGCGGCGACGGATGAGCCGGTGGCGACAGCCGGGCTGGCGGCGACAACCGGAGCCGTGGCCGTGCCCGCCGAGCCCGCGCCCGGCACCACCCAACCCCCGCCCGGCACCACCCAACCCACGCCCAACACCGCCGCCCCGCGGCCACCGCGCCGCACGCGCCGTGTCCACCGGGCGTGGTTCGTCGCCGCGGTGACCTTCGTGACGATCATCGGCGCGGCCGCCTTCCGTTCCCTGCCCGGACTGCTCATCGACCCGCTGAACGACGAGTTCCACTGGTCGCGCGGCACCATCGGGCTCGCGGTCTCCGTCAATCTCGCGCTGTACGGCCTGACCGCCCCCTTCGCCGCCGCCCTGATGGACCGCTTCGGCATCCGCAAGGTCGTCGCCGTCGCGCTCGTGATCATCGCGTTCGGTTCGGGACTGACCGTCTGGATGGACTCCGCCTGGCAACTGCTGCTCTGCTGGGGCCTGTTGGTGGGTCTCGGCTCGGGATCGATGGCGCTCGCCTTCGCGGCCACCGTCACCAACCGCTGGTTCACCGAACGGCGCGGTCTGGTCACCGGCATCCTCACCGCGGCCTCCGCGTCCGGCCAGCTGATCTTCCTGCCGGTCCTCTCCTGGATCGTCGAGGAGCACGACTGGCGCCCCGCCGCGGTGACCGTCGCGCTCGCCGCCCTCGCGGTGGTGCCCTTCGTCTGGCTGCTGCTGCGCGACCATCCGGCCGACGTGGGCCTGAAGCCGTACGGGGCCACGGAGTTCGTGCCGAAGCCGCCGCCCGTCACCGGGGCCGCGCGGCGCACGCTCGGGGTGCTGGCCAAGGCCGCCCGCACGGGCCCCTTCTGGCTGCTCGCCGGCACCTTCGCGATCTGCGGCGCCTCCACGAACGGCCTGGTCCAGACGCACTTCGTGCCCGCGGCGCACGACCACGGCATGAAGATCACGACGGCCGCCTCGCTGCTCGCCGTCATCGGAGTCTTCGACGTGGTGGGGACGGTCGCGTCCGGCTGGTTCACGGACCGCTTCGACGCCCGGCGGCTGCTCGCCGTGTACTACGCGCTGCGCGGCATCTCGCTGCTCTTCCTGCCGATGCTCCTCATGGAGACCGTCCACCCGCCGATGATCTTCTTCATCGTCTTCTACGGCCTCGACTGGGTGGCGACGGTCCCGCCGACGCTGGCCCTGTGCCGCGAGCAGTACGGCGAGGACAGCGCGATCGTCTTCGGCTGGGTCCTGGCCTCGCACCAGGTGGGCGCCGCCCTGGTCGCCTTCCTCGGCGGGCTCGCGCGGGACACCTTCGGGTCGTACGACGTGGTCTGGTACGCCTCGGGCGCGCTGTGCGCGGCGGCGGCGCTGATGGCGCTGGTCATCCGGCGCGGCGACGGGAGGGACGCGCGGCCCGTCGCGGCGTGACCACGGTGGCCGTCAGGGCGTGAAGCGGCCGAACCTGCCCCGGTGGAAGAGCAGCGGCTCCGCGTCGTCCTCGGCGCCGAGCGCGTCGACCCTGCCGACCACGATCAGATGGTCGCCGCCGGTGTGCACGGCCTGGATCGTGCAGTCGATCCAGGCGGGGACGCCGGTCAGGCGCGGTGAACCGGACACCGGCGCCGCGTCGTACGCCACCCCCGCGAACTTGTCGGCGCCGCTCACCGCGAAGCCGCGGCAGAGCTCGCCCTGGTCGGCGCCCAGGACATTGACGCAGAAGACGCCCGCGCGCGCGATGCGGGGCCAGGTCGTGGACGTACGCGCGACCATGAAGGAGACCAGCGGCGGGTCGAGGGAGAGCGAGGAGAAGGACTGGCAGGCGAAGCCCGCCGGGCCCGGTTCGCCTTCGGCGGCCGGTGCGGTGACCACGGTCACGCCCGTCGCGAAGTTCCCGAGCACGCGCCGGAATTCGCCCGGATCGAGCGGCGCCCGCTCGTCGTCGCCGACCGCGCGCAGCCGGGGGCGCGGCGGATCGCACGGTCCCGCGGCAGCCGGGTGCGCTTCGACGGGCCCCGTGGTGGGGGCCCCGACCGACCTGAGGTATCGGACGGCGGTGGCCGCCATCCCTGCGTGTCCCATCACATCCACCATTGAAGCTGACGGGGTGTCAGATGGGAAGGGTGCTGCCGGACCCCGCCCGGGGGCTGCGTATCTTCAGGCCCATGAAGTGGGGGAATGCCGCGAAGCCCGCGGCGCGGACGGCCGCGGACGAGCTGTGGAGCGGCGACGGCATGACCGTCGCGGCGGCGGCGTGCGCGGCCCAGCTGCCGGTCGCGGGCCTGCTGGCGTACGTCCTGTCGCTCGGCCGGGACGACTACGGCGCCAGCAGCGTCCCCGGCGCCGGGTTCGCCTGCGTCCTGCTCTTCGCGCCGCTGCTCCTGCCGGTCATGGGCCTGGTCCACGCCTCCCTGACAACGCTGCCCGCGCTGGCGCTCGGGCGGCTCGCACGACGCAGGATCGGACCGCGCGCAGCGGGCAGGCCCCGGGACGGGCGCGGGGAACAGACCTGGTCGGCCGGGCTCGCGCTGGCCGGACTGCTGCCGGTCGGCGCCGCGTGGGGGGCCTTCTTCGCCCTGCTCGGCGGCCCGTTCGTCGCACTGGCGCTGGGCGCGGCGGCGAGCGGTGTCGTCCCCGTACTGGCGGCCGAGTACACCCGGCGGCGCGGGGCCCGCGTCGGCCGCCCGCCGCGCGCCCGCAAGGTCTGGCTCCGCGCGGCCCTCGCCTCGGTCGTGGCCACCGCGGCACTCTTCGGGCTGGCGGTCCTGGCCACGACGACGGGCCTGATCGAGGAGTACGAGCCGCCGCAGCCCTCACCCCGGCAACTGGCAGGGAGCTGGCGGTACGAGGACGGCGGCAAGGTCGCGTTCACCCTGGACGAGGACGGGCACGCGAGGGTGCCACGCGCGCGTGACGAGTGCGGCGGGGACGGGAAGTGGTCCGTGGGCACCAGCGCGGAATTCGGCGGTGAGCCGCGACCGGTGGTGCTGATCGAGATCAAGAAGTGCGAGGGCGTCCGGTCCTGGACGATCGGCGGCACGGAGGACGACCTCGAACTGTTCGTGGTGTCGGGGGACATGGACGCGCCGGACATCGAGAAGCTGCACCAGGGCTAGGGTCTTTCGTTTGGATCAGGCCGGATCAGGGAGCGGGCGTGCCAGACCCCGCGAGCCCGGCCTGATCCAAACGAAAGACCCTAGGGCCCGCCCCCTCAGTGGTCCGCTCTCCGGCGCCAGGGAGCCGCGACGCAGGCCAGGCCGAGAGCCGACGACACGGTTGCCGCGACGGCCGCGTGAGTGCTGTCGAGCGGCTGGAGGGGAAGCGCCCAGCCACGAGGGGACGCGTGCCGGTCCCAGCCGGTGACGGTCAGCACGGTGGCCGCCGCGAGGACCACGAGCCAGACGCGCTGCTGCCCCACGACCCGCGCGAGCACCAGCGCGATGCCCGCCCACAACAGGGTGTTGCGGGCGGTGACACCGGCTTGCTGTCCACCGTCCTGTACCAGCACGAGCAGACTCGGCGTGAGGCTTGCCGCGACGGCACCCGCGGCCAGGGCCACGTCCCAGTGCTGGAGCCGCCGGGCCGCGTGCAGTTCGAGACTCACCATGCGGCTGCGGAGGCAGGACGCGGCCCACGGTCCGAAGAGAACCGGGAGCAGGACACTGGCGTCGACCGGCGCGGAGATCCCCGGCCAGCTCGGCAGGTTCAGTGCGTGGCCGCCCGTGCACCAGGTCAGGGCGAGAAGCAGCGCGAGACCGCCGGCGATGCGCGCGAGGCCCCTCGCCCTGAGGTATCCGGTCCACTCCCACGCGAGGGAGTCAGCGGCGGCAGGGGGCATCGGTGATCGCCTCGACCCGTTCCTCGGCCCACCGCTGCTGCTGCTTCTCGGGCTTGTGCAGCACCTCGCGCACGGTGGGAATGTCGCTCTCCTCGTCGAGGGCGCGGGCGAACAGCCACTCCTCGAGCGCCGGGGCCGCGGCGGCGAGCCGGTCGATCCCGGCGTCGGTCACCCGGCAGTCGGGCGCCGTCGGCATGATCTCGCTGATCATGCCGTCCATGGTCCCGGCGTCGCCGACGGCCAGGCGGAAGCCGGAGGACTCGCCGTCGTCGGACGGGCGGAGTCCGTGCTCGTAGAAGCGCTCGGGGACGGCGACCGCCTGCCCCGCCGCCGTGGACACCTTGCGTGCGAGCTTCGCCGTGTGGTCGAGGTGGGCCTCGTTCTCGGGCCAGACGCAGACCTGCGCCGCGCCCTTCGAGCAGACCGCCGCGACCGGGCTCCGGTCCACCTGGGGGAACCCCATCTGACCCATGGCCAGGACGGAGAGGACCGCGACGGAGGCGGCCGCGCCGGGCAGCAGCCAGAACCGGCCCGCTCGCGCTCGGGGTGCCGGGCGTGCGGCGACGGCCGCGAAGAACAGGACCGACGCGGCGAGCAGCAGGCGGACGGCCACCGCGCCCGTGCTCAGTTCGCGGTGCGGGGGCCCGGAGATCACGGTGAGGTTGAAGGGGCTGTCGGAGGCCAGGACCCCCAGGCCCACGAAGGCGGCGACAGCGACGGCCGCCGGTGCGGCGGGACCCGCCACCAGACGTCCCGTGGCGTGCCCGACGCCCGTGCACACCATCAACGCGATCGCGCCGAGCAGCACGTACGAGGGCCATGGGCCGCCCGGTGAGACTCCGCCGGACAGCGGCCCGGCGAGCGCGACGAGCACCACCAGGAGATACGGGACGAGGACGTACAGGCACGTCGATGCCAGCTGGAGCGACGACTGCTGCCAGGTGGGGCGTGCCGCGCCGCGGGTGAGGTCGTACGCGGTGTTGCCGTGGACGCGCCCCGCGGCGTAGGCGGCGGCCGCGGCGGCCATGGGGCCGAGGAACACGACCGTCGCCTGGGCGGCGGCAGCGGCCTGTGGCCACACCAGGTCCCAGTCACCGGACTGGGCGGAGAGCCAGCCGAGACCGACGACGGTCATGGCCAGGGTCCACCACGGCAGGGGGGAGCGGCGCAGTTCGATGCGCAGACCGCCCATCACAGGGCCTCTCGTGCGAGCAGCTTCATGTAGCCGCGCTCGATGGGGGAATCCCCGCGGTCCCGCGCGTCGGCGAGCGAGGCGAGACCTTCCGGGGTTCCCTGGAAAAGCACCGAACCGGAGGTGAAGACGGCGACGGTATCCGCGGCCGCGGCGATATCCTCGACCAGGTGGGTGCTGAATACGACAGCGGATGACTGGGCGAGTTCGCGCAGCAGCTCTCTGAACTCAAGGCGTTGTTCGGGATCCAGACCGACGGTGGGTTCGTCGAGCACGATCACCTTCGGTTCGGCCACGATGGCCTGGGCGATTCCACAACGCCGAAGCATGCCGCCGGAGAGCTGCCGCAGCTTCCTCCGCCGCACACCATCAAGTCCCACCCGCTGTACGGCTTCACGGGCGGCCGCGTCTATTCGCTTGCGCGGCACTTCGCGCAGCCAAGCGCAGTAGCGCACGAAGTCGAGCACGGTGAACGAAGGGAAATAGCCGAATTCCTGCGGCAGGAATCCCAGTTCACGCCTGGCGAGCCGGCGCGCACCCTGGTCGCTCACGTCGTGGCCGAGCAGTCGTACCGTGCCCGCCCTGGGGGCGTGGACGGTGGCCAACGTCTTGAGCAGGGTCGTCTTGCCCGCGCCGTTCGGGCCGAGGAGGCCGAAGACCCCCTCGTCGACCGCGAGGTCCAGGCCGTCGATGACGGTCCGGCCCGGGTATCCCTGGACCAGTTCCCTGGTCTCGACGCACGTTTCGACGCGTGTCGTCGCACTCGTGGTGTGTGGCGGAGTCATCAGCCGGCCTACTTCAGGTGGGCGGTGACGTCACGCATGGAGAAGCGGCACTCGTTGTGGTGCGTGACCTTGCGGTTGGCGCTGACATTGCTCCACTCGGAGTGCATGTCGGCCTGCATGGAGCAGTCGAAGACGTGCTTGACCCGAATGCTGCCCGGTCCGTAGTTCGAGCAGCTTCCCCAACCGGAAGTGTTGAATACCTTCTTGGTGCAGGACACCTTGGGAGCGGCCTGCGCCGCCGGAGCGGTAACCGCGATGAGTCCCCCTCCAATGGCGACGGTGACGACACCGGACATGACTCGACGGGCGATCGACATGTAAGTCTCCTTCGACTTGATTCCCCCCCTGGTCAAACAGCACCCAACAAGACATGCAGGGAAGCACCAGGGACCCGCAGAGTATGAATCAAGTAAAGCAAGAGCCAAAATTTGCTATAGCTCTAGAGGTCATGTAGAGAGTCACGGCCGTTCACAATCGGGTCGCCATAAAGGAAATTCAGGAATTGCGGCAACAACCGTCGTACGAAAGGGAGTCAGCGTCCTTCGTACGAAGGCGACCGGCGCTCCACGAAGCTCGCCACACCCTCGTTCGCGTCCGCCGTGGTCATGTTGATCTCCTGCGCGGCGGCCTCGGCGGCGAACGCCGTGGCGCGGTCCGACTCCAGCGAGGTGTTGACCAGTTGCTTGGTCATCGCGAGCGCGCGGGTGGGCCCGGCGGCGAGGCGCTCCGCCCACTCACGCGCGGTCTTCGCCAACTCGTCGGCCGGTACGACGCGGTTGACGAGCCCGAGGCGCTCGGCGTCCGCGGCGGACAGCGCGTCGCCGAAGAACATCAGCTCCTTGGCCCGCTGCGGCCCGATGAGACGGGGCAGCAGATAGGCGCCGCCGCCGTCGGGGACGAGGCCCCGGCGCACGAACACCTCGATGAACCGGGCGGGTTCGGCGGCGACGACCAGATCGCAGGCGAACGCCAGATGGGCGCCGATCCCGGCCGCCGTCCCGTTCACCGCGGCGATCACCGGCTTCTCGCAGTCGAGGATCGCGGCGATCAGCCGCTGCGCGCCCCGCCTGATGGTGCGGGCGACGTCGCCCGGCACGCGCTCGCCGGTGGTGGCGGGCGCGCCGCGCAGATCGGCGCCCGCGCAGAACCCCTTGCCGGTCGCGGTGATCACGACGGCCCGTACGGCGGGGTCGGCCGAGGCGTCGTCGAGCAGCGCGATGACGCGTTCGCGCTGGTCCCAGGTGACGGCGTTCATGGCCTCAGGACGGTTGAGCGTGATCCACGAGACGCCGTTGTCAGTGGCGTGGAGTATCAATGAGTCGAGGGGATCGCGGGGGGTCTCGGGGGAGGTCGGCGTGGGTGTCATGGGGGATGGGCTCCGTTCCGTACGGGCGGGGGTGCGGCGGGTCCTGAGGGCCTGCTCAGCGGCAGACGGCGAGCGCGTCGAGGGCCACGGCGCCCTGGCCACGGGGCAGCACCATCAAGGGGTTGATGTCGAGTTCGGCGAGGTCGTCGCCGAGTTCGAGGGCCATCCGCTGCACCCGCAGGACGACTTCGACGAGCGCGTCGACGTCGGCGGGCGGCGCCCCCCTGACCCCGTCGAGCAGCGCGCGCCCGCGCAGTTCGGAGAGCATCGTCTTCGCCTGGTCCTCCCCGAAGGGCGGCACCCGCACGGCCGCGTCGTTGAGGACCTCGACGAGCACCCCGCCGAGCCCCACGGTCACGGTGGGTCCGAACAGGGAGTCGTGGGTGACGCCGACGACCATCTCGACCCCCGGCTCCACCATCTGGCAGACCAGTACGCCGTCCAGCGCGATGCCTTCGTAGCGGGCGATGTCCGTGAGCTCGCGGTAGGCGTCGCGGATCTGGCTGGCCGAGGTCAACCCCACTTTCACCAGGCCCAGTTCGGTCTTGTGCGCGAGCTGCGGTCCGGACGCCTTCATGACGACGGGGTAGCCGACGAGCCCGGCCGCGCGGACGGCGGCCGCCGCGCTGGTCACCAACTGCTCGCGCGGTACGCGAATCCCGTACGCGCGCAGCAGCTGTTTCGCCGCGTGCTCGCTGAGCTGCTGGCCGGGCCGCATCAGGGCCTGCGCCTTGCGGAAGGAGGGCGAGGGGGAGCGCGGCGCCTCGTCGAAGGGCGAGCGGTAGGCGGCCGTGAAGCGGTGGTGGTCGAGATAGGCGCGCACCGCCGTGATGCAGTTGGCGAACGTGCGGAAGGTGGCGACGCGCGAGGAGCCGAGCAGCGTGTGCCGGTAGGCGTCCTCGGTGCCGACGGGCGAGCCCCACACCACGCACACCAGTTTGTCCGTCTGCTCCGCCGCGTCCACCAGGTCCTGCGCGAGCTTGTCGCTCATCGGCGGGAAGGGGCCGGTGATCGGACAGATCAGCACCCCCACCTCAGGGTCGTCGAGGAGGGCGTCGATGATCTTGCGGCCGCGCCAGTCGCCGACCGGGTGCCCGCCGTTGTCGACGGGGTTCGCGACGTTCAGGTACTCCGGTATCCACTGGTGCAGCTCCGCCTGCTTGGCGGCGGAGAGCGTGGGAAGCCGCAGGCCGTGCTCGCTCGCCAGGTCGGAGAAGTGCGCGCCCGTGCCGCCCGAGATCGAATAGACGACGACGCCGTCGGCGCTCGGCCTGCGCGCCCTGGCCAACAGGGCCGAGGTGTCCTGGAGTTCGTCGAGCCCGTCCACGCGGATCACGCCGAACTGCCGCATCGCCGCGTCCACCACCGCGTCGGCGCCGGTCAGTTTGCCGGTGTGTGAGGCGGCCATGCGGGCGCCGGTCTCGGTGCGGCCGACCTTGACCGCGACGACGGGCACCCCGCGCCGGGCCGCCCGGTCGGCGGCGAGGAGGAACGAGCGGCCGTCCTTGAGCCCCTCGACGTAGCAGGCGATGGCGCCGACCTCGGGGCGCTCGGCGAAGTAGGAGATGAAGTCGGCGGTCTCCAGGTCGGCCTCGTTGCCGGTGGGTGCCCAGTGCGAGAGGCGCACGCCCAGTTCCTGCATGGTGAAGACGGGGCGGCCCTGGTGACCGGACTGGGTGATCAGCGCGATGGCGGGGCCTTCGAGGTCGTCGCGGAACTCCTCGAAGGCGTTGAGGTTGGTGTTCGGGCCGAGCAGGCGCAGGCCCGAGCGCCGGACGGCGGCGGCGAGCCGGGCCTGGGCGGCGGCGCCCTCCTCGCCGGTCTCGGCGAACCCGGAGGCGAAGGCGACGGCGAAGCGCACCTTCTCCTCGGCGAGCTGCTCGATCACCGGCAGCGGGTCGCCGACCAACAGCACGGCCAGATCGACCTGTTCGGGCAGGTCGGCGACGGAAGGGAAGCAGGGGATGCCGAAGACCGAGTGACGGGTGGGGTGCACGGGGTGCAGGCGCGCGCCGACGCGTTCGGCCCAGGCGAGCAGTTGCCGGGTGATGCCGGTGTTGGGGCGCCCCTCGGCGTCCGATGCGCCGATGACGGCGACGGACTCGGGCCGGAAGAAGCGGTCGAGATCGGGTACGTCGGCGTGCAGCGGCCGGCCGCTGACGTCCAGGTCGTCCGCCGTGACGGCCCTCCCGTGGACGGCGGTGGGTGGGAGTTCGCCGCAGGCCACAACATGCGCGCGGCGGGGGTCGGTGGTGAAGGTGCCGTGAGTCGATCCAAGCATCGGTCCGCCCGCTCCTGTGTGACAGCATTTAACTGACGCACAGTCAGATTACTGAACTGACGCTGTGTCAGGAACAGGGCGGGGAAGAATGGGTGTGGGCTTTGCGGGTGGGGCGGGTGGGGTGGGGTGGTCCCTTCGTCTACGGAAGCGGGGAAAAGGGGTGGGGCCAAGGGGGTAATCGGCCGTGTCTGGCCGGGGGCCTTGGGGGGAGGGGGGCTGGGCCTGTCGGTGTGGGTTTATGCGTCGGCGGCGGGGCTGGTCTGCGTGGTTTCGCGCGACCTTGGCGGGGCTGGTCGCGCAGTTCCCCGCGCCCCTGACAAGCTCCTCCGTGCGGTTCGCTGTGTCCGTGGCGGGGCTGGTCTGCGTGGTTTCGCGCGACCCTGGCGGGGCTGGTCGCGCAGTTCCCCGCGCCCCTGACAAGCCCGTCCGTGCGGTTCGCTGTGTCCGTGGCGGGGCTGGTCTGCGTGGTTTCGCGCGACCTTGGCGGGGCTGGTCGCGCAGTTCCCCGCGCCCCTGACAAGCCCGTCCGTGCGGTTCCCTGCGGCCCCCTGCGGGACCCGTCCGGGACCGCGCGGTGGAAGTCCGTCAGGGTGCACGGGGAGCCGAGCGGAGGGGGTCTGTAAGGGGCGCGGGGAACTGCGCGACGAGCCCCGGCGGGCATGGGGCGAACCGTACGGACCCGGCCCGTCAGGGGTACAGGGAACCGTGCCGCGCCTACCGCAGGGACTTGGCTATCGCCTTGGCGATCTTCTCCGCGTCTCGGGAGAGTTCGCGGAGCATGCCGCTGATGGGGTTGGTGAAACCCGTGAAGTAGAGGTCGGGGCCTTGGGTGGTGGGGCGGCCCTGGGGGTCTAGGGGGGTGTGGTTGCCTACCAGGGGTTCCAGGGCGCGGCGGTAGCCCGTCGCGGCGATGACCGTCTCCGGGCCGATGCGGGTGCCGTCGGCGAGGGCGACCTTGCCGTCCTCGAAGGAGTCGACCGCGGCGACCGGCTCGACGCGGCCGGAACGTACCGCGTCGATCAGGCCCACGTCCTGGACCGGGATCGCGCCCGCCTTCGCCCGTGAGTACAGGCCGGTGTCGGGGCGGGGCAGGCCCTTCGCGGTGAGGTCGGGGACGCTGATCCTGGCGAGCGGGCCCGAGAGGCGGTCGACCAGGGCGACCGGCAGCCTGCGGCACAGGATGCCCGTGCGCTGCGCGGGCCACCCGGCCGTGGACCGCCGCACGATGTGCGGCGCCGTGCGCACCGCGAGCCGCACCCGCGCCGCGCCGCCCTCGACGAGGTCGACGGCGATCTCGGCGCCGGTGTTGCCGACGCCGACGACCAGGACGTCCTTGCCCGCGTAGGGCGCGGCGTTGCGGTAGGCGCTGGCGTGCAGGAGTTCGCCGGAGTAGGTGTCGAGGCCGGGCCAGTCGGGGAGGCGCGGCGTGTGGTTGTAGCCGGTGGCGACGACGACCGCGCTGCCGGTCAACTGCCGTCCGCCCGTGGCGTGCAGGACCCAGCCGCCGCCGTCGGCGGCGCGTTCCAGGCCGGTCACCTCCACGCCGGTGACGACGTCCAGGCCGTGGAACTCGGCGTACTTCTCCAGGTAGCGGACCACGTTGTCGCGCGCCACCCAGCGGCCGAACGACCGGGGGATGGGCAGGCCGGGGAGGCCCGAGAGGCGACGGGTCGTATGCAGCCGGAGGCGGTCGTAGTGGCCGCGCCAGGACGCGCCGACGTGCTCGGACTTCTCCAGGACGACCGCGCGTACGCCGCGTGCGCGCAGCGCCGCCGCCACGGAGAGCCCGCCGGGGCCGCCCCCGATGACGTACACGGGGCGGTCCTGCTGGGTCGCGAGCGGAGGTGTGGAGTCGGCCATGACTGGAGAGTAACCGCGCGATTACTTGATGGGTGACGGTCAAGTCCGGAACCGGTTGCGAATTGATCACGGGGCGTGTGCGGCACCGGCCCCTTGCGCATCGGCCGCCGTGTGCGCTGAACTGACGTACCGTCAGAAACGCGTACCCGGCGGCCGACGTGCGCGTACCCGTAAGCCGAAGTGGGAGAGGCCACGGCATGGACTCGATCTGGCTCACCGGCGCCGAATGGCTCGCCGTGCTCCGCATAGGCCTCGGCCTGTGGTGGCTGGAGAGCTGGCGCCACAAGGACAAGAAAGGCTGGTTCGAGCGGGGTACGGGCATCGCGTGGGCGTCCGACGTGGCCGCCAAGCACAAGTGGAACGCGGTCCGCAGCGGCTTCGACACGGTGGTCGCGCCCCGGCCGAGGACGATGGCGTACGTCGTCGTCTATGCCGAACTCGCCCTGGGACTCGGCCTGATCGTCGGCTTCCTCACCCCCGTCGCGCTGGTCGGCGGCCTGCTCCTCAACCTCCTCTACCTCGTCCTGATGATCCACGACTGGGCCGAGCAGGGGCAGAACGCGATGATGGCGCTCATCTCGCTCGTCGCCCTCCTCGCCATGTCCTGGCAGACCTGGTCCCTCGACGACGCGTTCGGACTCTTCCGGTGAGCGGCGGGACGGGTGGCGGCGGGACGGGTGGCGTCGGGACGGGCGGCGTGCGGTTCGACCTGCCGGAGGCCGACGCCTTCACGCGCCCCTACTGGGACGCGGCGGCGGAGGGCCGGCTCCTGATCCGCCGCTGCGGGGCGTGCGGTGCGGCGCACCACTATCCGCGCGAGTTCTGCCCGCGCTGCTGGAGCGAGGACGTCACCTGGGAACGGGCGAGCGGCCGGGCCACGCTCTACACCTGGTCGGTCGTGCACCGGAACGACCTGCCCCCCTTCGGCGGCCGCGTCCCCTACGTCGCCGCCGTCGTCGACCTCGCCGAGGGGCCCCGCATGATGACGGAGATCGTCGGCTGCGAGGAGGGGGAGCTGCGGATCGGGATGGCGGTGGAGGTGACGTTCCGGGAGGCCGGGGAGGCAGGGGAGGGCGGGGAGTTCGTGGTGCCGGTATTCGGGCCCGTGAGGTCAGTGGGGTCCGTCGGGCGCGGGTAGGTGGTGCGGCCAGGGCGCGTGGGGTCGCGGATACGTCGCCGTAATGTTTTTGTGCGGCTGGCGCGGCCCTGTGCACGATGGGTCATGGCCTCCACACCGCATTCCTCCTGGCAGTTGACCACCGACCTCGACGGCTTCCTCACGCGCGCCGAGGAGTTCCTGCACTCCTCGCCCGCACTGCACACCGCCCTGCTCAGCGTCACCGACACCCTGCGTGCGCGGGGGCTCCAGGTGTACGGGGAGGGGGCGCCGGTCTTCGGTACGTATACCGGTACCGGGGCGGAGGCTGAGGCTGGCACCGGTGCCAGTACCGGTACCGACGTCGGCGCTGACGCCGCTGCCGCCCGTGCCGTCCGTGGCGCCTTCGTGTGGACGCCTCCGCACCGCGTCTCCCTCAGCCCGCTCGGCCCCGGCGCCGCCGAAGCCCTCGCCCGGCACCTCGCCGACGTGAGCCCCGGCCTGCCGGGAGTCGCCGCGGAGGCCGTGACGGCGGAGGCGTTCGCGCGGGCCTGGGAGAAGTGCACGGGGGCGACCGCGGCGGCCGGTGTCCACCAGCGGCTGTACCGGCTCGGCACGCTCACCCCGCCCGAGCCCGCACCGCCCGGCCGCGCCCGCGTCGCCACGGCGGCCGACCGGGAGCTCCTGGAACGCTGGCACGTGGAGTTCGGTGAGGCGCTCGGCGAGAGGTCGGCGATGGACCCCGGGGTGTGGGCGGACGCCCGACTCGCCTACGGGGGCGTCACGTTGTGGGAGGACCCCGACGGCACGCCCGTCGCGATGGCCGGTGTCACCCGTCGTACCGCGGGCCAGGTCCGCGTCGCCCCCGTCTACACCCCGGCGGACCTGCGCGGCCGGGGCTACGCGGGCGCCGCGACGGCCGCCGTCAGCCGCGCGGCCCTCGACGCGGGCGCGTCCGACGTGCTGCTCTTCACCGACCTGGACAACCCGACCAGCAACGGTCTCTACCAGCGGCTCGGGTACCGGCCGGTGCGGGACTTCACGCAGTACGACTTCACGTACTAGACGAGGCAGGGCCGGCTCATCTCAAGAACCTCGTCGGCATCACCGCCACCCGCTCTCCGGCACGTACGCCCGGCGTCCAGCGCCCGCGCTCCGGTCCCCACCGGCTCCTCGACCCCCTGGACAACGCCCTTCCGGCCCACACCCCTTGCCAAGCCCGGCCGTTACCGCCAGGCACCTGCCCCGACGATGGCCGAACCCCGCACGCTCCCGCAGGCAGCTACTTGCTGTCGCCTTCTCGGAACCAACCGGCGATGAAAGTGATCAATACCAATACGGCCTGAATGGCCCAGGCTGTTCTCGAACGGGAGATCTGAGTTGCAGTTCACGGTTCGCCACCCGCTGTCCGGTAGACCCGCCATAGCCATGCTGGCGCTCGCCGGTATCACCGCAGGCGTACTGATCGGCCGGACAGGGCTTCGCACCGTGGTGGGCTGCGGCGGCGCCGACGACCCCTACCCCTCGCAGAGCGCAGCGGACTGGAAGGCCGGCGCGGACCACGTGGTCGTGGCGCTGCCGACTGCCGAGCGCGACAGCAACCGGCACGACCTCGCCAAGGGACCGGTGCGGTACACGCTCGACCGCGCACTGACGCTCCGGAAGGAGAAAGTGCTCTGGTCCGCCGCCACCCCCCGGCATGAGCTGGGAAGCGAGTTCGACATGACCGCGCCGGGCTGGTCGGTGTACCGGACCGGCAAACGAATCAAGGACACGGCTCCGGAGGCACCCCGGCTCGAGACCGGTCACACATATGTCCTCGCCCTGCGCTGGGACGCAGGCCACTGGGTGGTTCTCGGAGAGGGCGCCGCCGTGCCGTTCGACGACCATGTGGCGGGGCGAGGGGAGTGGTGCGGCCAGGTGCTGAGCGAGGACGACTTCGCCAAGGGCGAGCGGTTCTCACAGCGCGCCGGCCACAGCCTGGAAGAGACCGTACGGGGACGGGACGAGACGGCCATCCGTCGGGAACTCGAAAAGGCGAGCGCCAAGCGGCCGTGACGCGGTGCGATGCCCGGCCTCCGTCCGCCGCGCGTAGCGGCACGTCAGCTCCGGTATCTGTTCAACGAACGTGCGATGCGAGCACGCGGCGTTCCCGCATCCGTGCCGACGTGCTCGCCGCTCTCGCCTCCTCGCCGGCCAGGAAAGGGCGCAGCAGCGTGAGCAGGGCGCGCGGTCGGTGCAGCGGGATGATGTGGCCGCAGTCCTCGATGACGTGGCCGGTCAAATCGTCTGCGAACGGGCGGAGTTGGCGTTCCAGCGTGGCGCCGACGGGCCGGGCGCCCAGCGCCATGGTCGGCACGGTCAGGCGGGCGGTGGCGACCGCCCGCTCGATCTGTGCCGCGCTCTCGGGAAGGGCCCGGTAGTACGAGAACGCGCGGCTCAGCGCCGGGCGGCCGGTGTAGGCGCGGACGAAGGCGTCCCGGAGGGCGGGGCGCACCCCCTCGCCGAGCGTGCCGGTGCTCAGGAACCAGTCGACGTAGGCGGCCTCTTGGCCCTCGACGACGGTCTCGGCGAGGCCGGGCGCGGCGGAGTGGAAGCCGAACCACCACGGCGGCCCGGCGGCGAGGAAGTCCTCGGCGCCGGGCAGCCCGCCCAGCAGGGACTCCATGACGACCAGGCGCCGTACGAGGCCGGGGCGGCGCAGGGCGAGGAGGAAGGCGGGCGCGGTGCCCGCGTCGATGCCCACCACCGCGGCGGAGGGCTCGCCGAGCGCGGCGAGGAGCGCCGCGGCGTCGTCGGCCAGGGTGCCCGCGTCGTACCCGGACGCGGCCGGGCTGCTCGCGCCGAATCCGCGCAGGTCCGGCGCGATGACGCGGTAGCGGGCGGACAGATCGGCCATGACGTCCGTCCACAGTTCCCAGGTGTGCGGGAAGCCGTGCAGCAGCAGGACGGCCGGGCCCGATCCGGCGAGGGCGACGTTCAGTTCGACGCCGTTGAGGGGGACGCGCCGCAGCTCGGGCATGGGAGGGCTCCAGGGGGTGGTGAGGGATGGTGACCACGTCACGCTAGGGAACTACCCTGGATCCTCCAAGACGGCACTTTCCCTTCAGGTGGTGAGCTCCAGGTGACCACGTCGAGGTCCGGCGAATCCGGCGGGCGGCCCGGTGAGCGCGGTGATCTGCTGGATCCGCTCTGCCCGACCCGCCAATTGCTCGACCGCATCGGTACGAAGTGGACGTCGATGACGGTCAAGGTGCTGGCCGGGGCGGCGCCGGACGAGCTCCGCTTCGCGGAACTGCGGCGCCGGATCCCCGGCATCTCACAGAAGATGCTGTCCGTCACGCTCCAGAGCCTGGCCCGCGACGGCCTGGTCGCGCGCCGCGTCGAACCCACCGTGCCGCCCGCCGTCCACTACCGGCTCACCGAACTCGGCCTGTCCCTCGAAGGCCCGCTCGCCGCCCTGCGCCTCTGGGCCGAGACGCACATGTCGGAGATCGACCGCAGCAACCAGCTCGCGGACGGGCCGGCCTCCGACTAGGGCCTTTCGGGCGTGCGGCGAGAGCGGACTCTAGGGCCAGAGCAACTCCCGTACCCAGCCCTCACGTTCGGCATCCCGCCGATAGCGCAGCCGCACGTGCCGTCGCCGCGCGTCCCCCTGGAAGTACTCGACCTCGACCGGATCGAGCACGTACAGCGTCCACGACGCCGCGTCCGCGTCAGGCTCGGCGGCCGCCCGCTCCCAGGCGTCCGTCGATGCGCTCGCCAACTCGCCCTCTCCGCTGAGGACTTCACTCTGACGCCCGACGAGCGCCGCGGCGAGGGCGCCGGTCGAGCGGGCGTGCAGGTCGGCGAGGGCCTCGTGGTGCGGGGCCTCGGTGACGCGGCCCCGGACGCGGATCTGGCGGGCCTGCGCGGGCCAGTAGAAGTGCAGGGCCGCTTCCGGGCGGGCGGCGAGCTGACGTCCTTTCGCGCTGCCCGCGTGCGAGGCGAAGTGCCAGCCGTGCGCGTCGGCGTCGTGCAGCATCACCGTGCGTACGTCGGGCAGCCCCGCGTCGTCCACCGTGGCGAGCCCCATGGTGTGCGCCTCGGCCTGCCCCGCAGCCACGGCCTCGGCGAACCAGGCGTGGAAGAGGGGCAGGGGAGCGGCCGGGGCCCGCGCGGCATCGAACACGGGAAGCGCGACGTCCCAGACCTTCTGGGACCGAAGGAGTGCACGGAAGGACTCCTGGGAAACGGGTGCATTCATGCGTCGATTGTGACGCGGGGTCTTCTGCGGCCTGTAGGGACCGCGCCGGGCCGATGGCCCCCTACCGCCCCAGCACCACCGTCCCCGAGGAACAGAACCACCCGCCCGTCCCCGATGCCACCGCCAGTTCGGGGAGGGTGCCGTCGGGGCGTCTTACCTGGGCTTCGCCTGACTCGCCGCGTAGTTGGCGTACCGCTTCCACCAGGAGGAACAGGCCGCGCATGCCGGGGTGTTGGGCGGAGAGGCCGCCGCCGTCGGTGTTCGTCGGGAGGTCGCCGTCGCGGAGGAGGCGGCCCTTTTCCACGAAGGCGCCGCCCTCTCCCTTGGCGCAGAAGCCGAGGTCTTCCAGGGTCACCATCGTCATGTAGGTGAAGGCGTCGTAGATCTGGGCGATGTCGATGTCCGCGGGGCGGACGCCCGCGCGTTCGAAGGCCAGGCGGCCGCTGACGGCGGCGGGGGAGACCGTGAAGTCGTCCCACTCCGACATCGTGGTGTGCGAGACGTGCTCGCCCGCGCCGAGGACCCAGATCGGGTCGGACGCGCAGTCGGGGACGTACTCCTCGGCCGCGAGGAGCACCGCGCAGCCGCCGTCGGAGCGTATGCAGCAGTGCAGTTTGGTGAACGGGTCCGCGATCATCGGGCCGCTCAGGACGTCGTCGACGGTGATCGGGTCGCGGAACATCGCGTCCGGGTTGGCCGCCGCGTTCGCCCGCGCCTGGACGGCCACCGAGGCGAGCTGTTCGAGCGTCGTGCCGTATTCGTGCATGTGGCGGCGCGCGGCCATCGCGTACTTCGCGATCAGCGAGTGCCCGTAGGGGACTTCGAACTGGAGCGGGCCCCGCGCGCCGAACGACAGGTTCGACGTACGCCGCTTCGCCTTGATGTCCGCGCGGGCCGTCGAGCCGTACACGAGGAGTACGGCGTTGGCCCGGCCCGCCGCGATCGCCTCCGCCGCGTGCGCCGCCATCACCTCCCAGGTCGCTCCGCCGACCGAGGTCGAGTCCACCCAGCGGGGTTTGAGCCCCAGGTACTCGGCGACCTCGACCGGCGCGAGCGTGCCGAGGCCCGCCGACGCGATGCCGTCGATCACCTCGCGGCCGAGCCCGGAGTCGGCGAGCGCGTTACGGGCGGCCTGGGCGTGCAGGGCGTAGGGCGTGGCCTCGTCGACCCGGCCGCAGTCCGAGAGGGCCACGCCGACGACGGCGACCTTGCGGGAGGTGGAGCGGGAAGCAGTAGCAGCCATGAATCTGACGGTACATCAGATATAGGGGGTGGGAAGCCCCTCTTTCGGGGGCGCTGGGGTGGGGGCGTGCGCGTCGCCACTCTGTGCATATCGCCGCCACCGGCCTAATATGACGGCCCGTCAGATCTGGGGCCGGGCCGACCGGCCCGGGGGAGGAGCCTGCCGATGGACGCCGCCTTCAGCGCGGAGCAGGGCGAGATCCGCCGCACCCTTCGCGAAGTGATCACCAAACGCTGCGGCCCCGACGAGGTCAAGGCCGCCGTACGCACCCCCGCCGGGTACGACGCCACCCTGTGGACCGCCCTCGCCGAACAGCTCGGCCTGCCGGGGCTCGCGCTCCCTGACGCGTACGGCGGAGTGGGCTGCACCACCGCCGAACTCGCTCTCGGCTGCGAGGAGTTGGGTCGCGCGCTCGCGCCCTCCCCGCTGTTCGCCACCGCCGTGCTCGCCGCCCCGCTGATCCTCGCGCTCGGCACCGAGGAACAGCGCGCCGCACTGCTGCCCCGCATCGCCTCCGGCGAGCTCACCGCCGCGCTCGCCGTGCCGGGCAGTGGGCTCGCCACCGCGCTCGGCCTGGTCGGCGACAACACCGGCGACTGGTCGGGCGGCGGGCGCGCGGGCGGCGTGCAGGCCAGGCTCGTCGAGGGCGCGTGGCGGCTCTACGGGCAGGCCGAGCAGGTCCTCGACGGGCACAGCGCGGGCCTGCTCGTGGTGGCCGCGCACGCGGGCGGCTTCGCCCGCTCCCGTACGCTCCTCTTCCTCGTGCGCGCGGACGCGCCCGGCATGGTCCGCGCCCGGCAGACCGCGCTCGACGAGACCCGTACCCAGGCCCGCGTCGAACTGCGCGACGTCGAGGCGGAGTTGCTCGGCGACGACCGGGCCGACGTGCCGGCCGCGCTCGCCGCCGTCGGTGACGTCGCCGCCACCGTCGTCGCCGCCGAGGCCGTCGGCGCCGCGGACCGGGTGATGGAGCGGACCGTCGAGTACGTCAAGCAGCGCGAGCAGTTCGGGCGCGCGATCGGCTCCTTCCAGGCGGTCAAGCACCGCCTCGCCGATGTGTACGTCCAGGTGCAGGCGGCCAGGTCCGCCGCCTACTACGCGGCGTGGGCCGCGGGCGCCGAGGCCGCGGGCTTCGGCGGGCAGGGCGCCGAACGGGCCGGCGGGCTCGCGCTCGCCCAGGGCCTCGACGCGCTGCGCACCGCCGCGTCCGAGGCGGTCCAGCTGCACGGCGGCATCGGCTTCACCTGGGAGCACGAGGCGCATCTGTACTTCAAGCGGGCGTCGAGCGACGAACTGCTCTTCGGCCCCGTGCACCGGCTGCGGGCACGGGCGGCCGAGCGGGCCGAGCTGTTCGGGACGGGTGCGCGCCCGGACGAGGGGGCGGACCTCGGACAGGCCGACATGGGGCAGGCCGATGTCGCGAAGACCGCCCTCGGGGAGGCCGTCTGATGCCGCCCGGTGTGCGTCTGATGCAGAAGGTGTCGTCCACCCGGACGTTCGCGAAGGTCGCGCCGCACTTCATCCCCGCGATGGACCGCGCGGTGCACCGGCTGACCCGCGGCAAGGTGCTGCTGAGCGCGAAGATGCTGCCCGGGGTGATCCTGACGGTGCGCGGCGCCAAGAGCGGGCTCGCCCGGCGTACGCCACTCGCGTGCATGCCCGAGGAGGAGAACGGCGGTTGGGTGCTCGTCGGCTCCAACTTCGGCCGCCCAGGCCACCCCGCGTGGACCGGGAACCTGCTCGCCCATCCGGAGGCGGAGGTCAGCTGGCGCGGCGCGGACATTCCCGTACGGGCCCGGCTCCTGAGCGGTGAGGAGCGGGCGGAGGTGTGGGCGAAGGCCCTGAAGTTCTGGCCCCCGTACGCGACCTACCAGGCCCGGATCGACAGAGAGATCCGCCTGTTCCGCGTGACCAGGCGCTGAGGGGCGGGTGGCCGGGCCCTGAGGGGCGGGTGACCGGGCCCTGAGGGGCCGGGAAGGGGCGCGCCCCCGGAGACCGCAGCGGCGGACCACACGAGTGATCCGCCGCACGGCTGACAGGAGGGGGAAGAGGGGCCGAGAGGTAGTGGGGCAGAGGGGTTGGAAAAGCGTCCTGCCCGTGAAAGAGCTACTTCGTCGGCTTCTTACCGGTCACACCCAGATGCACCAACATGGCCAGGTTCGGCTTCAGTTCGGCCTGCTTCACGCCCCACGTCTGGAACCCGCGCTGGTGCGAGGCGACCGCGGCGAGCATCGCGACCAGGGAACCGGCCATCGCCGCGGGGCTGACGTCCTTGTCGACCTTCCCCTTGGCCTGAAGCTCCTTCACCGTGTCGGTAAGGGAGTTGTTGACCGAGTTGAGGATCTTCATCCTGATCTTGTAGAAGCGCTTGTCGCCCTCCGCGGCGCCCAGGTCGACGACGCGCAGGATCGCGTCGTTCTTGCGCCAGAAGTCGAGGAAGCCCTCGACCAGGTCCTGGGAGGTCTGCCAGCCGGCCTTGCCGACCCAGGAGCGCCCGTCGAGCAGCTGGGTCAACTCGGCGCCCTCCGTGGCCATTTGCTCCGCGATCTCCAGGACCGCGCCTTCCACGTCCGGGAAGTACTGGTAGAACGTCGCGGGTGAAGTGCCCGCCTTCCGGGCGACGTCGATGACTTTGACGTCCCGGTAGGGCGAGGAGCTGAGCATCTCGCTGAGGCAGTCGAGCAGTTTCTGACGTGTCGCCTGACCGCGTCGACCGGCCACACGGCCGTCGACGGTACGTACCTGTCCTGTCATGCCGTCAGCTTACCGAGGGGTGATCGGAGCGCGATTCGGCCGAGTGCAAATGGGGTTGGGGCGCGTAGGAGTGGCCCTCCGCGCGTCCGGAAATAATGGACCAAATGTTCGAATCCTCGCGCTGCGGGCCACCTGCCCGGCCATTAGCTTGAGCGGCATGGACAGTGGCGAGGAATATGCGGAGGGCGTGCCCTGCTGGGTGGACGCGATGCTCCCCGACGTCGCGGGCGGCAAGCGGTTCTACGGCGAGCTCTTCGGCTGGACCTTCGACGAGGGCGAGGGCGCGGGCGAGCGCATGAGTACGGGCGAGGGCAGCGGCCCGGAGCGCGGACGCTACGTCCAGGCGTACCTGGACGGGGCGCCCGTCGCCGCCCTCGCACCCAAGTCCGACGGCCGCATGCCCACCGTGTGGACGGTGTACCTGGCCACCCCCGACGCGGCCGCGCTCGGCGAGCGGGTCAAGGCCGCGGGCGGCTCGATGATCAGGGAGGCCAGGCCGGTCGGCCCGTTCGGTACGACGGGTCTCGCGGCCGACCCCGAGGGCGCGGTCTTCGGGCTCTGGCAGGCCGGCACGCACCGGGGCTTCGGGCGGCGGGGGCAGCCGGGGGCGTACTGCTGGACCGAGGTCTACGCGCGCGACAAGCGGCTCGTCGACCCCTTCTACGAGGGCGTGCTCGGCTACGGCGGCTTCGACCTCGACATCGACGGCGTCGACTTCCGCACCTGGTCGCCCGCGGGCGCCGAACCGAGCCCCGGCACGGCGATCGGCGGCCGCAGCCTGGTCCCGGGCGCCGGGGGAGCGCGGGGCCAGGTGCGCACGCCCGCCGAGATGCCCGCGCACTTTCTCGTCTACTTCCAGGTCTCCGACACCGACGCGGCGGCCGCGACGGTGACCAGGCTCGGCGGACGCGTACAGGAGCCGCCCGACGACACGCCCTACGGCCGGACGGCGGTGCTCATGGACAACCAAGGGGCGGTCTTCGCGGTCCTGCAAGGCTGAGGGCCCCGGAATTCCCGGCCGGGAGGTGGGGATCGGGCGGGGATTTGTCCGTAGACACCCCGATCCCGCCCCGGGTTCGCCACGACCGGCTCGGACAGGAAGAATCAGGGTGCGTGCCGCCGTAGCGGCTCGGTGGTGAGACGCTGCACGGGGCCGCCTTGTACGGCGGCCGCGTACGGGGAGGTGGCAGGGCAAGTGGTGGATCAGCTGACGCAGCACGATCCCAGGCGGATCGGCCCGTTCGAGGTCCTCGGCAGGCTGGGCGCCGGAGGCATGGGCCTGGTCTATCTCGCGCGCTCCGCGTCGGGACGGCGCGTGGCGATCAAGACGGTGCGGACCGAGCTCGCCGAGGACCAGCTGTTCCGTGTCCGCTTCACGCGGGAGGTGGAGGCGGCACGGGCCGTGTCCGGCTTCTACACGGCGGCCGTCGTGGACGCCGACCCGCGCGCCGCGGTGCCGTGGCTCGCCACGGCGTACGTCCCCGCGCCCTCGCTCGAGGAAATAGTGAATGAACACGGGCCGCTGCCCACCCAGGCGGTGCGCTGGCTGGCGGCGGGCGTGGCCGAGGCCCTGGAGTCCATCCACGGCGCGGGCCTGGTCCACCGTGACCTCAAGCCGTCGAACGTCCTCGTGGTGGAGGACGGGCCGCGCGTCATCGACTTCGGCATCGCGTCCGGTGTCTCCAACACCCGGCTGACCATGACCAACGTCGCCGTGGGCACCCCCGCGTACATGTCGCCCGAGCAGGCCAAGGACTCGCGCAGCGTGACCGGCGCGAGTGACGTCTTCTCGCTCGGCTCGATGCTCGTCTTCGCCGCCACCGGGCACGCGCCCTTCCACGGCGCGAACCCCGTCGAGACCGTCTTCATGCTGCTGCGCGAGGGCCCCGACCTGGCGGGCCTGCCGGACGAGCTGCGGCCGCTCATCGAGACGTGCATGCAGATGGAGGCCGCGCTGCGGCCCACCCCCGCCGACCTCCAGGCGCAGCTCGCACCCCACCTCTTCGCCTCCGAGAGCGGCGACGGCGACGACAGCGGCACCGCGTCCGCGTGGCTGCCCGAGCGGGCCGTCGCGCTCATCGAGGCCCGCAGGGGCGGCCGCCCGCCCGCCAGGGCCGCGGTCTCCGCCGCGCGCAGCGGCGGCCGCGGCGCCGCCGCCCCCGTGACCGCGCCGCCGCCCCCGCAGCGGCCCCCGGTGCCCGCGCCGTCCCAGGCGCCGTTCGCCCCCGCGCCCGACGCGGGGCCCGTGCGGCTCGCCGGGGCGAAGGTGCCGATCGGGCCGGGGCCGCGGGTCGCCGCGGGACGCTCGGCCCCGGGGCCCGGCGACACCGGGCTCGCCGCCTCCTGGTCGCGCGCCAGGCCCGGCGCCAACGGCGTCGCGCCCGTGGCACCCGCCCCGGTCCCCGCGCCCGCACCCGCGCCCGACACCGCCAGCTGGCGGCCGTGGCGCTTCCGCATGTCCAACGACGTGTGGGGCACCCCCGCCGTCGCGGGCAACCTCGTCTACGTCACCTCCTTCGAGGTGCACGCCCTGGACGTCGCCACCGGCCGGCGCAGCTTCAAGACGCGGGACGTCGCCTGGTCCATGGCCGTCGCCGACGGCCGCATCCACGCCTCCGACGGTCCCACGCTCTACGCCCTGGACGGCACCGAGGGATCCGACCTGTGGCGGCTGCCGACCGACGCCTGGGTCTACTCCCTCCAGGCCGACCGGGGCACCGTCGTCACCGGCACGCGGGGCGGCGGCGTCCAGGCGTGGGAGGCGGCCAACGGCGAGAAGCTCTGGGAGATCACCGGGGCGCAGACCGACTTCGAGACGCCGGAGGCCGGGCCCGCCGTGTTCGACGGCACGGTGTACGTGTGGAAGGACGCCAGGCTGCGCGCCCTGGAGGCCCGCACCGGCGAGGAGCGCTGGTCCTACCCCGTCGGCGACGCGGCCTCCTGCGGCGGCGTCCCGGTGCGGCTCACCCAGGCGCAGGACGGGTACGTGTACGTGGCCGCGGGCAGCCGCGTCCTCGCGATCGACGTGGCGGGCGGCCACGTCCGCTGGCACTTCGAGGCGCCCGCCGCCTTCCTGTGCCCGCCCGCGTTCGCGCCGGGGCCCGCCGTGACGGGCGGCGGCGTGTACCTCGCCGACTACCTGGGCACGGTGTACGCGCTCGACGCGACGGACGGCCGCGACCGCTGGCGCATCGCCACCGAGTCCCGCTCCTCCATCGAGCCCGTCCTCGTAGCCGACGGCCATGTCCACGTGGGCAGCGGCAAGGGGCTCTACACCCTGGACGCGGTCACCGGCACGCCGAAGTGGCGGTTCCAGGCGGGCGGCGAGATCGTCGGCGCCCCCGTGGTCGCCGACCGGCGCATCCACTTCGGCTCCACGGACCACCTCCTCTACACGCTGAAGGCCGACGACGGCCGGCTGCGCTGGAAGCTCGCCACGGGCGGGGAGATCACCGGGGCCCCGGTGGTGCGGGACGGCGTCGTGTACGCGTGCAGCAAGGACCGCTGCGTGTACGCGCTGGACGCGGAGCGCGGGACGGGGACGTCGCCGCGGACCTGAGGGGCGGGGGCCGGCAGGAGGCTAGCTCCGGGGCGGTGTCTGCCAGGCGGGTGGTTCCTGCGGAGGCGGTTCCTGCGTGGGCGGTTCCTGTACGGGCGGCTCTTGTACGGGCGGCTCCTGTGCCATCGGCTCCTGCGGGGTGCGCGGGGGCCAGCCGTCGCCGTCCAGGGTCGGTACCGAAGGGCCGGGGTCCCACTCGGGGGCGGGCTCGTGACGGGGCGCCGCCACCTTGCGCCGCCCGCGGCCACTCATCAGCGCGGCGCCGAGCAGCAGGAAGATCCCGCCGCCGAGGCTGTTCAGGAGGCCCTGGCCGAGCCCCGAGCCGTCGCCCGCGATCGTGAGGCTGCCCTCGGCCTGGCCCTGCCGGACCATCCAGAGCACCGTGAAGCCGAGGACGAGCACGCCCGCGAGCGCCACCAGGAGGCGCGAGCGCAGGACCACGCCGATCAGCGCGATCAGCGCGGCGACGACGAACGGCAGGAAGACGGAGCCGAAGAGCTCGGCCTTCGCGTCGGTGACCCCGGCGCCGGAGAAGAGCTCGTCGAGGCGGAAGTTCCGGCCGTGACGGCCGTCGTACCAAGCTTGGAAGGGGCTGTATACGGCGGCCGCCGCTCCGATGAGAGCGAGGATCGACCCGGTGATGTTGCGGACCATGGCGGGTCTCCTCCGGTCGTGGGCGACTGCGTCCTGCTGTTCCGCGCGGAGACGGCCGCGACTCTCAAGATCGACGCTACGCCGGGTGCGTGACCCCCGCCAGACGACGAGACTGGCCCCCATGACGACCCTGGAACCCGCCCGACTGCGCGCCTGGTGGGCGCACCGCCAGGGCCTCGACGGCAGCCTGCTCGGGACCCCGCCCGCCGAGGTGCTGGGCCGCACCGGATGGGCCCGCTCCGTCGGCGGCTCGGGCCCGTACCTGGGGCTGCGCGCCCGCTGCGGCGCCTCCCGCGAGGAGGTCGACGCGGCCGTCGCACGCCTGGAGATCCACGAGCTCCCCGCCGCCCGCGGCTGCGCCTACGTCCTGCCCGCCGCCGACTACGCCCTCGGCCTCACGGTCGGCGCCCACGCGCCGGAGGCCGAGGCCCGGCAGGCCGCGAAGCACCTGGGGGTGACGGAGGCCGAGGTGGCGGACCTGTGCGAGGCGGTGCACGGCGCGCTCGGCGACGTCCCCCTGGACCCCGCGAAGATCAAGGACGCCACGGGTGACGCGGTGCGGAGCCTCGGCGCCGACGGCAAGAAGCGGGGCCTGAGCACCACGCTGCCGCTCGCCCTCGGGCTGCTCCAGGCCCGCGGCCTGATCCGCCGCGTCCCGGTGGACGGCCGCCTCGACCGGCAGCGGTACGGGTACGTCCGCTGGGACCTCGACCTCGGCGCGCGCACCCCGGAGGAGGCCCGCGCCGAGCTGGCCCTGCGCTACTTCGGCTGGGCGGCACCGGCCACGCTCGCGCACTTCCGCTGGTTCTCCGGCTTCTCCGCCGCCGCGGCGAAGGCGGCGGTCGCCGGGCTCGGGCTCGTCGACGTGGGGGAGGGGCTCCTGATGCCGCCGGAGCTCGTGGACGACTTCACGGCGTACGTGCCGCCCAGCACCCCTTCGTACGCGCTGCTCGCCGGGATCGACGGCATCCACCTGCTCCACCGCGACCTGGCCAGGATGCTCGAACCGGCCGATGCCGAGCGGGAGTTCGGCGGCAGGAGGCTCGGGGGTCTCGCGGACGCGCCCGCGCACATGATCGTCGACCGTGGGCGGCTCGTCGGGCTCTGGGAGTACGACGTGGCGGCGCGGGAGATCGTCTGGCGGGTGTTCGACGGCGGTCACGGAACGGCGGACGCCGCGCTGCGTGACGCCGTCGCCGCCACCGGGGCCTTTGTTCGCGACGAACTCGGCGACGCCCGGTCCTTCAGCCTCGACTCCCCGAAGAGCAGGGAGCCGCGGGTGGCCGAGCTGCGGGGGTGAGGCGGGCGGGGCAGCGGCGCCGCGCGGGTCGTTCACCGGGTGCGGAAGTCGCCGTTCCGTCGCGTTCCGAAGAGTTCAGCCTGCCGGTCGGGAGGCAGGTTCCCGAGCGCGATCAGATGCGGGGCGTGCGCGAGGGCCTGCGCGCGGGCCGCCTCCTTCGCCGACCAGAGCGCGCGGACCGTGCCCTGCACCGCCTCCGTCGGGTACGAGGCGATGACCTCGGCCGCACGGGTGGCTGCCGCCAACGCGCCGCCTGGTGCGGTGAGTTCGGAGACCAGGCCCGTCTCGTGGGCCCGGTGCGCGGAGATCCGCTCGGCCGTGCCCATCAGCGCCATCCTGGCCACCTCGCCGAACGGCATGCGCTGCGCCATGTGGATGGTCTCGAAGGCGCTGACCATGCCGTACGTGGTGTGCGGGTCGAAGAACGTGGCGTGCTCGTCCGCGACGACGAACTCCGACTCGCCGATGAGGTAGAACGCGCCGCCGCACGCCATGCCGTTGACGGCCACGATCACGGGCTTCCAGAGGTCGTTCGTCTTCGGCCCGATCGCGATCAGCGGATCGTCGATCGTGTACGGCGAGCCGGGCTGCGGCACGTCGACGCCGCGGTCGATGCCGGTGCAGAAGGCCCGGTCGCCCGCGCCGGTCACCACGACCGTGCGTACGGTGTCGTCGAACCTGAACTCCCGCCAGGCGTCCGCCAGTTCGGCCGCCGTCTCCAGGTCGATCGCGTTGTGCCGCGCCGGGCGGTCCAGGGTCAGGGTCGCCACACCCGTGTCCTTGTCCGTGGCCTTGCGCAGCGCGCTCACGGCCGCTCCAGGACCCAGCGCGGGACCGTGACGCCGTCCAGCTCGGCGAAGACGACCTGGACCTTCGCGCCGATGCGCAGCCGGTCGGGGGCCACCGAGTTCAGGGGCGCGGCGGGTTCCGTGACGAGGTTGCCGACCAGGCGGATGCGGGGCGCGTCGGCCAGTTCGACGACGATCGCGTTGTAGCCGGGCTGGGCCGCGTAGGCGGGCAGCAGGGGCGGGTGCGGGAAGACGTACGACCAGATGCGGCCGCGGCCGGACATCCTGCGCCACTCGCTGTCGAAGGACTGGCAGTGGGGGCAGCAGGGCCTGGGCGGGAAGCGGAGTTCGCCGCAGGCGGTGCAGGCCTGGATGCGGAGTTCGCCTCGGGCGGCGTGGGCCCAGAAGGGGGCGCCGTCGTCGTCGACGGCCGGTGTCAGGAGGGGTTCTTGGTCTGTCTTCGCGTCTGCCATGTTCTCGTCCTCCCCGGGTGCGGGCTCTGGATGGTTGCTCGCGCAGTTCCCCGCGCCCCTTACGGGGCCCTCAACAACACCGCCGAAGTCGGGACGCCCTCGCCTGCCGTCACCAGACACGTTGACGCGTCGGGGACCTGCGCCGTGCTGGTGCCCCGTAGCTGTTTCACGCCCTCGTTGATCAGGTTGAAGCCGTGCACGTACGCCTCGCTGAGGCCGCCGCCGCCCGTGTTGATGGGCAGCCGGCCGCCGCTCTCCAGGGCGCCGCCCTCGGTGAACGCGCCGCCCTCGCCGCGGCCGCAGAAGCCGTAGCCCTCCAGGGAGAGCGGGATGAGCGGGGTGAACGCGTCGTAGATCTGCGCGACGTCGACGTCCTGCGGGCCGAAGTCGGCCTGCTTCCACAGGTGTCGGGCAGCGGTCCAGGCGGGGCCGGAGAGCGGGTCGTCGTTCCAGTAGTTGACCATGCCGTGGTGCTGGGCGGGCAGCCCCTGCGCGGTGGAGTGGACGTAGACCGGCTTCTGGCGGCAGTCGCGGGCCCGCTCGGCGGAGACGATGACGCAGGCCAACGCCCCGTCCGTCTCCAAGCAGTTGTCGAAGAGGCAGAGCGGCTCGCTGATCCAGCGCGAGGTCATATACATGTCGCGGGTCAGCGGGCGCTCGTACATCATCGCGGCCGGGTTCTGGTTGGCGCGGTTGCGGCAGGCGAGGGCGACGTTGAAGAGGTGGTCGCGGGTCGTGCCGTACTCGTGCATGTGGCGGCGGGCCAGCATGGCGATCTCGTCGGCCGGGCGGAGCAGTCCGAAGGGCCGGGTCCACTGGGCGGGGGTGGGGAGTTGGACCGTGGTGTTCTTCCAGGGGCGCGGCCCGCTGCCGCGCTTGCGGGAGCGCCAGGCGATGCCGACGCTCGCCTGTCCGGTGGCGATCGCGGCGGCCAGGTGCGCGATCGTCGCGCACGAACCGCCGCCGCCGTAGCCGACCTTGCTGAAGAAGGTCACGTCCCCGGCCCCGATGGCCTTGGCGACCTCGACCTCGTCGGTCTCCTCCATCGTGTACGAGGCGAACGCGTCGACCTCGGACGGGGCGATGCCCGCGTCGTCGAGCGCGGCGAGTATCGCCCGGCACGCCAACGTCTTCTCGCTGTCCGGGAGTTGCTTCGCGAAGGGGGTCTGGCCGATCCCGACTATCGCTGTAGCGTCCTTGAGTGAAGCCATGGGCAACGGCACCTCCGCCTTGTCGCGCGTGTCACCACTGCTGACAGCGCGTCAGGCTACAGCTAATCTGACGGATAGTCAGCTACTGGATGGGGAGGGCTTGCGATGCGCGGCGACCTGGAATGGGGCAGCATCCCGGCACTGGTGCGGACGGCCGCCGCGCGGTACGGCGACCGGGAGGCCGTCGTCGAAGGCCGCACCCGCCTCTCGTACCGGGAACTCGGCGCGCGCGTGGAGCGGGCCGCCGCCGCATGCGTGGCCAGTGGCGTCGAAGCGGGCGACCGCGTCGCCGTCTGGGCCCCCAACACCCTCGACTGGATCGTCTCCGCCCTCGGCGCGGTCTCGGCCGGCGCGGTCCTCGTCCCGCTCAACACCCGCTTCAAGGGCGCCGAGGCGGCCTACGTCCTGGAACACAGCCGCGCCAGGCTCCTGTTCATCACGGGCACCTTCCTCGGCGCGTCGTACGTGGCGTCGCTGCGCCGCGCGGCCGCCGAAGGGCCGGGGGCGGGGCCGCTGCCGGGACTTCCGCACCTGGAACAGGTGGTCGTGCTCTCCGACGACGCCCCCGAGGACTTCCGCACCTGGAAGGACTTCCTGGCCGGCGGCGACCGCGTGAGCGGCGAGGAGGTCCGCGCGCGGGCGGCGTCGGTCGACGGCGCGACGCCCTCGGACATCATCTTCACCTCGGGCACGACGGGCCGCCCCAAGGGCGCCGTCATCACCCACGCGCAGACCCTGCGCTGCTACGACGTGTGGAGCGAACTCGCGGGCCTGCGCGAGGGCGACCGCTATCTGATCGTGAACCCGTTCTTCCACACCTTCGGCTACAAGGCCGGGATCATCGCCTGCCTGATGCGCGGCGCCACGATGGTGCCCCAGCCGGTCTTCAACGTGGACACCGTCCTCGCGAACGTCGCCGCCGAGCGCATCTCCGTACTGCCGGGACCGCCGACCCTGCACCAGTCGCTCCTGGACCACCCCGCGCGCGACCAGCACGACCTGTCGGCGCTGCGCCTCGTGGTGACCGGCGCCGCGGTGGTCCCGCTGCGACTCGTGGAGCGGCTGCGCACCGAGCTGCGGGTGGGCACGGTCCTGACGGCGTACGGGCTCTCCGAGGCGAGCGGCATCGTCACCATGTGCCGCAGGGGCGACCCGCCGGAGGTCATCGCGGCGACCTCGGGGCGCGCGATCCCCGGCACCGAGGTCCGGGTGGTGTCCCCCTCCGGCGAGACGCTCGCGCCCGGCCACCCCGGCGAGGTCATGGTGCGCGGCCACAACGTGATGCGGGAGTACTTCGAGGACGCGGCGCAGACCGCCCTCGCGGTCTCCCCGGACGGCTGGCTGCGGACCGGGGACGTCGGCGTGCTCGACGTGGAGGGAAATCTGCGCATCACCGACCGGATCAAGGACATGTTCATCGTCGGCGGCTTCAACGCCTATCCGGCCGAGATAGAGCAACTCCTCGGCGTCCACCCGCAGGTGGCGGACGTCGCGGTGATCGGCGTGCCCGATCCCCGGCTCGGCGAGGTGGGCAAGGCGTACGTGGTGCGGCGGCCCGGCGCGGTCGTCACGGCGGACGACCTGATCGCCTGGTCGCGGCGGGAGATGGCGAACTACAAGGTGCCGAGGACGGTCGAGTTCGTGGCGGAGCTGCCGCGGAACGCGAGCGGCAAGGTGGTGAAGGGCGAACTGCGGGGCGCGGCGCGCTAGTCGGCGGCTCAGCCGTTGGCGTCGGCGGCGTTCGCGACGTCGGCGGCGCGCTGCTCGGCCGCGATGATCGCGTCGCGTTCGGCCTCGCCGCACTCCACGCAGAACTCGTTGCCCTCCGGGTCGGCGAGCGTGACCCAGCCGCGGCCGTTGGGCCTGCGGTGGTCCTCGAACAGGGTCGCGCCGAGCGCGACGATCCGCTCGACCTCCTCGTCGCGGCTGCGGTCCTGCGGCTGGAGGTCGACGTGCACGCGGTTCTTGAGGGTCTTGGCGTTCGGCACGGTGACGAAGAGCAGCGTGATCCCCTCCGCCTCGACCAGGGCCTCCGGGTCGCCGGGAAGATCGTCGTCGGAGAGCTTGCCGTCCAGCACCGCGGCCCAGAAGGTGCCCTGCTTGTAGGCGTCGTGGGAGTCGAACGTGAGGTGGCGCACGAGGGAAGACATGGGCAGCACTATGAGTGTTCGGGTGGGGCCTGTCGACGGGATTTCGCCTTCAGCCGCCTGACCTCGGCGTGGCCGCAGGAACGCTGCCCTCTCACCCGTGGGAGTGACGCTACCGTCGTACGGGTAAGTCATCACGCCGCACCTCTCCACGATGTCCGCATGGGAGCTGTCATGGCCGCAGAGGCACACCACAGGCAACAGGCGTCGGCCACCTCCGAGAACTGGATGTACCCGCCGGATGACGGCTGGACGTGGGACCAGGTTCAGGAGCTCGACGTCCCGTTCGACTGGGAACTCGTGGATGGGAACATCGTGGTTCGTGGGATGGCGAAGGTCTGGCATCAGCTGGTCAGGGACGAGCTGTACTTCCGGCTGAGGTCTGCGAAACGGCCTCCGTTCGCCGTCATCAGTGAGCAGGGGGTCATGTTCGACGAGCGCAACGTTCCCAAGCCGGACATCGTCGTCTTCGACAAGACGGGGCTGGACGTCGCCACCCTGGACTGCATCCCTGCCGCGAACGTCGTCCTCGCGATCGAGGTCGTGTCACCGGGGTCCCGCAAGGAGGACAGGTTCCTCAAGCCGGGTATGTACGCGGAAGCGGCCATCGACTACTACTGGCGCGTCGAACGCGGTGAAGAGAACGTTCCCGTCGTCCACGAGTTCTGGCGCCACTACGAGACCGGGGTCTACGCCCCCAGCCCGGAGCAGCCGACCCACATGAGCAAGCTCACCACAGAGGTGCCCTTCCCTCTGGACATCGACCTGCGCGGCCTGATCGAGATCTGACCCGCGGGGCGGCCGAGGGACAGGCCGGCCGGGAGCGCGGCGCGGGCGACTGTCAGGATTGCCCGATGCGCACCACACCCCGCCCTCGTGTCCTCTTCGTCACGGACCTCGCCTACCAGGCCAAGGGCCGCCGCTACTGCGACGAGGACATCTACCTCTCCACCCGCCTGCGCGAGGACTTCGACGTGGCCCTGTGCCACCCGCTGGACGCGGCGGCCCTCATGGAGGCGGGCGCCTTCGACGTCGTCCTCGTCCGCAACAGCGGCCCGGTGATCAACTACCAGGCCGCGTGGGACGACTTCAGGGAGCGCGCGGCGCGGTCCGGCACGCGCGTGTGCAACCAGCTCACGGGCCGTGCGGACATGGCGGGCAAGCAGTACCTGCTGGATCTGACGGCCGCGGGCTACCCGGTCATCCCGACGGTCGACGACCCCCGGGACGCCGACCGGCTGCCGCGGGCGGCGACGTACGCGGTGAAGCCGAAGCTGGGCGCGGACTCGATAGGCCTGGAGTTCCTGCCGAGGGAGGAACTGGCGAGGCTGGCCCCTCCCGCGCCCGGTGCCCCTTCGGAAATCCTGATCCAGCCGTGCGTCGACTTCGCGTACGAGGTGTCGTTCTACTTCGTCGACCGCGCTTTCCAGTACGCGCTGTACGCCCCGGACCCGGCCCGCCGCTGGCACCTGGAGCGCTATGCCCCGACCCCCGACGACCTGGCCTTCGCCCAGAGCTTCGTGGACTGGAACACGATCGACCACGGGATCCAGCGGGTGGACGGGTGCAGGGTGCCGGGTGGGGAGTTGTTGCTGGTGGAGCTGGAGGATTTGAATCCGTATTTGTCTCTGGGGCTTTTGGACGAGGTGACGCGGGATTCTTTCGTGGCGGACGTGAAGAGGTCCCTGCTGGCCCAGTCGGGCGCTTGAACCTGTGGGCCCGGTCCTTCCGGCACGGGGTGGGGCGCGCACGCGGATCCGGACAGCGCGACGGGGCCGAACGGTGAGCTCGACCCCGTGTGGTCCTGCGGTGCCCCGGGGGCCTCAGCCCAGCGGCGGAGCCGGCATGTGGCTGTCGCCCTGTGGCGTCATGGGCGTGTGGCTGTCCTGAGTGACGACTGCCGCGTCACCCCTCGGAGGCGACGGCATGTGACTGTCCGCGAGCGCTGGAGACGCTGCGGCGCCCGCGGTCGCGGCCGCGACGGCGAAGGTGGCGAAGAACTTCTTGGTGCGTGTCATTCCAGCTCCTAGGGAGAGGCGGACATCCATCGTCAATGGACAGTAACGACGGAAGCGGCTGAATGTTCGATTCCGCTGATCGTCCGGGCGTGGCACCGCTCCCGCGTGCCCGCGCCCGGACATACGTCGGCCGCGACGGCTCCCCCTCCGCGCCGCCGCGGCCGACCCCCGTCGGGATGAAAGTCAGGCGTCCTCGGCCGGCGGGGCGGGCATGTGACCATCGCGCTTGATGGCTATGCCGTCCTTCGGCGGGTTGGGCATGTGGCCGTCGCCCTGCGGAGTCACCGTGCCGTCCTTCGGCGGGGCGGGCATGTGGCCGTCTTTCTTGATGGTGACGTCCTTCTTGGCTTCGCTCATGGTGGCAACTCCCATGGAATTGTCGGGTCTGCTGGGGCAGAACGCCCGCTCGGCAACTCCCCCGAGGGTCGCCGAACGGGCGTTCTTGGGCCGCTCACCCTATCTGTGGGGCCCCACGCGACCCGTCTGCCCCCCGACGCGACGGATCGATGAGTAGAGAGTGGCAGCCGCCCATAAACGTTCGATGAACGCCGCGAAGGCCCGTGTCAGGCCGCGATGGTGGGCTCCAGAAGTGCCCGAACCTCGTCGGCCTCCGACGCTCCGGCGCCTTCGTGGATGGCCAGGGCCTCCTGCCAGCAGGCGCGTGCGCGGTCGAGTTGCGCAAGGCTGTTGAGTGCCCTGCCCAGCACCGTCAAAACGTTGGCGCGCATCCAGTCGCCACCGATGCAGCCGATGGCCAGGGCCTGCTCCGCGTGCTTGGCCGCCTGCGCGGCGCGATGCGCCTCCAGGTGCACCTGAGCGATGCGGTAGTGCGTGGTGCCCTCCCAGAGGCGCTGACGATTCTCCACGAACATCCGCAGGGCGTCGCCGAGTTCGTCGAGAGCCTCCGCGTAGCGCCCCGCGTGGCTGAGGCTGATCCCGAGAGCGTACTTCGCGTTGGCGAGGCGCAGCGTGAGCCCCAGGTCGTCGTAGATCTTCACGCCCTGCTCGGCGAGTTCGATGGCCTTGCTGGTGCGGCCGATCGAGACGAGCACCCGGGAGAAGTTGCAGAGGGCGCTCGCCTCGCCGGGGCGGTTGCCGTCGACGCGGAAGGCCTCGATGGCGCTGAGGAAGTAGTTCTCACTCGCCGCGTAATGGTTCGTGAGCGCCGCGGTGATCCCCTGCTCGTTCGGGGCGTTGCACCGGGTCCACGGGTCGTCGGACTCCAGGGCGAGCCGCGCGGCACGCTCCAGCTCCGCCGATGCCACGTCGAAGTGCCCGCCGACCCTCGTGACCACCTGCGCGAGGCTGACCCTCGCCCGGCCCTCGGCGTGTGCGTCGCCGGCCGCCGCGGCCGCGTCCCGCGCGGCCGACGTGACTAGTTCGTACCGGAGCGAACTCGCTCCGGACTCCGCGAGGTCCTTCGAGGCGAGCAGCAGGTCGACCGCCCGCCGCAGCGTCCGCGGCCCCAGCGACTGCTGGACGCAGGCCAGGATGCAGGCCGCCTCGGAGTGCAGCCAGTCCAGTGCCTTGGTGTCGTCGGTGAAGTCCTGGCCCGCGTGCTCCGTGGCCTCCAGGTGCTCCACCGTCCGGTCGCCGGGCCGCTCGATCGCGTAGACCCGCGCGGCCGACGCCAGATAGAAGTCCAGCAGCCGCGACATCGCCGCGTCCCGTTCGCTCGGCGGCTGTTCGTCGCGCTCGGCGCATGCGCGCGCGTAGAGGCGTACGAGGTCGTGATAGCGGTACCTGCCCGGTGCGGCCGACTCCACCAGGGACGTGTCCACCAGGGATTCGAGGATGTCCTCGGCGTCCTCCAGGGGGAGGTCCAGGATCGCCGACGCGGCGGCGAGGGACAGGTCGGGGCCGTCCGCGAGGCCGAGCAGCCGGAAGGCGCGCGCCTGCGCCGGTTCGAGCTGGCCGTAGCCCAGCTCGAACGTCGCCTTGACCGCCAGGTCGCCCGCCTGGAGCTCGTCCAGGCGGCGCCGCTCGTCCGCCAGCTTCGCCGCCAGGGTGGAGACCGTCCAGGTGCGCCGGGATGCCAGCCGTGACGCCGCGATCCTGATCGCGAGCGGCAGGAAGCCGCACGCCGCCA
This sequence comes from Streptomyces sp. NPDC087300, assembly GCF_044744425.1. Lineage (NCBI taxonomy): Bacteria > Bacillati > Actinomycetota > Actinomycetes > Kitasatosporales > Streptomycetaceae > Streptomyces > Streptomyces sp. NPDC087300. The sequence continues at coordinate 194,377 of NZ_JBIUYI010000007.1, forward strand.
CCACGTCCAAGGCCGCCTTGCGTTCCGAGGTGACCCGCTCCTCGCCGACGATGCGGGTGAAGAGGAGCAGGGCCTCCTCCGGTGACATCACGTCCAGGTCGATCAGGTGCGCGCCCGCCAGGTCCACCATCCGGACCCGGCTCGTGACCAGGGCCGCGCAGCCCTCCATGCCGGGCAGCAGGGGGCGGACCTGGGCGGCGTCGCGCGCGTTGTCCAGCAGTACGAGCACCCGTCGGCCGTCCAGCGCCGACCGGTACAGCGCCGCCCGCTCCGCCAGCGAGTCCGGAATCGCGGAGTCGACGGTTCCCAGCGCGCGCAGGAAGGCGCCCAGCACGGTCTCCGGCTCGGCCGCACGCGCCCCGGCGCCCTGGAGGTCGACGTAGAGCTGGCCGTCGGGGAAGTGCGTGCGGGCGGCGTGCGCCACATGCACCGCCAACGTCGTCTTCCCCACGCCCCCGATCCCCGCCAGCGCCGAGACCGCCATCACGCGGCCCTCGGCGGTGGAGAGGATGTCCTTCAGTTCGTCGACGAAGGACGCCCTGCCGGTGAAGTCGGGGACAGTGGCCGGGAGTTGGGCCGGGCGGACCACCGTCGCCGTCGGCTCGGGGTCCGTCGAGGACGGCTCCGTGAGGGCCGGGTCGGCCTGGAGGATGCGCTGCTGGAGGTCCTTGAGGCCGGGGCGCGGGTCGACGCCGAGCTCGTCGGCGAGCAGGCGGCGGGTGTCCGCGTAGACCGCGAGGGCCTCCGCCTGCCGCCCGCTGCGGTACAGCGCCAGCATCAGCAGCTCCCGCAGCCGCTCCCGCAGCGGATGCGCCGCGGTCAGGGCGGTCAGCTCCGACACGGCCTCCGCGTGGCAGCCCTGTTCCAGGTCCATGTCGAGGCGGGACTCCACGAGCTGGAGGCGCCACTCCTCCAGGCGGGTGCGCTGGGTGTCCGCGTACGGGCCCGGCACGTTCGCCAGCGGCCCGCCGTCCCACAGCCCGAGCGCCTCGTTCACCAGCGACCGCGCCTCGCACAGGTCGCCGACGCCGCGCGCCTTCTCCGCCGCGGCCCACAGGTCTTCCGCCGCGGTCAGGTCCAGGGCGCCTTCGGCCACCCGGACCGCGTACCCGCCGGACTCGCTGAGCAGGACGCCAGGCGGCAGCACCTTGCGCAGCCGGGACGCGTACGTCCGTACCGCCGCCAGCGCCTGCGATGGCGGCTCGTCGCCCCAGAGGGCGTCGATCAGCTCCGCGGCCGTCGCCGTGCGTCCCTCCCTGAGCAGGAGGGCGGCGAGAAGCGCCCTCTGCTGCGGGGAGCCCGTGTTGAGCTGTTCCGTGCCGTGCCACGCGCGCACCGGTCCGAGCACGCTGAAGCGCGACGCCTGGACCTCGGGGAACTCCCCCTCGGTCCGCTCCTCGGGGGTGTTCCCCGAGGCCGGACGCCACTGCTCCGGTACTCGCGGTACATCGACCATCGCTCCCCCTGCCGCCCTGCGGTTCCCAATCCTGCCGGTCGCGGTGCTGCCCCGACCGCACTGAAGCCGCGGTCGGTCGTGCCTCGGTTGTGCATCGGTTCCTGCTCCCCGCCAGTTTGCCTTGTTCATGGCGGATGCGTCAGCCGTGGGAGACGGCTCTCACAGGGTCCACGCACCAGGTTCCGCATCGCGCCGTGTCCCCGGGGCGGACGATCGGCCACCGCGCAACTTACTGACGGACCGTCAGATCGGCGCTACCGTGGACGGCATGGAGACCATGGAGACCTTCCCGAAGATCATCTCGGTGGACGACCACACGGTCGAACCCCCTCACGTCTGGCGGGACCGGCTCCCGTCGAAGTACCAGGACAGCGGCCCCCGGATCGTCCGCGCGCCCCTCAAGGAAATGACCTTCCTCGGCGGAAAGTTCGCGCCGGTGATGGGGGCGAAGGGGGACGAAGGGCCCATCGGGGACTGGTGGGTGTACGAGGACCTGCACCGCCCGCTCACCCGCCTCGACACGGCCGTCGGGTACGACAGGGACGAGATCAAACTGGAGGTCATCACCTACGAGCAGATGCGGCCCGGCTCCTTCAGCGTGCCCGACCGCCTCGCCGACATGGACGTCAACCACGTCCAGTCCGCCCTCTGTTTCCCGACCTTCCCGCGCTTTTGCGGACAGACCTTCACCGAGGCCAAGGACCGCGAACTCGGGCTGCTCGCGGTGCGGGCCTACAACGACTGGATGGTCGAGGAGTGGTGCGGGCCGCAGGCGCGGGGCCGTCTCATACCCCTCACCCTCATCCCGCTCTGGGACGCGGAGCTGGCGGCGGCGGAGGTACGGCGGAACGCGGCGCGCGGCGTACGGGCGGTGGCCTTCTCCGAGATTCCGCCGCACCTCGGACTGCCGTCCATCCACACGGACTACTGGGACCCCTTCCTGCGGGCCTGCGACGAGACGGGCACGGTCGTCGCCATGCACATCGGCTCCTCCAGCAAGATGCCGTCGACGTCCGCGGACGCGCCGCCCGCAGTGGGCTCCACCATCACCTTCGCCAACTGCTGCTTCTCGATGGTGGACTGGCTGATGAGCGGCAAGTTCGAGCGCTTCCCGAACCTGAAGATCATGTACGCGGAGGGGCAGATCGGGTGGATCCCGTACATCCTGGAGCGGGCGGATGTGGTCTGGGAGGAGAACCGGGGCTGGGGCGGGGTCGCGGACAAGGTCCACCGGCCGCCGTCGGAGCTGTTCACCGGGCACGTCTACGGATGCTTCTTCGACGACGCGTTCGGCCTGAAGAACCTCGACTCCATCGGGGTCGGGAACGTCCTCTACGAGACGGACTATCCGCACTCCGACTCGACCTGGCCGAAGTCGCGGGAGGTCGGTGAGTCCCAGATGGGGCATCTGGCGGGGGACGTGGTGGACCGGATCGTCCGCGGCAACGCGATTGACCTCCTGGGGCTGACGAGCGAGGGCCTCTGGCAGGCCCCGACGACGTAGCGCCGCCCCGCGTCTCGGCGCTTGGGCTCCGCCTGGGGTGCGGTCTCGGGGCGGGGCCGCGGCGGTATGTCCGTCCTCGCTATCCCGGTGAGCCGTCGTGGTCATGCACCTCGGCTCGTGGCCACTTGTGCTCCGGGCGGACATACCGCCGCGTCCCCTCGGGTCTCGCTCGCGGGTGCGGGGCGGTGGGGCCTGTCCCGCCTGGTGTGCGTCTCGGGGCGGGGCCGCGGCGGTATGTCCGTCCTCGCTATCCCGGTGAGCCGTCGTGGTCATGCACCTCGGCTCGTGGCTCTCTGTGCTCCGGGCAGACATACCGCCACGTCCCCTCAGGCGCGCTCGCGGCTGCGGGACGGTGGGGCAGCAGCGCGGTCCGGGTGCCTGTGGGGCGGCCCCCCGCCGGGGCGCGGTCGCGCAGCCGGCCTGAGGGGACGTGGGGGTATGTGCGCACGGAGCACAGGTGGCCACCGAGGCAAGGAAGCAAGTCCATTGGCCCCCGCCCCGGGATAGCGAGTACGTACATACCCCCGCGGCCCCGCCCCACAGACGAACAGAGCGACCCCGCCCGCCTATCCGCACCGACAGACGAAGCCCAGACGCGGGCCAGCCCCGGCAACCGTCCCAGCCCCACGCAGTGCTCCGCTCCGACCCCTTGCCTGACGCATCGTCAGCTACCACGATGTCTTGCGTCGGCGTATATGACGTTCCGTCAGATCACGGTGAGGAGTGGGATTCCCCATGGGTGCCGAGGTGCAGGACATTTCACAGGGGCGGCTCGTCTACGGGATGCAGCTCCCGATCCAGTCGCAGAGTTCGCTCTACGCCGAGTCCTGGGAGGCCACCGCCACCCCCGACGACCTCGCCGACATCGCCCGCACCGCGGACCGCACCGGATTCGCCTACCTCGCGGGATGCGACCACGTGGGCATCCCGCGCCACCTCGCCGAGGCCATGAGCACCATCTGGTACGACCCCGTCGCCACCCTCTCCTTCCTCGCCGGGATCACCGAGAACGTCCGTCTGATGAGCCACGTGGCCATCGTCGGGCTGCGTCACCCCCTCCTCTCCGCCAAGCAGTACGCGACCCTGGACCACCTCAGCGGCGGGCGGCTGATCCTCGGTGTCGGCGCGGGGCACGTCCGGGAGGAGTTCGAGGCGCTCGGGGTCGACTTCGACCGGCGCGGGCCGATCCTCGACGAGACGGTCGACGCCCTCAAGGCGGCCCTCGGGCCCGAGGAGTATCCCGAACACCACGGCGAGCGGTTCGAGTTCAGCGGGCTCGGGCAGCTGCCGCGTCCCGCCCAGCGCCACGTCCCCATCTGGGTCGGCGGCTCCTCGCCCGCCGCCGTCCGCCGCGCGGCGACCCGCGCCGACGGGTGGCTTCCCCAGGGCGACCCGCGCGACAAGCTGCCCGCGCAGATCGCGAAGCTCAAGCGGCTGCGCGCGGAGGCCGGGATCGAGAGGCCGGTCACGGTCGGCGCGATCACCGAGGCGCTGCACATCGGCGAACCCTCCTGGCACGTGGGCCGCCGCACGCTCACCGGCAAGCCGGACGCGCTCGCCGAGTCCCTGAGGGAGTACGGGGCGATGGGCGTGGACCAGATCCAGGTGCGCTTCCGCAGCCGTGGCAGGGACGAGTTGACGGACCAGATGCGCCAGTTCGCGGCCGACGTGGCGCCACATCTCAACGACTGACATCGCACTCCGCACCCCATCCCACCTCAACAGGACCGACAGGGAGCACCCATGGGCAAGCTGGACGGCCGCGTCGTCATCGTGACCGGCGCGGCACGCGGACAGGGCGAGCAGGAGGCGCGGCTGTTCGCCGCGGAGGGCGCGAAGGTCGTCGTCGCCGACGTGCTCGACGACCAGGGCGAGGCGCTGGCCAAGGAGTTGGGGGAGGGGGCCGCGAAGTTCGTCCACCTGGACGTGAGCAGCGAGGCGGACTGGCAGGCCGCCGTGGCCACCACCAAGGACGCCTTCGGGAAGATCGACGGCCTGGTGAACAACGCCGGGATCCTCCGCTTCAACGAGCTGGTGAGCACCCCGCTGGAAGAGTTCCAGCAGGTCATCCAGGTGAACCAGATCGGCTGCTTCCTCGGGATCCGCAACGTGGCGCCCGAGATCGCCGAGGCCGGCGGCGGCACGATCGTGAACACCGCGTCGTACACGGCGATGACGGGCATGGCCTACGTCGGCGCGTACGCCGCGACCAAGCACGCGATCCTCGGCCTCACCCGGGTCGCCGCGATGGAGCTGGCGGGCAGGAACATCCGCGTCAACGCCGTCTGTCCGGGCGCGGTCGACACTCCGATGACGAACCCGGCGCAGCTCGACCCCACCGCGGACCCCGAGGAGGCCGGCGCGGCCGTGGCCGAGCTCTACAAGAAGCTCGTGCCGCTGGGGCGGATCGGGAAGCCGGAGGAGGTGGCGGCGCTCGCGCTGTTCCTGACCGGCGACGACTCGGCGTACATCACGGGCCAGCCGTTCGTCATCGACGGGGGATGGCTGGCGGGGGTCAGCATCATCTGAGGCACGCATATCTGACGGTACGTCAGTATGCGGGGCCTTGGGTATTGACGGTCCTCGCGGCCGGTGGAACAGTCGACCCCATCACAATCTGACGATGCGTCAGAAACTCACGAGGACGGTGAACCTCCTTGGAATTCGGTCTCTTTGTACAGGGATACGTACCCGCCAAGCGGGCCCAGGTCGACCCCGAAGCGGAGCACAAGGCGCTGATCGAGGAGACCGAGTACGTCATTCAGGCGGACAAGTCCGGCTTCAAGTACGCCTGGGCGTCCGAGCACCACTTCCTGGAGGAGTACTCGCACCTCTCCGCCAACGACGTCTATCTCGGTTACCTCGCCCACGCGACCGACCGCATCCACCTGGGATCCGGCATCTTCAACCCGCTGGCGCCGGTGAACCACCCGGTGAAGGTCGCCGAGAAGGTCGCCATGCTCGACCACCTCTCCGAGGGACGCTTCGAGTTCGGCTCGGGGCGCGGTGCCGGTTCGCACGAGATCCTCGGCTTCATGCCGGGCATCACGGACATGAACCACACCAAGGAGATATGGGAAGAGACGATCTCCGAGTTCCCCAAGATGTGGCTCCAGGACGAGTACGTCGGCTTCCAGGGCAAGCACTGGTCGCTGCCGCCGCGCAAGATCCTGCCCAAGCCGTACGGGAAGTCGCACCCCGCGATGTGGTACGCGGCAGGGTCCCCCTCCTCGTACGCCATGGCCGGCAAGAAGGGCCTCGGCGTCCTCGGCTTCAGCGTGCAGAAGGTCTCCGACATGGAGTGGGTGGTCGAGTCCTACAAGTCGGCGGTCAAGGAGGCCGAGCCGGTCGGTGACTTCGTCAACGACAACGTCATGGTGACGTCCACGGCGATCTGCGCCGAGACGCACAAGAAGGCGGTCGAGATCGCGGTGGGGGGCGGGCTCAACTACCTCCAGTCGCTGCTCTTCCGCTACCACGACACGTTCCCGCGGCCCGAGGGCATTCCCGAGTGGCCCGAGCTGCTCCCCGAGTACAGCGAGGAGATCATCGAGCTGCTCATCGCCGAGGAGCTGATGATCTGCGGCGACCCGGACGAGGTGCTCACGCAGTGCAAGCGGTGGGAGCAGGCCGGGGCGGACCAGTTGAGCTTCGGGCTGCCGATCGGGATCTCGCCCGAGGACACGAAGAACACGATCAAGCTGATCGGTGAGCATGTGATCCCGAAGATCGACACGGATCCCGTGCACCGGACGTCGCGGTTCCGGCAGGCGTCGGGATCGTAGGCGTGGAGCTCCCCGGCTTCCTCTCCCGGACGGAGGCCGGGGTCCTGCCGGACGGGGCGGGTTCACGTGGCTGATGTCACGGGGGCTCGCCCCCCGGCCCCCGTCCGTCGCCCTGCGGGCGGCTCGTCCTCAAGCGCCGGACGGGCTGGCATCGTTCGCCCGCCCGGCCCGGTGGGAGGGGATCGCCCTGCGGGCTCGTCCTCAAACGCCGGACGGGCTCAATCCTGCTCGCCTGCCCGGGGTGTTGCCCTGCGGGCGGCTCGTCCTCAAGCGCCGGACGGGCTGGAATGTGCAACCTGAGCCCTCCCACCCTCTCCGAAAGGGGAACCACCCGTCATGCTCGACCACCTCATCAAGGGCGCGACCGTCGTTGACGGGACCGGTGCGCCCGCGCGTGTTGCCGATGTCGGCATACGGGGCGGGCGGATCGCCGTCGTCGCGGAGCGAGGGACCGTCGCGGAGGAGGCGCGGACCAGTGAAGACGCCCAGGGGCGAGTCCTCGCGCCCGGGTTCGTCGATCCTCATACGCATTACGACGCGCAGCTCTTCTGGGACCCGTACGCGACCCCGTCGCTCAATCACGGCGTGACGACCGTCGCGGGTGGCAACTGCGGTTTCACACTTGCCCCGTTGAACCCGGAACGGCCGGACGACGCCGACTACACGCGGCGGATGATGTCCAAGGTCGAGGGCATGTCCCTGGTGGCGCTCGAGGAGGGCGCGCCCTGGTCGTGGAGTTCGTTCGGGGAGTATCTGGACGCCCTGGAGGGACGCGTCGCCGTCAACGCGGGGTTCATGGTCGGGCATTGCGCGCTGCGCAGGTACGTGATGGGGGCCGACGCGGTCGGCGGGCAGCCGAGTCCCGAGCAGCTCGCGCGGATGCTGAGCCTCTTCCACGAGGCGATGGACGCGGGGGCCTGGGGGCTCTCCACCACGCAGTCCTCCACGCACTCCGACGGCGACGGACAGCCCGTGGCGTCCCGGCACGCGAAGCCGGACGAGCTGCTCGCGCTCTCCCGCGCGGTCGCCGAGCACGAGGGGACCCAGCTGGAGGCGATCGTCGCGGGCTGTCTGGACCAGTTCAGCGACGACGAGATCGAGCTGTTCGTGGAGATGAGCGCGGCGGCCGGGCGGCCGCTGAACTGGAACGTGCTGACCATCGACTCCGCCGTACCGGAACGCGTGCCGCGCCAGCTGGTCGCCAGTGAGCGGGCCCGCAAGGCGGGCGGCCGGATCGTCGCGCTGACCATGCCGATCCTGACGCCCATGAACATGTCGCTCGGCACGTTCTGCGCCCTCAACCTCATCCCCGGCTGGGGTGACGTCCTGGGCCTGCCGGTGCCCGAGCGGATCGCGAAACTGCGCGAACCCGACGTACGCGCCGAGATGCTGCGGCGCGCGGGCAGCAAGGAGGCCGGCGTCTTCCGGCGCCTGACCCGCTTCGACCGGTACGTCATCGGGGACACGTACTCCGCGGCGAACGAGGGCCTCACCGGGCGCGTGGTCGGCGACATCGCGGCCGAGCGCGGCCAGGAGCCCTTCGAGTGCCTGGTGGAGATCTGCGCGGCCGACGACATGCGCACCGTGCTGTGGCCGATGCCCACCGACAACGACCCCGACTCGTGGACGCTGCGCGCCGAGACCTGGCAGCACGAGGACGTCATGCTGGGCGGCTCCGACGCGGGCGCGCACCTGGACCGGATGTGCGGCGCCCCGTACACGACGCGCTTCATCGGCGACTGTCTGCGCGGCCGCAAGCTGGTCGGTCTGGAGCAGGCCGTGAAGATGCTGACCGACGACCCGGCCCGGCTGTTCGGGCTGCGCGAGCGCGGCAGGATCGCCGAGGGCTACCACGCCGACCTGGTGCTCTTCGATCCGGAGAGGATCGACGCGGGCAAGGCGACCCTCGTGCACGACCTGCCGGGCGACAGCCCCCGCCTGGACTCCAAGGCGATCGGCGTCAACGCGGTCTGGGTCAACGGCGTCGAGGCGATCCGCGAGGACGTGGTGACCGGGGCCGTACCGGGGAAGATCCTGCGTTCCGGCCGCGACACCAGGACGGTGAGCACCACATGACGCGTACGGAACGGCTGTTCATCGGCGGCGAGTGGACCGAGCCCGACGGCGGGCACTACGAGGTGACCGACCCGGCGAGCGAGGAGGTCGTGGGGCTCGCGCCCGAGGCGAGCCGCGCGCAGGTGCACGCGGCGGCGACGGCGGCCCGCGAGGCGTTCGCGACCTGGTCCCGTACGAGTCCCGAGGAGCGGGCCGGGGTGCTCTCCCGGGCGGCCTCGGTGCTGCGGCGCGACGCGGCGGCGCACGCCGCGCTCGCGCAGGCCGAGACGGGCGCGACCACCGGCACCGCGTACGGCATGCAGGTGCAGGTCGCGGTGGCGCGCTTCCAGCGGTACGCCAAGGGTGCCCTGGAACCGGTGGAGGAGGCGCTCCCGCCGCAGATCAACGAGGCGGGGCCGATGGGCAGGGCGGGCGTCATGGGCGCGCTCGCCGTGCGGCAGCCGGTCGGCGTCGTCACCTGCATCACCTCGTACAACAACCCCTGGGCGAACGCGGCGGGCAAGGTGGCGCCCGCGCTCGCCATGGGCAACACGGTGCTGGTCAAACCGGCGCCGCAGGACCCGCTGTCCGTCTACCGGATGGCGGCCGCGCTCGAAGAGGCGGGCGCGCCGCCCGGCGTGGTGAACGTCGTCTCCGGCACGGGGGCGGGCGTGGGCGAGGCGGCGGTGGACTCGCCGGACGTCGACATGGTCAGCTTCACGGGATCGACGGCCGTCGGACAGCGCATCGGCGAGGTCTGCGGCCGGGGCATGAAGCGGCAGTTGATGGAGCTGGGCGGCAAGGGGGCGGCGATCGTCCTGGACGACGCCGACGTGGACGCGGCGGTGGCCGGCATCGGCACGACGTTCTCCTTCTACAGCGGGCAGATCTGCACGGCGCCGACGCGGGTCATCGTGCAACGGGGTGTGTATGACGCCCTGGTGGAGAAACTGACCGCGTACATCGGCTATCTCAAGGTCGGGGATCCGCGTGAACAGGGCACGATCGTCGGACCGTTGATCTCGGCGGCGCATCGCGATCGCGTCGAGTCGTACGTCGAGTTGGGCCGCAAGGAGGGTGCGCGGGTCGTCGCGAGCGGCGAACGCCCCTCGTACGACAAGGGGTTCTACGTCGCACCGACCCTCCTCGCCGACTGCACCAACGACATGCGGGTGGTGCGCGAGGAGATCTTCGGCCCGGTCGTGACCGTGGTGCCCTTCGACGCGAAGACGCCGGAGGCCGCCGAGGAGACGGCGATCGCGCTCGCCAACGACAGCGACTACGGCCTCATCGACTACGTCTGGTCGGGCGACGTCGCCCGCGCCTTCCGGGTCGCCCGGCGGCTGCGGGCGGGCGGGGTCGGCGTCAACACGATCGGCAGGAACATGGAGGCCCCGTTCGGCGGCTTCAAGAGGAGCGGGGTGGGGAGGGACGTGGGGTCTTACGCGTTGCACGCGTACAGCGAGGTGCAGGCGATTGTTTGGGGGTAGGGGGGGGCCGGGGGCGGTGTCGTCAGGCTGTCACCGGGGCCGGTTCCTGTCTCCTCCCCCCCCGCCCGCACTTACCGTGGCCTCCGTCACCGGCCGGGCGCTGTTGCCGCTGCCTGATGTGGTGCGCCCGCATGGTCCTCGTCCTCACTGAGCGTTTCGCCCAGTGGGGTGCGTTTGATCCCAGGTCAGGTTCCGCGCCAGTTGAGGGTGGAGGGCGTCGCGCAGGGTGCGTACCTGGTCGGTGAGGTTGTGTTCGCTGATGCGGGCCTGGGGGAAGAGGAGGTCGAAGCCGTGGACGGCGCCGGGGACCTGGACGAGTTCGGTGGTGACGCCGGCGGCGGACAGGCGTGCGGCGTAGTCGCGGCCCTCGTCGCGCAGCGGGTCGATCTCGGCTACGGCGATGTAGGTGGGCGGCAGGCCGCTGAGATCGGTGGAGCGGATCGGGAAGGCGTACGGGGCGGCGTGGCCGTCCTTCGTGTAGTACTGCACGGCCAGTTCCAGCGCGCCCCGGTTGAAGACCGGGGTATCGGTGAACTCTCGTGCCGAGGCGCTGGTGAGACTGCCGTCGAGGCTGGGGTAGGTCAGGGACTGGAAGAGCAGGTGGGGGCCGGCCTGGTCGCGGGCGCGGAGCACGGTGGAGGCGGCGATGTTCCCTCCGGCGCTGCCGCCGGCCACCGCGATGCGTGTGGGGTCTCCGCCGAGTTCGGCCGGGTTGTCGGCGATCCAGGTCAGGGCGGCGTAGGCGTCGTCGGCTGCGGCCGGATAGGGGTGTTCGGGGGCGAGGCGGTAGTCGACGGAGACGACGACGGCGTGGGCGTCGCGGGCGTAGCGCAGGGAGCGTCCCTCTTCGGCCTCGGGGGATCCGTAGGTGAAGGCGCCGCCGTGTATGTAGAGGATCATCGGCAGGTCTGCGGTGGTGTCGGGGCGATAGATGCGCAGTCGCAGTTGCCCTGCGGGGCCGGGGATGTACAGGTCGCGCACCTTGACCTGGTCGTCGACGGGGGTGTCGGGGTGTGCGCGCAGCAGTGCGTAGCGCTGGGGGTCGGCGAGGACGGCGTCCAGGCCGTGGACGGGGAAGACGCCGGTGTCGGCGGTGTCGAGCAGGGCCTGGATCTCGGGATCGACAGCGGGGGCAGTCATGGCTGGATGGGCACCTTCCGGGTGTTCGACCGGGTGCTGCCCGGCCTGTTGTGCGGAACTGACATCAGTCTCTGCCGATCACGAGCGGCACAGAAGTGGCCCGAGAGCCACTATGTGCAACTATTGGGCCATGACTGTTGCGACGCCGCATCATGTGGCCGTCCTGGCCCTCGCACCGGTGGTGGCCTTCGACCTGAGCATCCCGGCCCAGATGCTGGCCTCGGTCGAAACCCGCGCGGGCACCGCGGCCTACGAGGTGCGCACTCTCACCCGGGACGGTTCCCCAGTACCGACGGTGAACGGGTATGGCGTCACGCCGCAGGGCGACCTGTCCCTGCTGGAGCACGCCGACACGGTGATCGTCGCCGGTACGCGCTGCCCGGAGGTACTGGACGCCGGCGCGGTGGATGCCTCCATCGCCGAAGCGCTGCGCCATGCGGTCCGGCGTCGCGCCCGGGTGGTGTCCCTGTGCACCGGCTCGTTCGTACTCGCGGCCGCCGGCCTGCTGGAAAGCCGCCGGGCCGCGACCCACTGGCGCTACGCGCAGCAGTTCAGGCGGCTCTTCCCCGCAGTCGACCTCGACACCGACCCGCTCTACATCGCCGATCGCGGGATCCTGACGTCAGCCGGTGGCGCGGCCGCCATCGACCTGTGCCTGCACCTGGTCCGGGAGGACCACGGCAGTTCCGTGGCGAACCGGGTGGCGCGGTACAACGTCGTCGCGCCCATGAGAGACGGAGGGCAGGCACAGTACATCGAGCACCCGGTCCGGGAGGACGTAGGCACCTCGACGGCCGGGGCGCGGACACTGATGACGGAACACCTGGATCGGCGGCTGTCCCTCAAAGACCTCGCGGCCCACTGCCACATGAGCGTACGGACCTTCACCAGGCGCTTCCGACAGGAGACCGGACTCTCCCCGGCCGAATGGCTCGCCTCGGCCCGCTTGGCACACGTACGCCATCTGCTGGAGTCGACCGAACTGCCTGTTGACGACATCGCCGCCAGGGCCGGCCTGGGCAGCGGCACCAACCTGCGGCAGCACATGCGCACCGCTCTGGACATCACCCCGTCCGCCTACCGGAGGGCATTCCGCTCGGCCACCACTGCCTTCGCACCTCCCCTCTCCGCGGACCAGCGGGTCCGGTCCGCAGGCACGTGACGCCGTTCGGCGCGGGGTGCCCGGGAACACGACCGCTTGCACGGTGAGTCGGCGCAGCACGGACCGGGTCGGTTCGAGCTGTGACAGTGCCCTGGCCGAGCCGTTCCTCCAGGGCCTCAAGCGCGAGTTGCTCCACGGGAGGCACTGGACCTCCAAGGCGCAGGCCCGGCTCGAGCTGTTCCCCTGGCTGTCGTACGACAACCGGCGCCGTCGGCATCCCGCGCTCGGCTACCTCACACCAGCCGAGTTCGAACAGCAACTGACCACATCACATACGCTGTCACTCGTCGCGGGAGAGCCCCCGTCCGGCGGTGGGGAACGACGGCGCCAGAGCCGGTTCCTCTAAGCTTGTCCTACCGTCCTAGCGCGGGCCTACACCGGTCATTCGCAGGATCGGTGAGCTCGAAGACTCCGGGTATGGCAGTGAGCTTGTCGCCGCACGATGGCTGAAAGAACTTGGCCGCCCGCATGGCTTCGCACCCTGTCGACCAAAGTGCGCGGCCATGGTGACGTGCCAGCAGCACTGTCTCGAACGGGGCTCGTGACAGCGGCCAGCTCCAATTCCCCACGTATGGCCAGTTCCGAGCTCACGGAGGATGGCCGGCGGGGGAACGCAGATTGTGCTCCCCGGGGTGGAAGCCATCTCTGCGTCCGTGCCGAGTGGTGTGTACTGCGTGGAGCGTGGTGTCGGTCTGTCTCGCCGACGCCGTGTCCGCCTACGTGATGTCGTGCACCGCCAGACCTGGCTCGCGGGCCATGGTCGCCGGAGTCATCCCGGTGAACTCCAGGACGTCACGATGCAGGTGGGACTGGTCGACGTAGCCGCTGTCCACCGCGATACGGGCCGCGTCCTCGCCCGCAGCCAGGCGGTGGACGGCATGGTCGAAGCGGACCAGCTTCGCGGCGCGCTTGGGCGGGAGGCCGACCTGCGCCCGGAACCTGGACCACAGGCGTTTGCGGCTCCACCCGACCTCGGCCGCCAGCTCGTCGATCCGGACCCGGCCGCGGCTGCCGACGATCCGGTCCCAGCACCACGCCACTTGGAGGTCCACGGGCGGCCCCGTCTCTCCCCGGCAGGCGAGCAAGGCGTCCGTCAGGGCGAAACGGTCCTGCCACGAGCGGGCTTCACTGAGTTGCTCCCGGAACCGTGGCGCGCCCCGGCCCCACAGGTCGTCGAGGCTCACCACCACGTGCTCCAGCTCCGCCGGGGAGGTGCCCAGCAGCGCGTACGCGACCACCGGGGACAGGCGCACCTCCACGCACTCGATGTTCTCGCCCCGCACGTGAAGAGCGCCATGTCCGAGCCCGGCGACAAGGCTTGTCAGCTGCTGCCGGCCCGTGGCGGTATCCACGACGAGCGAACCGTCACCGAGCTCCAGAACCAGCGTGACGGCCGGGTGCGGGACCGCCCGCATGTCGACCGGTCCCGCGCTGCGGTCGCGGAATCCGGCCAGGCTGACGCCGGCCGTCCGACTGGGCCATGGCGGCCTCGCTACGTCCCACCTGGCCACCGCCTCACGCTCGCGCGCGGAGTATCGCGTAGATCTCACCACCCCACTGTCCTGCCTAAGCAGCGGCCGAAGGGAACATTTGTCCAATACACCGGCACGCACTGAAGGCGACGGTGGGTTCATGAGCCAAAACATCATCCAGAACGCGTTCCAGGCGCTCGCCAGTAACGACCCGGACCGGATCTCCGCGGTCCTCACCGAGGACGCCGAGTGGCTGTCGCCCCCTGGGAACCACGCTGCCGTCGCGCTCGGGGTGACCCACCACATGGTGGGCAGGGAGGCGATCGTGCGCTTCTTCTCCCAGGACTTCCCCCGGTTGTACGCGCGTGACGTCGCGGTCACCTTCTACGGGGTTCACGTCGACGGCGAGCGGGTGGCTGTGGAGGCGGCCATAACGGCGACGCTCGCCAACGGCAACCACTACAGCAATGACTACTGCTTCGTCGTCGAACTCCGGGACGGACTGATCCACCGGGTCCGCGAGTACGTGGACACAGCCCGCGGTCTCCGTATGGTCTTCGGTGAAGTTCCACGGTAGTTGTCCCCGACCTGGCCGCCTCCGAGCTCACTGCCATACCCGGAGTCCTCGAGCTCACCGATCCTGCGAATGACCGGTGTAGGCCCGCGCTAGAACGGTAGGACAAGCTCAGCCTTTGCCGAAGTGCACCGCGGGGAAGGCGCCCGCTGCCCTGAGGGTTTTGGAGAAGCTGCCGGCCAGTTCGGTGAGGCGTGCGGTGGCGGCCGGGCCGAGGTGGTCGTACGGGGCGGCGTCGAGGCGGTCGGTGAGCTCCTCGACCTCGCCGCGCAGGGCCGTGCCCGCCTGCGTGAGGTCGCCTGCCTCGTCCAGCAGGCCGCGTCGGCGCAACCGCTCCCGGGCGGCGCCCCACTGCTGCGCGGTCCACCCGCGGGTCCGCATGAACAGTGCCGATGTCGGTGCCCTGCCGGTGGCGTTGTGCAGGACCAGCGCCTCGATGCCGGACAGTCCGGCGACCGCCAGCGCGGCGAGGTGACCGTCACCCCGGTGCTCACGCAGCAGTGTCGCGGCGTGCCACAGGGCCAGGTGCGGTTCCTCGGGTACGGGGAGTTCGGCGTTGGCGGCGTACAGCGGCCGTGCCTCCCGGCGGCAGGCTTCGGTGGCGTGCAGCGCCAGTTCGGCCGCCTCGGACATCTCCGTGGACGTGAGGGCCTCCTTCCCGAGCAGTCGCTGCAGCGTTCGGTCCGTGCCGCGCAGCCGTGCCGTGAGCACCGCTTCCGGTGTGGTGAGGGTCCATGCGGCGGGGATGTACCGCTGCACGTGCTCGCGGTTGAAGTTGTAGAACGTGGCCGTGACGGTGCCCGCGCCGACGGCGCCGAGCGGTGCCGCCCGGCCCGCGAGGTAGACCATGGATCCGCGCTCGAGGCCGAGTGCCGCGAGCTCGTCCTCCGGTTCCGGCGCGAAGTACACGGATGAGTGCAGGGGGCTGACGGCGTTGTGGCAGTGGCGGCCCGTGCCGCCCTCGAGGGAAGTCATGCTGCGGCTCCGGTGTCGGTGATCAGGTGCGGTCGTGCGGCCGGGCAGCCAGGGCGCATCAGGCTTCGTCCGCGGCTTCGTGGTGGGGGCGGACGGTCAGTCCGGCCGCGGTCTGGGTGAGGTGCTGGGTCAGGACCTCGGCCGCGGTGTCGGCGTCGCGGGCGAGTGCGGCCTCCTCGAGCCGCCGATGTTCGAGGACGCCGTCCCGCCCGGGGTTGCGGTGCGCCGACCAGCGGCGAGCCAGCTCGCTCGCGGTCCACATTCGGTCGAAGGTCTCCAGCAGGACGGGGTTGCCGCACCCCTCCAGCAGCGTGCGGTGGAAGACCCGGTGGGCTTCGGCCCATGCGCCGCTGTAGTGCTCGCCCTCCTCCGCCACGTACGCAGGGGTGCGGGTCAGCCGGTGGTGGGCGGCTCGTACGCGGGCTTCCCAGTCGATGTCGCCGCGTTCGACGGACATGCGCAGCACGAGCGGTTCGATGGTCCGGCGGGCCTCCGCGATCTCTTGCCAGCGGCGGTCGGAGAAGGCAGGGACGGCGAAGCCGCGGTTGGGCAGCCGGTCGGCGAGGCCCTCGCCGACCACTCGCACGAGCGCCTCGCGGACGACGGCCAGGCTCACGCCCTGTTCTTTGGCGAGGTCCTGGGGTTTGAGGGCGTCGCCGGGGGCGTGGTCCCCGCGCATGATCGCGTCCCGCAGGTGTGTGTAGACCTGCTCGGAGAGCATCTGGTTCCCCGCCGGGGGCGAGGTGCGGGTCTTCTGAGGCATGCCTACACAATAGACGATCTGAGCAATAATCGATTATCAACGTTATGGCCGATCTCGACAGCGAGCGGAAGCGTGACCGCACCGCCTCCTGACGCCGCCACGGCGCAACCTCCGCCGACCGCATCACCGCCACCTCACAGCACACCCGAGAGGCACGACGCCATGAGCTCCAACGACCCCTTTTTTCCCGCCTCCCCGAGGTGGCCCCCTACGCCGTTGTCAGCACCACCGTCACCGACGGTGCCCCCTGGTCAATCGAGCAGCACTCCGGCCCCTCCGGCATTCCCGGCGGGAAGGACGCCTCCCCGCACCCTTCTTGGAGCGGCACCCCGAAAAGCGCCAAGAGCTACGCCGTAACGGCCTACGACCCCGACGCCCCCCACCGGCTCCGGATTTGCGGCCCGCACCAAGCGCAACCGGGCCCCCTGCCTGGTCAACGTCCGGAGCGGGTGTTACGAAACCAGCGATGGACGTCGTTCGCCAGGCAGGACCGGCCGATTCCCGACGGTTCGCTCCGCCGGTTGATCCAGACCTCGGCCCAGACGGCGTCGAGAGGCAGGCCGAGGATGCCGGGCGATCTCCGCGGCGACCGGGAAGGCCACACGGCCGGATCCGATCTTCCGCAAGGCTTCGGCGAGATACGCGAAGCGAGCGCCACTTCCAGCATCGAGCGCCAGCCCCGGGCCCGGCGGAGCAGTGCGCCAAGGAGCCGCATGCGTTCCACCTCGGCGGGGGTGAGCGGCAACCTGACCGCGACCCCATTCTCATACCGGTATAGTTAGACCGGTATAGTTATTGGAAGCGTATGAGAGGTCCCCATGATTGAGATCCTGAACTCCGCACGGCTTGAGCGGGCGAGGGGCACCGGCGCTCTGGTCGGAGACATCCTGCACACACTGAAGCAGCGCAGCACGGTCGGGACGAACCTGCTGGACATCGACCAGTGGGCCAAAGAGATGATCACCGAGGCGGGAGCGCAGTCCTGCTACGTCGACTACGCGCCTTCCTTCGGGCGCGGACCGTTCGGGCACTACATCTGCACGGCCGTCAACGACGGAGTGCTCCACGGGCGGCCTCACAACTACACGCTGGCAGACGGGGATCTGCTGACTCTCGACCTCGCTGTAGCCAGGGGCGGGGTGGCCGCGGACGCCGCGATCAGCTTTCTCGTGGGCAAAGCCAGGCCGGCGGAGAGCGTTGCGATGATCGAAACGACTGAGCGTGCACTCGCCGCCGGCATCGCCGCCGCCAAGCCTGGGGCACGCATCGGTGATCTCTCCCACGCCATCGGCACGGTTATCAGCGCGGCAGGCTACCCGATCAACACCGAATTCGGAGGCCACGGCATCGGCTCGACCATGCACCAGGACCCCCACATCGCGAACACCGGACGGCCCGGCCGCGGATACAAGCTGCGCCCCGGACTGCTGCTCGCCCTGGAGCCCTGGGTCATGGACGACACTGCCGCACTCGTCACCGACGCCGACGGTTGGACGCTGCGCAGCGCGACAGGCTGCCGGACCGCGCACAGCGAGCACACCATCGCCATCACCGACAACGGAGCCGAAATTCTCACCCTGCCCACGCAGGCGCGACCGTAAGAGGGTGCCGTAACTGAGCGTTTCGCCTTGTGGGGTGTGTTTGATCTCGGGTTAGGTTCCGCGCCAGTTGGGGGTGGCTTCGCCGGTGAGCCGGCGGGCCATGAGGTCGATCATCGCAAGGTGGATCATGGCTTCGGAGCGATGGGGGTGTCGCTCGTGGTCGCGGGCGAGGCGGCGGTGGTGCATGAGAGTCAGCCGATGCTGCGCTCGATCGTCCAGCGCCTCGGGAGGATCGTGAACCCGCGGGCGCCCGGCGGGCGTTGCACGGGGTGGACGTCGATGCCCAGGCGGGCGCCGTGGTCGATGGCGGTGGTGCGGTAGCCGGCGTCCCCCCCCACGCCTTCGTGACGCGCGGGTGGGCGGCCGCGATGCGGGACAGCAGGGTCCGGCCGGCCGCGGTGTCGGAGATGCTGGCGGCGGTGACCAGCACGGTCAGCAGGAGGCCGAGCGTGTCGCAGCCGAGGTGGCGTTTGCGGCCGATGATCCGTTTGCCCGCGTCGGTGCCCTGGTCGGCGAGGTGGACGTTGGCGGAGGTCTTGATGGTCTGGGAGTCCAGCACGCACGCGGAGGGCTCGGCATCGCGGCCCTCGCGCTCGCGGACCAGGCGCCGCAGCAGCCCGGTGAGCTGTTCGAACACGCCGTCGGTCTGCCACTTGGCGAAGTAGCCGTAGGCCGTGGCCCAGGGGGCGAAGTCGTGGGGCAGGTAACGCCAGGGGATGCCGGTGCGGTCCACATACAGGATCGCGTTCATCATCTGCCGCAGGTCGTGCTGGGGCGGCCGGCCGGTGTCCAGGGCGTTCCGGCGGCGCCGGGCCGCCAGGCCGTGAGCACGGGCTCGATCAGCTCCCAGCGTGCGTCGGACAGGTCGCTGGGGTACCGGTCGCGCGGGGTCATGTTCCCGATGTACCGCACGGCGGGCAGGCTGACCAGCGGTCAAAGCCCCTGGGCCGGTGGCATGTTGGGAGGAGACAGGAGATGCCGGAACGAAACAGCCCACTCCTGCCCCGGCACAGTCCGCCCGCCGCGCTAGCCCCTTCGGCCTCGGGACATCGAGGCCAGCGAATGCCCTCATCTCGCCAGCAAACAGGCCGAAACACTCAGTCAGTGCGTGTCGCCGTCCCGTTGCTGTCTCCTCCCACCCACCCGCCCGCACCCACCGGGGCCTCCGTCACCGGCCGCGCGCTGCTGCTGCGGCTTGGTGCTGTGCTCCTGCGTGATGCGGCGTGCGCCTGGACGGTCCTGGCCCGTCAGCGTGCGTCGTCGTCCCGCAAGGGCCTCCTCCCACCCACCCGCCCCCTCCTACTGAGGGCCTCCGCCACCTGCTGTGCGACGCCAACCGTGATGGGCTTCGCCCGGCCGGATGGCCATGAGCCCGAGCCGCCCTCGTGCCCGGTCCGCGCACGTGCTCCCCCCCCCGACAGGCTTCCTGTCGTCGTGACCGGTGGAGTCAACGGGGTTCAGGGGGGAGGGATGTGGGGGCCCTCGCGTCGGGAGGGGGTGGGTGGTCGGGGTGGTGCAGTCGGGTGGTGGTGGGCGTCGGCGGGGGTGCAGCTGGTCGGACGTGGGCGTCGGCGGGGGTGCAGCTGGTCGGACGTGGGCCGCGGCGGGGGTGCCGGTGGGGGGCTCGGGTGTGTGTGGGGGCGTCGGTGGTGGTTCGGGTGTGGGCGTAGGTGTATGTGGTGGCTCCGGTGGGCCTAGCCGATCGTCAGGTTCGTGAAGTGGATCGTGACGCTCTGGGCGTCGCCGGACGCGGCGTTGTCGACCTTGGTGACCCTCGGCTCTTGCAGGTTGTACTGCTTCGTCACGGTGCCCGCGTTGTCCAGCACGCTGAGGGACGCCGTCCCGGGCTGGGTGGCGCCGTTGATCAGGTCGGTGAACTGCTGGGACTGTTCGGTGCCGCGGACCACGGTCAGCGTGCCGGACTGCTGCCGGCCGGGGATGAGCTTGTTGGAGGGGGTCTGCTCCGTGGGCTGATCCACCTGGAGTCCGGAGACGTCGCGGAGGGTCTCGGTGCCGCCGTCGACGCTCAACTGGGCTTTCGCGGAGGCCAAGGCATCGCCCTGCTGGAAGTTCATCTCCCCGCCCTCGGACCTGGAGGTCAGGTCCGATTGGCCCTTCGTGCCTTTGTCGGACGATTTGGCATGCGACTCGGCCTTCTGGGACGAACTGGCGCCGCTGCTCGACGCGTCGGTGTCGGACGATCCGGAGCCGCACGCGGTCAGCAGACCGAGGGACAGCAGGGCGACGGTGGCCACGCCGGCCATGCGGCGGCGCGAGCTGATGCTGGAACGGGGCATGGGGACTCTCCCTGAGCTGTCGGGGTTCGAGCCGTCGTCGGCGGCGGGGCGGGTGCATTTCTCTGACGCCCAGTCCCACTGGCCAACGGCGGCGTGTGTCGGACGACTTGAGTCTGTGAGCGGGTCTGCCCCGGACGCCACGGAATGTGGGCAGAACGGGAAGCCGGGACGCGTTGTTGCCGCTGGCCAGGGGAAACGAGGCGTGGGTGGAACGCTGGAACGGGACGCCCTCGGCGGGAGTGGCTCTCCCTTCAGGGGCCCGTGCTCCGTGTTCCGTGCCCGTGCCCGTGCCCGTGCCCTGTGCCCGTGCCCTGTGCCCGTGCCCGTGTCTGTGTTCCGTGCCCGTGCCCTGTGCCCGTGCTCGTGCCTGTGTTCCGTGCCCCGTGCCCCGTGCACCGGGATCCCCCTGCACCGGGAACACCCTGGCTTCCGCCTCACGCCTCACGCCTCTGTCGGCCCTCGCCTTCGCACCGCGTCGGGCGGCAGCTCCTCGCCGGTGTGGGCAGCTCGTGCTGGGCGGGGGCGGGTGGGCGGGGTGAGGCGGTCAAGGGGTGTGTGGCGCCGACGGTGGTGCCGGTGGTGGGTGGCTCAGGTGTGTGGGGAGGCGCGGGGCGGAGCCACTGGCCCTAGGTGTCGCGCGTCCGTCGGCTCGCGCGTCCGTTGACCTGTACGTCCGTCGGTCCTCGCGTCTGTTGGCTCGCGCGTCCGTCGGCCCGCGCGCTCGGCGGCCCTCGCCTCTGCCCCGCGTCGGGTGGCATCCCCTGGCCGGTGACGGCAGCTCACGCTGGGCGGGGGCGGGTGGGCGGGGTGGGGCAGCCAGGTGGCGGGGAGGCCGACGGGGGAGCCGGTGGTGGGGCAGAGGCGTTCGTAGCGCCTCCGCCCCGTGGCCGACGTGGGCTCAGCCCGTGTCGACGTGGGCTCAGGCCCGTGGCCGACGTGGGCTCAGGCCGTGCCGACGTGCGCTCAGCCCCGTGGCCGACACGCACTCACCCCCGCCCCGCCCCCCTCAAACCCGCCCCAAAAAGATCGGATTGGTGAACGCCGACAGGGGCCCCGGAAGGCCCGGTGTCACCGGTGCGTGGCGGAGTTCCGCGCGTACGTACGCCGCGTACGACGCCGTCGTACGCCATTCCAGCGTGCCCGCCCCCGACTCGGGCAGCGCGGGGCCCGTGTGCAGCACGCCCTGGTCCGTGACGACGCGGGGCGTGCAGCCGGGGGCGCCCTTGATGTCCAGGCGGACGGTGACGGGGGCTTCGCGGTCGACGGGGAGGCGTTCGCCGATGCCCGCGTGCTTGCCGCGGCCGCCCGCCGCCGAGAAGGACAGCTCGACGGACTTCGACTCGGCGACGTAGGAGTGGCCCTTGCGGATGCCGTCCTGGATCGCCTCGCGGGTCAGGTCGTCGGCGAGGACGACCGTCTGGGGGCTGCCGACGGGGTCGGGGTCCCGGTGCGCGTCGCTGTTGCCCATGGCGGGGATCCACGGCTTGCCGCCCCGTACCGACGCCACGAGCATGCTGTCCCAGTCGGCGAGGGAGATCTCGTCGTCCGGCGTGTACGCGCCGTTCCACACCTCGACCGCGTCGGCCTCGCCGAAGCCGAACTTCCAGTTGCAGCCGACGCAGGTGGCGTGCGGATGGGCGGGTACGACGAGGCCGCCGGAGTCGCGGACCTTGCGCGCGTACCTGCCGAAGCGGTTGTCGCGGGCCCGGTAGCGCCAGTCGATGAACGTGCCGGGGTCGGTGCCGAGCGCGAGCACGTGGCCGTTGCGGGTGGTGATCTCCTCGCCGAGCATGATCAGCAGGTCGTCGCCCGCGAGATCGGCCCAATGGGCGTGCGCGGAGTGCGTGTTGTGCTCGGAGGAGTTGATGAAGTCGAGCCCCGCGGCGCGCGCGGCGGCGGCGACCTCGGCGAGGGTGCGCTTGCCGTCCGAGTACACGGAGTGCAGATGGCAGTCGCCGCGGTACCAGGCGCGGCCCCGCCCCTTGGCCCGCTCGGGCGGGTACACGGGCTTCGGGGTACGCCCCGGCGCGCCGTACGTGAGGGTGATCGTCACCTCGTACGGCAGCCCCTCGGGGGCGACCGTGTACGGGCCGAGCGCGATGTTCCACGTGCCCGCGCGGACCCGGCCGGGCAGATAGCCGGGCGTCGCGTCGTCGGCGCGGAGGAAGAACTCGGTGCGGGCGCCGCCCGACCAGCCGCGGAAGCCCTTGCCGCCGAGCTCGGTGCCGCGTTCGTCGAAGACGCCGATGTCCAGGGCGTTGCCCTGCGTCCCCGCGGGGACCGCCGGCTTCTCGTAGGCGTACGCCACGTGGAGTTCGCTGACCCCGTCGGGGATCTCCACGGGCAGGTAGACGAAGTCGGGCGCGCCCGGGGGGAGGGTCCCGCGAACGGTCCTCGTCTCCCGGGTGCCCGCCTCCTTGCCGCTGTCCTGCCCCGGCTGCGGGGCGCGCCGCTCGGCGCCGCTGGCGAAGCTCACGCCGTTCAACGTAAGCGCGGCGGCGGCTCCCGTCACGAACAGTCCGCGTCTGTTCATTCCCCCGCGCTGCGGTTGGTCCTCGCACATGCTGCGGCTCCCAGGGTGTCGGTGATGACGTGGGTGATGCGTGCAACCCTGGTATTCAGCCGTGAACTGTGCGGCAAGGGAAGGCGATTGACGGACTTACGCCCGGTGTCCTGTCCGGTCTCCGGTGCGCGGGTCGAGCGCCTTCCAGAAGGCGTGGTGGTGGTCGGCCGCGAAGTCGGTGGGTCCGACGCGGTCGGACGCGAGCCGCTGCACGGACCCGCCGTCGGGCGTGAACCGCTGCCAGGCGGGCGTGCCGGGCCCGTTCATCTGGCCGGTGTGCGCGAACCGGCTCCAGTAGGCGATCACCGTGTCCGAGAGGTCCGACCGGGCGGCGTCGAGCGGCTCGAACAGGTCGTTCTCGAACAGGTAGGCAAGGTCGACCATGTGGCCGGTGCCGAGCGAGAAGCTCTTGGGCCGGGGCACGTTCTTGAAGTACGGGGACGTGGCTTCGGCGAAGTCGTAGGCGTAGACGGGGGTGTGGCGGGCGAGCGCGCGCTGGGTGTCGAGCGCCGCGGTCGACCACTCCGAGTCGGTGAGGACGGCCGAGAGCGCCGCCCCGGGCGCGGGGTAGTCGGTGACGGGGTACTCCGCAAGGACCGCGGGGGCGTCCTCCTCGAACCGCTCGGTGACCTTCTCGGCGTACCCCTCCGCGGTCAGCGGCTGCCCCGTCTTGATCTCGTCGAGCCCGGCGAGGGCGCTCATCTCGTCGTGCGTGGAGCCGTGCAGCACCGGCACCCGGGCGAACCGTCCTGCGGCGATCGCCCGTGCCGGGGCCTCGGGCAGCACCTTGCCGTCCACCACGGGCCGGTACCCGTCGTGCCCGGACGCGGACGCCGCGACGAGCTCGGCGGTGGACTTGCCCCGCAGGCAGGAGTCGACGGTGTCCGCGTCCTTGCAGTGCGCGGCCTTGGCGACGGCGTGACCGTTGGCCCGTGCCTGGGTGCGGGTGAACGAGCCGTCGGGGCCGACGCAGCCCGCGCTCTGCACGATCGCCTTGTGGAAGAGCCCGCGGGCGCCGGGTGACACGAGCTGGGCGCAGACGCTGTAGCCGCCGCCCGACTGTCCCATGAGCGTGACGTTGCGGGGGTTGCCGCCGAAGGCGCCCGCGTTGCGCTGGACCCAGCGCAGGGCGGCCTGCTGGTCGAGGAGGCCGAGGTTGTCCGGTGCGCGCAGGCCGGGGGCGGAGAGGAAACCGAACGCCCCGAGGCGGTAGTTGACCGTGACGACCACGGCGCCCTGCCGCTCGGCGGCCAGCTTGGCGGCGCGGTAGGAGGCGCCGTCCCC
The DNA here is from genome assembly GCF_044744425.1 of Streptomyces sp. NPDC087300. Classification (NCBI taxonomy): domain Bacteria; kingdom Bacillati; phylum Actinomycetota; class Actinomycetes; order Kitasatosporales; family Streptomycetaceae; genus Streptomyces; species Streptomyces sp. NPDC087300. The sequence continues at coordinate 218,498 of NZ_JBIUYI010000007.1, forward strand.
GTAGGTGAAGCTGCCGCCGTGGATCCAGACGACGACCGGCAGCCGTCCGGTCGTCCGCCGGGACGGGGTCGTGACGTTCAGGTTGAGGCAGTCCTCACTCCCGCCGCCCTCGATGGAGATGGGCTGGTCGGTCGGCTGCGCGCAGGCGCTCCTGGGGGCGCGGGCGTCCAGCGGCGCCGACCAGGGGCGCACGGGCCGGGGCTCCCGCCATCTGCGTTCGCCGGTCGGCGGGGCGGCGTAGGGGATGCCCTGGAACGTGCGCACCGCTCCGGCGACCGTGCCCTGGACCGGGCCTTCGGCGGTCATCACGCGGGCGGAGGGGGCGGAGGCGCCGGGGGTGCCGGGGCTCGCGGTGGCGGTTCCCGCCGTGAGCGCGGCGGCGGCGAGCGTCGCGGAGAGGGCGGCCGCGGCGAGGGCGGTGACGCGGGACTTCTTCATGGTGCGCGTGCTGCTCGTGCTGTGTGTGTTGCTCGGGCTGTGCGGGCTGCTCGTGCTGTTCATGGGGGCTCCCGTGGCCGACGTGGTCTTCGATGTCCCGCAAGGTATCCAGGAGTTGGGCAAGTGCGCAATACGTTTGTATAAGTCGATCGTCTGAGGCGTACGTCTGATTCGTACGTCCAAGGCGATCGCCTCAGGCGTTCGTGCGGCGCAAACGTGCAGCTCATTGCTAGGGTCCGCGGCATGGGAAACCGGGAGAAGCTGCTGGAGGCGGCCAGGGAGTGCCTCTTCGCGAAGGGCTACGAGCGCACGACGGTCCGCGATCTCGCCTCCGCTGCGGGCGTGAGCATGGCGGCGATCGGCTATCACTTCGGCTCGAAGGAGGCGCTGCTCAACCAGGCGCTCTTCGAGGCGCTCGACTCGGGGGAGCGGGCCTTCGGACCCTCGTCGGGTCCCGCCGATCTCGGGGCGCTGTGGCGGCGGCTGATCGAGGCGTTCGCGACCAACAAGACCTTCTGGATCGCGAATCTGGAGACGGTCCTGCGCGCGCAGCGCGATCCGGAGCTGCGTGCGCAGCTGGCCGCCGGGCTGGGGCAGGGGCGCGCGGGCATGGCGCGCGAGGTCACGGGGACCCCGGAGGACGAGCTCTCCGAGGAGACGGTCCGCACCCTCGGATCGGTGCAACTCGCCCTGGTCAGCGGCCTGATGATGCAGCACCTCACCGACCCCGGGTCCGCACCCACCGCGGACGAGGTCCTCGCGGGGCTGCGGGCACTGGCCGCCCACGTGCCCGAAGGGGAGTGACGGGCGGTGAGGTCCGGCCGCCCCCGCGCAGATGCGGGGCGGCCGTCGTACGGAGGGCTCGCTAGGGCGCCGTCACCTCGACGGCGACGTCGTACAGCGCCGGGTTCGGCGTCACCGTGCTGACCGCCTGGTCGCGCGCCGCCTGGGTGCGTGCCGAGAAGGCGGGATCGGCCGTCGCGGCCCGGTACAGCTCCTCGCTCGCCCAGTGCGAGACGTTGACGAGCTGGAAGCGGGCGTCCGTCGAGCGGGACCTGTGCAGCCGGGAGTCGATGAACCCCGGCTTGGCCCGCATGAGCCCGACCCGCTTCTCCCACCCGGCGATGAACTCGTCGAGGTCGACGCCGTCGATCTCGAAGACGTTGATGAACGTGACGGGTCCGTCCGGTGTCGTGCCGTTCTGCCTGTGGTCCGTGTCCATGTCCGGAACCCTAGACGGCGGACTCAATTGGCCTTCGTGCGGCTCTGGTTGAGGGGATCGGCCCGGACGAGTTCACCGTGCGCCCCACCCGCTAGGAGCCCTCCTCGACCGCCCCCGCCGCCACCAGCGCCGCCACCGTCTCCGGATGCGGTCCCGACGCCCCCTGTCGCGCCCAGCGCAGCGGGGACATCCCGGTGCCGTCGTCCTCGCGGAGGTCCGGATCGGCGCCGTGGGCGAGGAGTTCGCGGACCGTGGCGGTGTGGCCCCAGGCGGCGGCGCCGCACAGCGGGGTGCCGTCCGTGAGGCCGCGGCTCTCGGTGTCGGGGCGCGCGCCCGCGCGCAGCAGGACCCGCACGGTGCTCGCCGCCCCGTGCACGGAGGCGGCGTAGAGCGCGGTCGTGCCGTCCGCGTCGGGCAGTTCGGGATCGAGCCGGCCCGACCGCAGCAGGGACCTGACCGTGGCCGTGTCGCCGAGCATGGCAGCACACACCAGGCGATTGGTGAGCTTCTTCCGTTTGCGTCCGGTCACGTGTGTCAGGGTAAACAGGCCCCGGCCATGGACCAACCGGGTTCCTGGGGATAGGAAGTGCTCCCAAGCGTTACTCCCGCCTCCCCGGAGGAAACCGTGCGCATCTCCGCGACGCTCTACCTGACCGACGGGACGATAAGCCCGGTGCGCCTGGCCGGCGAGCTGGAGGGGCGGGGCTTCGACGGGCTCTATCTGCCCGAGCACACCCACATCCCGGTCCCGCGCGAAACCCCCTACCCGGGCGGTGAACTCCCGCCCGAGTGCGCCCGCATGCTCAGCCCCTTCGTCGCGCTCGCCCAGGCCGCCGCCGTCACCGAGCGGATCACGCTCGGCACCAACATCGCCCTGGTCGCCCAGCACGACCCGGTCGACCTCGCCAAGCAGATCGCGACGCTCGACCACCTCTCCGGCGGCCGTGTCACCCTCGGCATCGGCTACGGCTGGAACCGCGAGGAGGCCGCCGACCACGGCGTGGAGTGGCCGCGCAGACGCAGCGTCGTACGGGACCGGATGGCGGTCATGCGGGCGCTGTGGGCGGACCGGCCCACCGCGTACGAGGGGGAGTTCGCCTCGGTACGGGCCAGTGAGGTCCATCCCAAGCCGCTGCTCGCGCCCCGCGGTCGCCTCGGCAAGGGGCCGTTGTTCGGGCCGCGCACGCTGATCGGGGGCGCGGCCGGGCCCGGCCTGTTCGCGCACATCGCGGAGTACGCCGACGGCTGGATGCCGATCGGCGGCAGCGGTCTGCGCGAGGCGCTGCCGGTGCTGCGGCAGGTGTGGGCGGACGCGGGGCGCGCGCCGGACGACCTGTACGTGGCGGTGACGGCCGTCGAGCCGGCGGCGGGCAAGCTGGCGCACTACGCGGAACTCGGCATCGACGAGGCCGTCGTGCAGCTGCCGCCCGGTGACACGGCCGAGGTGTGCGCCGCGCTCGACGCCCACCAGCGCCACCTGCGGTGACCTGCTGTGACGGGCCGGGAGCGGGGTAGGCGACGGGCGGGAACCGGTGAGGGGAAGGGATGGAGACCGGTGAGCGGAAGTATCTGTAGGAGTCACGTGTTGTCGCTCGTATGCTCGGAGACATGACCAACAGCGCGCAGCCACCCGAGGCCGGACGACCCACCGCCAACGCCATGCGGCGCGCGCTCAGGCGGGCCAGGGACGGTGTCGCGCTGGACGTCACGGAGGCGGCCGTGCTGCTCCAGGCGCGCGGTGACGACCTCGACGACCTGACCGCGTCGGCCGCGCGGGTGCGCGACGCGGGCCTTGAGGCCGCGGGCCGCCCCGGCGTCATCACGTACTCGAAGAGCGTGTTCATCCCGCTCACCCGGCTCTGCCGCGACAAGTGCCACTACTGCACCTTCGTGACCGTGCCCGGCAAGCTGCGCCGCGCGGGCCACGGGATGTTCATGTCCCCCGACGAGGTCCTGGACATCGCGCGCAAGGGCGCCGAACTGGGCTGCAAGGAAGCGCTGATCACCCTCGGCGACAAGCCGGAGGACCGCTGGCCCGAGGCGCGCGAGTGGCTGGAGGCGGAGGGCTACGACGACACCATCGCGTACGTCAGGGCCATCTCGATCCGCATCCTGGAGGAGACGGGCCTGCTCCCGCACCTCAATCCGGGCGTCCTGACGTGGACGGACTTCCAGCGGCTCAAGCCGGTCGCGCCCAGCATGGGGATGATGCTGGAGACGACGTCCGAGCGGCTGTGGTCCGAGCCCGGTCAGCCGCACCACGGCTCGCCCGACAAGGAACCCGCCGTACGCCTCAGGGTCCTTGAGGACGCGGGCCGTTCCTCCGTGCCGTTCACCAGCGGGCTGCTCATCGGCATCGGCGAGACGTACGAGGAGCGCGCCGACTCGCTGTTCGCGCTGCGCCGCGTCGCGCGGTCGTACCACGGCGTCCAGGAGCTGATCATCCAGAACTTCCGCGCCAAGCCCGACACGGCGATGCGCGGCATGCCCGACGCCGAACTCGACGACCTGGTCGCGACGGTCGCCGTGGCCCGGCACATCATGGGCCCGGCAGGCAACATCCAGGCGCCGCCGAACCTCGTCGACGGCGAGTACCGGCGCCTCATCGGCGCGGGCATCGACGACTGGGGCGGCGTCTCGCCCGTCACCATCGACCACGTGAACCCCGAGAAGCCGTGGCCGGGGATCGAGGAGCTCGCCGAGAAGTCGGCCGTCGAGGGCTTCACGCTCAAGGAACGCCTCTGTGTCTACCCGGAGTTCGTGCGGCGGGGCGAGCCCTGGCTCGACCCCCGGCTGCTTCCGCACGTGCGCGCGCTCGCCGACCCCGAGACCGGCCTCGCCCGCCCCGACGCCACCGTCGAGGGCCATCCCTGGCAGGAGCCCGACGAGGGCTATGTGGCGGCCGGGGGCCGCACCGACCTGCACCGCACCATCGACACCACGGGACGCACCTCCGACCGCCGCGACGACTTCGACGAGGTCTACGGCGACTGGGACGCGCTGCGCGAGCAGGCCGCGCCCGGCATGGTGCCATCGCGCATCGACGGCGACGTGCGCGCCGCGCTGAAGCAGGCCGCCGACGACCCGACGAAGCTCACCGACGACGAGGCGCTCGCGCTCCTTCACGCCGACGGGCCCGCGCTCGACGCGCTGTGCGGGATCGCGGACGACATCCGCAAGACGGTCAACGGCGACGACGTCACGTACATCGTCACGCGCAACATCAACTTCACCAACGTCTGTTACACCGGCTGCCGCTTCTGCGCGTTCGCCCAGCGCAGGACGGACGCCGACGCCTACACCCTCTCCCTGGACCAGGTCGCCGACCGGGCCGCGCAGGCCTGGGACGTCGGCGCGGTCGAGGTCTGCATGCAGGGCGGCATCCACCCCGACCTGCCGGGCACCGCCTACTTCGACATCGCGCGGGCGGTGAAGGAGCGCGTGCCGGGCATGCACGTGCACGCCTTCTCGCCGATGGAGGTCGTCAACGGCGCGACCAGGACCGGGCTCTCGATCCGCGAGTGGCTGACCGCCGCCAAGGAGGCCGGGCTCGGCTCGATCCCCGGCACGGCCGCCGAGATCCTCGACGACGAGGTGCGCTGGGTCCTCACCAAGGGCAAGCTGCCGACGGCCACCTGGATCGAGGTGGTCAAGACCGCGCACGAGCTGGGCATCCGCTCCTCGTCCACGATGATGTACGGCCATGTCGACCAGCCCCGGCACTGGCTCGGCCACTTCCGCACGCTGGCCGGGATCCAGCAGGAGACCGGCGGCTTCACGGAGTTCGTGACGCTGCCCTTCATCCACACCAACGCGCCGGTCTACCTCGCGGGCATCGCCCGGCCGGGCCCGACGACCCGCGACAACCGCGCGGTCACCGCGATGGCCCGCGTGCTCCTGCACCCGCACATTCCCAACATCCAGACCAGTTGGGTCAAGCTCGGCCAGGAGGGCGCCGCCGAGATGCTCAGGTCGGGCGCGAACGACCTGGGCGGCACGCTGATGGAGGAGACCATCTCCCGCATGGCGGGCTCCAGTTACGGCTCGTACCGCTCCATCGAGGACCTGATCGCGATCGCGGAGGCGGCGGGCAGGCCGGCGAAGCCGCGTACGACGCTGTACGGCGAGGTCCCCGAGGAGCGGCAGCGGGCGGCCCTCGCCTCGGACGGCCACCTGCCGGAACTGCTGCCGGTGGTGGAGGGCTGATCCCCGAGCGAACCCTCAACCGGTGAACCCCGCACCGAAGTACGTCCCGGTCACGTCGCTCTCCGTACCGTCCGAGCCCCGCGAGGGCGCGCCGAGCGCGGCGGGCCCGAACGACGTGACCGGGCGCGTGCCGGGTGACGATCCGCTTGCCGCGCACCGGGGCGGGGTCCTCGTCGTCGCCCGTGCCGCGGCCGAACACGACGGCGGCCGCGATCAGCGCCACGGACACGACGGCCGCCGTCCAGAGTGAGCAGGGCCGGAAGCGGCGGCGACGGGACGCACGCATCGATTCCGGCCCCCTGGGTCAGCGGGTGTCAGCCTGTGCCGACGTGATTCAGCGTGCCACGTGCGCGCCGAACTGGACCCCCTTCTCCGGGGCGCCTACCGCGGCGGGACCGAAGGACGTGATGCCCGTGGTGGTCAGACCGCTCGAAGAGCCGCGCAGGTGCCAGGCGGCGCCCGAGTCGGCGTAGGTGCCGTCCTCCAGCGGGGCGGTCGCCGTCAGGTCGGCCTTGCCGTCCTTGTTGGTGTCGGAGAGCAGGACGTCGCTGCCGAACCTGTCGTTCTTCTCGGAGGCGCCGGGCACGCCGGGCGTGGACTGCTGGAAGGCCTGCGAGCCGGTGCCGGTCAGGCCGGAGCGGGAGCCCTTGAGGAGCACGGTGCTTCCGGCGTCCGCGATCGCCTCGATGTCCTCGCCGGGGATGCCGACGGCGACGTCCGCGTAGCCGTCGCCGTTCACGTCGCCCGCGCTGATCGAGGAGCCGAACTCGTCGCCCTCCTCACCGACGCCGGGGACGCCCGCCGTGTCCTGGGTGATCTTCGCGGTGCGGGTGGTCGAAGGCCCGTTCGCCGTCCCGTACTTCACCAGGATCGTGCCCTTCTGGTAGGGCATGTCCTCGAAGTTGCCGCCGATGTCACGGACGACGAGGTCGCCGTAGCCGTCCTTGTCGATGTCGGCGATCGCGCCGCCGAGGGAGGGCGCGAGCTTCTGCGGGGTGGTGTTCACCCCGTCCCTGCCGCCCTTCCAGAACTGGCTCTTGTAGGCCATCTCCTCGAAGCCGTGGCTGGAGACGATGTCGTCGGCGCCGTCGCCCGTGAGGTCGCCCACGACGAAGTCGCCGGGCCCGAAGGTCTGGCTGGTGACGACTTCCTGGGTGCTCGCGGGCTTGCCGTCGCGCGTGAAGGGACCGTACGAGATGGTCATGCCCCGGTCGTCGTTGTCCATCGGGTCCTCGGGCTCCGGGTAGGCGGCCGTGACCAGGTCACGCTTGCCGTCGCCGTTGAAGTCGCCCGCGGTGACGTGCGGCGCGGCGTCGCCGGCCAGCTCGGAACTGCCCTGGCCGCTCAGGCCGTTGGCCGAGCCCCACAGGACGACGGCCTTGTCGCCCGCTCCGCCGACGACGAGGTCGGTGTAGGAGTCGCCGTCGAGGTCGGCGGCGGCCGACTCGTAGCCGAAGCGTCCGTCGTCCTGCGGGTCGCCGGGGACGCCGGGCGTGGCGCGGTCGATGGTGGTGGCGTGTGCGGTGTCGGGGCCGCCGGCCGAGCCGTACACGATCGAGATGCTGCCGGAGGTGGTGTCGGAGGTGCCGCCGGGCGCGGAGATCGCGAGGTCGGCGTATCCGTCGTGGTTGAAGTCGGTGACCGGGATGCGGGGCGGGGTCGGGGCGGCGGCGGCGGAGCCGGCGGTGGCGACGACCGCGAGCGGCGTGGCGAGCGCGGTGGCGGCGACGGCGGCTATGAGTGAACGGCGCACTGTTCCTCCATGGAGGGTGAGGGGTGGCGGGTGAGAAATGGAAGTGAGAGGTTCGGGGTGCGGGGCGGCGTCAGTGGCCGATCCTGTACCCGAACAGGGCGCCCTTCTCGGGCTGTCCGAGCTTGTCGGGGCTGAGCGTCGCCGCGCCGGTGGTCGTCAGGCCGCCCGCGGAGCCCCGCAGCGTCCAGACGGCGCCCGAGTCCTCGTACGTCCCGTCCTCCTTGGGAGCGGCGACGGCCAAGTCGGCCTTGCCGTCCTTGACGAGGTCGGCGAGGAGCACCGAGCGGCCGAAGTCGTCGCCGGTCTCGGAGGCGCCGGGCACCCCGGGCGTCGACTGGTTGTAGGCGACCGCGCCCTTGCCGGTCAGGCCGCCCGCGGCCTTGGAGGCGCCCTTGAGCAGGACGACGGCGCCGGTGCCCGTGCTGGTGCCGAGGGCCTCGCCGGGCACGCCGACGGCGAGGTCGGCCTTGCCGTCGCCGTTCACGTCGCCCGCGGCGAGCGAGGCGCCGAACGCGTCGTCGGCCTCGCTCGCGCCGGGCACGCCCTCGGTGGCCTGGGTGATGACCTTCTTGCGGGTGGAGGGGCCTGTGGCGCTGCCGTACTGGATCTGGATGCTGCCGGGCGAGCTGTCGGGCACCTCGGAGACGCTGCCGATGTCGCGCATGGCCAGGTCGCCGTAGCCGTCGCCGTCGAAGTCGCCGACGGTGCCGCTGATCGCGGTGGTCAGCTTCTTGTAGCTGGTGCTGACGGCGGTCTTGCCGCCCTTCCAGAAGCGCGCCTCGTGCTGCATCTCCTCGAAGCCGTGCGTGGAGACGATGTCGTCGATGCCGTCGCCGGTGAGGTCGCCCGTGATGAAGGAGCGCAGGCCCGAGGGGCCGTCGCCGGTGGAGATGGACTGCTTGGCCGCGGGCTTGCCGTCGCGCGTGAACGGGCCGCGCAGCACGGTCAGGCCGGAGATGTCGGGGTCGTCGGTCGGGTAGTCGCCGACGACGAGGTCGCGCTTGCCGTCGCCGTTGAAGTCGCCCGCCGCGTAGTCGGCGTAGTGGTAGGGCAGGACCGTGTCCTTGCCGGTCAGACCGTCCTTGGAGCCCCAGAGCACGGTGTCGTCCGCGCCGTCGCCGCCGCTGGTGACGACCAGGTCGGTGTAGCCGTCGGCGTCGAGGTCGGCGGGGACCACCTGGGCGCCGAAGGCGTAGGTGTCCGTGACGTCGCCGGGCACGCCGGGCGTCGCGCGGCTGATCAGCTGGTGGTGCGTGGCGTCGGGGCCCGTCGCCGAGCCGTAGACGACCGAGACGTACCCGGCGTCGGCGCTCCCGTCGACGGCGCCGCTCGGCGCGGCGACCGCGAGGTCCGCGTGCCCGTCGCGGTTGAAGTCGACGACGGGGGTGCGCGGCGGCACGGGCGCGGCCGCCGCGCTGCCCGCGGTGACGGACAGGGCGAGCGGCGTGGCCAGGGCGGCGGCCGCCACGGCGACGATGATCTTGCGGCGCACTGATCCTCCTGTGGGGAACTGCTGTGGCGTAGGGGGAGACGAGTCATCCGCGGCGATGGTTGTACACCCCGGAGCCCCTTGTACGTGGGGTGGATGTTCCGTGTCTTTCCGTCACCGTTCACCCGGCGCCCGGCCGCGCGGGGCGCCGCGCGTGCGCGAGACTGGACCCCAACGGGCGGCGGTGGAGGGGCAGATGGCGCGGTCGAGGGTGTCGATGCAGGAGCTCATCCGGCAGCGGCGGCGGGCGGGTTTCGTGGGGCGGCGCGAGGAACTGCGCGCGTTCCGGGCCAACTTCGAGGTGCCGCCCGAGGACGACAGGCACCGCTTCCTCTTCCATGTGCACGGCCCCGCGGGCGTCGGCAAGACCTCACTCGTGCGCGAGATGTCCCAACTTGCCACCGGGTGCGGTGCTTTCGTGGCATACGTCGATGAGGCGACGGTCGACGTGCCCGCCGTGTCGGCCGAGATCGCCGCCCAATTCGCCCAGCAGGGGCGGACGTTGAAGGCGCTGGAGCGTGCCGTCGCCGCGCACCGGCGGCGCGTCCACGAGCTCACCGCGGCCGCCGCCCGCGAGCCGGGACCCGACGCGCCGTCGGCGGCCAGCACCGCGATGGCCCGCGCCGGGGTCGTCGGACTCGGCATGGTCCCCGTGGTGGGCGCACTCGCCGGGGTCGTCGACGCGGAGCGGCTCGCGCACGGCGCCGACCGGCTGCGGGCCCGGCTGCGCGGCCCCGAGGACCCCGACCTCACCCTGGAACACCTGGTGCTCGCACCCGAACGCGCGCTGACCCCCGTCCTCCTCGACGACCTCGACCGGGCCGCCGACACCGCGCCCTGGCTCGTGCTCTTCTTCGACACCTACGAACGCACCGCGCCCTTCCTGGACCGCTGGCTGCACGAGGTGATGACGACCGACCGGCACGGCGAACTCCCCGCCAACGTCGTGGTGGTGACCGCCGGGCAGCGCCCCCTGGACCCGGCCCGCTGGGACGGCGCCGCGGACTTCACCGCCGATCTGCCGCTGCGGCCCTTCACCGAGACCGAGGCGCGCGATCTGCTCACCGCCAAGGGCGTCACCGACGAACCGGTCGTCACGGAGGTGCTGCGCCTGTCGGGCCGGCTGCCCGTGCTCGTCTCCACGCTCGCCGAGTCAGGGCCCGCGGCCCCCGACGACGTCGGCGACCCGAGCGCGACGGCCGTGGAGCGCTTCCTGAAGTGGGAGCAGGACCCGGTGCGCAGGACCGCCGCGCTGGACTGCGCGCTGCCCCGGCGGCTCGACGAGGAGATCGTGCGGGCCGCCGCGGGCGGGGGCGGCGAGGTCCCCGCGGGGCTGGACGGCTGGCTGCGCGCCCTGCCGTTCGTCCGCGCCGACCGCACCGGCGCGGCCCGCTACCACGACGTCGTACGCGCCCCGATGCTCCGCCTGCGCCGCACCACCGCGCCCGCGCTGTGGAGCGCGGGCCACACCCGGATCGCCGGGCTCTACGCGCGGCGCCGCGCCGCCCTGGAGGAGGAGCTGCGCGGCCGGGCGGGCCGCCCGTGGATGCGCCCCGAGTGGCGTGCGCTGCGCGTCGAGGAGCTGTACCACCTGCTGTGCGCGGGGCCGCGTACCGCGCTCCCCGGCGTCCTGCGCGAGGGCATCGAGGCCTGCCGCGTGAGCACCGCGGTGGCCCGCGCGTGGGCGCGGGCGGTCGCCGACGCCGCCGAGGACGCGGACGCGGAGCACCTGCGGGTGTGGGCCGACGACTGCCGTGCCGTGCTCGGCGACGAACGCACCGGCGCCCTCGGCGTACTGGACCTCTTCCTCGCCAGGCCGGGACTGGACGACGCGGGCCGGGTGGCCGCGTACAACGTGCACGGCCTCCAGCTGTTCCGCCTCGGCAGGCTGCGCGAGGCCCTGCGCGACCACGAGCGCGCCATCGCCCTGGACCCCGCCGATCCCTGGGGGCACCACGGGCTCGCCGTCACCTACCGGGCCCTCGGCGAGTTCGACACCGCGCTGCGGCACCTGGACGACGCCGACGAGGTGGTGCCCGGCGCGGAGTGGGTGGCGCGCGACCGGGGCGAGACCTACCGCCGCATGGGCCGTCCCGCCGACGCCCTGCCGTGGCTGGACCGCGCGCACGCCATCGACCCGAGCGAACCGCTGACCCTGGGCAGCCGGGGCCAGGCCAAGTTCGTCCTCGGCCGCCCCCACGAGGCCCTCGCCGATCTGGACCACGCACTCGCGCTCTGGCCCGACTACCCCTGGGCGCTGGCCCGCAGGGCCCACATCAGGCACTCCGTCGGCGACCTGTCCGGCGCCCTCGCCGACCTCGACCGCGCCGAGGAACTGGAGCCGGACACGGCGCGCGTGCACGGCGAACGCGGTGACGTGCTGCGCTTCGCGGGCCGCCTCGACGAGGCGCTCGCCGCCTACGACGCGGCCCTCGCCCTCGACCCCGGCTACGCGTGGGCGTGGGGCAGCAGGGCCCTGGCCCTCGAAGCCCTCGGCCGTACGCGCGATGCGCTGGCGTCCCTGGCCGAGGCACTGCGGATCGACCCGGAGTACGGGTGGGCGCGCGAGCAGCGGGAGCGGATCGCGGGGCAGGCCGCGGGGCAGGCCGCGGGGCCGGCCACGGGGCCTGCCGCGGGGCGGTCCGGCGCGGCCGGTGCGGACGGCTCTCTGGACGTCTGATGGACATGGTTCGCGGGCCTCGTGAACGTCGTTCAAAAGCGACCTCAGGGGCGACTCTTCGCATACCACTTGGCGCCTGAACCGATCGTTCCCGGTCGATTACAGTGCTGCGCAGTCGCAATCTTTCGAGGCGCGACGGGGGCACGTCATCGCACGGAGGGGAGGTCCGCATGGGCACCGCAGCAGCCACCGGTGTGTGGGGCCGCGCCGAGCAGCAGGACTTCCGCAGCCGGGTGCGCGGCACGCTGCTCGGGTCCGCCGTGGGCGACGCCTTCGGGGCGCCCGTCGACGGCCTCTCCCTCGAAGAGATACGCGAGGCGCACGGCGCCGAGGGGCTCACCGAACCCGCCCCCGCGCACGGCAGACGCGGCGCGGTGACCGCCGCGACCCAGCTGGCCCTGTTCACCGTCGACGGACTCATCCGCGCCCAGGTGCGCCGCGACACCGGGGCCTGGCACCCGCCGACCGACCTGCACCGCGCCTACCGGCGCTGGGCCGCGACCCAGAGCGACTGGGGCCCCGACGAGCGGCGCAAGGAGGACGGCTGGCTGGCCCGCGAGGAGTGGCTGTACTCGCGGCGCGACCCTTCCCGCGCCTGTCTGCTGGGCCTCGCCGACGAGGTGATGGGCACCCTCGAAGCACCCAAGAACCCCGACGAACTCGGCGCCGAGGCCGTCACCAGGTCCGCGCCCTTCGGGCTGCTCGTCGGCTGGGAGCCGCAGCTCGTCCTCCAGCTCGCCGTCGAGTGCGCCGTCCAGACCCACGGCCACCCCACCGCCTATCTCGCGGCGGGCGCGCACACCGTCATCGTGCACGGCCTCGCGCGCGGCGAGTCCCTCGACGGCGCGATCCAGCGCACCCTCGCCCTGCTCGCCTCCCGCCCCGGGCAGCAGCCCGTGTCGGACGCGCTCCGGCACGCGCTCGGTGCCGTACGCCAGGGCATGCCCACCCCGGCGCGCGTCGAGGAACTCGTGGCCGACGGCACGGCGGAGGGCGCGCTCGCCGCCGCCGTCTACTGCGCGTTGGTCGGCGAGGACATCCGGCACGGGCTGCGGCTCGCGGTCAACCACGGCGGAGCCTCGGCCGCGGCGGGCGCGCTCTGCGGGGCGCTGCTCGGCGCGCTGCACGGCGAGACGGCCCTGCCGCCCGGCTGGCTCACCGAGCTGGAGGGCCGCGCCACCATCCTGGAACTCGCGGACGACTTCGCGATGGAGATGACCCAGGGGCCCGCGCTGCACGGGCCCGCCCTCTCCTCACCGGGGTGGCTGGCCCGCTATCCGCGGGCTTGAGGGCGGCACGGCGGCCGCCCCCGCCGGGCTGTCGCCGTCGTCGTCCGTGTTGATCTTCTCGATGAGCGCGTCGCGCTCCGGGGTGTCCTCCGGCTTCAGCCAGCCGACGACGACGTAGAGGACGAGCGAGACGGCCAGCGGGATCGACACCTGGTACTGGAGGGCGACGCCGCCCGACACCGCTTCGTCGATGGGGTAGTTGACCAGGTAGAAGGCGAAGAGCCCGGCCGCCCAGCTGGTCAGCGCCGCGGTGGGGCCGGACTTGCGGAAGGTGCGCAGCAGGCCCAGCATCATCGGGATCGCGATCGGGCCCATCAGACCCGCGACCCACTTGATGACGACCGTGATGATGTCCTTGAAGGTCGGCGAGTTCACCTGGGTGGCGACCGCCATGGACAGACCGAGGAAGACCACTGTGGTCAGCCGTGCGGCGATCAGGCCCTTCTGTTCGCTCCAGGCCCTGGCCCTCGCGGAGAACGCGGGCGCCACGTCCCGGGTGAAGACCGCGGCGATCGCGTTGGCGTCGGAGGAGCACATGGCCATGGTGTGCGAGAAGAAGCCGACGATGACCAGGCCCAACAGGCCGTGCGGCAGGAGCTGTTCGGTCATCAGGGCGTAGGCGTCCGAGCCGTCGGGCTTCTTGGCGTCGACGAGCAGCGGGGACATCCACATGGGGAAGAAGAGCACGACGGGCCAGACCAGCCACAGGGCCGCGGAGAGCTTCGCGGAGCGCGCGGCCTCCTTGGCGTTCGCGGTCGCCATGTAGCGCTGCGCCTGGTTGAGCATGCCGCCGTTGTACTCGAAGAGCTTGATGAAGAGGAACGCGAGCAGGAACACCGTGCCGTACGGGCCGACCAGCGGCTTGCCGTGACCGGCGAGTTCGGGCTCGTCCCAGACGCCGAAGAAGCCGCCGTGCGGTCCGAGCTTGCCGACGACGGCGACGAACATCGCGATACCGGCGAGGAGTTGGATGACGAACTGGCCGAGCTCGGTCAGCGCGTCGGCCCACAGCCCGCCGATGGTGCAGTAGATCGCCGTGATCACACCGGTGATGAGGATGCCCTGGTTGAGGGAGACCCCGGTGAACACGGCCAACAGGGTCGCGATCGCCGCCCACTTGGCGCCCACGTCCACGATCTTGAGCAGCATCCCCGACCAGGCGAGCGCCTGCTGGGTCTTGAGGTTGTAGCGGTTCTTCAGGTACTCCAGCGGCGATGCCACGTGCAGCCGTGAGCGCAGCCGGTTGATGCGGGGGGCGAAGAGCCGGGCGCCGATGGCGATGCCGAGCGCGATGGGGAAGGACCAGGTGACGAAGGACGTCACGCCGTACGTGTACGCGATGCCCGCGTAGCCGGTGAACATCACCGCGCTGTAGCCGGACATGTGGTGCGAGATGCCCGACAGCCACCAGGGCATCTTGCCGCCGGCGGTGAAGAAGTCGCTGACGTTGTCGACCCGCTTGTGGGACCACACGCCGATCGCGACCATCACGCCGAAGTAGCCGATGAGCACGGCCCAGTCGAGACTGTTCATATGGCCCTCCAGGGGTCCGCCTGGTGAACTGCGCATAACTGGCTCGCACTTCGCCAGGACCGGCCACGGAGGCCGGGAACGGCCCGGAAGTGCCCGCTCATCGTGGGTTCGGCCGGACACCCCGGACAACCGCCCGAAGAGTCAAGAGCAAGTAAAATCGTTCGGTTTGCTGACCTTCGTTCATGGATGTGATCAGCGGTGGGCATGTCCCGAACACACAAAAGCCGCACGGGAGTTGATTCCCGTACGGCTTCGGCGAGGGTGCGCGGGCGCTACCGCATGATCTCCCCGGCGTTGACCAACAGGGACTGCCCCGTGATGGCCCGCGCCCGGTCGGAGGCGAGGAAGGCCACCGCGTCGGCCACGTCGCCGTCCGTGGCCAGCTCGGGAAGCGCCATGCGCGAGGCGAGACGGTCCCGCACCTCGTCCTCCGGCACGCCCTCGGTGTGCGCGGTGAACTGGACGTACGCCTCGACGGGCGGGCCCCACATCCAGCCGGGCAGCACCGTGTTGACCCGGATCCGGTCAGGCCCGACCTCGTGCGCCAGCGAGTACATCGCCGACGTCAGCGCCCCCTTCGACGCCGCGTACGCGGCCTGCCGCACCTGCGAGGGCGAAGCGACGGCCGACTGCGTGCCGATGAAGACCACCGAACCGCCCCGCGGCCGCGCCCGCAGTGACGGCAGGCACGCGCGCGTCATCCGCAGCGTGCCGAGCAGATTGACGTCCACGACCTGCCGCCAGGTGTCGAAGTCCGCGTCCTCGACCCCGCCGAAGTAGCTGTCCCAGGCGGCGACATGGACCACCGCGTCGATCCCGCCGAAGCGCTCCTGGGCCAGTGCGGCGAGCGCCCGGCACTGGGCCTCGTCCGTGATGTCGGTGGCGCGGTGGGCGGTGCGGGTGCCCGCCGGGTCGATCTCGGCCGCGGACTTGGCGAGGTTCGCCTCCGTGCGCGCCCCGAGCACGGCGTTCCCGCCGTCGCGCACGACGGCGGCCGCGACCTGGTGGCCGAGCCCGGCGCCGACCCCCGATACGACGACGGTCTTTCCTTCGAGGAGCGACGACGGCATGGGCGACTCCCAGCTCTGGCAGTTTTGCTGACGGGGCGTCAGAGTATGGGCGTCCACCGGAGGAAGGAAGGGCACAGACGTGAGTGATGACACCCGCACGGGCGCCCACGAGGACACCCGCAGCGACACCTACGCCGAGCTGGCCGCCGTCGGGCCCTACGGCGTGCACCCGGGCCATGCCCTGATCACCATGGTCGAGCCGCACCCCGGCCATGAGTTCGCGTACAACCGCTGGTACGAGGACGACCACTACTACGCGGGCGCGATGGCCATGCCCTGGATGTACGCGGGGCGCCGCTGGGTGGCCACGCGCGCGCTCCAGCGGCTGCGCTACCCCGACAAGTCCGCGATCGCCGAGCCGGTCACCGCGGGGTGCTACCTCTCCACGTACTGGGTGACCGAGGGCCGCTACGACGACCACATGAAGTGGACCGTCGGGATCAACAAGCGGCTCAACCGCGACGGCCGGGTCTACCAGGACCGCACCCACGTCTTCACCTCCTTCCAGGACCACGAGGCGACCGTCTACCGGGACGGCGCGGCGGGCCCGCGCGACTTCCACGCGATGGACCACCCCTACCGGGGGCTCGTCCTCGAAGTCGTCGACGCCGAAGGCCCGGGGGAGCGGGCCGCGCTCCTCGAGTGGCTGCGCTCGCGCCATCTGCCGCGTGCCCTGGCCGGCTCGCCCGCCGCGATGGTGACGCTCTTCAGGCCGACGCCGCTGCCGGGGGACCGGATGACGTACGTGAAACAGGTCGAGGGCGTGGACACCAGGCTGACGCTGCTCTGGTTCCTCCAGGAGGACCCGCGCGAGTGCTGGGAGGAGCACTTCGCCGCGCGGGACGCCGCGGTGGCCGAATCGGGCCTGGGCCGGGTGGAGCTGGTGGCGCCGTTCATCCCGACCGTGCCGGGGACCGACCGTTACGTGGACGAACTGCGCTGAGGCAGGGCCGAGCCCCCTCGGCCGGGACGGCGGGCCAGTCGAGAGGGCTCATTCGGTTCTGCTATCCGGTTGTTCCGCGGCAGGGGTAGGGGCGTCCGCGAGGTGCGGTGGTGCCGCGGCGTGCGGTGGTCATGGGCGGAGTCCAGGTGAATCAACCGAGGTCGGCGGCTCCCCGGCTCACCTCGGTGACGAACGCGTTCCAGGAGGCGGTGGGGAAGGCGAGGACGGGGCCCTCGACGACCTTGGAGTCACGGACCGAGATCCCCTGCCGCAGCGGGGACTTGACCTCTACG
This sequence comes from Streptomyces sp. NPDC087300, assembly GCF_044744425.1. Lineage (NCBI taxonomy): Bacteria > Bacillati > Actinomycetota > Actinomycetes > Kitasatosporales > Streptomycetaceae > Streptomyces > Streptomyces sp. NPDC087300. Next base: position 235,414 of record NZ_JBIUYI010000007.1, read on the forward strand.
CACGCGCCGTTTCCGGTGGAATACGAAGACTTGACCCACGTATTCGACGCGCCTTGCTGAATTGCCATGTCTGCTCCGGTTTGCCCAGTTGTCGAGTTGCTGTCGCCGCGAAATGCGGTGTGCGCCAACGCTCTTGCTCGATGGCGTGAATGACGCTACTCGCCAACATCGGTGCGTGAAGGGATCGTTCACTCAACCGGATGGCATATTCCAGGGGGGTCTTCCGCCCCGGAGCGGCCAGGGTGTACCGTGCGGCGCTTTTCCGGCCGGAGGCGGCGCGCACGCTTCCGCGTGCGCCGGATACCGATAGCTGGAATAAATGATTCCGCACGTCAGGGGCCCGTTGCCGCGCCGTGGAGATCAGCGGGCGTACTCCTTGGCGATGTCCGCGATCAGCTGACGGGATTGATCCACATTCAGCGCCTGTGCTCGCAAATGCTCGTACATGACGCTGTATTGCTGGACATCGTTCGCTTTCTCCAAGTACAGATCGCTCGTGACGCCCTCGATGTAGACCACACTGGAATCGGCCGCATCAGGGAACTCGAGAATCGCGTACTGCCCGTTGAGCCCGGGATGCGCACCCATGTCGAAGGGGATCACCTGGACGGTCACGTGCGGCAGTTGGGACTGCTCCACGAGATGCTCCAGCTGGTCGCGCATCAGATGCCGGGAACCCACGACGCGGCGCAGCGCGGACTCGTCGAGCACGGTCCACAGGCGCAGCGGATTGTCCGGCGCCGCGATGCGGTCCTGCCGGCGCATGCGCACCTGGACCCGCTTCTCGATGTCGGTGGGCGTGGTCTCCGGGAGCGCGCCGGTGATCAGCGCCTCCGCGTACGCGCGGGTCTGCAGCAGGCCGGGGACGACCTGCGGGTCGTACACGCGCAGCGAGGCGGCGTCGGTCTCCAGACCGATGTACACGCTGTACGGGATGTCGCCGAAGGAGTGCCACCAGCCTTGCTGGCGCGAATCCTTGGCCATCTGCATGAGGGAGTCGACGATGCGGACGTCCTCGACCTCGTAGACGCCGCAGAGGTCGCGGACGTCGCGCTGGCTGATCGACCTGCGCCCGTTCTCCAGGCGGCTGATCTTCGACTGGGAGACGAGCAGGCGCTCGGCGACCTCCTCGGCCGTCATGCCCTTGAGCTCGCGGAGCCGACGGAGCTCCTGGCCCAACCGGCGTCGCCTGACGGTGGGATTGACATTGGACGCCACGGGACGTGCACCTCCGGCTTACATGCCTCTACTTTGCGTATCTGCTGCTCAGCAGAGTGCCACCAACGAGTGCGGCACCGCTGGGAAACAGCGGATGTGCGGACGAGAGGGCGGAGTTGCGAAGGGGTGCGTGCCGTCCCTGCGGCGCCGAAGGATGTGCGGCCGCGCGGGGCGGTGGTACCGGGGTCGTCGTCCGGACGTCCGGTCCCTGCCCCGCGCGGCCCAGCGGCTCCCGAACCGGGTCTGGGGGACTGCGGTGCGGCGCTGTTGATGCGTGGTGGAGCGTGGTGCTGAGCGGTACGAAGTGCTGCTGATGACGCGTGCTGGTGCTGAGCGGTGCCCGGTGTGACCTGACGGTGCCGGGCGTACGTACCGGTGGAGCTCAGTGGGCCACGGCGCGTGCCATGGATCCACGGCGCGGCTGCATCGGAACCCCCGCGGGGTCCGGTGCCGACCTGGCCGGCTGCCGACCGCTGGGTCCCGCGGGACCTGCCGGTGCGGCGCTGCGGCGCGGCTGAGCGGCCACGCCGTTCTGAACGTCCATCACGGCGTGCGCCACGAGGCCGCCCATGGGGTCGTGCCTGATGAGATCCCGGAGGCGTGAGCGCGATGAACGCCCTTCGTTCCCCGGGTAGAGATGCTTGCCGAGACCGACCGCGTGGGCCAGTGCGGCGAGCGCCGCGGTCCGCGGATCCGGCGGTACGCCGGTGCGGATCGCCGAGTCGAGCCGGGACCTGATTTCCCGGCTGATCGCCGTGTCCGTCGCTTGGTAGCGAGTCGTCGGCAGTACCCCGCACATCTGGCCCGCCACGGCATGCACCATGCCGCATCGCTCCAGGTGCGAGAGGTACGTCTGGCGCAGCCCCAGTCGGGGCCCGCCGATCCAGTGGACCGCCCGAACCGGGCTGCCGCGCCTGCGCAGCAGTTCCAGTGCGGAGTCCAGAGTCGGATCTCCGGTCGGCCGTGGCATCACCACGGCGATACGATCCCCGTCAGGGGCTATCCGTCCGGCCAGCGCCAGCTCCACTAGCTGTGCTCCGGCCAGACCGAGGTCGAGCGACTGCGGCTGCGCTGTGGTACCCGTGGCCGGGTCCAAAGCGAGCAGCAGAAGCTCCTCCGGAATTGTTCTGCGGCTCCTGCCCATCCATGCCTCCCCGCGTGGATGAATGACAGGGTGACCCCTCTCACATTCATCTGTCGAGAGTGCCTGACCGGTAAGTACGGGAACCAGTAGGTATGTCGTTCTCGTCTACCACGGGGGTTAAGCCCTCACACAGGACACTGGTACACGGTTCGGACAGTGGGGTCCGGCCGGTTTTGGCGCACGGCAAGCATTCAGCAACGGCATACGGCATGGCGTACGAGGAGGCATCGGTGGCGGGCGAGACCCCCGACAGGTCGGAGCAGCGGAAGTCGTCGGGGAACCCGACTGCGGCGGATCCCTCGGCGCCGGAGGAACGCGACCCGCGCCTCGCGGTGGCGCGCGAGGTGCCGGCGGCACGGGAGGACCGGGCGACGGCGGTCTTCTCCACGAAGGCGGTCGTTTCGGCGTCCGACGAGGCGGCGTCCGATGAGGTGGCTTCCGACGAGGCGGGGTCGGACGGGGAGTCCCCGTCCGGCGACTCCCCGACGGACGAGAAGACGTCCGAGGCGTCCTCGTCGGACAAGAACGCGTCCGACGCGTCGCCGTCCGACGGGAAGACGTCCGACGAGTCCTCGTCCGACGAGAAGGCCCCGGGTGAGTCCACGGCGGACGAGACGTCCTCGGAGGACGCGCCGTCCGGTGACGCGCGGCTGCGTGACGCGGTCGCGGCATGGGTCGCGAGCGACGAGCCCGAGGCGGACGCGGACGCGGATTCCGCCAGGGGCAACGATTCCGCTGGCGCGGACGAGGGCCCCGGCGCGGGTGCCGCGGACGACGACGCCGACGCCCCGGACGCGGAGGCCGACGCCGACGCTCCGGCCGCCGGCGAGGCGGAGTCCGAGGAGTCCGGCTCCGGCAGGGCCGACGGGGAATCCTCCGACGACGACGCCCCGGCCGAGGCTGAGCCCAAGTCCGACGCCGACGCCGACGCCGACGTCGACGACGCCAAGGACGGCGAGGGCAAGGACGCCCCCGCCGGTGGTGTCGACCAGGCCACCGCCGTGTTCAAGGCGCTCTCCCCGAAGGCCGGTGCCAAGGCCGGGGACAAGCCCGCGGGGCAGGGCGTCGACCAGGCCACCACCATGCTCAAGCTGAGCGACCTCCAGGGCCTGGAGAAGAGCCCGGCGAAGAGCCCGGAGAAGGACTCGGCGAAGAGCCCCGAGAAGGACTCCGCGAAGAGTGCCGACGCCGCCGAGAGCGGTGAGGCCAAGGCTCCTGCAAAGGGGAGTGCAAACGGCGAGCGGGAGGCCGAGCGGACCAGCAAGTTCGTCGCGCTCAAGCCGCTCGACGAGCCCGCGGCCAAGCCCGTACCGAAGCCCGCGCCGAAGCCCGACGAGGCGGCGGCGCCCAAGGGCGGAGCGAAGGCGGCCGCGGCAGGCGCCGCCGCCACGGCCGCTCCCACCAGCCCCACGGGCCCCACAGGACCCGCCGTCCCTCCGCCGGTCGAGCGCACGACGCAACAGCCGTTGCCGCCGAAGCCGCCGATCGATCTGCTCGCCGAGCTGACGAACACCCCGCCGCCGCCGGAGACCCCGGTCCGCACCGCCGTGCGCCGCGTCAAGATCTGGACGCCGCTGGTGCTGCTCATGGTGGTCGTGTTTGCGGTCGTACAGGCCGTGCGGCCGCTTCCGACGCCGAGCCTCCAGCTGACCGCTGAGGAGTCCGTCTCCTTCGAGGGCGGCAAGCCGTCCGTGCCGTGGCCCGGCGAGGGCCAGGCGGCGATGGACGTCAACGGCATCGGCACGTTCGGCACGTCGGGCAAGCAGAAGCCCGTGCCGATCGCGAGCATCGCCAAGGTCATGACGGTCTATCTGATCCTGCGCGACCACCCGCTGAAGAAGGGTGAGGACGGCCCGAAGATCCCGGTCGACGCGGCCGCGCAGAAGCACTACGAGACGGGCAAGCCGGCCAACGAGTCGGTCGTCAAGGTCACCGAGGGCCAGAAGATCTCCCAGTACGAGGCCCTCCAGGCGGTCATGCTGCCGTCGGCCAACAACGTCGCCAAGCTCCTTGCCCGCTGGGACACCAAGAGCAGCTCCGAGGACGAGTTCGTCGCGAAGATGAACAAGACCGCCAAGGAGCTGGGCATGAAGAACACCCACTACACCGACCCCAGCGGCCTGGACAAGACGACCGTGTCGACCGCAGAGGACCTGGTGAAGCTGGGCCGTGCCGCGATGGAGAACCCGGTCTTCAACGAGATCTCCCGCCAGCCCAGCTACAAGGACCTCAACGGCGACAAGCAGAAGAACTTCTTCGGTCTCATCCCGACCGTCGCCATCGGCATCAAGACCGGCACCACCACCGCGGCGGGCGGCAACATCCTCTTCGCCGCGGAGAAGGTGATCGACGGCAAGCGCCAGACGATCATCGGCGCCACCCTCGGCCAGTACGGCGACAACGGCGTGGCCAACATCGACGAGGTCACCCGGGTCACCAAGGAGCTCATCGAGGCGGGCCAGGGCGCGCTGAAGTCCAAGACCATCGTGAAGAAGGGCGACGTGGTCGGCCGGGTCGACGACGGTCTGGGCGGCACGACCCCGGTCGTGGCCACCAAGGACGTCGCCGCGGTGGGCTGGTCGGGCCTGACGGTGAAGCTGGAGCTGAAGGCGGAGAAGGGCAAGACCCTGCCGAACTCGGCGAAGGCGGGCACGAAGGTCGGCGTGCTGAGCGTCGGCGACGGCAAGGGCGGCGCCGTCGAGGTGCCCGTCGCACTTCAGAAGGATCTGAGCGAGCCGTCCTTCGGTTCGAAGCTGACCCGCGTCGGCTGACCGGCCGGGGACGACGCGAGCGAACGGCGCGGCCACGGCGGCCGCGCCCCCGCGGGGGTGAGCCCGGTGTCAGGGCTCACCCCCGCGGGTGCGTGCTAGCGTCACAAGTTCGGGGAGCAGTACGCCGGGGCTGAGGACGGGGTGTTCCGGGACGGACCCCTCGTCGGCTCGACCCCATGGACGGGAACGACACGGGGAGAGCCTCCAGTGCCAACAGCGGAGCCGACGCGCGCGGACGACGACGCCGGGCCGGACAGCGCGACACGCGAGACCGGGCCGGACGACACGGGTGCGCGAATACAGCTGCCCGCGCAGCGCCGCACCCCCGCCTCCCCGCCGCCCGCGGAGGCCTGGCCGATGCGGTTCCTGCGCCATCCGGTGACCATCACGACGGTGGTGGCCGGTGTGCTGCACGTCGTCTGGTTCTTCACCTTCGCCAACAGCGGCGGTGACCTCGCCGCGCAGGACGCCTGGGCGGAGTTCGTCGGACGGCATCCCGACTCGGCGTACAACCTCGCCTGGTACGGCGGCATGCACCCGGTGTCGTACAGCTTCGTCTCGCCGTATCTGATGTCGGTGCTCGGCGTGCGCTCGACGATGATGGTCGCCGGGACCGTCTCCGCCGCGCTGCTCACGCTGATCCTGATGCGCACCCGCGCGGTGAAGCGGCTGCTCTGGCCCGTCTCCGCCGGTGTCTTCGCGCTGGTGTGCAACGCCATATCGGGCCGGGTGACCTACGGCCTCGGGCAGATGTTCGCGCTGGCCGCGGTCGCCGCCGTGTTCTGCTGGCCGCACCGCTGGCGCTACAAGCGGTGGGCGAAGGCCCTGGTCGCGGCGCCGTTCGCGGCGCTGGCCACGATGGGCAGCCCGGTGGCGGGGCTCTTCGTGGGGCTCGTCGCCGTCGCGCTGTTCCTCAGCAAGCGCTACCCGGGCGCCTGGGCGCTCGGCATCGCGCCCGCCGTGGTCGTGGGCATCTCCGCGTGGCTCTTCCCGTTCTCCGGCACCCAGCCGATGTCGTTCGGCTCCGCCTCGCTGCCGCTGGTCTTCTCCCTGGCCGTCTACTACGTCGCGCCCAAGCAGTGGAAGACGGTGCGGATCACCACGCTCGTGTACGCGGCGTTCGTGCTCGGCGTCTGGCTGATCAGCTCGCAGATCGGCTCCAACATCACCCGCCTCGCGATGTCCTTCGCGGGTGTCGCGCTGGTCGCCGCGCTGCCGTACGTCGTGCCGAAGTCCCGCAAGTGGTACGTGATCGTCGTGACGCTCACCGGCTTCGTCGGCTGGATCGGGTACAAGACCGTCGACGACATCGTGCACACCTCGCCCGCCGCCTCCTGGACCCGTGAGCTGGCGCCGCTGGTCAACGAGTTGCAGGAGGTCGACGCGGTGAAGGGCCGGGTCGAGGTCGTGCCCGCCCGCAGCCACCGCGAGGCGTCCGCGCTCGCCCCGTACGTGAACCTCGCCCGCGGCTGGAACCGGCAGGCGGACATGGAGCGCAACCCGCTCTTCTACGACGACACCCTGAACTCGGCGAACTACCACGAGTGGCTCCAGCGCTGGGCCGTCCACTACGTCGTGCTGCCCAAGGGCGAGCCCGACGGCGACGGCGGCAAGCGCGAGGCCGCGCTAGTCGAGAAGGGCCTGCCGTATCTGAAGCAGGTCTGGGTCGACGAGAACTGGCAGCTGTACGAGGTCACCGACCCGGCGCCGCTCGCCGAGCCGAACGCCGTCGTCGAGCGGGCCGAGCAGGGCGAGATGACGCTCCGCGTGACCAAGCCGGGGCGCGTCCTGATCCGCATCCCGTACTCGCCGTGGCTGAGCATCGTCGACTCCCGCGGCAAGGGCGTCGAGCGGCCCAAGGAGACCGAGGAGTCCAAGAGCCGCAGGGCGGACGACGACTCGCGGCCCAAGGAGTACGAGAACGTCAAGGGCTGTCTCCTGGAGGCGGCGGAGGACGGCGAGGGCGACAGGTGGACCGAGCTGATCGCGCCGAAGGCGGGCACCTACCGGCTCGGCGCGCCCTATCAGCTGCCGCGCGGCACGGCCTGCCCGGAGGGGCTGCGCTGACGTCCCGGGGGCTCAGCCGCCCGGCGGCGCGCAGACGCCCGAGTCGGGCGGCCCTGCGCCGGGCGCGGCCCGCGCGCGCACGGTGTCGAGCTGCTTCAGGAGCGTGTCCAGGCGGGCGTCGTCCGGGTCCTTGAAGTACTGAAGGACGGCGCGGTGGAAGGCGTCGCGCAGACCGGGCGGCAGCACGTCCGACGCGTCGAAGCAGAGCGTTTGGGCCTGCCCGGTGAGGATCTTCGCGATGCGCCGTCCCGTCGGGTCGGTGGGCTGCGGGTCGGTGGCTGCGGGGAACAGCGGCCGCAGTTCGGGCGCGGCCCCGGCCCGCCACAGCGAGCGCGCGGTGCGGCCCGACAGGCGCTCGACGAGCTCGCGGGCCCGCGGGTCCTCGCTGAACACGGCGGCCATGTCGCCCGCCACCTCGTAGGCGCCGTCGTACGCGGCGGGCCCCGGCAGGAAGCCCGCCGACGGGCCTACGCGGACCTTCCGGTCGGCGTAGACGTACCGGATGAAGGCGCTCTGGTGCTCGTGGGTGCAGCGCGGCGAGAGCGAGCCGAGCAGCCCGCGCGGCTCCGAGCCGGGCTTCGCCGGGTCGGGCGTCCCCTCGTACGACGTGGTCAGGGACTGGTCGACGGATTTCTCCGAGCGCTTGCCGAGCAGCGCGGCCCAGGTCGTCCAGGCCGCGCGGACCCGTGGGTCGCGCCAGCTGATCCGCCCGGTGGCCCAGCGCGCGTAGACGTCGGGGCCCGAGCGGTGCAGCAGGATGTCCTCGATCCAGTCGGTGCCCGGCCAGCCCGAGGTGGCCTGCGAGGCGAGGCCCACGCACCAGTCGGGGGCGGCGGCGGAGCGCCCCCGGTCGCTCCAGACCAGGCTCTTGAGGTCGACCTTCAGGGGCACCCAGTAGGTGTGGCGCCCGCCGCCGAGGTCGAGGGCGGGTGCCCAGGGCGGATAGGCGCGGTCGTCGAGCGGCTGGAGGCGGTCGGCGCGGGCGTACTCGGTGAGTTCGCCGATGCTGTTGAGGATCGCCACGTCCGGCGGCGCGTCGGCCTCCAGCTGGGCGACGAGCGTCTCGCGCAGGGAGCGGGTCCCTTCGTAGGAGTACCGCTGTCCGGTGCCGTCGTCGAGCCGGTGCAGCATCGTCTCGAAGGCCTCGCCCTCGGCGCCCGTCCACGGTCCGAGGACGACGAGGGTGGTGGGCCGCTCGCCGCCGCAGGCGCCCGCGGTGAGGGCGGTGAGGGCGAGCAGACAGGCCGCGAGCAGGGCGCGCACGGCCGCGCGGGCCCGCCTCACGCGGCGGCCCCCGCGCGGGCGATGAGCACGTACTCGCGCCGGTAGCCGTACAGCGCGGCGCCGGTCAGGACCGCGCAGAGCAGCCCGGCGGGCACCACCCACGGCGCCGCGCCGTCCAGGGCGGGCAGGCGCCCCGCGGCGAGGTCGTGCCGGGCGTCGTGCGCCAGGGAGTCGATGAGCAGGGGGTGCGGCCGGCCGAAGGGCCGCTCGTCGTGGGTGCTCTCGATCCGTGGCGAGGTCCGTTCCGACAGCTCGCCCGCCACGTCGGTGACGCGCTGCTGCGCGCGGTCGGCGAGCACCGCGTCGGCCGTCAGGAACGGCACGGCGAGCAGCGGCGCCGCGGCCACCAGGAGCGGGACGCTGACGCGCAGCCGGAAGCGGTGGTGGAGGAAGACCTGGGTGCGCCACAGGCCGACGACGAGCAGTCCGCCCGCGAGCGCGGCGAAGGCGGCGGCGACGAGCACCCCGGCGCCGAGGCCCGCCCGCTCCGCGAGCCTGCCGCGCAGGTTCCCTTCGAGCGTCGAGATGCGGTCCACCACGGCGGTCGCGTCGGATCCGGTGGTGTGCGGGCACGGCGGGTAGCCGTCGGCGGCCGGTTTCGCGGCGGCCGCAGAGGTGGGCGTGGTCGCGGGCGCGGAGCAGAGCATGCTGCGGGCGTAGGAGAGCCCGGCGTCCCGCAGGGCCGCGTCGCCGACGTTGCTCTGCGCGAAGGCGATCCAGTTGCCGTAGTCGACGACGAGCCCGGAGATGACGTCGAGGTCCTGGCGTTCCTCGGTGGTCAGGGCGCCGCTGCGGGCCACCTGGTTGAGGCTCTGGGTGGCGTGGGTGGTGCGGGTCCGGTAGCGGTCGCTGAGCCCGCCGAGCCGCACCGCTTCCCCGGCGGCCAGGCTGAGACCGGCCTCGCGGTCGGCGATGCGCAGGGACATCTCGGCGTCGGCGAGCGCGACGAGGGCGGGGGTGAAGCTGTCGCGCAGGGCCGCCGAGTCCGCGCGGAGCTGTCCGTAGGCCCAGCCGAAGCAGGCGGTCGCGACGACGGTGAGCAGTGGCAGGGCGATCATCCGGTCGCGCAGGTAGGCGCGGTTGCGGGGCCGTCCGGTCAGCGGTGGCGGCCAGACGTACCTGCGCAGTCTGCGCAGTACGTCGGCGGCGATCAGCCGGGCGGTGTGCGGGGAGCCCGTCACCGCGGGCCGCCGGGCCGCCGGGTGCGGGCGGCGCGCTGCCCCGGCAGGACCGTGGTGCTCGACTGGATGCGGGCGGCCTCCACGTCGAACTTCGCGATGCGGTCCAGGAGTTCGACCTCGCCGCGGGCGCCGTCGCGGACCCGGACGAGGCGGCGCAGATGGTCGCGCATCGCCGTGTCGCCGACCGCTTCGGCGAGCCGCCAGGCCGTCCCGAGCAGCGCCTCCGCGGTCGGCCTGTCGGCGCGCTTGAGCGCTCTGCACGCCTCCTCGAAGGTGCCGTGCAGCTCCTCCATGTGCTGGTAGTGGGAGACCTGCGGGTCAAGGCGGCTGTACAGGTCGGCGTCGTCCGTCCAGCGCATCAACACCGGTACGGGAGGCGGGAGTTCGAGTCCCTCCGGGTCGTACGCCCCGATCTCCACCTCGGTGAGCAGCAGCTCCTTGCCGAGCTGCGCGGGGTCGTAGGGCGCGCCGATGCCGAGGAGGTAGGCGCGGGTCTCGGTGCCGCACGGCGCCAGCTCGTACTCGTGGACGGGGCCGCCCGCGCCCGTCCCGACGCCGGTGAGGTCGACGCGTGCGGGCGTGAGCGCGGTCCGGGTGGGGTGCACCTGCTCGAACAGGTGCGGGTGGGCGCCCGCCCGGTGGGTCAGGCGCAGCCGCAGCCCGGTGACGTCGCGCTCGGCGGCCCGTCCGGTGAGCGCGGCCAGCTCGTCGGGGAGCCGGGTCAGGTCCGCGACGGCCCGGGTCCGGCCGCTCAACGCGCCCGCGATCAGCAGGAGTTCGTCGGTCTCCCAGGCGTCCCCGATGCCGACCACGTCGCAGTCGAAGGCGCCCGCGCACCGCTCGACGCGGCCGCGCAGCTCCGCCTCGCTCTCGTAGCCGGGCTCGTTCCTGCCGTCGGTGAGCAGCAGCGCGTGGCGTACGTAGGCGGGGGCGGCGCCCGCCGGGAGTTCGCGGAAGAGGCGTGCGGCGCGCTCCAGCCAGGTGCCCATCGCGGTGCCGCCGCCGGGGGTGCACTCGCGCAGCGCGGTCTCCGCGGCGGCCCGTGTGTCGGGGCTCGCGACGGCGAGGCCGGGGCGCCTGGGATAGATCATGGTGGCCCGGTCGGCCCCGGCGACCAGCGCGAAGAACGCCCCGTCGGGGATGCGGGCGAGCGCGCTGACGGCGGCGGCGCGGGCGGCCGCGAGGCGGCTCGGCGGGATCACCATCGAGGACGAGTGGTCGATGAGCAGGACCTCGGCGAGGCGGGGTCCGGGGTCGGCGCACGGGGGTGCGGCGGGTGCGGCGCGGGCCGTGTCCGGTCTGCGTACCGTCACCGTCACCACCGCGTACATCCGTGCCGTCTCGTCGGCGTGCGGTGCGCGCGGGCGCGGCAGTTCGACGACCTGGCTCACCTCCAGGCCGATCGCGGCGCGGGCGTGCCCGCCCTGATCCAGTTCCTGATCTTCGTACCGAGCCATGGAGTGTCCCTGCCGTGACGGGAGTGCCGGAGTGCGAAGGGGCGTACCGCGTAGGCGCGGTCCAGGAGGAGTTCGGCGAGCGGTGCCTCGGTGTCGGTGGCCGGGGCGTCCCTGGCCGCCTGCTGGGCCAGGCCCAGATAGAAGCGGGACAGGTCCTTGCGCAAGCCGTCGGCGTCGCCGGGGAATTCGAGCCGCGGGTCGGCCGCGGCGGCGAGGGCGCGCAGTTCGGCGGCGGTGACGAGCGGGCGGACGGCGTCCTGCGCGCCGCCCTGCGGCGGGTCGCCTTCGTCCGCGCCCGCAAGGCGGTGCGCGGCGTCCCACGCCTCCGCCTTCATCCGCACGCGCGCTTGTTCGTCGGTCAGCCCGTGCGCGGAGAAGAGGCCGGCCAGGCGGCGCAGCGCCGTGCCGAGCCCCGCCGCGTCGTGGGCGTGGCCGATGTGGATGCGCACGGCGGCGGTGCGGGCCGCCGTGCGGTGCCGGGAGTGCTGGGGCACCGCGTCAAGGGCGGCGATCGCGGCGGTGAGGGCGTCGGGCCCGCCGAGCGCGAGCCGGGCGCGTGCGGCGCCGAACGCGGCGCTGCCGAGCGAGGGGTTGCGCAGCCGTACGGCCTCGTGGAACGTCAGCGCCTCGTGCCAGCGCCCCAGGTGCTCGGCGCAGTGCCCGAGGGCCAGCTTGGGCGCGTACTCGCCGGGGATCGCGGCGTAGACCCGGTCGAAGTGGTCCCGCGCCTCGGCCACCCGGGAGCGGGCGAGCGCGAGCAGCCCGCGGTGCCAGTCGAGGCGCCAGTCGTGCGGGGCGTCGGCGGGCCCGATGGCGCCCTCGGCCAGGGCGAGCGCGGTCCCCGCGGGCGTCAGGTCGCCGTCCGAGCGCAGCGCGGCCCGCAACCGCAGCCGGCAGCGCAGCAGATGCACCTCGGGGGAGTCCCGCCAGTCCCCGGTGTGCTGCAACAGCGCCTCGGGGTCGTCGTCGCCGAGCCTGCTGAGCTCGCCGTGGTGGTCGTCGTCCGGGTCGGGGCGCGGCACGGGCAGCCGCTGCGCGACCTCGGGCGGTCCCGGGGTGGTGCGGTGCGGTGCGGAGGGCGGGGCGGCCGCCCAGCGCGTGACGTCGGGGGCGGCGCCGAGGCCGCCGTCCAGGGCGTACGCGGACTGGTGGAAGAGCGGCGACGGCTCGAAGGTCTCGGCGCCGGTGCGCAGCGAGCGCAACTCGCGGAAGACGCCGCGCAGTTGGTCGGCCATCTCGCCCGCCGTCGCGTACCGGTCGGCGCGTTCGGTGCGGGTGGCGCGGCGCAGCGCCCTGGCCAGGGAGACCGGGCCGAGGCCGCGCGCGTCCGCGCCCGGCCCCTCCAGCGGGCCGAGCGCGGCGAGGGCCGCCAGGTCGTGTCTGCTGTCGCCGAGTCCGCACAGGGTGCGCAGGGTCTCGCCGAGGCTGAACAGGTCGTCCTGCGGCAGGGATTCGCCCCGGTCGCCGACGCTCGGGGCGCGGTAGAGGGAGGTGGTGAGTCCCGGCGCGCCCGCGCGGCGCACGCTGCCGACGTCGATGAGTTTGGTGGTGGAGCCGTCGTGCATGACGTTCGACGGCTTCAGGTCGCCGTAGACCTTGCCGCGGTCCGGCGCGTGCAGATGGGCGAGCGGGGCCAGGATGCGCACCCCGTAGGCGAGGACGAACTCCAGGAGGCGGCCGCGGCCGAACTCCTCGGGGCGCTCGTGGGCGCGGTCCCCGACCTCTTCGAGGGTGAGCCCGTCGACGTACTGGAGGACGAGGAAGTCCCCGATCCCGGTGTGGTGCCCGTAGTTGAACACCCGGATGAAGCCGTCGTGGTTGAGCTCGACCAGCTCCTTGCGTTCGCCCTTGAGCAGGCTGTACGAGTCGGCGGCGAGGTCGGCGTGCAGCATCTTGATGGCGACGGCGCGGTCGTCGACCTTGGTGTCGCGGGCCAGGCACACCTCGCCGAGGCCGCCGTAGCCCAGCGGCCGCACCAGGCGGTACTGGCCGGCGAGCAGGGTGCCGGGCGGCAGCGGCAGTTCGCCGGGGAGCGCCGCCCCGGCGTCGGCGTCGCCGTCCGTGCTGTCCGCGCGGTCCAGGAGCGTGATGGTGGGCAGCACGGTGGGGTCGGCGTTCTCCGGGGGGAGTTCGACGCGGGCGGGGCGCGGAGGGGCGGGGGTGCCGACGCCCGGGTCGACGATCCAGTGCTGGGAGGACTCGTCGGTGCCGCCGGTTCCGGCGGCGGGCGCGTGGGGCGCGGCCGCCGCCGAGTGCAGTCCGGTGTCGGGGTCGACGCGCTCGCCGCTGGCCAGGCAGTAGCCGGTGGGCGTGAGGGTGCCCGCACAGCCCGGGTGCGGGCAGCCCGCGCCGGGCGTCACGCGGCACCGTCCGGCTCCGTGAGCCGCCGTACCACCCGGGCGAAGGCCGTCACCGCGCGTTCGGCGTCGGCGAGCGGGCAGGGCCCGGACATCAGGAGCCGCTGCGCCTCGCGGTAGGGGCCGACCGCGTCGGGGTGTTCGGCCATGCCGTGCCGGGCGAGCCCGGCCTGGTGGTCGCGGAGCAGCGCGCGCAGGCGCAGATGGTCGTCGAGCATCCCGCGCAGCTCGTATTCGATGCCGGTGGCCCGCAACAGGTAGGTGTCCACGGCCTGTTCGGCGTGGCTGAGCTTCTCCAGGAGGCGCGGTCCGCCCCGCCCGGCGGGCGGCTGGAGTTCGGTGCTGAGCTGTACGGTCCACAGCGCGGCCCGCGCGGCCAGGCTGGTGGCCGCGGGCGGGTCCACGACGTGCGGTTCCACGCGCTGGTAGAGGCGCCTGGCGCGCCGCTCGGTGTCGGCGAGCGCGTCGACGCGGGTGCCGATGCGCTGGAGCCAGCGCGGCGCGTGGTCGACGGGCAGCAGGTGTTCGGCGGCCGCGTACGAGAAGCCGTGCGCGCTGTCCCTGACCACGAGCAGCAACCGGGCGCCGGACGCGGACAGTTCGCGCAGGATCCGCACGGCCGTGGTGGGCTCGGTGGCGGAGCCGTCGGCGAACAGTACGGCGACGGCGGGGTGCCTGCGCGGGGCGTGCCGCAGTTCGTGCCGGAGCACGGCGAGCGCCTCGCGCAGTTCGGGCACGTCGGGGTCGTCGAGCGCGACGCCCTCCAGGTCGAGGACGAGGCCGATGCTGCCGACGCGCGGGGAGATCCCGGCCCGGGAGAGCAGCGGGGTGCCGGTCGGCGGGCGGGGTTCCCCGGCCGGGTCGCCCGGCGGGTCGGGACCGTCGGCAGGCGCCAACTCGACCGGTGTGACGGCGAGTTGGGGAGAGAGCTCACGGTCGGCCATGTTCAGGACGACGTACAGCGCCTGCCGGGCCCGCTCGTCGCCGTCGGAGAGGAAGAGGATCTCGGTGTCCCAGGCGTCCGCGTCGGCGTTCAGCCAGCGGGTGACGGCGCGCTGGAGCCCGTGCGGGCGGGCGGCGCGGGCGGCCTCGGCGGAGACGACGCGGCGGCCCGGCACGGCGTGCGGCCCGGTGACGTACCGCTCGGCGAACCCGCGGAAGTACTTGGCGACGGTCGCCGCCGGGATCATGTACCCGTGCGCGCCGCTCTCGTCGGCCTGCGCGACGATGCCGAGCAGCCGGTCGGTGCCCTCCTCGCGGACCCCGGCGCCGCTGAACCCGCCGCGCAGCCCGCCGGGTCCCGTGATGTCGATCTGCACCCGCTCGTCGCCCTGGCCGCCGGGCCCCATGCAGGCGCCGGTCAGCCACTGGCCGCCCGAGCGGTACTCGGGGAAGCCGTCGATGAGGACCGGCGCGCCCCGGTAGTCGAGGGTGCGGTGCAGGGTGACCGGCGAGGGCACGGGGGCCGCCTCGTCGAGGACGAGCACCGCGAGGTCGCCCTGCGCCTTGCCGAACGGCGGCACCCAGTGCCCGGCGGCCACGGTCGCGGTGCGGCGCGGGGTGCGGGGCAGGCCCTGGAGCATGGGGAACTCGACCTGGACGCGCTCGGGGCGAAGGCCGGTGTCGGGGTCGATGATCACATGCGCGCAGGTGAGGACGCGGTCGGTGCCGAACAGCACTCCGGCGCCGAGGACGTCACCGCTCCCCGACGCCGCCCACCGGCGCAGCCGCACACGCCAACTCGCATGATCCATCGGAGAGTCGACGCCCCCGTCCACCGCTCGCGCATCCCCCTCCATGCTTCCTCAGAATAGGTGCGGGGACGGGCGAAGTCGCCTGCGCTGCATGGGGAGGTAGTGGGGGGAAGGAGGGGGCGTACGGGACCACCCCCTCCTTCACGGTCCCGCCGTCACACCTCCTCCCGCACCCCCTCGCGCCTCCCCGGCCCCGCGCGTCACTCCGCGCGCGAGACCGGGAACGCGTGTCACTCCGTGCGCGAGACCGGGAACGCGTGTCACTCCGTGCGCGAGACCGGGAACGCGTGTCACTCCGTGCGCGAGACCGGGAACGCCACGTCGCACACCTCGTCGTCGGGCCCGGTCTCCGCCCACTCGGCGAAGTACACCTCGCGGCACGGCCCGGTCAGGGTCAGCCCCCGCTCGGCGGCCCATGCCTCCACGGCGTCGAAGGCGGCGATGATCTGCGGGAAGGAGACCTGTGCCTTGGTGATCCTGGTGTAGGCCAGCCGGTGCGCGGGCTCCACCCGGACCTTCGTGTCGAAGGCCCGCCCCCGTCGCTCGGCCCAGGCGCGGGCGGCTGCGGCGTCGGCCACCGGCACACAGGCCTCGGCGGGCCCGTCGCTCTCCTCCGTGACCTCGGAGTGGTAGACGACGAAGCAGGGCGCCACCGCGCCGCCGCACTCCCGCGCCGCCTCCTCCAGTCGCGCCGTGGACGCGGCGATCCAGGTGGGCAGTTCGTCGGCGACCAGGTGCCTGGTCTCGGTGATGACGTGCCGCTCCGGCACGTCCACGGTCTCGACCTCGAATGTCGCGTACAACTCGGTGTTCCTTCCCGAGAGCCGTCCACGGAGGTAGCGCGCGAGCGTCCGCTGTTCGGCGAAGCGCTCCTCGACCCCGGCCCAGTACGCGTCCAGTGCCCGCGCCGCCCGCGCCCCGCCGGACCCGACCACCTCGGCGATGTCCGCGAGGGGCATGTCGAGGCGGCGCAGCAGGGCGACCGTGCGGGCCGCCTCGATCTGGCCCGCCCGGTAGTAGCGGTAGCCGTTGGCCTCGTCGACGTGCGCGGGCGGCAGCAGACCGAGCCGGTCGTACAGCCGCAGCGCCTTCGGCGAGAGCCGCGCGCGGGCGGCGAACGTGCCGATGGACAGCAGGTCGTCGTCGTTCACGGGGTCATCCTCCGTCACCGGGCCGGTCGGCCCGGTGCCATGGACGATGGGGTCTGCCCCAGGGGCAAGGTCAACGCGCGGCGGTGCGGGCCGGCTCGGGCCTGGCGTACGCCTTCCAGATCCGCGGCGGGAACACGCTGCCGCGCCCGGACTTGGGGCCGCCCACGCCCGACATGGGCAGCAGCTGGGGCTCGCCCGAGCGGACCCGGAACATCGTCACCGCCGTCGACATGTCCCCGTCGAAGCCCACGAACCAGGCCGACCTGAGCCGGTCCTGGTCGCCGGTGCGGCCCGCCGCGACGCCCGGCGCCACGCGCTTGCCGCCGGCCCGCAGCGCCCGGGTCACCTCGCGGGCCACCTGCGGGTCCAGGGCGCGGCGCGACACCGGCTCGTCGAGCCCCTCCAACTCGGCGCCGTTCTTGACGACCTTGGTCACCGAGTAGGGGTCGTGGCGCACTCCGTCGCCCGCGAACGTGCCGTACGCGGTGGCCATGCGGATGGCGCTGGGCGTGGACGTGCCGATGGAGAAGGTCGGCTCCAGGCGGGCCATGCTCCCGCGCAGCAGCCCCGTTCCGACGGCGGTGTCGCGCACCTTCTCCCTGCCGACCTCCTTGCCGAGGCGTACGTAGGTGGCGTTGCCGCCCGACGTCAGGGCCTGGCCGAGGGTGGGGTGGTCGGGGTCGCGGGCGCCGGACAGGGTGCCCAGGGTGCCGTCGGGGGCGTAGGCGCTGTCGGCGGTGATCGTCCCGCGCAGGTCGCGCGAGACCCGCACGCCCGCGTCGGCGGCGGGCGTGCGGGAGGACACCCCGTGCTGGAGCGCCGCCGCGAGCACGAACGGCTTGAACGCGGAACCGGCGGGGACGCCCGAGGTGTCGGCGTTGTTGGTGAAGTGCAGGGTGGCGTCGGGCCCGCCGTACAGCGCGAGCACCGCGCCGTCGGACGGGCGCACGGACGCGGCGCCGACCTGCACGTCCTTGTCGGCCGCCCGCTTGCGGGGGTCGATGTCGCGGCCCACGACCTGGCGCACGGCGCGCTCCAGGCGGCGCACCTTGGTCCGCTCGAAGGTGGTGTGGATGCGGTAGCCGCCGGCCGACAGGTCCTTGTCGGTGAGGCCGAGGTGCTGGCGCAGGTACCGGTTGGCGACGTCGACGAGATAGCCGGTCTGGCCGCCGAGGCTGGTGGAGCGCGACTGCTTGCGCGGCTCGGGGAACGTGCGGTACTTCGCGCGTTCCTTCTCCGTCATCAGGCCCACCTGGACCTGCCGGTCCAGGATCCACGCCCAGCGCCCGCGGGCCCGCTCGCGGTTGCCGCGCCCGCCCGAGGGGTCGTACAGCTCGGCGCCCTTGAGCATCGCGGCGAGGAAGGCGCCCTGGCTGGGGTCCAGCTTCCGCGCGGGGATGCCGTAATAGGCGTGCGCGGCGGCCTCGATGCCGTTGGCGCCGCGCCCGAACCAGCTGGTGTTGAGGTAGCCCTCAAGGATCTCGTCCTTGCTCTTCTTGCGGTCCACCTTCAGCGCGATGACGAACTCCTTGACCTTCCGCGTGACCGTCTGGTCCTGCGAGAGGTAGGTGTTCTTCACGTACTGCTGGGTGATGGTGGAACCGCCCTGCGTCTCCTGGCCGCGGACCATGTTCACGCCCGCGCGCAGCAGGCCCTTGGGGGAGACGCCGGAGTCGCGGTAGAACGACGCGTTCTCGGCGGCGATCACCGCGTGCACGGCGGACGGCGCGATCTGGTCGAGCCCCACGTTCTGCCGGTCGACCTCGCCGGTGCTCACCATCTGGGTGCCGTCGGCCCAGTAGTAGACGTTGGCCTCGCGGCGGGCCGCCGCGTTCTCGTCGGGGATGTCCACGCTGGCGTACACACAGCCGAAGAGCGTGCCGAGGGCGGTGCACAGGAGGGCGAAGGAGCCGAGCCACTGGCGCCAGGAGGGCAGCCAGCGGCGCGGCCCCGAGCGGCCGGAGCGCGGGTAGTCGACGAGGCGGCGCCGGCCGCGGCGCGGCGCCTTCGTCCCCTGAGCACGAGAGTGTGTCCCCATGCCGGAGGAGAGGGCTCCGCGCGCGGCCGGGTTGGCCACATGCGTGTTTGCCGTTCGTAACAGCCGCTGCCGCGGGGGCGGTTAGGGCCTGATCCGCCGGACAGGCACTAACGGACCTTGGTCAGCGCGCCTTCGTCCTTGAGCGTGGCGATGCCGCGCGCCCAGATGCTGTTGACCCGCGACCGCTCCTGGGCGTTGGGGTAGGCGTTGGTGCAGGACGTGCCGGGGCCGCCGCCGGACATCAGCTCGCTGCACGGGCCCGAGTAGTGGTCGGGCAGACCGAGCACGTGGCCCGTCTCGTGGGCCGTCACCCGGGTGGAGTTGTACTGCTGGTTCTGCCGGTAGTCCAGGAAGATGTAGCCGTGGCCGCGCCCGTCGGTGGAGGCGTACGAGCCCCGGGAGTCATTGCCCTCGCGGTACTCGAAGTCGGCGCCCGAGCTGGACTCCTGGAGCTTCACGTTGCTGACCGAGGAGTTCCAGATCTGGGTGCTCGACGCTATCTGGCTGCGGAAGCTGGGCGCCCTGCTGGTGCTGTAGCGGACGGTGACGACCTGGATGCCGGGCTTGGCGGCCTGCTTCTTCAGGGCCGACTTCATGACGGCCTCGAAGAACTGGCGGTTGGCCGCCTGGTCCTCGGCCGAGGACGCGGAGGGGGAGTACGTCGACGTGCGGAGCGTCGGCGCGGTCTCGGCGGTGGGGGAGGGGGCCGCGAACGCCGCGGGGGCGGTCAGGGTGGCCACGAGGGCGGCGGTGCCGAGGGCCGCGACGACGCCGGTTCTGGTCTTGATCATGGGGGTGTCCCTTCCGGGCTGGAGGCCTGCGGGGTAGGCCTCCGGTCGGGACGAGTATCGGGAGCGCGGGCCGAGTTGCACCGATGCCATTCGGCGATAACGTCACGGCATCAACTACCGTGCGCGGGCTCTCTGTTGACGCGGTGGATGTCCCGTACGCAGAGGTTGAGGACGCTGGCACCGGTCACGACGCCCGCGCAGACGAGCAGCATGGTCCGCTCGTCCCAGGCGCCCGCGGCGAGCGCGACGACGAGATAGCTGAGCGGGATCGCGAGCCGCTCGCCGACCTGGTTGAAGGAGCTCATCCGCCCCAACTCGGCGCTGGGTACGTGCTGTTGGAGCGCGGTGACCCAGGTGACGCCCGCGATGTCGAGGCAGACGCCCGCCAGCGCGGTGGCGAGCAGCAGCCAGGGCAGCGGGAGGCCGAGCGCCAGCGCGGCGAGCGGCAGGGCGAGTCCGGCGGAGGCCGAGACCGCGACGACGAGCAGCCGGCGGGGCTTCCAGCGCAGACAGACCACGGTCCCGGCGAGCAGCCCGAACGAGAAGGCGCCCTGCACGAATCCCCAGGTGCGGGCCCCGTCGTAGTGCTCGTCCGCCGTCACGGGTCCGAGCAGCTGATAGCCCGCGAGGAAGGCGGCGACCAGCACGGTCCCGGCCGCCGTGTACGTCCACAGCCAGGTGCGCGAGCGGAAGCCCCGCCAGCCCGCGCGCAGATCGGCGAGGACGCCGCTCGCGACGACCGGTGCGCCGAGCCGCAGTCCGAGCAGCAGCAGCGCGGCGACGGCGAAGGTCAGCGCGTCGAAGCCGAGCGCCCACGCGGGCCCGCCGAACGCGACGATCAGCCCGCCGGTCACCGGGCCGACCACCTTGACCGCGTTGGTCGGCAGCCGCAGCAGCGCGTTGGCCTGCTGGAGCTGGTGCGGCGCGACGAGCTGGGTGACGACGCCCTGCGCGGCGGGCGTGGTGAAGGCCACCGCGACGCCGGAGACGAATCCGCAGGCGGCGATCGAGGCGGGGGTGGCCCGTCCGGTGGCCACCACGAGGGTCAGGGCGCCCTGCGCCGCGGCGGCCAGCAGATTGCCGCCGAACAGCAGCCTGCTGCGCGAGACCCGGTCCGCGAGCACCCCGCCGACCAGCAGGAACACCACGGTGGGCACGGTGTTGGCGGCGAGCACCACGCCGAGCGCACCGGCCCCGCCGCCCGCGCCGAGCACGGCGTAGGCGAGGGCCAGCGGGGCCATCGCGGAGCCGGTGGCGGAGACGAGGTTGGCGAGGACGAACCTGCGGAAGGCGGGCACGCGGAGCGGGGAGGAGGGCGCGGGTCTCCCGGCGGCCGGTGCGGCCTCGTCGGACGTCGTGTTCCCCCGCTGGTCCATGATCCCCCGCTGCTCCGTGACCGCTCGGATCGCGGTCGGCCCGAAGCCTAGGGGGTAGGGGCGCGAGCACCCGTGGGGGTGCCCCCGGACACGGGGCAATTGGAATCAGCCATTCCGCGTCGGTGAGCAGAGCGCACACCGGCGCGCCTACGGGGAGCGACAGATGACCGAAGGCACGGCGGGGCACGGACCGCCATCTCGCGCGCCATCCGGTGGAGCGCCTCACCCCGTACACCGTCCCCGACGAACGGGCCCTGCTGCGCAAGCTCGCCCGCACGGACCGCGGCGGCCCCGTGCACGAGTGGCGGCAGTACACGCCCGGCACGGTCTGCGCGGCCGTGCCCATCACGGCGGGCGCGGTCCCCTCGGCCCTCGCGATCTCGCTGCCCGCCGAGCGCGCGGACCGGCTGCGCCCGCCGGCCGGGGAGCTGCGGCGGCAGGTCGAGGGGACGCTGACGTCGCTGTCGTTCAGCGTGCGGGCCGCACCGGGTCGAGTGCGGGAGCGATGACCGCGAAGGCCCGGTCCATCAGGTCGGCCGGGTCCTGGGTGCCGTCGCTCGCGCTCCAGTGCCGCAGCACGGAGTCGAAGGCGGTGAGCGCCATGCCCGCGGCCATCCGCGGATACAGGTCGGTGTCGGCGTCCAGCCCGAGGCGCCCGGCGAGCTCGGCCGCCAGGTCCTCGCGCCACTGCGCCTGACGCTCCAGGAGCCGGGCGAGCAGCGGGGGCGTGCGCAGGATGAGCTGGACCACAGGCAGCGCCCGGTCCGAGTGCGCGTCGCAGGCGGCCATGGAGGTCCAGATCGCGTGCTGGAGCGCCACGGAAGGGCGCTCGTCCAGGGGCCGGGACGTCAGCTCGGCGTGGATGCCGGTGCCCATCCCGGCGAGGAACTGGACGACGACGTCCTCCTTGGACGCGAAGTACCGGAAGAAGGTCCGCTTGGAGACCCCGGCGCTGGTCACGATCTCGTCGACGGTGACCGCTTCGAACCCCTTGGAGGCCAGCAACTGAAGGGCCGCCTCGGTCAGTTCGTCGGCGACGAGCTGTCGCTTGCGCTGGGCCAGGCTGTTCTGGGGACGGGAGCTCACCGGCCCATCGTAACGCCGGGACGTCGCGCACTGCCTCACATGGCACGCGGTAGCGCATTGACACCGAGTGCCACAAAGGGCAACGTGTGCCGCATGACGCAGAAGCAGCGCTGGACCACCGAACGGATTCCGGACCAGACCGGGCGCCTGTCCGTGGTGACGGGGGCCAACAGCGGACTCGGCCTCGCCACCGCCCGCGCCCTCGTCGGACGTGGCGGGCAGGTGATCCTCGCCGTGCGCGACGAGGACAAGGGCCACCGGGCCGTCAGGGACATCACCGCGACGCATCCCGGGGCCGGGGAACGCCTCGAAGTGCGCCGGATCGACCTGACCGACCTCGAATCGGTCAGGGCCTTCGCCGACCGGCTGCACGCCGACCGGCGGAGCATCGACGTACTCGTCAACAACGCGGGCGTGATGGCGCCGCCCCGCACGCTGAGCCCGCAGGGTCACGAGCTCCAGTTCGCCGGCAACCACCTCGGCCACTTCGCGCTCACCGGACTCCTGCTCGACCTGCTGACCCGCGGCCGTGACCCGCGCGTGGTCACGGTGACCTCGGTCAACCACCGCAAGGCGACGATCCGCTTCGACGACCTCACCGGCGCGCGCCACTACTCGCCCATGGGCCACTACGACCAGTCGAAGCTGGCCAACGCCGTCTTCGGCAGGGAGCTCCACCAGCGCCTGACCGCCGCGGGCAGCCCGGTGCGCAGCGTCCTCGCACACCCCGGCTACACCGCCACCAACCTCCAGACGGACGGCCCGACCAAGCTGGTCTCGCTCCTCTTCGGCCGCCTCCTGAAGCCCCTCGCCCAGTCGCCCGCCGACGGCGCCCTGCCCCAGCTCTACGCGGCGACCGCGCCCGAGGCCGAGGGCGGCCGGCTCATCGGCCCGGACGGCAGGGGCGAACTGCGCGGCGCCCCCACGCGCGTGGAACTCGGCGCCCCCGCACGGGACCCGGAGACGGCACGGCGCCTGTGGGAGGTGTCGGAAAGCGCCACCAAGGTGCGCTTCGGGCTGCCGGCGGCTGTCTGACTTTCACGAAGTTGCCACGCGAAGCAACCATTTGGGTCCCGTCGGAGTTGTCCCCCGCCCAGTAGAATTCCGGCGCTCGACACGGCCGGAATGAGACGAGGGGACTCGATGGCACAGGGGGGCTGGGGCCCGAGAAACGCCCCGGGACAGGGAAACACGAATCCGTACGGGGTGCCGCAGCAGCCGAATCCGTACGGTCCACCACCACCGAATGGCCAGAACCCGTACGGTCCGCCGCCTCCGGGCCCCTACCCGCAACCCCAGCGGCCCCGACCGGCCCCGCGACGCTCCCGGCTCGGCTGCGGCGCGTTCTTCGTCTCGCCGCTCATCCCGGTGCTCCGCTCCGCACGCGGCCGCGCCGAGGCGATCTTCAACCAGCCCGGCGGCGGGCGCGTGGAGGACCGGCTGGTCTCCCGCGTGCAGCTGTGGCGCGCGCTCGTCGGACTCGCCGCGAGCCTCGGCCTCATCTACGCCTACGGGGCGGACGACGGCTGGAGCGGCGTCGCCAACGACGGCGTGGTGAAGCTGCTCCTCGCGCCGCTCCTCCTCATGATCACCGGGCCGCTCGCGGTGCTCGCCTTCATCGGCCTCGCACCCGCCGACCAGCGCCCCGTGCTCCGCTCCCGGCTGCGCGCCCCGCTCAAGGCCGTCGGCTGGTACGTCGGCATCTTCGCGGGCACCGTGGGCGTCCTCATCGGCGCCGCGCTGCTCCTGAAGCAGAACTACGGCACGCTCCTGAACGGGCTCGTGGCGCTCGCGCTGCTCATCGGGCTCCTCTGGCTGCTGCCGTTCATGCTCTTCTCCTCCGCCTACGCGGCCCGTTACGCCTTCAACACCGCCAACGTGCACGCCTCGCTCCCGGCCGCGCTCACCGTCGTACTCGTCTGGGAACTGACGCTGTGCAGCATCGCGCTGGACGGCGGGCTGCCGCACGGACCGCCGGCCGCGCAGTGGTGCGCGGTGCTCGGCGGTCCGGTGTCCGTGACCCTGGTGGCGCTCTGGGAACTGCACCGGATGCGCACGCGGTACGGGGTGCGCATCCGCGGCTGAGCCGCCGTGCGGGGCTACGGCGTGCGCGGGTCCACCGTCATGCGGATGTCGTCCGCCGCCCACAGCACGAACCGCTCGACCGGCGCCACCTCGTGGCCCGGCTCGGACCGGAACCGGAAGCGCTTGAGCAGCACGGCGAGTACCAACTGGGCCTCGACCGTGGCGAGTTGCGCGCCCTCGCAGCTGCGCGGCCCGACCCCGAAGGGGATGTAGGCGAGCCGGGGCCGCCCGGCCGCCTCCTGCGGCGTGAACCGCTCGGGCCTGAACCGCTCGGGCTCCGGCCAGTACCGGGGGTTCATGTGGACGGCCCAGAACGGGTAGAAGATCGTGGTGCCCGCCGGTATCCCGTACGCCCCGAGCGTGAGCGCCTCGGTCGTCTCGCGGGCACCGTAAGGACCCGGCGGGAAGAGCCGCATCGACTCCTTGAGGACCATGTCCAGATAGGTGAGGCGGCGCAGGTCGGCGTACTCGGGCGCGGCGCGGTCCCCGAGCACGCGGTCGAGCTCGGCGGCGACCCGCTCGGCGACCTCGGGGTGGCGGCCCAGCAGATGCAGGGTCCAGGAGACGGCCACGCCCGTGGTGTGGTGCGCGGCGAGCAGCGTCACCATGACGGTGTCGCGGATCCGCGCGGGCCGCTGGCCCGCCTCGACGAGCGCGCCGATCAGATCGCTGCGGTCGGTGCGCCCCGCGGAGCGGTGGGCCGCGATCACCCGGTCGACCATGGCGCGCAGCTGCCCGAGCGCGTCCTCGACGCGGGCGGCCCGCGCCGCCGCCCGCGCCGCGTCCTCCGAGTCGTCCGGCACCTGGTAGAGCCGTCCCAGGTGCTCGGTGAGCACCACCTCGAAGGCGGCGACGGCCCGTTCGGGGTCGGTGAGGCCGTCGGCGCCGCCCAGCGCGTAGGCGCAGATCATCCGCAGCGACAGCTCGGTGAGCTCCTTCTGGAGCGCGACGGGCGTCCCGTCCGCCCGGCCCGCGAGCCGGTCGGCGAGCTCCGTCGCCAGGGCGGTGAACTGCGCGAAGTGCCGCTCGTGGGAGGGGCGTCCGGCGAGCACCGAGAGCAGGATGCGCCGCCAGGGCCCGTGTTCCTGGGCGCCGAGCACCTGGAGGTTCTCCGCCTCGTGCAGCGGCGAGAGGAACTCGAAGAGCTTCTCGGGCCGCTTGTCGATGTGCGCCGTCGCCTCCAGGAGCACGGGATCGGCGACGGAGACGGCCGTCTCCACACCGGGCAGCTGGAACCGTACGACGGGTCCGAACTCCCGGTGCAGCCACAACTGGTAGGTGTGCAGGCCCCCGGCGGCGGCGATGGCCCCCACGCCACCGTCCGCCATCGGCTCGGGTCCAGGAATGCGCATGCCGTGCTCCCTCTGTGCGCTGGCTCGTACCGGTCGTGGCGGTCGTTCACGACGCGGCCCCTTCGGCGTCGATCACCCCGCCGATGACCAGCAGGATGACGGGGAAGACGATCAGCAGCAAAGCCATGGTCCAGCCCATCTTCGCCGTTGTCCTGTTCGCGACCTTCCCGCACAGCAGGGCCACGGGCACCAGATAGAGGATCGCGGCGAAGAAGGCCACGTACAGAAAGCCCATGAGGATTTCTCCGAACTTGTTCGCCGGCTCGTCACAGTGGACCACACTGCCCGGACGCTGCCGTCGGGCGGAGTCGGCGGGACCCGGCACCGGCCCATGCGCCGGGGGCGCGGCGCGCTCTTCGGCGCGCCGTGCCCCCGGGCCCGTGTCGAGGTCAGTCCTGGTGGACGACGTTGCGGCCGGGGCCGCCGGAGAGGACGTCCTGGCCGGGACCGCCGTACAGCTGGTCGTCGCCGCTGTTCCCGTAGATGGTGTCGTTGCCGCTGTTGCCGTACAGGATGTCGTTGCCCTTGCCGCCGTACATGAAGTCGTCTCCGGCACCGCCGTAGATGGTGTCGTTGCCGTCGTCGCCGTTCAGGTGCTGGCGCCCGGCACCGCCGTGGATCTCGTCGTCGCCCGCGCCGCCCTCGACGGCGCTCTCCTCGCCCTCCGAGTAGATGACGTCGTTCTGGTTGCCGCCCTGCGCGATGCCGCCGGCACCGGCGTGGATGGTGTCCTTGCCGTCGCCGCCGGCGGCCGTACCGTTCTCGCCCACGGTGATGTCGTCGTCCCCGGTGCCGCCGAGCACGGCGTTGCCGTCGATGCCGTTGGTGTGCTTCCAGGTGTCGTTGCCAGGACCCAGGTCGGCGCGGGCGAAGTAGTAGGACTCGCCACCGGCGTTGTCGTAGCTGACCGAGTCGTTGCCGTCGCCGAGCATCAACTGGAGCGCGGGGTAAGGGTCCTGGCTCTCCAGGGTGTCGACGCTGCACGACACCTTGGTGTGGTCGGCGGCGTCCGGGTAGGAACAGCCGGCACCGGCGTCGATCGTGACGGCGTCGTCGATCAGGTAAGTGACCTTGCCCGTGCTCTTGGTGGCGGTGACGCTCACCTTGTTGGCCTGCCCGGGGGCGGCCGTGTAGACGACCTCGCGGTCACCCTCGCCGACACCGGCGGTGGCGGAGGCGGCGGAGCCCGCGGAGCCCGCGGCCCCCGCGCTCCCGGCGAACAGCAACGGCGCGGAAATCCCGGCACTGACGGCCAGCGCCACGGCTGACACGGTTCGCAACGTACGACGCCCGGAGAAGTATGAGGACATGGCAAAACCTCCATGATGCGTAAGTGGTCCTTGCAATTAGGTGGGACATCAGGGGTTTGTGGTTGGTTGCGGAGAAACGCGTCGGGAACTATCCGAAATCGATCGTTCCGGTCCCTCAACGTAGCTGGTGAGCAGGGCTGTTGGCGTAGAACTCGTCAGCTCGACGACCGCTTTTAAGGCGTACGTCAGCGGAAATTCATGAGGATTCAGGAGGGCTCATGAGGTGCGGGGGTCGGAATCCGCGGGAATCCCGGAAATCCCGCAACTCCCGGAAGCATCCGAACTCCCGGAATGGGTCGGCGACGTGCCGTAGATCGACCGCATCTTGGCGTGGAGATAGTCCCCCGCGCGTACGGCCGGATAGGCCGTACGTCCCACGGGGGCGGGCAGCGAGGCGATGCTGGTGTCGGGGGCGCAGGCGTGGAAGTACACCAGGGAGGTGAGTTCCTCCTGCGGCGCGTCGGCCGGTGGGGGCAGGACGCGGTGGCGGCCCGAGCGCCAGCGGTCGCCGCTCCAACGGGCCATCAGATCACCGATGTTGAGGGTGACCGCACCCGGCTCGTACGGTGCGTCCCGCCACCCGCTCCGCTCGTCGTGCACCTGGAGGCCGCCCTTGCCGGTCTGCCGGTCCAGGAGGGTGAGGAGCCCGAAGTCGGTGTGCGGCCCGATGCGGAACTGGCCGGGGGCCGCGGGGCCCGTCTCGTCCGCCGCCGGGTACCAGTTGACGGTGAAGTCCCAGTTCGGGCGGCCGGTGTGCCGGGTGAAGAAGTCGACGGGCCGGTCCAGGGCCGTCGCCATGACCTCCAGTGCGGTGTCGGCGAGGGCGCGCATGCGGGCGGTGTACTCGGCGACGAGGGGCCGCAGGGCGGGGACCTCCGTGCCGGGCCACCGGAGGGGCAGCCGCCGCGTACGACCGGGCCCGCCACCGGAGTCCGCGGCGCAGGACCAGACCTCCAACAGGTCCGGCGGCGTCTCGGTCCCTTCGGACCGCCCGACGGTCACCCGCTCCCTGCCGACCCATCCGCGCCGCCCCGCGTGCTGGGCGTACCGCTCCTTGACGGCCGGGGGCAGGTGGAAGAACTCGCTTGCGGCGGAACGGACTTGACCGGCCAGCGCGGGGTCGGTCCCGGGCCCGGTGACGAGCAGGAAGCCGGTCGCTCGGAGGGCGCGATCGACGCGGTCCGCGAGCTGCCGCCGGGCAGCGGCGGTTTCCGTACCGCCGTGCGGATCCGCGTACCAGGGACTGAGGTCGATCACGGGAATGCGGGCGGAGGACGCCATGAGGGGCTCGCTTCCGAGGAGCGGGAGGAGGACCGCACCAGCATCGGAACGGGCGCCCCCACACCCCAAGTCAGGTGGGCCGGGGCGGTGGGATCAGGCGTGGAGGGGCGGCCTGCCGGTGGATTCCGGCGGGCTCTCGGGCCCCGCGTACCTCTCAGTCAGACCGGGGCACGATGCTCACCGCGCGATAGTCGTACCCGTCCTGCTTGAACCCGGGCGCCTCCCAGGTGAGATCCACGCGCTGCCCGGGGGACAGGGTGCGGAAGCCGGACGTCTGGATGTCGGAGAAGTGCCCGAAGCAGCCCCCGGGGGTCTCGGGGGAGTCGAGAACTCCCCATCCCTCTTCTTCTCGCCACTCTCGAACGGTCGCGGTCACCATGCGGGAACTCTACGGCCCGAAGTGGTGGAGGCACTTCGGCCCGTACTGGGTACGTTCGCCGTGTGAGCACCGACTTCCAGCAAGGGCGGACGGCCCTCGGCGCGCGGCTGCGTGAGCTGCGCGCCGGCACCTCCCAGCGGGTGCTCGCCGAGCGGCTCGGCTGGCAGCAGTCGAAGGTCAGCAAGGTGGAGGCGGGCCGCCAGACGCCGACCCTGGTGGACCTCTCCGCCTGGGCGCACGCGGTGGGTCAGCCCGCGCTGGCCGACGAGCTCGCGGCGCGCCTCCAGGGCATCGAGTCGCACTCCCGCTCGTGGCGGCGCCAACTGCGGTCCGGGCACGGGCCCGTGCAGGACGCGCTCACCGTCGAGTACGAACGTTCCACGGTGCTGCGCGCCTGGGAGGGCGCCAAGGTCGTGGGCATGCTCCAGACGCCCGACTACGCCCGCCATGTCTTCGCCCGCTACGCCGAGCTCCACCGTTCCCCACGCGACCTCGACGAAGCCGTACGGGCCCGGGTGAAGCGCCAGGAACTCCTCCACCGTCCCGGCCGCACGTTCCACATCGTCATGTGGGAGGCGGCCCTGCACGCGGGCATCGCACCCCGCCACGTCCGCGCCGCTCAACTCGACCGCCTGGTGGGCGCGGCCGGCCTGGACACCGTGCGGCTCGGCATCGTCCCCCTGGGAGCGGAGGTCGCGGTCCCGCCGGCCAACGGCTTCTGGCTCTACGACGACCGGCTCGCCATCGTCGAGAACTGGCACGCCGAACTCTGGCTCGACGACGCCGAGAGCACGGCGCTCTACCGCCGCGTGTGGAACGCCCTGTCGGACTCGGCCGTCTACGGCGCGCACGCCCGCCGGGTACTGACTCACGCCCGAGCACATCTCGAAGGCCCCTGACCACCGCGACGAACAGACCTCGCCGCCCCGGCCCACCCGCCTACCCACCTTCCCCCCCTGCACCGGCACGGTTCGCACCCCGTGTGACCGGAGTGCAGTCACGTGCCGTCTGCACACACTGCCGGTACCGGGGGTTCCGCTGTGAGATGAAGACAGCCCCACCTCGGCGCGCTGCCTCCCGCGCCGAGGACGCCGCCCACCCAGCGCCTCCCCACCTGGGCGGCGTCCGTCCGGCCCTGCGGCGCCGTCATCCGCCGCAGGGCGCACGACGAAGGCCCAGGCCACGGATCTAGCGTCCGTGGCCTGGGCCTTTGCCGTACCGGCAGCTGCCGGGGTGCGGCGTGGGAAGCCTCTCCGTCAGACCTTCTCGACTCTCACCGGGTGTCCCGCGAGGAGTTGGTTCATGTCGTCGGTGTCCGAGGTGAAGACGGTCGTCTGAGCTCCCTGCGCGGCTTCCCGCACGGCCACGGCTGCCAGGACGGCGTCGATGGCGTACTTGTGCCCGTGCGGACCGGCCGCCTTCAGCATGTCGCGCGCCATGGCGATCACCTGGTCGTCGGTGTGCACGAGGCGGATCCGGGACAGAGCCCAGCTCCACAGTGCCTGCCTCGACGTCTCGCGAGTCGAACACGAAGACGCGCTACCGTGCTGCGCCGCCGCCCGCCCTTCTCGGCGGAGACCAGCTCCTTCATCCGCCCACGCAAACGGCCCCGGACGCGTCCGAGGCCGAATTGAAGCTCTCCCGGGGGATGAATCCCGTGTCAGAGCTGTAATGCGTTGTGCCCCCGGCAGGATTCGAACCTGCGACACCCGCTTTAGGAGAGCGGTGCTCTATCCCCTGAGCTACGAAGGCTGGGTCGGGGCTGCCGCTGGTGCAGCCCAGGACAGGGTAGCGGATCGGGTCGTGGTGGTGCGTCGGAAGGGGGGGCTGGCCTGGAGTGGGGATGAGAGCACCGCTCTCCTAAAGCGGGGCTCAGGCGCCGAGGGTGAGGAGGGCCGCTATCGCCGGGCCGAACGCGCCGCCCAGCTGGTAGCAGAGGCTGAACAGGCCGATCGCGGTGGGGCGCTGGGCGGCCGGCGCGGACGTGGTGGCGTGGACCGCGAGCGTCGCCTGGCCCGCGCTCGTGGCGAAGACCGCGACCGTGGCGACCAGGAGGAGCAGCGGCGCCCAGGGGGTCAGGAGCGCGGTCAGCGGGGCCAGGGCGCCCGCCGTGAGCAGGATCGTCAGGACCCGGCGGCGGCTCATGCGGGCCGCCGCGGCCGCCAGCGTCATGGAGAGCGCCGAGCCGGCCAGCAGGGCGATCAGCTGGCCCGTGCCGATCGTGGCGGACGACCAGTTCGTACGGTCCGTGAGCAGCTGCGGGATGGTGAACAGGAGCGTGAAGTACGAGGTCGCCAGGGTGCAGGCCAGCGCCGAGGAGACGATGAACGTGCGGGTGCGCAGGAGCGACGCCGGTACGAAGCCCGTGGGGTTCGAGCGGATGTGCAGGGCGAGCAGGGCCGCCACGGCCAGGGACGCCGCCACCGCGGGCAGCGGGTAGCGCGGGATGAGCACCAGCGCCGTCGCCGTGAGGACCAGGAGCGCCGCGCCCCTGCCGTCGAAGGGCGTGGTGCTGGGAGCCGGCACGGAAAGGTCCGCACGGCGCAGCACCGCCGGTACGGCGATGAGTGCGAGCGCGCCGACCGCCAGCGACACCCGCCAGGACGCCGCGTCCGCGATCGTCGAGCCGAGCAGCGGGCCGACCGCGCCCAGCGTGCCGAAGCCCGCCGTGATCACGCCCATCCTGCGGACCGAGCCCGCCAGGCTCATCGCCGCGGTGATCAGGCCCGCGCCGCCCGCCGCCTGGGCCACCCGGCCCGCCATGACCAGGGGCAGCCAGGGTGCCGCGGCCACGACCGCGGTGCCGGTGACGATCAGCGCGGCGCTCAGCTTGAGCGTGGTGCCGAGGCCGCGGCGGCGCAGCAGGGCCGCCATCAGCGGGGTGCCGACGGCCATCGCCCAGGCGAAGGCCGTGACGAGCCACGTCGCGGTCGCCGTGCGTACGCCGAGCGCGCCTGCCATGTCGGGGAGGATCAGGACGGGGCTGTTCGCGCTCGCCGCGACCGGCGTGGCCAGCAACGCCAGCCAGGCGGCGGGGACTTGGCGGGAGACGGGCCCGGCAAGGGTGGTCGGGGCGGTGGTGCGCGGGCGCGGTGAGACGGACAGCGACATGGCGGGCTCCGTAGGCAGGGAAGGGAGGAGAGGGGAGGAGGCGGGTGGGCCGCGGGTCAGGCCACCGTCACTACCTCTTCGTAAGCCAGTCGCGGCGAGCGCGGGAACCACGCGTCCGGGCCGGGGCGGCCGATGTTCACGACCATCAGCGGGGTGTGGTCGTCGTCGAGGAACTCCTTCTGGACGCCCGGGAAGTCGAAGCCGGTCATCGGGCCCGCGGCCAGGCCCGCCGCGCGTATGCCGAGGATGAAGTAGGCCGACTGGAGCGTGGCGTTGAGGTGGGCCGACTCCTCGCGGACCGTGCGGTCGGCGAAGAGGACGTCCTTGGCCTGGGGGAAGTGCGGGAGCAGCGCGGGGAGTTCCTCGTGGAACTCGTTGTCGGCGGCGAGGATCGCGACCAGCGGGGCGGAGGCCGTCTTGGGCCTGTTGCCCTCGTCCATGAGGCCGACGAGCCGCTCGCGGGCCTCGTCGGAGCGGACGAGGACGACCCTCAGCGGGGACTGGTTGTACGCGGTGGGGGCGTACTTGACCAGGTCGTAGACCGCCTGGAGCTGCTCGTCGGTCACCGGCTCCGACGTGAACTTGTTGGCGGTGCGGGCCTCGCGGAAGAGGAGGTCCTGGGCGGTGGTGTGCAGGGTCAGTGCGGACATCGGAAGCTCCTGTTGTTCGGATCCGGCAATCTCGATAGCGAGATACAAACATCCGACTCTCCCAGAGTCAAGTATCTCGAAACTAAGAGAACTAGTCCTGGTAAACTCCTCTTCGAGGGATCGCGGTGAAGCGCGGTCGGACCCGGCAGACGAGAAGAGGAGTGACGGCCATGAGCGACGCCGTGGACGCGGTCATCGGGCAGTGGGCCAAGGAGCGCCCCGACGTGGCCGACGAGCTCTGGACCGTGGAGCTCTTCGGGCGCGTCCAGCGGCTCGGCCTGGTGGTCGACAAGTCCGTCAAGGCGACCGCCGCCAAACACGGCCTGGACGTCGGCGAGTTCGACGTCCTCACGACGCTCCAGCGCTCCGGGCCGCCCTACGCGCTGACCGCGGGGACCTTCCTGAAGGCGTCCATGGTGTCCTCCGGCACGATCACCAACCGCGTCGACAAGATGGAGGCCAAGGGGCTGGTGGAGCGGGTGCGCGACGGGGAGGACCGGCGCACCGTCAAGATCCGCCTCACCGAGCGGGGGCACGAGGTGACCCGGGCGCTCTTCGCCGACCACCTGGCGAGCCACCGGCGGATCCTCGCCGACGTGGACCCCGCACTGGTCGGAAACGCGGCGGAGGGCCTCCGGCAGGTGCTGGAGGCCCTCGGCGACACGACCATCAAGTAAAGGCCGTCGGGTGACGGCTCTCGCGTATGTGCGGCTTACGCCTCCGGCGCCAGCAGCGGCACCCACTTCTCCAGGGCCGGCTGCTCCGCCAGGTCCGCGAAGGACGCCGTGACCCCGTGGTCGCGGCGCCAGCGGCCCAGGAGGGTCATCAGGCGTACGGAGTCGAGGCCGTAGTCGACGAGGTTCTCGTCGGCGGGTATGTCGGCCGGGTCCTCGCCGAGCACGTCGGCGACGTCGGCACGGAGCTGATCGAGGGTCAGAGTCATGCCGGTCAGTCTCCCTTGGCGGCGAAGACGGCGTCGGCCGTGGTGACCACCGCGCACTTGCCCGCCGCCCAGCGCAGCGCCATCGCGTGGTCGTCGGCGGAGAAGTCGGCCACCGCGTCGGCGACCACGAACGCCTGGATGTCCTGCATCCACGCGTCGCACGCCGTCATCAGGACGCCGATGTGGGCGTAGACGCCGGTGATGACCAGCTGGTCGCGGCCCTGTTCGCGCAGCCGCTCCAGGAGGTCGGTGCGGACGAAGCCGCTGTACTTCCACTTGGTGAGCACCGTCTCGGCGGGCGACGGGCCGATCTCGGGCGCGATCGCCGCGGCCTCGGCGTCGTCGGGCAGGCCTGGACCCCAGAAGTCCTGCTGGAGGCCGCGCTCGGCGGGGGT
Organism: Streptomyces sp. NPDC087300; assembly: GCF_044744425.1. Classification (NCBI taxonomy): domain Bacteria; kingdom Bacillati; phylum Actinomycetota; class Actinomycetes; order Kitasatosporales; family Streptomycetaceae; genus Streptomyces; species Streptomyces sp. NPDC087300. The sequence continues at coordinate 268,595 of NZ_JBIUYI010000007.1, forward strand.
CTGGCCGCCGGGCTGCGCGGTGTGCACGACCGGGATGCCGAGGCGCGCCGCCTGCTCCTTCAACTCCCGTACGGCGGAGAGCAGTTCGGGGATCGGGGACTTCTCGCGGTCGTACGCCGTCAGGAAGTAGTTCTGGAGGTCGTGGACGAGGAGCACCGCGCGGGACGGGTCGACGGTCCAGTCGACCCGGTTGGCGGGCAGCGCGTCGGCGGACGGCATCGGATAGGGCGTGATGGCGGGGAGGGCCATGGTGAGGGGCGTTCCGTTCAGGCTTGCGGGGAGGAGGAGGGGGCGGCGGAGGCGGCTCTGAGGTCCTTCTTGGAGATCTTGCCCACCCCCGTCTGCGGGAACGCCGTCACGAACTCGACGCGGTCCGGCACCTTGTACGACGCGAGGCCCCGTTCCCGTACGAATTTCTTGACGGCGATCGGCTTCAACGGCTCGGCGCCCGCGCGCAGGATCACGTACGCGCAGGTCCGCTCGCCCAGATACGGGTCGGGCTCGGCGACCACGTTGGCGTCGTGCACGGCGGGGTGGGCGAGGATGTGGTTCTCGACCTCCTCCGCGGCGATCTTCTCGCCGCCGCGGTTGATCTGGTCCTTGGCGCGGCCCTCGACGACCAGATGGCCGCTCGGGGTGAGGCGCACGATGTCGCCGGTGCGGTAGAAGCCGTCGGCCGTGAACGAACGGGCGTTGTGCTCCGGCGCGTTCCAGTAGCCGCGGATCGTGTAGGGGCCGCGGGTCAGGAGGTGGCCGGTCTCGCCGACGGGCAGGTCGTTGTCCTCGTCGTCGACGACGCGGATCTCGTCGTCCGGCGAGATCGGCCGGCCCTGCGTGGTGACGATCGTCTCCGTGTCGTCGTCCAGGCGCGTGTAGTTGACCAGGCCCTCGGCCATGCCGAACACCTGTTGCAGCGTGCAGTCGAGCGCGGGCTTGACCCGGCGGGCCGCCTCCTCGCTGAACTTGGCGCCGCCCACCAGGAGTACGTCCAGGGTGCTCAGGTCGTACGCCGTGGCGGGCGCCGCCTCCGTCCAGACCAGGGCCAGCGGGGGCACCAGGCCGGTGATGGTGACGCCCTCGGACTCGATGAGCGGGAAGGCGACGTCGGGGCTGGGCTGCGGGCAGAGCACCACGCGGGCGCCCGCGTACAGCGCGCCGAGCGAACCGGGCGAGGAGAGCGGGAAGTTGTGGGCCGCGGGGAGGGCGACCAGGTAGACGGACGACTCGTCCACCGCGCAGAGTTCGTTGGAGCCCCACAGCGAGTAGATGTAGTCGTCGTGGGTGCGCGGGATCAGCTTCGGTACGCCCGTGGAACCGCCGGACAGCTGGAGGAACGCCAGGTCGGAGGGGGCGGGCGGGTCCGGGATCCCGGTGGGTTCCGTGGGCAGGGCGGACAGCGCCTCGAACGCCCCCGGGTCGCCGTCGGCCACGAACACGTGCCGCAGGGAAGGGACTTCGGCCAGGACCTTCGTCGCCAGGCCGCGGTAGTCGAAGCCGCCGTGCTCGGCGGGGATGACGTACGCGGCCGCGCCCGTGAACGCGCAGAAGTAGCTGATCTCCGTCTCGCGGTGCGCGGGCAGCGCGAAGACGGGCAGCGCGCCGATCCGGAACAGGGCGAAGACCGTCTCGAAGAACTCGGCGATGTTGGGGAGCTGGACGACGACCTTGTCGCCCTTGGCGATGCCCCGGGCGAGCAGGCCCGCGGCGAGGCGGTCGGCGCGGAGATCCAGCTCCGCGTACGTCCAGCGGCGGTCCGACGCCGGGTCGACGATCGCGATCCGGTCGGGGTGCTCGGCCGTCCGGTCGCGCAGCATCTGCCCGAACGTCTCGCCGCGCCACCAGCCCGCCGCACGGTAGCGGTCGGCGAACTCCTCTGGCCACGTGGGGGTTTCGGAGGTGCTCACAGCTCGGCTCCCACCGCGTTCAGGAACGTACGGAACTTCGCGCCGGTCTCCGCCGTCTCCGCCTCGGGTTCCGAAGCGGCGACGACGCCCGCGCCCGCGTACAGGCGCAGGCTGCGCTCCTCGGCCTCGGCGCAGCGGATCGTCACGACCCACTCGCCGTCGCCGTTGGCGTCGCCCCAGCCGATCATGCCGGTGAAGAAGCCGCGGTCGAACGGCTCGGTCTCGCGGATCACCTCGCGTGCCGTGGCCGTCGGGGTGCCGCAGACCGCGGGGGTCGGGTGCAGCGCGCAGGCCAGTTCGAGGGCGGAGGTGTCGGGGGAGGCGACCGTGCCGGTGACCGTCGTGGACAGATGCCACATGGTCGCCGTGCGGATGAGGGTCGGGCGGGCCGGGACCGTCAGGTCCGTGCAGAACGAGGCGAGTGCCTGGTGCACGGCGTCCACCACGACCGCGTGCTCGTGCAGGTCCTTGGCGGACTCCAGGAGCGCGGCGGCGCGGCGCACGTCCTCGGCGAGGTCGTCGCTGCGGGGCGTGGAGCCCGCGAGGGGGTTCGCCACGACCTGCTGGCCCCGGCGCGAGACCAGGAGTTCGGGGCTGGCGCCGATCAGGGTGCGGCCGGGGGCCGTCGGCAGCGCGAAGGTGTACCCGGAGGGGTCGCGGCGGGCCAGGCGCTGGAGCATCACGGGCAGGTCCAGGGGGGCCTGCGCGGTGAGTTCGAGGGTGCGGGCCAGGACGACCTTGCTGAAGTCGCCGCGCCACATGCGCTCCACGGCCGAGGCCACGCCCGCGCCGTACGCCTCGGGCGTCGGGACCGGACGGATCCGCCACTCGGTGGCGTCCGGCGGGTCGGCGGGGAGCGCGATCAGGGGGTCGGCGGTCAGCGGGGGCGCGGTGCGCAGCGCCCGGGGCACGGCGAGGGCGGCAGGGGCCGTGTGGTCGAAGGGGATCGCGCCCACGACGTACGGCTTGGCCTGGCCGGAGCGGCGGGCTTCGGCGAGGGTTTCCGCCACGCGGTGCGCCACGGGTCTCTCGTCGTGCGGGACTTGGGCGTGGACGCCCTCGGCGAGCAGGGTGCGGGTCGGCGTCGCGAGGAACCGTTCGCCTGGGGTGTAGGCGTCGAGGAGGGCGGTGGCCGCTCCTACGGCGGGATGGGCCTGTTCGGCCGTCGTCGTCGCGGTGACGTGCGTGGCGACCTCGGGTGCCGTCGACACGGGGGCTCCAATTCTGGGTGGTTGCGCGGGGTGCGGATGCGCGTTCGCTTGTGGGTGGTGCGCGTGCGGGGACCGGGGCCGGGGCCGTGGCGGTGGGTCCGTGCACGCCGTCGCGGGGCTGGTGCCCGAGGCGGGATCGCCCGCCACGGTGGCCCGATGTGTTCCGGGCGTACCTGCCGCCACGGCCCCTCGGGCCGACTCGCGGCCGCGGGCCGGTGCGGCTCTCAGCGGAGTGTCGCGCCGCCGTCCACGTACAGCTCCTGGAGCGTGATGTGGCGGGCTCTGTCGGAGGCCAGGAACACGACCGCCTCCGCGATGTCCTCGGGGGCGGCGATGCGGCCCAGGGGGATTCCGGTGCGGTACGTCTCCGGGTCGCCCGCGATGACGCGTTGCGGGGCCTCGTCGTCCGTCCACAGGGACCGTTGCATCGCCGTGTCCGTGGAGCCGGGGGCCACCACGTTGCAGCGCACGCCGCTGCGGGCGATCTCCAGGCCGAGGCACTTGGTGAACATCGTGGCCGCCGCCTTGGACGCGGCGTACGCGGCCATGCCGGTGCGGGGGATGCCCGCGGCGTTGGAGGCCACGGTGACGATGCAGCCGGAGCCGCGCGCGGTCATGTGCGCGGCGGCGGCGCGGGAGGTGTGGAAGACGCCGGTGGTGTTCACGGCGAAGGTGTCGGCCCAGTCGGCGTCGGTCAGTTCGGCGACGGGGGCGGTGCGGAGGATTCCCGCGACGTTCACCAGGAGGTCGAGGGAGTCGTGGTCGCGGACGACGTCGCCGATGACGGTGGCCACGGCGGTCGGGTCCGTGACGTCCATGACGCGGGGCGTGACCTGCCCGGCCGTGCCCCGGGAGGCGGCGGCCAGTTCGTCGATGCCGTGCGCGTCGCGGTCGGTGGCGACGACGTGGGCGCCGCGCGCGGCGAGCGCGGTGGCGACCGCGGCGCCGATGCCCTGGCCCGCGCCGGTCACCAGCGCGGTGCGCCCGGCGAACTCGCCCGGCTCCTGCGGTATGTGCTCTGGCATGGTGTGAGCGACCTCCCCCAACTTTTTAGGTAAGCCTAACCTAACGTATAACTTCTGCCCAGAGGTCGCTGTCCCGTTCAAATAGTTAGGCTAGCCTCACCTTATGCGCATGCCGAGTGCGGGCACCACAGCCTCCGTTGCCCAACCCGACGCCGTTCGGGACGAGTTGGAGCCGGACGGCCCCCCTGAGCCGGTCCCCGGGCGTCCCGCCGGGCGGTCCGTCGCGCTCGCCGTGGCCGGGTTCGTGGTCGCCCTGGTGCTGCTCGTGGGCCTCTCGCTCTGCGTCGGCGCGGGCGAGGTCGGGGCCGGAGGCGTCCTCGACTACCTGCTCAACCGCGGTGGCGCGCGCGGCGACTCGCGGCTCGACCTCGTCGTGGGCGATCTGCGCGTTCCCCGTACGCTCACCGCCGTACTCGTCGGCGCCGCGCTCGGCGTGGCCGGCTGTCTGCTCCAGGCCGTCACCCGCAACCCGCTCGCCGAGACCGGGCTGCTCGGCGTCAACGCCGGTGCGTCGCTGGGCGTCGTCGCGGGCATCGCGCTGCTCGGGCTCGATTCCGGATACGCCTATCTGGTGTGCGCGTTCGCGGGCGCGGTGGTGGCGAGCGGCCTCGTCCTGCTGATCGCCGGGCGCAAGGGCGGCGGCTCCCCCATGCGGCTCGTGCTCGCCGGGTCCGCGCTCGGCGCCACCTTCGGCGGGCTCACCAGCGTCATCGTCGTCAACTCCGCCGAGACCTACGACAAGTTCCGCTTCTGGGTGCTCGGCTCGCTCGCCGGGGTCGAGGGATACGGGGAGCTGGGGCGGCTCGCCCCGGTCCTGGTGGCGGGCTTCCTGGTCGCGCTGCTCGTCGCGCGGCCGCTCTCGGCCCTCGCGCTCGGCGACGACCTCGCCCGCAGCCTCGGGCACCGGCCGCCCGTGATCCGCACCGTCGTCGCCGTCGGCGTGACCCTGCTCACCGCCGCCGCCGTCGCGCTCGCCGGACCCATCTCCTTCCTCGGCCTGCTCGCCGGATTCCTCGCCCGCGCCATCGCCGGAACCCGGCTGCCCGCGCGGCTGTTGCTCGCCGGACTCATCGGGGCGTGCGTACTCACCGTCTCGGACGTGGCGGCCCGGGTCGTCTCCCGGCCGTACGAGGCGCCCGTCTCCGTCATCGTCGCGCTGATCGGCGCCCCGGTCCTGATCCTCATCGTCCGGTCCAAGCAACTGGCCACGATGGGGATGACGGAACCCGCGACGGAGGAGCGGACGGCCGCGAGGAAGCGGCGGTGGCCGGTGCCGCGCCGGAGCCCGCGCAAGGTCCCCCGGGTGCGGCCCGCCGACACGTTCGTGCTGCGCCGCGGGCCCCTCTCCTTCCTCGTCGCGCGGCGCGCCACCTTCGCCGCGCTGCTGCTCGCCGCGTTCCTCGTGGTCGCCGTCGTGCTGTCCGCGTACGCGGGCCAGAGCGACATGAGCGTCAGCCGCACCTTCCGAGCCGTCTTCGGGTACGGCGACCACTTCGACGTCCTGCTCGTGCAGAAGTTCCGGCTCGGGCGCATCGTCGCCGGGCTCACCGCGGGCGCGGCGCTCGGCCTCGCCGGCTGCCTCACCCAGACCCTCGCCCGCAACCGCCTCGCCACCCCGGAGCTGCTCGGCGTGAACGACGGCGCCACCGCCGCCGTCCTCGTCTCCGTCACCTTCAGCGCCTCCGGGTCCTTCGGCGCCTGGTGGGCGGGCCCGATCGGCGCGCTGGTCGCGGTGATCGTGGTGACCGTCGTCTCCGGCGGGCTCGGGCAGCGCGGCTACCGCGTCCTCGTCGTCGGCCTCGCGATGTCCGCGCTCGCCTCCGCCGCCACCCAGGTCGTGCTCTCCCGGCGCTCCCTCAACTCGGCGAGCTCGCTGTACGTGTGGACGTCCGGCAGCCTCAACGGGCGCGGCTACTCCGTGGCCGTACCCGTCCTCATCGGCCTCGCCGTCCTCGTACCGCTCGCCCTCGCCGTCGCCCGCCACCTCGGCGTGCTCCGCTTCGACGACGCCACCGCCGCCTCGCTCGGCTCCAACGCCGGGCGCACCCGCCTCATCTGCCTGCTCCTCGCGGTCGCCCTCGCCGGTCTCGCCGTCGGGATCGCCGGGCCGGTCGGCTTCGTCGCCCTCGCCTCGCCCGCCATCGCGTCCCGCCTCGCCGGGCCGCTGCGGGTGCCGCTGGTCGGCTCGATGCTGACCGGCGCGGTCCTCGTGGTCGTCGCCGACACGCTCGGCCGCATCGCCTTCGACGGTTCGGAACTGCCGGTGGGCATCGTCACGACGGTCCTCGGCGGGCCGTTCCTGCTGTGGGTGCTGCTCGGCAGGTCCGCGGCCACTCGCGTCTGAGTCTGAGTTCAGAAAGGTTTCGTCGTGCGCAGTCCGCTGCTCCGTACGCTCCGTCAGGCCGTACGTGCCGAAGTCCCCGCCGCCGAGCGGGACTTCTGGGACCGGATGGAGGCCAGGGGCACCCCGCTGGTCGAGGCCGACCCGGAAGGGGATCCCGCGTACCGGCTCGTCACGTTCCTGTGGCGGGACGATCCTGAGGACCCCGCCACCGACGTCCTCGCGCTGCTGCACACCGTCACCGACAAGGACCGGCACGCGGGCGACCTCGCGCCGCATCTGACCGAGCGGGTGCCCGGCACCGGGGTCTGGGCGATCAGCCACCGCCTGCGCGCCGACCACCGGGCCTCCTACCAGTTCCACGTCGCCCGCGGCCCCCGCGAGGAGACGCTGCGCACCGACCGCGCCGCCTGGCTGAAGGTCCTCGACGAGGCCCTGCCCGACCCGTACGCGGCGGCCCCCGGTCTTGCGTCCCGCGACGGCCGCAACCCCGCCTCCGTGATGGAACTCCCGGACGCGCCCGCGCAGCCGTACGTCGCGGGGGACGAGGTGCGGGGCGGGCGCACCCTGGAGGCCGAGGTGGACGGCAGACGCGTCACGCTCCACCTGCCGGCCGCACCCGCGCTCGCCCTCGCGGTGCTGCTCGACGGGGAGATGTGGGGGCAGCCCGTGCTGGACGCGCCCCGCATGATCGACCGGCTGCACGCGGCGGGGGAGCTGCCGCCGACCGCGCTGCTCCTCGTGGACACGATGGGGCGGCGGAGGGAAGACCTCAGCTGCAGCGGGGAGTTCGTGGACTGGCTCGCCGATGTGCTGGTGCCGTGGGTGGGTTCGGCGCACGGGGTCGTGGTGCCGGTGGGGCGGACGGTGGTGGCGGGGCAGAGTGCGGGTGGCCTCACGGCGGCGTACGCGGTCCATCGCCGTCCCGACCGCTTCGGCCGTGCGCTCTCCCAGTCGGGCTCGTTCTGGTGGCCCGACGAGAACGCCCCCGACGGCGCGGGCCCGGAATGGCTCACCCGCCAGTACGCCCAGGCTCCGCGCCGTCCTGTCCGGATCCACCTGGAGGTGGGTACGCAGGAGTGGATGCTGCTCGCGGAGAATCGCCGGCTGCGGAATGTCTTGCGGGCGCGGGGCTATGAGGTGACGTACGAGGAGTTCAACGGGGGCCATGACTACGCGTGTTGGCGTGGCGGCCTGTCGACGGGCCTCGCCCGTCTCCTGGCCCCGTGACGGGGCTCCGCCGGGTTTGTGGGGTGCGGGTACGTGGTGGCGCGCCCAAAAGATTGCGCAGTTCCCCGCGCCCCTGAAGAACGACTGCGCTTGCCCGCGCCCCCAAGCGGCGCCGGGCCCCGTCAGGGGCGGCCTTTTAGGGGCGCGGGGAACTGCGCGCTCAGCCACGGCGGGCCCGCGGGTTGCGAACCGGGCGGGGCCTTCCGCATCGTCGTGGTGCGGAGGTCGGGAACGGTTCTTAAGGGGCGCGGGGAACTGCGCGGCCAGCCACGGCGGACCCGCGGGATGTGATCCGGGCGGGGCCTTCCGCATCGTCGTGGTGCGGAGGTCGGGGACGGTTCTTAAGGGGCGCGGGGAACTGCGCGGCCAGCCACGGCGGGCCCGCGGGTTGCGAACCGGGCGGGGCCTTCCGCATCGTCGTGGTGCGGAGGTCGGGGACGGTTCTTAAGGGGCGCGGGGAACTGCGCGGCCAGCCCGCGCGGGCCCGCGGGATGGGGACCCGGTGAGGAACGTCGGCGTGGTGCCGAGCGCGTGGAGTCGACTAGGCCGGGCCGGGGGGACCGGCGACCGACCGAGGGAGCCGTGTGGCCAGCGCCGATCCGGCCGCCACAAGCCCCGCAGTGACCAGCACCGCCACCCGATACGGCCCGGGGTCGGAGACCCCCGCCCCATGCCCCCCGATCACCGCCGCACACGCGGCGATCCCGAGCGCCCCGCCCAGCGTACGGACGATCTGGAAGAGCCCCATCGCCTGGCCCATGTCCCCGGGGGACACGTCCTCGAAGCCGGCGATCTGGATGGTCAGGACCGCCGTGCCGAGGACCAGGCCCACCGCGAACATCAGCCCCCGCACGGCCCAGGCGTGCGACGCGACACCGGGCGCGGCGAGCGCCGCGAAGACGCCCGCCGCGAGGAGGAGCGTGGGTACGGCGAGCCGGCGCGGACCGAGTCGCGGCAGGAGCCGGTCCACGACCTGTGACGCCAGCATCAGGCCGAGCGCCTCGGGGAAGACGGACAGGCCCGCGTCGAGCGCGGACGCGCCGAGCGCGGCCTGGTAGAGCAGGGGGAAGACGAACAGGACGCCCATCAGGCCCGCCGCGCTGAACAGCGCGAGCGCGGACGCGGCACCGTAGACCCGGTCACCGAGCAGCCGCAGCTTCAGGAGGGGTTCGGGGGAGCGGAGTTGGTGCACGACGGCGGCGACGAGCAGCACCGCTCCGGCGATCGCGCTGATCGCGACCGAAGGGCGGCTCCAGCCGTGCGAGGGCCCGAAGCCCAGCGCGTACGTGAGGAGTCCGAGCGCGGGCGTCGCCAGCCAGAAGCCGGTGCGGTCGAAGCGCCCCTCCGTACCCTCCACGTGCTCGCGCAGCGCGAGCGCGCCGATCAGTACGGCCGCCGCGCCCACCGGCACGTTGACGAAGAACAGCCAGTGCCAGGAGAGGTGTTCGGTGAGGAACCCGCCGAGCGGGGGGCCCAGCGCGGGCATCAGCGCGGTCGGCACGATGAGGACCTTGGAGAGCTTCACCCGCTCCTCGGGCGGGAACGCCCGGAACAGCAGCGTCATGCCGACCGGCGTGAGCAGCCCGCCCGCCAGGCCCTGGGCGGCCCGCGCCACCACGAGGGTGGTGAGGTCGGGGGCGAGGCCGCAGACCGCCGACGCGGCGGTGAACGCGGCGAGCGCGAGCAGGAACACCCGCTTCGTGCCGAACCGGTCGCCGAGCCAGCCCGCGACCGGCAGCGCGAGGGCGAGCGCGACGAGGAACGCCGTCTCGACCGTGTTCGCCGCCGCCACCGGGCGGCCGAAGTCCTCCGCGATGGTGAACAGGGCCGGGTTGACGATCGTCGAGTCCAGGCCGTTCATGCACATCGCGGCCGTGTAGACGAGGACGACGGCGACCTTCGGCCGGATCCGCGGCTTGACCATGAGGTCCCCGTTCACCGGCTCTTGACCCAGTCGAGGGCGTCCTGGCGCGGGCACGGGCCGTGCTGGGCGGCCCAGCCTTCGGGCACCGCGGCGAAGAGCGGCCACAGGGAGAGCTCGCCCCGGTCGTTGGCGAGGACCAGGAACTCGCCGTCCGCGTCGAAGGGGTTGGCGGGGGCTTCGCTCGTCGTCACTGCTGCTTCTCCAGCTCGGTCAGTCGGTCGGCGACCACGCGCGCGATGTGCGCGATCGGTTCGGGCAGGGTCATGTCCTTGTGGGAGCAGGCCACGTTCGTGTTGGCGATGCCCCCGTTCACGTACGGCGTCCAGGTCTCGGGCGTCAGGGTGTCGTCGATGGTGTCGACCGTGGCGCGGAAGAACAGCACGTCGCCGTCGAAGCGCCGGTGGTCGTAGGCCCGTACGAGATGGTTGGTGTTGAGGTAGATGTCGCGCAGCGCCTCGAACGTGGCGGGCGGCAGCGCGGCGAGCGGGCTGCCCTCGCGGCGCAGCACCTCGATGACGTTCCCGGTGGTCAGCTCCTTGCCCGCGAGGCTGTCGGGGCCGTAACCGCCCATGGTGAGCAGCGATTCGAGCGCCTCGGCCTCGTCGGGGACGGGCAGCTCGCGGAAGCCCTCGGCCGGGTAGGCGTCGAGGATCGCGAGCAGCTCCACCTCGTGGCCCGTCTCCTGGAGGTGCGCGGCCATCGCGTGGGCGATGATGCCGCCGGTCGACCAGCCGAGCAGGCGGTACGGGCCGGTCGGCTGGACCTCGCGGAGGCGGGTGACGTAGTGGGCCGCCAACTCTTCGAGAGTGTGAGGGAGTTCGGAGGTAGCGGTGGCCGCACCCACGCCCTGCGCCTGGAGGCCGTAGATCGGTACGTCGGCCGGGAGGTGGCGGATCAGGCCCGCGTAGCACCAGCTCAGGCCGCCCGCCGGGTGGACGCAGTGGACGGGGGCGCGGTCGCCGGGGCCGGCGGGGCGCAGCGGGAGGAGGACGTCCAGCGGGTCGTCGCGGTGGCCGGATCCGGCATCCAGCGCCGCGTCGAGCGCGGCGGGTGTCGGCGACTGGAATACCGTGCCGATGGAGACCTCGGCGCCGAAGGCCGCCTTGACGCGGCCCGCGAGGCGCACGGCGAGCAGCGAATGGCCGCCCAGGTCGAAGAAGTTGTCCTCGACGCCGATCCGGTCCGCGCCCAGCACCTCGGCGAAGATCGCGCAGAGCTGTTCCTCGCGGGGGGTGCGCGGGGCGCGGCCCGCGGCGGCCGACGCGGGGCGCTCGGGGGCGGGCAGCGCCTTGCGGTCCAGCTTGCCGTTGCTGGTCAGGGGCAGCCGGTCGAGCAGGACGACGGCCGAGGGGACCATGTGGACGGGGAGTCCGGCCGCGGTGTGCTCGCGCAGGGCGGCGGGGCCGGCGCCGTCGGCCACCGCGTAGCCGACGAGCCGCTTGTCGCCGGGGACGTCCTCGCGCACGACGACGGCGGCGTCCGCGACGGCCGGGTGGCTCGCCAACGCGGCCTCGACCTCGCCGAGTTCGATGCGGAAGCCGCGGATCTTCACCTGGTGGTCGGCCCGCCCGAAGTACTCGAGGGCGCCGTCGGCGCGGCGCCGCGCGAGGTCGCCCGAACGGTACATGCGGCTGCCGCTCTGCCCGAACAGCGCGGCGTACGGGTCGGCGACGAAGCGCGTGGCGGTCAGGTCGGGACGGCCCAGGTAGCCGTCGGCGAGACCCTCGCCCGCGACGTACATCTCGCCGGTGACGCCGGGCGGCACGGGCTGGAGCCGGTCGTCGAGGACGTAGACGCGCAGGTCGGGAATGTTCACGCCGATGGTGCTCGACGTGGAGGCGGCGGCGGTCGCGCGGTCGAGCGCGAAGTAGGAGACGTGCACGGTGGTCTCGGTGATGCCGTACATGTTCACGAGCGTCGGGCCGTCGTCGCCGTGCCGCGCGTACCACTCGTCGAGGCGGCCCGGTTCGAGCGCCTCGCCGCCGAACACCACGTACCGCAGGGCGAGTTCGGTGCCCGAGTCGTCCTCGCGGTCGGCGGCCGCGAGCTGGTGGAAGGCCGACGGGGTCTGGTTGAGGACGGTGACCCGTTCGTCGGCGAGCAGCGTACGGAAGGCGCCGGGGTCGCGGCTCGTCAGATGCGGTACGACGACGACCTTGCCGCCGTACAGGAGCGCGCCCCACAGCTCCCAGACGGAGAAGTCGAAGGCGTAGGAGTGGAACAGCGTCCAGACGTCGTGCTCGTCGAAGCCGAACCAGTGGTCCGTGGCGGTGAGCAGCCGCGTGACGTTGTGGTGGGTGACGACGACGCCCTTGGGGCGGCCGGTGGAGCCCGAGGTGTAGATGACGTAGGCGGGGTCGCGCGGGGTGAGCGGGCGGGTGCGCTCGCTCTGGCCGAGGGGTCCCGTGCCGTACGCGTCGGGGGCCTCGCCGTCGACCGCGACGAGCGGCAGGGCGTGCGCCTGGGCGGGCAGCCGGGGCGCGGTCGCGGTGTCGGTGATCAGCGCGGCGGGCCGTGCGTCGTCGAGCATGTAGGCGAGCCGGTCGGCCGGGTAGTCCGGGTCGAGCGGGAGATAGGCGGCGCCGGAGAGCGCGACCGCGAGCAGGCCGGTGACCAGGTCGGCGGAGCGGGGCAGCGCGAGCGCCACGATCGAGCCGGGGCCGATGCCGCGCGCGGCGAGCAGACGTGCCAACTGGTGTGCGCGGGCGGAGAGTCCGGCGTAGGTGAGGGTGCGGCCCTCGTGGCTGACGGCGGTGCGGTGGGGGTGGCGTGCGGCGGCCCGCTCGTAGACGTCGGCGAGGGTGGTTGAGGCGGGACTCGCCTTGTGGTGCTGGTTGTTGGCGGCCACGAGTGCCTGGTGGCGCTCCGCGTCGGAGAGCAGGGGGAGCAGACCGAGGGGGGTGTCCGGGGTCTCGGCGGCCGCGGTGAGCAGCCGGGCGAGCCGCTCGGCGAGGCCCTGCGCGGTGGCGCGGTCGAACAGGTCGGTGCGGAACTCCAGGAAGCCGGATATCCCGCCGTCGCCCGGGAGTTCGCCCGCGTTCAGGGTCAGGTCGAACTTCGCGGTGCCCGAGGGCACGGCGCCGAGCCTGGCGGTGACGCCGGGGCCGAGCGCGAAGTCGCCGTCGGGCAGCGACTGCCAGGCCAGCATCACCTGGAACAGCGGGTGCCTGGCGAGCGAGCGCGGCGGGTTGAGCTCCTCGACGAGCTGGTCGAAGGGGAGTACGTCGTGTTCGTACGCGGCGAGCGTGGTGCCGCGCACGCGGTCCAGGAGCGTCCGGAAGCCGGGGTCGCCCGAGGTGTCCGTGCGCAGGACGACGGTGTTGGTGAAGAACCCGACGAGCCCCGCCGTGGCGTCGTCGTCGCGCCCGGCGACCGGGGTGCCGAGGGGGATGTCGGTGCCGCAGCCGTGCCGGGTCAGGAGCGCGGCCAGGCCCGCCTGGACCGTCATGAAGACGGTGGTGCCGGTCGCGGCGGCCAGGCGCTTGAGCGCCCGGTGGGTGTCCGGGGCCAGGACGAAGGGGACGGTGTCGCCCGCGGAGGTGGCCACCGGCGGTCGGGGCCTGTCGGTGGGCAGCTCCAGCTGGTCGGGCAGGCCCGCGAGGGCCTCCTTCCAGTGCGCGAGGTGCCGCTCGGCGAGACCCTCGGCGAGCAGCTTCTGCTGGTGCGCGCTGTGGTCCGCGTACTGGAGGGGCAGCGGTGTGAAGCCGGGTGCGCGGCCCGCGGCGCGGGCGGTGTAGGCGGTCGCGAGGTCACGGGCCAGGGGTGTGGTGGAGGCGCCGTCGCCCGCGATGTGGTGGAGCAGCAGGAGGAGGGTGTGGCGGGCGGGGTCGGCCGGGTCGGTGAACAGGGTGGCCCGCAGCGGGGGTTCGTCCGCGAGCTCGAAGCAGTGCCGCACGGCCTCGGTCAGGGCGCCGTCGGTGAGCGCCGCGCGGTGCAGGACGGGGCGGGCCAGCGGATGGTCCGCGTCGAGGATTCGCTGGTGGGGGCGGTCGTCGGCGTCGGCGGACCGGGCGTCGTCCGTGACCGGGTAGACCGTTCTGAGGGTCTCGTGGCGGCCGGTCAGGTCGTGCAGGGCGCGCTGGAGCGCGCCGTGGTCGACGGGCCCGTCCAGGGTGAGGACGAGCGGGATGTTGTAGGTGGGGCTCGGGCCTTCGAGGCGGTGCAGGAACCACAGGCGCTGCTGCGCGGGGGAGAGGGGGAGGGTGTCGGTGCGGGGCACGGGTACGGGCGCGGTGGCGGCAGGGGCGGTGGCGGCCGTGGCGCCCGACGCGTGCAGGACGGCGGCCAGGGCGGCGGGCGTCGAGGCGCGGAAGACGTCCGCGATGCCGACGGCGGTGGTGCCGAACCGCTCGCGGACACGGGCGGCGAGGCGGCCCGCGAGGAGCGAGTGACCGCCGAGGTCGAAGAACCCGGTGTCGGGCGCGGGCCAGCCGGGCTCCAGGCCGAGGACGTCGGCGAAGAGGCCGCAGAGGATCTCGGTGTGCGGGTCGCCGCCGTCCGGGCCGCCGCCCGAGCCGTCGTCCCGCGTGGTGGGGGCGGCGGGTGCCGGGTCGGGCAGGGCCCGGTGGTCCAGCTTGTCGTTGGCGGTGCGCGGCAGTTCGGCGAGGAGCGTCACGGTGGCGGGGACCATGTGCGCCGGGAGCGTCTCGGCGAGGTGGGCGCGCAGTGCGTCCGGGGTGACGTCGGCGCCTTCGCGCGGCACGGCGTAGGCGAGGAGGCGCTTGCCGTGCGCGGAGTCGCGGGCGATCACGGCCGCCTGGGCGAGCGCGGGGTGGGTGGCCAACCGGGCCTGGATCTCGCCGAGTTCGATGCGGAAGCCGCGGATCTTCACCTGGTCGTCGCCGCGCCCGAGGAACTCCAGGGTGCCGTCGGGGCGCCGCCGCACCAGGTCGCCGGTGCGGTACATGCGGCCGCCCGGGTCGTCGTGGAGCGTCCCGAAGGGGTCGGCGACGAAGCGTTCGGCGGTCAGTTCGGGGCGGCCGAGGTAGCCGCGGGCCAGACAGGCGCCCGCGACGTACAGCTCGCCGGTGACGCCGGGGGGCGTCGGGCGCAGGCAGGAGTCGAGGACGTAGACGCGGGAGGCACGCACGGGGCGTCCCGTGGTGGTGCCGTCCGGCTCGGGCAGCCAGTAGTAGGCGTCGACGGTTGTTTCTGTGGGGCCGTAGAGGTTGGTCGGCCGTGATCCCTGGACCTTGGCGAGGCGGTCCCACAGCGGCGTGGGCACGGCCTCGCCGCCGACCACGACGACGGCGGGGTGGTGCCTGCCGTCGTCGAGCAGGCCCTCGGCGATGAGCGCCTCCGCGTAGGAGGGGGTGACGTCGAGGTAGTCGACGCGCTGCTCGTCGACGTACGCGGCGAGGGCGGCCGGGTCGCGGTAGGTGGCGTCGTCGAGCAGGTGCAGCTCGTGGCCGTGGACCATCCACAGGATCGGGTCCCAGGACGCGTCGAAGGCGAACGAGGCGCTGTGCGCGACCCGGAGGCGGTCGCGTCCGGTGCGGGCGACGGCGGGCGCGACGTGGTCGTCGGCGTGCCCGGCGAGGAGGTTGGCGAGCGAGGCGTGGGTGACGAGGACGCCCTTGGGGCGGCCGGTGGAACCGGAGGTGTGGATGATGTAGGCGGGGTCGGTGAGCCGGGGCGCGGTGGCGGGCGCGTGCGCGGGGAGCGCGGCGATCGCGGCGGCCGTCTGCGGGTCGTCGAGGGCGAGTTCGGGCAGTCCGTGCGCGGGCAGCGCGGCGAGGGTGGCGCGGGTGCCGATGACGTACGCGGGGCGGGCGTCGGCCAGCACGTCCAGGGTCCGGGCCGCGGGGTGTCCGAGGTCGAGCGGCTGGCAGACGCCGCCCGCCTTGAGCACGGCGAGCAGCGCCACGAGCGTGTCGGTGGAGCGCGGCAGGGCGAGGGCGACGGGCGTGCCGGGGGCCAGGTCCGCGGCGAGCCGGTGGGCCAGGCGGTCGGCGGCGGCGTCCAGTTCGGCGAAGGTCAGCGCGGCACCCGCGCCGCGCACGGCGACGGCGTCGGGGGTGCGGGCGGCCCGTGCGGCGAACGCGTCGGGCAGGGTCCGCTCGGCGGGCGGCTCGGTGCGGCCGGTGGTGGCCGCGCGTATCTCGTCCGGGGTCAGCAGGTCGAGGGTGCCGATGGTGCGGTGCGGGTCGGTGAGGAGCAGCTCGGCGAGCTGGTCCAGATAGATGGCCAAAGTGCGCTCGTGACGGGCGAGTTCGGCGTCCGTGTAGCGGCCTGCGTTGGCGTCGATGCCGATCCGGAGGCGGCCGTCGGCGCGCGGCGACGCCCCGACGGCGAGGTCCTCGACGGGGCCCGCGGCGAGGTTGTGCACGGTGCCGGTCAGCGCGCCGAAGTCCAGGTCCGACTCGAAGGGCTTGATGTTGACCATGGGCCCGGTCAGCGGTTCGCCCGCGGTGCCGAGTGCGAGGTCGCGGCGCAGGTCGGCCTGCGGGTAGCGCTGGTGGCGGCGGACCGCGCGGACTTCGAGGACGACGCGGCGCAGGAGTTCGGCGCCGGTGTCACCGGGGCGTACGGCGATGCGCAGCGGCAGGACGTTGACGGTCATCGCCGGGGTGCGCAGGGCGGCGGGGCCGCGCCGGTTGGTGAGGGGCAGGCCGAGCACGATGTCCTCGGCGCCGGTGACGCGGTGCAGATGGCCCGCGGTGGCGGCGATGACGAGCTCGGCCCAGGTGGCCTTCACGGCCTGCGCGGCGCGGGTGAACCGGTCGACGGAGCCCTCGGGCAGGTCGGTGACGCGGCGGACGAGCGCGTCGCTGCCGGTGGCGTCGGGGCGGGCGGCGAGGGTGGCGGGCGTGGTGTGCCCGGCGGTCCGCTCGGCCCAGAAGGCGCGGTCGGTGGCGTACTGCTCGCTGCCCAGGTAGCGGGTCTCCTCACCGGTCAGCTCGGCCAGGGGCGCGAACTGCCGGGCGGGCGGCTCCTGTCGGGCGGCGAGCGCGGTGTACAGCTCGGCGACGCGGGCGCCGATGAGGTGGAGGGCGTAGGCGTCGACGGCGAAGTGGTGGACGCGCTGGTACCACCAGTGCCGGTCGTCGGCGACGCGGATGAGGGCCTGGGTGACGAGCCCGCCGGTGCCTCTCTCGCCGGTGAGGTCCACCGCGCGCGCGAGGTCCGCGCGCATCCACGCGTCGGCGGCCGCCTCGGGGTCGGGTTCGGCGCGCACGTCGAGCCGGTGCAGGCGCACGGGCGCGGCTTCCGGGTCCACGGTCTGCCAGGGGTTGCCCTCGGCGTCCTCGGTGACGCGCAGCGCGAGGGTCTCCGCCTCGGCGACCGTGCGCAGCAGCGCGGTCTCGAACAGGACCTCGTCCAGGGGGCCTTGGAGCTCCACGCGGTCGGCGGTGTTGAGCGCCGTGCTCAGCGGGGCCAGCTGCTGCGCGTAGAGGATGCCGGCCTGCGCGGCGAGCAGGGGAAGGCGATCAGGTCGCTGATGCATGTGTGTGACGACTCCCGTGAACCTGAACCTACCAGCACTAACTTAGGTTAGCCTAAGCTACCTTGCTGGTCATGGAAACGACGACCGCCCCCACCGACCTCAAGTCCGCCCTGCGCAAGGGGATCGAGGGTCATCGCGACGCCCTGCTCGTGCTGAGCTCGCGCATCCACGGCCACCCGGAGACGGCCTTCGAGGAGCGCCGAGCCGCCGCCTGGTGCGCCGAACTCCTCGGCGCGCACGGCTTCGAGGTGACCGCGCCCGCCTTCGGCCTGGACACCGCGTTTCGCGCGAGCGTCGGCTCGGGCCCCGTCACCGTCGCCGTGGCCTGCGAGTACGACGCGCTGCCCGGCCTCGGCCACGCCTGCGGGCACAATCTGATCGCCGCGGCGGGCGTCGGCGCGGCCCTCGCCCTCGCCCCGTACGCCGATGAACTGGGCCTCACCGTCAGGGTGCTCGGCACCCCGGCCGAGGAGCGCGGCGCGGGCAAGGCGCTGCTCATCGACGCGGGCGCCTTCGACGGCGTGGACGCGGCGATGATGGTGCACCCCTGCCCGTTCGAGATGGCCGACTTCCGCTCCTTCGCGCTCGGCACGCTCTCGGTGACGTACACGGGGCGGTCCGCGCACCCCAGCCTCAACCCGCACGAGGGCCGCAACGCCGCCGACGCCCTGACCGTCGCCCAGGTCGCCGTCGGCCTGCTGCGCCAGCAACTCCCGCCCCAGTGGCGGGTGCACGGCATCACCACGGCCGCCGGGACGGCGCCGAACGCGATACCGGACCGCGCCACCGCCGAGTACGAGATCCGCGCCCTGGCCGCCGAGGACCTGCGCGAGCTGCGCGCACGCGTGGAGAACTGCTTTCGCGCGGGCGCCCTCGCGA
Source organism: Streptomyces sp. NPDC087300 (assembly GCF_044744425.1). Taxonomy (NCBI): domain Bacteria; kingdom Bacillati; phylum Actinomycetota; class Actinomycetes; order Kitasatosporales; family Streptomycetaceae; genus Streptomyces; species Streptomyces sp. NPDC087300. The sequence goes on from NZ_JBIUYI010000007.1 coordinate 286,556, forward strand.
CCGGCTGCGAGGTCACCCTGGAGCGGCCCGAACCCGACTACCTCGACTTCCGCGGCGACCCCGCGCTGATCGCCCTGTGGAAGGCGAACGCGCGGGAACTCGGGCGCGCCGAGCCCGTCGAGCGCGAGCCCTTCGCCTGCACGGACATGGGCAACGTCTCGCACCTGGTGCCGTCCATCCACCCCGTCCTGGACATCAGCGGCGGTGCCTGCGGACCGCACGAGCCGGAGTTCGTGGCGGCCGCGGTCTCCCCGGCGGCCGAACAGGCGCTGCTCGACGGCGCGTTGGGGATGGCGTGGACGGCGGCCGACTTCGCGACGGCCACTGCCCGCGCCCGAGCCGCTACTTCTTGAGCGCCTCGGTGTAGTCCTTCATGACCTCGGCGGCGGCCAGCGGGCCGCCGCGGGTCGACCAGACCGAACCGTCCACGGTCACGACGTGGTTCTTCTTCACCGCGCCGAGGTCCTTGTAGGCGGGCTTCTTCTGGACGTCCTTGAGGGCCTTCTCGCCGTCCGAGGTCAGGGTGGAGAGGAACAGCCAGTCGCCGTCGATCTCGTCGATCTTCTCCAGGCTGAGCGACGGGGTGTGCGCGTTGCCGTCCTTGTTCTGGTTCTTGGGCCGCTTCAGGCCCATCTCCAGGGCGACACCGCTGGCGAACTGCTTGTTCTCCATCCAGCTCGGGCCGTCCGGGTTCCAGCGGACGATGGAGACCTCGGCGCCCTTGTTCTCGCCGAGCCCGGCGCCCGCCTTCTTGGCGGCGGCCTCGTGGTCGCCGATGACCTTGTTGGCCTTGGGCAGGTCGTTGACCGCGTTGCCGATGCCCCGCAGGGTCAGCTTCCAGTCGTCGGTGGGCGCCATGGTGACGACGGTCGCGGGCGTGATCTCGCGCAGCTGCTTGAGCACCTGCTCGTCCTGCATGTCACCGGCGAGGATCAGGTCGGGCTTGGCGGCGACGACCTTGTCCATCACGGGCTGGAGCAGATTGCCGACGATGTCGATGCCCTTGACCTTGTCGGCGAGGTAGGCCGGCGGCTTGTCCAGGCCCTGGCCGTTGGTGATGCCGACCGGCTTCACGCCGAGCGCGAGGACGGCGTCCAGGTCCTCCTGGGTCAGCGTCACCACGCGCTCGGGGTGCGTCGGCACCTTCACGGCCTTGCCGGTGGCGTCCTTGATGGTGCGGGTCTCGGAGCCCGAACCGCTCTTCGCCGATGAGCCCTTGTCGGAGCCGTCGTCCGAGCCGCAGCCGGTGAGCAGCAGTGCCGCGGCGCCGAGCGCGGCGACCGTCCGGGTCGCGCGTCGGGTGGCGGTGGAGAGGGGGCGGCGGGGGACGGTCATCAACAGCTCCGGGGTCAAGAGGACATGATGAGATGGTCGTCAGCGACCATGCTTTTCGCTAAGGTTAGCCTTACCTTAGGTCAAGACCGCAAGAGCCTCAGGCCAACGTCGCGGGGGTGAGCCCCTCGAACCCGGAAAGGCACGCCCCGTGGAACTCCGCGTCGAGCAGCTCACCGCCGGATACGGCGGCGAGCACGCCGCCGTCGACAACGTCGACCTCACCGTCGAGTCCGGCAAGGTCGTCGCCATCGTCGGTCCCAACGGCTGCGGCAAGTCGACGCTCCTGCGCTGCATGGCACGGCTCCACCAGCCCACGTCCGGACGGGTGTTCGCGGGCGACTCCGACATCTGGCGGCTCAAGCAGCGCGAGACGGCGCACCGCGTCGCCCTGCTCCCGCAGTCGCCGCAGGCCCCGGAGGCGGTCACCGTCGCGGGGCTCGTACGGTACGGACGCCATCCCCACCAGGGGCTCTTCCGCCAGTGGTCCGCGCAGGACGAGGCCGCGGTGACCCGCGCGCTCGACGCCACCGGGACCGCGGAGCTCGCCGAGCGGCGCATCGACCAGCTCTCCGGCGGCCAGCGCCAGCGGTGCTGGCTCGCCATGGCGCTGGCCCAGGAGACCCCCGTCGTCCTGCTCGACGAGCCGACCAGCGCGCTCGACATCGGGCACGCGGTGGAGGTGCTCGACCTGGTGCGGGAGGTCGCCGCGGAGGGACGCACCATCGTGATGGTCGTCCACGACCTGGCCGCGGCGGCGCGTTACGCGGACGTCGTGGTGGCCATGCTCGCGGGACGGATCGTCGCCACCGGGCCGCCGCGGAAGGTCGTGGACGAGGACCTGGTGCGCCGGCTCTACGGGATCGAGGCGGAGATCCTGCGGTCCGCGGTGGACGGGGCGCCCGTGGTGGTTCCCGCGGTTCGGCCTCGGGCCGGCGTCAGCTGATCCCCGTGGGCGCGGGGACTTTCTGCCCTTGCCCCGCCGCCGTACCCATGTGTTACCTTGCGAGCAGTACGTGTGTACGCCCCGTATGCGGGGCGCCCGTACCATCACCTTTCCTCCGGTCCCGGTTCTCGGGATCTGTCAGGCCTCCGGCCTTCTCATCGCGCTCTCGGAGCGCCGTTCGGCCCGTTGTGCGGGGCGTGGTTCATGCCGCCCCGCCGGGCCCCGTCATTCGCATGTCCGCGAAAGGACCCACATCATGACTGCCACAGCAACAGAACAAGTACCCACCCGCACATCAACTCCCGTGTCCTGCACCGGAGTTCTCGACATCGCCCGGGACGGCCGCGGATTCCTGCGGGGTCCGGGCGGCCTGCCCGCCGACGGTGACGTCCAGGTGCCCGCCCCGCTCGTCCGCAGGTTCGGCCTGCGCACCGGCGACGTGGTCGACGGCGAGCACGGGCCGAAGGCCCGCACCCTCACCGGTGTCCACCGCGTCAACGGCCGCGTGCCCGAAACGTCGCGCGTACGGCGGAGGTTCGCCGACCTCACCCCGCTGCACCCCCGCGAGCGGCTCCGCATGGAGACCGCGGGCGGGCCCGTCGCGGGACGGCTCGTCGACCTCGTCGCACCCGTCGGCAAGGGGCAGCGCGGCCTGATCGTCGCACCGCCGAAGACCGGCAAGACCGTCCTGCTCCAGCAGATCGCCGCGGCCGTCGCCGAGAACCACCCCGAGTGCCACCTCATGGTGGTGCTCCTCGACGAACGCCCCGAAGAGGTCACCGACATGCGGCGCTCGGTCCGCGGCGAGGTGCTCGCCTCGACCTTCGACCGGCCCGCCAAGCAGCACATCGCCCTCGCCGAACTCGCCGTGGAACGCGCCAAGCGCATGGTCGAGGACGGGCGCGACGTCGTCATGCTCTTCGACTCGCTGACCCGCCTGTGCCGGGCGTACAACAACGCGGCGTCCGGCAGCGGGCGCACCCTCAGCGGCGGCGTCGACGCGGCCGCGGTCCAGGGCCCCAAGAAGCTCTTCGGCGCGGCCCGCCTCGCCGAGGAGGGCGGTTCCCTCACGATGCTCGCGACCGTGCTCGTGGAGACCGGATCGCGCGCCGACGACTACTACTTCGAGGAGCTGAAGGGCACCGGCAACATGGAGCTCAGGCTCGACCGCGCCGCCGCCGACCGGCGGGTCTTCCCGGCCGTCGACATCGTCCCCTCCGGCACCCGGCGCGAGGAACTCCTCGTACCGGAGACCGAGTTGACCGCCATGCGCGGGCTGCGGCGGGCGCTGCGGGGCCGGGACGGGCAGGGCAACCTGGAGGCGCTGCTCGACCAGCTCAAGAAGACCCCGGGCAACGCCGCCTTCCTGCGGCAGGTGCGCCAGACGGTGCCGGGCGCCGCTACGGCCGGGTGACGTGCACCCGGTAGTTCCCCTCGTCCGTCACGCCCGCGACCGTCACCCGTACGCCCGTCCTGCGGTCGGTGAAGGTCTCCCCGGGGCCGTAGGGCGCGTCGGAGAGCTCCGCGTGGACGTTGGGGCGGCGCGTGCAGCCGCCGCTGTCGCGCGTGGAGTCGGCGACCGTGACCGGGCCGTGGCCCGTGTCGACGTCCGCGTTCACGCGGTAGATCAGGACGCCCGGCTTGCAGACCGCCTCGTCGTTGCCGCCCGGCGTGCGCACCTCGATCGCGTACCCCGTCTTCTCGCCCAGCGGGACGAAGGCGAGCTTGGTGCCGCCGGGGCCCGCCAGCGGTGACAGGACGTGCTCGGTGGTGCCGGGGTTGGCCGCGCAGCTGATCTGGTCGTCGTCGAGCCAGCCCAGCTTCCACTTGTGCCAGGCGAGCAGATCGTTGTTGGCGCCCCAGTCCTCGCTCATGATGTCCCAGTGGCCGACCGCGCCGCCGCCGTCCTGCGTGTACAGGTCGGGCAGGCCGAAGACGTGGCCGTTCTCGTGCGGGAGCACCCGGTAGCCCGTCTCGCGGTAGCTGCCCGAGCCGTCGTCCTGGCGGCTGTAGACGAAGGACGCGTTGGAGACGGGGACCCCGTCGGCGACCGGCGCCTCGTGGTTGCCCGCGAAGGTCACCGAGAGGACCGTGTCGAGCGCGGAGGGCCCCGCGTTCGGGGTGATCAGGATGTTCACCAGGTCGTACGACCGGAAGTCCACGTCCGGGTCGGCGGCCGCCACGATGTCCTGGACCAGCTCCCGGTAGCCCGGGTCGAAGGGGGCGCCGCGCTCTATCCCGTAGCCGGCGAACGGCTTGGGCATCCGCAGCCAGTGCTCGATCGGTGATTCGGGCCGGTAGTCCAGGCGCCCGTACGAGCTGGTGCGGAACCAGTCCGAGGTCTGCGGGAAGAACTCCGCGAGGCGGTCCATGGCACTGCCCTGGCCCGGTGCGTCGGAGAAGTCGACCATGAGGTTCAGGGCCCGGACGGTGCCGGTGGAGCGCGAGTAGCCGGGCGGGGTGGGCACGCCCTCCGACATCTGCACGCCCATCGTGCCGCTGATCATGCACGGGCCGAGCGCGGTGCTGCGGGCCAGCGAGACGGGGCCCGGCGTGCTCGGCGAGTTCTCCATCAGGCGTCCGGTGCTCGCCGACGTGGTGACCGCGAGGGCGAGTGCCGTGAGCGAGACGAGGGCGACACCGCGGCGGGCGGGGCGTATCCGCCGCCAGGTCGGCTGCTGCATGCGTGGGCCTTCCACTCCGCGGCAGCCGGCCGTCCTGGCTGCACCCTGTTCGATCACCCTGTGCCGGGGGGTGCGCGGGCGCTCGCTGAGTGCGACCGATCGTGGGTTTCTGCGCGAATCGACTGTGACCCAGGTCACAGGAATTGGGATGGGGGACCGGAAATATCCGGGGACTGTCTCCCCGTTTAGATCTGTGTTCGCAGAAAACGGGGAGACAGTCCCCGCATCGCGAGGAGACACTCTCCGCAGTGCCGAACACATAGAGCCAGTGACCCGACAGACAACGACCCGAGGAGCAGCCGTGGAAGCCGCCACCGCACCGCAGCGCCGAGTCCCCCGCCCGCGGGCGGACGCCTTGCGCAACCGGGAGCGGATCGTCGTCGCCGCGCGCGAGATGTTCGTCGAGCACGGGGCCGACGTCCCGCTCGACGAGGTCGCGCGCCGTGCGGGCGTCGGCAACGCCACGGTCTACCGGCACTTCGCCGACCGCGAGGAGCTGGCGCGCCAGGTCGTCCTTTCGGTGACCGACCGCCTCGTGGCGCAGGTCGACCGGGCCCTGGCCGCGGTCGACGCGGGCGAGGACGCGTTCGGGACGCTGCGCACCTTCGTGCACGCCGCGGCCGACGAGCGGATCGGCGCCCTGTGCCCGATCCTCTCCGTCGGCTTCGACCCGCACCACCCCGATCTGCTCGACGCCAGGGAGCGCCTCGAGGGGTCCGTCGAGGACCTCATGGGACGCGCCCGCGAGGCGGGACAGCTGCGCACCGACATCGCCGTCGGTGACCTGATGGTGGCCATCTCCCAGCTGGGCCGGCCGCTGCCGGGCACGGCCTGCCCGGACATGGACGGCTTCGTCCACCGTCATCTTCAGCTGTTCCTCGACGGTCTGATGGCGCCCGCCCGCTCGGAGCTTCCGGGCGCGGCGGCGACCTTGGAGGCGCTCCGGCAGCACTGACCTTCCGCAGTACCGGCAGGACCCTCCGCAGAGCTTCTTACTCCGTTTTTTCGCACTCCGTACCGCTAGGTGGCTACCTCCATGTCTGAAACAGCCCTCAAGCCCGATTCAGGGCCTGACTCCAACCGCTGGAAAGCGCTGATCTTCATCGCGCTCGCCCAGCTGATGGTCGTCCTCGACGCCACCATCGTGAACATCGCGCTGCCCTCGGCCCAGCAGGACCTCGGCATATCCGACGGCAACCGCCAGTGGGTCATCACGGCCTACGCGCTCGCCTTCGGCGGACTGCTGCTCTTCGGTGGCCGCATCGCCGACCTGTGGGGCCGCAAGCGCACCTTCGTGACCGGCCTGATCGGCTTCGCCGCGGCCTCCGCGCTGGGCGGCGCCGCGACCGGCGAGGCCATGATGCTCGGTGCCCGCGCGCTCCAGGGCGTGTTCGGCGCGCTGCTCGCGCCCGCCGCGCTCTCGCTGCTCGCGGTGATGTTCACCGACGCCAAGGAGCGCGCCAAGGCGTTCGGCATCTACGGCGCGATCGCCGGTGGCGGCGGCGCCGTGGGCCTGATCCTCGGCGGCTTCCTCACCGAGTACCTGAACTGGCGCTGGACCTTCTTCGTCAACATCCCGTTCGCGGTGGTCGCCGCCCTCGGCGCGTACTTCGTCATCCGTGAGCCGGCCGGCGGCCGCAACCGCTCGCCGCTCGACATCCCCGGCGTGGTCCTCTCCACCCTGGGTCTGGTCGCGCTCGTCTACGGCTTCACCCGCGCCGAGTCCGCCGGCTGGTCGGACAGCGTGACGGTCACGATGTTCGTCGCGTCCGCCGTGCTGCTCGCCGCGTTCGTCCTCACCGAGGCCAAGGTCAAGTCGCCGCTGCTCCCGCTGCGCGTCCTGACCGAGCGCAACCGCGGCGGCGTCTACATGTCGCTCGGCCTCGCGGTCATCGCGATGTTCGGCCTGTTCCTGTTCCTCACGTACTACCTTCAGATCGTCAAGGGCTACTCGCCGGTCAAGACCGGCTTCGCCTTCCTGCCGATGATCGTCGGCATGATCACGGGCTCCACGCAGATCGGCGCCCGCCTGATGACCCGCGTCCCGCCGCGGCTCCTGATGGCCCCGGGCTTCCTGCTCGCCGCCCTCGGAATGCTGCTCCTGACGCAGCTGGAGATCGGCAGCTCGTACGCCGGTCTGATCATGCCCGCGCAGCTGATGCTGGGCCTCGGCATGGGTACGGCGTTCATGCCCGCCATGTCCCTGGCCACGCACGGCGTCGAGGCCCGTGACGCGGGTGTCGCCTCCGCGATGGTCAACACCTCGCAGCAGGTCGGCGGCGCCATCGGCACGGCCCTCCTGAACACCATCGCCGCTTCGGCGACCACCGCGTACCTCACGGACCACGCGTCCCTGGGCGCCACCAACCCGAAGCTCCTCCAGGCGCAGGCCATGGTCGAGGGCTACACCAGCGCGATCTGGTGGGCGGTCGGCATCCTGACGGTCTCCGCGCTGATCGCGGCGACGCTCATCAACACGGGTGCGCAGGGCGGCACTTCGGCCTCCGCCGGTTCGTCGGACGACGGTGTGGAGGACGAGCTGAAGGTGCCGGTGATGGCTCACTGACGTGACGGCGTAGGCGCCTCTTCAGGGGCGCGGGGAACTGCGCGCTCAGCCCGAGCGGGCCGCGGTTCCCGAACCCGCCCACCACAGCGGAGCGTTCCCCGCCTAACGGAGCCAGGGGAGGTCCGCCCCGGCCTCCTTCGGCTGAAGTCCCTCGGCGACGATCGTCATGATCTCGCCGAGGGACTTCTGCTGTTCCGGGGTGAGCCGGTCGAAGAGCGCCTGGCGGACCGCGCTGACGTGCCCGGGGGCGGTCCTGCTCAGTACGTCGAAGCCGTCGTCCGTGAGGATCGCGAGCTGCCCGCGCTTGTCCGAAGGACAGTCCTCGCGCCGCACCCAGCCGCTCTTCTCCAGGCGCGCGATCGCGTGCGAGAGCCGGGAGCGGGTGATCTTCATGTTCTTGGCCAGCTCGGTCATCCGCAGCCGCCGCCGGGGGGCGTCGGACAACTGGACCAATAGGCCGTAGTACATGTGCGGCATGCCCGCGTCGCGCTGGAGCTGGCGATCGAGGTGGTCGTCGAGGAGAGTGGTCGCCTGAAGGTAGACCCGCCAAACGCGCTGTTCGTCGCCGTCCAGCCAGCGCGGCTCGGCGGCCGGGGGCGGAGTGGGTGCCGTATCCATGTACTCCACTGTACGAGGCCCTTTCTTGAATCTTGAACAAACCACACGTACGCTGGGACCGTAGAGCTTGAGAGTTCAAGTATCCAGTGCTTCGTAGGGCGTATTTCCTCTACGAGATCTCGGCCGTCCTCCTGGAGGTGCGCGATGACCCGCATGCCCGCCCTGTACCTCAGCCACGGCGCCCCGCCGCTCGCCGACGACCCCGTCTGGCCCGGCGAACTCGCCGCCTGGTCGGCCGAGCTGCCGCGCCCCCGGGCGATCCTCATGGTCTCCGCCCACTGGGAGGAGGCCCCGCTCGCGCTCGGCGCCACCGAGACGCTGCCCCTCGTGTACGACTTCTGGGGCTTCCCCGAGCACTACTACGAGGTGACGTACGCGGCCCCCGGCGCACCCGAACTCGCCGCCTCCGTACGCGCGTTGCTGCACGCCCCCGGCACGCCCGTGCAGGACGTGCCGGACCGGGGCCTCGACCACGGGGCGTACGTCCCGCTGGTGGAGATGTACCCGGACGCCGACATCCCCGTGCTCCAGATCTCCCTGCCGACCCTCGACCCGCGCCGCCTCATGGACATCGGCCGCAAGCTGGCGCCGCTGCGCGACGAGGGCGTGCTGATCGTCGGCAGCGGCTTCTTCACGCACAACCTGGCCGCGCTGCGCCAGGGCGGCATCCCCGGCTGGTCCGCGGAGTTCGACGCGTGGGGCCACGAGGCCCTGGAGGCGGGCGACGTGGACGCGCTCCTCGACTTCGGCCACAAGTCCCCGGCGGGCCAGCTGGCCCACCCGCGCACCGAGCACTTCGCCCCGCTCTTCGTGACGCTCGGCGCGGCGGACGCGGCGGGGGACCTGGGCGGCCAGCGGAGCGTGATCGACGGGTTCTGGATGGGGCTCGCGAAGAGGTCGGTGCAGTTCGGCTGAGGGGCGCCCCTCAGGGGCGCGGGGAACTGCGCGCCCGGCCCCAGCGGCCCGCAGCTGAAAGAGCCCTCACCCAAGCGGCTCGCTGAGCTCGACCGCCCGCGAGGCCGCCGCCAAGGCACCCTCGTCCCCGACGTCCAACGCCGTGTCCGCGAACTTGATGACGTGCTCGTCCCCGTGCGCGAGCGCCCGCTCGAAGACCTCCTGCGCACCGAAGGTGCCCGGCGCCTCGTACGCGACGGGAGCATCCGGCGCGTACATGGCGGTGACGGCCGCGGACGCCGTCCAGGCCGCCCGCAGGCTCGGCACCCACAGGGCGCGGGGCAGGGCGGGAAGGGTCCGGAGCACGGCGTTGGGCGCCGTCGCGGCGTGCACCAGCATCGTCTCCTCGCCGTGCCCGTGCGTGGCGTACCGGTGCGTCGCCGCCCGGACCAGCTCGGTCAGCCTGCGCCGGGCCTCCTCGGGATCGTCCACCGCCACGGCCCACACCGGCAGGGCGCCGACCCGGGCGAGGCGGTCGGGGAAGCTGCCCTCGGCCCGGTCGGCGATCGGCGGCACCGCGTCCAGCGCGTCGGCCGCCCCGTCGGCGCCCGGCAGGAGCGCGAAGCCGGTGACCGTGCGGTGCCGGGCGGCCCAGTAGCCGAGGCCGTGCGCGAGCTCGGTGAGGCGCGGCTCGGTCACCCCGCCCGCTTCGAGGGTGCGGACGGCGTGCCCCACCCGGATCACCGGATGCGTCGAGCCGCCGTACATCCCCGGCAGCAGCCGCGGCCACCACTCGGCGAGCACCTCGCGCCAGGGCCGCGCCTCGTCGGAGGCCTCGGCGATACGGCGTACGAAGTAGTCGATCCAGTCGGCGGCCCTGCGCGGGTCGCCGAGCGCGCTGCGCAGGTCGGCGTCGGTGACCGGGGCGACGCGGGCCGGAAACTCCTCCAGTTTCGGGGCGTAGAGATCGAGCCACCGGTGGACCGCGCCCGGCCGCCCGCGCGCGGCGAGCGCCTCGACGGCCATCGGGGCGTGGTTGGTGAGCCGCCCGAGCCGCTCGGGCCCGCTGGTGTGCAGCCGCTGGAGGGCCTCGTCGAGGGTGCCTGTCGTGTCGGTCATGCCGGGACGGTAGGCGCCCGGCCTGCCCGTCCGTAACGGGCTGCGGCCCTAGGTCCGTGGTCCTCGGCCGAGAGGCAGCTCGTACCAGGCGACGTCCCAGTAGCGGCCGAACTTCCTGCCCACCTCCCCGTACGTCCCCACGTGCCGGAAGCCGAACCGCTCGTGCAGCCGCACCGACGCCTCGTTCGGCTGCGCCACGCCCGCGTACGCGCGGTGCAGGTCCTCGTCCGCGAGGGCCTCGAAGAGGGCCTTGTAGAGCAGGGTCCCGATGCCGCGGCCCGCCGCGTCCGGCGCGCAGTAGACACTCACTTCCACCGAGGTGGAGTAGGCGGGCCTGGGTCGGAAAGGGCTACTGGTGGCGTACCCGAGCAGCCGGCCGGGGCGGGCGGCCGAATCCCGCTCACGGGCAACCATCAGGCGGTGGGGGCCGTCTTTGAGGTGGGAGAGCAGCCAAGGGCGGCGCTCTTCCGGCAGGAAGGCGACGGTGTCGAAGGTGACGGCCGTCTCACGTACGTAGTGGTTGTAGATGTCCGTGAGGGCCTTGAGATCGGCCTCGACCCCCGGCCTGACCTGCACCTCTTCCGGTCCCGACGGCATCCGGCCTCCCCTTGTGGCGGCACAGGGTACTGCAACGTCAGGAAAAAAGATGGGCGGCTTGGGAATTCTGTCCGGATTCCAGTCGTTGTTTCCATCGGATGCAGGGCACCCGAGGGTGTGCCATCCACCACAGAGGACCCAGAAATGGGGCCGACCAGACCGCACTCATCGCAAGGGAGCACGCATGGCAACCCGTGCCGTCGCCCGTCGTAAGTCCGCCTCCGGCGAGACCGACGCGGCACGCAGTGTTCGCGCCGTAGGCGGGGAGATCGCCGACCGCGACCTGGTCGGCATGTACCTCGACGAGATCGCGCGTACGCCGCTTCTCGACGCCGCCAAGGAAGTCGAGCTGTCCCAGATCATCGAGGCGGGTGTGTACGCCCGGAAGATCCTCGACGGCGAGGTCGAGGACAGCAAGGTCACCGCGGGCCGCGAGGAGCTCGAAGCCCTCGTCGCCGACGGTGAGCGGGCCAAGGACGTCTTCATCCGCTCGAACCTCCGGCTCGTCGTCGCGGTCGCCCGCCGCTATCCGCGCAGCGGCCTGCCGCTGCTCGACCTGATCCAGGAGGGGAACGCGGGCCTGGTGCGCGCGGTCGAGAAGTTCGACTACGCCAAGGGCTTCAAGTTCTCCACGTACGCCACGTGGTGGATCCGCCAGGCCATCACGCGGTCCATAGCCGACCAGTCGCGCACCATCCGCCTCCCCGTCCACCTGGTCGAGGAGCTGGGCCGGATCCGCCGCGTCCAGCGCGAGTTCAACCGGGAGAACGGGCGGGAGCCGGAGCCCGCGGAGATCGCCGCGGAGCTGTCCTCCACGCCCGAGCGCGTGGTCGACGTCCTGGACTGGGCCCGCGACCCGGTCTCGCTCAACATGGGCGTGGACGACGACGGCGACACCCAGTTCGGCGACCTCCTCGAGGACACCTCGGCGGTCTCGCCCGAGCAGTCCGTCCTCTCGCTGCTGCGCAGCGAGGAACTGGACGGCCTGATCGGCCGCCTCGACCAGCGCACGGCCTCCATCATCAAGATGAGGTACGGCATAGAGGACGGCCGGGAGCGCACGCTGACGGAGGTCGGCAAGGAACACGGCCTCACCCGCGAGCGCATCCGCCAGATCGAGAAGCACGCGCTCCTCGAACTGAAGAAGCTGGCGAGGGACACGGGCTTCGACGCGGCGGCCTAGTCGGCCGGACTCGAACGCCCCCATGTGACCGGACCCCGGTGCCATCCCCCCCCGGCACCGGGGTCCTTCGCGCTCGGAGGGGTTTCTCTGGGGGCGTGCGGTGCGGGTCTCTCCCGCCGGGAGTCCTTCCCGCGCTGCGCGCGCCTTTCCCACCCGCCCGCCCGTTGCTCCTACCCGGAGGGTGGATGAGGGGCGGTTGCTGCTGCCCGGGGTGGTTTTCGCGCTGCGCGCGTCGTTCCCGCCCACCCACCCGTTGCTCCCACCCGGAAGGCGGGCGCGGGACGGTCGCTCCCACCCGGAGGCAGACCTGTGGTTCCCAGCGGCGCTGCTCCCCACCCCCGCAGCCCGGTGCGGAGTGTTGGGTGGGCGGGTGGGAATGATCCGCCGCGGAGCGGCGGTGCTGTCAGCCCGGGGTGGCGCCTGGAGAACGGGGGCAGGTAGGAGCGGCGGTGCTGTCACCCCGGGCCGCGCCTGTCGAACGGATCCGGTGAGGGCGGGGTGCTGTCACCCCGGGCCGCGCCTGTCGAACGGATCCGGTGAGGGCAGGGCGCTGTCACCCCGGGCCGCGCGAGTCCGGCGGATCAGGTAGGGGCGGGGAGCTGTCACCCCGGGGCGCCGCCGCCCGCCCCAGCCGCGCCGACAAGGACGACACGTGGGCGATCAGCGGCGGCGGGCCGTGGATCGTGAAGTCGCAGTCCGTGAGGGAGAGGCGGAGGGCCAGCCACTCGATGGAGTCCGTCGACGTGCCGCGAAGGCGGCACGTGGTGGCGTCCAGAGAGGTCACCGTGCCGAGCGCCCTGGGCAGCCGCGCCGCGACGAACTCCGCGGGCGCGGCGAACGTGACGTCCAGGTCGTACGACTCCTTGCGGCCGTGCCACATCGAATCGCGGATGAACTCCGCCGCGTCCCCCTTGGGGAGCTCCCGCGGCACGAACCGCGCCCCCGTCGCGAAGGGCTCGGACACCCGGTCCACCCGGAACGTGCGCCAGTCCTCCCGGTCGATGTCGTACGCCACGAGGTACCAGCGCCGCCCGGTCGAGACCAGCCGGTAGGGCTCGGCCAGGCGCCGCGACTCCGTGCCGTCGCCCGCCCGGTAGGCGAACCGGAGGCGTTCGTGGCCCGCCGCGGCCGACGCCATCACCGTCAGCGTCTCCGGCGCGATGCTCGCCCCGTCCCCGCTGGTCAGCGGCGTCGTGGCGATCTGCAGCGCGGAGACCCGGTGGCGCAGCCGGCCCGGCAGGACCTGTTCCAGTTTGGCGAGCGCCCGCACCGACGCCTCCTCGATGCCCTCCACCGCGTGCCCCGCCCCGGCCCGCAGCCCCACGGCGATCGCCACCGCCTCCTCGTCGTCGAGGACCAGCGGCGGCATCGCCTTGCCCGCGACGAGCCGGTAGCCGCCTGCCGCACCCTGGCTGGCCCGCACCGGATAGCCGAGGTCCCGCAGCCGGTCGATGTCGCGCCGCACGGTGCGCCTGCTGACCCCGAGCCGCTCGGAGAGCTCGGCGCCGGGCCACTCGCGGGGCGTCTGGAGGAGGGAGAGGAGCTGGAAGAGCCGTGCGGGCGTGTCGGTCCCCGCCGCCGTACCGTCACCCGTCATGCGCCGCCCGCCTCCGCGTCCGTCCCGTCGCCCGTCATGCGCCGCCCGCCCCCGTGCCACCCGTCGTCACGCACGCCCACGTCCGTCCCGTGCCATCCGTCCTCACGCACGCCCGCGTCCGTCCCGTGCCACCCGTCCCCGCCGACCGCCCCGCCCGAACCGCCGACCGCCCCGAACCGCCCACCGTCACGCACCGCCCACCCGCCTTCCTGCCCGTACGTACCGCCCGTCGCGTCACGCCGCCCAGGATGCCGGAGAACTAGGTCAAGCACTGTCCTATAGGGCCTCTAGCCTTGCGGCATGACTTCACCGAGCACCCTTTCCGACCCCGGAACACCGGCACCCGCCGGCGACCGGCGACGCTGGTTCGCGCTGGCCATCGTGATGACCGCCGCCTTCATGGACCTGGTCGACGTCACCATCGTCAACATCGCGATCCCGTCGATCCAGCGTGACGCCGGCGCCACCTTCAGCCAGATCCAGTGGATCACCGCGGGCTACACGCTGGCCTTCGCCGCCGGGCTCATCACGGGCGGGCGGCTCGGCGACATCCACGGCCGCAAGCGGCTGTTCCTGATAGGAATCGCCGGCTTCACCGTGGCCTCCGCGCTCTGCGGCTTCGCGGCCAACCCGGAGATGCTGGTCGCCTCGCGCATCCTCCAGGGCGCCATGGCCTCGCTGATGGTGCCGCAGGTGCTCTCGATCGTGCACGCGACGTTCCCGGCGCACGAGCGCGGCAAGGTCTTCGGCCTCTTCGGCATGATCGTCGGCCTCGGCGCGGTTTCCGGACCGCTGCTCGGCGCGCTGCTCACCGAGTGGAACATCCTCGGCCTGGAGTGGCGCCCGATCTTCCTCATCAACCTGCCGGTCGGCATCGCGGGACTCATCCTGGGACGCAAGTTCATCACCGAGTCCAAGGCGCCCAGGGCCCTCAAGCTGGACATCGTCGGCGTCGTCCTCGTCACCCTCGGCCTGCTGATGATGCTCTACCCGCTCACCCGCGGCCGGGAGCTGGGCTGGCCCGTGTGGGGTTACGTCATGATGGCCGGCGCCCTCGTCGTCTTCGGCGCCCTGGTCGCGTACGAGAGGTACAAGGCGGCCAAGGACGGCTCGCCGCTCGTGGAGCTCTCCCTGTTCAAGGTGAAGAGCTTCGCCGCGGGCATCGCCGTGCAGACCGTGTTCGGCGTGGTGATGGGCATCTTCTTCCTGGTCTGGACGCTGTACATGCAGATCGGCCTCGGCTGGTCCGCCCTGCGCGCGGGCCTGACCGGCGTGCCGTTCTCCATCGCCGTCTCGGCGGCGGCCGGCATCTCCGTGCAGCAGCTGGTGCCGCGCTTCGGCCGCAAGGTGCTCCAGGCGGGCGCCCTCGCGATGGCCGTGGGCGTCCTGCTCTACATCTGGGAGGCCGACCGGTACGGCACGGACATCGCGTCCTGGCAGATGGCGCTGCCGCTGACCGTGATGGGTATCGGCATGGGCCTGATCGTGGCCCCGCTGACGGACGCCGTCCTCTCGAACGTCCCGAAGGAGCACGCGGGTTCGGCCTCCGGGCTCATCAACACCGTGCAGCAGATGGGCACCGCGCTCGGCCTCGGCCTGGTCTCCGTGGTGTTCTTCGGAGTGATCGACGAGCGGGTCGCACCGGCCAGGATCCCCGTGGAGTTCGTGTCCGGCTTCCAGCACGCGCTGTGGTGGGTCGCGGCCGTACTGGGCGCCATCTTCGTCCTGATGTTCGCCCTCCCCGCCAAGCCGCGCCAGCACGTGGAGGGCGCCGCGGACGACACTCCCGTACGGGAGGGCGAACTGCCGTCCAAGGAGCCCGCGTTGACTCCCTGATCGCCGCAGGACGACGTCTGCCCGCGCCCATACGAGGGCGCGGGCAGACGTGCGGCTGAGGGGCGCGGGGAACTGCGCGCCCAGCCCCTGCGGCCCGCGGGGATCACTCAACCCGAAAGGCCCTAAAGCTCGGCCTGCACCGCGGCAGCGTCCAGGTCCTCCAGGACCGCCTTAGGGCTGCCGCCCACGGCAACCGCGGAGCCAATCCGCTTACGGACAGCCCCGCGTACCTCGGGCCACGACCCGAGATTCGTCGGCTGGAACTGGGCCAGCGGCATCTGGTCGATGAAGTCCCACATGGGCCGCTGCCCGGGGTCCTTGCGCAGCGCGTCGGACGCCGAGCTGGTGACGGGCAGCGCCGACTGCCCGCCGCCGTACGCCATCGCGGTCTTGCGGCCGTACAGGAAGCTCATGAACGTCCCGCACTGCTCGCGCCGCCCGTTCTGCTTGAACGCCATCAGCCAGTCGTTGAGACCGACCGGCGGCGCCGCGCCGCCGAGCTTCTTGGGGAACGCGGCGTGCGCGTAGGGGAACTTGGCCTTGTCCGCCGCGCCCATCAGGACCGGGTGCGCGATCATCATGCCGATCTTGCCGCGCAGGAACTGGG
This sequence comes from Streptomyces sp. NPDC087300, assembly GCF_044744425.1. Classification (NCBI taxonomy): domain Bacteria; kingdom Bacillati; phylum Actinomycetota; class Actinomycetes; order Kitasatosporales; family Streptomycetaceae; genus Streptomyces; species Streptomyces sp. NPDC087300. Next base: position 302,535 of record NZ_JBIUYI010000007.1, read on the forward strand.
CGTACGCGTCGGTCCTCGTCAGCGCCGCCGGGTCAGGGCCCGCGAGGCCCGGTTCGACGAGGTTGTCGCGCAGCCAGGTCAGGGTGTCGATGTTGCTGGGGTTGGCGAAGTCGTAGCCGGTGAGGCCCGCGTAGCCGCCGCCGTCCGCGAGCAGCCAGGCGAGCACCTCGTCCTCGGCGGCCTCGGGGCCGAGCTGGAGGCCGTAGGGGGTCTCGATGCCGATCGCCTTCAAGGCCCGCGCGGCGTCGCGCAGTTCGGCCCAGGAGCGGGGGGCCTTGACGCGGGCCTGCTTGAAGAGGGCCTTGTTGTAGAAGAGCCGGGGCGTGCTGGCGAGGAACGGCATGCCGTACTGGACGCGGCTGACCATGCCCGCCTCCGCGTACGAGCGGATGAAATCGCCCTCGGTGCGCACGTCGAAGAGGTCGGACGCGCCGTAGAGCTTGCCGTCCTCGGCGTAGGGCGCGAAGAAGTTGGACTGCGCGATGTCCGGCGCGTCACCGTCCTTCACGCGCCGGGCGAGGGTCTGGTCGAGCTTGCCGAACGGGATGCGTTCGAGGGCGATCCTGATGTCCGGGTGGGCCTTCTCGAAGGCCTTGATGACGCTGCCCCACTGGTCGCCGATCGAGGAGCCCACGCTCTGGTCGTAGCTGGCGACCAGGAGTTTGAGAGGGGTGTCCGTCTCCGCGGAGCAGGCGCTGAGGCCGGCGGTGCCGAGCGCGGTGGCGCCGGTGAGACCGGCCGTGTGGAGAAGGAACTGCCGACGACGCACCGCTGTTTGCCACCTCTTGCTCGCACCGCGTGCGCGGATGCGCGCTGCCCGCACCGCGCCTTACGGTGGCAGATTCTGCCACACGGGCAGTATGTGACTTCAAAGCCCTGGCGTCGGGCTGGCATAACCTGCCTGACATGCCTGCACGTTCGCTGACGGAGCGACGCAAGAACGAGACCCGCCTGGACATCGCCCGCACGGCGGCGTCGCTCTTCGTCGCGGACGGGCTGCGGGCCGCCCGTGCCGAGGACATCGCCAGGGCCGCGGGCGTCGCGCCGCGCACCTTCTACCGTTACTTCGCCACCAAGGAGGAAGCGGTCGCGCCGCTCTTCGCCGCGGGCGCGCAGCAGTGGGCCGAGGCCGTGCGCCGCGCCCCGGACGGGCTCTCGGTGCCCGAGGCGCTGCGGCACGCGGTGGCGGACGCGCTCGCCGCCGGGGACACCGCGGCCGTGGAGTCCCTGGACTGGGTGCGCGCGCTGCTGCGCATGGCGGCGGAGAGCCCGGCGCTGCGCGCGGTGTGGGCGGACGCGTGCCGCGCGTCGGAGGAGACGCTGCTCGCGCTCCTGATGGAACGGGTGTCCGCCGACGCGCCCTCGCCCGAGCTGCGCCTCGCGGCCGGCGTCGCCAGCGCCGCGGTGCGGGTGGCCGTCGAGTCCTGGGCCGCGGGCGACGCCCCGGCCGCGGGCGAGGACGGGCTCGCCGCGCTCGCGACGCGCTGCCTCGGGGCGCTGGACGCCTTCCCCTGGCCGTAGGCCCCGCGCGCGCCGGGTCCAAGGGGAGCGCCTCCTCGGGACTGAAGTCCGTTTGTGTCCGTACGGCCCCCGAATCTGTTTACTTTCCGGAAATCCAGCCGTAGCCTCCGAGTGAAACCACACGTTCGGGCATGCGGCGGAGGCAAACGGACATGTACGCACCGGAGCGACAGCAGGAGATCCTGCGGCTCGCCCGCGACGGCGGGCGGGTCGACGTGCTCTCCCTCGCCGAGGAGTTCAAGGTCACCGCGGAGACCATCCGGCGCGATCTGAAGGCCCTCGACCGGGCCGGACTCGTACGCAGGGTGCACGGCGGCGCCATACCGGCGGGGCGGCTCGACTTCGAGCCCGACCTCGCCGAGCGCGAGGGCACGGCCGCCGACGAGAAGGACCGCATCACCCGCGCCGCACTCGCCGAGCTGCCCGCGGAGGGCAGCATCATCCTCGACGCCGGATCGACCGTCGCGCGGCTCGCCGCTGCGCTCCCGCTGGAGTCGACGCTCACCGTCGTCACCCACGGACTGCCGACCGCGGCCCGCCTCGCCGACCACCCCGGCATCCAGCTGCACCTCATCGGGGGCCGGGTCAGGCAGCGTACGCGCGCGGCCGTCGACGCCTGGGCCCTGCGCGCGTACGGCGAGATCCGCGCCGACGTCCTCTTCCTCGCCGCCAACGGCTTCTCCGCCGAGGGCGGCCTGACCACCCCCGACCTCGCCGAGGCCGCCGTGAAGCGCGCGGCCGTCGCCGCCGCGCGCCGCGTCGTGCTGCTCGCGGACTCCGCCAAGCACGGCCAGGGGCACTTCGCGCGCTTCGGCGGCCTCGCCGACGTCGACCTCCTGATCACCGACACCGGCCTCGCCCCCGACGACGCCGCGGCCATCGAGGCCGCAGGCACGGAAGTAGTACGCGCATGATCCTCACCGTCACCCCGAATCCCTCCCTCGACCGCACCTACGAGGTCCCCTCCCTCGACCGCGGCGAGGTCGTCCGCGCCACCGGCGACCGCATGGACCCGGGCGGCAAGGGCGTCAACGTCTCGCGGGCCGTGGCCGCCGCGGGCGTGCGGACGGTCGCCGTACTGCCGCTCGGCGGCGCGCCCGGCGCGCTCGTCGCCCAGCTCCTCGACGAACAGGGCATCGAGGCTGCCCCGGTCCCGGTCGCGGGCCAGACCCGGTCCAACATCGCGGTCGCCGAGCCGGACGGCACCCTCACGAAGATCAACGCACCGGGCCCCGAACTGTCGGACGCCGAGCGCGAGTCGCTCATCGCCACGGTCGGCGAGCGGTCGGCGGGCGCCGACTGGATCGCCTGCTGCGGCAGCCTGCCGCGCGGCCTGCGGCCCTCCTGGTACGCCGAGCTGGTGGCCCGCGCGCACGCCGCGGGCGCCCGGATCGCCCTGGACACCTCGGGCCCCGCCCTGCGCGCCGCGCTCGCGGAGCGCCCCGACGTCGTCAAGCCGAACGCCGAGGAACTCGCGGAGGCCGTGGGCCGCCCGCTCGCCACGGTCGGCGACGCGGTCGAGGCGGCGGAGGAACTGCGCGAATGGGGCGCCCGCGCCGTCCTCGCCAGCCTCGGCGCCGACGGCCAGCTCCTGGTCGACGCGTCGGGCGCGTACTTCGCGAGCGCCCCCGTCGACGTGGTGCGCAGCAACGTCGGCGCGGGCGACTCCTCGCTCGCCGGCTTCCTGATCGCGGGCGGTACGGGCCCGGCGGCGCTCGCCTCCGCCGTGGCGCACGGCGCCGCCGCCGTCCAGCTCCCCGGCAGCGTCATGCCGTCGCCTTCGGACCTGGCACCGGACGCGGTCACGGTGACCGACGAGGTCCCGCTGAACCGCGTACTGACGGAGCCCGCCGTATGAACCCGCCTCCCGCCGACCCCCCCGACAGCCCCCGCCCACCGGGCGATACGCGTGCGAAGGAGCCCGCGATGACCGACATGATCACTGCGGACCTGGTCGACCTCGAACTCGACCTGTCCGCAGAAACCAAGGAAGCCGCGGCCCGCTCGCTCGCCGAGCGCATGGTGGCGCTGGGCCGGGTGACCGACCTGGAGGGATTCCTCGCCGACGTGGCGGCCCGCGAGGCCCAGATGCCGACCGGCCTGGACGGCGGCATCGGCATTCCGCACTGCCGCAGCGCCCATGTCACCGAGCCGACCCTGGCCTTCGGCCGCTCGGCCAGGGGCATCGACTTCGGCGCCCCCGACGGCCCCGCCGACCTGATCTTCCTGATCGCGGCCCCGGCCGGCGCGGACGACGCCCACCTGACGATCCTGTCGTCGCTGGCACGACAGCTGATGGACGGGGGCTTTGCGGGGTGCGGACGATGCTGCCGCGGCGGCGCGCTTGATCAGCGGCGAGGAGCCCGCTCCCGCTGTGGGCAGCGGTTCCGCCGGGGCGGAACGGGTGGGCTCGGCCCCCGGTGCCGATGAGCCGTCCCCGGAGGCGCCGGCCGACGAGGCTCCCGCGTTCAGGATCGTCGCCGTCACCTCCTGCCCCACGGGCATCGCCCACACCTACATGGCGGCGGAGTCCCTGGAGAACGCGGCCCGCGACGCAGGTGTGGAACTGACGGTCGAGACCCAGGGCTCGGCCGGTTTCACGCGGCTGGACCCCGAGGTCATCGCGGCCGCCGACGCAGTCGTGTTCGCGCACGACGTCCCCGTACGGGACAAGCCCCGCTTCGCGGGCAAGCCCACCGTCGACGTGGGGGTGAAGGCGGGCATCAACCGCCCCGCCGAACTCATCGCGGAGGCGAGGGAGAAGGCGGCCCGCGGCGAGACCACCGCCCCGACAGGACCCACGCCGGTGGAAGGCACCGGCGACGAGGGTGACGGCTACGGCACCAAGCTCCGCAAGTGGCTGATGTCCGGCGTCAGTTACTGGCGTCAAGACACTTGGAGAAGGTGCAGGTCAAGGCCGCTATGGATGAAGAGCTGGACCTCTGGGCGAGTCGGCAGGCAGCCAAGACACCGAAGATCCCTGATGAAGTTCTGCGGGAGCTGGCCGAGGGACTGGGTATTGAGCTGGGCGAGTGATCTCGAACGGAAGAGGAGGGGCCCACCCGATGCGGGTGGGCCCCTCCTCCGCGTGGTGGCCCTACTTGATTCAGTGGGCTGGCGGCATCGTGCCCTAGCGTCGCGCTAGATCTACGACCGATACACCGTGGATCACGTGCATCCCCAAAGGGACACGGCAACACCAAGGATGGTGACTCCTACAGGGCCGGTCGCGACGGCTGCGCCAAGCCCCGTCACGCCCAGCGAAGCTGCACATTTCCAAACCTGTTGCTGCTGCTTCGAAGTCAGGGAAGGGCCGCCAATGTAGCGGTAGTTCTTGCCCTTGTAAGTGAAGCAACCAACTGACGAAGAGCAGTACTGGCTCTTAGGGACTTCCTTGAAGACGCGCTTTCCGCACTTCGATCCGGGAGGGCAGTACTTCTTTGTCGTCACGCACTTCTTGGAGGGTGCGCAGACACGCTTGGACGCGGCATGTGCGGGTGCCGCTGGCCCGATGCTGAGGAACAGCACCGCGAGAGCGGTAATTGCTGCTGCGATCAGCAGCCGAGGATGCCGTCTGCTGAGCCTTAGGGGTGACGCAGTCCCACTGATTTCCATTTCAACTCTCCCCGATGGAATTCGGTAGCGGGTGGATTACATCTCCAAGTCGGGTTGGTTGACCTGCGACTTGGGGTCCAGAGCAACATCCCACATCGGGTCGATAGTTGCACCCCCGAAATGAGGGATAAGTAAAGAACGGGACCTTAGGCTCAATGGGAAAGGGGACTTTAGTCCCCATGTTGAACTGGGGGCCTAGTGGTGTTCCCTGGGTGGTTTCAGCCTGAACGAGAGCGCCGAGTGACTGGGTGTGTCGAAGGCGCGGCACGGCGAGAGTTGGTCAACCGGCTAGGCGTCAAGCTGTGTGGGTGCCCCGACGTACGGGGGAGGGGCTAGGAGCTCTGGCGGTCGTCTGGACGTAGGCGGCGAGGGGAGAGTCTCGTCAAACTGACGCGAAGAGAGCCGAACTTGCGTCCCCTCTCCGATCCGTCTGAGATCCTGGAGACCGATCGAGAGGGGCCGCAGGTATGGAGTGGAAGGCCCACGGTGAACGACAGGTCTACACCAACAAGTGGGTGAATCTGTGTCTGGTCGACGTTCAGCAGCCTGACGGACGCAGGTGGGAGTACCACGTCGTGCGCCTTCGGCATCTGGCCGTTGCCGCCGTGGTGAACGATCGCCGAGAGGTCCTCTGATGTGGCGGCACCGCTTCATTACGTCGTCCTGGGCCTGGGAGTTGCCCATGGGCTTGGTCGAGGATGGCGAAACCCCCGAAGAGGCAGCGGCGCGTGAAGTCCAGGAGGAGACGGGCTACCAGCCTGGCCCGTCAAACCTCTGATCTACGCCGAACCTGCCAACGGGATCACCGACTCGCAGCACCATGTCTTCCGCATCGATGGCGCCACCTACGCGGGGCCGCCGACCGAGAAGAACGAGTCGGACCGCATCGAGTGGATTCCTCTCTCAGAGGTACGAGGAATGATCGACCGGAAGGAGATCGTGAGCAGTGGATCGCTCGTCGGTCTCCTCTACCTGCTCATGGATGAATCGATCCGCTGACAGACGGCAGGAGTGCCCGTAGCCGTGCCTCGAAGGCCAGGACTATGGGCTCCTGCCTGTGCGGGGTCAACTGGACGTAAAACTCTCTGAGATGGCCTGTCACGCGCTCGGACGCCACGGCACGTGCAGACTCCAGGGCTTGTGTGGCCGTGTGGCATGCCTGATCGATCTTGCCCTGTTCCAACTGGGTTCGTGCCAGCCAGAACGAGTGGAACGCGCGGCCTCGCTGGTTGGCGTGGTCCTCCCGGCGCATCGCGTCCGCGATGAGAGGTTCCGCCGTCGCGGCCTCGCCCAATCGCCCGTGCGCGATGCCGGTATCCACAATGAGCTTCGGCTCGTCGAAGTAGCTGATCCACGATGGATCGTGATCGCTTGCCCGGATCTGCTCGAAGTGGTGACGGGCCTCTCCGAGGGCCCGGTTGGTGGAGTTCCTGTTGCCGAGCGTGGCGTGTGCGAAGGCTTCGCGTATGGACAGCATCGACAGGACGCGTGGGGTGGTGGCCAGCGCCGAACGAGCTTGGTCCTGGGCGGCGGTCACGAAGGCGAGTGAGTCCGCGGGCTTGTCCTGGTAGGTCGCCTGCAGACTCATACAGGACAGGATGTTGGCCATGATCTGGCGGTCGTCGCTCTCCTTGGCCAGTTGCAATGCCTCGGTGAAGTAGGCACGGGCCTGGTTGTACTGGCGAGCGTCAAAGTAGGTCCATCCGGCCAGGCGCGCCAGCTCAGCCGCGACGCCGTAGAGGCCGTTCTGGATGGCGGCATGCCGGTTCTCCTCCAGGAGCCCCACCACATAACGCAGCTGTCCCACGATCGCCGGCCTGAGTGCCGCACCGCCGTGCTGATCGTCGCGTCGCCAATAGTCCTCGATGGACGAGTGGAACGCATCAAGCGTGGCTGTGTTGAGAGTCGTTCTGGTGGTCAGAGCCAAGATGCCCCCGACTGCGAGGGCACCGGACAGGCCGAACTCATCAGGGCCCTCCCCGTTCAGCAGCACGCACGGCAGATGATCCGCACCGCTTGGGCCCTCGGTCACCTGCCTGAGTTCGTCCACCTCAAGCTCTGGAAGTGGGCCCACATGCTCGGCTTCCGTGGCCACTTCTCCAGCAAGTCCCGCGCCTACTCGACCACTCTCGGGGCGCTCCGCGACGTACGCCGCGCCTGGCGCCTAGCCCAAGCCGACGCTGCCCGCACCCGCGCCGGACTCCCCACCACCGACGAGAACACCACGCTCGTCACCGCCTCCTCCTGGACCTACCTCAGCAGCGGCTACCGCGCAGGTGAAGAGCTGCTCGCTGCGCAGGTCCGTCATGAGATCGAAGAGACCCAAGCGCAGCAGAAGCGCGCCGCAACGGAAGGGGAGCTCTGGCAATGACAGTTGTCCCCCTGGCCGCCGACCGGCTGTTGCCTCGTGACGAGGACCAAGTGGCGCGGCATATTGAGGAATGGGCCACCGCACAAGCGAGAGCCGTCCCCCGGCTGGGCGAGGGACAGCTTGAGGAACTGCGCGAGCTGCTTCAGTAGCGCTTCCTTGGAACCGGCTCCAACAGCTCCACATCGAACCGGCTGCTCCGGGAACGCCCCTGGGGGAGCGGGTGGACGATGACGGCTTGCAGCACGATCGCTATGGCTCTGCCGCGTTGGCGCATGTCGAACTCCTTCTCCCAGCGTTCTTTGGAGAACCCGGCGAGGAAGTTCTTGGCGGCTTGCTCGGCGTAGAAGTCGTCGCGGTCCTTCTGCGATGCGGTGACCTGGGCGTCGTTGTCGTCCTTGAACTCCAGGTACTCGGCAAGGCCAATCTGTCCGGCCTTGTACGCGTCCTTGATCTCCTGTTGCTTGGCAATCAGAGCGTTAAGCGTCTCCTCGCCGTACCAAGGTTGCTCCTGGGGTACCAGCCCTGAGTACTGCTCTTCAAGAACCTTGATCACCATGCGCTTTACGGCGTCGTCCATGAGGTCGGCACGGCGGCTCACTTTGTTGCACCGCGGATCTCCGCACCGGTACCGGTCCTGCTTGTTGGTGCCGGTGGGCCCCATGCCCTTCATCTTCGCCAGGCACATCGTTCCGTCTTCCCTCACGTATCCGCATCTCGCGATGTTCGTCAGGAGAAATCGGCGAGTGGCCTCTGCGATGCCTCGGTAGTCCTTCTTCCCTTCCCGCTTCACCTTCTCGCGGTAGCGGGTCGATGCCGTGTCTCCGTCGAGGTTGAACCAGACAGTGCAGCGGCCAATGAGCCTGCGCCACTCCTCCGGCGTGCAGACGGTCTCCCATTTTCCGATGAGAGGATTGCCTGTCTTGGAGTCGTGGACCAACTCGCCGCTGATCATGCGGTATCCGCAGAGTGCGGGGTTCGTGAGCATGTATTGAACCGGCGTCGTGGACCACTTGTTGCCGCGCACGGTCAGAAAGCCGCTCTCATCGAAGTGCTTGACGATCGTGGACCAGTGCTTGCCCTTCAGCGCCAACTCGATCGCTGTACGCAGAACTTTGGCTTCCTTGGGCTCCAACTTCTCGTTGACCTTACGTCCCGCCTCGGGGTTTGCCCCCTTCCATCCAAACCTGCGCGGACCGACCGGTGCACCTTCAAGAGCCTGATCTCGGACGTTCCGGCTGACGCGACGTTTGACCTTCACGACTTCACGCTCGCCCATAGCGGAGTCGAGTAGCCCCCGAAGCATCTCGGCGTCGTTGTGCACGTCCAACACGGTCTTCGTGTCTGTGATCGCGTACAGCCCGTTCTTGTCGACGGTCAGTGCGCGGTGCAGCTTCAGGTAGTCCTCGGGGAGTCGCACGACGCGCTCTTCCTCAACGACGAACAGCCCGTGAACCGGATGCCCTTCCTCGACCTTGCGGGCGCGTAGATCACGGACTAGGCGTAGAAAGGCCGGTCGGTCGATGTCGGGGTCCGCAGCCGTGATGTGGTTGTCCGTGTAGCGGTACACGATCGCGCAGCCGTGTTGCTCGGCGAACTCGTCACAGTTGCGGTGCTGCCTGCCGACGCCCTTCTCTTCCCGCCGGTCCTGGGTGATCCGGGCGTATGAGCAACAAGGCTTGCGGTCACCAAGCCACTCCTCGAAGGGCTGCCCCTCGGCAAGTGCCCGTTGAAGGTCAGGGTGTATCTGCCACTTGGAAGACGGCTTGGCCACTGCTAGCCTCCGATCGCAAGGTCAAGTACCTGAGGGACAGTACTCCGTCAGTTACATGGTCCCGTTCGTCGCCGCGGGCGGCCTCCTCATCGCCCTGGGCTTCGCCATCGGCGGCTGGAAGATCGACAAGGCGCCGTCCGTCGCCGAGCACTTCATCTGGACGGACCACACCAGCTGGGCCGCGCTCCTGTTCCAGATCGGCGGCCTGGCCTTCGCGTTCCTGGTCCCGGTCCTGGCCGGTTACATCGCGTACGGAATGGCGGACAGGCCCGGTCTCGTACCCGGCTTCGTCGGCGGCTCGGTCGCGGTCACCATCAACGCCGGTTTCCTCGGCGGTCTCGCCGCGGGTCTGATCGCGGGCGCGGTGGTGATGGGGATCCAGCGGGTCCGCATCCCGGCCGTGCTGCGCGGGATCATGCCGGTCGTGGTGATCCCCCTGATCTCCTCGGCGGTCGTCGGCTTCCTGATGTTCCTCGTCGTGGGCAAGCCGATCGCTTCGCTGCAGAGCGCGTTGACGGACTGGCTGGAGGGTCTGTCCGGGGCCAACGCGATCATCCTCGGCGTCATCCTCGGCCTGATGATGTGCTTCGACCTCGGCGGTCCGCTGAACAAGGTCGCGTACGCCTTCGCGGTCGGCGGCCTCGCCCACCCGACGGACGGCAGCCTCAAGGTGATGGCCGCCGTGATGGCCGCGGGCATGGTCCCGCCGCTGGCCATGGCCCTGGCCACGACCGTGCGCGGGCGGCTCTTCACGAAGACCGAGCGCGAGAACGGCAAGGCCGCCTGGTTCCTCGGCGCCTCCTTCATCACGGAGGGCGCCATCCCGTTCGCCGCGGCCGACCCGCTGCGGGTGATCCCCGCCTCGATGGCGGGCGGCGCGGTCACCGGCGCCCTGTCGATGGCGTTCGGCTGCACGCTGCGGGCCCCGCACGGCGGTGTCTTCGTGGTCCCGCTCATCGGCCAGCCGCTGCTCTACCTGGTGGCCATCGCCGCGGGCGTCTGCGTCTCGACCGTGGTGGTCGTGCTGCTCAAGGGCGCGCGTAAGCAGGCGCCTTCGGAGCAGGAGGCCGCCGGGGCCGCCGCGTCCGCGGAGGACGAGCGCGTCCCGGCAACGGTCTGAGGCGAGTGAGCCCCGGTAACCCGCAACCGGATGAGGCGTTTAGGTCCCGGAGTATGCGACATGCATCACTTCGGGACCTAAGTCCCATAACCCCCCTGTCGTAAGTCCTGGCCCTTGTTGTCTACTGGGCCGCATGTTCCAGGGTGTCTCGATTGTTCAGCAGATAGGCGTGTCAGTGCTCGCCGTGGCGACCGTCGTCTGGGCCGTCGGCCTGGTGCGGGTGCTGCGCAGGGACCGGTTCGACGTGGACGTGTGGCGGCAGGCCCAGGCGCTGCGCGCGCTGCCGGTCCAGCAGGGTCCGCCGCGTGCGGAGACCGTGCAGCTCACGGCCGACGAGCGCGCCGCCTTCGCCGGTCTGGTGCGGCAGTTCGGTGACCGGGCCTGAGGGTCTGACACCCGCCGCGCGGGCCCAGGGCCCTTCCTAGGGCCTGTCCGGCGTCGCCCCTTCGCGGGCCCTGCGCTCCATCGCGGCGCGGGCCGCCTCCTCCGTGCCGTACACCTCACAGCGGTGGTGTCCGTCGGGGGTGAGCGTGTGCTCGACCTCCCAGAGGCTGACCTCGCCGCCGTCGAAGAGCAGGAACGCGTGCTCGTAGAGCGAGAAGCACAGGCGCGCCTCGCCGGCCAGGCACGGGCGGCCGAAGGCCTGGGTGATCTGGTGGGCGAACGCCGAGCGCAGCAGCCGCGCCACGTCGTCGCCCGGCCGGTCGTCGGTGTTCTCCGCGCGGCGCAGGAGCCGGCGCGCGTGGTCCGCGGAGTCGTCGAGGGCGTACGCGTGACGGGGTCCCGCGTCGGCCGGGAGCTGGAGCACCATGGGGCGGCCGCAGGCCGGGGTGTCCGGCGGCAGCGCGAGGCGCGAGCTGGCGACGCCCGCCTCCTCCTCGTCCGTGTAGATCTCGTGCTGCGGGGCGCGGCCGGGCGCGGTGTTGTGGACGAGCTCCCAGAGCGTGAGCACCGTCGCGTCGGCGAGCAGCCAGGTGTGTCTGAACGTCTCGCGGTGCAGGCCCGCGCTGTGGTGCGCGGAGTGCAGCGAGCTGTTGTGGGCGAGGGCGGAGTCGAGGCGGTGCAGCACCTCGTCCGGCAGGTCGAAGGAGTTCAGCGCACGGCCGAGAAGTCGCTCGAGATGCTCCTCGGGGGAGTGCGGCTCGGGCGACTCGGGTGGCTCGTACGCCGTTTCGTACGGAACGCTCAAGGCTTCTCCCGGCATTGCTGCATGTCACCTGGTGAGTGCATACCGTAGCCCCTGGGTCGGACATCATGCCCGGGAACGGGAAAACGAACGAGCCACGCGGGAAGTTCCCACGTGGCTCGCTCAGTTGGGGCGTGTGCCGGGCCGCCGGCCGGTCCGTCGATCAGTCCGTCGCCGGGTGGTGGTGGCGGTGGCGGTGGCGGTTGCGGTGGCGGATCAGACCGCGCTGCCCGCCGTCCACTGGCTCCAGTCCATGTTCCAGCCGTTGAGGCCGTTGTCCGGGGCGATGGTCTTGTCGGGCGAGCCCTTGACCGTCACGATGTCGCCGATCAGCGAGTTGTTGTAGAACCAGGCGCCCTGCGTGTTCGGGTCGCCCGCGCCCCGCGCGTCCTGGAGGCCGACGCAGCCGTGGCTGGTGTTGGCGCTGCCGAAGATGGACGGCGAGCCCCAGTAGTTGCCGTGGATGAAGGTGCCGGAGTTCGACAGGCGCATGGCGTGCGGCACGTCCTTGATGTCGTACTCGCCGCCGAACCCGACCGTGTCACCGTTCATCCGGGTCTGGGTGAACTTCTCGGAGATCACCATCTGCCCGTTGTACGTCGGGTTCGAGGGGCTGCCCGCGGAGATCGGGACGGACTTGATGACCTTGCCGTCACGCTCGACCGTCATCTTCTTGGCCCCCACGTCGACCGTGGAGACCTGGGAGCGGCCGATGGTGAAGGTGACCGTCTTGTTCTGCACGCCGGTCGCGCTGTTCGTGCCCTTGACGCCTTCCAGGGCGATCTTCATGGTGACCGTGGAACCGGCCTTCCAGTACTCCTGGGGCCGGAAGTCCAGGCGCTGGTTGCCGAACCAGTGGCCGACGACCTTCTGGCCGCTGCTGGAGCTGACCGTGATGTGCGACTGGACGTCCTTCTTCTCCGTGATGGCCTTGTCGAAGGTGAAGGAGACCGGCATGCCGACGCCGACCTTGGCGCCGCCGTCGGGCGTGTAGGTGCCGATGAAGCTGTTGGCCGAGGAGATCGTGGTGAACGTGGCGTTCTCGGTCGCCGCGTTGCCCTTGTCGTCCTTGGCATCGGCGGTCACCTTGTACTTGGTGCCGCGCTCCAGCTGGGACTTGGGCTTCCAACTGGAGCCGTCGCCCGCGATGGTGCCCTCGACCGCGGTGCCGGACGGGACCGCCGTCATCTTCACGCTGGTCAGCTTGCCGCCCTTGACCTTCACGCCGGTGGCGTTGATCGAGGCGTCGGTGGCGCCGTCCTTCGACGAGATGGTGATGTCCGCGCCCTTGGGCGCGGAACTGCCGCCCTTCTTGTCGTCCTTCGCGTCGGCGTCACCGCCGCAGGCCGTGAGGGTCAGCGCGCCCACGGCGGCGAGCGCGGTGGCGGCCAGCAGGGCACGGCGCCGGGGGTTGACTATGACCGACCTTGTCACGGGCTGCTCCAAGTACGTTTTCTGATCCAGTACGTTCTGATCCAGTACGAGTAAAGAGCGGCCTGTGGTACGGAGGGGTTCCCTCCGCTTGGTGTGAGCACGGGCACATCGGGGCGCGCGGAACCCGCCAATGCGGCCTCCAGCGGGGCGATTTGGCCGTATTGGGCGTTTGGTGACGCTATCGCCCGTAGAGGTCGCGGTACGCGGGGAAGGTGCCGCCCGGCGTCCGTACGCTCTCCGCGGCGAGCAGCGCCCGCACGATCGCGCTCGTCACCACGTCCGCGCCCGCGGCGAGCACCTCGTTGAGGGCGAGCGGGCTCTCGGTGGGCAGGGCGTGCTCGCCGGTGGCGAGGGCGAAGACGGTGTCCCCGTCGTTGAGGAGGTGGACGGGCCGCACGGCACGCGCCATGCCGTCGTGCGAGGTGCCCGCCAGCTTCTGCGCCTGGGCCTTGGTCAGTTCCGCGTCGGTGGCGACGACGGCGAGGGTGGTGTTCAGCGGCCGCGCCCCGTTCGCGGGGCCCGCGTCGGCGAGCCGCCGCGTGGCCTCCTCGTGCACCTCGGGGTCGGGGTAGTCCACCCGGCGGCCCGCGAAGTACTCCCCGTACGGCACCCCCGTCGCCGGGTCGATCCCCGAGCCCGCGGCGTTCGCCACGACGAGCGCCGCGACCGTGATCCCCGAGGCGAGGCGGACGCTCGCGCTGCCGACGCCGCCCTTGACCCTGCCGACCACGGCGCCGGTGCCCGCGCCGACGTTGCCCTCCCTGACGGGGGCGAACGGCTCGGCGCGCGCGGCGTCCTCGACGGCGGCCCGGCCGGTCGCCGCGTCGGGGCGTGCCGTGAAGTCCCCGCCCCTGCCCAGGTCGAAGACGGCGGCGGCCGGGACGACGGGCACGACGTGCGCGGGGTCGGGCCCGACCCGCACGCCCCTGCCCCGCTCCTCCAGCCACGCCATCACCCCGGCCGCGGCGTCCAGGCCGTACGCGCTGCCGCCGCTCAGTACGACGGCCTCCACGCGCTGCACCAGGTTCCGCGGGTCGAGCGCGTCCGTCTCCCGGGTGCCAGGCCCGCCGCCGCGCACGTCCACGGCGGCGACGGCCCCGCCCTCGGGTGCCAACACGACGGTGGTCCCGGAGAGTTGCCCGTCACCGAACAGCGCGGCGTGCCCGACCCGCAGGCCGGCGACGTCGGTGAGGGAACCGGTGGGCGTACGCGGTGTGTGAGTCATGCGTCGATGCGTATCACGGGGTGTGGCCTAGGGGTGTCTCACGGGGCGTGGCCTGGGGGCGTCTCACGGGGTGTGGCCTGGGGGCGTCGGCTCATGCGCGTGGTGAGCGTCACGCCCGTGGTGACCGTCGCCACCGTCACCAGGCCCGCCACGAGGACCGCCCAGCGGCCCGCGAACGTGGCGGCGAGCACCGCCAAGGCGCTGACCGGCAGCACCAGTTGCTGGGCCAGGCCCACCTTGTAGTAGCGGGAGTGCAGCGCCCATACGGTGATCAGGTAGAGCGCCGTCGGCACGGTCACCGCGGCGGACGCCGCGAGCGTCGAGATGTGCGCCTTGCCCACGGCCTGCTCGACCGCGACCTCGATCCCGGCGCCGATCGCCGCGGCCGAGCCGAGGATCACGTAGTGGCCGTACCCCCACAGGAACGCCTGCCGGTTGCCGCTCAGCCTGCCGTGGATCGGCACCACGAAGTAGATCCACCACGCGGCGAAGACGATGAGGAGGCCGCCCGCGGCGATGGGGAGCAGCTCGCCCAGCGCGTCGTGCTCCTCGATGCCCGACTTCACGGCGACGGTCGCCGCCGCGATCGTCTCGCCGAGCACGATGATCGTGAACAGGCCGTACCGCTCGGAGATGTGGTGCGGGTGCCAGGCCGTGGTGTAGCCGCGCTCGGCGATCACCGGCACGCACATCTCGGCGATCGCCATCCCCAGGAACAGCCAGGACCGGCCGCCCTCGGGCAGGAACAGCAGCCCCGTCCAGCCGATCTGGCAGATCAGCACCCCGACGGCGTACCGGATCGCGGTGGTCCGCTCGGCTCCGTCCGCCGCCCTCGCGACGCGCAGCCACTGGGTGGCGAGCGCGATGCGCATGATCAGGTAGCCGAGCCAGATGAGGAGGAAGTCGTGCTCCTCGAAGGCCCTGGAGACCCCGGCGGCGAAGACCAGGACGCCCGCGATCTGGACGAGCGTGACCACGCGGTAGAGCACGTCGTCGTTGTCGTACGCCGAGGAGAACCAGGAGAAGTTCACCCAGGCCCAGAACAGCGCGAAGAAGAGCATCGCGTAATTGAGCACGCCCTCACCCGCGTGCCCTTCGGCGACGGCGTGCACGAGCTCGACACCGGCCTGGGCGACGGCGACGACGAAGCAGAGGTCGAAGAACAGCTCGAGCGGCGTCGCCGCGCGGTGCTCTTCGTCGCGGCCGCGGGCGAGGAGGGGGCGGAAGGGGCGGAGGGGTTTGGTGAGGTCGGTGGGGCTTGGTGTGGGGGAGGACGTCATTGGTCCAGGACAGCAGAAGTGGTGGGGTGAAGCGGGGTGCGTCGCTTGTGGGGGCGGGGTGGCCACTCGGGCGACGCAAGGGGGTGGGCTGGCGGGCGCCGCCTTCGACCGGCGTGTGGGGCGTCGCCTCGGGCCGCGTCTCGGGGCGGGGCCGCGGCGGTATGTCCGTCCTCGCTATCCCGGTGAGCCGTCGTGGTCATGCACCTCGGCTCGTGGCTGCTTGTGCTCCGGGCGGACATACCGCCGCGTCCCCTCGGGTCTCGCTCGCGGGTGCGGGACGGTGGGTGCATCCCTGCCGCCACCGCCACCGCCACCGCCACCGCCACCGTCGTTGTCGGTGCCGCCACCGTTGTTGCTGCCGCTGCCGCCACCGTGGTTGTTGCTGCCGCTGCCGCTGGCGCCGTCACCGCGACGGCTGCCCCTGCTGCCGCCGCTGCGGGCGTGGGCTGAGGGTCTGCCCGCTGTGGGCATGGGCCGAGCGTTCGCCCGCTGCGGGCATGGGCCGAGGGGCCGCCCCGCTGTGGGCAATCGTGCCGCTGGGCGGCACGGGTGGGCACAGCCCACGGTGCCGAGGGGCGGGGACGGGGGCGTCGGCCACGGTGCGGGTGGTTTGGTGTCACGGTGCCGAGGGGCGGGAACGAGGGCAGAGGGTGGGGTGGGTCAGGCAGGCTCGGGTAGCAAGGGGGATACGGCGGGGACGTGGGCCACCTCGTAGCGGTGCAGGACCAGTCGGCCCACCTCCGCATGGTCCGCGATCGGCGCGGACACCGCATCGGCCCCCGCCCCGGCCAGCGCCAGCGTAAAGCGGCCCGGTGCCAACAGGTGCGTCGCCACGGCCACCCTGCCGTGCCCCGCGGCCCGCAGCCGCGCCACCGCCTCAGGAACGCCCGGCTTCGCGGCGGAGCAGTAAGCCGTCCGCACCGGCACCCCGGGCAGCAGCGCCCGCAACTGGCGAGCCGCGACGAGCGCCCCGTCGTTGCCACCCGGCCGCGACGACCCGGCGGCCGCGAGCACCACCGCGTCGGCCCGCACCCCCGCCCGCTCCTCGGCCTCCCGCAGCCGGTCCCGCAGGGCGACCGCGATGGCGGGCTCCCCGCTGAGGCCGGGCGTGAGGACGCAGTCCATGCCGTGTCCCTCGACGACCGCGGGGATGTCGACCGTGCGGTGATAGCCGTCCCCGAGGAGGAGCGGGACCACGACAGCGCTCTCCGAGAGGGCTTCGGCGAGGGAGGGGGACTGGTGGTCGAGATGGCCCAGGACGGGGCGGATCCCGCCGAGACGCTCGACGGCGTCGCACAGTCGCTCCAGCGTGGCCGCGGCCGTCGGCAGCGAACTGCCGTGCACGGCGAGGACGAAAGGTCGCACTGCTCGGCCCACCCGGAACTCGACGACGGGGGATCGCGGCGAGCGGGCCCGGGGCGGGAAGGTGGTGTCGCCGCACTCCCGCCCCGGAAACCGCATCGCGTCGGGCTGCGCTCTTGGTCGGGGAGCAGCCCGTCACCGACGACGCTACGCCCGCCCCCACCGGTCAAAAGCCGCCAAAAGCCCTGATTCCCCGGGTCGTTGGGCCCGGCCAGAGGGGTCCTTCTCGGCCCGGCGGCCCGCTCCGTGCGGCCTACCGTCAAGAGGAACGCACCCAGCCACCTCAGACGACGGAGTGTGCCCCCATGATCCAGACCCTGGTGCTCATCGGCCACGGAATGGTGGGCCAGCGTTTCCTGGAGGTACTCGCCGAGCGCGGCGCCCTGGCCGACCCCGCCGCTCCGCAGGGCCCCGGCTGGCAGGTGACCGTGCTCGCCGAGGAGGACAGGCCCGCGTACGACAGGGTCCACCTGTCCTCCGCGTTCACCGGCGCCGGTGACGACGAACTCTCCGTCTGCGACGCCGAGTTCATCGCCCGCCACGGCATCGACCTGCGCCTGGGCGACCCGGCCGAGCACATCGACACCGCCGCCCGCACCGTGACCACCACATCCGGCGCCACCGTCTCCTACGACGCCCTGGTCGTCGCCACCGGCTCCTACCCCTTCGTGCCGCCCATCGAGGGCGCCGACGCCCCCGGCTGCTTCACCTACCGCACCCTGTACGACGTCGAGACCCTCACCGCGTACGCCTCCGAGGGCGACCGTGCCACCGGCGTCGTCATCGGGGGCGGCCTGCTCGGTCTGGAGGCGGCGGGCGCCCTGCGCACGCTCGGGCTGCGCACCCACGTCGTCGAGTTCGCGCCCCGCCTCATGCCCCTCCAGGTCGACGACGGCGGCGCGGCCGCGCTGCGCGCCACCATCGAGTCGATGGGCGTCGCCGTGCACACGGGCGTCGGGGCGAGCCAGGTCGAGACGGACGCCGACGGCGCCGTGCGGGCCCTGCGGCTGAGCGACGGCCGCACCATCGACACCGACGTCGTGGTCTTCTCCGCGGGCGTACGCCCCAGGGACCGCCTCGCCCGGGAGGCCGGCCTCGCGGCGGGCGACCGGGGCGGCGTCGTCGTCGACGAGCACTGCCGCACCACCGACCCCTACGTCTACGCCATCGGCGAGTGCGCCCAGAGCGCCGATGGCCGCGTCTACGGCCTGGTCGCCCCCGGCTACCAGATGGCCGAGGCCGCGGCCGACGCCCTCGCGGGCGAGGGCGGCACCGTCTTCACCGGCGCCGACACCTCCACCAAGCTGAAGCTGATGGGCGCCGACGTCGCCTCCTTCGGCGATCCCTTCGCGCCCGAGGGCGAGGACGGCGGTGCCGTCTCCGTCGTCTTCTCCGACACTCGCGAAGGCGTCTACAAGAAGCTGCTCCTCGGCCCCGACGGGCGCCTCCTCGGTGGCATCCTGGTCGGCGACGCCGACGCCTACGGCACCCTGAAGCCGCACGCGGGCCGCGCCCTGCCCGCACCGCCCGAGGCCTACGTCCTGCCCGCGTCCGGCGTCGAACTCCCGGGCGCCGACGCGCTGCCCGACGACGCCGTCGTCTGCAGCTGCCACAACGTCACCAAGGGCGCCGTGCGCACCGCCGTCGCCGAGAACTCCCTCACCGACATCGGCGGCATCAAGCGCTGCACCAAGGCGGGCACCGGCTGTGGCGGCTGCCTCTCCACCCTCCAGTCCGTGCTCGACGCGGAGCTGGCCGCCACCGGGATCGAGAAGGCCAAGGGGCTGTGCGAGCACTTCGCGCTGACCCGTGCCGAGATCTACGAGGCGGTGCGCACCGAGCACATCCGCTCCTTCGCCGAACTGATGGCCAAGCACGGCCTGGGCGGCGAGGGCTGCGTCGTCTGCAAGCCCGTCGTCGGCAACGTCCTCGGCACCCTCGCGCCCGAACTGGGCCTCGGCCACGTCCTGGACGGCGAGCAGGCCACCCTCCAGGACTCCAACGACCTCTTCCTCGCCAACCTCCAGAAGGACGGCACCTACTCGGTCGTCCCGCGCATCCCCGGCGGCGAGATCACCCCCGACAAACTCATCGTGATCGGCGAGGTCGCCCGCGACTTCGACCTCTACACGAAGATCACCGGCGGTCAGCGCATCGACCTCTTCGGCGCCCGCGCCGACCAACTCCCCGCCATCTGGCGCCGCCTGGTCGACGCGGGCCTGGAGTCCGGCCACGCCTACGGCAAGTCGCTGCGTACGGTGAAGTCCTGCGTCGGCGCCAAGTTCTGCCGGTTCGGGCAGGGCGACTCCGTGCAGCTCGCCATCGATCTGGAGCTGCGCTACCGCGGCCTGCGCACCCCGCACAAGATCAAGGGCGGCGTCTCGGGCTGCCTGCGCGAGTGCGCCGAGGCCCGCGGCAAGGACATCGGCGTCATCGCCACCGCCAACGGCTGGAACCTCTACGTCTGCGGCAACGGCGGCACCACCCCGCGCCACGCCGACCTGTTCGCCGCCGACCTGTCCACCGCCGAACTCCTGCGCCTCGTCGACCGCTTCCTCATGTACTACCTGCGCACCGGCGAGCGCCTGGAGCGCACCGCCCCGTGGTTCGAGCGGATCGGCGGCCTCGACCACCTGAAGTCCGTCCTGATCGAGGACTCGCTGGGCATCTGCGCCGATCTCGAGGCCCAGATGGACCGCCACGCGGCGGCCTACCAGGACGAGTGGCAGGCCGTGCTCGAAGACCCGCGGGCGCTCGCGCGCTTCGAGCAGCACCTCGCGCAGCCGTCGCCCGAGTTCCTGGAGCCGGGCCGCGGCCGGGCGGCCGTCCTTCCCGACGGCTCGGAGGCGGCCCTGTTCAAGGACCGCTCGGGCACCGTCTACGCGGTCGGCAACCGCGACCCGTTCTCCGGGACCGACGTGATCGCGGGCGGCATCATGGGCACCCGCGACGGCCGCCCCGTCGTGGCCTCGCCGATGCACAAGCAGGAGTTCGACCTGCGGACCGGCGAGTGCCTGGACGACCCGTCGGTCAGGCTTCCCGTGCACACGGTGCCGGCGACGCCCGCCTCCGAAGTGCCCGTACGCGAGGTCTGAAGTCCCGCCGTACTCGCGGTCTTTGGCCTGGTCACCAGGTGTCCTACGCCTCTGCTGGCGGGGCCCGCCACGACGGATCGTGGAGACGTCAGGCCCCGTGCAAAGGTCGGGACCCTGAGCGAACTGGGAACCATCATGAGATCGCCTGCCGCCCAACGAGCGCGGACCGCGCCAGAGGGAACGTCGTACGACCCCGCGCAGTACCGCCCCGGCCGCACCATCACCGACTGGGAGCCGGAGAACGACCTCTTCTGGAAGTCCACGGGCAAGAAGGTCGCGGCCCGCAACCTGTGGATCGCGGTTCCCGCGCTCCTGGTGGCCTTCGTCGTCTGGCAGGTGTGGTCGGTCACCGCGACCAACCTGAAGGACGTGGGCTTCGGCTTCTCCACCTCCCAGCTGTTCTGGCTGACGGCGGTGCCGGGTCTGACGGGCGGCACGGCCCGCATCTTCTACACCTTCCTCGGCCCGATGATCGGCCAGCGCCGGTTCACCGCGCTCTCCACGATCGTCCTGGTCATCCCGCTGATCTGGCTCGGCATCGCGGTCCAGAACCCCGACACCTCGTACGGCGTGATGATCGCCATCGCCGCCCTCTGCGGCATCGGTGGCGCCAACTTCGCCTCGTCCCTGGCCAACATCGGCTTCTTCTTCCCCAAGAAGGACAAGGGCAACGCCACGGGCATCAACGGCGGCCTCGGCAACCTCGGTGTCTCCGTCGTCCAGCTGCTCACCCCGATCGTCATCACCAGCTCGGTCATCGCGGTCGGCTCGGCCCAGCACAAGGCCGACGGCACGCCCGTGTGGCTGCAGAACGCCGCGTTCCTCTGGGTGCCCGTCCTGGTGATCCTGGCCGTCGTCGCCTGGTTCGGCCAGAACGACCTCAAGGTCGCCTCGACCCCCTTCAGCCAGCAGAAGATCATCTTCAAGCGCAAGCACAACTGGCTGATGACCTGGCTCTACGTCGGCACCTTCGGCTCCTTCATCGGCTTCGCCGCCGCCCTGCCGATGCTGATCAAGACCACCTTCACCCCGATCGACGCGGCCTACTCCGCGGCCACGTACGCCTGGATGGGCCCGGCCGTGGGCGCGCTGGCCCGCTGGGCCGGCGGCTGGATCGCCGACAAGATCGGCGGCGCGCGGGTCACCATCATCTCGTTCGTCGGCATGGCGATCTCGATCATCGGCGTCATCAACTTCCTGCCCTCCGGCGGCGACAACGGCAACTTCTGGGGCTTCTTCGCCTGTTTCCTGAGCGCGTTCTTCTTCTCGGGCATCGGCAACGGCTCCACGTTCCGGCAGATCCCGGTGATCTTCCGCAGCCAGCACCTGAAGGGCCTGACCGAGGGCACGCCCGAGTACACGAAGGCGCTGAAGCAGTCGGAGATGGAGGCGGGCGCCGTCACCGGCTTCACCTCCGCCATCGCGGCGTACGGCTTCTTCTTCATCCCGGCGATGTTCGCCAACTTCGCGGTGACCAGCGCGATGTGGGGCTTCGTGGGCTTCTACGTCAGCTGCATCGCGGTCGCCTGGTGGTTCTACGCCCGCAAGGGCGCGGAGGCGCCGAGCTGACGCTCCAGGTGGCGTGAGCGGTCCGGTCCGGGTGGGCCGAGTGTGGGAGCACTCGGCCCACTCTCCTTTTTCGGCCGCGTACCACGGGATTTCCGCGAAATTCTTGTGAATGCATTCACAAGCGAACTTAGGTCCAAAGTCCCGGAGGAAATACCAGGTCAGAGAGGTGATGGAGGGGTCTCTCCGAGAGGAAAGGGGACTATCGGTCCCCGAGAGAGGACCATTGCGGAGCCCTTGATCGATCAAAAGGGAGTGAAATGGAGGCGTAGCGACGAAGCGATACGGAAGGTGCGGGTCATGACTGCCACTCCTGCGGAAACGACAGTGCACGACGGGGCCTGGGAGGGCTTCAAGGGCGGTCTGTGGCGCGACGCCGTCGACGTCCGCGACTTCGTGCAGCAGAACTACAGCCCCTACGAAGGCGACGCCTCCTTTCTGGCCGGTGCGACCGAACGCACCACCCAGATCTGGGAGAAGCTCCTCTCGATGTTCCCCACGGAGATCGAGCAGGGCATCTACGACGTGGACGTGAAGACCCCGTCCCGCATCGACGCCTTCAAGCCCGGCTACATCGACGCCGACCGCGACCTCATCGTGGGCCTTCAGACCGACGCCCCCCTCAAGCGCGCCATCATGCCCAACGGCGGCTGGCGCATGGTCGAGAACTCCCTCAACTCCTACGGCTACGAGGCCGACCCTGAGGTCAGGGAGATCTACACCCACCTCCGCAAGACCCACAACGAGGGCGTCTTCGACGCCTACACCCCCGAGATCCGCGCCTGCCGCTCCTCGGGCATCATCACCGGCCTGCCCGACGCCTACGGCCGTGGTCGCATCATCGGCGACTACCGGCGCGTCGCCCTCTACGGCGTCGACCACCTGATCGCCGCCAAGGAGGCCGACAAGGCCGCGCTCGGCGAGCAGTGGGCGACCGAAGAGGTCATCCGCGGCCGCGAGGAGATCTCCGAGCAGATCAAGGCCCTCAAGGAACTGAAGGCCATGGCGATGTCGTACGGCTACGACATCTCGAAGCCCGCCACCACCGGCCGCGAGGCCATCCAGTGGCTGTACTTCGCCTACCTCGCCGCCGTGAAGGAGCAGAACGGCGCGGCCATGTCGATCGGCCGCATCGACAACTTCCTCGACATCTACCTCCAGCGCGACATCGAGGCAGGGCGCATCACCGAGGCCGAGGCCCAGGAGTTCATCGACGACTTCGTCATCAAGCTCCGCATCGTCCGCTTCCTGCGCACCCCCGAGTACAACGAGGGCTTCTCCGGCGACCCGACCTGGGTCACCTGGTCGATGGCGGGCATCGGGGAGGACGGCCGCCCGCTGGTCTCGCGCACCACCTTCCGCGCCCTGCAGACCCTCTACAACCTCGGCCCGGCCCCCGAGCCGAACCTCACGGTCTTCTGGGCGCAGCAGCTGCCGCAGGGCTTCAAGGAGTTCGCCTCCAAGGTCGCCATCGACACCTCGGCCATCCAGTTCGAGTCCGACGACCTGATGCGCCCCAAGTACGGCGACGACACCGCGATCGCCTGCTGCGTCTCCGCGATGGCCGTCGGCAAGCAGATGCAGTTCTTCGGCGCCCGTGTGAACGTCGCCAAGGCGCTGCTCTACGCGATCAACGGCGGCCGCGACGAGAAGTCCGGCAAGCTCGTCGTCGAGGGCTTCGAGCCCCTCACCGACGAATACCTGGAGTACGAGACCCTCGCCAAGCAGTACGACGCGATGCTCGGCTGGCTCGGCAAGACGTACGTACACGCGCTCAACGTCATCCACTACATGCACGACAAGTACGCCTACGAGCGCATCGAGATGGCCCTGCACGACCAGGAGATCCTGCGCACGATGGCCTGCGGCATCGCCGGCCTGTCGGTCGCGGCGGACTCGCTCTCGGCCGTCAAGCACGCCAAGGTCAAGGTCATCCGCGACGAGACGGGCCTCGCCGTCGACTACGAGATCGAGGGCGACTACCCGGCCTTCGGCAACAACGACGAGCGGGTCGACGCCATCGCGCAGCAGATCGTCTCCGACTTCATGGGCAAGATCCGCCAGCACCCGACCTACCGGAACGCGGTGCACACCCAGTCGGTCCTGACGATCACCTCGAACGTCGTCTACGGCAAGAAGACCGGCAACACCCCCGACGGCCGCCGCGCGGGAGAGCCGTTCGCCCCGGGCGCCAACCCGATGAACGGCCGTGACGAGCACGGCTACATCGCCTCCGCGATGTCGGTCGCCAAGCTCAACTACGACGACGCCGAGGACGGCATCTCGCTGACCAACACCATCACCCCGGACGCGCTCGGCCGCACCCCCGAGGAGCGGGTGGCGAACCTCTCCGGCGTCCTGGACGGCTTCATGGCCAGCGACGGCTTCCACATGAACGTCAACGTGCTGAACAAGGCGACGCTCGAGGACGCGATGGAGCACCCGGAGAACTACCCGCAGCTGACCATCCGGGTCTCCGGATACGCGGTCAACTTCATCAGGCTCACCCGCGACCAGCAGCTCGACGTCATCCACCGCACCTTCCACGGCTCGCTCTGAGCCACCGGCTCCCGTCGGGGAGCCGCCCCCGATCCGCGGCCCCGGGGCCGGGCCCTCACCCCGGCCCCGGGTGCCGCGCACACCACGTCCTGCCAGTAGTTCGGGAGTTCCGCCATGGCTGTTCTGCTCGGTACCGACATCCCCGTGCGCCCCGTCGTGAGCGACGAGGACGCCGTCACGCCCGCCGCGGCCGCGACCCACCGCCCCGTCACCGGGTCCATCCACTCCTGGGACCTGTCCACCGGCGTCGACGGACCCGGCACGCGGTTCGTCACCTTCCTCGCCGGCTGCCCGCTGAGCTGCCTGTACTGCCACAACCCCGACACCTGGCGGATGCGTGACGGCAAGCGGACCACGGCCGATGACGTCATCGCGGAAGCGGCCAAGTACACCAAGTTCATCGCGGCCGCCGGGGGAGGAGCCACCGTCAGCGGCGGCGAGCCCCTGCTGCAGCCCGTCTTCACCGGTGAACTCCTGCACCGCCTCAAGCACGAACTGGGCCTGCACACCGCCCTGGACACCTCGGGCTACCTCGGCGCACGCGCCACCGACGCGCTGCTGCGCGACGTCGACCTGGTGCTCCTCGACCTCAAGTCCTGGGACCCCGAGACGTACCAGCGGGTCACCGGGCGTCCGCTGGCGCCGACCCTCGACTTCGCCCACCGCCTCGCCGACCTCGGCAAGGACGTCTGGGTGCGCTTCGTCCTGGTGCCCGGCCTGACCGACGACCCGGCCAACATCGAGGGCGTCGCCCGCTTCGCCGCCTCGCTCGGCAACGTCTCGCGCGTCGACGTGCTGCCCTTCCACAAGCTGGGGGAGGCGAAGTGGGACGCACTCGGCAAGGACTTCACGCTGCGTGACACCCCCTCGCCGACGCCGGAGCAGATCACGGCCGCCAAGGAGATCTTCGAGGCCCAGGGCCTCAAGGCCGTCTGACGGCGCCCGCTTCGCGTGCCGCCCGCGCCACCCGAACGGCCCATCGGACAGGCGCTCACCAGGGGCTGTGCCTAGCGTGGCCGCATGAGCGCTCCCACCAGCCACCGGCGGACGGGCGACACCTACCGGCCGGGATCCACGATCGCGGAATGGCAGCCCGAGGACGACTCCTTCTGGCGCACCACGGGACACAAGGTCGCGAACCGCAACCTGTGGGTGTCCATCCCGGCCCTGATGCTCGGCTTCGTCGTCTGGCAGGTCTGGTCCGTCACCGCGGTCCGCCTCAACGACGTCGGCTTCGGTCTCACCACCTCGCAGCTGTTCTGGCTGACGGCCATCCCCGGCCTCACCGGCGGCACCTTCCGGGTCCTCTACACCTTCATCGGGCCGATCTTCGGCGAGCGGAAGTTCACCGCGTTCTCCACGATCATCCTGATCGCGCCGATGCTCTGGCTGGGATTCGCGCTCCAGGACACCGGCACCCCCTACTGGGAGCTCGCCCTGATCGCCGCGGTCTGCGGCATCGGCGGCGCCAACTTCTCCTCGTCGATGGCGAACATCGGCTTCTTCTTCCCCAAGAAGGAGAAGGGCAGCGCCGCGGGACTCAACGGCGGCCTGGGCAACCTCGGTGTCTCCGTCGTCCAGCTGGTCGCCCCGCTGGTGGTCACCGCGGCCGTCCTCGGCGCGCCCGCGGGCGATCCGCAGCGCGACACCGTCAAGAACCAGGACGTCTGGCTCCAGAACGGCGCGTTCCTCTGGGTGCCGCTCCTGGTGATCTTGGCGCTGCTCGCCTGGTTCCTGATGAACGACCTCAAGGTCGCCGCCGCCCCCTTCAGCCGCCAGAAGATCATCTTCAAGCGCAAGCACAACTGGCTGATGACCTGGCTGTACGTGGGCACCTTCGGCTCGTTCATCGGCTTCGCCGCGGGCCTGCCGCTGCTGATCAAGAACAACTTCTCGGCCTCGGGCTACCAGGCCACCACCTACGCCTGGATCGGCCCCTTCATCGGGGCCCTCACCCGCTGGGCGGGCGGCTGGCTGTCGGACCGGATCGGCGGCGCCCGGGTCACCATGGTGTCCTTCGTCGGCATGGCCGCGTCGCTGGTCGTCGTGATCAGCGCCCTGCCCTCCGGAGGCGACAAGGGCAGCTTCTGGACCTTCTACGTCGGGTTCCTCTGCGCCTTCGCGTTCTCCGGCATCGGCAACGGCTCGACGTTCCGGCAGATTCCGGTCATCTTCCGTGACCTGCACCTGAAGAAGGCGGCGGGCCAGGGCCCCGAGGCGGAGGGCGCCGCGCTGAAGCAGGCCGAGATGGAGTCGGGCGCGGTCACCGGATTCTCCGCGGCCATCGCGGCGTACGGCTTCTTCTTCATCCCCGCGATGTTCGCCAACCTGGCCGTCACCACCGCGCTGTGGATGTTCGTCGGCTTCTACGGCACGTGCCTGGTCGTCTGCTGGTGGTTCTACGCCCGCAAGGGAGCGGAGGCCCCGAGCTGACCGGGGTCCCCGCGCTCCCTGGACGTACCCTGGAGGCATGAGTACCGCCCCCGCCCCCGAGCCGCGTGATCCGGAGAGGCCGAAGGATCCGAAGGACCCGAAGAAGCCGAAGCACGCGCTGATCTTCGACGATCCGCTGTCGCAGCAGTCTTCGGACGACACGGACCGAGGGTGGGGAGAGCGGACCGAGGTCGGCGGCGACAGCGCCGCCGACCTGGCGCGCTTCCTCGACGAGAAGCCGCCCCACCACCTCTGAGCGAGGGCTACTCCTCGCGGTGCCCCGAGCCGCGCTGCGCCACCAAGGCGTCGCGGATCTCCTTGAGGACCTCCAGCTCGGAGATCTCGATGACCTCCTGGGTGCCCTCCTTCTCGGCCTTCTTCGCGGCGACCTTCGCCAGGTACTTGGCCATGGGCAGGACCATCAGGAAGTACACGACGGCCGCGGTGATCACGAAGCTGAGGATCGCGCTGAGCACGGAACCCCACATGATCGGGATGCCGCTGACGACGTCGCCGTTCTTCATCTCGCACGGCGCCTTCAGGCACGAGCTGTAGTGGTCGAGATCCTTCGTCCCGAAGGCGCCGACGAGCGGGTTGATGACACCCTTGACCACCGAGTTCACGATGTTCGTGAACGCGGCGCCGATGACCACCGCGACCGCCAGGTCGACGACATTGCCGCGCATCAGGAAGGCCTTGAAGCCCTCCCAGACGCCCGGTTCCTTCTTCTCGCTCACCACGAGGCCTTTCGTTGCATGTGCGGGTTGCTGAACAAACAACTTCGCAACCTACGTCAGACCGTGGCTGGCCTGTCCAATTCGCTCGCACGAATGGGCGACTTGACAGGGGTTCAGCGCGATCGTGAACGTTTCCGTTCATCGCAGCGTCACCGCCAGGCGCGCGCTCGCACCGGCCCCGGCGAGCCGTGCGGCCGTGTCCCGCGGCACCGAGAGCACCACCAACGCGCCGCTCTCGACGGGACTTTCCCCGCGCTCGGGCACCTCTGAAACCCGCGCTCCCGAGGCCACCACGCGGGGTGTGCCGCCGCCCGCGGGCGACCCGTCGGCGGCGATCACGTCGACCCGGTCGCCGGTACGCAGCAGGCGCACCGCGTCCGCGTCGGCGATCCGCACCGGCGCCGTCACCCGGTCCACGGAGCGCCCCTCCCGCGCGGGCTGCACGGCCGCCGCGCGCGCCTGGGGCGGCGCGGCCTCCCGTGGGCCCGCGGTGGCGAGCGCGGCGGCGGTCATCGCGAGCCCCGCGGCCATGGCGCGCCGTCTGTGCCGCAGCAGCCCGCGCAGCCGCGGATACCCGCCGCGCACCCGCACGGGTGCGATGTG
This sequence comes from Streptomyces sp. NPDC087300, assembly GCF_044744425.1. Lineage (NCBI taxonomy): Bacteria > Bacillati > Actinomycetota > Actinomycetes > Kitasatosporales > Streptomycetaceae > Streptomyces > Streptomyces sp. NPDC087300. Next base: position 330,413 of record NZ_JBIUYI010000007.1, read on the forward strand.
GGGGACCGGGCAGCGCTCTGCCGGTTGGGCCGGAGCGCATGGGGTCGGAGAACGCTGGGCCGGAGAGCGCTGAGCATGGGAACGCTGGGCCTGAGAAGGGACGTGGGACACGACGACCACCGCCTGCGATGCGAAGAGCTGGGCTTGCGCTCTCACGATGCAGGCCCACGCCGATTCCCGCTGAGCCCTGTGGACTGCCCGCCGGTTGTGGATAACTCCCCCACCCGAAGGGGGAGTTCCGCACCCTCAGCGACTAGGTGAGCCGCTCACGGCAGCCGGATCCCCGGATCCATCCCGCCCAGCGCCCCCGCGCACAAGCACGCCCGCTCGCCGTCCGTCGGCAGCCCCGCCACCGCGTCGAACAGGACGCCCCGCAGCCGGTCCACATTGGCGGCGAACACCTGGAGCACCTCGTCGTGCGAGACGCCCTCGCCGGTCTCCGCGCCCGCGTCCAGGTCGGTGACCAGCGTCAACGACGTGTAGCAGAGCTCCAGTTCGCGGGCGAGCGCCGCCTCGGGGTGCCCGGTCATGCCCACCACCGACCAGCCCTGCGCCGCATGCCAGAGCGACTCCGCGCGGGTCGAGAAGCGCGGTCCCTCGACCACCACGAGCGTCCCGCCGTCCACCGGCTCCCACTCCCGGCCGCGCGCGGCCTTCAGCGCGGCGCCGCGCCCCACGGGGCAGTACGGGTCGGCGAGTGAGACGTGCACGACGTTGGGCACGTCTCCGTCGGGCAGCGGCACCCCGTCGAAGTACGTCTGCGCACGCGACTTCGTGCGGTCCACGAGTTGGTCGGGGATCAGCAGCGTCCCGGGCCCGTACTCGGCTCGCAGCCCGCCGACCGCGCAGGGACCGAGCACCTGCCGTACGCCCACGGACCGCAACGCCCACAGGTTGGCGCGGTAGTTGATGCGGTGCGGTGGCAGATGGTGGCCGCGGCCGTGCCGGGGCAGGAAGGCGACCCGGCGTCCGGCGACCTCACCGAGGAACAGGGAGTCGCTGGGGGCCCCGTAGGGGGTGTCGACCTGGATCTCGGTCACCCGGTCGAGGAAGGAGTAGAAGCCGGAGCCGCCGATCACGCCGATCTCGGCCCGCGTCGCGTTCGCCGTGTTCACCATGGGCCGCACGATATCCGGGCCGGGAAACAGGCAGCCCCTGGGAGGACCCTTCGGCGAACGCCGAGGACCCCGCCGTCGGAAACGGCGAGGTCCTGAAGGGTGTGTCCGGAAGTGTCCGGTGAAGCGCTACGCGGCCGAACTCGACGACGACGTCGACGAGGAGCCGGACGACTTCGAGTCCGAGGAGGAGGACGAAGAGGTCGAGGACGACGACGAAGTCGACGACGAAGAGGACTTCGCGTCGGACGAACCCTTCGACGTGGCCGGCGTGCTGCTCGACGACGAGCCGCGGCTGTCGTTGCGGTAGAAGCCGGATCCCTTGAAGACGATGCCGACCGCCGAGAACACCTTCTTGAGGCGTCCGTCGCAGTTGGGGCACACGGTCAGGGCGTCATCGGTGAACTTCTGCACCGCCTCGAGGCCCTCGCCGCACTCGGTGCACTGGTACTGGTACGTCGGCACTTGCTTCCTCCTGGCACTCTCACTCGATGAGTGCTAACGACGGTCCATAGTGACGTATTCCGCGAGATCAGTCCACCGTGACCGGCGTGCGGTGACCCACGCCACGCGCGACCGTCCGTCCGGGAGCCTTCGGCACGAGCCGCGAACGCAGGGCGATCAGCACCACGAGAGCCAGTGCCGTGCCCCCCAGGGGGACCAGGAATCCGGCACCGTCCCAGAAGCGGTCCTCCAGCTGTCCCGCGACCGTGACGGCGGCCGCCTGGCCGAGCGCGACGGCGCCGGTGAGCCAGGTGAAGGCCTCCGTGCGGCCGGTCGGCGGGACCAGCTTGTCGACCAGCGTGTAGCCGCTGATCAGCGCGGGAGCGATGCAGATGCCGACGAGCAGGCCGAGTCCGGCGAGCAGCAGCGCGGAGTGCGCGGCCCACAGGCCGGAGGCCATCAGGGTCAACGCCGCGTACCCGACGAGGAGGCGCCGCTGCGGGGACACCTTCCAGGCGATGGCGCCGCAGGCGACACCGGAGAGCATGTTGCCCGCGGCGAACGTGCCGTACAGGACGCCGTTCAGACCAGGCTGGCCGATCGACTCGGTGAAGGCGGCCAGCGAGACCTGCATGCCGCCGAAGACGGCGCCGATGCCGAGGAACGTCACGATCAGGACCTGCACACCGGGGATGCGCAGCGCGGAAACGTGCTCCACGCGGGCGTGCTCCGCGTCGTGCGCGTGCGGCTTGGGCTGGGTGCTCTTCTGGGCGGCGAAGAGCAGACCGCCCACCAGCGTGAGTCCGGCCTCGGTGAGCAGTCCGGCGGCCGGGTCGATCGTGGTGCACAGCGCGGTCGCGACGAGCGGGCCGAGTACGAAGGTCAGCTCGTCGGTGACCGACTCGAAGGCGGCCGCCGTACCGGCCAGCGGGGAGTCCTGGAGCTTGGCGGCCCAGCGGGCCCGCACCATGGGGCCGATCTGCGGCGTCGAGGCGCCCGCGGGCACGGCGGCGACGAAGAGCGCCCACAGGGGGGCGTCGGAGAGCGCGAGGACCGTCATGGTGAGCACGGAGGCGGAGTGCACGAGCACGCCGGGCAGCAGCACGGCGCGCTGGCCGAAACGGTCGGCGAGCTTGCCGCTGAACGGCGCGAACATCGCCATGGAGACGCCGGTGACGGCCGAGACGGCGCCCGCGGCGCCGTAGGAGCCGGTGGTGTGCTGCACGAGGAGCACGATCGAGATGGTGAGCATCGCGAACGGCTGACGTGCGGCGAAGCCGGGAAGCAGGAACGTCCAGGCGCGAGGGGTGCGCAGGAGCTGTCCGTAGCCCGGGCGGGATTCGGTGACCGTGGATGCCACGGCCCGTGCCTTTCTGCCGCCTGGTAGCGCGCCCGTGCGGGGGCGCCGAGAGCTGTCCTCTTGCGCGGAACTGCGGTAGATGCCGGGCTCCACTGCGGGGGTGCCTCGACCGCCATACGGTCGCGCCAGCTCTGCTTCAGGCAGAGTTGGTTCGATCTAGTGCCTTCATCGTACAGGGAACGGCCTCATCTGGCCCTGTGATTGCAGCCGATGAGACCCCTGCCACCTACGATTAGTGCTTTTCTCCAGTGGTTCCCAGCCATCCGGCGAGCTTTCCGCCGTGGCCGACCGCGCGCAGTCGCTTCTCGGCGGCGTCCCGCACCGGGTCGGTGGCGACCACGAGCAGCTCGTCGCCGCGCCGCAGCACCGTGGCGGGCAGCGGAACGAACGATTCGCCGTCGCGCACGACGAGCGTGACCGCGGCGCCCTGGGGCAGCCGCAGCTCGCCCACCTCTACGCCGTGCATCCGCGATCCCTTGGGGATGTCCACCGAGAGCAGGTGCCCGCGCAGCCGCTCCAGGGGCGCCGATTCGACGCCCAGGTCGGCGGCCTCCGAGGAGTCGCCCAGGCGCAGCTTGCGGGCCAGCCAGGGCAGCGTGGGGCCCTGGATGAGGGTGTAGACGACGACCAGGACGAAGACGATGTTGAAGATCCGCTGGCTGTCCTCGACGCCGCCGACCATCGGGATGGTCGCCAGGATGATGGGCACGGCGCCGCGCAGCCCGGCCCAGGAGAGCAGCGCCTTCTCCTGCCAGGGCATGCGGAAGGGCAGCAGGCTGAGCGCGACTTCCAGGGGGCGCGCCACCATCGTCAGGACCAGGCCGATGATGATCGCGGGCCAGGTGTCGTCGAGCAGGTCGTGCGGGGTGACCAGGAGGCCGAGCAGGACGAACATGCCGATCTGGGCGAGCCAGCCGAGCCCTTCGGCGAAGCCGCGGGTGGCCGGCCAGTGCGGCAGCTTGGCGTTGCCGAGTACCACCGCGGCGAGGTAGACGGCGAGGAAGCCGCTGCCGTGGGCCATGGCGCCCGCCGCGTACGCCGCGACCGCGATGGCCATGACGGCGATGGGGTAGAGGCCGGAGGCGGGCAGGGCCACGTGGCGCAGGCCGTACGCGCCGAGCCAGCCGACCGCGAGGCCGATCGCGGCGCCTATCGCCAGCTCCAGGGCGATCTTGCCGATCAGGAGGTACCAGTCGTCCACCGGGCCCGCCGTGGAGAACGCCACGACGAGGATCACCACAGGGGCGTCGTTGAACCCCGACTCCGCTTCCAGGACACCTGTCACGCGGGAGGGGAGCGGCACCTTCCGCAGGACGGAGAAGACCGCCGCCGCGTCCGTGGAGGACACCACCGCGCCGATGATCAGGGCTTGTCGCCATTCCAGGCCGACGAGGTAGTGCGCCCCTGCGGCCGTGACGCCCACGCTGATGGCGACGCCGAGCGTCGAGAGCGCGGCCGCCGCGGGCAGGGCGGGCTTGATCTCTTTCCACTTCGTGCCGAGGCCGCCCTCGGCGAGGATCACGACCAGGGCGGCGTAGCCGATGACCTGCGTCAGCTCGGCGTTGTTGAAGGTGACGTTGCCGATGCCGTCCTGGCCTATCGCGACGCCGATGCCGAGGTAGAGCAGCAGGCTGGGGAGCCCGCTGCGCGACGAGATGCGGACCGCCGCCACCGCGACGAGCAGAACGAGCGAGCAGACGAGCAGGAGCTGGTTGAGGTGGTGGACAGTCAGGGGCCGTTCCTTCCTCCGTGCGCGCACAAGGACTTCTTGCGAGCCAAGTACCGAGCCAAGTACTTCGTTACCTTACCTAATTGTTAACGCCTTCTTGACGCCATCGAACACTCTTCCGATCTCCGGGCATGTAGGTTCCGGACGCGGTGGCCTCGCGTTCCTGACTCCGCGTCCGGAGCCGCAACGCCCTGCGCCTACAGTTGCTCCAGCGCTCCCAGAGCCGCCCCGTCGACAGCACAGCCCGCCCTGCCGCTCGCGTAAGGACAGCAAGGACAGCGATGCCCTCCAACACCACCGCCTCTTCCGGCCATAAGTCCGGCAAGAAGAAGGGGCGCCGAGCCCGACTCATCGTGATCGTCCTGGTCCTGGCCATCGTCGGAGGCATCGGCTTCGGCGCGTACTGGAGCGTCAGCACCGTGCGCGCCTCCTTCCCGCAGACCAAGGGAACGATCAAGCTCGACGGCCTCTCCGGCAACGTCGACGTGAAGCGCGACGGCAACGGAATCCCGCAGATCTACGCCGATTCCGATGCCGACCTCTTCATGGCCCAGGGTTACGTCCAGGCGCAGGACCGCTTCTGGGAGATGGACGTACGCCGCCATATGACCTCCGGTCGGCTCTCCGAGATGTTCGGCAAGGGCCAGGTCAAGACCGATGAATTCCTGCGCACGCTCGGCTGGCACCGGGTGGCGCAGAAGGAGTACGACTCCAAGCTCTCCCCGGAGACGAAGAAATACCTCCAGGCGTACGCCAAGGGAGTCAACGCCTACCTGAAGGGCAAGGACGGCAAGGACATCTCCGTCGAGTACGCGGCGCTCGGCTTCGAGAACGACTACGCGCCCAAGGAGTGGACGCCCGTCGACTCGGTGGCCTGGCTCAAGGCGATGGCCTGGGACCTGCGCGGCAACATGCAGGACGAGATCGACCGCTCCTTGATGACGAGTCGCCTCGGCCCCGAGCAGATCAAGGATCTGTATCCGGCCTATCCGTACAAGCGGAACAAGCCGATCGTCCAGGAGGGCGCCCTCAACAGCGTCACCAAGGAGTACGACCCCGAGGGCACCACGAGCACCCAGACGGGCACCAACGGCGCGGCGGGCACGGGTCTCGCCGGCGGCACACAGGCGCCGTCCGGGTTGCAGTCCCAGCTCTCCGGCCTGTCCAACGCCCTGGACGAGGTCCCCGCGATCCTCGGCCCGAACGGCAACGGCATCGGCTCGAACTCCTGGGTGGTCTCGGGCGAGCACACCATCACCGGCAAGCCACTCCTCGCCAACGACCCGCACCTCGCGCCGCAGCTGCCCTCCGTCTGGTACCAGATGGGCCTGCACTGCCGCTCGGTCTCCGCGAAGTGCCAGTACGACGTCTCGGGCTACACCTTCTCCGGCATGCCGGGCGTGGTCATCGGCCACAACAAGCAGATCGCCTGGGGCATGACGAACCTCGGCGCCGACGTCACGGACCTGTACCTGGAGAAGTTCACCGGGGACGGCTACCAGTTCGACGACAAGGTGCTGCCCTTCAAGACCCGCGAAGAGACCATCAAGGTCGCGGGCGGCAGCTCGAAGAAGATCACGGTCCGTGAGACCAACAACGGCCCGCTGATCTCCGACCGCGACGACGAGCTGGTCAAGGTCGGCAAGAAGGCCCACGTCGACACCGCGGCCCCCGACCGGGGCGACGGCTACGGAGTGGCGCTGCGCTGGACCGCGCTGACCCCCGGCAAGTCCATGGACGCCGTCTTCGAGCTCAACAAGGCGAAGGACTTCACGGAGTTCCGCAAGGCGGCCGCTTCTTTTGAAGTGCCCTCCCAGAACCTGATCTACGCGGACACCGACGGCCACATCGGCTACCAGGCGCCCGGCAAGATCCCGGTCCGCGGCAAGGGCGACGGCTCGCTCCCGGCCCCCGGCTGGGACCCGGCCTACCGCTGGACCGGCTACATCCCGCAGGACGCGCTGCCCTACGAGTACGACCCGAAGCGCGGCTACATCGTCACCGCCAACCAGGCCGTGGTCGGCAAGAGCTACCCCTACGACCTCACGACGGACTGGGGCTACGGAGCGCGCAGCCAGCGGATCGACGACCTGATCCAGTCGAAGATCAAGAACGGCGGCAAGATCTCCACCGAGGACATGCGCCTCATGCAGATGGACAACAGCAGCGAGATCGCCAAGCTCCTTGTGCCCAAGCTGCTCAAGATCGACGTCAAGGACAAGTACGTCCGTGAGGCCCAGAAGCTCCTGGAGGGCTGGGACTACACGCAGGACGCCGACTCGGCGGCCGCCGCGTACTTCAACTCTGTCTGGCGCAGCATCCTCAAGCTCGCCTTCGGCAACAAGCTCCCCAAGGAGCTGCGCGTCAAGGGCCAGTGCCTCAACGTCGAACCGGCCGGCAACACCGGCCCCGCCGACGAGGGCGAGAAGGTCCGCGAGTGCGGCGAGCGCGACGCCGAGTCGGCCCAGCCCGACGGCGGCGACCGCTACTACGAGGTGATCCGCAGGATCATCGACGACGAGGACAACGACTGGTGGAAGTCCCCGGCGACCCGCACCGACGACGAGACCAAGACCCGCGACCAGCTGTTCAAGCGGGCCCTTGAGGACGCGCGCTGGGACCTGACGGCCAAGCTCGGCAAGGACGTCGACACCTGGAGCTGGGGCCGGCTGCACCGCCTCACGCTGAAGAACCAGACGCTGGGCACCGAAGGCCCCGGCTGGCTCCAGTTCGTGCTCAACCGCGGCCCGTGGAACCTGGGCGGCGGCGAGGCCGCGGTCAATGCCACCGGCTGGAACGCGGCGGGCGGCTACGGAGTGGTCTGGGTGCCCTCGATGCGCATGGTGGTGAACCTCAAGGACATGGACAAGTCCAAGTGGATCAACCTCACCGGCGCCTCGGGACACGCGTACAACGCGCACTACACCGACCAGACCGACAAGTGGGCCAAGGGCGAGCTCCTGCCGTGGGCCTACTCCGAGAAGGCCGTCGAGGACAGCACGAGCGACAAGCTGCTCCTGCGCCCCTGACCGTGCACGGCACATCCTGAAAGGGCCCTCCACGCACGCGTGGAGGGCCCTTTCGGCGTCGGTGGGAACGGGGGTCAGCGGAAGCGGCGCGCGCCCGAGGGCGTCACCACGGCGTGCACCGGCCGGTCGTGCGCCTCCACGGGGACGCGCGCGACGACTTCGGGGTCGTACAGGAGCACCACGAGCGCGGGATCGACGGCCGCGCGCTCCAGGCGGGCGAGCACCCGGTCGTACGATCCGCCGCCCCGTCCGAGCCGCATCCCCTGCTCGTCCACGGCGAGCCCGGGAAGGAGCACGGCGTCCGCGGCGAGGACGGCGTCGGGGCCAAGACGCTCTCCCGCGGGCTCCAACAGCTCCATCTTTCCCTGGTGTTGCACGCGGACGAGCGAGTCCGCCCCGTCGTAGGCCCCCCAGTCCAGGTCGTTGTCGGCGAGCAGGACGGGCAGCAGAACCCGTGTCCCGCGCGCGTGGAGGGCGTCGAGGAGGGCGCGGGTGCCGGGCTCGGTGCCCACCGAGACATAGGCCGCGACCGTGTGTGCCCGCGCCAGTTCGGGCAGTTCAAGGGCGCGCCCGGCGAGAACCGAGGCGGCCTTTTCCGCGTCATCCTGAGGCAACCGGTTCCTCACCGCGATGAGGTCTCGGCGCAACATCCGCTTGGTTGGCTGGCCGTCGGGGTCGGTAGCGCTCATCGGTAATCACAAATCCTTCCGCGTACGCGCATATCACACTCAATTATCTGGACCCACAGATTCCGCACATACGTACCGGATATGGTGGTCGCCATGACTGAGTCTCACCCCCCCCACCGCAGGATCACCAAGGCGGTCATCCCCGCGGCCGGCCTCGGCACGCGCTTCCTGCCGGCCACGAAGGCGACTCCCAAGGAGATGCTGCCGGTCGTCGACAAGCCGGCGATCCAGTACGTGGTCGAGGAGGCCGTGTCCGCCGGACTCGACGACGTCCTCATGATCACGGGCCGCAACAAGCGCCCCCTGGAGGACCACTTCGACCGCAACTACGAGCTGGAGTCCGCCCTCCTGAAGAAGGGCGACGAGGCCCGCCTCGCCAAGGTCCAGGAGTCCAGCGACCTGGCCACCATGCACTACGTACGCCAGGGCGACCCCAAGGGACTCGGTCACGCCGTCCTGTGCGCCGCTCCGCACGTGGGCCACGAGCCGTTCGCCGTCCTCCTGGGCGACGACCTCATCGACCCGCGCGACCCGCTGCTCGCCCGCATGGTCGAGATCCAGGAGCGGCACGGCGGCAGCGTCATCGCCCTCATGGAGGTGGCCCCCGAGCAGATCCACCTCTACGGCTGCGCGGCCGTCGAGGCCACCGCCGACGGCGACGACGTCGTCAAGATCACCGACCTGGTCGAGAAGCCGGACGCCGCGGACGCCCCGTCGAACTACGCGATCATCGGCCGCTACGTCCTGGACCCGAGCGTCTTCGACGTGCTGCGCAAGACCGAGCCGGGCCGCGGCGGCGAGATCCAGCTCACCGACGCCCTCCAGCAGCTCGCCGCGGACGAGAAGGTCGGCGGCCCGGTGCACGGCGTCGTCTTCAAGGGCCGCCGCTATGACACCGGTGACCGCGGCGACTATCTGCGTGCCATTGTCAGACTCGCGTGCGAACGTGAAGATCTGGGCCCGGACTTCCAGGCCTGGCTTCGCAGTTACGTCACCGAGGAGATGTAGCACTTTGAGCAGCAGCACGACGACACCGACGGCCGGCCAGGACCACCTCTGGTCGGTGGACGAGCACGTGGACGACATCCTCGCCACCGTCCGCCCGCTGGAACCCATCGAGCTCCAACTCCTCGACGCCCAGGGCTGTGTGCTCGTCGAGGACGTCACGGTGCCCGTCTCGCTGCCGCCCTTCGACAACAGCTCCATGGACGGGTACGCGGTGCGCGTCGCCGATGTCGCGGGCGCGAGCGAGGAGTTCCCCGCCGTCCTCACCGTCGTCGGCGACGTGGCCGCGGGCGCTGGCGCGCAGCCCACCGTCGGTGCCGGACAGGCCGCGCGCATCATGACCGGCGCCCCGCTGCCGCCCGGCGCCGAGGCCGTCGTCCCCGTGGAGTGGACCGACGGGGGCCTCGGCGAGGGCCCCGTCTCCGGGATGCGCGCCCACAGCGCGGCCCCCGAGGGAGCCTCGGGCGAGGTCCGCGTGCACCGCCCCGCCGAGGCACGCGCGCACGTGCGCGCGCGGGGCAGCGACGTCCAGGCGGGCGACCGCGCCCTGACCGCGGGCACGGTGCTCGGCCCGCCGCAGATCGCCCTGCTCGCCGCGATCGGCCGCGGCACGGTGAAGGTGCGCCCGCGCCCGCGCGTGGTCGTCATGTCCACCGGCAGCGAACTGATCCAGCCGGGCGAGCAGTTGGCGGACGGCCAGATCTACGACTCCAACAGCTTCGCCCTCACCGCGGCCGCCCGCGACGCCGGAGCCATCGCCTACCGGGTCGGCGCGGTGGCCGACGACGCGGAGACGCTGCGCTCCACCATCGAGGACCAGCTGATCCGCGCCGACCTCGTCGTCACCACGGGCGGCGTGAGCGTCGGGGCGTACGACGTCGTCAAGGAAGCCCTGTCCGCCATCGGCGACCCGGACGACGAGGAGGGCATCGGGGCGGGCAGCGGCGTGGAGTTCCGCAAGCTCGCCATGCAGCCGGGCAAGCCGCAGGGCTTTGGCTCGATCGGCCCCGACCACACGCCGCTCCTCGCGCTGCCGGGCAACCCCGTGTCGTCGTACGTCTCCTTCGAGATCTTCGTGCGCCCCGCGATCCGCGCCCTGATGGGCCTGCCCGACGTGCACAGGGCCACCGCGCGCGCGGAGCTCAGCGCGGACAAGGCGCTCAACTCGCCCGCGGGCCGCCGACAGTTCCTGCGCGGGACGTACGACGCGGAGGCCGGTCAGGTGACACCCGTGGGCGGTTCCGGTTCGCATCTGATCGCCGCGCTCGCGCACGCGGACGCGCTGATCGTCGTCCCCGAGGCCACCACATCGGTGGAGCCCGGCACCGATGTCGAGGTGGTCCTGCTCGGCTGAGGAGGCCGTCCGCGGGGTACCGTGTCGCGCACAACAGGCCCGCGCGCCGCACCGCGCGGGGCCCGGACCGGGAGCGCCAAGCACATGACCGCGAATTCCCGGGGGGACACCCCCGGAGCCCCTGAGCAGCAGCGACTGACGCACATCGACGAGGTGGGCGCCGCCCGCATGGTCGACGTGTCGGAGAAGGACGTGACCGCGCGCACCGCGCGTGCCAGCGGCCGCGTCCTGGTCTCGCCGCGCGTGATCGAGCTGCTGCGAGGGGAGGGCGTCCCCAAGGGCGATGCCCTCGCCACCGCGCGGATCGCGGGCATCATGGGCGCCAAGCGCACGCCCGACCTGATCCCGCTCTGTCACCCGCTGGCCGTCTCCGGAGTGAAACTCGACCTCTCCGTAGCGGACGACGCCGTCGAGATCCTCGCCACCGTGAAGACGACCGACCGCACGGGCGTCGAGATGGAGGCCCTCACCGCGGTGAGCGTCGCCGCCCTCACCGTGATCGACATGGTGAAGGCCGTCGACAAGGGGGCGGTCATCACCGACGTGCGCGTGGAGGAGAAGACCGGCGGGAAGTCCGGCACCTGGAGCCGCGAGAAGTCCGGATCCTGGAGCCGCGAGGGAGCGGACGCGTGAGCGCCCGCCGCGCCCTGGTCGTCACGGCGTCCAACCGCGCCGCCGCCGGTGTCTACGCCGACAAGGGCGGCCCGATCCTCGCCGAGGGCCTCGCCGCGCTCGGCTTCGAGGTCGAGGGACCCCAGGTCGTACCGGACGGCGACCCCGTAGAGGCGGCCCTGCGCGCGGGCGTCGCGGCCGGCTACGACGTCATCCTCACCACCGGCGGCACCGGCATCTCGCCCACCGACCGCACCCCGGACGTCACCCGTCGCGTCATCGACCACGAAGTGCCCGGCATCGCGGAGGCGATCCGCGCGTACGGCAGGGACAAGGTCCCCACGGCCGCGCTCTCCCGGGGGCTCGCGGGCGTCGCCGGACGTACGCTCATCGTGAACCTGCCGGGCTCCACCGGAGGCGTACGCGACGGAATCGCCGTCCTGGAGCCGCTGCTCACGCACGCCGTGGACCAGCTGCGCGGCGGCGACCATCCCAGACCCTCGGGAGGTGCGAGCTGAACAGCCCTTCCTGGCCCGTGGAGCTGACGGACGGCGACATCGCCCTCCGCCCCATAAAGATGCGCGACCAGCGGGCCTGGCGCGAGGTCAACCGGCGCAACCGCGACTGGCTGCGCCCCTGGGAGGCCACGATCCCGCCGCCCACGCCGAGCGGCCCGATCGTGCACAGGCCCACCTACCGGCAGATGGTCAGGCACCTGCGCGCCGAGGCCAACGCGGGCCGGATGCTGCCGTTCGTCATCGAGTACCAGGGGCGCCTCGCCGGACAGTTGACGGTCGCGGGGATCACCTGGGGATCGATGTGCTCGGGGCACGTCGGGTACTGGGTCGACGAGTCCGTCGCGGGCCGCGGCGTGATGCCGACCGCGGTCGCGCTCGCCGTCGACCACTGCTTCCGTTCGGTCGGGCTGCACCGTATCGAGGTCTGTATTCGCCCGGAGAACGTGCCCAGTCGCCGGGTCGTGGAAAAACTCGGATTCCGCGAAGAGGGGCTCAGGCCCCGGTATCTGCACATCGACGGAGCGTGGCGCGATCATCTCGTCTTCGCGCTGACGGCCGAAGAGGTACCGGAAGGGTTGTTGCGCCGCTGGCACCAGGCGCGACCTCGGAACACGGCATAGTTCGGTTCCCGGTCCCCGGAAATGGAATATGTGTTCGAAATTGATCGGCGATCGACCGTCTCGGGCTCGTATGAGGCTTGTCTCAGGCATTAATTTCACGGTGGCAGCGGCCTGTTGATCGCATCAGTCACAAAAAAAGTTCGAGATATCAGCCAGATCGTGCGACACACCGGCCCAATTGGCGGATGGCCTCACGGAAACCCCTCTACCGTGTGAGCGTGAGCAGCAGCGGCCTCATCTACGCAGTCATCGTCGGGGCCTGGGCCGCCTACTTGGTGCCGATGTGGCTCCGTAGGCAGGACGAGCTGAACGAAGCCCGTCCGACGGAACGCTTCAGCACCGCCATCCGGCTGCTTTCCGGACGGGCGGGCATGGAGCGCCGATACGCCAAGGACCTGCAAGCGCGCTCGCCCGAAGAGGGTGAACAGCGCGGCGACCCGGACGACGCCACCGACTCGGTGGACGTCCGGGGCTTCGTCGCGCCTCCGGGCGGCCGGGCGGAACGGGATTCCCGGGCGGAACGGGTGGAGCGGGACTCCCGGGCGGAGCGGGCGGAACACGCGGCCCGCCAGCACGCGGAGCCTTCGGTCCGTCAGCACGTGGAGCCTCCGGCCCGGCAGCACGTCGAGCCCCCGGCCCGTCAGCACGCGGAGCCCCCGGCCCGTCAGAAGGCGCGCCCCGCACCCGGACCCGGCGCCGAGCACGATCCCGAACCCGCGTCCGAGGCCGAGCGGGAACCCGCCCCGCGGCCGCAGGCGTCGCGCGCGCAGCGTGCCGCGTCCGCCGAGGCGGCCGCGCGGGCCCGGCGCTCGAAGGTGCTCGCCCGGCGACGGCGCACCACGGTGCTGCTCTTCCTCGCCTTCACGGTCGGCGCGGTCGTCGCGGCGGTCGGCGGGCTCGCGTTCCTGTGGGCGCCCGCGGCGCCCGCGCTGCTGCTGAGCGCGTACATCGTCTATCTGCGCGGCCAGGAACGGCGCCGCTTCGTCTACACGATGGACCGGCGCAGGGCCGAGGTCGCGGCGCAGCGTCTGCGCGAACGCCAGCCGCGCCGCCGCCCGCAGAGCGCCGAGCCGGTCGTCGACGACGCGGAGGAGGGACCGGCGCAGGAGACCGAGACCGGGCTCTCCGCGCTCGCCGCCGACCGCAGGGCCCTGGTGGAGCAGACCGACCACGCGGAGTGGGTCGACCAGCAGCGCGAGCGCCAGCGCGGTCCCGGCCGCGGTGACAGCTGGGACCCGGTCCCGGTGCCGCTGCCGACGTACGTGACCGCGCCGGTCGCCCCGCGCGCCACCGGCAACGTCGACCTGGGCGCCCCCGACGCGTGGAGTTCGGCCAGGTCGAGCACCGCGGAGCCGACGGCGGACGCGGGGGAGCGGCACGAGAGCCGGCGGGACGGTGCGGCGGACGACGCCGACGCGCTCGCCGGGGGCGCCGAGGACATGGACGGGGCCGAGGGTGCCGACGGCGGCGGGCGCAGCGACGCCCGGCGCGCGGCGTCCGCCCGGCGGGCCCGCGAGCGGGGGCGCACGCCGCTCTTCGATCAGTACGAGGACGGCGAGCGGCCGCGCGCGGCGAACGAGTGAGCCGTCGTGAGATCCCCCTGGCTGACCAGCGAGGAGCGGATTTCCGAGCACCCCGATCGGGATGCTAGAGTTTCACTCGTTGCAAGGGCCTGTGGCGCAGTCTGGTAGCGCACCTCGTTCGCATCGAGGGGGTCTGGGGTTCAAATCCCCACAGGTCCACTGCACATGAAGATCCCGTCCGGTTCATCGAACCGGGCGGGATCTTTTGCGTTCCCGGGTGCGGCCCGGGGTGTTCGGGTGGGTCGAGGTGCGTCCCCGAAGGTTTTGTGGGGAGTTACTCAAAGTGTCCTTTATCCGGCTCTAGATACATTTGTCCCATGGTCCGCCCTCTGAAGCACCCCGTCGCCGTCCTCGGCTCCGCGCTTGCCGCGGTGCTTGTCGGTGGGTGTGGTGGGCCCGAGGGGTTGCGGGTGGAGGGGGGTGCGCTGGAGCCGTCCAAGGTGACCGGGCCCGTTTATGTGGCCGATGCCATGGGGCAGCCGTTGCAGCGGCCGACCGGGGTCGGGCTCACCGAGCTCGTCACCGTGACCGGGCTGAGCTGGCGGGACTGGGGTGGGCCGACCGCGCGGGCGACGGGCAAGTTGAGTGGTGAATGGTGTCTGCCGGGGTGTGCCACGAAGCCGTACGAGGCGACGCTGACGCTCAGCGGGCTGGAGAGGCAGGAGCGGGTGGCGTACTACCGGCGGGCGACCGTCGAGCCGAAGACGCCGGAGGAGCTGCCGGCGGCGGCCGTGAACGTGCAGTTCCAGGGCATCCGGCTGTCCGTTCCGGAGTTCTAGACATGGGACTGCGCACCAAGATCGGTATCGCCATCGCGGGCACCGCCGCCGTGGTGTCCGTCGTGATGGGGCTGCTCGTGCACCACCGCACCGTCGACGCCCAGTTCGCCAGCGCCCGCAGCCAGATAGGGGACCGGCTCCAGACGGCCGTGCAGGACCACGCCGCGGGGATCGACGGCGACCGGACGCTGGTCGACCCGCCCGACCTGCCGAAGCCGCTGGCCGACGCCGTGGCGGACGGGAACTGGGGCGTCTTCCTGGACCGGAGCGGGCAGATGCCGCAGATCTGGGCGGCGAGCAAGTACCGCAAGGAGGTCGTCGCGCTCAAGCGGCCCTACGACAGGGAGGCGGAGACCGTACGCGACCTGGACCGGGTGCTGTGGATCTCCGGTGGCATCGGGACCGCGCTCGCGTGCGTGGCGGGGCTGCTCGTCGCGACCCGGCTCGGGCGGCGGCTCACCGCGAAGGCCGGCGCGGCCCGGCGCATCGCCGACGGGGACCTCACCGCCCGGCTTCCGCTGCACGGCAAGGACGAGATCACCCAGCTGGCCACCGCCGTGAACACCATGGCGGACGCGCTCGCGGCGCGGCTCCAGGCCGAGCGTGAGGTCACGGCGAACATCGCGCACGAGCTGCGGACGCCGGTGGCGGGCATGGTGACGGCGGCGGGGCTGCTGCCGCCGGGACGCCCTTCCGAACTGGTGCGTGAGTCGGCGCAGCGGCTGCGCGAGCTGGTCGACGACGTGATCGAGGTGGCCCGCCTGGACGGGGCCGCCGAGCAGCTCGCGGTGGAGGAGTGCGAACTGGGTGCGCTGGTGCGGAGGTCGGCGGACGCGGGGGCGGCGGGTGACCCGGCCGGGGCCGGTGTGACCGTCGAGGTCGTACGTGATGTGCGGGTCGCGACGGATCCGCGGCGGGTGGAGCGGGTCCTGGCCAATCTCGTCAGCAACGCGCTGCGGCACGGGGCGGCACCGGTGACCGTCGAGGTCGACGGTGGGGTGGTGCGGGTGCGGGATTCCGGGGGTGGTTTTCCGCCGGGGCTGCTGTCCGGGGGGCCGCAGCGGTTCCGGAGCGGGCGGCCGGGGGTGGGGCTCGGGCTCGGGCTGACGATTGCGCGGGGGCAGGCTCGTGTGCTTGGCGCTGCGCTGTGCTTGAGCAATGGGGAGGGGGGAGGGGCCGTTGTTGAGTTGGACCTGCGGTCGGCGGTGCTTTAGGGCTCCGCCCGGGGCTGGACCGTTGGCCTTGGCCCGTTTCGTTGTCCTGCTCGGGTGCGTCGTGGTTGCTCGCGCAGTTCCCCGCGCCCCTAAAGAGCGCCCCTTAAGGGGCTACAGCTGCTTCACGTAGCAGAGGCTCAAGTCGTCGAAGCGGTAGTGGCCGAACTTCTGGGGGGCCAGGGTGTAGCCGCAGGAGAGGTAGAGCGTGACCGCCTCCGGCTGCTTCGTGCCGGTTTCCAGGACCATGCGGGTGCGGCCCGCCGCCTTCGCGTCGTCCTCCAGGACCGCGAGTATCCGGCGGGCCAGGCCGAGGCCGCGGGCCTCGGGGGTGACGTACATGCGCTTCAGTTCCGCGTCGCCGTCCGCGTAGCCCGACTCGTTCTCGTCCTGGGAGCGCCAGCCGCCGGTGGCCAGCGGGGTGCCGTGTTCGTCGTACGCGATGACGTAGATGCCCCGCGGGGGCTCGAACATGGTCGCGTCCAGTGGTGTGACGTCGCCCTCGTCGCCGTACCGCTCCGCATATTCGAGCTGGACGCGATCGTTCAGGGCGATGGCGTCCGGGTGCGCGAAGGTGACCGTGCGCAGGTGGACGGCGGGGGAGGGGGCGTGCGGTGGGTGCTGGATAGACATGCGAGGTATCGTACTTCTATGCGGTGTCGGATGGGTTCCGTCGTCCAGTGTGCCGGTATCGTGCCGGGATGCTCACTGTGACTTCCGTGAATGTGAACGGGCTGCGCGCGGCCGCCAAGAAGGGCTTCGTCGAGTGGCTCGCCGGGACCTCGGCCGATGTGGTGTGCCTCCAGGAGGTGCGCGCCGAGGAGAAGCAGCTGCCGGACGAGGTGCGGGATCCGGAGGGGTGGCACGTCGTGCACGCGCCCGCCGCAGCCAAGGGGCGCGCCGGTGTCTCGCTGTACACGCGGCGCGAGCCGGACCGGGTCCAGGTCGGGTTCGGGTCCGAGGAGTTCGACGGCAGCGGGCGGTACGTGGAGGCCGACCTGCCCGGGGTCACCGTGGCCAGCCTCTATCTGCCCTCCGGCGAGGTCGGCACCGAGCGCCAGGACGAGAAGATCCGGTTCATGGGGGAGTTCCTCGTGTACCTGAAGGGGCTGAAGGCGCGGGCCGCCGCCGAGGGGCGCCACGTCGTCGTCTGCGGCGACTGGAACATCGCCCACCAGGAGGCCGACCTCAAGAACTGGAAGGGCAACAAGAAGAACTCCGGCTTCCTGCCCGAGGAGCGCGCCTGGCTGGACGAGGTCTTCGAGGAGTACGAGGACGTCGTGCGGGCGCAGCACCCGGACGTCGAGGGCCCCTACTCGTGGTGGTCCTACCGCGGGCGCGCCTTCGACAACGACACGGGCTGGCGCATCGACTACCACGTCGCGACGGCCGGGCTCGCCGGGCGCGCGGTGAAGGCATACGTCGAGCGGGCCGCGACCCACGACGAGCGCTGGAGCGACCACGCGCCGGTGACCGTGGTCTACGACCTGTAGGGCCTTTCGTTTGGATCAGGCCGGGCTCGCGTGGTCTGGCACGCCCTCCCCCAAGCTCTCGGCTTCGCTCGAGCAGGGAGGTGCCCCCTCCGGCGTTGTCGTCGGTTGTCAACGCTCCGCGTTGCCGCCCTCCTCCGCCTTGCGATCGCACGCACCAGACCCCGCTCCCTGATCCGGCCTGATCCAAACGAAAGACCCTAGCCCCACAAAGTCCGACACGGGGCTGTCCCCGACCCGTACGGCATGGCAGATTGCGGTCGCGTACATGACCAACTGCCGACCGTACGGGGGGACTTCATGACCGCAACGCCGTCCAGGCGCGCCGTCCTGCTGGGGGTCGCGGGGGCCGGTGCCGCCGCCGCGCTGCCCGGCCTCGCCGCCGCTCCGGCGTCCGCCGCGGCCGGGGGCGGGGTTCCCGCGGGCACCCCGCCCGTGCTGCTCACCGAGCAGGCCACCAGACGCGTCCTGGTGCTCGACCCGCGGCGGCGCACCTGGGACCCGGCCGTCGATCCGTCCGTCGTGAGGTGGCAGTTCTCGCCGCTCGGCGACCGGCGGTACGCGGATCTGTCGCCGGACGTGAGCTGGGTGTACCCGAGCGAGGCGAAGGTGCGCAGGCACCGGAAGCGCAACTACGTCCTGACCACGGCCTCGTTCGGGTTCGTGGCGGTCGTCGAGCATCCGACGGGGCGGCGGTACTGGGGCACGGCGATCGGCCCCGGCGACGACCTGTTCAATCCGCACACCGCCGAGATCCTGCCGGACGGCAACGTGGCCGTCGCGTGCAGCACGGGCGCGCGGGTGCGGCTGTACGCGGCCTCGCAGGGGCCGCGGGCCACGCGGTACGCGGAGGCCGAGCTCAAGGGCGCGCACGGGCTGCACTGGGACGGTGCGCGCCGGGTGCTCTGGGCCCTCGGCGACGACGAGTTGGTGACCTTCGCGGTGGGCGGCACCGCCGCGCGGCCCACGCTCGCGCGGCGCTCGACGCTCCCGCTGCCGGTCGGCACGCCCGGCCGTACGCCCGGCGGGCACGACCTCTTCCCGGTGGCGGGGCGCCCCGGGCGGCTCTGGGTGACCACGAACGCCGCCGTCTTCCAGTACGACATGCGCGGCGGGACCTTCGTGCAGGACTTCGCCGGGCACGAGGTGATCTCCCGCAAGTCGGTGAAGGCCGTCGGGAACGATCCGCGCACCGGGCAGGTCGTCAGCACCGTGCCCGAGGGCGGACTCGGTGAGACCTGGTGGACGACGACGGTGAGCGTGCACCGGCCCGCCGGTTCCTACAAGCTCGTCAACGGCGGTATCTACAAGGCGCGTTGGTGGCTTCCCGCGTGAGGTGAGCCGGGGGTCAGGGCTGGTTGAGGCGGCGGTCGAGGGCCATCGAGAGCTCCGCCTCCACCACGCTCTTGGCGAGCGGGCGGAGCTGTTCGATGTCCACCTCCGCGGTGGCGGGCGCGTGCGTGCGCATCACCGTGAGGAACAACTCGGCGAGCGCGTCCGCGTGTTCGCGCACCCGCTGGCCCGCCTCCAGGACCGCGGCCAGCGGAACTCCCTTGCGTACGAGGGTGGATGACGCGTCGAGCAGGCGGCGGCTGATGTGCACGATCTCGTCGCCGTCGGTGCCCAGGTAGCCGAGGTCCATGGCGGCCGCGAGGTTCTCCGGGGTGACCTCGCCCGCGAAGTGGTCGGCGAGTTCCTCGGGGGTGAGGCGGACCGGCTGTTCCTCGGTGGCCTCGCCGAAGCCGAGGAGTTCGCCGACGTCGCGGCCCTTGTCGAAGGCGTCGGAGAGCTCGGCGATGCCGTTCAGGGTGTGGCCGCGCTCCAGGAGTGCGGCGATGGTGCGGAGTCTGGCCAGGTGGTGCGCGTCGTACCAGGCGATGCGGCCCTCGCGGCGGGGTGGCGGGATGAGGCCGCGCTCGCGGTAGAAGCGCACGGTGCGCACGGTGATGCCGGCCTCCTTGGCCAGCTCCTCCATGCGGTACTCGCGTACGTCACCGGCCGCCGCGCTCCCCTGTCCGCCTGCTCGTTCGTCTGCCACGCGGGAAGCCTATGCCAGGCCGGGGCCGCCCGAAGGGGGTCCGGCCAGGCCCGCGATCGCCGGTACCGGCGGTAACTTTCCCGCGCCGGACCCCTACCCATGAGTACGAGACTGGCTTACTCTCCCAATTGCGCCAGTGTTCACTGGCAGGGTTCGGGTACTTCCGGGAGGCGGCGGAATGACAGAGCACGAGCACGTACGGGTGGCGGTGATCGGATCCGGCTTCGGTGGCCTCGGTGCCGCCGTGCGGCTGCGCCGCGAGGGCATCACCGACTTCGTCGTCCTGGAGCGGGCCGGTGCGGTGGGCGGCACCTGGCGTGACAACAGCTACCCGGGCTGCGCCTGCGACGTGCCCTCGCACCTGTACTCGTTCTCCTTCGCGCCCAACCCGGACTGGCCGCGCACCTTCTCCGGGCAGGAGCACATCCACGCGTACCTGGAGCACGTCGCCGACACGTTCCGGCTGCGTCCGCACATCCGCCTCGACTCCGAGGTGAAGCAGATGCGCTGGGACGCGGGCGAGCTGCGCTGGGAGATCGAGACCAGCGCCGGGAAGCTCACCGCCGACGTCGTCGTCTCCGCGACCGGGCCGCTCTCCGACCCCAAGATCCCGGACATCCCCGGCATCGACACCTTCCCCGGCAAGGTCTTCCACTCGGCCCGCTGGGACCACGGCTACGACCTGCGCGGCAAGCGCGTCGCGATGATCGGCACCGGCGCCTCCGCCATCCAGATCGTGCCCGAGATCCAGCGGAAGGTCGGCAGGCTGACCCTCTTCCAGCGCACGCCCCCGTGGGTGATGCCGCGCGCCGACCGCGCCATCACCGGCGCCGAGCGCTGGCTGCACAAGCAGCTGCCGTTCACCACCCAGGCCCGGCGCGGACTCCTGTGGGGCATCAGGGAGTTGCAGGTCCAGGCGTTCACCAAGCGGCCCAACGAGCTCGGCATGGTCGAGTCGATCGCCAAGCGGAACATGTACCGGGCGATCAAGGACCCGGTCCTGCGGGACAAGCTGACGCCGACGTACCGCATCGGCTGCAAGCGCATCCTGCTCTCCAACACGTACTACCCGGCGCTCGCCAAGCCCAACGTGGACGTCGTCGCCAGCGGTCTGAGCGAGGTGCGCGGCAACACCCTGGTCGCCGCCGACGGCACCGAGACCGAGGTCGACGCGATCGTCTTCGGCACCGGCTTCCACGTCACGGACATGCCGATCGCCGACCGGGTGATCGGCGACGAGGGGCACACCCTCATGGAGACGTGGAAGGACGGCATGAAGTCGCTGCGCGGCGCGACCGCCGTGGGCTTCCCCAACTGGATGACGATCATCGGCCCGAACACCGGTCTCGGGAACTCCTCGATGATCCTGATGATCGAGTCGCAGCTGAACTATCTCGCCGACTACATAAGGCAGTTGGACGTCCTCGGCGGTCGCGCCGCGCTCGCCCCGCGCCCCAGCGCCGTCGGCGCCTGGAACCGCCGGGTGCAGGACCGGATGAAGCGCACCGTGTGGAACACCGGCGGCTGCAACAGCTGGTACCTCGACGAGAACGGCGTCAACACGACGGTCTGGCCCGGCACGACGACCGAGTTCAGGGCGGCGACGCGACGGGTCGACCTCTCCGAGTACGAGGTGCTCAGGGCGCCCGAGCGGGTCGAGGACGAGCCGGTGGCCGCGTCCGGTGCCGGCTCCGGTTCCGGTTCCGGTTCCGGTTCCGAGAAGGTGGAGGCCGGGGCATGAGCAGGCTGACCCACGCCGGGGACGGGCCCTGCGCGCCGCCCGCCGCCACCCGCGAACTGACCGCCGTCTCCGCCGACGGCGCCCGCCTCCACGTCGAGGTGCACGGCCCCGACGACGCGCCCGCCGTGGTCCTCGCGCACGGCTGGACCTGCTCGACGGCCTTCTGGGCCGCGCAGATACGGGCGCTCGGCGCCGACCACCGGGTCATCGCGTACGACCAGCGCGGCCACGGGCGCAGCGCGGCGCCGGTGGACCCCGCCGGATACAGCACGCGGGCGCTCGCCGACGACCTCGAAGCGGTGCTCGCCGCGACGCTCGCACCGGGCGAGAAGGCGGTGATCGCCGGGCACTCCATGGGCGGCATGACGGTGATGGCGGCGGGCGCGCGGCCCGGGTTCACGGAGCACGCGGCCGCGGTCCTGCTGTGCAGTACGGGGAGTTCGTCGCTGGTCGCCGAGGCGCGCGTGGTGCCGATGCGGGCCGGCCGGGTGCGGACCCGGGTGACCCGGTCGGTGCTCGGGTCGCGGGCGCCGCTCGGGCCGGTCACGCCGCTGGCCAGGCGGATCCTCAAGTTCGCGACCATGGGCCCCGGTGCGGCGCCGGACCGGGTCGACGCGTGCGCGCGGATCGTGCACGCCTGTCCCCGGGGCGTCAGGTACGGCTGGTCGCACGTGCTCGACGAACTTCAACTGGACGACGGGGTCTCGGAGTTGCGGGTGCCCACCGCCGTCGTCGCGGGGACGGTCGACCGGCTCACGCCCGTCGTGCACGCGCGCCGGATCGCCGCCGCGCTGCCCGAGTGCGTGGGGCTCACCGAGCTGGCCGGGGTCGGGCACATGACGCCCGTGGAGGCGCCGGAGGCCGTCACCGAGCGGATCAGGTCGCTCGTCGGCACGTACGTACAGGTCAACTCACGGATGGCGGAGGGCGCATGAGCAGGGTCAGCCTGGAGGGGCAGGTCGCGGTCGTCACGGGCGCGGCGCGCGGAGTCGGGGAACTGCTGGCGCGCAAGCTGTCGGCACGCGGCGCGAAGGTCGCGCTCGTCGGCCTGGAGCCGGACGCGCTCAAGCAGGTGTCGGAGCGGCTGCACAACGAGAGCGACCACTGGCACGCGGACGTCACCGACCACGTGGCGATGGCGCGGGTCGCGCAGGAGGTCAAGGAGCGCTTCGGGAAGGTCGACATCGTCGTCGCCAACGCGGGGGTCGCCAGCGGCGGGCCGTTCCTGGAGTCCGACCCCGACGCGTGGCGCCGGGTCATCGAGGTCAATCTGATCGGCAGCGCGGTGACGGGCCGGGCGTTCCTGCCGGTGCTCATGGAGAGCCGGGGCTATCTGCTCCAGATAGCCTCCCTCGCCGCGATCACGCCGGCGCCGATGATGACGGCGTACTGCGCGTCCAAGTCGGGCGTGGAGGCGTACGCGCACTCGCTGCGGGCGGAGGTCGGCTACAAGGGCGTGAAGGTGGGCGTCGGCTATCTGTCCTGGACGGACACGGACATGGTGCGCGGGGCCGATCAGGACGACGTGATGCGGGAGTTGCGGCAGCGGCTGCCGTGGCCCTCCAACAAGACGTATCCGCTGGGTCCGGCCGTCGACCGGATCGTCGCGGGCATCGAGCGGCGCTCCAGCCATGTGTACGCGCAGTGGTGGCTGCGGGGGATGCAGGGCATCCGTGGGTATCTGCCCGGGGTGATCGGCGCCGTCGGACAGCGCGAGATGCGGCGCTTCGAGCCGCGCCTCGGCTCCGTTTCCACGGGGCTGGTCGGCGCGGGGGGCTCGGCGGACGAGAGGGCGCGGGCCGGGGCCTGAGGTTTCTGGCGGGGCGCCTTGGGCAGGGGGTTCGGGTTCGTCTGTCGGGTGCGGGTTCGGGTGGGCTGGTGCGCAGGGTTCGTCTGTGGGGCGGGGCCGCGGGGGTATGTACGTACTCGCTATCCCGGGGCGGGAGTTACTTGGACTTGCTTCCTTGCCTCGGTTGCCACTTGTGCTCCGTGCGCACATACCCCCACGTCCCCTCGGGCCGGTCCCGCGACCGCGCCTCGGTGCGGGCCTTCCCCCCCACCCCACCGGTCCGCAGCCGCGAGCGCTCCTGAGGGGACGCGGCGGTATGTCTGCCCGGAGCACTGGTGGCCGCGTGCCGAGGTGCATGGCGACGAGGGTTCACCGGGATAGCGAGGACGGACATACCGCCGCGGCCCCGCCCCACGACCGCACCCGAGGCGCGACCCGGTGCGGAGATTCGGGTGGGCGGGTGGGGATCATCCGCCGCGAAGCGGCGGGACAGGGGACGGGCCCACGAGAGGAGGCCCACCCGGCGTCCCGGGGGGCCTCCGCTCAAGCACAGCGCAGCGTCAGGCGTCGTAGTCCCTGTCGAACTTGTCCTGCTGTTCCTGCGCCGCCTCACGGGCCTGGTCAGGGGCCTGCGACGCACGCTCGCTCGCCTCGTCCTGAGCCTGCGAAGCCCGCTCGCTCGCCTCGTCCTTGGCGCCGCCCATGGCGCCCTTGGCCTTGTCGGCGAGGTCGTTGGCCTTGTCCTGGAACTGGTCCTTGATGCCCATGCGATTCACTCCCGTTGTTGGGTGAGGGGATTGGGCCTCGACCAGACTTACACGGCCGGACATACCTCGCATTTCGATCATGCCGCGCATCCGGAGACGGCTCAGGAGCGCGGCGGCAGCTTCGGGCGGCGCCGGTCCGGTACGTCCGAGTAACCCGGTGGCGTCGCCGCCGGGTTCACCGTGAGGAGATCGAGCGCCACCCTTACCGCGTCGTCGAGTTGGGCATGGCGGCCCTCCGCCCAGTCCAGCGGTGTGCGCAGCACGTCGAGGTCGGGGGAGACCCCCTGGTTCTCCACGGACCAGCCGTACGCGTCGAACCAGCCCGCGTTCATCGGCACGGTGATCACCGTGCCGTCGCCGAGCGTGTGCCGGCCCGTCATGCCGACCACGCCGCCCCAGGTGCGCTGGCCGATCACGGGGCCGAGCCCGAGGAGCTTGAACGCCGCGGTGATCATGTCGCCGTCGGACGACGTCGCCTCGTCGGCGAGGGCCACCACGGGTCCGCGCGGGGCGTTGGAGGCGTACGAGACGGGCTGGGCGTTGCGCGTCAGGTCCCAGCCGAGGATCTTGCGGGTCAGCTTCTCCACGACCAGTTCGCTGATGTGGCCGCCCGCGTTGCCGCGCACGTCGACGATGAGCGCGGGGCGCGAGACCTCCAGGCGCAGGTCGCGGTTGAACTGGGCCCAGCCCGAGCCGCCCATGTCGGGGATGTGCAGATAGCCGCACTTGCCGCCGCTCAACTCCCGTACGACGCCCCGGCGTTTGGCCACCCAGTCCTGGTAGCGCAGCGGGCGCTCGTTGATGAGCGGGACGATCGCGACCCGCCGCGCCCTGCCCTCGCCCTCCGCGGGCTGGAACGTCAGCTCGACCGTGGTGCCGCCCGCCGCCGCGAGCAGCGGGTAGGGGCCGGTCACCGGGTCGACCGCGCGGCCGTCGATGTGGGTGAGGATCGCGCCCTCGCGGATGCCCGCGCCGGCCAGCGGGGAGCGGGCCTTGGAGTCGGAGGAGTCGCCGGGCAGGATCCGCTTGACCATCCAGCCGTCGTCCCTGCGCACGAGGTTGGCGCCGAGCAGGCCCATCGCGCGCTGGTAGTGCGGCGGGCCCTCGTTGCGGCGGGCCGCCGAGACGTACGCGTGGGAGGTGCCCAGTTCGCCGAGCACCTCGCGCAGCAGATCGGCGAACTCGTCGGGGGACGCGACCCGTTCGACCAGCGGACGGTACTGCGCGAGCACCGCGGCCCAGTCGATGCCGCACATCCCCGGCTCCCAGAAGTAGGCGCGGATGATGCGGCCCGCCTCGTCGTAGGCCTGGCGCCACTCGGCGGCCGGGTCGACCTCGTGCAGGATGCGCCGCAGGTCGATCCAGACGGTGCTGTCGCCGTCGCCCTGCTCGGTGGAGGGCACGGCGCTCAGGTCGCCCTCGTCGACGACCACCAGCCGCGAGCCGTCGCCGCTGAGCGCGAACCAGTCGAGGTGGTCGACGAGCGCGGACTTCTTGGCCTTGGTGATGTTGAAGTATTCGAGGGTGGGGCGGCCCGAGGTGTCGGCCGGGTTGGCGAAGGTCTCGCCGAGCGCGCCGGAGATCGGCCAGCGCAGCCAGACCAGGCCGCCGCCGCTGACGGGGTGCAGCGCCGAGTACTTCGACGCGGCGACGGGGAACGGCGTGACCCGCGCCTCCAGGCCCTCGACCTCCACCGTCGTGGTGCCGTCGCCCGAGCCGCTGTCACTCGGGTCGAGGCCGCCCGCGGCGGGGCGTCCGTCGGGCAGCAGCGCGAAGGGCGAGGGCGTCGCGGAGGAGAGGGGTACGAGGTAGGGGCGGCAGCCCAGCGGGAAGGACAGGTCGCCGGTGTGCACGTCGTAGACGGGGTCGAAGCCGCGCCAGGAGAGGAAGGCGAGGTAGCGGCCGTCGCGGGTGAAGACCGGGTTCTCGTCCTCGAAGCGGCCGTTGGTGACGTCGACGACGGTGCGGGCGCCGGGGCCCTCGATGCGGGCCAGTTTGATCTGGCGCAGGGAGCGGCCGATGCCCGGGTGCGACCAGGTGAGCCAGTTGCCGTCGGGCGAGAAGGCGAGGTCGCGCACCGGCCCGTTGAGGGAGCGGATCAGCTCGGTGACCTCGCCGTTGGAGTCCTCGGTGGCGTCGATGAGCAGCAGCCTGCCGTCGTTGGAGGCGATGGCCAGGCGTTCGCCGTCGGGGGCGGCGACCAGTTCCTGGACGCGGCCGAGTTCGCCGCCCGCGAGCCTGCGCGGTTCGCGGTCGCCGCTGGCGCGCGGGAGATAGGCGATCTCGACGGCGTCCTCGCCCCCGGCGTCGGTGACGTAGGCGACCTGGCCACCGGTGCCGAGCATCTCGGGCAGGCGTACGCGCACGCCGGGGGTGTCGGTGATGGTGCGGGCGGGGCCGTCGCGGTGCGTGAGCCAGTACAGGGAGCCGCGTACGACGACGGCGCTGGCCCGGCCCGTGGTGTCCACGGAGAGCGCGTCGACGTGCTGCGCGGCGGGCACCTGGTAGACGCGCCGGCCGGTCCGCGGCCCGCCGAGCCGCACGTCGAGGCGGCGCGGCACGGAGTCCGCCGCGAGGTCGTCGACCAGCCAGAGGCCGCCCCCGCACTGGTAGACGACGCGGGTGCCGTCGCTCGCCGCGTGCCGGGCGTAGAAGGCGTCGTGGTCGGTGTGGCGCCGCAGGTCGGTGCCGTCGGGCAGACAGGAGTAGAGGTTGCCGACGCCTTCGTGGTCGGAGAGGAAGGCGATGCGCCCGGCGACGAACATCGGGGAGTCCAGATGCCCGCCGAGGTCGCCGAGGAGCTGTTCGCCGTGCAGCCACAGGCGGCCGGTGGCCCCGCCCCGGTACCGCTTCCAGGCGGCGGGCTCGTGCGGCGGCTTGCCGGTCAGGAGCAGCGTCCTGCGCT
Source organism: Streptomyces sp. NPDC087300 (assembly GCF_044744425.1). Taxonomy (NCBI): domain Bacteria; kingdom Bacillati; phylum Actinomycetota; class Actinomycetes; order Kitasatosporales; family Streptomycetaceae; genus Streptomyces; species Streptomyces sp. NPDC087300. The sequence continues at coordinate 357,191 of NZ_JBIUYI010000007.1, forward strand.
CGCTCTCGCCGTCGGCCACGGCGTCGGTGACCGCGATGTCGTAGACCGGGCCCCAGGGCAGCTTGCCGCCGGGGGAGCCGTCGGTGGGCACGCTGTAGGCCCAGCAGAAGTAGGAGAAGGGCTGGCCGTGCGAGGAGACGGCGAGGATGTCTCCCTCGGGGGTCCAGCCGCAGACGCGGGTGTCGGTGCTGCCCCAGTAGGTCAGGCGCCGCGAAGGGCCGCCGGCGACGGGGGCGAGGTGGATCTCCGGGTCGAGGCTGCGCCAGGTCGTGTACGCGATGTGGCGGCCGTCGGGGGAGAAGCGCGGGTGGCTCACCTTGGTGCGGTCGACGGTGAGCCGCCAGGCGCGGCCGGCGGGGGCGCCCTCGGCGGTGAGCGGGGCCACCCAGAGGTCGTCCTCGGCGGCGAAGCACAGGCGGTCGCCGCTGAGATGGGGAAACCGCAGGTAGGCGTGGTCGTCCGGGGCAGGGGCGGGCTGGGAGTCGTCGCGCGCGTCGGTCACCTCACCATGCTTTTCCGCGGGACGGGCCCCGGCAACTTGTGGCGCAGCACACGTACGAAACGGTTTCGTTTCGCTAAGGAGCGGGAGTAGAGTCGTCGCGTACGAAACCGTTTCGTTCAGGAGCAGGAGGTGCGGTCCATGGCCGAGTCGGCGACGACGCGACGCAGCAGGATCACGCCCGAGCGCGAGGCCGAGCTGTACGAGGCCGTGCTCGACCTGCTCCGCGAAGTGGGGTACGAGGCGCTCACCATGGACGCCGTCGCGACGCGCACGCGGTCCAGCAAGGCCACCCTCTACCGCCAGTGGGGGAGCAAGCCGGAGCTGATCGCCAGAGCGCTGCGGCACAACAAGCCGGCGTCGCTTGCGGACATCGACACGGGGTCGCTGCGCGGCGACCTCTACGAGATGGTGTCCCGCTCGGACGACTGTCAGATGGAGAAGGACGCCGCGCTGATGCGGGGTCTGTTCCATGCCATCCACGACAATCCCGAACTGCACCAGGCGCTGCGCAACCTGCTCGTCGAGCCGGAGCTCAGCGGCCTGAACGACCTGCTGCGCAGGGCGGTGGACCGCGGCGAAGTGGCCGCGGACAACCCGGCCCTGGAGTACGTCGTCCACATGCTGGTCGGCGGTTTCGTCGCCCGGGACCTCATCGAGGACCGCCCGGTCGACCAGCGGTTCCTCGCTTCCTACGTCGACGCCGTGATTCTCCCCGCTCTCGGCGTCTGACCCCGACCCTCCTCCTTTTCCTGACGCGACCTCCCCCACTGCCTGAAGGGCGTGGGAGGTGCCCCCTACGCCGTCGGGCCGCTCCCTCCTGCCCAATCCGGACACCACGACCTGACCGGGAGTACGCCTCCGTGGCCACTTTCCTCTACAAACTCGGCAAACTCGCCTTCCGGCGACGCCACTTCGTCGCCCTCATATGGGTGGCGCTCCTGACTCTCGCGGGGGTCGGCGCGGCGTCGGCGCCCACCGCCGCCTCCAGCTCGTTCTCGATCCCGGGCACCGAGGCGCAGAAGGCCTTCGACCTCCTTGAGAAGCGCGCTCCCGAGGCCAGCGCCGACGGCGCGAGCGCCCGGGTCGTCTTCAAGGCGCCGGACGGCGAGAAGGTGACGGACCCGGCCAACAAGGCCGAGATCGTCAAGACCGTCGGCGCGCTCAAGTCCGGTTCGGACCAGGTGGCCCGCGCGGACGACCCGTTCAAGGCCAAGACGGTCAGCAAGGACGGCTCCACGGCGTACGCGTCGGTCTCGTACAAGGTCACCTCGATGGAGCTGACCGACGACGACCGCGACGCCCTGGAGAAGACCACCGACAAGGCACGCGACTCCGGGCTCACGGTCGAGGTCGGCGGTGACGCGCTCCAGGCCATGCCGGAGACCGGGTCCACCGAGATCATCGGCATCGCGGTCGCGGCCGTCGTGCTCGTCATCACCTTCGGCTCGCTGATCGCGGCGGGGCTTCCGCTGCTCACCGCGCTGATCGGCGTGGGCATCGGCGTCTCGTCCATCACCGCGCTCGCCGACGCGCTCGACCTGGGCACCACCACGTCGACGCTGGCGATGATGATCGGCCTCGCGGTCGGCATCGACTACGCGCTCTTCATCGTCTCGCGCTACCGGGGTGAACTCGCCGACGGGCGCGACCGCGAGGAGGCGGCGGGCCGTGCGGTGGGGACCGCGGGTTCCGCGGTCGTCTTCGCCGGACTCACCGTGGTCATCGCGCTGGTCGGCCTCGCCGTGGTCAACATCCCGATGCTGACGAAGATGGGCTTCGCGGCGGCCGGCACGGTCGTCATCGCCGTCCTCATCGCGCTCACCCTCATCCCGGCGCTGCTCGGGTACGCGGGCAAGCGGGTCATGCCGACGGGTGCGAAGAGCAGGCTGTTCGGCGGCGGCAAGAAGAAGGCCGCCGCGGCCGCCACCGAGGGCGACGCCGAGGCGAAGCCCAACATGGGCACCCGCTGGGCCCGCTTCGTGGTGCGCCGCCCGATCGCCGTCCTGCTGGTCGGCATCGTGGGCCTCGGCGCCGCGGCGATCCCCGTCGCGCAGCTGGAACTCGGCCTGCCCGACGACGGCGCGCAGCCCACCTCCACCACCCAGCGCAAGGCGTACGACCTGGTCTCCGACGGCTTCGGGCCCGGCTTCAACGGTCCGCTGATGGTCGTCGCCGACCTCGACGGCGCCGACGACCCGATGGCCGCGGCCGGCGAGGTCCAGAAGACGATCTCCAAGCTCGACGACGTCCTGACCGTCGCCCCGCCGATGCTCACCAAGGCGGGCGACACCGCGATCATCAGCGTCGTGCCGTCCTCCAAGCCCAGCGGCATCGAGACCGAGGACCTGGTCCACTCGATCCGGGACACCGGCGCGCAGATCAAGTCCGGCACCGGCGCCGACATCATGGTCACCGGCACCACGGCCATGAACATCGACGTCTCGCAGAAGCTGAACGACGCCCTGCTGCCCTATCTGGCCCTGGTCGTCGGCCTCGCCTTCCTGCTCCTGATCGTCGTCTTCCGCTCGATCCTGGTCCCGCTCAAGGCGGCGCTCGGCTTCCTGCTCTCGGTCCTCGCGGCCCTCGGCGCGGTCGTCGCGGTCTTCCAGTGGGGCTGGCTCGGCTCGCTCTTCGGCGTGGAGCAGACCGGTCCGATCATGTCGATGATGCCGATCTTCATGGTGGGCGTGGTCTTCGGCCTCGCGATGGACTACGAGGTCTTCCTCGTGACCCGCATGCGCGAGGCGTACGTCCACGGCGAACGCCCCGGCCAGGCGGTCGTCACCGGCTTCCGCCACGGCGCCCGGGTGGTCTCCGCGGCGGCGGTCATCATGATCGCGGTCTTCGCGGGCTTCATCGGCTCCTCCGAGCAGATGGTCAAGATGATCGGCTTCGGCCTCGCGATCGCGGTGTTCTTCGACGCGTTCGTGGTCCGCATGGCGCTGGTGCCGGCGGTGCTCGCGCTGCTGGGCAAGAAGGCGTGGTGGCTGCCGCGGTGGCTGGACCGTGCGTTGCCGAACGTGGACGTGGAGGGTGAGGGGTTGCGGACGGAGGAAGAGAAGGCGGGGGCTGGCCAGGGGCCCGACGCCGATCGGGAGCTGGTCCGCGCCTGACGCTCCGGCCCCGGTGTGTCGCCGCGGGCACGTCGTGGCCGGCCGCGCAGTTCCCCGCGCCCCTAAGGGTCCGCACCCGGTAGTTCTTCGGGTGCGGGCCCGCGCTGGTTGCTCGCGCAGTTCCCCGCGCCCCTGACGGGGGCGCCGCTTTAGGGGCGCGGGGAACTGCGCGGCCAGCCAGGGGCGGCCCGCACCGGGAGAACTACGTGGGCGCCCCCGGCGGGAGCGCCGGCCTGCGCCGGGCGTGTCACCGTGAAACCGCCGAGGCCGTCGCGTGGGTGCGGCGCAAGAAGCGGATCAGGGCCGACGCGTCGAACTGGACCACCGTCACCCCGTCCCGCTCGTGGAACTCCACGACCGTCTGGACCCGCCCGCACGGCCATACGTGCACACCGCCGACCGCGGTCGGCGCGAGCAGCCCCTGTTCGAGGAGCTGCCGGGCGAACACCCGGTCGTGTGAACCAGGGAGGCCGACCCGCACCGCGTGCGGGTCGGCCTCCGGGTCGTAGCGGAGCACCACGGGAACGGCGCGGTGGCCCTCGGAGGAGTCCGTGACGAGATGGGCCCGTGCGTACTGCTCGACTGCGGACATCGCGGAACTCCTCATCCGTGCGGGCACTTCACTCACCAATGTCCCATATGTAGGGGATTTTGACGGTGCCGGGCTTTGCCTTATCGGAACCGAAGCGCTCTTGCAAGCCATTTGCAACAAGCCACATCATGGGACGGTCCCACCGCGCGTACCGCCCTCTGAACGGTTCGCGCGCGATCAGCCCTGCCCAGGGCGCCTGCCCAGGAGCGCACCCATGCATGTCCCCGACGGATTCATCAACGCCCCCGTCTCGGCGGCCGCCGGGGTCGTCGCCGCCGGAGCCGTGGCCGTCAGCCTCAAGGGCGCCCGCCGCGAACTCGACGAGAAGACCGCCCCGCTCGCCGGTCTCGTCGCGGCCTTCATCTTCGCCGTGCAGATGCTGAACTTCCCCGTCGCGGCCGGGACCAGCGGACACCTACTCGGCGGCGCGCTCGCCGCGATCCTCGTCGGCCCCTACACCGGCGTCCTCTGCGTCTCCGTCGTCCTGCTCATGCAGGGCGTCCTCTTCGCGGACGGCGGCCTGACCGCGCTCGGCGTGAACATCTCCGACATGGCGATCGTCACGACCGTCGTGGCCTACCTGGTCTTCCGGGGCCTGGTGAAGGTGCTCCCCAAGAAGCGCCGCTCGATCACCGTCGCCTCCTTCGCCGCCGCCCTGCTCTCCGTGCCCGCCGCCGCGGTCGCCTTCACCTTCATCTACGCCCTCGGCGGCACCACCGACGTCTCCCTGGGCAGGGTCGCCACCGCGATGGTCGGCGTCCACGTCCTCATCGGCATCGGCGAGGCCGCGATCACCGCGCTGACCGTCGGCGCCGTCGTCGCCGTACGGCCGGACCTCGTGTACGGGGCCCGCGGCCTGACCGCCCCGCTGAAGCTGCGCGTCGGTGGCGAACTGGTCGACGCCCCCGCCGCCGAGCCCGCCCCGGCCGCCGCGCGCTCCACCCGCAAGGTGTGGATCGCGGGCATCGTCACCTCCCTCGTCCTCGCCGGGTTCGTCAGCTTCTACGCCTCGGCCAACCCCGACGGCCTGGAGAAGGTCGCCCACGACAAGGGCATCGACAAGAAGGCCGAGGAGCACGCCTCCGCGGACTCCCCGCTCGCCGACTACGGCGTCAAGGACATCACCGACGCCCGGCTCTCCGGCGGCCTCGCGGGCGTCATCGGCGTCGGCGTCACGGTCGTCGCGGGCAGCGCCGTCTTCTGGGCGCTGCGCCGCCGCCGTACGGCCGACGCGTCCCCCGCCGCCGTACCGGAATCCGAGAGCGCCTGACGTGGGAGCGGGCCACGCCCACCGCCTCTACCGGCACGGGCACTCCCCGGTGCACGCGCTGCCGCCGCACACCAAGCTCGCCGCCGTCCTCTGCTTCGTCGTCGTGGTGGTCTCCACGCCGCGCGAGGCGATGTGGGCCTTCGCGCTCTACGCGGTGCTGCTCGGCGCGGTCGCGGGTGCCGCCCGCGTCCCGGCCGGGTTCCTGCTCAAGCGGCTGCTCATCGAGATCCCGTTCGTGGCGTTCGCGGTGCTCATGCCGTTCGTCGCGCAGGGCGAACGCGTCGACGTGCTCGGCCTCTCCCTGAGCGTCAACGGCCTCTGGGGCGCCTGGAACGTGCTCGCCAAGGGCACGCTCGGCGTCGCCGCCTCCGTGCTGCTCGCCTCCACCACGGAGCTGCGCGAACTCCTGCTCGGCCTCCAGCGCCTCAAACTGCCGCCGCTGCTCGTCCAGATCGCCTCGTTCATGATCCGGTACGGCGACGTGATCACCGACGAGATGCGCCGCATGAAGATCGCCAGGGAGTCGCGCGGCTTCGAGGCGCGGGGCGTGCGCCAGTGGGGCGTGCTCGCCAAGTCCGCGGGCGCGCTCTTCATCCGCTCGTACGAGAGGGGGGAGCGGGTGCACCTGGCCATGGTCAGCCGGGGGTACGCCGGGTCGATGCCGGTCATCGACGACATCACCGCCTCCCGCGCCCAGTGGACGTACGCGCTGGCCCTGCCCCTGACCGCCCTCGTCGTATGCCTGTTGGGATGGACCCTGTGACCACCGCCGCCGCCACCGCGTCCCTCGACGTCGCGGGCCTCGCCTTCGCCTACCCCGACGGCCACCAGGCCCTGTTCGGCGTCGACTTCACCGTCGGCCGCGGTGAGCGCGTCGCCCTGCTCGGCCCGAACGGCGCGGGCAAGACGACGCTCGTCCTGCACCTCAACGGCATCCTGACCGGCGGTGCGGGCACGGTCACCGTCGCCGGGCTGCCCGTCGGCAAGAAGCACATGGCGGAGATCAGGCGCCGCGTCGGCATCGTCTTCCAGGACCCGGACGACCAGCTGTTCATGCCGACGGTCCGTGAGGACGTCGCGTTCGGGCCCGCCGCCGCGGGGATGCGCGGACCCGAGCTGGAGGCCCAGGTGCGCAAGGCGCTCGGCCAGGTCGGCATGGCGGAGTTCGCGGACCGGCCGCCGCACCACCTGTCGTTCGGGCAGCGGCGCAGGGTCGCGGTCGCGACCGTGCTGGCCATGGAGCCGGAGATCCTCGTCCTGGACGAGCCGTCGTCCAACCTGGACCCGGCATCGCGCCGTGAACTCGCCGACATCCTGCGGTCGTTGGACGTCACCGTACTGATGGTCACGCACGACCTGCCGTACGCGCTGGAACTCTGCCCCCGCGCCCTGATCCTCAGCGAGGGCGTGATCGCGGCGGACGGCGCGACGGGAGAGCTGCTCGCCGACGAGGACCTGATGGGCGCGCACCGGCTTGAACTGCCCTTCGGATTCGATCCGAAGTCGGTGAAGGCGGGGAACTAGGGAATCGTCGGCAGGGAGTGGCTGTTGGCCTTGGCATGGACGATGTCATGGGTGGGGTGCACGGGACGGTCGCCGACGGGTTCGAGCCCGTCAGGGACGCGTTCGTACGCAACTTCGCCGAGCGCGGCGAGCGCGGCGCGGCGGTCGCCGTCTACCGCGCGGGGCACCGGGTCGTGGACCTGTGGGGCGGCACGAAGGACGTCGAGGGCGGCGCCCCCTGGGAGCACGGCACCGCGCAGCTCATCCGCTCGGCGACCAAGGGCGTGGCGGCGGCCACCCTGCTCCTGCTGCACCAGCGCGGCGAGCTCGACCTGGACGCCCCTGTCGGCGCGTACTGGCCGGAGTTCAAGGCGCGCGGCAAGGAACACGTCCTGGTCAGGCACGTCCTCGCGCACCGCGCCGGGGTGCCCGCGCTCGACCGGCCGCTGACACCCGCCGAGGCACTCGACCCGGACCTCGCCGCGGCCGTCGTCGCCGCCCAGGCCCCCTTCTGGGAGCCGGGCACCGGCCACGGCTACCACGCGCACACCTACAGCTGGCTCACCGGCGAGCTGGTGCGGCGCGTGACGGGCAGGCCCGTCGGTGAGTGGATCGCCGCCGAGATCGCACGGCCGCTCGGGCTCGACCTCTGGGTCGGGCTCCCGGAAGCGGAGGCGGCGCGGGCCGGCCGGGTGGGCCGGATCGAACCGCCCGAGGCGGCGGGCGGCCTGCGGGTGCGCCCCAAGCGGAACGTGGCGGACGCGTACGCCGACCCGGCATCGCTGACCCGCCGTGCTTTCGCGGCGATCGACCCGACCCCCGACGAGAACGACCCGGCGTACCGTGCGGCCGCCCTGCCCGCCGCGAACGGCATCGCCACGGCGGACGCCCTGGCCCGCTTCTACGCGGCGCTGAGCGGCGAAGTGGACAGCGGAACAAGGCTGTTCACCCCGGAGACGCTCATCGCCGCCCGCACCGAGACGTCCGCGGGCCCCGACCGCGTCCTGGTCGTGAACACCCGCTTCGGCCTCGGCTACATGCTGCACGGCGGCGCCTCCCCGCTGCTCGCCCCCGGCTCCTTCGGCCACCCGGGCCGCGGCGGCGCACTCGGCTTCGCCGACCCGGAGTCGGGGGTGGCCTTCGGCTATGTGACCAACGGGATGGCGAAGGGCGTCACCGCGGATCCACGGGCGCAGGCGCTGGTGCGGGCGGTCCGCTCGGTTCTCTAGCGGGCGTCGGCACAGTCCGGTCCTCTAGCGGGTGTCGGCAGGGTCCGGCTCTCTGGCAGGCGTCGGCAGGGTCCGGCCGAGGCGGGCCAGCGGCGACAGAGCCAGCACGACCGGCGAGAGCAGCATCCCCGCCGCGGCCGCCAGGAGTCCGGTGCGCGGCCCCCACTCCTGCGCGAGCAGCCCGCCGAGCAGCGAGCCGAGCGGGGTCAGGCCCATGCCGACGAAGGTGATCGTCGCGGCCGCCCTGCCCTGGAGTCCGTCCGGTGTGACGGCCTGCCGGACGGCCATGACCGTGACGTTCACCAGCTGACCGAACGTACCGAAGACGAAGTTGACCGCCAGGAGGGCGGGGAGCGTCACCCCGGCGGGGCCGTGCAGCGCGGGCACGCACAGCAGCGCGCCGTCGCCGATCGCCGCCGACGCCACGAGCACCGGGCCGTGTCCGAACCGGCGCGGGAGGCGGGCGGCGAGCAGCGCACCGAGCAGCGCGCCGGGGCCCGTCGCCGCGAGCGCGAGGCCGACCGCGGCGCCCGAAAGCCGCAGTTCACGCGGCAGGAACAGCAGGTAGCAGGTCATCGTGGCGGCGAGGAAGAACTGGAAGGCCGCCGATGCGAGCCCGACCGCGCGCAGCGAGGGATCGCGCGCGACGAACCGCACGCCCTCGGAGATCCGCCGCCGGACGCCGCCCTCGCGCGGCGCGTGCTCGGGGACGGGCTCGCCGCGCGGCATCCGCCGGATCGACAGGAAGGACAGGACGAAGCAGGCCGCACTCGACGCGACGCCGACCGCAGCGGAGAGCGACACGAGCACCCCGCCGAGCGCCGGGCCGCCGATCTGCGCGGCGGACCTGCTGCCTTCCAGCGCGCTGTTGCCCGGCACCAGCAGTTCGCGCGGCACGAGCCTGACCAGGGACGCCTGGTAGGCCACGTCGAAGAAGACCGAGAGCGCCCCGACGGCGAAGGCGGCCGCGCACAGCGCGGGCAGCCCCGGGCCGCCGAGCAGCCAGGCCAGCGCCGCACCGCCGAGGGCGAGCGCCCGGCCCGCGTCCGCGAGGACCATGACCGTACGGGTCCGCCACCGGTCCACCCACGCGCCGACGAGCAGCGAGAGCAGCAGGACCGGCGCCTGGCCCACGGCACGCAGGGCCCCGAGCTGGCCCGCGTCGGCGCCGAGGGCGAGCACGGCGATCAGCGGAAGCACCATCAGCCCTGTGTGCTCGCCGAGTTGGGAGGCGGTCTGCCCGGCCCAGAGCGCGCGGAAGCCGCGGTCGCGCCACAGAGAAGGGGGAGGGGAGGGAGAGGAGGAGGTCGGCACGGTGTGGTGGTCCCTTGGGCGGCCGGGTACGAGACCCCGCCCGACCCCGACGCGCCACGGGCGCGGGGGATTTCGGGCAGGGGAGGGCTCGCTGTGCCGCGTCTCAAGGGCGGCACGCGATGACGGGCCGATGACGGCCTACGACGTCAGCGCGTGCTCGGGCGACCGGGTATGACGCTCAACTCCTCGTGGTTCAGGCGTACTCCGGACCATCATCCCGCGTGCAGCATCAGCCCGATCCCCGCCACCATCAGGCCCGCCGCGACCAGCCGCGGCGCACCGAACCGTTCCTTGAAGAAGACCGCTCCGATCGCGGCCCCGACGATGATCGAGGACTCCCGCAGCGCGGAGATCGGTGCGAGGTCCGCCCGGGTCTGGGCCCACAGGACCAGGCCGTACGCGGCGACGGAGAGTGCCGCGCCGAGCAGGCCGACGGCGGCGAACGGGCGCAGTCTCGGGACCAGTTCGCCGCGCCAGCGGTAGGCGGCGTACAGCGGGACGGCGACTCCTTCGAGGATCATCAGCCAGGCGATGTACCCCATCGACGAGCCTGCGGCGCGGACGCCGAGGCCGTCGACCACCGTGTACGCGGCGATGGAGACGCCGGTGGCGAGCGCGGCGCCGATGGCCGCCCAGTGGGGGCGGCGGCCCGTGCCGCGGATGCCCCACAGGGCGAGGCCGGTCAGGCCCGCGCAGGAGACCGCGACGCCCGCCGCCTGCCAGGCGTCGGGGATCTCGCCGGCGAACACGGCGGCGAGGACGGTGACCACCAGCGGCGCCGTGCCGCGCGCGATCGGATAGGCCTGGCCGAAGTCGCCGAGCTTGAACGACCGCATGAGCAGCGCGTAGTAGCCGACGTGCAGGGCCGCGGAGAAGATCAGGTAGGGCCAGGCGCCCGCCGCCGGGATCGGCACGAAGGGCGCGAGCAGCAGGCCGATCAGCGTGCCGCCGCCGGATATGAGCGTGAAGCCGACCAGCTTGTCGGTGATGTGGTGGGCGATCGCGTTCCAGCACGCGTGGGTGACGGCGGCGAGGAGGACGGCCGCCGCTACCAGGGGGGTCACTTGGCGGTCTCGCGGACGTCCACCAGAGTGCCGCCCGCGTGGGCGATCAGGGTCTTGGGGTCCATGGGGAAGACGGTGTAGGGGGTGCCCGCCGCGGCCCAGACCACGTCGTGGCCGAGGAGCGAGCGGTCGGCGAGGACGCGGGTCCTGGTGGCGTGGCCGAAGGGCGGCACGCCGCCGATCGCGTAGCCGGTGGCCTCCCTGACGATGTCGGCCTTGGCCCGGGTGACCTTCTCGGCGCCCAGTTCCCCGCGCACGAGCTCCAGGTCGACCCGCGAGGCGCCGTCCATCAGGACCAGGACCGGCACGCCGTCGGCGGCGAAGATCAGCGACTTGCAGATCTGGCTGAGCTCGCAGCCGACCGCCGCCGCTGCCTCCTGGGCGGTGCGGGTCTGCTCCGGGAACCGACGCACCTCGGCGACGACCTCGCCGAGCCCCAGCTCCCGCAGGGCCTCGGCGAAACGGGGATGGACGGAGGATTCAGTAGCGCTCATGCCCGGCACGCTAGCGGTCTGTGTACGGGGCACGCGACCGGCTATCCGCAGAGCGGACACGGCAGCGCCCCGAAGGGGCGCGGGGAACCGCGCGAGCAGCCGCGACGCACCCGCGGACAGCACACCGCCCAGCCGTCCAGCCGCCCGCAGGGCTCCGTCAGCCCCCGGCGAGCAGCATCGCCCGGACCACGGGACCCGCCGAGTCGCCCCCGTGCCCGCCCTCCTGCACGACCGCAGCCGCGGCCAGGTCTCCGCGGTAGGCGGTGAACCAGCCGTTGGGCTTCTTCTGGCCGTCGACCTCGGCGGAGCCGGTCTTCGCGCCCATGTCGGAGCCGAGCCCGGACATCGGCTTCACGGCGGTGCCCGACGTCGCGGTGTAGTGCATCAGGTCGCGCACCGCCGAGGCCGTCGAGCCCGACATCTTGCGCGAGGCGGTCGCCAGGGTGCGGTGGTCGAGGTCGGGCGAGACCAGGTAGGGCTGCTTGAACGTGCCCGACTTCACCGTCGCCGAGACCGACGCCATGTTCAGCGGGTTCATCCGCACGCCGCCCTGCCCGATGAGCGAGGCCGCCATCTGCGCGTCGCTCTGCACCGGCACCGCGCCGTCGAAGGTCGGCACGCCGATCGACCAGTTGTCGCGGCCGAGCCCGAAGACCTCCTGCGCCTGCTTGGTCAGCGAATCGTCCTGAAGCTTCTTCGCCTGGCTGATGAAGGCCGTGTTGCAGGAGCGCGCGAAGCTCGCCCGGAACGTGCCGCCCTTGATCTCGAACTTGTCGTCGTTCTGGAACTTCCAGCCGCCGTACGTCTCGTACTTGGGGCACGGGTGCTTCTTGTCGACCCCGGCCAGCTTCTTCTCCAGGAGCATCGAGGCGCTGATGACCTTCATCGTGGAGCCGGGCGCGATCGAGCCCTGGAACGCCGTGTTGAAGCCGCTGGGGCGGGAGTTGGCGGCGGCCAGGATCTCACCGGTGCTGGGCTTCACGACGGCGACGGAGGCCCGCTGCCGCTTGGCCGTCTCGCGCTCGGCGGCCGCCTGGAGCGAGCCGCTGATCGTGGTCTTCAGCGTGCCGGGGGTGCCGGGGGCGAGCGTCAGGAGGGTCTTGTCGGGCGTGGACTTCGCGTCGTCCTTCTTCGCGGCCGCGCCCTTCTTCCCGCCGTCCGCCTCCTCGCTGTCCGCGCGCACCACGCGCAGTTCGATGCCCGCCTTGCCGCCCGCCTTCTTGCCGTACTTCTCGCGCAGACCGTCCAGGACCGTCGCCATCGAGGGGTACTTGGCCGTCGTCAGCTCGGCCCCGTCGCGGTCCACGGCCTTGATCGGCGGATCGCCCGCCTCCCCGGTGACGAGCCGGTCGCCGTCCTTCAGCTCCGGGTGCAGCACGGCGGGACGCCAGCCGACCAGCGTCTTGCCGTCGCTCTTCCTGCGGACGACGGTGAGCTCGGACTCGTAGGCCAGGGGCTTGCGCTTTCCCTCGTACGAGACCGTTGCGGCGGCCTTGAACGGCACGTCGGTGCCCGCCCGCTTGCCCGGCGTCAGCTTCACCTCGGTGAGGTGGCCGTCCTTGGCGTACGAGGTGAGCGCCTTGCGCGCCGCCGTCCGGTCGTCGGTGAGCGCGGCGGCCTGAGCCGCGTCGCCCTTGGCCCAGGCGGTGAGGAAGGCCTGCGAGGTGGCGCGCACCTCGGCCGCGGTCGGCGGGCCCGACGCCACCGGCTTGTCGTCGACGGTGGCGCCGCCCGCACCGGATTCCGAGCCGCCGGACAGGGCGAACGCGGTGGCACCGACGGCGCACACGACGACGGCCGCGGCCCCGCCCAGCACACCCGGGTGCACCTTCACGTTCTTGATGCCGACGCTTCTGCGCTCGACGGCGCGCCTTCGCTTGCCCACAAACCCTCCGCAGTTCCCCAGAACCCCCGGCTCCTCACCGGAAGGCCACCATAGAGGCGCTCGGAGAAGCCCTTGACCACTTCTTCACCTGGCCGGGCGAGGCTCCGGCCGACCTATTACCCTGCGCGCAGCACCGCCGCCACGATCGGCCCCGCCGCGTCGCCGCCGTGCCCGCCCTCCTGGGCCATCGCGGCCGCCGCGACATCGCCGCGATAGCCGGTGAACCAGCTGTCGGACGTCTCCCTGCCGTCGACCTCGGCGGATCCCGTCTTCGCGCCGATGTCGCCGGGGAGCCCGGCCATGGCGCGCGCCCCGGTGCCGCTGACCGCCGTGCGCCGCATCATCTGGCGCAGCTGCTGAGTGGTGGCGGGGGACAGGCCGCGGGCGGTGGCGAGTTCGCGGTCGTCCAGGGACTTGGGGACGATCACCGGCTGGCGGAAGGCGCCCGTCATGGCGGTGGCCGTGACCGACGCCATGTTCAGCGGGTTCATCTGGACCTTGCCCTGGCCGATCGCGCCCGACGCGCGGTCGGAGCCGCCGGAGACGGGCACCGAGCCGTCGAACGAGGGGATGCCGACCTTCCAGTCGCCCCTGCCGAGGCCGAAGTTGTCCCGTGCCTCCTCGGAGAGCGAGGAGTCGGTGAGCCCTTCCTCGTCGATGAGCTTCACGAAGGCCGTGTTGCAGGAGCGGGCGAAGCTGTCGGCGAGCGTCGCGTTCTCGTCCGGGGCCATGCCCTTGAGGTTGTGGAAGGTCTGGCTCTGCCAGGTCGCGCTGGCGGGGCAGGGCGCGGCGCCGCCCGCCTTGGTGACACCCTTGTCGATGAGCATCGCCGAGGAGAGGATCTTCATCGTCGAGCCGGGGGCCACCGTGCCCTGGAACGCGGCGTTGAACCCGTCCTTCCGGTTGTTCGCCACCCCGAGGATCTCGCCGGTGCTCGGCTTCACCGCCACCACGGACGACTCACCGAACCGCAGGACCGCGCGCTCCGCCGCCTTCTGCACGCCCGCGCTGAGCGTGGTGGGCAGCTTGCCGGGTCTGCCCTTGGTGAGGCTGAGCAGGGTGTGCGCCCCCGCGCCGGTCTCGTCGGCGTCCGCGGGCCTGGCGTACAGCTCGATGCCGGGGCTGCCGCCCGCCTTCTCGCCGTACTTCTCCCGCAGCTTCTCCAGGATCGGGCCGAGCGAGGGGTACTCCTTCTTGGACAGGACGACGCCCGCGCGGTCCACCGCCTCGATGGGCGGCGCGGTGGCCTCGCCCGTCACCAGGGTGTCGCCCCGCTTCAGGGACGGGTGGACGACCGCCTCGGACCAGTCGACGAGCGCCCGCCCGGTGGTCTTCCCGCGCACGACGGTGAGCTGCGAGCCGTACGTGAAGGGCTTGCTCCTGCCCTTGTACGACACCGTGGCCGACACGGAGAACGGCACGCGCGCGCCGCTCGCCTCCTTCGGCGTGAGCTTCACCTTCGTCAGGTGCGCGTCCTCGCGGTAGCCGGTCAGGAGCCGCCTGGCGTCGGCGGAATTGTTCGTGTACCCCGCCGCCGAGTCCGCGTCCCCCTTGGCCCAGGCCGCCAGGAACTTCTGCGACACCTCGCGGATCTCGCCGTCCGACGGCGGTCCCTTCCGTACGGCCGCGGGCCCCGCGCCCGCCGAACCGCCGCCTCCGCTGAGCCCGTTCACCAGGTTGTAGGCGCCATAGCCCGCACCCCCCACCATGACGGTGAAGACCCCGCCGACCAGTGCGGCCTTTACTCCTTTGCGCACGATGCGCTCCCCTCCCCAGGAGCCCTCCCGAACGTATTCGGGAGGGTTGTTCGTCCTGAACCCTAAGGGGACTGGGGTGGGGTATGTGACGACCGTTATCCGAAGGTGTCCATTACACCCACGTATCCAGCCACATACGGGAGCGCCAGGAATCGATGGGGATGGCGGTGCCGGTGTAGATCGGCCAGAAATAGATGAAATTCCAGAAGATGAGCAGCACCAGGACGCCGGAGCCCGCGGCGCCCGCGATCCGGCGCCGTTCGCTCGATCCCGGCGGTCCGAGAATCGCGCCGATCATCATCGCGAGGGCGAGGCAGAGGAACGGCACGAAGACGACCGCGTAGAAGTAGAAGATGGTCCGTTCCTGGTAGAAGAACCAGGGCAGATATCCGGCCGCGATCCCGCACAGGATCGCCCCGGCCCGCCAGTCGCGGCGGAACACCCAGCGCCACAGGACGTAGAGCAGCGCGAAGGCGGCCGCCCACCACAGCAGCGGGGTGCCGAGCGCGAGGACCTCGCGGGCGCACTTCTCGGTGGTGCCGACCGGGCAGCCGTCCTTGCCGGGCAGCGGCGACTCGTAGAAGTACGAGACGGGGCGGCCGTCGACGAGCCAGCTCCACGGGTTGGACTGGTAGGTGTGCGGCGACGACAGGCCCACGTGGAACTCGTAGACCGCGTGCTCGTAGTGCCACAGGCTGCGCACCCAGTCGGGCAGCCAGGCCCAGCGGCCGCCCTGCCCGTCGGTCGCCGCCCAGTTGCGGTAGTAGCCGCCCGTGCCGTCGGCCGGCGACAGGATCCAGCCGAGCCAGGAGACCACGTAGACGGCGATCGCCACCGGCACCGTCGAGACGAACGCGGGGAGCACGTCGCGCTTGAGGACCGCGCGGTAGGGCCGCGCCGCCCCGGCGACCCGGCGCGCGCCGACGTCCCAGAGCACGGTCATCAGACAGAGGAAGACCATCACGTACAGGCCGTTCCACTTGGTGCCGAAGGCGAGTCCCAGACAGAGTCCGGCCGCCCAGCGCCAGGGCCGCCACCCCAGGCGCGCCGTCTCGGCGACGTACGCGTCGGGGCGCACCCGCCCGTCCTCGTCGGCCGGCAGCGCGGCCGCCAGTCTCGCGCGCGCCTTGTCCCTGTCGATCAGGAAGCAGCCGAAGGCGGCGAGCACGAAGAACATCAGGACCTGGTCGAGCAGCGCCGTGCGGCTCATCACGAAGTGCAGGCCGTCCACCGCGAGCAGGGCGCCCGCCAGACATCCCAGGAACGTCGAGCGGAACAGGCGGCGGCCGATCCTGCACAGCATCAGGACCGACAGGGTGCCGAGCACCGCCGTCATGAACCGCCAGCCGAACGGGTCGAAGCCGAACAGCCATTCGCCGACACCGATCACGTACTTGCCGACCGGCGGATGCACCACGTACGCCGCGTCGTGCGGGATCGCGATGTCCCCGCCCTGCCGCAGCACATCGTCGTTGATCTTGTCGGGCCAGCTCGTCTCGAAGCCGCGGTGGATCAGCGACCAGGCGTCCTTCGCGTAGTACGTCTCGTCGAATATCACGGCCTTGGGATTGCCGAGGTTCCAGAACCGCATCACCCCGGCGACCAGCGTGATCAGCAGCGGACCCGCCCAGCCCGACCAGCGCACCACCTGGTCGGCGGCCGTCCTCGGCATGCCGAGCATCAGCCACAGCCGGGGGCCCGGCTCCGTGTACGGGGGGACGAGGCGTGCCGTGACGTCCTCTCTGGGCCGCGCCACATGGCCGAATCGGCGCAGCCGCCGGGGCCACGAAGGCTGCTGCTCATCGGCTGCCTGGCCCTGGCGGGTGTCCGGGGAAGACGCGGTACTGGTCACCGCGCCATCGTAGGGAACCAGACTGTGCGAGTCCCGTCCCTGGTCCCTGCGAGGATGGAACCGTGACAGGAAGCGCTGATTCCCCCGGAACCCTCGTGCTGGCAGGCACTCCCATCGGTGATGTCGCCGACGCGCCGCCCCGGCTCGCCACCGAGCTGGCCTCGGCCGATGTCGTCGCCGCCGAGGACACCCGCAGGCTGCGCCGGCTCACCCAGGCGCTCGGGGTGCAGGTCGGCGGCCGTGTCGTCTCCTACTTCGAGGGCAACGAGTCGGCGCGCACGCCCGAACTGGTCGAGGCCCTGCTGGGCGGCGCGCGGGTGCTGCTCGTGACGGACGCGGGCATGCCGTCCGTCTCCGACCCCGGCTACCGGCTCGTCGCCGCCGCCGTCGAGCGCGACGTGCGCGTCACCGCCGTGCCGGGACCCTCCGCGGTGCTCACCGCGCTCGCCCTGTCCGGGCTCCCCGTCGACCGCTTCTGCTTCGAGGGCTTCCTGCCGCGCAAGGCCGGCGAGCGGCTCTCCCGCCTGAAGGAGGTCGCCGACGACCGCAGGACCCTCGTCTACTTCGAGGCCCCGCACCGCATCGACGACACCCTCGGCGCGATGGCCGAGGCGTTCGGCGAGGAGCGCAGGGCCGCCGTCTGCCGCGAGCTGACCAAGACGTACGAGGAGGTCAAACGCGGTTCCCTCAAGGAACTGGCGGAGTGGGCCGCCGACGGCGTGCGCGGCGAGATCACCGTCGTCGTGGAGGGCGCCCCCGAGAAGGGCGCGGGCGACATCGGGCCCGAGGAGCTGGTGCGCAGGGTGCGGGTGCGCGAGGAGGCGGGCGAGCGGCGCAAGGAGGCCATCGCCGCGGTCGCCGCGGAAGCGGGCCTTCCCAAGCGCGAGGTCTTCGATGCCGTCGTAGCGGCAAAGAATGCGGATCGCGACGGCCCATCGAAGAGCAAAGGACTATCGTAAAAGGCAAAGCGCGGGCCGCGCACCAGGCCTCTTTCCTATGGAAAGGCCAAAACGGCTCCAATGCTCGACAGGTCTGATGCGCTCGCTCCGGGAAAGGCGTCCACTGGTTGAAGGGACGCACCCGTCCCCACGCTTCCGGTTCCGGGCGCTGTCCGGACCTCGGTAGTGCTTGTCCCTCGGGCAAGAGGAGCAGCTGGCATGAGTGAGATCGCAGACACCGGCCACCACACCACGGCGATCAATGTTGTTCACGAGTCGTACGCCTTCGCCTGTATGCGATGCGGACACGGCTGGGAGCAGTCGTACGAAATCGAGCATCACGTCGACGCCAAGGGCCAGGAATTCGTGATGTATCTGGCGGACGGCCAGCGCGTGCCGTCGCCGCTGACCCGGCCCACGTGCCTCAACTGTGGCGGACATGTCGTGCGGATCATGCGGGCGGGGCAGGTCTCGTCGGTACTGAGCCTGATGCGGCGCCACCACAAGCCCGGCGACCCCGGCGCGGAGGGGGCCGAGGAGTGCGAGGCCAAGGCGCGCGCCAGCATGGAGCGGGAGCGGGCCCGCAAGGACCACCACTGGCACCTGTCGGACCTGCTGCACCCGTTCCAGCACCGCAAGGGGGCGTGAGCCCGGGATCCCGGAGGGCGGGCGCGGCTTCGTAGGATCGGGGGCATGCCTTCGAACGACGCCGACAAGAACGCCGCGCCGCCCCTGCCCGAACCGCTGCGGGTCCCGGTCGCCGACTCCCACACCCACCTCGACATGCAGTCGGGGACGGTGCCCGAGGCGCTGGCCAAGGCCGCGTCGGTGGGCGTCACCACGGTCGTCCAGGTGGGCTGCGACGTACGCGGCTCCCGGTGGGCGGCGGACACGGCGGCGGAGCACGACAGCGTGCACGCCGCCGTCGCCCTCCATCCCAACGAGGCCCCCCGCATCGTCCACGGCGACCCCGACGGATGGTCCCGGCAGGGGGCCCGCGTCGCGGGCGGCGACGGCGCGCTGGACGAGGCGCTCGCCGAGATCGACCGGCTCGCCGCCCTGCCGCACGTGCGCGCGGTCGGTGAGACCGGTCTCGACCACTTCCGCACCGGAGCCGAGGGCATGGCCGCCCAGGAGCGGTCCTTCCGCGCCCACATCGAGATCGCCAAGCGGCACGGCAAGGCCCTCGTCATCCACGATCGCGACGCGCACGACGACGTGCTGCGCGTCCTGAAGGAGGAGGGCGCCCCCGAGCGCACCGTCTTCCACTGCTACTCCGGCGACGCCGCGATGGCCCAAGTCTGCGCGGAGCACGGCTACTTCATGTCCTTCGCGGGCAACGTCACGTTCAAGAACGCGCAGGGACTGCGGGACGCCCTCGCCGTCGCCCCCCTCGAACTCGTGCTCGTGGAGACCGACGCGCCCTTCCTCACGCCGGTCCCGTACCGCGGACGGCCCAACGCGCCGTATCTCATTCCGGTCACGCTGCGCGCCATGGCCGCGGTCCGCGGCATCGACGAGGACGTCATGGCCACCGCGATCTCGGCGAACACGGCACGCGCGTTTGATTACTGACCGATAACGGCACGATCCCCCAGCTGGGGGGTACCCCAGGGCAACACCGCGACACAGCGTAGCGGTGCCGCTTTGGAGAGTGACGTGCGCTCCGCTAGGTTCTGTCCGCCCGGTCCGGACCCCTGGAGCGTCATCGTGAGCAACTCGCAGTACGAGACGTATGAGCCGTACGACGTGGCCGCCGCGCCCTACGGCGTGGACACCTCGTACGAAGCCCCGTACGACACCGCGTACGACGACGTGTGGCAGGACACGTATCGGCCCGCCTACGAGGCCGCGGCCGAGGCCGAGGCCGGGGGCGGCGGGGGCGCGGACGTCGACGCGCTGCTGCCCCGGCAGGCGTCCGACCCCGGTGGCGGGCGGGCGCAGGCCCGGCGGGCCGCCCGGCGCAAGAAGACGTCGGACCGGCCCGACTCCCTGCGGCGGCTGCTGCCGCAGGCCCTCGTCGTCGCCTTCCTCGCCGGTGGCACCTCCGCGTTCGTCGCCAACGACAAGGCCATCCAGCTCAGCGTCGACGGCAAGCCGCGCACCCTGCACACCTTCGCGGACGACGTCGGCGAGCTCCTCGCCGACGAGGGCGTGGACGTCGGCGCGCACGACATCGTGGCGCCCGCCTCCGGCACCGCCCTCGCCAGCGGCGACGAGATCGCGGTCCGCTACGGCAGGCCCGTGGACCTCACCCTCGACGGGGAGCGGCGCCAGGTGTGGACCACCGCGCGCACGGTCGACGGGGCGCTGCGGCAGCTCGGTGTGCGGGCGGAGGGCGCGCACCTGTCGGCGTCGCGCAGCCGCCGTATCGACCGGGGCGGGCTCGACCTCGCCGTCCGCACGGAGCGCACCGTCACGATCATGGCGGACGGGCGCGAGCGGACCATCCGCACGAACGCGGCGACCGTGCGGGAGGCCGTCGAGGAGTCCGGGGTGACGCTGCGCGGGCAGGACTCGACGTCCGTGCCGCAGATGAGCTTTCCGCGCGACGGGCAGACGGTGACCGTCATGCGGATCACCGGCAGGAAGGAGGTCCGCGAGGAGCCGATCCCCTTCGACGTGGAGAAGACCGACGACCCCTCGCTCTTCAAGGGCACGGAGGTCGTGGCGCAGGCCGGGCGGCAGGGGGCGCGGCGGGTCACGTACGCGATCCGGTCGGTCAACGGCGTCAAGCAGAAGCCGAAGCGGATCGGGTCGGAGGTCGTGCGCGAGCCCCGGAAGCAGATCGTGAAGGTCGGCACGAAGCAGATGCCGTCGTCGGTGGCGGGTGCGGACAGCCTCGACTGGGGCGCGCTCGCGCACTGTGAGTCGGGCGGGCGGCCGTCGGCGGTGGACGGCTCGGGGACGTACGGCGGCCTGTACCAGTTCGACGCCCGCACCTGGCAGGGCCTCGGCGGCTCGGGCCTCCCGCAGGAGGCCCCCGCGGAGGAACAGACCTTCCGCGCGAAGAAGCTGTACGTGCAGCGGGGAGCCAGTCCTTGGCCGCATTGTGGGCGGCGGTTGTAGGGGGCGGCGGGGCCGAGGGCCCGCCCCGCTGTGGGCAATCGTGCCGCTGGGCGGCACGGGTGGGCACGGCCCACGGTGCCGAGGGGCGCGGGCCACGGTGCGGGTGGGCGCAGCCCGTCGCTGAGGGGCGGGGACGAGGGCGCGGGGCCGGGGCGGGGGCGAGCGCGGTGTGGGCTCGGGGGGTGGTCCGCTTAACCTGGTGCGGTGAGCACAGAGCACGGCGACCTTCTCGGCCCCGCCGACATCCGCGAGCTGGCCGCTGCACTCGGCGTACGTCCGACCAAGCAGCGCGGCCAGAACTTCGTCATCGACGCCAACACCGTCCGCCGCATCGTCCGCACCGCGGACGTCCGCCCGGACGACGTCGTCGTCGAGGTCGGGCCCGGACTCGGGTCGCTGACGCTGGCCCTGCTGGAGACCGCCGACCGCGTCACCGCGGTCGAGATCGACGACGTGCTCGCCGGCGCACTGCCCGCCACGATCCAGGCCCGCCTCCCGGAGAAGGCCGGTTCCTTCGCGCTCGTGCACAGCGACGCCATGCTCGTGCGCGAGCTGCCGGGGCCCGCGCCCACCGCGCTGGTCGCGAACCTGCCGTACAACGTGGCCGTGCCCGTGCTGCTGCACATGCTCGACACCTTCCCGACCATCGAGCGCACGCTCGTCATGGTGCAGGCCGAGGTCGCCGACCGGCTCGCCGCGGGGCCGGGGTCGCGGGTCTACGGGGTGCCTTCGGTGAAGGCCGCCTGGTACGCCGACGTCAAGCGCGCCGGATCGATCGGGCGCAACGTGTTCTGGCCCGCCCCCAACGTCGACTCGGGGCTCGTGTCCCTGGTGCGGCGCGCCGAGCCGGTCAAGACCAGCGCGACGAAGCGGGAGGTCTTCGCCGTCGTCGACGCCGCCTTCGCGCAGCGCAGGAAGACCCTGCGGGCCGCCCTCGCCGGCTGGGCGGGCTCCGCCGCCGCGGCCGAGGCCGCCCTCGTCGCCGCCGGGGTCTCGCCGCAGGCCCGCGGCGAGGCGCTGACCGTGGAGGAGTTCGCGCGTATCGCCGAGCACAAGGGAGCCGGCGCGTGAGCGTGAGCGTGCGGGTTCCCGCGAAGGTCAACGTGCAGCTCGCCGTCGGCGCCGCGCGCGCCGACGGGTTCCACGACCTCGCCAA
Organism: Streptomyces sp. NPDC087300; assembly: GCF_044744425.1. NCBI lineage: Bacteria > Bacillati > Actinomycetota > Actinomycetes > Kitasatosporales > Streptomycetaceae > Streptomyces > Streptomyces sp. NPDC087300. Next base: position 378,929 of record NZ_JBIUYI010000007.1, read on the forward strand.
CGTCTTCCTCGCCGTCGGCCTCTACGACGAGGTGACCGTCGCCCCCGCCGACCGGCTGCGGGTGACGTGCGAGGGCGCCGGTGCCGATCAGGTGCCCCTGGACCGTACGAACCTGGCCGCCAGGGCCGTGGAGCTCCTCGGCGCCCGGTACGGCATCGCGCCCGACGTGCACATCCACATCGCCAAGGACATCCCCGTCGCGGGCGGCATGGCGGGCGGCAGCGCGGACGGCGCCGGTGCGCTCGTGGCGTGCGACGCGCTGTGGGGGACCGGGGCCGACCGGGGTGAACTCCTCGACATCTGCGCCGAGTTGGGCAGCGACGTACCGTTCAGTCTGGTGGGCGGCGCGGCTCTTGGGACCGGACGGGGCGAGAAGCTGGAGCCGCTGGAGGTGGGAGGCACCTTCCACTGGGTGTTCGCCGTCGCCGACGGCGGGCTCTCCACGCCCGCCGTGTACCGCGAGTTCGACCGGCTCACGCCCGTCGCGCCCGTCCCCGAGGCCTCGCCCGCGCTCCTCGACGCGCTGCGCACGGGGGACGCCGAGGCGCTCGCGGCCGCGGTCTCGAACGACCTTCAGCCCGCCGCCCTCTCGCTCTTTCCCTCGCTCGCGCGGACGCTCGCGGTGGGCACGTCCGCCGGTGCGCTCGCCGGGCTCGTCTCCGGGTCGGGCCCGACCACCGCGTTCCTGGTGAGGGACGCCGAGGCCGCGGACGCCGTGGCCGCGGCGCTGCTGGCCTCGGGCACCTGCCGGGCCGCCCGTGTCGCGGACTCGCCCGCTCCGGGCGCCCTGGTGCGCTAGGTACTCACCCGCCGATCTGAGTACGGGCACCCTGACGCCCGGGGTGCCGCCCGCGCGACCGTACGTCCATGGGAACAAGCGCGCGCGAACTGGCCGAGAAGACGCCCACCGGGCGTGACCGGTACATCGATCTGCTGCGGGTCGCCTCGCTCGGCACCGTCGTGACCGGACACTGGCTGATGGCCGCCGTGACCGTCGGCGACGACGGGCGCGCCGAGGTCGGCAACCTGCTCGCCGTCGTGCCGGGGCTGCAACTCCTCACCTGGGCGCTCCAGATCATGCCCGTCTTCTTCTTCGTCGGCGGGTTCTCGCACGCCCTGTCGTACCGCTCGCTGAGCCGCGCGGCGGCGGGGAGGTCCGTCTACTCGGCCTTCCTGCGGGCCCGCCTCCAGCGGCTGCTGCGGCCCACCATGGTCTTCATCGGAGTGTGGGGCGCGGCGGCCCTCGTACTCCAACTCGGCGGACAGGGCGGCGGGTTGCTCGACATCGCGCTGCGGCTCGTCGCCCAGCCGCTCTGGTTCATCGGCATCTACCTCGCCATGGTCGCCTGCACCCCGCCGCTGCTGCGGCTGCACGAGCGGTGGGGCTGGGGCGCGTTCGTCGCCCTGGTGGGCGCGGCGGGCGCCGTGGACCTGGCGCGCTTCGCGTTCGGCGTGCCCTACGTCGAGTTCCTGAACTTCGCCTTCGTCTGGCTCGCGGTGCACCAGCTGGGCTTCCTGCGCGCGGACGGACGGCTGAACGCCCGCACCCCGTACGTCCTCGCGGGCGCGGGTCTCGCGGGCGCCGCGCTCCTTGTGGCCCTCGGCCCGTATCCGCTCTCCATGGTCGGCATGCCCGGCGAGCGCGTCTCCAACATGGCGCCGCCCACCTTCGCCCTGCTCTGCCACGGCCTGTGGCTGGTCGGCGCGGTGCAGCTGCTGAGGGCGCCCGCGACGAGGTGGCTGGCCCGGCCGAAGGTGTGGCGGGGCGTGGTGGTGGCCAACGGCGTCTCCATGACCGCGTTCCTGTGGCACCTCACGGCGATGCTCGGGGTGTACGGGACGCTGCTCGCCCTCGACGTCCCGCTGCCCGCACCGGCGACCGCGGCGTGGTGGGCGCAGGTACCGGCGCGGATGGCGGCGGCCGCGGTGGTCACCGCGCTGCTGGTGGCCGCCTTCCGCCGCTTCGAGCGGCCGGGCGCGGGCAGCGGCGGGGCCGGGGCGCCCTCCGGGTTCTCGGGACCGGCGGCCGCACTGGGCGTCACGCTCTGCCTCTTCGGGGTGCTCGGCCTCTCCATGGTCGGCTTCGGCGGCCTCCTCGAAGGCCGCACCGCCCTCCTGATCGCCGTCCACGTGACGGCGCCGGCCGCGGTGGGCATGGCGCTCGCGGGATGGCTCCTGGTGGAGCGCGCGGGAAGGGGGCAGGGAGCGCGCGCCTGAGGGCCTGGACCCCCCCGGCTTCCCGCGCCGTCGGGGCGACGGGCGCGGGCGACTACGCTTGAGGATCGATCCATCCCCCCTGTCAGGAGAGAAATGGCCGTCAATCTGGTCAATGTCGAGGCAGTCAGCAAGGTGTACGGCACCCGTGCCCTGCTCGACGGCGTCTCGCTCGGCGTGTCCGAAGGGGACAGGATCGGCGTCGTCGGGCGCAACGGCGACGGCAAGACCACCCTGATCCGGATGCTCGCCAAGCTGGAGGAGGCGGACACCGGCCGGGTCACGCACAACGGCGGGCTGCGGCTCGGCGTGCTCACCCAGCACGACTCGCTCGACCCCGAGGCCACCGTCAGGCACGAGGTCATCGGTGACCTCGCCGACCACGAGTGGGCGGGCAGCGCCAAGATCAGGGACGTGCTCACCGGGCTGTTCGGCGGGCTCGACATGCCGGGCTTCCCGCAAGGGCTCGACACCGTGATCGGGCCGCTGTCCGGCGGCGAGCGCCGCCGCATCGCGCTGGCCAAGCTGCTCATCGCCGAGCCGGACCTGATCGTGCTCGACGAGCCGACCAACCACCTCGACGTCGAGGGCATCGCGTGGCTGGCCGGACACCTGCGGGCGCGGCGCTCGGCGCTCGTCTGCGTCACGCACGACCGCTGGTTCCTGGACCAGGTGTGCACGCGCATGTGGGACGTCCAGCGCGGTTCCGTCTTCGAGTACGAGGGCGGGTACTCGGACTACGTCTTCGCGCGCGCGGAGCGTGAGCGCATCGCCGCCACCGAGGAGACCAAGCGGCAGAACCTGATGCGCAAGGAGCTCGCCTGGCTGCGCAGGGGCGCCCCCGCGCGCACCAGCAAGCCCAAGTTCCGCATCGAGGCCGCCAACGAACTGATCGCGGACGTGCCGCCGCCGCGTGACACCAGCGAGCTGATGAAGTTCGCCACGACCCGGCTCGGCAGGACCGTCTTCGACCTGGAGGACGTGTCCGTCCAGGCGGGTCCGAAGCTGCTGCTCAAGCACCTGACCTGGCACCTCGGTCCGGGCGACCGGATCGGCCTGGTCGGGGTGAACGGCGCGGGCAAGACCTCGCTGCTGCGCGCCATGGCCGACGCGGCGCGCAGCGAGGGCGACGTGCAGCCCGCCGCGGGCAAGGTCGTCGTCGGCAAGACCGTGAAGCTGGCCTACCTGTCGCAGGAGGTCGCCGAGCTGAAGCCGACGCTGCGGGTCCTGGAGGCCGTGCAGCAGGTGCGCGAGCGCGTCGACCTCGGCAAGGGCCGGGAGATGACCGCGGGGCAGCTCTGCGAGACCTTCGGGTTCAACAAGGAGAAGCAGTGGACGCCGGTCGGCGACCTCTCCGGCGGTGAGCGGCGCAGGCTCCAGCTGCTGCGCCTCCTGATGGACGAGCCGAACGTCCTCTTCCTCGACGAGCCGACCAACGACCTCGACATCGAGACGCTGACCCAGCTGGAGGACGTGCTCGACGGCTGGCCCGGGTCCATGGTCGTGATCTCCCACGACCGGTTCTTCGTCGAGCGGACGACGGACAAGGTGTTCGCGCTTCTGGGTGACGCCACGATGCGGATGCTGCCGCGCGGCATCGACGAGTACCTGGAGCGCAGGCAGCGGATGGCCGAGTCGGCGGTCTCCTCGGCGCCCGCGCGGTCCGCGGCCGCGGCGCAGCCGGCCGCGGCGAAGACCGTCTCCGCCGCCGACGCCCGCGCCGCCAAGAAGGAACTCCAGAAGATCGAGCGGCAGCTGGAGAAGGTCAACACGAAGGAGACCAAGCTCCACGCGCAAATCGCCGACAATGCGACGGACTTCGAAAAGGTGGCCAAACTGGACGCCGAGCTCCGTGAACTGATCGGTGAGCGCGACGAGTTGGAAATGCGCTGGCTGGAGCTGGCGGAGGACGCGTAGAGCTCCCGTGGAGCTCGCGTAACGGACGCATCACGGGCCGGTCCTCCCTTGGGAACAGGGGCAGGACCGGCCCCGTGTGGTACGGGGTCAGGGTGATAGAAAGGCTGACCTGAGAGCACCGTTTGGCGTGCCGAAAATCAGTGAAAAAGGGGGAGGCGCTGATGACTCAGCCGCCCAATCAGCCGCCGCACGGCGGCTTCGGAGCTCCGCAGGACCCACCACCCGGCGGGGCGCCACAGCCCCCCGCGGGCCCGCCGCCACAGACGCCACCACCCGGCCCTCCGCAGCCGGGCTACGGCTACCCGCAGGCCCCGCCGCCGACCGCCGCAGGCAACCCGTACGGCCAGCCCCAGCAGCCGGGTCCCTACGGCCAGCCGCAGCAGTCCGGCCCGTACGGACAGCCGCAGCAGCCCGGCCCCTACGGACAGCCGACGCAGGCCGGTCCCTACGGCCAGCCCCAGCAGTCCGGCCCCTACGCGACCCAGCCGCAGTACGGCTACGCGCAGGCCCCGACGCAGCCGCAGTTCGGCGGTCCCGGCATGCCGTCCGCCCCGTCCGGCGGGGACGGCAACCCCGGCCGTCGCAAGCTGATCGTGATCGTCGCGGCCGCGGTCGCCGCGCTGCTCGTCGCGGGCGGTGTCACCTGGGCCGTCGTCGGCGGTGACGACGACGGCGGGAAGAAGGAGCCGGAGGCGAAGGACAAGGGTCCCAAGCCCTCCGTGTCCGCCCCGGTCAACCCTGGCGACGGCAGCGGTGACGGCAAGGAGGGCAAGGAGGACCTGAACGAGGGCCGCAAGCCCGGCGAGGCCAAGGTGCTCTGGTACAAGGAGGCGCCCAAGGTCCCCGGTTCCGGCGGTGACGCCCCCGGTATGTGGATCCAGGGCGACGTCGCGGCGAAGGCGGCGTACAAGGAGCTCTCGGCCTACGACGTCAGCACCGGCAAGGTCGCCTGGCCCACGATCACGTTCCCGCAGAAGATCTGCGCCGCCACCCAGACGCCCAGTGACGACGGCAAGATCGTCATTGCGTTCAAGGACGGCGTGAAGAGCAGCGCCAAGTGCAACCAGCTCCAGGTCATCGACCTGAAGACGGGCAAGAAGGGCTGGGGCAAGCCGGTCAAGGAGGAAGGTCTCTTCGACTTCTCCATGCAGAGCAGCCTGGCCTTCGTCGGCGACACCCTCATGGTCGGCCGCGACCAGTCGGGCACCGCGCTGCGCATGAGCGACGGCAAGCAGCTCTTCGTCGCGGAGAAGAAGGACGAGGGCGGCTGCTACCCGGCCGGTTTCGCCGGTGGCGAGAAGCTGCTCATGAAGCTCTCGTGCGGGGCGAGCACGCCCACCGAGCACGACGAGCTCCAGCAGCTCGACCCGAAGACCGGCAAGGCGCTGTGGACCAAGAAGTTCCCCAAGGGCTGGCGGATCGAGAAGCTCTACTCGGTCAGTCCCACGGTCGTGTACCTCACCAATGAGGACAAGAAGAAGTGGAACATCTCGGTCCTCAAGCCGAACAGCGACGTGACGCGCTCCGAGGTCATCAGCAAGGACGGGTTCGCGCCCGAGTGCGGCTCCTCGATCCTGGAGCGCGGGCTCGACGGCTGCATGGGCGTGGCGACCGACGACTCCTACCTGTACCTGCCGACCGCCGAGAAGTCCGGTGCCAACCAGGTCGTCGCGTTCAGCCTGGCCACCGGCAAGGAGGCCTGGCGGACCAAGTCGCCGGTGGAGGAGACGATGCTTCCGCTGAAGGTCGAGAACGGCTCGCTCATCGCGTACGTCTCCCCGGCGTACACCTCCCCGGGCCGGGTCGTCTCCATCGCGGCGTCGGGCTCGCACACGCCCAAGACCCTGCTGCAGAACCCGAGCGGCACCTCCAAGATCGAGAGCGGCTTCTACTCCAAGGACGTCGACTACGTGGACGGGCGCTTCTACATCTCGACCACCAGCATCACGGGATCCTCGGGCCAGCAGAAGCTGATGCTGGCCTACGGCAAGTGACCCGCTCCTCCGCTCCGTAACCCCTCTTCGTCCCCAAGGAATAGACGACGCCATGACCCAGCCGCCACAGCCGCCCCAGCAGCCGCCGAACGAGCCCCCGAAGGGCGGCTTCGGCGCGCCCCAGGAGCCCCCGGCCGGTGGCTTCGGCGCCCCGCAGGAGCCACCGGCCGGAGGCTTCGGCAAGGCCCCGGAACCGTCGTACGGCTACCCCGGTGCCCCGGCCCCGCAGACGCCGCCGCCCGCGCAGCCCCCGGCGCCCCCGGCCCAGCCTCCGCAGGCCCCGGCCACCCCGCCGCCCGCGGCCCCGCCGGCCGCCCCGCCCACGGTCCCGGCGGGCCAGCCCCAGTACGGCTACCCGCAGCAGGCCCCGCAGGCCCCCGGCTACGGCTACCCGGGTCAGCCCGGCCAGCCCGGTCAGCCGGGCGCGCAGCCGACCTACGGCTACCCGGGCCAGCAGCAGTACCCGCAGCAGTACCAGCCGCAGCCGCCGACCATGCCGATGCAGCCGCAGCCCACCGGCGGCGGTTCCGGCGGCAAGAAGGTCAGCAAGCAGATGATGATCGTCACCGCGGCGGTCGTCGCGATCGCGCTGATCGTCGGCGGTGGCTTCTGGTACTCCTCGTCGCAGAAGGACGACACCCAGGCCAGCTCGGAGGGTTCGTCGGGCGGCAAGGACGGCAAGGGCGGTTCCGGCGGCGAGAAGACCGGCGAGGACGGCCAGGCGCTGCCCGAGCAGGGTCCGGCCAAGGAGAAGGCACCGGCCGACGCCGCGGCCAGGATCGTCACGCAGCTGCCCCAGCCGGAGATCCCCAAGGACCAGATCTGGAACGCCACGGGATCGGTGCTGACCGACGACGTCTACGCGAAGTCGGGCATCAACGAGGTCAACGGCTACGACCCGGACACCGGCAAGAAGAAGTGGACGATTCCGCTCTCCGGCATGACCTGCGCGATGTCGCGCGAGGTGACCAAGGACGGCATCGCCGCCGTGGTCACCGAGGAGGCCAAACGGAACAAGAAGGGCGACTACCAGCAGTGCACGAACGTCTCCGCGATTGACCTGAAGTCCGGGCGCAAGCTCTGGACCGAGAGCGTCGAGAGCAGCGGCATGAAGGCGACGTTCAAGGAAGTCACCATCTCCGGCACGACGATCGCGGCCGGTGCGGGCACCAGCAACGGCGGCGCCGCCTGGGACGTCTCCGGCAAGTCGCTGTGGACGCCCAAGGTCGGCCAGTGCAAGGACGTCGGCTACGCGGGCGGCGACCAGCTCGTCGCGGTCCGCAAGTGCGGCACGTACGGCGACGAGAAGCTGAAGATCCAGCTGCTCGACCCGAAGACCGGCGACGACAAGTGGACGTACCCGATCGCGCCCGGCGTCGACAACGCCAAGATCATCTCCACCAACCCGGTCGTCTTCGGCCAGGACACCACGGAGATCACCGCGACCGGTGTGACGGACGTCTTCTCCCTCGGCAACAACGGCAAGCTGCGCGCCAAGATCTCGCTGGAGGAGAAGAAGTACGACCACAACTGCGAGGTCAACAAGGTCAACGACTGCAGCTCGATCGCGGTGGGCAACGACCGGCTCTACGTGCCGACCCGCCCGCACGACGGCGGCAGCGGCAGCTACGGCCAGACCAACGAGATCGTCTCCTTCTCGCTGGCCACCGGCAAGCCCACCAGCGACCGCGCGGACGCGGGCGACAGCGAGATCTTCCCGATCCGCATGGACGGCCCCAACGTCCTCGCCTACAAGGCCCACGGCTACAAGAAGGGCGCGCAGGTCGTCTCGCTCGACGGCAAGACGATGAAGGAGACCAAGCTCCTGGAGACCCCCGGGTCCGAGGCGGTCACCAGCGCGATCAGCGGCATGGTCCCGCAGTCCAACGAACTTCTCTACGGAAACGGCCACTTGTTCCTGGGCAAGAAGCTCCTGAGCAAGCCCTACTCCAAGGACGAGAAGGAGTACGTGGCGATCGGGTTCATGGCGAAGTGACCCCGCCCGCCCGGCGTGCTCCGGGCGGTCGAAGCACGGCACCGGCCGCGCCCTCCCGCCGGGAGGGCGCGGCCGCGTTCGTACCCGGCGCACTCTCTGATGTCCAGTACCCCCAATAGCCCCCGAATAGCAGGGATTTCGGCATTCCGGGCCGCTTCTGGCCGGTAGGGGGCGCGCAACGTCGAACAAGCGTGTAGCTTCCGGGGGATGGAGGGCCGGGGGGCCCGCGATCCACGGGGAGCGGGAGTCCGGGGCGACCGGTGGATCAGGGGATCAGTGGGGGAACTGGGGGGTTGCTATGGGTGTGCGGCTCATGGTGGTCGACGACCACCGACTGCTCGCCGAGGCGCTCGCCTCGGCGCTGAAGCTGCGCGGGCACCGGGTGCTCGCCGCGGCCGCGCCCGCCGCGGGAGCGGCCGAGCTGGTGATCAGCAGGGCTCCGGAGGTCTGTCTCCTGGGCACGGCGACGCCCGCGGAGCCGGGGATGTTCGACCCGGTGGTGAAGATCAAGCGGGAGCGGCCGCAGGTGGCGGTCGTGGTCCTCGGGCCCGTGCCCAACCCGCGCGGGATCGCCGCGGCCTTCGCGTCGGGCGCCTCGGGCTACGTGCGCCACGACGAGCGCATCGAAGGGGTCGAGCGCGCCATCATGAAGGCGCGGGCCGGTGAGGCGGCCGTCGCGCCGCAGCTGCTCCAGGGCGCCTTCAGCGAGCTGCTCAATCCGGCCGCGCAGCCCGACGACGAGGGGCAGCGGCTGCTCCAGATGCTGACGCCGCGCGAGGTCGAGGTCCTGGTGCGGGTCGCGGACGGCGAGGACACCCGGCTGATCGCCGCGGGCATGGGGATCGCGCCGAGCACGGCGCGCACCCATGTGCAGCGGGTCCTGATGAAGCTGGGCGTCGGCTCGCGCCTGGAGGCGGCGGCGCTGGCCGCACGCACGGGGCTCCTGGACCGCGCCGAGCGCCCCGCCGCGGCCTACGCGAACGATGTGGAAAGGCCGACGGGGCCCGAGTCCACGCAGTGAACCCGGGCCCCGCCGGGGGGAGTCACTCCTCGTCGGGCTCCTGCGCGGGCGCCACCGTGGGGCGCAGCCACAGCCAGCCGAGGAAGAACAGGCCGAGGGCGAGCATGCCCAGCCCTGTCCACAGGTTGATGTTGATGTCCTCGGCCTTCTTCAGGTCGGCGTCGGACGCGGTGAACCCGGCGATCGTCACGATGATCCCGTAGACCACGAACAGGCCGCCGATGATCCGCCGGATGTCGAAGAGGCGGGCGGCCGTCGCGGACTTGCGCTCCAGCTCGGAGACTTCGTTCTGCAGTTCAGACATGATTCTTCAGTCCTCCGATCAGGACGAGGGGGGCTAGAGCGAGTACGGCAGGTAGCAGAGCGCGGCGAGCACGACCGCGCCCCAGCCGAGCAGGGCGGGCTTGCGGTACCACGCGTCGTCGCCCGCCTCGGCGCCCTCGTCCTCCAGGCCGGGGGACGCCGTTCCGTAGACCAGGCCCGCGAGTTCGGCCTCCGGCTTGGGGGCGGTGAAGAGCGTGACGGCGACCATGACGACGGCGCCGGCGACGAAGCCGACGATCGCCGAGACGAAGTTGGCGCCCTGGTCGGTGGGGATGTCGATGACGCCCTGCTTGTAGATCCAGAAGTAGTTGACCATCGCGGCGGTGGTGCCCGCGAGCAGGCCCCAGACGCCGGACTTCATGGAGGCGCGCTTCCAGAACATGCCGATGATGAAGACCACGAACATCGGGACGTTGAAGAAGGAGAACAGGGTCTGCAGGTACCCCATGATGTTCGAGAACGACGAGGCGATGAAGGCGGTGCCGATGGAGGCGACGACGCCGATCGCGGTGATGAGCCGGCCGAACTTCAGGTAGTAGCCGTCCTCGCGGTCCTTGACCACGTACTTCGCCCAGATGTCGTACGTGAACACGGTGTTGAAGGACGAGACGTTGGCCGCCATGCCCGCCATGAACGCGGCGAGCAGTCCGGTGACCGCGATGCCGAGGACGCCGTTGGGCAGCAACTCCTGCATCAGGTACGGGATCGCGTCGTTGTACGTCAGGTCGGAGCCCGCGGTGCCGATCTTCGGGACGAGGACGGCGGCGACCAGGCCGGGGATCATCACCAGGAACACGATGAAGATCTTCGGGAAGGCGGCGATCAGCGGGGTGCGCTGGGCGGCGGAGAGGTTCTTCGCGGACAGGGCGCGCTGGACCTCGGCGAAGTTGGTGGTCCAGTAGCCGAAGGAGAGCACGAAGCCGAGGCCGAGGATGATCGTCAGCCAGTTGGCGCCGAGCGGGTTGGCGTCACCGATGCCGGTGCCGCCCCAGGCGGTCATGAAGTTCTCGCCGTGCTGCTTCTCGATCGATCCGGTCAGACCGTCCCAGCCGCCGACCTTCTTCAGGCCGATCACGCAGATCGGGATCAGCGCCGCGAGGATCACGAAGAACTGGAGCACTTCGTTGTAGATCGCCGAGGAGAGACCGCCGATGGTGATGTACGCGAGGACGAAGGCACCGGCGACGACGATGGCCACCCACTGCGGCCAGCCGAGCAGCGCCTCGACGACGATGGAGAGGGCGTAGAGGTTCACGCCCGCGATGAGTATCGCCGCGAACGCGAAGAGCGCCGAGCTGAGCAGGTGCGCCGACTTGTCGAAGCGCTGGAGCAGGAACTCGGGGACCGAGCGGACCTTGCTGCGGTAGTAGAACGGCATCATCACGAGGCCGAGGAAGACCATCGCGGGGATGGCCCCGATCCAGTACCAGTGCACGACCGCGACGCCGTACTGCGCGCCGGTGGCGGCCATGCCCAGGATCTCCGTCGCGCCGAGATTCGCGGCGACGAAGGCGAGACCGGTGACCCAGGCGGGCAGTGAGCGGCCCGAGAGGAAGAAGTCGAGGCTGGTCTTCACGGAGCGCCGGGCGGCGAAGCCGATGCCCAGGACGACCACGAAGTAGATCGCCAGGATCGTGTAGTCGAGCCCGTTGGTGGGGAGCCGAAGCCCTTCGGCCAGGGTTTGCATGGGGAACTCGCTTCGTTGCGCGAACTGATCAGACCGGAACCTACGCCCCTTCCTTCATTAACTGAACAGTTCTGTTGGTGTTCTTTGTTTGATTGTGATCGAGCTCTCCGGTCCGGCACCGTGGATACGGGCGTGACCTCGGGCATTGACGGAGCTGTTGGCTTGTGGTTTGTTATGTGCGGTTCTGTTGGGTGGGTGGTGAGGAGCCCCGGACGTGAAGAAGACCTCGACCCGTCTCGCCGACGGTCGTGAGCTCATCTACTACGACATGCGCGACGACGCGGTGCGCGAGGCCGTGGACCGGCGGCCGCTGGGCCCTGTCTCGACCACGTCGGAGATCCGCAGGGACCCCCTCCTCGGCGACAGCGTGGCCATCGCCTCGCACCGCCAGGGCCGCACCTACCACCCGCCGGCCGACGAGTGCCCGCTCTGCCCGTCCGCCGAGGGGCGCTCCAGCGAGATCCCGGACTCCGCGTACGACGTCGCGGTCTTCGAGAACCGCTTCCCCTCGCTCGCGGGCGACGCGGGCCGCTGCGAGGTCGTCTGCTTCACCTCCGACCACGACGCGTCCTTCGCCGACCTCACCGAGGACCAGGCCGGGCTCGTCCTGGACGCCTGGACCGACCGCACCGCCGAGCTCTCCCACCTGCCCTCCGTCGCGCAGGTGTTCTGCTTCGAGAACCGGGGCGCCGAGATCGGCGTGACCCTCGGGCATCCGCACGGGCAGATCTACGCCTACCCCTTCGTCACCCCGCGCACCGAGCTGACGCTCCGCTCGCTCGCCGCGCACAAGGAGGAGACGGCAGGGCGCAACCTCTTCGACGACGTCCTCGCCGAGGAGCGTGCCGGTGAGCGGGTCGTCCTGGAGGGTGAACACTGGGTGGCCTTCGTGCCGTACGCCGCGCACTGGCCCTACGAGGTGCACCTCTACCCCAAGCGCCGGGTGCCCGACCTGCTCGCGCTCGACGAGGCCGCGCGCACGGAGTTCCCACAGGTCTACCTGGAACTGTTGAAGCGCTTCGACCGGATCTTCGGGGAGCCCGCGCCGACGCCGTACATCGCGGCCTGGCACCAGGCGCCCTTCGGCCCGCTTGAGGGACATGACGGGGTCAACCGGGACGACTTCGCCCTGCACCTCGAACTTTTCACGATCCGCCGCACTTCGGGCAAGCTGAAGTTCCTCGCGGGTTCCGAATCCGGCATGAGCGTGTTCATCAACGACGTGCCGCCGGAAACCGCGGCTCAGCGACTGCGAGAGGTAGCGAGTTCATGAGCGGTAAGTACCTGGTCACCGGTGGCGCGGGCTATGTCGGCAGCGTGGTGGCCCAGCACCTGATCGAGGCCGGGCACGAGGTGACCGTCCTGGACAACCTCTCCACCGGCTTCCGCGAGGGCGTCCCCGGCGGCGCGGCCTTCGTCGAGGGCGACATCCGCGATGCCGCCAAGTGGCTGGACTCCTCGTACGACGCGGTGCTGCACTTCGCCGCCTTCTCGCAGGTCGGCGAGTCCGTCGCCAAGCCCGAGAAGTACTGGGACAACAACGTCGGCGGCACCATGGCGCTGCTCGCCGCGATGCGCGAAGCGGGCGTGCGCAAGCTCGTCTTCTCCTCCACCGCCGCCACCTACGGCGAGCCCGTGAACACCCCCATCACGGAGACCGACCCGACCGCCCCCACCTCGCCGTACGGCGCCTCCAAGCTCGCCGTCGACCACATGATCACCGGCGAGGCCAAGGCCCACGGCCTGGCCGCGGTCTCGCTGCGCTACTTCAACGTCGCGGGCGCCTACGGCGAGTTCGGCGAGCGCCACGACCCCGAGTCGCACCTCATCCCGCTCGTCCTCCAGGTCGCGCAGGGCAGGCGCGAGGCGATCAGCGTCTTCGGCGACGACTACCCGACGCCCGACGGCACCTGCGTGCGCGACTACATCCACGTCGCCGACCTCGCCGAGGCGCACCTCCTCGCGGTCGCCGCGGCCGCCCCCGGCGAACATCTCATCTGCAACCTGGGCAACGGCAACGGCTTCTCCGTGCGCGAGGTCGTCGAGACCGTCCGTAAGGTCACCGGGCACCCGGTCCCCGAGGTCCTCGCGGAGCGCCGCGCCGGCGATCCCGCGGTCCTCGTCGCGTCCGCCGCCACCGCGCACGACAAGCTCGGCTGGCAGCCGTCCCGCGCGGATCTCGCTGGCATCGTCGCCGACGCCTGGGCGTTCGCCCGGCGCACGGCCTAACTCATTCATGGAGGGCAGGGGGCTCATGGGTCCGGTCACCGAAGTCGCCGAGCAGTTCACCGAGTTGTACGGCCGCGCGCCTGACGGCGTCTGGTCCGCGCCAGGTCGGGTCAACCTCATCGGCGAGTACACGGACGTCAACGAGGGCTTCGTGATGCCCCTCGCCCTCCCGCACACGGTGGTCGCCGCCGTCTCCCGGCGCACCGACGGCGTGCTGCGGCTGCACTCCGCGGACATCGACGCCCCCGTCGTCGAGCTGCGCCTGGACGATCTGACGCCGCTCTCCGACGGCGGCTGGGCGGCCTACCCCGCCGGTGTCGTCTGGGCGCTGCGGGCGGCCGGACACCCGGTCGGCGGCGCCGATCTGCACCTGGCCTCCACGGTGCCGACCGGGGCGGGCCTGTCCTCCTCGGCCGCCCTGGAGGTCGTCACCGCCCTCGCCCTCAACGACCTGTTCGGACTCGGGCTCTCCCGGCCCGAGTTGGCGGTCCTCTCGCAGCGCGCCGAGAACGCCTTCGTCGGCGTGCCGTGCGGCGTCATGGACCAGATGGCGTCGGCCTGCTGCACCGAGGGCCACGCCCTGCACCTGGACTGCAGGGACCTGTCCATACGCCAGGTCCCCTTCGACCTCGCGGCGCACGGCCTGCGCCTCCTGGTCGTCGACACCCGGGTGAAGCACGAGCTCGGCGACGGCGCCTACGCGGAGCGGCGCGCGGGCTGCGAGGCGGGCGCGCTGGCCCTCGGCGTCTCCCACCTGCGGGACGTGCCGTACGACGAACTGGACGCGGCCCTGGCCACGTTGACCGACGAACGCGTCCGTCGCTACGTGCGCCACATCGTCACGGACGACGCGCGCGTGGAGCGCATCATCGGGCTGCTCGACGCGGGTGACGTGCGGGGCATCGGAACCGCCCTGACCGAGGGCCACGCCTCGCTGCGCGACGACTTCCGCATCTCCTGCCCGGAGCTCGACCTCGCCGTGGAGACCGCGAACGCGGCCGGTGCGCACGGCGCGAGGATGACCGGCGGCGGCTTCGGCGGCTCGGCGCTCCTGCTGGTGGAGGCGGCCGACGCGGAGACGGTCACCAAGTCGGTCGAGGCGGCGTTCGCGGCCGCCGGGTACACGGCGCCGCGGGTGTTCCCCGCGGTGGCGTCGGCGGGCGCGCGCCGGGAGGCGTGAGCCGTACGGCTCAGCCGAGCTCCTTCGTCAGCGTGAACTCCTTGGCGCCTTGCGGGTAGTCGGGGATCACGCAGACCAGTTCGTAGCCGCGGCCGCGGTAGAAGCCGGGGGCCTGGAAGTCCCAGGTCTCGACCCGGGAGTGGGCGCAGCCGCGGTCCTCGCGGGCGATGCGCTCCGCCTCGTCCAGGAGGCGCGAGCCGAGGCCCGCGCCCCGGTGGCGGTCGTCCACCCAGAGGTGGTTGACGTGCAGCCAGCGGCCCCAGGTGTGCGCGGCGAGTCCCGCGGCCAGGTCGCCCGCGCCGTCCAGCGCCCAGAGCGCGAGCGGGACCTCCTGGTCGTCGGGGGTGCCGCGCAGCGCACGGAGCACGGGCGACGCCGCGTCGTTGGCCTCCCTGAGCCGCGAACGAAGCAGACCAAGCCGCTCTTTGTCGACTCCTGTCTCCATACGAAACATACGGCTCACCATAAACGCGTCGGCCAATCAGTTCTGCAAATCAGCTTCCGCTCCGGGCGTCCGGGCCTACTCTGAAGAACAGTGCCGGTGGGGGCCGGCGCTGATCAGGGGGCGAGACAGTCGGGTACGACGCCCGGTGGTACGTGGTGGGGGCCAGTGGTCAGGGCGCGGCGGCGGCCGTGCGGCCACGTCGACCCCCGCTCCGGGCGCCGTACCCGCGCCGATCGCTCCCCGACGGTCTTCGGACCCGACGGTCTTCGGACGGGGGTATCCCCTGCTCCTTGCAGGAGCGTGGGGAAGGGGGTTTCTGTGGTTCGCATTCGAGTCCTGGTCGTCGACGACCACCGCATCTTCGCCGAGTCGCTGGCCGCCGCGCTGGCGGCCGAGCCGGACGTGGACGTGTCCGCGGCGGGCAGCGGTCCGGCAGCGCTGCGCTGTCTGGAGCGGGCGGTCACCGAGGGGCGCAGATTCGATGTCCTGCTCGTCGATGCCGACCTCGGCAGCACCGCGAGCGCGCTCCAGGGCGCCCGCCCGGCCGTCCCGGTCCAGGAGGGCAACGCCGACGGTCTCGTCGACGGCATCTCCCTGGTCGCGGGCGTCCGTTCGGGCCAGCCCGCCGTGCGCACGGTGGTGCTCGCCGAGAAGGACGACCCGCGCCGCGCGGCGCTCGCGCTGCAGGCGGGGGCGTCGGGCTGGGTCGCCAAGGACTGTTCCCTGTCCCGGCTCCTGACGGTGATACGGGGTGTGCTGCGCGACGAGACGCATCTGCCGCCCGCGCTGCTCACCGGCGTGCTGCGCGAGCTGACCGCGGCCCGCAAGCACCGCACCGAGTCCGAGCGCCTGGTGGAGTCGCTGACCCCGCGCGAGCGGGAGGTGCTCCGCTGCATGGTGGCGGGCCTGGGCAGGAAGGCGGTCGCCGAGCGCCTCTTCCTCTCCCCGCACACGGTGCGCACCCATATGCAGAACGTCCTGGGCAAGCTGGGCGTGCACTCCACCCTCGCGGCCGTCGCGCTCGCGCGCCGTGCCGGGGTGGGGCCTGTCGACCTAGCCGGGGATGTTGTCGAACGGGGCGGTCAACTGGCGTAGCAGCGCCGCGAGTTCGCCCCGCTGGGCGCGGGAGAGCTCGGCGAGGATCGCCCGCTCCTGTTCCAGCAGTCCGGCGAGGGCCTGGTCCGCGCGGTCCCGGCCCTCGGCGGTCAGGCGCACCAGTACGCCGCGCCGGTCGCTGGGGTCGGGCAGGCGCTCGACGAGGCCCTTCTTCGCCAGGCGGTCGATGCGGTTGGTCATCGTGCCCGAGGTCACCAGGGTCTGGGTGAGCAGCTGGCCGGGGGAGAGCTGGTAGGGCGCGCCCGCGCGCCGCAGCGACGTCAGGACGTCGAACTCCCAGGGCTCCAGGCTGTGCTCGGAGAAGGCGAGTCTGCGGGCACGGTCCAGGTGCCGCGCGAGCCTGCTCACGCGGCTGAGTACCTCGAGTGGTTCCACGTCGAGGTCAGGGCGCTCCCGGCGCCATGCTGCGACCAGCCGATCGACCTCGTCCTCCATGGCGATCAGTGTAGGGGGTCCCTCGACATGAAGTCTCTTGACGTCAAGATATATCGGGGTCGAGGATGGGATGGCGCCCGCATTTCCACGAGGAGGCCACCATGTCCGCTGCCGTCTGGGACCCGCGTCAGTACCTGCGCCACGAGGGCCATCGCGCCCGGCCGTTCGTGGACCTGCTCGCCCGCGTCCCCGAGCCGCCGGCCGGTCGGGACCGGCCGCCGCGCATCGCCGACCTCGGCTGCGGCCCGGGAAACGTGACGCGGCTGCTCGCCGCGCGCTGGCCCGGCGCGCACATCACCGGGTTCGACAACTCCCCGGAGATGCTGGCGAGGGCCGAGCCGCTCGCGGGCCCCACGGAAGGGGGCGGCCGCCTCGACTTCGCCGCCGCCGACGCCACGGACTGGACGCCCGCCCCGGGGACGTACGACCTGATCCTGTCCAACGCGACCCTGCAATGGGTCCCCGGCCACCCGGACTCCTTCCCCGCCTGGATCTCCGCGCTCGCCCCCGGCGGCACGTTCGCCTTCCAGGTGCCCGGCAACTTCGACGCCCCCAGCCACGTCCTGATGCGCGAGCTCAGCGAGTCCGAGCGGTGGCGCTCCCGGCTCGGCGGGCGGCTGCGGCACGCGGACGCGGTGCTGTCGCCGACGGCCTATCTGGAGCGGCTCGCGGGGCTCGGCTGCGAGGTCGACGCCTGGGAGACGACGTATCTGCACCTCCTCGACGGCGAGGACCCCGTCCTCGACTGGGTCAAGGGCACGGGCCTGCGCCCCGTCCTCACCGCCCTCGCGGACGACGCGGAGGCGACGGAGGAGTTCCTCGCGGAGTACCGGGAGCTGCTGCGCAAGGCCTATCCGGCGACGCCGGGGCACGGCACGGTCTTCCCGTTCCGGCGGGTGTTCGCGGTCGCCCGCAAGGGGGCCGGAGCCTGATGCTGCACGCCATCGACCACGTCCAGCTCGCGGCGCCGCCCGGCAGCGAGGCGCAGCTGCGGGCCTACTACGTGGACGTCCTCGGCATGACCGAGACCCCCAAGCCGCCCGTGCTCGCGGCGCGCGGCGGCTGCTGGTTCGAGGCGGGGGCCGTGCGGCTGCACCTGGGCATCGAGCGGGACTTCGCGCCCGCCCGCAAGGCCCACCCCGGCCTCCTCGTGCGGGACATCGAGGCGTACGCGGACCGGCTGATCGCGCACGAAGCCGAGGTGGTCTGGGACGAGAACCTGCCGGGGCACCGGCGTTTCTACTCGGAGGACCCGGTGGGGAACCGGCTCGAATTCCTGGAAGCGATGGCTACGGGGTGCGGCCCAGGTGGGTGACGAGGATGTGGATGACGGCTTCGTCGATGAAGTAGAGGGCGCGGTAGTCGCCGACCCGGAGGCGCCTCGTGGTGGGACCGTACGCGGTGGAGTTGGCGGGGCGGGGATTCTCGGAGAGTGAGTCGACGGCCTCGTAGAGAGCCGCGAGCCCTACGGGGTCGTCCTTGAGGAAGCGGACGGCCGAGTTGGTGGCGCCCGGTTCCCAGATGATCTGGTAGGTCACGGACGCAACCCCAGCATCCGTCCGACTTCCTCGTGCGGGATGCCCTCTTCGAGGGCCCCTTCCGCCTTGCGGCGCTGAAAGTCGGCGAGTGCCAGGGCGTCTTCGAGGTCCTCTATCACCTGCGGCGAAACGAGCAGCGCGGCCACGTGTCCGTGGTCGGTGAGGGCGATGGTCTCGCGGCCGTGGGCGGCGCGGCGCACCAGGTCGCCGAGTTGTGCACGGGCCGCGCTGATCGCAATCTCGGTCATGCACCGAGACTGCACGACATTAATCTTGTGGTCAATGCGTGGCCATGGCTTGCGCCCTCAGCTCTTCCTGTGCCCTATCAGCCGCGGCTTGGGCTCAAGGCCGTCGAGCCCGTGCCACGCCAGATTGACCAGGTGGGCCGCCACCTCCGCCTTCTTCGGCTTGCGGACGTCCAGCCACCACTGGCCCGTCAGCGCGACCATGCCGACCAGGGCCTGGGCGTAGAGCGGGGCGAGCTTCTGGTCGAAGCCGCGGCCCTTGAACTCCTGGCCCAGGATGTCCTCGACCTGCGTGGCGATGTCCGAGATCAGGGACGCGAAGGTGCCGGTGGACTGGGCCACGGGGGAGTCGCGGACCAGGATGCGGAAGCCGTCCGTGTACGTCTCGATGTAGTCGAGGAGGGCGAAGGCCGCCTGTTCGAGGAGCTCACGGGGGTGTCCCGCGGTCAGGGCCCCCGTCACCATGTCGAGCAGGGCCCGCATCTCGCGGTCCACCACCACCGCGTACAGCCCCTCCTTGCCGCCGAAGTGCTCGTACACGACCGGCTTGGAGACCCCGGCCTTGGCCGCGATCTCCTCCACCGAGGTGCCTTCGAAGCCCTTGGCGGCGAAGAGGGTGCGGCCGATGTCCAGCAGCTGTTCCCGGCGCTCGGCACCCGTCATCCGGGTCCGGCGGGTGCGCCGGGGCTGCTTCTCTTTGCTGGAGGGGCTGGAGTTGCTGGAGTCGGTCGCCACGTCGTCAATCATGCCGGGTCGGCGGCGCGCGGCACGCGGCGGGACTCGATGCGTGACTTCGAGGGCCAGCGCACGTCGTACGCCAGGCCGAGCCGCTCGCACCAGCGGATGATCCGGGCGGAGGAGTCGATCTGCCCCTTCATCACGCCGTGCCGCGCCGACGTCGGGTCGGCGTGGTGGAGGTTGTGCCAGGACTCGCCGCAGGACAGGACCGCGAGCCACCACACGTTGCCCGAGCGGTCGCGGGACTTGAAGGGGCGCTTGCCCACCGCGTGGCAGATGGAGTTGATCGACCAGGTCACGTGGTGCAGCAGCGCGACACGGACGAGCGAGCCCCAGAAGAAGGCCGTGCACGCGCCCCACCAGGACATCGTCACCAGGCCGCCGACCAGCGGCGGAATACCGAGGGAAACGATCGTCCAGAGCAGGAACTGCCGGGAGATCCGGCGGATCGCCGGGTCCTTGACCAGGTCGGGGGCGTACTTCTCCTGCGGCGTCTGCTCCTCGTCGAACATCCAGCCGATGTGCGCCCACCACAGGCCCTTCATCAGGGCCGGGACCGTCTCGCCGAAGCGCCAGGGGGAGTGCGGGTCGCCCTCCGCGTCGGAGAACTTGTGGTGCTTGCGGTGGTCGGCCACCCAGCGGACCAGGGGCCCCTCGACCGCCATCGACCCGGCGATGGCGAGCGCGATCCGCAGCGGCCGCTTCGCCTTGAAGGAGCCGTGCGTGAAGTAGCGGTGGAAACCGATGGTGATGCCGTGGCAGCCCAGGAAGTACATGAAGACGAGCAGCCCGACGTCGAGCCAGCTCACCCCCCAGCCCCAGGCCAGCGGCACCGTGGCCAGCAGGGCGAGGAAGGGGACGGTGATGAACAGGAGCAGGGTGATCTGTTCGAGCGACCGTTTCTGCTCGCCGCCGAGGGTCGCCGACGGGAGCGCGGCGGCATCGGCCGCCGCGGGCCGCGGAGCGTCTTCGATCACATCGGTGTCGGAGTACGCATCGGACGTTGTCGTCATGGGCACGTCCCCTGTGGGGTCGAGGAATGAGGGTTGTCTACGGGCGCGCGGGAACGGACCGGTTCGTTTCCTACGGTTCCGTAACCTACGGCGACGTAAGTATGGCAGTGCGAAGCCCCGCGGCAAGAGGCCGCGAGCTCCGGGCCGCTAAGTGACACCTATCCTTGGACACGGTCGGACAGCGCGGTCCGCTCTGTTTCTCCCCCGGATCCCCACCGGGGACCCCTCCCAGTCTTGAAGCGCTTCAACACTGCAAGGAGCCGCACCTGTGAGCAGTGCCGACGACCAGGGCCAGCAGGCCACCAGCACCGACAGCACCGAGCTGCGCGCGGACATCCGCCGCCTCGGCGATCTGCTCGGCGAGACCCTCGTACGCCAGGAGGGCCCCGAGCTCCTCGAACTGGTCGAGAAGGTCCGCCGCCTGACGCGCGAGGACGGCGAGGCCGCCGCGAAGCTGCTCGGCGGCACGGAGCTGGAGACCGCCGCCAAGCTGGTCCGCGCGTTCTCCACGTACTTCCATCTGGCGAACGTCACCGAGCAGGTCCACCGCGGCCGCGAGCTGCGCGCCAAGCGGGCCGCCGAGGGCGGTCTCCTCGCCCGCACCGCGGACCGGCTCAAGGACGCCGACCCCGAGCACCTGCGCCAGACCGTGCAGCACCTCAACGTGCGCCCCGTCTTCACCGCGCACCCCACCGAGGCCGCCCGCCGCTCGGTACTCAACAAGCTCCGGCGTGTCGCCGAGCTCCTGGAGACCCCGGTCATCGAGTCGGACCGGCGCCGCCACGACGTCCGGCTCGCCGAGAACATCGACCTGGTGTGGCAGACCGACGAGCTCCGCGTGGTGCGCCCCGAGCCCGCCGACGAGGCCCGCAACGCCATCTACTACCTGGACGAGCTGCACGCCGGCGCCGTCGGCGACGTCCTGGAGGACCTCACCGCCGAGCTGGAGCGCGTCGGCGTCGAGCTGCCCGAGGGCACCCGGCCGCTCAGCTTCGGCACCTGGATCGGCGGCGACCGCGACGGCAACCCGAACGTGACGCCCGCCGTCACCTGGGACGTCCTGATCCTCCAGCACGAGCACGGCATCAACGACGCGCTCGACATGATCGACGAGTTGCGCGGCTTCCTCTCCAACTCCATCCGCTACACCGGAGCCACCGAGGAGCTGAAGGCCTCCCTCCAGTGCGACCTGGAGCGGCTGCCCGAGATCAGCCCGCGCTACAAGCGCCTCAACGCCGAGGAGCCCTACCGCCTCAAGGCCACCTGCATCCGGCAGAAGCTGGAGAACACCAAGCAGCGCCTGGCCAAGGGCACCTCGCACGAGGAGGGCCGCGACTACCTCGGCACCGAAGAGCTCCTGCACGACCTCACGCTCATCCAGACCTCGCTGCGCGAGCACAAGGGCGCCCTGTTCGCCGACGGCCGGATGAACCGCACCATCCGTACGCTCGCGGCCTTCGGCCTCCAGCTCGCCACGATGGACGTGCGCGAGCACGCGGACGCCCACCACCACGCGCTCGGCCAGCTCTTCGACCGGCTCGGCGAGGAGTCCTGGCGGTACGCGGACATGCCCCGCGACTACCGTCAGAAGCTGCTCGCCAAGGAGCTGCGGTCCCGGCGTCCGCTCGGCCCGTCCCCGGCCCCCGTCGACGCGGCGGGCGAGAAGACCATCGGCGTCTTCCTCACCGTCAAGAAGGCCCTTGAGGTCTTCGGCCCCGAGGTCATCGAGTCGTACATCATCTCGATGTGCCAGGGCGCCGACGACGTGTTCGCGGCCGCCGTGCTCGCCCGTGAGGCGGGCCTGATCGACCTGCACGCCGGCTGGGCGAAGATCGGCATCGTGCCGCTCCTGGAGACCACCGACGAGCTGCGCGCCGCCGACGTCATCCTCGACGAGATGCTCGCCGACCCGTCGTACCGCCGTCTGGTGGCGCTGCGCGGCGACGTCCAGGAGGTCATGCTCGGGTACTCCGACTCCTCCAAGTTCGGCGGCATCACCACCTCGCAGTGGGAGATCCACCGCGCCCAGCGCAGGCTGCGCGACGTCGCGCACCGCTACGGCGTGCGGCTGCGTCTCTTCCACGGCCGCGGCGGCACCGTCGGCCGCGGCGGCGGCCCCTCGCACGACGCGATCCTCGCGCAGCCCTGGGGCACCCTGGAGGGCGAGATCAAGGTGACCGAGCAGGGCGAGGTCATCTCCGACAAGTACCTGGTGCCCTCGCTGGCCCGCGAGAACCTGGAGCTGACCGTCGCGGCGACGCTCCAGGCATCCGCGCTGCACACGTCCCCGCGCCAGTCCGACGAGGCGCTCGCCCGCTGGGACGCCGCCATGGACGTCGTCTCGGACGCCGCGCACTCCGCGTACCGCAAGCTCGTCGAGGACCCGGACCTGCCGACGTACTTCCTCGCGTCGACCCCGGTGGACCAGCTCGCCGACCTGCACCTGGGCTCGCGGCCGTCGCGCCGCCCCGGCTCCGGCGTCTCGCTCGACGGCCTGCGCGCCATCCCGTGGGTCTTCGGCTGGACCCAGTCGCGGCAGATCGTGCCCGGCTGGTTCGGCGTCGGCTCGGGCCTGAAGGCGCTGCGCGAGGCCGGACTCGACACCGTCCTGGACGAGATGCACGAGCACTGGCACTTCTTCCGCAACTTCATCTCCAACGTCGAGATGACGCTGGCCAAGACGGACCTGCGGATCGCCCGGCACTACGTCGACAGCCTGGTGCCCGACGAGCTCAAGCACGTCTTCGCCGACATCGAGGCCGAGCACGAGCTGACCGTGAACGAGGTCCTGCGGATCACCGGAGGGACCGAACTCCTCGGCACCCAGCCGGTCCTGCGCCAGACGTTCGCGATCCGCGACGCCTACCTGGACCCGATCTCCTACCTCCAGGTCGCCCTGCTCAAGCGCCAGCGCGAGGCGGCGGCCGCGGGCACCGAGCCCGACCCGCTGCTCGGCCGCGCGCTGCTGCTCACCGTGAACGGCGTCGCGGCGGGCCTGCGCAACACCGGCTGACGCCCCGCGCCCCGGCCGCCGCACGGGCCCCGCACCCGATCCGGGGTGCGGGGCCCGTGTCATGCCGCTCCGGGCACCTAATCAGGTGAAACGCCGGTCCTACCGACTCGTCGTGCCGCGGCTCGCGCGGTCCGAGGGAGCACAGTGAACGGGCCCTGAAGATCCCCCCGGCGGTCGGGAGCCCTGTGACCCCCGTACTCCAGAACCCCTCTCGCCGCACCCTCGCCTCGGTGACGGTCGTCCTGTTCGCGCTGCTCGCCGCGCTCGCCCTGGTGCCGTACGGCACCGCCCACGCGGACGCCCGCATGGCGGTCCGCCTCGACCCGGCGACCTCGCCGGTGCCCGCGGGCGACCACGTCACGTACAACGCGAACATCCAGTGCTCGATCCCCGGCGACTGCCAGTCGGTGACGGTCACCTTCACGCCGCCGGACGGCGCGTCCGGGGCCGGGCACGTCTCGCAGCCCTACCCGCCGGGCGTCACCGGGGTCACCCCGAACGCCGACGGCAGCGTGACGGTCACCTACGACAGGATCTCCAGCGGCCAGAGCTCCCAGCTCACCGTCAGCTGGGCCACCGCGGACTACTGGACGCCGCCCGGCGCGCAGACCGCGGGCATGTCCGCCACCGCCGCGAACGGCGACGGCTCGGCGAGCACCGACGACGCCTCGGTCACGGTCAGCGCCAGGCCCAACCCGGCGATCAGGAAAGAGGGCCCGAAGGCGGCGCGGCCCGGCGACACCGTGGCGTACAAGGTCACCGCGACCAACGACCCGCGCGACGCCAACCGGCCGCGCGGCAACCTCGCCCTGGAGAACACCGTCCTGACCGACGTGCTCCCCGAGGGCGTGGACCTCGTCGACGCCACCCCCGCCGGCTACACCTACGACCCGGCGACCCGCACCGTCAGCTGGCCCGTGGACACCGAACCGGGCCGCCCCGGCAACCAGTTGGCGCAGGTCAAGGAGTATCCGTACGGCGTCGTCCACGAGATCAGGGTGAAGGTGCGCGACGACGTCGCCGACGGCACCGTGCTCACCGACACCGCCTCGATCTCCGGCGACCCCTTCGGCCCGGACACCGGGAAGATCACCGAGAGCGCCACCGCGGAGACGACGGTCGGCACCGGGACCGGCGAGGTCTCCGGCACCCTCGACAAGTCCGTCGACACCCCGCTCGCGGGCGACGGCCAGCGGCTCTCGTACGTCCTGCGGTTCGGCAACACCGGCACCGGGCCCGCCGACGTCCGGCTCACCGACGCGCTGCCGAACGGCTTCGACGCGCAGACCCTGCGCCTCTCCACCCCCTCCGGCGGTACCTACGGGGGCAGTTGGTCGGTCGTGGTCACCCGGCGCGACGGCAGCACCGAGACGCTGCGGCCCACCGACCAGCAGGTGGAGCTCGGTGCCGACCCGGTGTCCGTGCGTCTGGACGTCCCCGGGCTCGCCGCGGGCGCCAACCTCGTCGCCCAGTTCACCGGGCGGGCCGACGCCTCCGAAGTGCCCGGCGGCAGCGGCGACGTACGCAACTGCGCGACGCTCGACCTGACCGGGGACGGCGGCACCAAGGCCGAGGAGAAGTCCTGCGCGCAGTTCCGCATCGAGCCCGAGGTCTCGCAGCCCGAACTCAGCAAGGCCACCGACCCGGCGCCCGTGGGGCCCGGCGGCACCCACACCTGGCGCATCACGATGCGCAACGACCGCTACCGCACCGAATCCTCGCCGCTGCGCCCGCACTTCGTCGACCTGGTGCCGCGTCAGCTCTCGTACGAGGAGGGCTCCTGGGCCCTCGCGGACGGCCAGCCCGCGTACTGCCCGGCCGCCGGACGCTTCACCGAGAAGGTCGGTCCCGGACCCGACGGCCGCACCCGCGTCGAACTGACCGCCGCGCGCGGCGCCGAGATCCCGGCGAACGACTCGACGTGCGTCTACACCTTCCGCACGACCGTCAAGCCCGGTGTCGCCAGCGGCACGTACAGCGGGACGCCGGGCGACGCCGACTACGCGGGCAACCGCGCCGGGCTCTACGACGCGCAGCGGCCCGTCAACACCCGCCAGACCGACACCCATGACATCAACGGCAACGGCGACACCACCGAGAACGTCGCCGAGGCCACCGACGACTTCGCCATCGCCCAGTCCGCCTCGCTCTTCGTCACCAAGGAGGTCAAGGGCGACAAGGACGACGCGTTCCAGGGCTCGGCGGAGGTGCCGGGCAAGGAGGACCAGGTCGGGCGGTCGACGGCGGGCGGCACGGTCGAGTACCGCACGGTCCTCGGCAACATGGGCAACACCGACCTCACCAACGTCGTCGCGTACGACCTGCTGCCCGAGCCCGGCACCAAGGGGGTGACCAGCGGCCGCTACGGCGACGCCGCGAAGAGCGAGTGGCGGCCCGTGCTGACCGGGCCGATCGACGCGGGGTCGGCGCCGGTGACGATCACGTACTCGGAGAAGACCGATCCGTGCCGGCCCGAGATGGACAACACCCCGGACAACAGCGCGTCCTTCCACTGCGACGGAAAGCCCGACCCGAGCTTCGTGCCCGCGGCGCGGGTCGCGGACTGGAGCAAGGTCCGTTCGGTGCGGTTCGACTTCGACGGGCATGTGTTCGCGGCCGGTGAGCGGTACACGCTGCGCTGGCGGATGAAGGTGCCGGAGCGGGCGTCGGGCGACGCGCCGTTCGACGGCGGTGAGCGGACCTGGAACAAGATCGCGATCGCCGGTGACCGCAGGGAGCCGGACGGCACGCTCCGTCCGTTGCTGGCGACGGAGGCGCCGTGGGTGGTGGCGGAGGTGGGCAAGTCTCCTACGGAGCCGACCGAGCCTCCTACGGAGCCGCCCACGGAGCCGCCGACCGAGCCGCCCACGGAGCCCCCGACTGAGCCGCCCACGTCGGAGCCGCCCACCACGGAGCCGCCCGTAACGGAGCCGCCCACGGGGTCGCCTTCGGCGAGTGAGCCGCCCGTGCTGCCTGACACGGGGTCGCCGCTCGCGCCGCTGGCCGCGGCGTTGGCAGCGGGGCTGCTGGTCGCGGGCGGGGTCTTCTTCGCCGCTACGCGGCAGAGGTGGGGGCGTCACTCGTAGCGGGGTCGGGTGCGGGTGAGCTGTGGCTGGCCGCGCAGTTCCCCGCGCCCCTGAGCGGCACCCGTTGTCTTTTACCTGCGGGCGGGCTGTGGCTGATCGCGCAGTTCCCCGCGCCCCCAACAGGGGCGTCCATCCGCGCCGGCGGGGGTGTGCTTTTAGGGGCGCGGGGAACTGCGCGAGCGACCACGACGGGCCCGCGGGTAAAGACGACGGGTGGGCGCCCCGATAAGGGGCGCGGGGAACTGCGCGAGCAACCACGACGGGCCCGCGGGTAAAGACGATGGGTGGGCGCCCCGGTCAGGGGCGCGGGGACGAACCGCCCCACGCACACGTCGGACGCACACCGCGTCACCGTCATCACCCCCCGCTCCCGGTCCCCGGCCAGCCACCGGGCCGAGTCGAGGGACGCCCAGACACCCGCGGCGAGCAGCAGCGCGGCGAGCGTACCCATGGCCGCGCGGCGTCCCACGAGGAGCAGATTCATGGCCGGGATCCTTGGCCACTTGACTTCGCCCCGTCAACAGTGGGCACAACGGACCCCAGGCAGGATCCCGGGGCGAACCTCAGGAGTTGTAGCTGCTCTGCGCCCGCTCCAGACCCTCCGTGACCAGCGCCTCGACCGCGTCGGCCGCCCGGTCGACGAAATAGTCGAGTTCTTTGCGCTCGGTGGACGAGAAGTCCTTGAGGACGAAGTCGGCGACCTGCATGCGGCCCGGCGGACGCCCGATGCCGAAGCGCACCCGGTGGTAGTCGGGGCCCATCGCCTTGGTCATCGACTTGAGGCCGTTGTGGCCGTTGTCGCCGCCGCCGAGCTTCAGCCGCAGCGTGGCGTAGTCGATGTCGAGTTCGTCGTGGACGGCGACGATGTGCGCGGTCGGCACCTTGTAGAAGTCGCGCAGCGCCGTCACGGGGCCGCCCGAGACGTTCATGTACGACATGGGCTTGACGAGGATGACCCGCCGGCTCGCGGGACCCGGCGCACCGATGCGGCCCTCGACCACCTGGGCCTGCGCCTTCGCGGCCCGCTTGAACTTGGCGCCCATGCGGTGCGCGAGCAGATCGGCCACCATGAAGCCCACGTTGTGCCGGTTCATGGCGTACTCGGGGCCGGGGTTGCCGAGTCCCGCGATCAGCCAGGGGGCGTTGGCGTCGGTCGTCACGTGCATGTCTCCTTCATACGCGGCAGCCGCCGCCCCCCGAGGGAGCGGCGGCTGCCGTGCCGGATGTGCGTCGCGAGGCTCAGGCCTCGGCGGCCGCGTCGTCGGCACCCTCGGCCGGGGCCTCCTCGGCCTGCGCGGCCAGGACCTGGAGGACGACGGTGTCGCCCTCGACGGCCAGCGTGGTGCCGGACGGCAGGGTGATGTCCTTGGCGAGGACGGACGCGCCGGCGTCCAGGCCCGCGATGGAGACGGTGACCGACTCCGGGATGTGGGTGGCCTCGGCCTCGACCGGAAGCGCGTTCAGGACGTGCTCCAGGAGGTTGCTGCCCGGGGCGAGCTCGCCCTCGGTGTGGACCGGGATCTCGACGTTGACCTTCTCGCCGCGCTTCACGAGGAGCAGGTCGACGTGCTCGAGGAAGCCCTTGATGGCGTCGCGCTGGACGGCCTTGGGGATGACGAGCTCGGACTTGCCCTCGATGTCGATGGCGAGCAGCACGTTGGACTGGCGCAGGGCCAGGTTCAGCTCGTGGCCGGGAAGGGTGATGTGCGCCGGCTCGTTGCCGTGGCCGTAGACGACCGCGGGGACCTTGTTCTCGCGGCGGATGCGACGGGCGGCACCCTTGCCGAACTCGGTGCGGGACTCGGCGGCGAGCTTGATCTCGGCCATGACTACTCCTCGTAGGTCAGACAAATCGCTGGACGGAGTCACCCGGCCATACGACTTACTGGCCTGCTACGAAGAGCGCGTCGATAACGGACCGCCGCACACAAGTGCGGCCTCCCTCGCCGAGCAACTTTGACAGTCTACTCGGCGGGGAGGCCGCCTCAAAGTCGATCACTGGTGCCCTCCGGGCACGGGCGATCTTCCGATCGCCGTGCTTACTGCTCCTCGAAGAGGCTCGTCACCGAACCGTCCTCGAAGACCTCGCGCACCGCGTTGGCGATGGTCGGCGCGATCGAGAGCACCGTGATCTTGTCGAGTTCGAGGGCGCCCGGGTCGGGCAGCGTGTCCGTGAAGACGAACTCGCTGACCTTGGAGTTCTTCAGGCGGTCGGCGGCGGGGCCGGAGAGCACGCCGTGCGTGGCCGTCACGATGACGTCCTCCGCGCCGTGCGCGAACAGGGCGTCCGCGGCGGCGCAGATGGTGCCGCCGGTGTCGATCATGTCGTCGACCAGGACGCAGACGCGGCCCTTCACGTCACCGACGACCTCGTGGACGGTGACCTGGTTGGCGACGTCCTTGTCGCGGCGCTTGTGGACGATCGCCAGCGGGGCGCCGAGGCGGTCGCACCAGCGGTCGGCGACGCGCACGCGGCCGGCGTCGGGGGAGACCACGGTCAGCTTCGTGCGGTCGACCTTGGCGCCCACGTAGTCCGCGAGGACCGGCAGGGCGAAGAGGTGGTCGACCGGGCCGTCGAAGAAGCCCTGGATCTGGTCGGTGTGCAGGTCGACCGTGAGGATGCGGTCCGCGCCCGCGGTCTTCATCAGGTCGGCGACCAGGCGGGCCGAGATGGGTTCACGCCCGCGGTGCTTCTTGTCCTGCCGGGCGTAACCGTAGAACGGCACGATGACGGTGATGGAGCGGGCCGACGCGCGCTTGAGCGCGTCGATCATGATGAGCTGCTCCATGATCCACTTGTTGATCGGAGCGGTGTGGCTCTGGATCAGGAAGCAGTCGGCGCCGCGCGCCGACTCCTGGTAGCGGACGTAGATCTCGCCGTTGGCGAAATCGAAGGCCTTCGTCGGCACGATGCCGACACCCAGCTTGTGTGCGACCTCCTCGGCCAACTCGGGGTGGGCGCGGCCGGAGAAGAGCATCAACTTCTTCTCGCCGGTCGTCTTGATCCCGGTCACAGCACTGTCTCCTCAGAGAGTTCTTCCCGCTGCCGTACTCACGCGTCCCGGTGCGTCGAGTCGGCCGAATGTGTGCACCTATCACGGTACGCCGTGTCAGACGCACCTGTTTCCGGTCAGCTTTCGCCGGCCGGTTCCCGGGACGCCGCCTCCGCCGCCTTCGCGGCCGCGCTCCCCGGACGCTTGCGGGCCACCCAGCCCTCGATATTCCTTTGCTGGCCCCGGGCGACGGCCAGTGAACCGGCCGGCACGTCCTTGGTGATCACGGACCCGGCGGCGGTGTAGGCACCGTCCCCGACCGTGACGGGAGCCACAAACATGTTGTCCGAACCGGTCTTGCAGTGCGACCCCACCGTCGTGTGGTGCTTCGCCTCGCCGTCGTAGTTCACGAAGACGCTGGCGGCACCGATGTTGGAGTGGTCGCCGATCGTGGCGTCGCCCACGTACGACAGGTGGGGGACCTTGGTGCCCTCGCCGATCGTCGCGTTCTTCATCTCCACATACGTACCCGCCTTTGACCTCACCCCAAGCCGGGTGCCCGGCCGCAGATACGCGAACGGGCCGACGCTCGCCCCCTCGCCGATCTCCGCGCTGTTGGCGACGGTGTTGTCGACGCGGGCCCCCGGGCCCACCGCGGTGTCGTTCAGGCGGGTGTTGGGGCCGACCTCGGCGCCCTTGCCCAGGTGCGTGGCGCCCTGGAGCTGGGTGCCGGGGTGGACGATCGCGTCGCGCTCGTAGGTCACGGTGGCGTCGAACCAGGTGGAGGCGGGGTCGACGACGGTGACGCCGGCCAGCATCGCGTCGGTGAGCAGGCGCTCGTTCAACGTCCGGCGGGCCTCGGCCAGTTGGACGCGGTTGTTGATGCCCGCGATCTCCTCGTGGTCCTCGGTGACGGCGGCGCCGACGCGGTGCCCGGCCTCGCGCAGGATGCCGAGGACGTCGGTGAGGTACTCCTCGCCCTGGCTGTTGTCCTTGCGCACCTTGCCGAGGGCGTCGGCGAGCAGCTGTCCGTCGAAGGCGAAGACACCGGAGTTGATCTCGCGGATCGCGCGCTGGGCGTCGGTGGCGTCCTTGTGCTCGACGATCGCGGTGACGGCGCCGCTCGCGCTGTCGCGCACGATGCGGCCGTAGCCGGTGGCGTCGGGGACCTCGGCGGTCAGCACGGTCACGGCGTTGCCGTCGCCGCCGTGGGTCGCGGCGAGCTTCCGGAGCGTCGCGCCGGTGAGCAGCGGGGTGTCGCCGCAGACCACGATGACGGTGCCGTCGACCGAGCCGCCGAGCTCGTCGAGGCCGATGCGGACGGCGTGCCCGGTGCCGTTCTGCTCGCGCTGGTAGGCGGTGCGGACCCGCGGCGCGATGGCGCCGAGGTGCTCCTTGACCTGGTCGCTCTGGAAGCCGACGACGGTGACGAGCTGCTCGGGCGAGAGCGCGTCCGCGGCCTCCAGCACGTGCCCGATGAGGGAGCGGCCGCAGATCTCGTGCAGGACCTTGGGGAGGTCCGACTTCATACGGGTGCCCTCACCCGCCGCGAGGACGACGACGGCTGCCAGTGGGGCCTCCCCCGCAGAAGCGGAGCCGACTGCTTGGGGAACGTTGGCGCTCACGGGGATGCCCTTCGGCCTCGGATGGTTGGGGGTTCCTCTTGGGGAGGACATCCGCAGGATACCGGGGCGTAGGGGCGTGGAAATGGGTGCGGGTCCCGACCACACGGTCAGGACCCGGAAGGTACAGCTCCCCCGCCAGGACTCGAACCCGGACAGATGGCACCAAAAGCCACAGTGCTGCCAATTACACCACGGGGGATTGAAACGGCCTGAGCCGGACATTGTGTCGGGCTGTCGGCCGGGCACCCAACACTATGCCGCACCGGGCGCCTCCGACGCGACGATACAGATCACCTCCTTCGCGAACTCCCCGTGCGCGGCCCCCGCCTGTGCCCGGCGGAGGTGATCTCCGTCATGATCGTCGCCGCCCCGCAATCGATCCGGAATGCGGGCGTCCGGCGGGGAATCGTGAGCGCTTCCACAGGTCGCGGGATATCGGTGGGTTTCGCTTCCCTTCGAACGGGGCGTGTGCTGGATCACCGAGCCGGAAACTCACCGGAAAACCGGGGTGGAACGCCCGTACGCTGGAAGACATGACCACGACGGGGGACGACCGCACCACGGCCATGACCGGGCCGTGGTGGTGGGAGAGGTGGCGCGGCGCCGTGCTGGACGCGGGGCTCGCCGTGGTGTCGGCGGCGGAGTGCGGTGCCGAGGGCGTGGAGTTCTCGCGGGACGCCGGGCTGCCCGCGGCGGTGGGGATCGCGTTCGGTGTGCTCGCGGGTTCGATGCTGCTCTTCCGGCGGCGCTGGCCCATCGCCGTCGTCCTCATAGCCATCGCCATCACCCCCGCCCAGATGGGCGTCCTGCTGACCGTCGTCGGGCTCTACACCCTGGCGGCGTCCGAGCTGCCGCGCCGCATCACGGGCGCGCTGGCCGGCATGTCGATGGCGGGCACGCTGATCGTGGCGCTCGTGCGGACCAGCCAGGACATGGCCAACGACAGCGCGTCGCCCGCCATAGGCAGTGAGTACGTGCCGTTCTTCGCGGTGACCGCCGCGATCGGGGTGACCGCGCCCCCGGTGCTGCTCGGTCTGTACGTGGGCGCGCGGCGCCGCCTGGTGGAGGGCATGCGGGAGCGCGCCGACAGCCTGGAGCGGGAGCTCATGCTGCTCGCGGAGCGCGCGGAGGAGCGCGCCGAGTGGGCGAGGAACGAGGAGCGCACCCGGATCGCCCGCGAGATGCACGACGTGGTCGCGCACCGGGTGAGCCTGATGGTCGTGCACGCGGCCGCGCTCCAGGCGGTCGCCCGCAAGGACCCGGAGAAGGCCGTCAAGAACGCGGCGCTCGTCGGCGACATGGGCCGCCAGGCCCTGACGGAGCTGCGCGAGATGCTCGGCGTGCTGCGCACCAGCGTCAACACGAAGAACGCCAAGCCCGCCGAGCCGGTGCCGCTGGCCGCCGTGGGGCACGCGGCCGCCGCGGCCGCCTCCCGCGCGGAGGACGAGGAAGGGCCCTGCCTCGCCGAGCTGGACGAGCTGGTGGGGCAGTCGCGCGCCGCGGGCATGGCCGTCGAGCTGTCGGTGGAGGGCGAGCCGCGCGGCTACGCGGCCGACGTCGAGCAGACCGCGTACCGCGTGGTGCAGGAGGCGCTGACGAACGTGCACAAGCACGCGGCGGGCGCGAAGACCTACGTCCGCCTCGCGCACCGCACCGCCGAGATCGCCATGCAGGTGGAGAACGAGCCGCCGCCGGATGGCGACGGCTCGGCCGACGCCAGGCTGCCCAGCGGGGGCAATGGGCTCGTGGGCATGAAGGAGCGGGTCATGGCGCTGGGCGGGGTGTTCGTTTCCGGGCCTACGGACGGGGGCGGGTTTCGCGTGTCGGCGGTCCTTCCGGCGGCGGCCGCAGCGGCAGGCTGAGCACTCCGCGCTCTGCGGGCCGGTGGTGGCTGGGCGCGCCCACGCGGCGAAGCCGCACATGTCACAGTCCCGCGCCCCTTGGGGGGCGCCTCAGCTCGCCGAAAGACGGGTCGGCTGGGCCCCCGTGACCAGCGTCGCGAGTGCCTGGTCGATGTGCGGGCCCAGGAACCAGTCGCCGCTGTGGTCCAGGCTGTAGACCCGGCCCTCCGTGTCGATGGCGAGCAGCGCCTGCGTCTCCGTCTCCTCGCCGATCGGGCACACCTCCGTATCCAGGGCACGGCCCAGGTCGCCGAAGGTGCGGGCCAGGTGAAGGCCGTACATGGGGTCGAGGTGCACGGTGGCCGGGGCTATCTGGCGCCCCGGGCCCTGCGGGGTGATGTGCAGTCCGCCGAACTCCGCCCACGCCTCGACGGCCGCCGGGAAGACGGCGTGCCGGTGCCCCGCCGGTGAGGTGTGGCGGCGCAGCACGTCCGCCCAGATCTCCGCCTGCTTGATGTCCCAGCGCCCGGCGCGCCAGCCCGCCGCGCGCAGGGCGGCGTCGACGGGGACGGGGAAGCGGGTGGTGCCGCCGCCGATGGCCGCTGAGGCCGTCGTGGCGGTGTGGTCGGCGTGCATGGGGTGGCCCTCGTTCGGTCGGATGGGTCGTCGGATGGACGGTGGGGCGTCGGTCCGGCTGGTGTCCGGTGCGACGGTCAGGACTCGTTCGCCGTCGGGTCCACCACGCGTACGCCGAAGTGCGAGGTGAGGGCCGTGCAGGAGCGGCACGGCCGGGCGAAGCCGCCGTGCAGCGGGTCGCCGTCCTCACGGATGCGGCGGGTGGTGAGCTTGGCGTGTTTGAGCGCCTTGCGGGCCTCGCCGTTGGTCATGGGTTTGCGCGCGGCCCGTTTGGAACGGCTCGCGTCGGCCGCCGTGAGGTGGCGGGAGATGAGGATCGCCTCGGCGCAGCGCCCGGTGAAGCGCTCGCGCTGGCCGCTGGTGAGGGTGTCGAGGAAGTCCTGGACCAGCGGGTGCAGCGCGGGCGGTTCCTCGCCGCGGCCCGCGGTGCACGTGAGCGTGGTCTGGCCGCGTACGGAGAGGGCGGCCGCGACGGTCGGCAGGATGCCGTCGCGGCGCTGGCGCAGGACGGGCGCGTGGGCGGCGATGGCGCTCCAGCCGACGCGGGGGTCCCCGCCGCCGCGCGGGTCGCCGTGGCCGCCGGGCTCCCCCGCGCGTGGGTCGTCGGGTGCCGCCGCGGTGGTCCCGCCGCCTCCCGCGGTGGCCGACGTGTGGTCGGACATGCCGCTCCGTGCCGTGTGCATCGTGCTGTTCGCCTCCCCCTGCTCGCGGTCGTCACCGCGTCCGCCACGCCCCCGCGTCGCGGAGACAGCCTGCCAAATGGGGCGGGTGGTGCGGAAGCTGGGGCACTGCGACACGCCTGGCTTTCCGTTCACTTTCGCCGCACGGTGACCGTCCGGTGGCTGCTGGTCATGGAACCGGAGGCCCGGTGACCGGTGTCGTTCTTACGCATAGGCTGTCGACATCCGCAGGGCCATGAAGCAGGAACCATCCACAGTGCCGCAGGGGGCAACCGCCATGACGACAGGTCGGCTGGGGCAGCAGTCCGCGCCGCCGAACGCGGCCTACGCCGGGCAGGTCGTGCACTTCCCGGACCCGGTCCGGGCCGCGCGCCATCCCAGAGGGGTGCGGGTGGACGAGCACGGTTACCCGGACTTCTCGTTCTACGCGCGGGCCGCCGCCGAGATCGCCGAGCCCCCGGAGGGCTTCGGCGTCGACGAGCTGCGCCTGACGGACTACGTGTCGGCGAACGCGGCGCTCGCGGCCTCCGGGCACGACCTGTGGGACACGATCCCCGCGGTGGCGACGCCGCACGGCTGGACCTGGCACCACGTGCCGAACAGCCGCCGCCTCGAACTGGTGCCTGTCGAGGTGAAGGCGCTCCTGCGCCACCACGGCGGGCTCGCGACGACCTCCGTCGACCAGGAGAAGAGGGGCACGCGCCCGCTCCAGGAGACGCGCCCCGCGCACTTCGGCCTGCCCAAGGCGGCGGTCGCGGTCACCGAGCAGCAGATCCAGGGCGTCGAGGAGGACCTCGGCTACCGGCTGCCCGGCGCCTACCGCTCCTTCCTGAAGGCGGCGGGCGGCTGCGCCCCCGTAGGCGCCGCGCTCGACGCGGAGCTCGGCCTCCTGCTCGACCAGCCGTTCTTCACGGTCAGGGACGAGGCCGCGGTCAACGACCTGGTCTACGTCAACAAGTGTCTGCGCGACCACCTCACCAAGGACTACCTGGGCGTGGGCTTCGTGCAGGGCGGGCTGCTCGCCGTGCAGGTCAAGGGGGACCGGGTCGGTTCCGTGTGGTTCTGCGCGTACGACGACGCACGTGACCAGGACGCGTGGCCGCCGCCGGAGCGGGTGCGGCGCCTCCTGCTGCCCTGCGGCGACGACTTCGACGACTTCCTGTGCCGGCTCGCGGGCAATCCGCCGGAGCTGGAGACCGTGGCGAACCTGATGGTGGACGGCGGCTTCGCGCGCGCCGTCCCGGTGGGGGAGTGACTTGGCGATGGTGACCTTCGCACAGGCGCAGGAGCGCGCCGAGGAATGGATCAACGGCGACGTGCCGGGCTACCAGCACCAGGAGGTGCGGGTCAGGGAGTTCGACCTCGGCTTCGTCGTCTGGGCCGAGGACCGGGCGAACGGTCCGGTGTCCGACGGCGGTGCCCAGCGGCTCGTCATCGCCCGCGACAGCGGCGAGGCGACGCTCTGGCCGGGCCTGCCGGTGGGTGAGGTGATCCGCAGGTACGAGGAGGAGTACGGCCTGCCGGACGAGGCGCCCCAGGACGCGGCGCCCGCGCCGCCGGAGCGGGTCGACCTGAACCAGACGTCGTTCCTGCTCAGTCCCCCGGAGTGGCTCCAGGAGGCGGCGGACAAGCTGGGCATCCCCGACCGGCGCTCCGGTTCGGCGGCGCCCGCGGCTCCCGCCGCCTCGGCCTCCGCTCCCGACGCCGGTACGCCGTGGCCCGCCGCGCCCGGCGGGGACCAGGGCCCCGCGGTGGACGAGAGCCTGGCGGCGACGTCGCCCGGCGCGCCCGCGGGGGCGACCCCGTGGGCCGGTACGGACACCAACGCCGATGACGGCGAGGACCTTTCGGTCCCGGCGCCCGCGACGGTGTTCGCGCCGCCGCTGGTCGTCGAGGACGACGCGGAGGAGCCGAAGCCGAGCGTGGCACCGGAGGCCAAGACGGCCCTGATGCACGGCGGCAGCGGCCTCCCCAAGACGGCCCTCGCCCCGGCACTCGGCGACCACCCGGCCCCGGCGTCCCCCGACGCCCCGCAGCCGCCCACGGGTTCACCGACCCCGCCGCCGTACGGGTATCCGCAGGGTCCTGGTGCGTCCAACGTGCCCCAGCCTCCTGTGAGTTCGCCGACGCCTCCGCCGCCGGACCCCTCCGCGTACGGCTATCCGCAGGGTCCTGGTGGGGCGAACGCGCCTCAGCCGCCCGCGAGTTCACCGACGCCTCCGCCGCAGGACCCCTCCGCGTACGGCTATCCGCAGGGTCCCGGTGCGTCCAACGCGCCTCAGCCGCCCGCCGGTTCGCCCATGCCCCCGCCGTCGCACGGTTCCGTGCCGCCCGGTGCCGGGGACATCGCCGATGCCGCGACCAGCAAGGCGCAGGGGCCGCCCCAGGGCGCCCGTGGCGGCGGCTCGGCCACACCGCCGCCGCCCAGTCCGCCGGGCGTGCCCGCGGGCAGTACGCCGCCGCCCTCGGGGCCCGGTGCGCCGGGGACGCCCGCCGGTGGGTACGTGCCGACGCAGCTCGTCTCGTCGCTCGGTCCCGACGGACCTCAGTCCCCGCCCCAGCCGCCCGCGGCGCCCGGTCCGCCCGGTGCTCCGGGGACGCCGCCGGGTGGTGTGCACCATGCCGCGACGATGCTGGCCGATCCGAGCATGGGCGGTCCCGGTGGGATCAAGCCGCCGGGTGCGCCGCAGCCGCCCGGTCCGCCTGGTGCGCCCGGTGCACCTGGGGCGCCTGGGGCGCCTGGGGCGCCTGGTGCACCTCAGCCTCCTGGTGCACCTCAGCCTCCTGGTGCACCTCAGCCTCCTGGTGCACCTCAGCCTCCTGGTGCACCTCAGCCTCCTGGGCCGCCCGGTGCTCCGGGGACGCCGCCCGGTGGTGTGCACCATGCCGCGACGATGCTGGCCGATCCGAGCATGGGCGGTCCCGGTGGGATCAAGCCGCCCGGCGCCCCGCAGCCGCCCGGTCCGCCGGGGGCTCCCGGTGCGCCTGGTGCACCGCAGCCGCCCGGTCCGCCCGGCACCCCCGGTGCCCCGCCGCCCGGCAGCACCCCGCCCCCCGGCGGCGGTGTCCACCACGCCGCGACCATGCTGGCGGGGCCCGCGGTCGGCGGTCCGGGTGCGCCCGGCATGCCGCCGCCGCCCGCGCCGGGGCAGCCGGGTCCCGGCGGCGGTCAGCCGTACGGCTATCCGCAGCCGCCCGTCGGGCAGCCCACCGTCGGCCCCGGCTACCAGGCCGTGCTGCGCTACCGCGCGGCCGACGGCTCCGAGCAGCAGCTCATCCGCCGCTCGGCGCCCGGCACCCCGCACCCGGAGTGGCAGATCCTGCACGAGCTGCGCGGCATGAACGTGCCGCCGCAGCAGGTGCTCGAACTCCACACCGAGCTGGAGTCCTGCGAGCTGCCCGGCGCGTACTGTGCCCGGATGATCCGCGAGACCTGGCCGCAGGCGCGGATCACGTCCATCGCGCCGTACGGCACCGACCACGCTTCCCGGCAGGGCGGCATGCAGCAACTCCTTGCGCACCAGGGGGAGTTGCACCAGGTGGCGGACGGGCCCGCCCGCCCGGCGCCGGTGCGTGCGCCGCTCCAGCAGATGCCGCCCGCGCAGCCGATCCCGCCGGAGGGCATCGCGCAGGAGCTGGCCGCGGCCTTCGGCCCCGGCATCTTCCGCTTCGACCAGCGCGCGGTGTCCCGGCAGGGCGTGCCGGACATCGTCGCGCACACCCTCGTGGTGGCCGGTCTGCCCGTCGACTTCGGGCCGTTCTTCTGGGCGCAGGCCCAGCCGGGACGTCCGGTGCCGACGCTGGCCGAGCTGGCCCAGGAGCGCGGGGTGCAGCCGGCCTCCGACGCGGGCTCGTACCTGGTCATGGGCAGCGACTTCGGGCGTGCGCTCTGTGTCCAGTACGGGACGGCGAACATCGTGGCCGTGCCGGTGGAGGCGGGGCCTGGCGGGGCGCCTGTGCCGCCGCAGTTCGTGAACACGGGGCTGCCGGAGTTCGCTCGTTGTGTGGCTCTGCTCGGGCGGATGTGGCGTCTGCGGTTCGGGCTCAATCAGGAGCAGGCGGGGAGGTGGACGGTGGACTTCCAGAATCAGCTTGCCGTGCTTGACGCTGCCGCTTTGGCTTCGCCGGAGAGTTGGTGGTCCGTGCTGCTTGAGCAGATGTGGGACGGGTTGCTGTAGGTCTTTTTCGGGTGCGGGTGGGCTGTGGCTGGTCGCGCAGTTCCCCGCGCCCCTTTAGGGACTGCGCCGTTCCTCGCGCCCCTGAAGGACTGCGCAGTTCCCCGCGCCCCCAGGAGATCGCGCCGTTCCCCGCGGTCTCAAAGCGCTGCGCCGTTCCCCGCGCCCCTAAAGATTGCGCAGTTCCCCGCGCCCCTAGATCGTTCCCCCGCGCCCCCAGCCCTCCCTGCGCCCCTAGATCGTTCCTCCTGCGGCCCCAGGCCCCCCGCCGCCCCCAGCCTCTTCCCCGCGCCCCCTAGATCGGCCCTGACGCGCTCAGTCGGGTCCGTCGAGCCCGTCGAGTCCGTCCGGCCCGTCGGGGGCGTCCGGTGTGGGGAGAATGTCGTGTGTGACACACCTGTTCCGACTTCTGGTGGGGGTTGGCGCATCCTTGAGCGGGTGGGGTGGGCGGAGTGTCGCGTTATGAGCGGTTCCGCTTGATCCATCAAGATGTGCGCCAATCGCGCGCTGCGCGCGAGGTACGTCGGAGAGGGGATCCAGGATGAGCAGCAGCGGTGCACCGTCGTCGCCGCACGGCTTCGTCACCGTGCGCGGACGCGGCTACCGTCCCGAGCGGGTGGAGGCGTTCGCGGCCGGGCTTTCGCGGGAGCGGGACGACGCGTGGGAGCGCGCCGCCCGGCTGACCGTCCTGGCCAAGGACATGGAGACGCAGGCCGAGCACCTGCGGGACGCGGTGTCGCGCCTTGCCCCCCAGACGTACGAGACGCTCGGCGACCGGGCCCGGCAGATCCTGGCGCTCGCCGAGACGGAGGCGTCAGCCGTGCACGCGGCGGCCGACGCCGACGCACAGCGCGCGGCGGACGAGGCCGCGGCCGACGCCCACGCGGCCGCCGACGCCGCGCGGGCCTACGCCGACCGGGTGGCCGCCGCCGTCGACGACTGGGCGGCACGGCGGCTGCTCGCGGACCGCGCGACCGCCGACGAGGCCCGCGTCGGCGCCCGGCGGGACGTGAAGGAGTGGCGCGGCGAGGCGCTCGCGGTGCTGCGCGAGATGCGGCAGCACACCGAGGGGCTGCTCGCGGAGCAGGAGAAGGAGCACGCCGAGCGCTGGGAGGCCGCCGAGCGGGAGATCGCCGAGCGCGAGGCCGCGGCGCAGGCCCGCGAGGCGGAGCTGGTCGCGGCGGCGGAGGCCCGCCTCGGCGAGGCCGAGCGGGCCCTCGCGGAGACGGCGGAGTCGGCGCGGCACGGCCAGGAGGACGCCGAGGCGCGCGGCGCCGAGGTGATCGCCGAGGCGACGCTGCGGGAGGAGCGGATCGCCCGCGAGACGGAGCGGGTGCTGCGCGAGCACGGCGAGGAGTGGGACGAGGTGCGGGCCCACATGGACCACGTACGCAGCAGTCTCGCCGCGCTGACCGGCCGTGCGCCCGCGGAGGACACCCCCTGACCGCCTCCCGGGCGGCCTGAGACGCAGGTCACATCCGGTGCTGTCACATCCGCGCGGTCCGCCGCGTCAAGGAGGTGTAATCACCGGCAAGGACATCGGGAGTGCGTCATGGAAGCTCGTCTGGACCTCTTCACCAACCAGCTCGCGGGCAAGGTCGTCCGGCAGCTGAACGCGGCGGGCGCGGCGATCGCCGGATCGGCGCTGCCCGCCGCCACGCTGGAGCTGATCAAGATCCGCGCCAGCCAGATCAACGGCTGCGGCTTCTGCACCGACATGCACACCAAGGACGCCGCGCACGCGGGCGAGACCCCGGTGCGCCTCAACCTGATCGCCGCCTGGCGCGAGGCCACCGTGTTCACCGACGCCGAGCGCGCCGCCCTCGAACTCACCGAGCAGGGCACCCGCATCGCGGACGCGGCCGGCGGGGTCACCGACGAGGCGTGGGCGAACGCCGCCAAGTACTACGACGAGGACCAGCTCACCGCCCTGGTGTCGATGGTCGCCGTCATCAACGCCTACAACCGGGTCAACGTCATGATCCAGATGCCCGCGGGCGACTATCAGCCCGGCCAGTTCGGCTGACCGCACCCGCCAGGATGAGGCCCTCCACCGCCTCGTACCGCCGTCGCTGTTCCTCGGCGTCCGCTCGGCCCGAGAGTCTCGTGCCGAGCCAGCCGAGGAAGAAGCCGAGCGGGACGGAGACGAGTCCCGTCGTCGTGAACGGGAACCAGTTGAAGTCGTGGTGCGGGAAGGCCGCGTGCGGGGCGCCCGAGACGAGATTGGTGCCCGTCATCAGGACCACGGCGCCGAGCGAGCCGCCGAGCAGGGTGCAGAGCAGGCCCGTGCGCGTGTAGCGGCGCCAGAAGAGGCTGTAGACCAGGGCGGGGGCCAGGGCGGACGCGCCCAGGCAGAACGACAGGGTGACCAGCGGTTGCAGGTTGCGGTCCTTGACCAGGACCGCGAGCAGGATCGCGGGCACCCCTATGGCCAGCGCGGAGGCGCGGGCCAGCGTCATCTCGCGCCGCGCGGAGAGCCCCGTACCGCCGTCGGCGCCGCGGCGGAAGGCCGCGAAGACGTCGTGGGCCAGGGAGTTGGCGCAGGCCAGGATCATGCCGGCCACCGACGCGAGCAGCGTCAGGAACAGGGCCGTGGTGACCGTGGTGAAGAGCAGGGCCTCCGCCGTCGAGACGTCGGCGCCGAACGCGGCCCGGGAGCCGAGCAGATACGCGGTGTTGCCCTGCGGGTCGTCCGCGGCGAGCGCCGCCCGGCCGACCAGCGCCGTCGCGCCGAAGCCGACCACGGTGATGACGAGCACGAACAGGGACACGCAGGCCACCGCCCAGGACATCGAGCGGCGCGTCTCGCGGGCGCCGCGCGCGGTGTACATCCGCATCGTGACGTGCGGCAGGGCCGCCCCGCCGAGCACCACCGTCAGCTCCGAACTGAGCATGTCGAGACGGGGCGCGGGGCTGTCGGCGAACTGAAGTCCCGAGCGGAGGAAGGCGGGGCCCGCGCCGCTGCCGTCCCGGGCGGCCGCGAGGAGCGCGCCGGGGTCCCAGTCGAAGCGGCGCAGGATCAGGGCGGCGACCACCGCGCCGGAGCCGAGCAGCGTCACGATCTTGAGGATCTGGATGAGGGCGGTGCCCTTCATGCCGCCGATCGCCGCGTAGCCGATCATCAGGGCGCCGAGCGTGACGACGCAGCCGGTCTCCAGGCCCTCGCCGGAGAAGCCCAGGATGAACGCCAGCAGGTCGCCCGCGCCCGCGAGTTGGACCAGCATCAGGGGCAGCAGGGCCGCCAGCGTGGCCGCGCAGGCGGCGACCCGGGCGGCGCGGCCCGGCATCCGGCGCGCGAGCACGTCGCCCATGGT
This sequence comes from Streptomyces sp. NPDC087300, assembly GCF_044744425.1. NCBI lineage: Bacteria > Bacillati > Actinomycetota > Actinomycetes > Kitasatosporales > Streptomycetaceae > Streptomyces > Streptomyces sp. NPDC087300. The sequence goes on from NZ_JBIUYI010000007.1 coordinate 420,384, forward strand.
GAACCGGCCCGCGTTGCGCAGGGGTTCGGCGAGCAGGAACATCAGCAGGGTCAGCGAGAGCGCCGTGCTCAGGGCGAGCACCACGCCGTCGTACCCGAGCAGCGCGATCACGCCGCCGGTGCCGAGCACGGTGGCCGCCGAGATGTAGTCGCCCGCGATGGCCAGGCCGTTGCGCATCGGCGAGAGCGCGCCGAACCCCGTGTAGAACTCGTCGAGGTCGTCCCGTTCGGGGCCGGTCAGCACGCAGAGCAGGAGCGTGAGGGTGACCACGGCGGTGAAGGCCACCAGGGACATCGTCTCGGTGTCGGTGGTCACGGGCGGCTCCCCGCGGCCGTCGCGCCGTGCGCCGACGCGGCCTGTCTGCGCAGGCGTTCGGCCAGCGGATCGAGTCGGCGCCGGGCCGTGTACTCGTACAGGAGCACGGCGAGGCCGGTGACGGGGAGCTGGCAGAGGCCGAGCAGCAGCCCCGTGGAGAGCCCGCCGGCGACCGTGCCGGTCATCAGCGCGGGGGCGAAGGCCGACAGGGCGAGGAAGAGCGTGAAGTAGCCGAGCGCGGTGAGCGTGGCGACCCTGCGCTGCCCCCGGTAGGCGCCGCGCAGGATCCGCAGGTCGCTGTGGCGTCCCGGCGCCGGGTGGCGGGGCAGCGGGTGCGCGGGCCGCGGGGGTCGGGGCCTGGGCTGCCAGGGGTAGGTGAGGTGGGGCTCGTACGGGGGGAGGGGCTGATGGTGCTCGTACGAAGGGTGCGGCTCGTACGAAGGATGAGGCTCGTGCGAGGGGTGCGGCTGGTGTGACGGGTACGGCTGGTGTGACGGGTACGGCTCGTGCGGCGAGTGCGGATCGTGCGGCCGATGGGGCTCGTGCGGCGGGTGTGGGGGAAACGCGTCGTACGGAGGGTGGGCCATCCCGGTTCTCCTTGCGCGGCTTCCGGTCCGGTGGTGCGGACCGCAGGGAGCGAGGGCCTGATCCACCGGACAGGCCCTGGGGGAGCCGAGACGTTACTCGCAAGTAGGCGAGGCGTGCGGGGTTTTCGGCAAACCGGTCAGTCGGCGATCAGTCGGCCTGTTGCGCGCGGGGCGACTGCTCCCGGTGGGATTCCAGTTGTTTCTCCTGGAGGACCGGGAAGCGCCGCGGGGCCACGAAGAGGAGCGCGAGCAGGGCGAGGCCCGCCGCGCATCCCGCGCCCACGTACACCGCGTCGACCGCCGCGTCCACGGCCCGTCGCAGCCGTTCCGGATCGGCCACCGAGCCGGGGTCGTCCAGGGAGCGCGCCACCGAGTCGAGGGAGCCCGCGCCGCCGAGCCGCGCGGCGAGCACCCCGTTGGCGACCGCGCCGAACAGGGCCGCGCCGAGGGTCTGGCCGATCTGTCGGCAGAACAGTACGGACGCGGTGGCCGTGCCGCGCTCGGCCCAGCCGACGGTGGACTGGACGCCGACGATCAGCGGAAGCTGGAAGAGACCGAGCGCCGCGCCCAACAGGAGCATGATCAGGGCCGGTTGCCAGGCCGCGCCGGGGTAGGGCAGCAGCGGGAAGGCGAGCAGGGTCAGGCCCGCCGCCGAGATGCCGGCCACGGCGGTGTTGCGGAAGTCGATCCTGCGGTACACGTGCTGGCTCAGGGCGGCCGACACCGGCCAGCTCAGGGTCATCACCGAGAGCACGAACCCGGCGGCCATCGGCGCCAGTTGGAGCACGGACTGCGCGTACGTCGGCAGGAACACCGTCGGCGCGACCATCAGCAGGCCGAGCGCGCCGAGCGCCAGGTTGACCGCGGCGATGGTGCGCCGCCGCCACACCCAGCCGGGGATGACCGGCTCCTTCGCGCGCCGCTCGATCACCACGACGACGCCGACGAGGACGGCGCCGGTGCCGAACAGGGCCAGCGAGGGCGCCGAGAGCCAGGGCCAGGCGACGCCGCCCTGCACGAGCGCGGTGAGCAGGACGCCGCCGCAGGCGAAGACGGCGAGGGCGCCCGCCCAGTCGATCTGCGGCCGGGGCCCGGCGGCCCGTGCGGGCTCGTGCAGATGCCGTACGACGAGCCAGAGCGCGACCGCGCCGACCGGCAGGTTGATGAGGAAGATCCAGCGCCAGTCCGCGTACGAGGCGATCAGTCCGCCGAGGGCCGGGCCCGCGACCGCGGAGACCGCCCACACCGTGGACAGCTTCGCCTGGATCTTGGGGCGTTGCTCCAGCGGGTAGAGGTCGGCGGCGAGCGTCTGGACCGTGCCCTGGAGCGCGCCGCCGCCCAGGCCCTGGACGACCCGGAAGGCGATGAGGGCGCCCATGTTCCACGCGCTCGCGCAGAGCGCGGAGCCGACGAGGAAGACGATGCTGCCCGCGACGAGCACCGGCTTGCGGCCGAAGGTGTCGGAGAGCTTGCCGTAGACGGGCAGGGTGACCGTGACCGCGAGCAGATAGCCGGAGAAGAGCCAGGAGAAGACGGAGAAGCCGCCGAGGTCGCCGACGATCTGCGGCACCGCGGTCGACACGATGGTGGCGTCCAGGGCGGCGAGCGCCATGGCGAGCATGAGCGCGGCGACGACCGCGCCCCGGCCCCGTATCGCGTCCTGCGCACCCACGAACATCCCTTCCCCCTGCGTCGGTTGCTGCGGGCCACCATCCCACTCGGGGCGCGGGGAGGGGAGGGGCGGACCAGCGGGTGGACTCGATCGTGGCTGGTGGGGCGGGGTTCGGCTCCGCACGGGGGTGGAGCGACCCTGAGAAGTGCTCCACCGGCGGGTGGAGATCCCCTAGGGGAACCTCCGTACTTCGGACCGGGGACCCTTCGTCCCCCTGGAGGACGAGAAGGCCGCGGGCCCGTTCTTAGATTGTCTTTATGACCGGCCGCCGCACGGCGGGAGGCCGAACCACAGCAACGGGGGTGGGGTTTTCCCCACTGGAAGACTGCGCTCTGCACCAGCGCGCCGGGCCCCCTCACCAGACCAGACTGAAGCGCGAAGCGCACCCATGTGAATCACACATGACCGACATAGGAGAAAAACCGTGACAACGGCTGTAACCACACCCAGGCACGGGGGCACTGGCGGGCGGACGGCCGTGGCGGCACGGGCACGCCAGGTCGTGAAGGCGTACGGCTCGGGGGAGACCCGGGTCGTCGCGCTCGACCACGTCGACGTGGACATCGCCCGCGGGCAGTTCACCGCCATCATGGGCCCCTCGGGCTCCGGCAAGTCGACCCTGATGCACTGCCTCGCGGGCCTCGACACGGTCAGCGCCGGGCAGATATTCCTCGACGAGACCGAGATCACCGGCCTCAAGGACAAGAAGCTCACGCAGCTGCGCAGGGACCGGATCGGCTTCATCTTCCAGGCGTTCAACCTCCTGCCCACCCTGAACGCCATCGAGAACATCACGCTCCCGATGGACATCGCGGGCCGCAAGCCCGACCGCGGCTGGCTCGACCAGGTCGTGGAGACCGTGGGACTCGCCGGGCGCCTCAAGCACCGCCCGACCGAGCTCTCCGGCGGCCAGCAGCAGCGCGTCGCGGTGGCCCGCGCGCTCGCCTCCCGGCCCGAGATCATCTTCGGTGACGAGCCGACCGGAAACCTCGACTCCCGCGCGGGCGCCGAGGTGCTGGGCTTCCTGCGCCGCTCGGTGACCGAGCTCGGCCAGACCATCGTGATGGTCACGCACGACCCGGTCGCCGCCTCGTACGCGGACCGCGTCCTGTACCTCGCCGACGGCCGGATCGTCGACGAGATGCACCACCCGACCGCCGACCAGGTCCTCGACCGCCTGAAGTCCTTCGACGCGCGGGGGCGCACGTCATGACCGTCCTCAAGACCTCGATGCGCAACTTCTTCGCGCACAAGGGCCGCATGGCGCTCTCCGCCGTGGCCGTGGTCCTCTCGGTGGCGTTCGTGTGCGGCACGCTCGTCTTCTCCGACACCATGAGCACCACCTTCGACAAGCTCTTCGCGGCGACCTCCGCCGACGTCACCGTCAGCCCCAAGTCCGCCGGGGACGCGGGCGACAGGCCCCGCAGCGGCAAGCCCGAGTCGATGCCCGCCTCCGTCGTCCAGGAGGCGAGGAAGGCCGCGGGCGTGAAGTCCGCCGAGGGCGCGGTCATGAGCCAGAGCGTGACCGTCGTCAACGCGAAGAACGAGAACATGGGGCCGACCAGCGGCGGCCCGACCATCGCGGGCAACTGGACGCACAACGACCTGCGTTCGATGGACATCACGTCCGGCCACGCGCCGCGCGGCCCCACCGAGGTGATGATCGACGCCGACACCGCAGACAAGCACGGCCTGAAGATCGGCGACGAGCTGCGCACCATCGCGGCCGCCGGTGACCACACCGCGAAGATCTCCGGCATCGCCACCTTCAAGGTGACCAACCCCGGCGCCGCGATCGTCTACTTCGACACCGCGACCGCACAGCGTGAACTCCTCGGCACCACGGGCCGGTTCACGCACGTCAACCTCACCGCCGCCGCGGGCGTCAGCGACACCGCGCTCAAGGCGAAGGTCACGACCGCGCTCGGCAAGAGCGCCTACGACGTCAAGACGCAGAAGGAGGCCGCGGACGACAACCGCAAGTCCGTCGGCAGCTTCCTCGACGTCATGAAGTACGCGATGCTCGGCTTCGCGGGGATCGCCTTCCTCGTCGGCATCTTCCTGATCATCAACACCTTCTCGATGCTGGTCGCCCAGCGCACCCGCGAGATCGGCCTGATGCGCGCCATCGGCTCCAGCCGCAAGCAGGTCAACCGCTCGGTGCTCGTCGAGGCGCTGCTGCTCGGCGTGTTCGGCTCGGTCCTCGGCGTCGGCGCGGGCATCGGACTCGCCGTCGGCCTGATGAAGCTCATGGCCGGCATGGGCATGGAACTCTCCACCGGCGACCTCACCGTCGTCTGGACGACGCCCGTGCTCGGCATGGTCCTCGGCATCGTCGTCACCGTCCTCGCCGCCTACCTCCCCGCACGACGGGCCGGCAAGGTCTCGCCGATGGCCGCGCTGCGCGACGCGGGCACCCCGGCCGACGGCAGGGCGAGCGCGCTGCGCGCCGTCATCGGCCTGCTCCTGACCGGCGGGGGCGGCTTCCTCCTCTACACCGCGGCGCAGGCCGACAAGGCCAGCGAGGGCTCCCTCTTCCTGGGCGGCGGCGTCGTCCTGACGCTCATCGGCTTCGTGGTCGTCGGCCCGGTGCTCGCCTCCGGCGTGGTCCGCGTCATCAGCGCGGTGCTGCTCCGGGCGTTCGGCCCGGTCGGCCGGATGGCCGAGCGCAACGCGCTGCGCAACCCGCGCCGCACCGGCGCCACCGGCGCGGCCCTGATGATCGGCCTGGCCCTGGTCGCCTGCCTCTCCGTCGTCGGCTCCTCGATGGTCGCGTCGGCCACCGACGAGCTCGACAAGTCCGTCGGCGCGGACTTCATCGTCCAGCCCACCCAGCCCGGCATCTCCATCACGCAGAAGGCCGCCGACGCCCTCGGCAAGGCCCAGCACGTCTCGCACATCACCCGCTACAAGCAGATCGACGCGGACCTGACCACGCCCGCGGGCAAGACCGTGGACGGCGTGGGCCTGAGCGCCGCCGACCCGACGTACGCCAAGGACCTGCGCCGCGAGACGACCGAGGGCACGCTGTCCGCCGCGTACGGCAGGAACGCCATGTCGGTCGGCGCGGACTTCGCCAAGAAGCACGGCCTGAAGGTCGGCGACGAGCTGAAGATCGCCTTCGAGCACGGCAGGACCGCCGAGCTGAGGCTCGCGGCGATCACCTCGGACGAGGGCTCGGTCGACAAGGGCGCGATGTACACGAACATCACGACCCTGGAGCGGTACGTCCCCGCCGACCGGATGCCGCAGAACGACATCATGTTCGCCTCCGCCGACAAGGGTCAGCAGGACGCCGCGTACAAGTCCCTGAAGGACTCGCTCGCCAAGTACCCGCAGTACAAGGTGATGGACCAGACCGACTTCAAGCAGACGCTGAAGGACCAGGTCGGCCAGCTCCTGAACATGGTCTACGGCCTGCTCGGCCTGGCGATCATCGTCGCGATCCTCGGCGTGGTGAACACCCTGGCCCTCTCGGTGGTGGAACGCACCCGCGAGATCGGCCTGATGCGGGCGATCGGCCTCTCGCGCCGGCAGCTGCGCCGCATGATCCGCATGGAGTCGGTGGTCATCGCCCTGTTCGGCGCGCTGCTCGGCCTGGGGCTCGGGATGGGCTGGGGCGCGACGGCCCAGCAACTCCTCGCGCTCGAAGGCCTGAAGGTCCTGGAGATCCCGTGGCCGACGATCATCGCGGTCTTCGTCGGATCGGCGTTCGTGGGCCTGTTCGCCGCGCTCGTCCCGGCCTTCCGGGCCGGCCGGATGAACGTCCTGAACGCGATCGCCACCGAATAGCCACCAGGACGGGGGACACGGGGGAACGGGGGAGCCGGTCCCGGCCGGTGCCATGGGCACCGGCCGGGACCGGCCGCGTTCACGCCTTGCGCAGCACGATGTAGCCGTGGGCGGTGCCGTGGGGGACGTAACTGACGCCCGGGTGCAGGCTGTTGGCGTACGCGACGGGGTCCTTGGTCCAGCCCGAGCGGATGTCGAGCGCCACGTACTCGGGGACGACGGGGCGGGCCGCGCCCACCCAGAAGACGCGGGCGCGGTCGGTGAGCCTGCTGATCGGGCCGATGTTCGCCTCGACGCTCGCCCCGTCGGGGATCCGCCCGAGCAGTCGCTCCACGGCGACGACCTCGCCGCTCTTCTCGTACGTCGCGGACTCGGTGAGCCGGGCCAGCGGCAGGTACGTGGTCAGGGCGAGCGCAGCGGCGGCGGCGCAGGCGGGCAGCTTGTCACCGGCGGAGCGCAGCCAGGGCCGCTCGCTGCGGCGGGCCCGCTCCACGGCGTCCACCAGGGCGAGCATGACCACCGGCATCAGGACGGCGCTGTAGTGCCAGTCGGTGCCCCAGTAGTGGTCGTCGGCGGAGACGAAGCGCCAGCCGACCGTGGGCAGCGCGGCCAGGAGCAGCGGCGAGCGCAGCGCGAGCAGCCCGGTGGTGGGGATGAGCAGCCAGGCCAGCGTGCGCAGCTTGGTGCCGGTGCCGTCGAAGGCGCCCGCGGTCGCGCCTGCCTCGCCGACCTTGTTCCAGTAGTCGTACCCGCCGCCGGAGTTGAAGGCGGGGATCACGAGGGTGAGCGTGACCAGGGTGGCGACGAGTCCGAACGCGACGGTGCCGAGCGCCCAGGGCAGGGTCTTCGGCGACTCGCGGCGGCAGCGGATCGCCACGACGGCGGCGATGGCCGCGAGCGTCACGCCGAGGTCCTCCTTGACGAACACCAGCGGCACCGCCCACAGCAGCGCCGCCCGCCAGCGGCGCAGCAGCACCGCTTCGAGGGAGAAGGCGATCAGCGGTACGGCGAAGCAGATCTCGTGGAAGTCGAAGTCGACGGCGCGCTGGATGCCCCAGGAGAAGCCGTACGCGAGCCCGACGGCGAGCCCGGAGCCGCGCCCCAGGAGCCGCATCGCCACGCGCGTGACGGGGATCGCGGAGAGCGCGAACAGCAGGGCCTGCGCGACCAGCAGGGTCACGGGCGAGGGGAAGACCCGGTAGAACGGCGCGAGCAGCGCGGTGACGGGGCTGAAGTGGTCGCCGAGGATGTTCGCGCCGGGGCCCTTGAGCTCGGCGACCGGCGCCTGGAGGTGGGCGTAGGCGCGGACGGCCTGCTCGAAGATCCCGAGGTCCCAGGAGAGGTTCTCCATGCGGCGGTAGCGGGTGTAGGAGAGCAGTGCGTAGGCGAGGAAGAGTCCGAGGGCGAGCAGGTGGGGGGCGCGGTCCCACAGGACGCGGCCGCCGCGGCCGGTGCCGGGCCCCGGCCCGCCTCCGGTCTCGGCTCCGGTCCCGGGCCGCGCGGGTATGAGCCCGGCGTCGGCCTCCGGGTCGGCCGCGGTGACGGGATGGGCTCCGGGCATGGTCTGGCTTTCTGGTCGAAGGGCGGGAGCCCGCGGGGGCTCCCGGAGTGTTCGAGACGTTCGAGGCGCGGTGCGACCCGGCTCAGGGTGCCATCCCTTCGGGGTGAAACCCCAGGAGGGCAGGCGGACGAGGTGGGGGAGATCGGGGGAAAGCCGGGAAAACGGGGGCTCGGGGACCGGCGTACGCGGCTTTGGAAGGAAGACCGCCGAGCACCGGAACGCACCGGAACGCACCGGAACGCACCGGAGCACGCATCGGCCGGGGACGGGGCGTGGGCCTGACGAGCCGCGCCTGTCGGTGAGGAGTCGTACGCTGGAGACCCCCGGCCCGTGGCACGTGCCGGGCGGTTCGCGTTGCCCACCCGGCCGTGATCGCACGCCGGAAGCCCGAAAATCCCACGGAACCTGGACGGAAAGCCTTCATGAGCCTGCACGGTCTGCTCGACGCCGTCGTCAAGGACTCCGCACTCGCCGAAGCGGTCAAGACCGCCGCCGACGGCCACCGCGCCCACGTCGACCTGGTGGGACCGCCCGCCGCCCGCCCCTTCGCGGTGGCCGCGCTCGCCCGCGAGTCCGGCCGTCCCGTGCTCGCCGTGACGGCGACCGGCCGCGAGGCGGAGGACCTGGCCGCGGCGCTGCGCACGATCCTGCCGCCGGACGGCGTCGTCGAGTACCCCTCGTGGGAGACGCTGCCGCACGAGCGCCTCTCGCCCCGCTCCGACACGGTGGGCCGCCGCCTCGCGGTCCTGCGCCGGCTGACCCACCCGCGCCCCGACGACCCCGAGACCGGCCCGGTCAGCGTGGTCGTCGCCCCGATCCGCTCGGTCCTCCAGCCGCAGGTCAAGGGCCTGGGCGAGCTGGAGCCCGTGGCCCTGCGCACCGGCGAGAGCGTCGACCTGAACGAGACGGTGGAGGCCCTCGCGGCAGCGGCGTACGCCCGGGTCGAACTGGTCGAGAAGCGTGGCGAGTTCGCGGTGCGCGGCGGCATCCTCGATGTCTTCCCGCCGACCGAGGAGCACCCGCTCCGGGTGGAGTTCTGGGGCGACGACGTCGAGGAGATCCGCTACTTCAAGGTCGCCGACCAGCGCTCCCTGGAGGTCGCCGAGCACGGCCTGTGGGCGCCGCCCTGCCGTGAGCTGCTCCTCACCGACCAGGTGCGGGAGCGGGCCGCCGCGCTCGCCGAGCAGCACCCGGAGCTCGGCGAGCTGCTCGGGAAGATCGCCGAGGGCATCGCGGTCGAGGGCATGGAGTCCCTCGCCCCGGTCCTCGTCGACGACATGGAGCTGCTGCTCGACGTCCTGCCCCAGGGGAGCATGGCGGTGGTCTGCGACCCGGAGCGGGTGCGCACCCGCGCGGCCGACCTGGTGGCGACGTCGCAGGAGTTCCTCCAGGCCAGCTGGGCGGCGACGGCGGGCGGCGGCGAGGCGCCGATCGACGTGGGCGCGGCCTCCCTGTGGGGCATCGCGGACGTCCGTGACCGCGCCCGCGAGCTGGGCATGATGTGGTGGTCGGTCTCGCCGTTCGCGGCGGACGAGGTGCTGGACACCGAGGACAGCGACACGCTCAAGCTCGGCATGCACGCCCCCGAGACGTACCGGGGCGACACCGCGAAGGCGCTCGCCGACACCAAGGGCTGGCTCGCGGACGGCTGGCGCGTCGTGTACGTCACCGAGGCGCACGGACCGGCCGCGCGCACGGTCGAGGTGCTCGGCGGCGAGGGCATCGCGGCCCGGCACGACGCCGACCTGGCCGACCTCGCCCCGTCCGTCGTGCACGTCTCCTGCGGCTCGATCGACTACGGCTTCGTCGACCCGGCCCTGAAGCTCGCCGTGCTCACCGAGACCGACCTGTCCGGCCAGAAGGCGGCGGGCAAGGACGGCCAGCGGATGCCCGCGCGGCGCCGCAAGACCATCGACCCGCTCACCCTCGAAGCCGGCGACTACATCGTCCACGAGCAGCACGGCGTGGGCCGCTACATCGAGATGGTGCAGCGCACGGTGCAGGGCGCCACCCGTGAGTACCTGGTCGTGGAGTACGCCCCCGCCAAGCGCGGCCAGCCCGGCGACCGGCTCTACATCCCCACCGACCAGCTGGAGCAGATCACCAAGTACGTGGGCGGCGAGGCTCCGACGCTGCACCGGCTGGGCGGCGCCGACTGGACGAAGACCAAGGCGCGCGCGAAGAAGGCCGTCAAGGAGATCGCGGCCGACCTGATCAAGCTGTACTCCGCGCGCATGGCGGCCCCCGGCCACGCCTTCGGCGCGGACACGCCCTGGCAGCGCGAGCTGGAGGACGCCTTCCCCTACGCGGAGACGCCCGACCAGCTCACCACCATCGCCGAGGTCAAGGAGGACATGGAGAAGACGGTCCCGATGGACCGCCTGATCTGCGGCGACGTGGGCTACGGCAAGACGGAGATCGCGGTCCGCGCGGCGTTCAAGGCGGTACAGGACGGCAAGCAGGTCGCGGTCCTGGTCCCCACGACCCTGCTCGTCCAGCAGCACTTCGGCACGTTCTCCGAGCGCTACTCCCAGTTCCCGGTCAGCGTGAAGGCGCTGAGTCGCTTCCAGACCGACACGGAGTCGAAGGCGACCCTGGAGGGCCTGCGCGAGGGCTCGGTCGACATCGTCATCGGCACGCACCGCCTGTTCTCCTCCGAGACCAAGTTCAAGGACCTGGGCCTGGTCATCGTCGACGAGGAGCAGCGCTTCGGCGTCGAGCACAAGGAGCAGCTGAAGAAGCTCCGTGCCAACGTCGACGTCCTGACCATGTCGGCGACGCCCATTCCCCGTACGCTCGAAATGGCCGTGACCGGCATCCGCGAGATGTCCACGATCACGACCCCGCCGGAGGAGCGCCACCCGGTCCTGACCTTCGTCGGTCCGTACGAGGAGAAGCAGATCGGCGCGGCCATCCGCCGTGAACTCCTGCGCGAGGGCCAGGTCTTCTACATCCACAACCGCGTCGAGTCGATCGACCGCGCGGCGGCCCGGCTGCGCGACATCGTGCCCGAGGCGCGCATCGCGACCGCCCACGGCCAGATGTCCGAACAGGCCCTGGAACAGGTCGTGGTGGACTTCTGGGAGAAGAAGTTCGACGTCCTGGTCTCCACGACGATCGTCGAGTCGGGCATCGACATCTCGAACGCCAACACGCTGATCGTGGAGCGCGGCGACAACTTCGGCCTCTCCCAGCTCCACCAGCTGCGCGGCCGGGTGGGCCGTGGCCGCGAGCGCGGTTACGCCTACTTCCTCTACCCGCCGGAGAAGCCGCTCACCGAGACCGCCCACGAGCGCCTGGCGACCATCGCCCAGCACACCGAGATGGGCGCGGGCATGTACGTCGCGATGAAGGACCTGGAGATCCGCGGCGCGGGCAACCTCCTGGGCGGCGAGCAGTCGGGACACATCGCGGGCGTCGGCTTCGACCTCTACGTGCGCATGGTCGGCGAGGCGGTGGCCGACTACCGCGCGTCCCTGGAGGGCGGCGTGGAGGAGGAGCCGCCCCTGGAGGTCAAGATCGAGCTCCCGGTGGACGCGCACGTCCCGCACGACTACGCGCCCGGCGAGCGGCTGCGCCTCCAGGCGTACCGGGCCATCGCCTCCGCCAACACGGAGGAGGACGTCAAGGCGGTCCGCGAGGAACTCACCGACCGCTACGGCAAGTTGCCGGAGCCGGTGGAGAACCTGTTGCTCGTCGCGGGACTGCGCATGCTCGCCCGCGCGTGCGGCGTCGGGGAGGTCGTCCTCCAGGGCAACAACATCCGCTTCGCGCCCGTGGACCTGCGCGAGTCGCAGGAGCTGCGGCTCAAGCGGCTCTACCCCGGCACGGTCATCAAGCCGGCCGCCAACCAGGTCCTCGTGCCGCGCCCGAAGACCGCGAAGGTCGGCGGCAAGCCGCTGGTCGGGCGCGAACTGCTGGGCTGGGTGGGGGAGTTCCTCACCTCGATCCTGGGGTCCTAGGGCCCTGGGACCCTTCTGGCCGCCTCGGTCAGGTCGCGGGGGTGCAGGCCTCCTGAACGACGGCGCGGGTGGCTGCTTCGGTGCTCTCTCGTGACTCCATGCCCAGAGGATGTCCCGCGGGGGCGGGGGCGTCGATTACCCCGGAGGTCATGGCCGCGTTCCCCGCGGGCCGTGGACGCGCCGGAGCCGCCCGCGGGCACGCGCGCCGCGGGCGGCTCCGACGGACGGTGGGCCAGGAAGGCTGCCCGCCCTCCGGCTTGTCCGCGTCGACGCCGAGCTCGTCCGCCTGCTGCTCGGCCTTGTCGGCGTTGTCGGCGTACTTGTCGCCGGTCTTCTCGTTCACCTCTTCCGCCATGGCGTCCGAGGTGTCCGCTTCGCCCGCTGAGGGGAGATATGGTCTGGACCACTTGGTCGTTACCGTGGTGGTCGCATGAGTCCGCCCAGGGGAGGGAGAGCGCCGTGCCGCTCAAAGTCGTGGGTCTGAACAGTTATCCGGTGAAATCGATGCTCGGCGTGGCGCACGAGCGGCTCGGCTTCGACGCGCGCGGCGCCGTCGGCGACCGGCTGTGGGCGCTGCGGCACGCGGACGGCAAGCTGAGCAGCGGCAAGAACAGCCGCCGCTTCCGCCGGGTGCCCGGACTGCTCGAACACCGCGCCGCTTACGGGGCGGACGGCACTCCCTTCGTCACCGCGCCGGACGGCGAGACCCTGCGCCCCGGCGACCCGCGGATCCCCGAACGCTTCGGCGAGGGCGTCGAGTTGGCGCGCGAGGGCGAGCAGAGCCACCAGGACGCCGCCGCCGTCTCCCTCGTCGGCACCGCGTCGCTGCGCGCGCTGGGTGACCTGCTCGGCGACGCCGACCCCGTCGACGTACGGAGGCTGCGCAAGAACATCGTCGTCGAGACCGACGAGCCGTGGATCGAGGAGGACTGGGTGGGCCGGGAGATCACCGTCGGCGGCGCGGACGGGCGGGAGCCGCTGCGGCTGCGCGTCACCGGGCGCGTCGCCCGCTGCGTCATGACCACCCAGGCGCAGACCGGCCTGCCCGCGGACAGCCGTATCCTCAAGACGCTCACCGCCGCGCGCGGCATGTGCATCGGGATCTACGCGGACATCGTGACGCCCGCCCCGCTGACCCTCGGCGACACGGTGGTGGCCCGGTGAACCGTCGTACCACCACGGCCCTGCTGGCCCTGATCACCGTCCCCGCGCTGCTCACCGGCTGCGAACTCGGCACCGACGGAAAGAAGGACGAGGGCGGCGCGGCGGGCCCGGCCGCCAAGGCGGGCTCCGCGCTGGCCGCCGTCGACTCGCTGACCGTCAAGGGCCGGGCGCCCAAGACCGGTTACGAGCGGAGCCGGTTCGGCACCGCCTGGGCCGACACGGACTCCAACAGCTGTCCGACCAGGGACGACATCCTCAAGCGGGACCTGAAGGACGTCAGGTACACGGGCGGGGACTGCCGGGTGGCGTCGGGGACGCTCGCGCCCGATCCCTACACCGGCAAGGAGGTGTCGTTCCGGCGGGGCCGCAGCCAGGTCGACATCGACCACCTCGTCGCCCTCTCGGACGCCTGGCAGAAGGGCGCCTTCCAGTGGGCGCCGAGCAAGCGCATCGCCTTCGCCAACGACCCCCTCAACCTCATCGCGGTCGACGCGGGCCCCAACCGCAGCAAGGGCGACGGCGACACCGCGACCTGGCTCCCGCCGAACAAGGCCTACCGGTGCACGTACGTGGCCGGGCAGGTCGCGGTGAAGAAGAAGTACGGGGTGTGGGTGACGGGCGCGGAACGGGACGCGATGAAGAAGGTCCTGAACACCTGCCCCGAGGAGAAGCTCCCGTCGGGTCAGGCCCCGACGATGGCTCCGCCCCGCTTCCACGCCCGCTGAGCGCGCTCAGCCACGGTGAACCCGCAGGTGGGCGCCGGAAATTCGCTACCCACCCCGTCGCGGGCCACGTACCGTGCGGCACATGGACCTGAAGATCACGACCCTCGCCGAGCGGCCGGAGCTCGCCGGCCCGCTGTGGAACATGGCGGAGGACTGGCCCGAATTCATCCTCCACGACCCCGTGGGCTGGTCGCTGATCGGCAGGATCGTCGCGGAGCTGCCGGAGTACGTCGTGGTGGCCACGGACCCCGAGGGCAAGGTCGTCGCGCGTGGCTTCAGCGTGCCCTTCGCGCTGCGGGCCCGCGCGGACGGGGCGCTCCCCGACGGCGGCTGGGACCAGGTGATGCTCTGGGCCTTCTCCGACCTGCGGCACGGCAAGGAGGCGGACACGGTCAGCGCCGTCGAGATCACCGTCGCCGAGCCGGCGCGCGGCAAGGGCGTCTCGGCGCTGATGCTCGGGGCGGTGCGGGAGAACGCCCGCGCCCGCGGCTTCACCGAGCTCGTCGCGCCCGTGCGCCCCAACGCCAAGCACCGCGAGCCGGCCACGCCGATCGACGAGTACGCGTACCGCACGCGCGAGGACGGTCTGCCGTACGACCCCTGGCTGCGGGTGCACGTCAGGGCGGGCGGCGTCATCGACAAGGTCGCGCACGCCTCCATGACGGTGTCGGGCTCGACCGCGCAGTGGCGCGCGTGGACGGGGCTGCCGTTCGACGTGGCGGGCGAGGTCGAGGTGGCGGGCGCGCTGGTGCCCGTGCACTGCGAACCCGCCCGCGGCTACGGCGTGTACGTCGAGCCGAATGTCTGGGTGCGGCACGCGCTCTGAGTCAGCCCAGCTTGTCGAGGTCGAGGACGTCGCCGGTGGGCGGCGTCGCCTTGACCGGCTTGTCGTAGTCGCGGAACGTCAGCGACTCCGGCGCGCCGGTGCCGCCCGCGGTGTCGATCCGCAGGAGGTACGGCTTGCCCTCCGTGGCGACGTAGATCGTGTACTTCTCCTTGCCGTCGCTCTCGGTGAGCTTGATCGCGGGGGTGCCGTCGACGGTGGTCGTGCCGCCCCTGCGGGCCGCCGAGCCGCCGTCCTTGAAGCCCGCGAGCAGGCCGTCGAGGTCGCAGAACCCGGCGATCTCCTTCGCGTCCTCGGACGTCGTCCGGGTCTTGGCCCAGCGGTCGGCGAGCATGTCCACCGCAGCCTGCACGTCGGCCGCGGGCTCCCCCTTGCTCTGCGACCGCAGGAACTTCTCGTCGTACTTGAGGTACGCGGTGGTGCTGCCCGGGATGATCAGCTCGATCGAGCCCTGGCCGCCCATGCCCATCGTCCCTGCGCAGGTGCCGTCGGTGTCCAGGGCCATGTCCATCGACATCCGGCCGGACGCCTCGTCGGCGACGTCGCTCTTGATGCGCAGCGACTTGGCCCCCGAGGTCGTCCGCACCGCCTTCTCGGCGATGTCGGCGCCGGACATCCCCGCGAAGGGGTCCTTCGCCCCGTCCTTTTCCGTTTCCGTGGAGTCCCGCACCGACTTCTTCGCGGATCCGACCTTGCCGTCCTCCGCGCCACAGGCGGTGAGGCCCACGGCCGCGGCGGTGGCGAGGCAGACGGCGGCGAGCGCGGTACGGCGGATGCGCACAGGGCGGCGCTGGAGCTGACGCATGGAGATCCCCCCAGGGAAGTCGTTCGGTGAGGGACATCAGAGCAGGAGCGTGTGAATCGAGTCAACACGACAATGTGTGAATCATGGGTTAACGGCCGTGAAGCAACCGGTGCCGCCGCCCGCTGGGTATGCTCGACGCCGCGCGACTGACCCCGCGCGCCGAGGGGAGCAGCCAGATGAAGCCGCGGGACGACACGGCCGACGCCACCGACACGGCCGGCGCCACCGGCGCCGCTGACGCGACCGACGCCACGGAAGTCACCGCCGCCGGCATCGCCCGGCTCGCCGGTGTCGGCCGCGCCGCCGTCAGCAACTGGCGCCGCAGGCACGCCGACTTCCCCAAGCCCGTCGGCGGCACCGAGACCAGCCCCGCCTTCGCGCTCACCGACGTCGAACGGTGGCTGCGCGCCCAGGGCAAGCTCGTCGAGGTCCCGCTGCGCGAACGCGTCTGGCAGCGGCTCGCCGGACACCCGGCGGGCCCCGGCACCGCCCTCCTGCACGCGGGCTGCGCCCTGCTCCTGGTCCGCGACAGGCCGACCGCCTGGCTCGCGATCGGCGCCGTGTCCGACGAGCGCATGGCGCAGCTCCTGCCCGGTGAGCTCGACGACGTCGTGACGCTGCGCTTCGGGGTGCGCCGCAAGCGGGCCGTCCGGATCCCCGAAGCGGCCGAACTCCTGCCGTCCGTACCGCTGTTGCGCGACGTCGCCGAGCTCGCCGCCGAACTCGGCGCCCGGCGGACGTACGAGTTCCTGCTCGGCAGGCACACCGAGGCCAACCCGCGCCAGTACACCCTCACGCCCGCGGGCCCCGCCGAACTGATGGCCCGCATCGCGGGACCCGCCCGCACCGTGCTCGACCCCGCCTGCGGCACCGGCGCCCTGCTCAAGGCCGTCGCGTCGCGCCCCGACCAGTACCTGTACGGCCAGGACAGCGCGCCCGACCTCGCCGCCCTCACCGCGCTGCGCCTGGCCCTGAACTCCGACGCGACCGTGCGCAGCATGGCGTGCGACACCCTGCGCGCCGACTCCTACGAGGAGCGCGGGGCCGACGCGGTGCTCTGCCATCCGCCGTTCAACGAACGCAACTGGGGCCACGACGAGCTGGCCTACGACGCCCGCTGGGAGTACGGCTTCCCGGCCCGCGCCGAGTCCGAACTCGCCTGGGTCCAGCACGCGTTGGCCCGGCTCGTCGACGGCGGCACCGCGGTGCTCCTGATGCCGCCCGCCGCCGCGTCCCGCCGTTCGGGCCGCCGCATCCGCGCCGATCTGCTGCGCAGGGGCGCGCTGCGCGCGGTGATCGCGCTGCCCGCGGGGGCGGCGCCCCCGTACAACCTGCCGCTGCACGTCTGGGTGCTGCGCAGGCCGGTGGCCGGCGCGCAGCCGGCGCCCGAACTGCTCCTGGTGGAGGCGGCGGGCCTGCTCGCCGCCGACGGCAGGGACAAGCAGCTGTGGCCCGCCGTGCAGGACAGCGCCCTCGGCCTCTGGCACGACTTCGACCGGCACGGCACCGTCGAGGCGCGGCCCGGCGCCGCCAGGGCCGTGCCCGTGCTCGAACTCCTCGACGACGAGGTCGACCTGTCGCCCGCGCGCAGGCTGCCGCCGCCCGCAGCGGGGGGCGGCAGCGCGGAGCTCGCGACCGTACGCGAAGGGCTCGGCGACGCGCTGCGGCGGGCCGCCGACCTCACGCCGCGCGCCGTCGGCGGCGAGCCGGGGACGGAGTCCGCGCCCAGGCCGCTCACCACCGTCGGCGAACTGGCCCGCGCGGGCGCCCTCGCGCTGCACACCGGCACCGGCTCGGGCCCGGCGGGCGTACCCGTCCTCACCGACCACGACGTGCTCACGGGCACCGCGCCGTCCGGCACGGCACACGACGGCACCGCGGACGAGCCCGCCGTCCGCACCGAGCCCGGCGACGTCGTCGTCCCGGTCTTCGGCGGCGGCGCGGCGGCCCGCGTCGTCGACGAGGCCACCGCGGGCGCCGTGCTCGGCAGGGGACTCGCCCTGCTGCGCCCCGACCAGGACGCGCTCGACCCGTGGTTCCTCGCCGGGTTCCTGCGCGGCACAGCCAACCACCGGCAGGCCAGCAGTTACGCCTCCACCTCGGCCAGGCTCGACGTACGCCGCCTCCAACTGCCGCGCCTGCCGCTCGCCGGCCAGCGCGGCTACAGCGAACGCTTCCGCGAACTCGCCGCGTTCGAGGACTCCCTGCGGCTCGCGGGGCGGCTGGGGGAGCGGCTGGTGCGCGGTCTGCACGACGGACTGACGGACGGCACGCTGCCGCCGCGGTGACGGGCCGGGCGGCGCAACCGCGGCCCGCCCCGCGTGCGTGACCAGTACGACAACGGTTCGGTACAACCCGGGACCGCTTCCCGTGGTCGGCCTATACGCTCGAATCCGCATTCGTTCGTCCTTCACGTACCAGGAGCAGCCATGCACGGCCACGGCTACGCGCCGCCCCCACCGCCGCCCCCTTCCGGGGGTTCGCCTGCGACGGTGCGCGTGTTGTTCGTGGTCCTCGCGGTCGTGACGTGCGGCCTGCTCGCGTGGACCACGCTGCTGCGCCTCGCCCTGGTGACCCGCAAGGCGCACGACTGGGCGCTCTTCGGCTTCGCCACCGTGCTCGACGTCAGCGCCCTCGCGATGATCGGGATCGACAAGGGCGAGGACGAGTTCGAGGGCCCCGGCAACGTGGGCATGGTGGTCCTGCTCTGCACGCTGGTGGCCGTGCTCGCCTATTACCTGTACGCGGACATCCGCCACTTCAGCCGGTACCGCGCACCGCGCTTCGACGGCTACGTACCGCAACAGGCCCAGCCCGCCTACGGCTACCCGCAGCAGCCCGCGCCGGGCCCCGTCCACCAGCAGCCCACCCAGCTCCACCACCAGGCGCCGCCGCAGCCGCCCGCGCACCACACGCCGCAGCCGCCGACGCGCCCCGCGCCCGCCCGCATCCACCAGGTCCGCGCCGAACTCGACGAGCTCAGCGACTATCTGCGCAAGCAGGAAGGCGGCAGCTGACCGTGACAGCGGGCACGTCGCCCGGGACGGGGGCGGCGCAGGGCGGCCGCGTCGTCGCGGGACGCTACGAACTCTCCACGCTCATCGGCCAGGGCGGCATGGGCCAGGTCTGGACGGCGTACGACCAGCGCCTGGACCGCCGCGTCGCCGTGAAGCTGCTGCGCCCCGACCGGGTCGCGGGCGCCGAGGCCGAGGAGCTGCGCCGCCGCTTCGTGCGCGAGTGCCGGGTGACCGCGCAGGTCGACCACCCCGGCCTGGTCACCGTGCACGACGCGGGCAGCGAGCCCTCCGAGGACGGGGCGCTCTTCCTCGTCATGCAGTACGTCGACGGCGCGGACCTCGGCGACCACCTCGCCGAGCACGACCCCTATCCGTGGCAGTGGGCCGTCGCGGTCGCCGCCCAACTGTGCGCGGTGCTCTCCGCCGTGCACGCGGTGCCGATCGTGCACCGCGACCTCAAGCCGCGGAACGTGATGGTCAAGCAGGACGGCACGCTCTCCGTCCTCGACCTCGGCATCGCCTCGGTGATGGACACCGACACCACCCGTCTCACCCACACCGGTTCGCCGATCGGCAGCCCCGCGTACATGGCGCCCGAACAGGCGATGGGCGGCGCCGTCGGCCCCTACACCGACCTCTACGCCCTCGGCGTGCTCCTGCACGAACTCCTCAGCGGCGACGTGCCGTTCTCCGGCTCCACCGCGCTCGGCGTGCTGCACCGCCACCTCTACGAACCGCCGCTGCCGGTCCGCAGACTGCGCCCCGAGGTGCCCGAGGCCCTGGAGGCGCTCGTCCTGCGGCTGCTCGCCAAGGACCCCCAGCACCGGCACGCCAGCGCCCAGGAGGTCTACGGGGAACTGGCGCCGCTGCTGCCCGCGCGCGGCGTCCCCTCCGGCCGCCCGCTCGACCCGACCCGCCCCTTCCTGCGCCCGCACGCGCCCTGGCCGGACCGCGCCGCGACCCCCGCGCCCGCCCCCGACCTGCCGCCGCGGCCGCCGGGTTCACCGCCCCAGCAGGACGTCGCCCGCGCCGTCGACGACGTCAAGCGGCTGCTCGGCGAGGGCCGCATCACCCAGGCCGTCGACATCCTCGGCGCGATCCTGCCCGCCGCGGCCGCCAAGCACGGCGAGCACTCGCCCGTCGTGCGCACCCTGCGCAAGCAGTACGCGGCCACGCTAATGGACGACGGCCAGTACCGCCGCGCCCTGCCCGAGCTGCGCCGCCTCGCCGACGAGCGGGCCGCCGAGTCGGGACAGGCCGACCCGCACTCCCTCCAGTTCCGCTACGAGGCCGCGCAGTGCCTGGAGCAGCTCGGCGAACCGGCCGCGGCGCTCGCCGAGTACCGCGCGCTGCTCCCCTATTACGAGAACCACTACGCCACGGACGACCGCCGCCAGTCCCTGGAGATCCGCCGCCGCATCGGCCATCTGCTGCTCGCGCTCGGCGACCGGCCCGCCGCCCACGACACCCTCGCGCGTCTGCTGCACGACGCGGAGCTGCTGCACGGACCCGGACACCCGTTCCCCGCGGAGATCCGCCGCACCCTGCAATGGCTCGGACAAGTGCGCGGCTGACGCCCGTACGGCTGGGTCGAGGGTGCCCCAACTCCCGGGAAATCGTTGGTCGAATAGGTGTCGAATGGCTGGCCGAGAAGACGGCCACTGCCTACCATCGATCATCGCAAGACCTTGTGCACCGCCGCACAATCTCCAACGGGAGGTCCTCCTTGCACCGCCGTCGTCGCACAGCGCTCATCCTCTCCGCGGCCGCGATCGCCGCGGCCCCGCTCCTCACCGCCTGCGGCAGCGAGGCGCACCCCGGTGCCGCCGCCGTCGTCGGCGGCGACCGGATCACGGTCGCGCAGCTGGAGAGCCGGGTGAACGAGGTGCGCGACGCGCAGCGGGCCGCCATTCCGGACGACGCCCAGTACACCCAGGCCATCGCCAAGTCCGGCGGCCTCACCCGCAGCACGCTGCACACGATGGTCCTCGACAAGGTCCTGCACCGCGCGGCCACCGACGCCGGGGTGAGCGTCACCCGCCGCGACATCCAGACCATGCGGGCCGGCCTGGAGCAGCAGGCGGGCAGCCGCAAGGCCCTCGAACAGGGCTGGCTCCAGCAGTACGGGGTGGCGCCCGCCCGTCTCGACGACAGCTTCCGCACCGAGATCGAGGCCCAGAAGCTCGCCAAGAAGCTGGGCGCCGACATGAACGCGCCGGAGGGCCAGGCGATCTTCTGGAAGGCGCTCTCGGCCGCCTCCAAGAAGCTCGACATCGACCTGAACCCGCGCTACGGCGCCTGGGACGTCGACAAGAACAAGCGCTCCGACACCAAGACGCCGTGGGTCCGCGAGGTCTCGTCCACCGGGTCCCAGGACCAGGGGCAGCAGGCTTAGGGTCCTGCTGGCACCGGAGGGACCGGAGGCGCCGCGGCGCTGTCGGTGGGCTGGGTTACGTTCGACGCGTGAACGACACCGAGCCCACGCCCCCGGCCGCCGCGTCCGACCTCTCCGAGGAGTCCGTCGGCCGCGTCATCCTGCTGACCACCAGCCACCGCGTCGCGCCCGGCCTGCTCTCCTGGCCCGCCTGGCAGGCGCTGCACGGCGCCGACGAGGTGCTGTGCGCCGACGCCGCGCACCCCCAGCTGCCGTATCTGCGGGAGGCGGGCGTGCGGGTCGAGCAGGCGGCGCCCACCGCGCAGGAGCTGGTCGACGCCTGCGCGGGCGGCCGCACGCTGCTCGTGATCGCCACCGCCGAAGGCGACCGCCCCCTGACCGACGGCCTGGCCCGCCTGGCGGGTTCGGGCCGTATCGCCATGCCCGACCTGGAGCTGCTCCCCGCCTCGTACGACCTGCCGGGCGCGCGCCTGCTCGACCTGGTCCAGGTGATGGACCGGATCCGCGTCGAATGCCCCTGGTCCTCGCGGCAGACCCACGAGGGCCTGGCGAAGTACGCGATCGAGGAGGCGTACGAACTGGTCGAGGCGATCGAGCAGGGCGACAGGGACGAACTGCGCGAGGAGCTCGGCGACGTCCTCCTCCAGGTCGTCTTCCACGCGCGGATCGCCGAGGAGGGCGGCCCCGACGAGGACGACGAGCCCTTCTCCGTCGACGACGTCGCGGGCGGCATCGTCGACAAGCTCGTCCACCGCCACCCGCACGTCTTCGGCGACGACTCGGCGCTCACCCCCGAGGAGGTGAAGGCGCACTGGCTGCGCACCAAGGCGGAGGAGAAGCAGCGCACGTCCCTCACGGAGGGCATCCCCCTGGGCCAGCCCGCCCTGGCCCTCACCGCGAAGCTGTCATCTCGCGTGCGCACGGCGGGACTTGAGGTGGCGGTGCCGACGGGGGAGGGCGTGGGGTACGAGCTGCTCGCGCTCGCGCTGCGGGCGGAGGCGGAGGGGGTGGATCCGGAGGCGGCGCTGAGGGGGGCGGCGCGCGCGTACCGGGATGCGGTTCTCGCGGCCGAGGGGGCGGGGGCTTAGTACCGTGGCGGTAGGCAGCGGCGGGCTTGGGGGCTTGGGTGGAAGCGGAGTTGGAGGCGCTGGCGGTCTCGGCCGCGGCGGTGCTGGCATCGGCCATGCGGGCGCCGGACTGGCCCCGCACGGAGCTCCGCTTCCGTGACTGCTTCGCACGCGCGGGCGTGCGCGGCGGATTCGCCAGGCACCTGTCCAGGGACCAGCGCCTGCTGGCCACCGGGGAGCTGAGCGGCACCGACCTGGAGGCGGCCTGGGCCCACCGGCTCCGCGTCAGGCTCGCCGAGCTCGCCGAACTCCCCGGTGAACTCGGCACGCTGCTGGACGAGTTGAAGCCGGAGCGGGCCGACGCCGCGCCCGCCCCGGCGCACAACGCCATCTCGGGCGGCATGGTCGCCAACGCGGTGATGGCGGGGTCCATCGGGTCGGTCACCGTCAACGGCCAGGCGGCGAGCGGCGGGGCCACGGGCACCGACAACTGGCCGCGCGCGGGACAGCTGCGCCGCCTCGGCCTCGGCGTGCGCCCCACCCGCCGGTTCGCCGGCACGACGGCGCTGCCGCCCTATGTCGCCAGGGACATTGACGACGAACTGTCCGTCCTCGTGCGGCAGGCCGCGCACTACGGCGGCCTCGTCATCGTCACGGGCGAGCCGCTGTCCGGAAAGACCTCGACGGCATGGTCGGTGCTGCGGGCGAGCGTGGCGGAGGACTCCCGGGTCTTCGTCGCGGACGGCGGAACGGACCTGCGCGGCCTGCCGGACCAGCTCAGGGACCGTGACACCGCACACACCCACGTGGTGTGGCTGGACGACCTCGACGGCCACCTCGCGGAGCCCGGCACCCCCGGTGTCCTCGCCCGGCTCACCCATGACCGCGTCCTCGTCCTCGCGACGATGCGCGACGAGGCGTACGACCGACACCGCTTCGGCCACCACCCCGCCGCCCGCGCCCTGAGCGTCGCGCAGACCGTCGAGGTCCCCACGGAGTGGAGCGAGCCGGAACTGGCACGGCTCGCGACGGTGGACGACACGCGCTTCGTGGACGCGGTGCGCTGGCGCGGGGCCCTGGGCGTCACGGAGTTCCTCGCGCTAGGCCCCGAGCTGTGGGAGGAGTGGCGCAGGGCCCGGCGGGCGGGAGGACGGCGGCTCGGGCACCTCCTGGTGCGCGCGGCGATCGACCTGGCGCGGCACGGGATCACCGAGGCGATGCCGCTGGCGGCGCTCAGGAAAGTGGCGGAGGAGTACGAAGAGCAGCCGAGGACGGACGAGGAGACGTACGACGACGGTCTCGTATGGGCCCTCGCGCTCCGGGCCGGCGTCGCCGGACTGCTCGTGCAGGGCGAGACGGAGGGGACGTGGCGGGCGTGCGGCACGCTGGTCGCGGACGCCTTGCGCGCACCGGACTTCCCGGCGGCCGACGAATACGTCTGGTGGGCCATGCTCCAGAACGCGCAGGAGCACAGCCCGGCGAAGCACGGCGAACTCCTCGCGGCGGCCAGGTCCGCCCTGGCGGGACGCGGGGAGTCGGGTGACGTCGGAGTGATGCAGGCCCTCGCGGAGTTCGCCAGTGCGGCGGGGGACATGGCGGACGCCAAGTCCTGGTACCGCAGGATGGTGGAGCACGACCCGGACAGGGCCCTGCTGGTCGGCCTCGACCTCGTGGAGCTCGGCGAGCACACGGAGGCCGCCGGATATCTGGAGACGGCCGCCGCCGACGGCAGCCGCGGCGCGGTGGGGCAGCTCGCCCGTATGTACGTCGACCGCGCGGCGCACTGGCTCGCCCGCGCCGCCGAGCAGGGCGACGTGCAGGCCGCCGCCACCCTCGCTCACCTGCGGTCAGCCCCCGGCATGGGTCCGGCTACCGTCAAGGAGTGACCGAAAAGACCGCCCCCTCCGCCGCCGGGGGCACCCCGGAGACCCCGCCCGAGGCCCAGGGGCCAGAACTCTTCACCTGGGAGTTCGCCACCGACCCCTACCCCGCGTACGCCTGGCTGCGCGAGAACTCCCCGGTGCACAGGACCACGCTGCCCAGCGGCGTCGACGCCTGGCTGGTCACCCGGTACGCGGACGCCAAGCAGGCCCTCGCCGACCAGCGGCTCAGCAAGAATCCGGCCCACCACGACGAGGGCGCGCACGCGAAGAGCAAGACGGGGATCCCGGGCGAGCGCGGTGCCAATCTCATGACGCACCTGCTCAACATCGACCCGCCGGACCACACCCGGCTTCGGCGCCTCGTGTCGAAGGCGTTCACGCCGCGCCGCGTCGCCGAGTTCGAGCCGCGCGTGCGGGAGCTGACGGACCAGCTCATCGACCGGTTCGTGGAAGGGGGGAGCGCCGACCTCATCCACGAGTTCGCCTTCCCGCTCCCCATCTACGCCATCTGCGACCTCCTCGGCGTCCCGCGCGAGGACCAGGACGACTTCCGCGACTGGGCGGGCATGATGATCCGGCACGGGGGCGGGCCGCGGGGCGGGGTCGCCCGGTCGGTGAAGAAGATGCGCGGCTATCTCGCCGAGCTGATCCACCGCAAGCGCCTCGACCCGGGCGACGACCTCATCTCCGGCCTGATCCGCGCCTCCGACCACGGCGAGCACCTCACCGAGAACGAGGCCGCGGCGATGGCCTTCATCCTGCTCTTCGCCGGCTTCGAGACGACCGTCAACCTCATCGGCAACGGGATGTACGCGCTGCTCACCCACCCCGAGCAGCGCGCGCGGCTGCAACGTGCCCTGGAAGAGGGGGACACGGCGCTCCTGGAGACGGGCGTGGAGGAATTGCTCCGCTTCGACGGTCCTGTCGAGCTCGCCACCTGGCGGTTCGCGACGGAGGCGCTCAGCGTCGGCGGGCAGGACATCGCCGCGGGCGACCCCGTTCTCGTGGTGCTCGCCGCCGCCGACCGCGACCCCGAGCGGTTCGCCGAGCCCGACACCCTCGACCTGTCCCGGCGCGACAACCAGCACCTCGGATACGGGCACGGAATCCACTACTGCCTCGGTGCCCCGCTCGCCCGTCTGGAGGGCCAGACCGCCCTCGCGACACTCCTGCGGCGACTTCCCGATCTGCAACTCGCGGCGGATCCTGCCGATTTGCGGTGGCGTGGCGGGCTGATCATGCGGGGACTTCGCACGTTGCCCGTGGAGTTCACATCCGCACAGAAAACGGCGGGCAACTGACGGACCGTCAAGACTGTGACTTTCACGTGATCTCCGCTGCATCGACTTGTGACAAGCGTTCGAGTGCGACTACGTTCACGTCGACTCGGGCACCCGGTGCCCCAGTCGCCGCACCAGTCCCCAAGCTCTCGGCTCCGCTCGAGCAGGGGAGACCCCACCCGTGAAAGGCAACCGCATGCTCTCCGGCAATGGTCGTCACCGACGCCCCCGCCAAGCCCCGGCCCTCATCGTCGCGGCAGGAGTCACCGGATCCGCCATCGCCATCCCACTCCTCGGCGCGACCAGCGCGAGCGCCGCCGACACGGCGACGTGGGACAAGCTCGCCGAGTGCGAGAGCGGCGGCGCCTGGAGCGCCAACCCGGGCAACGGGTACTACGGCGGGATCCAGTTCTCCCAGGACATGTGGGAGGGCTACGGCGGCCTCGACTACGCGCCGAGCGCCGACCAGGCGTCCAAGTCGCAGCAGATCGCCGTCGCCGAGAAGGTCCTGGAGGACAAGGGCCCCGGCGCCTGGCCGAGCTGTGCCCCGATCGCGGGTCTCACCGACGACGACGCCGCGGCCGACGTGGACCCGGGTGACCCGATGACGCCCCCCTCGGACCCGGCAGGGTCCGAAGGCAAGGACAAGTCCGAAGGCAAGGACAAGTCCGACGGCAAGGACAAGCCCTCGGAGAAGCCTTCGGGCAAGCCCTCCGACTCCGCGGACCCGGCGGACGGTACCGACGGTAAGTCCGGCTCCGACGACGCGTCCGACGACGCCTCCGGAGACAAGGATCACGACAAGTCGGGCAAGGACGGCAAGGGCGGCAACAGCGACAAGGACGGCAAGGGCAGCGGCGGGGACGGCGAGAGAGGCAAGGGGGCCGACGGCAAGGACGGTGCGGAGGACTCCGGCAAGTCCGGAGGCGAGGACTCCACTTCGCCCGGATCCGAGGACTCCACCGCCCCCTCCGACGACTCCGCCCCCGGCCGCCACCGCGGCGACCGCGCCGACGAGCAGCCCTCCGGAGGCGACGGCGAGGACCGCACAGGACGGCACGCCTCGCGCGGCGGCGACCGCTCGGGCAAGACCGCCGACGGGACGTACACGGTCCGCTCCGGCGACAGCCTCTCGGTGATCGCGGACGACCTCGGCGTCGACGG
Organism: Streptomyces sp. NPDC087300; assembly: GCF_044744425.1. Classification (NCBI taxonomy): domain Bacteria; kingdom Bacillati; phylum Actinomycetota; class Actinomycetes; order Kitasatosporales; family Streptomycetaceae; genus Streptomyces; species Streptomyces sp. NPDC087300. Next base: position 446,617 of record NZ_JBIUYI010000007.1, read on the forward strand.
CGGCTGGCCCTCGCTCTACGCCGGGAACAAGAAGACCGTCGGCGGCGACCCGGACCTCATTCTCCCCGGTCAGAGCCTCGATTTGGGCGAAAAGTAAGGGAAGTTGACGAAGAGTCGGGCGGGGCCTTCGCGTCGAATGTCCGATTTGGCGCGAGTGAGAGATGGGTCTCAGAAGCCCTGATCGTCTTTGAAATTCCGGCGATCGCGTGTCTACGGTCGTCACCGCTCGCCACTGGTGGGCCCCGCCGGTCGGTACGCCGAATCCTGCCAACGGCCGGACGGGAACAGTCGTCGCTTCGAGCGCCGTAGGCAGGAGCGGGGGACCCAAGGTAAGTGCCGGGCCCGCCCGTTGAGCGGCCACCAGCCGAGAGGCTGGGAGGCCGGGAGACGGACGGAATCGGCTAGGGGTTAAGTCGCACTCAAGAAGTGCGACCGGGCAACCACATCGGCCCGCACCCGACAGCTCACCTCGCAGGCGTCGGTGAGGGGATCAACTCATGCTGTTTTCCAGCAAGGGCAAGCACCGCCGTCCGTCCAAGGCCACCCGTGTCGTCACGCTCGCCGGTGTCACCGGTGCCGCCGTGGCCGCCCCGCTGATGGCCGCGGGCTCCGCCTCTGCCGCCACCGGCGCCGAGTGGGACGCCGTCGCCCAGTGCGAGTCCGGCGGCAACTGGTCGATCAACACCGGCAACGGCTACCAGGGTGGCGTGCAGTTCTCGCCGTCCACCTGGGCCGCGTACGGCGGTACCAAGTACGCGCCGACCGCCGACAAGGCCTCCAAGGCCCAGCAGATCGAGATCGCCGAGAAGGTCCTCGCGGGCCAGGGCAAGGGTGCCTGGCCGAGCTGTGGCGTCGGTCTCTCGGGCGCCGCCTACAACGGTGGCGGCGGCCAGCAGGAGCAGGCCCCGCAGCAGCAGGCCAAGCCGCAGCCGCAGAAGACGCAGCAGCAGGCCGCCCCGCAGCAGCAGGCCACGCCGAAGCCGCAGCCCACGCCGCAGACCGAGACCAAGAAGAAGACCGTCGAGACCCCGACCGGCAAGACGGTCAAGAAGGGCGACGGCGAGTACAAGGTCGAGTCCGGCGACACCCTCTCCAAGATCGCCGAGTCGCACAAGGTCAAGGGCGGCTGGCAGAAGGTCTACAAGCTCAACGGCGACATCATCGACGACGCCGACTTCATCTACCCGGGCCAGCAGCTCCACCTGAAGTAGCGGCCCCACCCGGCCGTGCCTCGGCGGACGCACGGCCACCCCCCCGTCCCCACGGGCTCCCCGCCCCGGTGCGCGTATCCCCCGTACGCACCGGGGCGGGGCCATGTCCGGGTCCGGCCGCGCGGCCCGGCCCGGTTCCGTGTTCGCCCCTAGCGAGCTACCGGCCAGTAGAAACACGGGCTTCCGTCCCGTTTCCCGGGTATTTGGGCCCTGGCCCGTCCCACGGGACGGGCGGTCGGCTGGCCGAAGCCCTGGAGCCCGTTAGGCTCGTGAGACGCAGGGCTGAAGCGGCCCCGCGTAAATGCGTCATATCCCAGAAGGAGATGCTCGTGCCGTCCATCGACGTCGTCGTAGCCCGGGAAATCCTGGACTCCCGAGGCAACCCCACGGTCGAGGTCGAGGTCGGCCTCGACGACGGCAGCACGGGTCGTGCCGCCGTTCCGTCCGGTGCCTCCACCGGTGCTTTCGAGGCCATCGAACTCCGTGACGGTGACCCCAACCGTTACCAGGGCAAGGGCGTCGAGAAGGCCGTCCTCGCCGTCATCGAGCAGATCGGCCCGGAGCTCGTCGGCTACGACGCCACCGAGCAGCGCCTGATCGACCAGGCGATGTTCGACCTGGACGCCACCGACAACAAGGGCTCGCTCGGCGCCAACGCCATCCTCGGCGTCTCGCTCGCCGTCGCGCACGCCGCCTCCGAGGCCAGCGACCTGCCGCTGTTCCGCTACCTCGGCGGCCCGAACGCGCACCTGCTGCCCGTCCCGATGATGAACATCCTGAACGGTGGGTCGCACGCCGACTCCAACGTGGACATCCAGGAGTTCATGATCGCCCCGATCGGCGCGGAGTCCTTCTCCGAGGCCCTGCGCTGGGGCGCCGAGGTCTACCACACCCTCAAGAAGGTCCTGAAGACCAAGGGTCTGTCCACCGGCCTCGGCGACGAGGGCGGCTTCGCCCCGAACCTGGAGTCGAACCGCGCCGCGCTCGACCTCATCGTCGAGGCGATCAAGCAGGCCGGTTACGTTCCCGGCGAGCAGATCGGCCTGGCGCTCGACGTCGCCGCGTCCGAGTTCTACAAGGACGGCAAGTACGAGTTCGAGGGCAAGTCCCGCTCGGCCGCCGAGATGACCGAGTACTACGAGGAGCTCGTCTCCGCGTACCCGCTGGTCTCCATCGAGGACCCGCTGTTCGAGGACGACTGGGCCGGCTGGAACGTCATCACCGAGCGCCTGGGCGACAAGGTCCAGATCGTCGGCGACGACCTCTTCGTCACCAACCCGGAGCGCCTGGCCCGCGGCATCGAGGAGGGCTCGGCCAACGCCCTGCTCGTCAAGGTCAACCAGATCGGTTCGCTGACCGAGACCCTGGACGCCGTAGAGATGGCCCAGCGCAACGGCTTCAAGTGCATGATGTCCCACCGCTCCGGCGAGACCGAGGACGTCACCATCGCCGACCTGGCGGTCGCCGTGAACTGCGGTCAGATCAAGACCGGCGCCCCGGCCCGCTCGGACCGCGTCGCCAAGTACAACCAGCTCCTGCGCATCGAGGAGATCCTCGACGACGCGGCCGTCTACGCCGGCCGCAGCGCCTTCCCGCGCTTCAAGGGCTGATCAAGCGCGAGGCCCGGTCGTAACGCCGGGTTACCTACGTCCCCGCACCCGGTCCCGTACCGTGTGCGGGGACGTACGTACGTTTACGCGCTGCTCTGGGGAGGCGGAACCATGGCCAAGGCCGGGACCAAGGACCGGTTCTCCACCGCGACCCGCCTGCGGCTGCTCGGCGAGCAGACCGCCGAGCGGGTCTACCGCTCCCAGACCAAGCGCCAGGCCCGCCGCTCCCGGCTCACCGGGCGCGCGGCCCTGCTCGCGCTCGTGCTCTGCTCCCTCGTCGTCGCGCTCGCGTACCCGATAAGGCAGTACGTCTCGCAGCGCGCCGAGATCGACGACCTGCGCCGGCAGAAGGCCGAGCGCCAGGAGGACGTCGAGAAGCTGCGCGACGAGAAGGCCCGCTGGCAGGACGACGCGTACGCGGAGCAGCGCATCCGGGACCGGCTGCACTACGTGATGCCGGGCGAGACCGGCTTCACGGTGATCGACCCCGCGGCGGCGCAGAGCCGCCGCGCGGACCAGCGGGCGGCCACCCGCCCCTGGTACTCGAACGTCTGGGACGGCGTCGACAAGGCCGACCGCCCCGACGACTGACCCAAGGACACGAAAGACAGGCATGGAAACGCCCCCGCCGACCACCGAGCGCACCGAGCCCACCGACGCCGACGTCGAGGCCTTCAAGCAGCAGCTCGGCCGCCCGCCGCGCGGCCTGCGGGCCATCGCGCACCGCTGCCCCTGCGGACAGCCCGACGTCGTCGAGACGGCCCCGCGCCTCCCGGACGGCACGCCGTTCCCCACGACGTACTACCTGACGTGCCCGCGGGCCGCCTCCGCGATCGGCACGCTGGAAGCCAACGGCGTCATGAAGGAGATGTCGGAGCGGCTCAAGACGGACCCGGAGCTGGCCGCCGCCTACCGCAAGGCGCACGAGGACTACATCGCGCGCCGCGACGCCATCGAGGTCCTGGAGGGCTTCCCGAGCGCGGGCGGCATGCCGGACCGCGTGAAGTGCCTGCACGTCCTGGTCGGCCACTCGCTGGCCGCGGGCCCCGGCGTGAACCCGCTGGGCGACGAGGCGATCGCGATGCTGCCCGAGTGGTGGGCGAAGGGCGCGTGCGTGACGCCGTGCGCCGTCGGGGACGCCGAGTGACGCGCGTCGCCGCCATCGACTGCGGCACGAACTCCATCCGCCTGCTCGTGGCGGACGTCGACCCGGCCACCGGCGAGCTGGTCGACCTGGACCGGCGGATGACGATCGTCCGCCTCGGCCAGGGCGTGGACCGGACGGGCCGCCTCGCCGAAGAGGCGCTGGAGCGCACCTTCGCCGCCTGCCGCGAGTACGCCGCGGTCATCAAGGAACTCGGCGCCGAGCGCCTGCGCTTCGTCGCCACCTCCGCGTCCCGCGACGCCGAGAACCGCGACGACTTCGTGCGCGGCGTGGTGGAGATCCTCGGCGTCGAGCCCGAGGTCATCACCGGTGATCAGGAGGCGGAGTTCTCCTTCACCGGCGCGACCAAGGAGCTGGTCGGCCGGGCCGGCCCGGCCACGCCGTACCTGGTCGTGGACATCGGCGGCGGCTCCACGGAGTTCGTGGTGGGCGCCGAGCACGTCGAGGCGGCCCGCTCGGTCGACGTGGGCTGTGTCCGGATGACCGAGCGCCATCTCGTACGCGACGGGGTCGTCACGGACCCGCCGACGCGCGAGCAGCTGGACGCGGTCCGCGCCGACATCGAGGACGCCCTCGACCTCGCCGAGCGCACCGTGCCGCTCAAGGAGGCCCGCACGCTGGTGGGTCTCGCCGGTTCGGTGACGACGGTGGCGGGCATCGCGCTGGACCTGCCGGCCTACGACTCCGCGGCGATCCACCACGCCCGGATCTCCTACGAGCAGGTCAGCGCGATCGTGGACCGCCTGACCCACGCCACGCACGCGGAACGCGCCGCGATCCCCGTGATGCACGAGGGCCGCGTCGACGTGATCGCGGCGGGCTCGCTGGTGCTGCTCGCGATCATGGACAGGGTCGGCGCGAGGGAGGTCGTGGTCTCGGAACACGACATCCTCGACGGGATCGCGTTCCACACGGCACTCGACGCACGGTAGGAGGAGAGGGCGCTACAGACTGCGGTAGACGTCCCGCCGGTCGCCCACCTTGACGACGAGGATGACGAGTTCACCGTCGTTGATCTGGTAGGCGACCCGGTAGTTGCCGACTCGGAGCCGGTAGAGGCCCGAGGGTCCTGTGAGCTTCTTGATGTCGGCGTCATCGCGGTACGGATCGTCGCCGAGGGCGGTCAGTGCGGTCAGGATGCGCATGGCTTCGAGTCGGTCGATGGCCCGGATCTGCCGCTGTGCTGCCGTGGTGAACCGGAACGCGTACTTCACGCGGTGCCTTCACCGCGCTCGCTGAACAGGTCCGCCAGCAGCTCGGCCATCGAGACGGTGGGCTCGCCGTCGGCGAGAACCGCTTCCGCCTCGCGGGCCAGCAGCACGTCGGCCGCGTCTTCCAGTGCTTCGAAGTCGGCGATCGGCACGACCGCGGCAACCGGGACACCGTTGCGTGTGATGACGGTCGGAGTGCCTTGCTCGGCCTGGTTGATGTGCTCCGCGAGGTGTGCGCGTGCGTCTCTGACGGTCGCGGTGTTCTCGGTCATGGAATCAGTGTACGCGTTTGTGTGTACACGCTGCCAGGCGCAGGAGTCGCGTTCGCATCGCCCCATCGCCTGAGCGCGTCCTGTAGCGTCTGAGCGGTCGCGAGGGGGGTCGAAAGGCCCCCTGGCGACACGCCGTCGGAAAACTTCGTGAAGTTCTTCACAAGGAATTCGGCCCTGATGGGCGAGGTTCGTGGGTGTCCGGCGGCCGAAAGGGCCCTCTCGGGGTGCTCCGGCGCGTGACGAGGGCGCTTCGCGCATGTGTCGCGCGTGTGAAGCGGTCCGGTGGTCCACTCCGTGCGGGAGCCCAGAGGGGCAGCTCACAAGGGGTGGACAACGACTCGCGTGGCGCGGTGGTTCCCCTGTGACGCCATGACCTCCGTCACGTGGGCGGCGAAGTGTAGCAGAGGGCCTGCCGAACCTTGTGAAGGGGCGCACGAGCGACCCCCGGCGGGCAGGTGGATACTCGATGGCATGAGCACCACGGAGCGTCCCAGGATCCTCGTAGTAGGCGGTGGGTACGTAGGCCTGTACGCAGCTCGGCGCATTCTCAAGAAGATGCGCTACGGAGAGGCGACCGTCACGGTCGTCGACCCCCGGTCGTACATGACCTACCAGCCCTTCCTCCCCGAAGCCGCCGCCGGCAGCATCTCGCCTCGGCACGTCGTCGTCCCGCTGCGACGCGTACTGCCGAAGGCCGAGGTCCTCACCGGCCGGGTCACCACCATCGACCAGGACCGCAAGGTAGCCACGATCGCCCCCCTCGTGGGCGAGGCGTACGAGCTGCCCTTCGACTACCTCGTCATCGCGATGGGCGCGGTCTCCCGCACCTTCCCGATCCCCGGTCTCGCCGAGCAGGGCATCGGCATGAAGGGCATCGAGGAGGCCATCGGCCTGCGCAACCACGTCCTGGAGCAGCTGGACAAGGCTGACTCCACGACGGACGAGGACGTCCGCCGCAAGGCGCTGACGTTCGTCTTCGTCGGCGGTGGCTTCGCGGGTGCGGAGACCATCGGCGAGGTCGAGGACATGGCCCGCGACGCGGCGAAGTACTACACCAACGTGAAGCGCGAGGACATGCGCTTCGTGCTGGTGGACGCCGCGGACAAGATCCTCCCCGAGGTCGGCCCCAAGCTCGGCCAGTACGGCAAGGAGCACCTGGAGAGCCGCGGGGTCGAGGTCTACCTCTCGACGTCGATGGACTCCTGCGTCGACGGCCACGTGGTCCTCAAGAACGGCCTGGAGGTCGACTCCAACACCATCGTGTGGACCGCGGGCGTCAAGCCGAACCCGGCGCTCTCCCGCTTCGGTCTGCCGCTCGGCCCCCGTGGCCACGTCGACACCCAGACGACCCTCCAGGTCCAGGGCAGCGACTACATCTGGGCCGCGGGCGACAACGCCCAGGTGCCGGACATGGTCGGCCGCAAGGCCGGCAACGAGAACGCCTGGTGCCCGCCGAACGCCCAGCACGCGCTGCGCCAGGCCAAGGTCCTCGGCGACAACGTGATCTCCGGCATGCGGGGCTTCCCGCAGAAGGAGTACAGCCACGCCAACAAGGGTGCGGTCGCCGGTCTCGGCCTGCACAAGGGCGTCGCGATGATCGTCATGGGCAAGATGAAGATCAAGCTCAAGGGCCGTCTCGCCTGGTACATGCACCGCGCGTACCACGGCATGGCGATGCCGACGTTCAACCGCAAGATCCGCGTCTTCGCGGACTGGACGCTCGCGATGTTCCTCAAGCGCGAGGTCGTCTCCCTGGGCGCCCTGGAAGCGCCGCGCGAGGAGTTCTACGAGGCCGCCAAGCCGGCCCCGAAGCCTCCGGTCGCCGCCGAGCCCGCCCCGGCGGTCAAGGCCGAGGAGAAGGCCAAGGCCTCCTGACCTCGCGGTACTGATCCACCCCGAAGGGGCCGTCCGCCATCCGTGGTGCGGGCGGCCCCTTCGGCATGTCCGGGCGCGGCCCGGCGGCGTACCCCTCGCAAAAATAGGTGCCCCCGGCATCTATTTTGCCGATCCGTGACGCGGCAACGGGACTGCGCAGGCGGCACTTCGGTGTTTACGTGGTGTTGGTCCGTTCCGGGATCCGGCCGATCTCACCACGGAGGTGTGCGCCATGCAGAACGCCGCACTGCGGCTGAAGAACCTCGCCGAGCAGCTCATGGGAGCCGCGCTGCCCGTGCGCATCCGCGCCTGGGACGGATCCGAGACCGGCCCACCGGGTGCGCCCACCCTCGTCGTGCGCAACCGCAGGGCCCTGCGCCATCTGCTGTGGAAGCCGGGCGAACTGGGCCTGGCCCGCGCCTGGGTGGCCGGTGACCTGGACGTCGACGGGGACCTCTACGCGGCCCTCGACCTGATGGCCGAGTTCATCTGGGAGCAGAGCGAGGACGCCAAGAGCCTGCGGCAGTCCCTGCGCGAGCCGCGGTTCCGCGCCGGGGTGCGGGGCCTCGTCGCCCTCGCCGCGCCCTTCCTGCCGCCCGCACCGCCGCCCGAGGAGATGCGCAGACACGGCAGACTCCACCTGCACACCAAGGGCAGTGACCGGCAGGCCATCAGCCACCACTACGACGTGGGCAACGAGTTCTACGAGCTGGTGCTCGGTCCCTCGATGGTCTACTCGTGCGCCTACTGGGAGTCGCCGGGAAGCACCCTGGAGGACGCCCAGCGCGACAAGCTGGAGCTCATCTCCCGCAAGCTCGCCCTGCGGCCCGGCATGCGGCTGCTGGACGTCGGCTGCGGCTGGGGCTCCATGGCGATCCACGCGGCGCGCGAGCACGGCGTCACCGTCGTGGGCGTCACGCTCTCCCAGGAGCAGGCCGCGTACGCGCGCAAGCGCATCGCGGAGGAGGGCCTCACCGACCGGATCGAGATCCGCGTCCAGGACTACCGCGACGTACGCGACGGTCCCTACGACGCGATCTCCTCGATCGGCATGGCCGAACACGTCGGCTCCGCGCGCTACTTGGAGTACGCCCAGGACCTGCACGCCCTCCTGAAGCCCGGCGGACGGCTCCTGAACCACCAGATCGCGCGCCGCCCGCAGGCCGACGAATCGGCGTACACGGTCGACGAGTTCATCGACGCCTACGTCTTCCCCGACGGCGAACTCGCGCCCGTGGGGACCACCGTGGACCTGCTGGAGCGCGCCGGGTTCGAGGTGCGCGACCTGGAGGCCATCCGCGAGCACTACGCCCTCACGCTGCGCGGCTGGGTCGCCAACCTGGAGGCGCACTGGGCGGAGGGCCAGCGCCTCACCTCGCCGGGCCGCGCCCGCATCTGGCGGCTCTACATGGCCGCCTCCGCGCTGGCCTTCGAGCGCAACAGGATCGGGGTCAACCAGGTCCTGGCGGTCAAGACACCGGAGCAGGGGACATCGGGGATGCCGTTGCGGGCCAGGGACTGGCGGGTGGACTCCTAACCAGGTACGCGAAGGGCCCCGGACGAGATGAGTCGTCCGGGGCCCTGTCACCTGTCACCTGTCACCCGAGCGGAGCTACTCCGCCTTGATGGCCTGCAGCGGGTTCAGCCGCGCCGCGCTCCGCGCGGGCCACACCGCCGCGAGGACGCCCACCAGGGCCGCGATGCCCAGGAAGACCGCGATCCGGCCGACCGGGATCTCCATGGAGTACGTGGAGACCGACTCGCCGATGGAGCCGCCCGCGATCCAGCCGAGGAAGAGGCCGAGCACGATGCCGAGCACCGCGCCGAACAGCGAGATGATCACCGCTTCGAGGCGGACCATCTGCTTGACCTTCGCGCGGTCCAGGCCGATCGCCCGCAACATGCCGATCTCGTGCTTCCGCTCGAAGACCGACATCGCCAGGGTGTTGATGACGCCGAGCACCGCGATCAGGATGGCCATCGCGAGCAGGCCGTAGAGCATGTTCAGCAGCATGTTGATGGCGCCGCCGACCTGGTTGCTGATCGCGTCCTTGTCCTGGATGGTGATCGCCGGGTTGTCGCCGAGGGCCTTGACGATGGAGTCCTCGGCCTTGTCCGAGGGGCCGCCCTTCATCTTCACCAGGACCTGCTTGTCGACGACCTTGTCGAGGTGCGGGTCGACGAAGGCGGTGGGGCTGAAGATGCCGTTGAGCATCTCGTTGCCCTCGTAGACGCCGCCGACCTTCGCCTTGACGGTCTTGCTGTCGTCCTCGAACTTCACCGGGATGGTGTCGCCGGGCTTGAGGCCCTTGTCCTTGGCCATGTCCCGGTCGACGAGGATCTCGCCGCGGCCGAGGGCGTCGATCGAGCCGCTGTCGAAGTCGAGGCCGACCAGCTTGCCGATGGACTTCGGGTCGACGCCGGAGATGTTGGTGAACGACCCGTCGGCCTCGCCGTACGCGGTGCGCTGCGGGCTGCTCGCCTCGACGCCGGGGAGCTTGTCCAGCTTCTCGCGGACCTCGGGGGTCAGCGGCTGGAAGTTCGCCATGGAGACCGCGTAGTCGGCCTTCAGGGAGCCGGCGGCCATCTTGTTGATGGCGGTGCCCATGGAGGTCGCCACGACCGTCATCGCCGTGATGAGGGTCAGACCGATCATCAGGGCCGCTGCGGTGGACGCGGTACGGCGCGGGTTGCGCACCGAGTTGAGGCGGGACAGCTTGCCGGTGACGCCGAACGGCTTCAGGAGCGGGGCCGACGCGGCGATGAACGGGCGGGAAAGCAGCGGCGTGAGGACGATGACGCCGACGAGCACGATGCCCGCGCCGCCCGACTTCACGTAGTTGTCCTTCATGAACAGCATGAGCACGCCGAGCGCGACGATCAGCGAACCGATGGTGTTGCGGACGACGAGACCGCGCATGGTCGGCGTCGCGTGCACGCTGTTCATCGCGGCGACCGGGGGGATCCGCGCGGCGCGGCGGCCCGGCAGCCAGGCGGCGAGCATCGTCACGAACACACCGATGATCAGCGCGACCGCGATGGTCAGCGGGGCGACGACCAGCGGTCCGTCGGGCAGCGAGGCCCCCGCGGAGTTCATCAGGGACTGCAGGCCGACGGCCACGCCGATGCCGAGCGCGAAGCCGGTGACGGCGGCGACCAGGCCGACCAGGAACGCCTCGATGAGCACCGAGCGCGTCACCTGGCGGCGCGAGGCGCCGACCGCGCGCATCAGGGCCAGCTCCTTGGTGCGCTGGGCGACGAGCATCGTGAAGGTGTTGGCGATGATGAAGATGCCGACGAAGAGCGCGATGCCGGCGAAGATCAGCAGCACCTGGCTCATCGACTTGGTCTGCTGCTCGATCGCCGCGTCCTGGTCGTCGGAGAGCGCGGCCCCGGTGATGGAGTCCGTGTCCTTCGGCAGGATCTTGTCGACGGCGGACTTGAGCGTGGCCTCCGAGGTGCCGGCGGCCGCCTTGACGTCGATCTCGTCGTACTCGGTCTTGTTCAGCGCCTTCATGGCGGTCTTGTTGTCCAGGACCACCAGGCTGCCGCCCGCGACGACGCTGCCGTCGGAGGTGTCGAAGATGCCGCTGACCTTCGCGGTGTGCACGGGGCCGTCGGTGGAGAAGCGGACGGTGTCACCGACCTTGAAGCCGGTGCGCTCGGCCGTCCTGCTGTCCAGGGCGATGTCGGCCGCGGACTTCGGGGCGGCGCCCTCGGTGAAGTCGTACCGCGGGTCCTTGCCGTCCTTGCCCGGGTAGAGGTTGGTGCCGGTGGTGCCCCACTCGCCGCCCACCAGCTTGCCGTCCTTGTCGGCGAGCGCGGTGAAGCCGGACACGGAGCCGATGGCGGACTCGGCGCCGGGCAGCGCCTCGGCCTTCTTCAGGAGGCCGTCGGTGAGACGGCTCGGCTGCTTCTCGGGGTCGCTGGCGTAGCCGTCGGGCCGGATGGCCACGGAGACGTGGTCGAAGCTCTTCGCCGACTTGTTCTTGTAGGCGTTGCCGAAGGTGTCGGTGAAGACCAGGGTGCCGGAGACGAACGCGACGCCGAGCATGACGGCGAGCACGGTCATCAGCAGCCTGGCCTTGTGCGCGAGCACGTTGCGCAGGGCGGTACGGAACATGGGATCAAGTCCTGGGTCAAGTGGGAGGGGGGAGAGCCCCGCAGGGGCCTCTCCCGGGGGCGCGGGGAACTGCGCGACAAGCCACAGACGGCCCGCAGTCCCGACGAAAGCCCGGCCTCGACGGCGGGAGGGAAAACACCGCCCGAGGCCGAGCGGCCACTGGCTAGCTCGTCCGGCCCTTCGCGTCGAAGTGCTTCATCCGGTCGAGGACGCCGTCAGCCGTCGGCCGGTGCATCTGGTCCACGACCCGCCCGTCCGCGAGGAAGATCACGCGGTCCGCGTACGACGCGGCCACCGGGTCGTGGGTGACCATCACGACGGTCTGCCCGAGGTCGCGCACGGAGTTGCGCAGGAAGCCGAGGACCTCGGCGCCGGAGCGCGAGTCCAGGTTTCCGGTCGGCTCGTCACCGAAGATGATCTCCGGCTGGGAGGCCAGGGCGCGGGCCACGGCCACGCGCTGCTGCTGGCCGCCGGAGAGCTCGGTGGGCCGGTGGCTGAGCCGCCCGGAGAGGCCGACCATCTCGATGACCTGTTCCAGCCACGCCTTGTCCGGCTTGCGGCCCGCGATGTCCATCGGCAGCGTGATGTTCTCCAGGGCCGTCAGGGTCGGCAGCAGGTTGAACGCCTGGAAGATGAAGCCGATCCTGTCCCGGCGGAGCTTGGTGAGCTGCTTGTCCTTCAGCGTGGACAGCTCGGTCTCGCCGATCCGCACCGACCCGGAGCTGAAGCTGTCCAGGCCCGCGACGCAGTGCATCAGCGTCGACTTGCCGGAGCCCGAGGGGCCCATGATCGCGGTGAACTCGCCCTGCCCGAAGTCGACGGAGACGTGATCGAGGGCGACCACCTGGGTCTCGCCCTGTCCGTACACCTTGGAGAGATCCGTGGCGCGCGCGGCCACGGCGGTGGCGCGGGCGGCGAAGGGTGTGGTGGTCACGGGGCGGTGCTCCTGTCGGACGACGAGTGGGGACGTACTCCATCGTCACGGCCGATCGGCGCCGTGAAGTCACCCGCTGTTCCGGTTCCGGGGGCCGCCTTCAGTCGGACTCGACGCTTCCGTGTCATACCTGGGGATGACAGGAGCCCTGACGAAACCGGGACGGGGGAGGCCCGGGCGGCTAAATTCCGTCATTCCGTGCAGAGGGCCATGAGACCGGCCGGGAGCGGGGAAAGGCCTCCGGCAAGTACCGATGGACCGTACCTGCGGCTGATGCACCCTCAGACGTCAATAAAATAAGACAACATCGGGCTGTCCTTCCGCTGTTCGGGGGATGCCTCCCGATAGGGTCGAATCCTTGATGCGGAGCCCACGGCCTGCCCGGATGGTGGAATGCAGACACGGCGAGCTTAAACCTCGCTGCCCCTCGGGGGCGTGCCGGTTCGAGTCCGGCTCCGGGCACATCCGCTGTCCTCGCGGAGCGCCGCCACCCGCATATTCCTCTACAGGTCCCTGACGGGCCGTCAGTTCCGTTTGTGTGCGCCGATGTTGATGATCACGGGCCCGGCCTGATCCAAACGAAAGACCCTAGGGCAGTCGCACGGTGTTGAAGCGGGCCGCCGTGTGCAGATCGGTCTCGATCGCCGCCGCGGTCTCGCGCAGGGCGGGCAGCAGGGCGTCGCGGGTCAGGGCCAGCGGGCCGGGGCCCGCGTGCTGTGCCACGTTCAGGGCCGCCACCACGCGGCCCGCCGCGTCCCTGACGGGAACCGCGACCGAGCGCAGGCCCTCCTCCAGCTCCTGGTCCGCCGTCGCGTACCCGGCGGACTCCGCCCGGTCGAGGATCCGGGCCAGGGCATCGGGGTCCGTCACGGTGTGCCCGGTCAGGGCGCGCGGCGGGGCGGCCGCCAGGAGGCGGGCGCGTTCCCCGGCGGGCAGCCCGGCGAGCAGCACCCGGCCCATCGCCGTGGGGTACGCGGGGAAACGGGTGCCGACCGTGATGCGGACGCTCATCACGCGCACGGTGGCCGCCCGCGCGACGTACAGGATGTCCGTGCCGTCCAGGACCGTCACCGACGCCGACTGGTGCACGCGGTCGGCGAGGTCGCGCAGGTGCGGTTCGGCGAGTTCGGCGAAGCCGAGCCGGGACAGGCTCGCGTGGCCCAGCTCCAGGATGCGGGGGAGCGGCCGGTAGCGGCGGCCGTCGTGCGCCGCGTACCCCTCCTGCTCCAGGGTGTGCAGACAGCGCCGCGCGGTGGCCCTCGGCAGCCCGGTGGCGGCGGCGATCCCGGTCAGCGCGAGCCCGTCACCACGGGCCTCCCCGAGGGCGCGCAGCACGGCGAGCCCGCGCGCCAGCGACTGGAGGAACCCGGGCCCGAGCTCGGCCTTGGCGGCGACGGGGTCGGCGCGGGGCGGCAGGGCGCCGGGGTCCGCGTCCGGGTCCGGGTCCGGTTCCGTCTCTACGCCTTGGCCCGCCCCTGCTTCCGCCTCTGCTTCCGCCCCTGCTTCCGCCCCCGCGAGCCCCTCCAGCCGCTCCGCCTCCGCGCGCAGTCGGGGCAGCATCGCCGTCGCGAAGTCGTCCGCCGTGTGTCTGCTGGTGTGGCTCACCGCCGACAGGGCGTACCGGACCCGGCCCGCCGTGTCCCGTACCGGTACGGCCACCGCGATCAGGCCCGGCTCGATCAGCTGGTCGTCCAGGGCCCAGCCCGTCTCCCTGGAGCGCGCCACGCGGGCCGCGAGGTCCGGCGGGGGCGTGGCGGCGGGGCCCGGCGGCAGGGCGGGGAAGGCGTCGCGTGCGGGGCCCGCGGCCACCCTCGCGCGCCAGGCCGCCCACCGGTCCTCGTCCCACGCGGCCGCGAACAGCGCGCCGGGGGCGCAGCGCTCGGGCGGCAGCAGGTCGCCGATGCGGAACGCCACCGACATCGCGCGGCGCCGCGCGGCCTGCGTCACGAACCGGACCCCGTCGCCGTCGGGCACCGCGAGGGACACCGACTCGTCGAGCTCGTCCGCGAGCCGGGCGGTGCGCGCGGCGACCTCGCCGGTCAGGCCGCTCGCCGCGAGGTAGGCGTTGCCGAGCTCCATGAGGCGGGGCGCGAGGTGGAGTTCCTGGCCGCGCACGCGTACGTAGCCGAGGCGGGCCAGCGTCGCCACCACCCGGTCGACCGTGGCGCGGGCCAGGCCGGTGGCGCGCACGAGGTCACCGGCACGCGCCCCGTCGGCCAGGGTGAGCGCGCGCAGCACGGCGAGGCCGCGCTCCAGGGGGCGTACGGACTCTTCCGGCACCGAGGCACTCCTCATCTCGCTTGTGAAATCGGGTGCCGCAGGACCGTTGACAGCGCACGGCCGCGCCCAGAGACTCCCGTCAGCACATTATGAACGAAAGTTCACCAGGCGAACAAGACGCGCAGGGTGAACGAGCCGGGCTGGGCGAACAAGGCGAGGGGATCGGTCGTGCGCACCACCGTCGGAATCATCGGAGCGGGACCCGCCGGGCTCCTCCTGGCCCGCCTGCTGCACGGCGCGGGCATCGCGTCCGTCGTCCTGGAGAGCCGCGACCGCGCCTACGTGGAGCGGCGCCAGCGCGCCGGAATCCTGGAGCAGGGCACCGTCGACGTGCTGCGCGAGGCCGGCGCGGGCGCCCGCATGGACCGCGAGGGCCTCCCGCACGACGGCATCGAGCTGCGCTTCGACCGCCGCAGGCACCGCGTCGACTTCCCCGCGCTGACCGGCGGCCGCTCCGTGACGGTCTACGCCCAGACCGAGGTCTGCAAGGACCTCATCGCCCTCCAGCTCGCCGACGGCGGCCCGCTGCTCTTCGAGGCGGAGGCGCTCGCCGTGGAGGGCGCGGACACCGAGAACCCCCGGGTCCGCTTCCGCCACCAGGGGCGCGAGGACACCCTCGTATGCGACTACGTGGTGGGCTGCGACGGCTTCTGGGGCGTGGCACGCCCGGCCGTCCCCGAGCACGTCTCGCGCACCTTCGAGCGCACCTATCCCTTCGGCTGGCTCGGCATCCTCGCCGATGTGCCGCCCTCGCACGACGAGCTGATCTACGCCCGCCACGACCGCGGCTTCGCCCTCCTCTCCATGCGCTCGCCGACCGTCACGCGCGCGTACCTCCAGGTCCCCGACGGCACCGACCCGGGCGACTGGTCCGACGACGAGATCTGGGACGAGCTGGACCGGCGCCTGGAGACCGACGACCCGGCCTGGACGCTGCGGCGCGGGCCCGTCACCGCGAAGTCCGTCACGCCCATGCGCAGCTACGTCCACGAGCCGATGCGCCACGGCCGCCTCTTCCTCGCGGGGGACGCCGCGCACATCGTCCCGCCGACCGGCGCCAAGGGCCTCAACCTCGCGGTCGGCGACGTCGTCACCTTCGCCCGCGCGCTCGTCGCCTACCGCGAGCAGGGCGACCCCAGCCGCCTCGACGCCTACTCCGCGACCTGCCTGCGCCGCGTCTGGCAGGCCGAGCGCTTCTCGTACGCGATGACGACGATGCTCCACCGCGCCCCCGACGCCACCCCGTTCGACGACCGCGTCCAGCTGGCCGCGCTCGACCGGATCACCACCGCGCGCGCCGCGGAGACCGACCTCGCCGAGAGCTACACCGGATTCCCCCTGGACCAGTAGGGCCAGCCAGCAGCAGGACCGGAAGGAAGAGCCCCGTGAGCCCCGTGAACCCACCCGAGCGCACCTTCAGAGCCGTCGCGCCCGTCATCGCCCTGTGCTGGCTCGTCGTCTTCTTCGACGGCATGGACGTGAACATCTACGGCGCCGTGATGCCGCACCTCATCGACGACAAGGACTTCGGCTTCACCGCGTCCACCGCGGGCACCGTCGGCTCCTGGACCACCTTCGGCATGCTCGTCGGGGCCCTGGGCTGCGGCACGCTCACCGACTGGCTGGGGCGCAAGCCCATGGTGACGGGCAGCGTCGTCGTCTTCTCGCTGGGCTCCGCGCTGTGCGCGCTCGCGCCGAGCGTGTTCGTCTTCGGCGCGGGACGCTTCGTCTCCGGGCTCGGGCTCGGCGGCCTGATGCCGATCGGGCTCGCGATCGTCGCCGAGTTCGCGCCGCCGCGCAGGGCGGCGCTCGCCACCGGCCTGATGATGACCTCGTACCACGCGGGCGGCATGGCGGCGACGGGCCTCGGGCTCGCGCTCGGCCCCGACCACGGCTGGCGCGTCGTCTTCTGGGCCGGTGTCATACCGGCGCTCGTCGCGGTCCCGCTGGTCCTGAAGTGGCTGCCCGAGTCGCCCGGCGTGCTGTTCGCCAAGGGCCGTACGCGTGAGGCGGAGACGGTCGCCGCCCGCTATCTGCTGCCCGCCCCGACCCGGGCCGAGGCCCCGGAGGCGGGCGCCAGGGGCCGCTTCGCCGCCGTCGCCTCGCTCTTCGGGCCCGGACAGCGCCTCGCGACGCCGCTGATGTGGCTGGCCTCCTTCGCGGGCCTGCTCCTCGTCTACGGAGTCTCCACCTGGCTGCCCGAGCTGATGCGCGCCTCCGGCTACTCCCTCTCCTCCTCCGTGACCTTCCTCATGGTGATCAACGCGGGCGGCATCGTCGGCATGCTCGTCGCGGGCCGCACCGCCGACCGCTTCGGTGCGGTCAAGGTCTCCGCGGTCTGGTTCCTGCTCACCGCCTGCGGCGCCTTCCTGCTCAAGGCCCACCTGCCGCTCGGCGTCGCCTACGCCGTCGTCTTCGTCACCGGCATCTGGCTCTTCTCCGCGCAGGTCATGGTGTACGCGGCCGCACCCTCGGTCTACACGCCCGCCCAGCGCGCCACGGGGCTCGGCTGGGTCACCGGGGTCGGGCGCACCGGCGCGGTCGTCGGGCCCTGGCTCGGCGGCGCTGTGGTGGCGGGCGGCAACGCCTCCCTCGGCTTCACCACCTTCGCGGTCGCCGCGGTCCTCGGCGCCGTCGCCATCTCGCTGGTGCCACTCGTGCGGCGGAACGATTCCGATCCGGGAACAGTGGGGGCCGTTCCACGCGTTCTCCGTCACAGTGAGGGAAAGATCCTCCCCAAGCACTAGGCTCATCCCTTTGCCTACGCATTACTCTTGGAGCAAAGCCACGCACGGTGGCCATGGAGGAGTGAAATGAGGAGCAGTAACCCGGTCTTCTCGCGACGGGGGTTCAGCCGCGACAACGGCTACGCCGGCTTCGGCCAGCAGCCGCAGGCCGGGGGACCCGCAGGCGCGACCCAGACCCAGCAGGGCAATCCGTACGGCGGCCAGCAGGCCCCCGCGGGCAACCCCTACGCGACGAATCCGTACGCCCAGCAGGACGTGCAGTACGGCGCGCCCCAGGCGCCCGTAACCACCGGCCGCATGACGATGGACGACGTCGTCATGCGCACCGCCACCACGCTCGGCACGCTCGTGGTCACGGCCGCGCTCGCCTGGGCGCTGCTGCCGGTCGACGACGCCAACATCAGCAAGTCGTACGGCATCGCGATCGGCGCCGGCCTCATCGCGATGGTGCTGGGTCTCGTCCAGGCGTTCAAGCGCAAGGCGTCCCCCGCGCTGATCCTGACGTACGCGGCGCTTGAGGGTGTCTTCCTCGGCGTCGTCTCCAGCGTCGTCGACAACCGCATCGCGAGCGGCGCGGCCATGCAGGCCGTCCTCGGCACGATGGCCGTCTTCATCGGCGTCCTCGTGGCGTACAAGGCGGGCTGGATCCGCGTCAACCGTCGCTTCTACGGCTTCGTGATGGCCGCCGCGATGGGCTTCCTGCTGCTGACCGCCGTGAACCTGCTGTTCGCGGTCATCGGCGGCGGTGACGGTCTGGGCTTCCGCAGCGGCGGCCTCGGCATCGTCTTCGGCATCGTCGGCATCCTGCTCGGCGCGTGCTTCCTGGCCCTGGACTTCAAGCAGGTCGAGGACGGCATCGCGTACGGGGCGCCGAAGGAAGAGGCGTGGCTCGCCGCGTTCGGTCTGACGATGACCCTCGTCTGGATCTACATGGAGTTCCTGCGCCTGATCGCCATCTTCTCGGGCAACGACTGACGGGACCTCGCCGGGTGACCGGCGGCCGAAGGGCCCGCGGACCGATTCCGGTTCGCGGGCCCTTCGCCGTATCGGGTGAGGGATTTCTCGGGGGTGTGGATCAGAGGAACTTGCGGGCGGCCCGCCTGAGGTCGTACTCGTGGATGATTGCCTTCGCGTGGCCGTACGCGAGGTTGTGTTCGGCGCGGAGCCAGCTGACCTTCTCCTCGAAGCGGAAGAGAGAGGGGCCTTCGTCCACGGCGCGCAGCCAGTCGGAGACTTCACGACCGGTGCAGTGGGGGATTCGGGCGAGCAGGTTGCGGTGGGTCTCCTCGGAGAAGACTTGGGACATCGGCGCCTCCGGACGCGTCGCGATGTGTTCCGTCCTTCACGCCACCGTGCCTGAGGGTTGGGGTGTTGGCAACAGTCCCGGAAAGGCGCATAAGGTCGCGGGGTGCTCGATACGACGCCTTTGACGGCCGCTGTGGACCATTTCGCCGACCGGCTGCGGGCCGCGCCGCAGAGCAGACTCCAGCGGGGGGCGGCGACGGAAGCGCTCGCCCTCGCCAGGGAGTTGGCGGTCAGGGCCCAGCGCCTGGAGGCGCCGGGCTCCGAGCCGCGGGAGATGCCGGACGCGGGGATGTTCGCCGCGGCGGATCAGATCACCGTCGCGGGGCGGGACTTGGCGCTCGTCCTCGCGGATCGCGTCGGGCTTGAGGAGGCGCTTCAGCTTGTCGCCGAGGCGCAGAAGAGGGCCGGGGTGTAGCCAGGTCCTCGTCGGCTGCGGGTCGGTGGGGGTTGCTCGCGCCCACGCGGCGGAGCCGCAGATGTCACAGCCCCGCGCCCCTTATGGGGCGCCCCCGGACGCGGCGCCCCTCACGGGGCCTCAGACCGATGCGATGACCCGGTCCGCCAGGATGTAGACGTTCTCGGTGCCGCACTCGAAGGTCAGCGCGTAGGCGCCGGAGACGCCGGAGCCGCCGAGCAGGACCGGGGTGTGGCCGGCGCGCAGCGCGTCGGCGAGCAGCTCCGCCGTCTCGCGGTGGCCGGGGGTCATGCACAGCGTCGTGCCGTCCGCGAAGACGTACACGTCCAGGGTGCCCAGCGGGCCGGGGCGGACGTCGGCCAGCGCGGTGCGCGCGCCGGCCAGCTCCTCCAGGCACGCCACGGTGCGCTCGTGGTCGCCGTAGCCCTCGGCGGCGGGGGCGGCCTGCACCGGCACGAAGTCCGGGTGCGAGGGGTGGCGGCGGCGGGCGGCGGCCAGCTCGGGGGAGTCCCCGGCGAACTCGTCGGCCGCCGGGTCCGCGAACGGCTCGATGACCGGTTCCAGGCTGTCCGCCTCGATGCCGGCGAAGTCCGCCTGGCGGGGCAGGAAGAGCTCGTCGGCGATGCCGTCGTGCAGCCCGGGGAGGCCGCTGAGGAGGGACGGCGCGTCGGAGGCGTCACGGGCCTCCTGGGCGGCCCAGAACGCGCGCGCCTCGGCGAGCTCGCGCTCCCGCTCCTCGGCGAGCGCCTCGGCCACGGCCGCGCGTATCTCGTCGGTGTCAGGTGTGCGGGCGCCCGGCACCGTGGGGTGCGGGGCGTTCGCGGCACGGCTGTCGGCCAGCTCGGTGCGCAGGACCGTGAGCTGCTTCCGGAGCCCGTACACGGCGTGCAGGGCGGCGGCGCCCACGGCCGTGGCAGCGGCCGTGGAGAGCAGCAGGGCAAGAGGCATGGCGCTCACTGACGTACTCCCGGTTTCAAGTCGACCCCCGACTTCCTACATCAGCTTGAAGCCTGCACGATCCAGCTGTCAGTGCATTACGTCACGAATTGGACAGGTCTTTCGACCCGGTGTTTATCCACAGATGCACTCTGAGCTGGGCATATGTATCTCCCCCAGGAGATAGGTCACATCCTGGGGGAGATTGGGTCACGAACAGGTGCAGGGACTGAGCGTCAGCCCCGCGAACTGTGTGTCAGCGAATTCGCCTAGCTCAGGCGCTCGATGACCATCGCCATGCCCTGGCCGCCGCCCACGCACATCGTCTCCAGGCCGAACTGCTTGTCGTGGAACTGGAGGGAATTGATGAGCGTGCCGGTGATGCGGGCGCCCGTCATGCCGAAGGGGTGGCCGACGGCGATGGCGCCGCCGTTGACGTTCAGCTTGTCGAGCGGGATCTCCAGGTCGCGGTACGAGGGGATCACCTGGGCGGCGAAGGCCTCGTTGATCTCGAAGAGGTCGATGTCGTCGACGGTGAGACCGGCGCGGGACAGGGCCTGCTTCGACGCTTCCACCGGGCCGAGGCCCATGATCTCGGGGGAGAGGCCGGTGACGCCGGTGGAGACGATGCGGGCGAGCGGGGTCAGGCCCAGCTCGCGGGCCTTGGTGTCGCTCATGATCACGAGGGCGGCGGCGCCGTCGTTCAGCGGGCAGCAGTTGCCCGCGGTGACCAGGCCGTCGGGGCGGAAGACGGGCTTGAGTCCCCCGACGCCTTCGAGGGTGACGCCGGCGCGGGGTCCGTCGTCCTTGCTGACGACGGTCCCGTCGGGGGTCGTCACCGGGGTGATCTCGCGCTCCCAGAAGCCGTTCTTGATGGCTTCCTCGGCGAGGTTCTGCGAGCGGACGCCGAACTCGTCCATGTCCTGGCGGGTGACGCCCTTGGCGCGGGCCAGGTTCTCCGCGGTCTGCCCCATCGCGATGTACGCGTCCGGGATCAGGCCGTCCTCGCGCGGGTCGTGCCAGCTGGAGCCCGTGGACTCGGAGACGGCCTTGGTGCGGGCCTGGGCGTCGTCGAAGAGGGGGTTGCGGGCCTCGAGGATGTCGGACGAGCCGTTCACGCTGCGCGAGACCATCTCGACGCCCGCCGAGATGAACACGTCGCCCTCGCCCGCCTTGATGGCGTGCAGGGCCATGCGGCTCGTCTGGAGGGACGAGGAGCAGTAGCGCGTGATCGTACAGCCGGGAAGGTGGTCCATCCCCATCTGCACGGCCACGATGCGGCCCAGGTTGTGCCCCTGCTCACCGCCCGGCAGACCACAGCCGAGCATCAGGTCGTCGATGTCCTTCGGGTCGAGCTCGGGCACCTTGGCGAGCGCGGCCTGGATGATCGTGGCGGTCAGGTCGTCCGGGCGCAGATCCTTCAGCGACCCCTTGAAGGCGCGGCCGATCGGGGTGCGGGCGGCGGAGACGATCACGGCTTCTGGCATTACGCGCTCCAGGGGGAGGAGGGGCAGGGCTCAGAGCGAAGTTACCCGCACGTAATGCCCAGGGTCACGGGGTGGAACGTGTGACACGGGACGCACTTCTAAGCGGGCGCTCAGGCCGTGGGCCCCGGGCGGTGGGGGTCGTGCTTCACCTGCGGGCCGGTCGGGGGTGCTCGCGCAGTTCCCCGCGCCCCTGACGGGGCCCCGCAAGGGGCGCGGGGAACTGCGCGGCCAGCCCCCACCGGCCCGCGGATAAGGACGAGACCTCAGTGGGGCAGCGGTGACGCCTCGTGAGTCTGGATGCGGCGCCGGCGACGGCGCTTGAGGAGCGCCCACGGCCCCCGTGGCCCCGTCGGCATCGCGGCGGTGACCTCCGTGCCGCCCTCGGAGGCGGCCTGCGCCGCCGCCCGTGCCACGGGCAGGAACCCCTCGCGCCGGGACACGTCGGGGCGCTCCTCCTCCGGCCAGAGCCCGAGCGCCGCGCACAACGTGGGGAGCACCGCCATCGCCGCCGTCGCGTACCCCTCCGCCGAGGGGTGGTAGTTGTCGGGACCGAACAGCTCCCTGGGGTTGGCGTAGAACTCGGGACCGAGCAGATCGCCCAGCGACACCGTGCGCCCGCCCTGCTCGACCACGCCGATCGTCTGCGCCGCGGCCAGCTGCCGCGAGACCCGGCGGGCCATCCACCGCAGCGGCTGGTAGACGTTCTCGACGGTGCCCAGGTCGGGGCAGGTCCCGACGACCACCTCCGCCCCCGCCGTCCGCAGCCTGCGCACCGCGGCCGAGAGGTGGCGCACCGAGCGGGTCGGCGGCATCCGGTGCGTCACGTCGTTCGCGCCGATCATGACCACGCAGACGTCGGGCACCCAGGCGGGGTCCGAGAGGATCAGCGTCACCTGGCGGTCCAGGTCGTCCGACTGGGCGCCCGGCAGCGCCACGTTGCGCAGGTCCACGGGGCGCTCGGCGACCGCGGCGAGCCCGGAGGCGAGCAGCGCCGCGGGGGTCTGCCTGGCCCGGTGGACGCCCTGGCCCGCGGCCGTGGAGTCGCCGAGCATCGCGAACCGCACCGGTTCGCAGGAGGCGGAGCGGTCGGCGAACGCCCTGCCGTAGCGCCCGTCGGCCCGGGGTGGGTCCCCGTGCGCCCCGCCGCCCACGGACCGCTTCGCCAGCTGCACCTCGGCGAGCACCACGCCCACCGTGGCGGCCCCGAGCAGCCCGATGCCGCCGCCGCCGTACGCCGCGCCCGCGGCGATCCGCCGTGCCACCCTCGCCCTCGACATGCCCTGCAGCCACCTCCTTGTGCCGTACCGCCCGTACCCCGTCATACGGCCGTACCTCAACTCATTGCCCCGTAAGCACGGTCGGCCAATCGCAAGCGGAGGTGAACGGATGAGCCGGACCCTTAGGCTGACCGCACCAATTCGTCGCACTACATCGCAGCCCGGAGACAACGGTGCAATTCCACGACTCGATGATCAGTCTCGTCGGCAACACCCCGCTGGTGAGGCTCAACAACGTGACCGCGGGCATCCAGGCGACCGTCCTGGCCAAGGTCGAGTACTTCAACCCCGGCGGATCCGTGAAGGACCGCATCGCGCTGCGCATGATCGAGGCGGCCGAACAGAGCGGGGAGCTGAAGCCCGGCGGCACCATCGTCGAGCCCACCTCCGGCAACACCGGGGTCGGTCTCGCCATCGTGGCCCAGCAGAAGGGCTACAAGTGCATCTTCGTCTGCCCCGACAAGGTGTCCCTCGACAAGATCAACGTGCTGCGCGCGTACGGCGCCGACGTAGTGGTCTGCCCCACGGCCGTCGATCCCGAGCACCCGGATTCGTACTACAACGTCTCCGACCGGCTCGTACGCGAGACGCCCGGCGCCTGGAAGCCCGACCAGTACAGCAACCCGAACAACCCGCTCTCGCACTACCACTCCACAGGACCCGAGCTCTGGGAGCAGACGGAGGGGAAGATCACCCACTTCGTTACGGGCATCGGCACCGGCGGCACCATCTCCGGTACGGGCGGCTATCTGAAGGAGATCTCCAAGGGCGCGGTCACCGTCGTCGGCGCCGACCCCGAGGGGTCCGTGTACTCGGGCGGCTCCGGGCGGCCCTACCTCGTCGAGGGCGTCGGTGAGGACTTCTGGCCGACCGCGTACGACAGGAACGTGACCGACGAGATCGTCGCGGTGTCCGACAAGGACTCCTTCCAGATGACGCGGCGCCTGGCCAAGGAGGAGGGCCTCCTCGTCGGCGGGTCCTGCGGCATGGCCGTCGTGGCGGCGCTGCGGGTCGCCGAGCGGCTCGGCCCCGACGACGTCGTGGTCGTGCTGCTCCCGGACAGCGGCCGCGGCTACATGAGCAAGATCTTCAGCGACGAGTGGATGAACGACTACGGCTTCCTGGAGGACGAGGGGGACCAGCCGAAGGTCGGCGACGTGCTGCGCCGCAAGGAGGGCGGCGAGCTGCCCTCGCTGGTCCACATGCACCCCGAGGAGACGGTCGGCGAGGCCATCGAGGTCCTGCGCGAGTACGGCGTCTCGCAGATGCCCATCGTGAAGCCGGGCGCGGGACACCCCGACGTGATGGCCGCCGAGGTCATCGGCTCGGTCGTCGAGCGCGAGCTGCTCGACGCCCTGTTCGCGCAGCGCGCCTCGCTCTCCGACCCGCTGGAGAAGCACATGTCGGACCCGCTGCCGCAGGTCGGCTCCGGTGAGCCGGTGGCGGACCTGATGTCGGTGCTGGGCCGTGCGGACGCGGCGATCGTCCTGGTCGAGGGCAAGCCGACCGGCGTGGTCAGCAGGCAGGACCTGCTCGCGTTCCTCGCCGAGCAGGGGTGAACTTCGCGGAAGTGGTACGAGCGCGACACGTTGGCGCAGCACACGCTTAACACGGCTGCGGCACATTGATGTCTGTCGGCGTCAGGAACTCCGGAGCGGCTCCCGGATCCGTGGACGCCGGACGTGGCACCGGCCCTGACCGGTGTGCGCGTCCCCCGCGGGGATCGCCGTCGTCCCGCCCCCTGGGTTTCCGGGGGTGCGGCGGTCCCCGCGGTAGCGCTCCGCTGGGTTGGGCGGGGTCTCGGGTGCGGGTCTGTGGGGGCCGGCCGCGCAGTTCCCCGCGCCCCTGAAGCTCGCCCCTTCGGGGCTTGCTTCCTAAGGGGTGCTCAGCGCCCAGCTGCCCAGCAGGGACAGGCGGTCCGCTGATTCCGTGCCTGGTTCCGGGGTGTAGACGACCAGGAGTTGTTCGGGGTCGCCGGGGAGCGTCAGGGTTTCGTAGGGCAGGATCAGCTCGCCGACGAGCGGGTGGGTGATGCGCTTGGTGCCGTGGGTCTTCTCCTTGACCTGGTGGTCCGCCCACAGCCGGCGGAAGTCCTCGCTCTTGACGGACAACTCGCCGACCAGCGAGGCGAGTTCGCCGTCGTCGGGGCGGCGGGCCGCGTCCAGGCGCAGATAGGCCACCGTCTCGGCCGCCACCGCCTCCCACTCGGGGTAGCAGTCGCGCCCCGGGCCCTCCAGGAAGACCTGGCGGGGGATGTTGCGCTCGGCGGGCGGCAGCTGGGAGAAGCCGTTGAGGGCGTCGGCCAGCGCGTTCCAGGCGAGTACGTCCATGCGGCGGCCGAAGATGAAGGCCGGTGCCCGGTCGATGGTGTCGAGCAGCAGCCGCAGGCCGGGGCGGACCCGCTGGGCCGTGGGCCGCTCGGCGCGGGGGCGCGGGCGCGGCCTCGCCACCGTGCGCAGGTAGGCGTGCTCGGTGTCGTCGAGGCGCAGCACGCGGGCGATGGAGTCCAGTACGGCGTCGGAGACCGAGGGGCCCCTGCCCTGTTCGAGCCGGATGTAGTAGTCCACGCTCACGCCCGCCAGCTGCGCGACCTCCTCGCGGCGCAGGCCCGGTACGCGGCGGCGGCCGTGCGAGGCGAGCCCGACCTCGTCGGGCTGTATGCGTGCGCGCCGTGAGCGCAGGAAGTCTCCGATGTCCCCGTCCATGCGCCCGATCCTAGGCTGGCGCGCGGATTCCAGCCTGGTACTGGCGTACCCAGGAAAAGCGCTGCCCTGGGTAGCGGCGGGCGGGGAGCCCAGAGTGGTGATCGCCGCCGGACGGACGTCCGGAGGGCAGCCATCACAAGGGAGTCCGGACATGTCGTACGAGAACCTGCAGGGCCGCACCGCCGTCGTCACCGGGGCCGCCAGCGGCATCGGGGAGTCCACCGCACGGCTGCTGGCCGCGGGCGGCGCCAGGGTCGTGCTGCTCGCCCGGCGCGCGGAGCGCCTCGCGGAGCTGGCCGCCAAGATCGAGGCGGACGGCGGCCGGGCGCTCGCCGTCGCGGCCGACATCACCGACCAGGCGTCGGTGGACGCCGCAGTCGAGCGGGTGCACGCCGTGTTCGGCACGGTGGACCTGGTGGTGAACTCGGCGGGCGTGATGCTGCCGAACCCGGTCACGGACGGCCGCACCGACGAGTGGCAGCGGATGCTGGACACCAACGTGGCGGGCGCGCTGCGGATCGTGCGGGCCTTCGCCGCCGACCTGATCGACGCGGCCGCCGAGGGGCGCAGCGCGGACCTGGTGAACATCTCGTCCATCGGCGCGCACATCGCGTTCCCGCACTACGCGGTGTACGGCGCGACGAAGGCCGCGCTGACCTATCTGTCGGAGTCGCTGCGCACCGAGTTCGGCCCGCGCGACGTGCGCGTCACCAACATCGAGCCGGGCTTCACGGACACCGAGCTGCGCGGGCACGTCGACAACGCGGAGCTCTCGGGACTGCTGGAGGGCATGTTCGCCGAGGTGGGCGCGCTCGTCCCGGAGGACGTCGCCGACCTGATCGGGTACGCGGCCAGCCGCCCGCGCCACGTCAATCTGCGCCAGCTGATCGTGCTGCCCACGCGCCAGGTGTGAGCGGTGGGTCCGGGGCCCTGCCTCAGTCGTCGTCCCACTCCGAGGTGCGCCCCCGGTTCCCGCGGCCGAAGTTCGCCCCGCGCACGGCCTGCACCGCGTTGATGCCGACGATGCCGGCCCAGGTGGTGAAGAGACCGGCCATCCCGGCGTTGACCACGCCGATCGCGGACAGCGGCACGGCGAGGACCAGCGAGATCACGCCGAAGCCGAACCGCTCGCCCCACGAGTCCACGGGGCTCGCCGGGGAGCGGGCGCCACGGGCGACGACCATCTGCTGCTCGGCGAGATGGCGTCGCATGCGCCGGTCGATGGTGCCGTCCAGGCGCTGCTCGACCTTCCCGAGGAACGAGTCGACCAAGGCGGAGTCGTACTCTTCGCCGAGCTCTCTGCGGGCGTGCAGAGTGGCGTCGAGTTCCTTCTTGAGTTCGGCGTCACGGGCTTCCATATCCGGTTACGTTACGGCGCCGGAGCCTCGGTCGCGGTGGGGCTAACCCCCCTTTCCACCCGGGGCCCAGCCCCAGGGGCGGGCGGGTTGCGCCGGGCCAGCGCCCAGTAGAGCACCGCGGGCACCACGAGACCCACGATCCACGAGATGTCGGCGCCGCCGAGCGGGTCGACCAGCGCGCCCGTGTAGAAGTGCGTGACCAGGAACGGCAGCTGGGCGAGGAGCCCCACGCCGTAGACGACCAGGGCGTCCCAGCGCCAGGCGCCGTAGCGGCCGCAGGGGTCGAAGAGGGCGGGGATGTCGTACCGCTCGCGCGAGATCAGGTAGTAGTCGACCAGGTTGATCGCCGACCAGGGCGTGAAGAAGGTCAGCAGGAACAGCAGGAAGTCCTTGAAGGACGACAGGAAGCTGTCCTTGCCGAGCAGCGCGACCGCCGTACCCGCCACCATGATCACCGCGATGTAGGCGGCCCGCCCGCGCGGCCCGATGACCTTCTGGCCGCGGAAGCCGCTGATGCTCGTCACCATCGACATGAAGCCGCCGTAGGTGTTGAGCACGTTGATGGTCAGCTTGCCGAGCGCGATCACGAAGTAGAGGAAGGAGGCGATCAGGCCGGTGCCGCCGAGGCCGACGACGTAGCCGACCTGGTTGGCGAGGAAGGCGTCGCCCGCGCTCGCCGCCACCAGGACGCCGAACGTCATCGACCACTGCGAGCCGATCGCCGAGCCCGACAGGGTCCACCAGAAGGTGGCCTTCGCCGACGTCGTACGCGGCAGGTAACGCGAGTAGTCCGCCACGTACGGGCCGAAGGCGAGCTGCCAGGAGGCCGAGAGGGAGACGGCGAGCAGGAACATCGGCAGGTCGAAGTGGGCGTCGTGCAGGAGCGCGGAGAGGTCGACGCGGTCCAGGAGACGGATACCGAGGTAGACGAAGGCGAGCGCGCAGATCACGCTCGCCACCCGGCCGAGGACGTGGATGACGCGGTAGCCGACCGCCGCCATGACCGCGGTGATCACGGCGAAGACCACGATGCCGGTGGTGTCGTTCGTGTGCGTGAGCTCGGCGGTGGCCTGCCCGGCGAGCACGCTGCCGCTCGCGAAGAACCCGACGTACATCAGGATCACCAGGAGCAGCGGGACGACCGCGCCCTTCACGCCGAACTGGGCGCGGGACTGGATCATCTGCGGCAGGCCCAGCTTCGGCCCCTGCGCGGAGTGCAGCGCCATCACCGCGCCGCCCAGGAGGTTGCCGAGGACGAGGCCGACGAGCGACCAGACCACGTCGCCGCCGAAGACGACGGCGAGCGCGCCCGTGACGACCGCGGTGATCTGGAGGTTGGCGCCGAGCCAGAGGGTGAACTGACTGAACGCCGTGCCGTGCCGTTCGTCGTCGGGGACGACGTCGATGGAGCGCCGCTCCACGAGATCCTCTGCTGCCATGATGCGCTGAACTCCCTGCTGTCTGCCGTGAGTTGGTGCGTTCCTTCAGCTACTTCTCGGTGCTGCCGCTACTTCTTGGTGATGCCGTGCTTCTCCGCCCAGTCCTGGGCGACGTCCTCCGGGTCCTTCTTGTCCTTGTCCACCAGGCGGTTGAGCTCGGTGAGGTCCTCGGTCGTCAGACGGGCGCCGAGCCGGGCGAGCGCCTTGCGTACGGTCGAGTCGGCCTTGCGGTCGGCGATCAGCGGGACGACGTGCTGGCCGGGGATCAGGTTCTTGGGGTCGGTGAGGACGACCCACTTCTCGGCGACGATGTCGGTGTCGGTGGTGAAGAGGTTCGCCACGTCGACGTCGCCCTTGCGCAGCGCGCCCTTCACCAGCGGGCCCGAGGAGTCCAGGGACTTGAACTCCTTGAACTCCACGCCGTACACGTCCTTGAGGCCGACCGCGCCGACCTCGCGCTTCTTCACCTCGGGGGCGGCGCCGATGACGAGCTTGCCGTTGTGCTTCGCCAGGTCGGCGAGGGACTTGAGGCCGTACTCGTCGGCGGTCTCGCGGGTGACGACGAACGCGTCGGAGTCCTCGGCCATCCCGTACGGCAGGATCTGCAGGCCGCGCGGCAGGGCCATGGCGAGGGCGTTCTGCATCTCGCCCTCCTCGGTGGCCTTCGCCTTGGTGTCCAGGTAGTGCAGGAGGGCGCCCTGGTACTCGGGCAGCAGGTCGATGTCGCCGCCCTTGAGCGCGGGGATGAGGATCTCGCGGGTGCCGAGGTTGGGGCGGACCTTGGTGCTGACGCCCGCCGCTTCGAGGGCGGCGGCGTACAGGTGTCCCAGGACCTGGTTCTCGGTGAAGTTGGCGGTGCCGATGGTCACGCCGTCCTTGCTCGACCCGCCGCCCCCGCCGCCGGAGCCGCCGCCGTCGAGGGAGGTGATGCCGCCGCTGCACGAGGCGAGCGCGGGGACGGAGGCGGCGGCGAGGAGCCCGCCGAGGAGTTTCCTGCGGTTGATGGGGGGCATCTTGCTTGCTCCTAGGCGGACTTGGCGGGGCGGTGACGGAAGAGGACGCGCTGGAGTGCGGAGAGCGCGAGGTCGAGGACGACGGCGACGAGGGCCACGAGCACGGCGCCGCCGAGCACCTGGACCAGGTCGCGCTGGGCGAGCCCGTCGAAGACGTAGCGGCCGAGTCCGCCGAAGGAGACGTACGCGGCGATGGTGGCGGTCGCGACGACCTGGATCAGCGCGAGCCGCAGGCCCGTCATGATCAGCGGCAGCGCGAGCGGCAACTCGACCTGGAACAGCACCTGGTGGGCCCGCATGCCCTGGCCGCGCGCGGCGTCCTTCACCTCCGCGTCGACGGCGGTCATGCCCGCGTACGTGTTGGTGACGATGGACGGCACCGCGAGGGCGACGAGCGCGATGTAGACGGGCCACATGGACAGGCCGCTCGCCAGGAAGACGAGGACGACGAGGCCCACGGTGGGCAGCGCGCGGCCGAACGAGGACAGGTTGATGGCGACGAACGCGCCGCGTCCGGTGTGCCCGATGAGCAGGCCGACCGGCAGCGCGATGACGGCGGCGATCAGCGTGGCGAGCAGCGAGTACTGGAGGTGCTCGGCGAGCCGGTGCCCGATGCCGTCGGGGCCCGTCCACTGTTCGCCGCTGACCAGCCAGGCGCCGAGGTCCTTGAAGAGTTCGTACATGTCACGCGCCCTTCCGGCGACGGTTCCAGGGCGTCAGGACGTACTGGAGGGCGACGAGCAGCGCGTCCGCGACGAGCGCGAGCAGCAGGGTGAGGACGACGCCGACGATCACGGGGGTGGGGAAGTTGCGCTGGAAGCCGTCCGTGAAGAGCTGCCCGAGCCCGCCGTCGCCGATGTAGGTCGCGACGGAGACCAGCGAGATCGACATGACCGTCGCGATGCGTACGCCCGCCATGATCACCGGCAGCGCGAGGGGCAGTTCGACGGTGAGCAGCGTCCGCAGCGGCCGCGTGCCCATGGCCTTCGCGGCCTCCTTAGTCCGTACGGGGACGGAGTCCAGGCCCTCGACGGTGTTCCTGAGCAGCACGACGAGGGTGTAGATCGTCAGGCCGGTCACGGTGGTGGTGCGGGTGAGGCCGCTGACCGGGAGCAGCAGCACGAAGACCGCGATGGACGGGATGGTGAACAGGACGTTCGACAGCCCGAGCAGCAGCCCGCGCAGCCGGCGCACGCGGTGCGCGACGACGGCGAGCGGCAGGGATATCAGGAGGCCGAAGAAGACGGCGGAGAGGGCGGCCTGGAGGTGGGAGAGGGTGAGGGTGGTGAGGTCGTCGGTGTGGTCGCCGATCCACGACCAGTCGACGGTCACGGGGTTTCCTCGGCGTCCGTGTGGCTCGTGCCGTCCGTGTTGCTCGCGCCGTCCGTGTCGCTCGTGTCGTCCGTGGGGCGCGGGTTCGTCTGCCCTCCGCGGTTGCCTGGCGGCTGCGGGTCGGTTGTGGTTGCTCGCGCAGTTCCCCGCGCCCCTTCCAGGGGCCCCTCGGCGCGGGGCGAGGTGGACGACTCAGGGGCGCGGGGAACTGCGCGGCCGGCCCCCGCCGGGCCGCGGCTTCTCTCGTGCGCCGCGCCGGCGCTCTCGTGGATCTCCTCCCGGGACGAGACCCCCGTCAGGCGTCCCTCCGCGTCGACGCGGGCCACCAGGCCCGTCGGGGCGGATATGGACTCGTCGAGGGCGGCGAGCAGCGAGTCCGTGTCCCGAAGGGCCCGTACGGGAACGTCCGCCGCGTCCCCGTCCTTGTGCCGCCAGGCGAGCGGCGCTCCGGCAGCGTCCAGGCGGAGCGTCCATGCGCCGCCCTGCGGGGCCGGGCCCTGGGGGACGTCGGCCAGGGTGACCAGGGACAGCAGCTTCAGACCGCGCTCCGCCCCGAGGAAGTCCGCGACGAAGTCGTCCGCCGGGCGGGCGAGCAGTTCGCCGGGCTCGGCGCACTGCACGAGGTGGCCGCCGGTGCGGAAGACGGCGATGCGGTCGCCGAGCCGCACGGCCTCGTCGATGTCGTGCGTGACGAAGACGATGGTCTTGTTCAACTCCCGCTGGAGGCGGAGGAGTTCGTCCTGGAGCTGGGTGCGGACCACGGGGTCCACCGCGCCGAACGGCTCGTCCATGAGGAGCACCGGCGGGTCCGCGGCGAGCGCGCGGGCCACGCCGACGCGCTGCTGCTGGCCGCCGGAGAGCTGGTGCGGGTAGCGCTTGCCCGCGTCGGTGGCGAGGCCGACCGTCTCCAGGAGCTCGGCCGCCCTGGCCCGCGCCTTCCTGCGGCCCCAGCCGAGCAGCAGCGGCACCGTGGCGATGTTGTCGAGGACCGTGCGGTGCGGGAAGAGCCCGGACTGCTGGATGACGTAGCCGATGGAGCGGCGCAGTTCGGCCGCGTCCTGTTCGAGGACGTCACGGCCGCCGACGCGGATGGTCCCCGAGGTCGGGTCGACCATTCGGTTGATCATGCGGAGGGTCGTCGTCTTGCCGCAACCGGAGGATCCGACGAGTACGGTCACGCCGCCTTCCGGCATGTCGAGGTTCAGGTCGTGGACCGCGGTGGTGCCGTTCGGGAAGCGCTTGTGGACCGTATCGAATTGGATCATGTGGAGTCCCTTGCCCGGCTGTATATCGTCATGCAGAGTTCTTGCTGGCTGAATAGGTTGTCAATACTTTTGGCCGCGTCGGCGTAAATCACTGGTAACAAGTGGCCGATGGGCAAGACAGGGCGTCCGATTGAGGAGGGAATGCGAGTGAAGTCGTCTCGTATCGCGGACATGGCGACCGGCGACAGGGAAAAGGTCGTCGTCCTCGACGGCCGGGGACTGATGGTCGCAGATGTCGTACGTCTGGCCGAATCGGATGCATTGCCCGTCCCCGCGACCGACGGGATGAAACGCGCGGAGAACTCCTGGAACGCCGCCCGAGAGATCGCCGCCTGGGGCCGCGTCTACGGCCATTCCACCGGAGTGGGCGCCAACCGGAACGAGGACGTGCCGACCGAGGCGGCCGCCGACCACGGCCTGCGGCTGCTGCGCTCGCACGCCGGTGCCATCGGCGACGAGCTGCCCGCCCGGCAGGTCCGCGCCATGCTCGCGGTCCGCGCCAACCAGCTCCTCGCGGGCGGCGCCGGCCTGCGCCCCAGCGTGGTCACCGCCCTCTGCGAGGCCCTGGAGGCCGGCGCCTACCCCACGGTCAACGAGTTCGGCTCGGTCGGCACCGGCGACATCGCGGCCCTCGCCCAGATGGGCCTCGCGCTCGCGGGCGAGCACCCCTGGCGGGGCCCCGGCGCCGCCCCCGCGCCCCAGCCCCTCGACAACAACGACGCCCTCGCCCTGATCAGCAGCAACGCCCTCACCCTCGGCCAGTCCGCGCTCGCCCTGCACGAGCTGCGCGGCCTGATCGCCGCCACCCAGGTGGTCGCCGCGCTCTCCCTGATGGCGGTCGACGGTTCGTACGAGGCGTACGCGCTGCCCGTCCACGAGGCGCGGCGCCACCCCGGCTCGTACGCGGTCGCCGAACGCATGCGGCAGCTGCTCGGCGCCCCCGACCGGCCCACGCCGCCGCTCGGCCGCATCCAGGACCCCTACGGCTTCCGCTGCGTGCCGCAGATCCACGGCCCCGCGCACGACGCGGCCGACGCGCTCGAAGACGTC
This sequence comes from Streptomyces sp. NPDC087300, assembly GCF_044744425.1. NCBI lineage: Bacteria > Bacillati > Actinomycetota > Actinomycetes > Kitasatosporales > Streptomycetaceae > Streptomyces > Streptomyces sp. NPDC087300. Next base: position 479,627 of record NZ_JBIUYI010000007.1, read on the forward strand.
CTCACCGTCGAGATCAACGCGGCCGCCGAGAACCCGCTGATCTCGCCCGACGACCTGGCCGCCTACCACCACGGCGGCTTCTACCTCGCCCAACTCGCGCTGTCCCTGGACCACTTCAGGCTCGCCACCACGCAGGCCGCGCGGCTTTCCACCTCGCGCCTGTCCACCCTGAACGAACCGGGCTTCACACGTCTGCGGCCCTTCCTCGCCGACGGCGAACCGGCCTCGTCGGGCGTGATGATCCTCGAATACGCGGCCGGGGCGGCCCTCGGCGACCTGCGGGCCTTCTCCGCGCCCGCCTCGCTCGGCCACGCGGTGCTCTCCCGCGGCGTCGAGGAGCAGGCCAGCTTCGCTTCCCTCGCCGCCCGTCAGACGTTGCGCGCCTGCGCGGCGTACCGGCTGGTGGTGGGGTGTGAACTGGTCGCCTCCGTCAGGGCGTTGAGGCAGCGCGACATGCGGCTCGACCCGGCGCTCCCGGTCGGCCGCGCCTTCGCGCTCGCCGACGAGGTGCTCGACGCGGAACTCGCCGACCGGCCGCTGACGGATGATGTGACGGCGGCCGCCGGGCTGCTCGACCGGTTCACCGAGCTGTGGACGGAACTGGGCGGCGGGCAGGGAACGGCCGCCGAGGGATCGGGTGTGGTGAGGGGAACGGTATGAGTGACAGTCCCGCGGCGCGGTTGCAGGTGCTCTTCGAAGGGCACCGGCTCACGCCCACGCAGCGCCGCATCGCGCACTGCATGGTGCGCCGGGCCGCCGACGTCCCCTTCCTCTCCAGCGTCGAACTGGCCGAACTCGCCGGGGTCAGCCAGCCGTCGGTGACCCGCTTCGCCGTCGCGCTCGGCTTCGACGGCTACCCGGCGCTGCGCAGGCACCTGCGGGACGTGGCGCCCCCGGAGACGGCGGCGGGCGACTCCCTCAACGAGTACCAGCAGGCCGTCGAGGCGGAGATCGAGAACCTGCGCCACCTCGCCGAACTCCTCGCCGACCCCGAGCCGGTGGAGCGCGCGGGGCGGCTCCTCGCCGCCTCGCGCCCGCTGCCCGTCCTCGGCCTGCGGGCCGCCGCGTCCCAGGCGTACGGCTTCTCGTACTTCGCCGCCAAGGTCCACCCCGACGTACGCCTCCTGCACGAGGGCGGCACGATGCTCGCCGACCGCGTCGACGCGGCGGTCAGGGCCGGGGCCACCGCGCTGCTCTGCTTCGCGCTGCCCCGCCACCCCCGCGAGGTCGTCGACGCGCTCGCCTACGCGCGCTCGGCGGGCCTGACCGTGGTGACCGTCGCCGACTCCGCGTTCGCGCCGGTCGCCGCCCACAGCGACCTGCTGCTGCCCGCCGCGGTCGGCACGGGCCTCGCCTTCGACACGGCCTGCGCCCCGATGCTGCTCGGCCGGGTCCTCCTGGAGGCCATGTGCGACGGGCTGCCGGACGCGCAGGCGCGCCTGGAGGAGTTCGACGTACGGGCGGCGGCGCGGGGCCTGTTCGTGGAGTGACCCGGGCCGCCGCCCGCGGGGCGCCGCTCAGTCCTCGCCCCGCGCCCTCAGGACCAGCTTGTTCACCACCCACAGGCCCACCCCGACGGCCATCAGGACGCCCGCCCGGATGTAGACCTCGGCGGGGCGGTCGGCCAGCGGGCTCGCCAGGATCAGCGCGGTGACCGCGCCGAGCACCGGAAGCGCCGTCGGCGTACGGAAGTGCTGGTGGTCGACCGGGTCGCGGCGCAGCACCAGGACGGCGATGTTGACCACCGCGAACACGCAGAGCAGCAGGAACGCCGTGGTGTCGCCGAGGCCCTCGATCTCGCCCGTGGAGACCAGGCCGATCGCCAGCAGCGAGACGAAGACGATGCCGACGACCGGCGTGCGGCGCCGGGACAGGACGCGGCCCATGGCGCGCGGCAGGATGCGTTCGTTGGCCATGCCGTAGCAGAGCCGCGAGGCCATCATGATGTTGATCAGCGCCGAGTTGGTGACCGCGAACAGGGCGATCAGGGCGAAGAGTTTGTGCGGGAAGTCCACGCCGCCCGCCTTCACCACTTCGAGCAGCGGGCCGCTCGATCCCTCCAGCGTCTTGTGGTCGACAAGGAGGGAGGAGACCAGCGCGACCAGGACGTAGATCGTGCCGGTCACCGCGACGCCGATGAAGATCGCGCGGGGGAAGGTGCGCACCGGATCCTTGGTCTCCTCGGCCATGTTGACCGAGTCCTCGAAGCCGACGAAGGCGAAGAAGCCGAGCGCGGTGGCCCCCAACACCCCGGTCATCAGGGCGTATCCGCTGCCGTCCGTCTGGAACTCGGTGAGCCGCGAGGGCTCGCCGTCCCCGGTCAGCACGGCGTACGCGCCGATCCCGAGGATGATCATGAGGCCGGTCAGTTCGACGAGCGTGAGCACCACGTTGGTCTTCACCGACTCCGAGACGCCGCGCATGTTCAGGGCGGCGAGCAGCACGATGAAGACGATGGCGATCAGGGTCGGCGGCAGCGCGTCGTTCGTGAGCTCGCCGAGGTAGTCGCCGCTGAACGCGCGGGCCGCCGCGCTCGCCGACGAGAGCCCCGAGCACATCACCATGAAGGCGATGATGAACGTGAGGAACGGCGTCTTGAACGCCTTCTGCGTGTAGAGCGCGGCGCCCGCCGCCTTCGGGTACTTGCCGACCAGTTCGACGTACGAGGCGGCCGTCAGGATCGCCACGACGAAGCCGATCGCGAACGGCACCCAGAGCGCGCCGCCGACCTTGCCCGCCACCTTGCCGGTGGTGGCGTAGATGCCGGTGCCGAGGATGTCGCCGATCACGAAGAGGATCAGCAGCTTGGGGCCGATGGCGCGGTGCAGACCGCCTTCTTCGGCGGGCGGTGGAGCGGTGGTGGATGTGCCGGACGTCGTCACAGGTGCCTCCCCCGAGACCGGGTACGGGTCTGAAGAAGGGGGTCTGCCCGTGATCCACGTCACCATGCGCGAGTTGAGGAACCTCAGAGCCTGGGCACGGGGCGGCCCGCGGGGGGTGCCCCGTGCCCGCGTCCTCAGACGTCCAGCTCGGCCTCGATGCGCTTGAGCTGGTGGCGCGCCATGGCCAGGTTGGCCCGGTTCTTGTCGAGGGCCACGTAGAGGAACAGACCGTTGTTGTTGCGGCCCTTGATGAGCCGGATCAGGTGGTACTGCGAGCCGAGCGAGATCAGGATGTCCTCGATCTCGTCCTTGAGGCCCAGCATCTCCATGGTGCGCAGCTTCGCGCGCACCACGTCGGTGTTGCCCGCCGCGGCGACGGACAGGTCCAGTTCCTTGCCGCCGCCGAGCGTGCCGAGCGCCATGCCGCTGGTGTAGTCGACCAGGGCGGTGCCGATGACGCCTTCGATCGCTGTGGCCGTCTCTTTGAGTGCGGCCTCCGTGTTGGCCATGAGCTTCGCACTTCCTTTCCTTCGGCTGGATGTCCGTGGTGGACCGGACGATGAGGGTGATGCGGGTGAGGTCGGGGGCATGGGTCAGGCTTCCTCCGCTCGTTGGACGGCGGCGTCGACCAGTTCTCCGATGAGGGCGCTGGACCTGCGGGCCTCCAGATGCAGTCGGCCGACGTTGATGCGGGGCTCGGCGAGCAGGGTCAGGACCGCGCAGGACCCGGCCGCGTACGTGGCGACGTAGCCCTTCTCACCGCGGACGATCAGCTCCTTGAAGTCGCCCTGGTGCGTCTCCTCGGCGAGCCGCAGGGCCACGCCGAGGGCCGCGGCGGTGAGCGCGCAGACGCCCTCCACCTCCACGTCCGTGGCGTCCTGGGCGAGCACCAGTCCGTCGACACTGGCCGCGAGGGCCCCTGTGAGCTGGGGTATCCGTGACCGCAGCCGTCTCAGTTCGCCGAGTACCTCGGCTTCGGCAGGCATCTGCTGCCTCCTCCCGGAGCGCCGCCAGAGCGCGGAGAGCTTCATATGGGCAGGTGCGCGGTCCGGGGCGCGGTGCGGGGCTTCACAGGCTTGCCTCCAGTGCGTCACGGAGCCGGCGGAGCAGGTCGATGTCCGGGTCGGCGGAGACCCCGACGGCCGCGTGGATCTCCTCGGCCCAGGCGGGGTCGGCCCGCGGCTCCGGCGAGGCCCGTGCCCGGGGTGTGCTCACGAGCCCCGCGGCGGCAAGGCGCCGGACCTCGACCAGGGTGTGGAAGGCGGGCCTGCCGAGGGCCCAGGCGATCGCGGTGGGGGTGCGGACCCCGTCGGCGAGCCGCAGCACGGCCCGCTGCCGCGCGGTCACCGACTGGCCGGGCGCGGGCGGCCTGGGCACCACGGGCGCTTCGTCGATCGCCGCGTCGGGCCATATCCCGTCGAGCAGCGCCCGGCGCCGCCGCGACTCCCGGTCCACCGCGGCGACCGGCACCGGGCGCACCCGGCCGAGCCAGTGCGCGACGCCGTAGCGGAACCGGGTGGGGCCGCCGGCCGGGCCGAGCACGAAGTACGCGGCGTCGAAGAGCGCGCCGAGGTGGCACAGCTCCAGTTCGCCGGCCGCCACCCGCCCGCTGTCGACCAGATGGCGCCCCACCTCGTTGCGGGTGCCCGCCTCGGTGAGCGCCTCCTCCCAGCCCTGCCTGGGCAGCACGCCCCCGGCGGTGAGCAGCACGTCGAGGCCGGGCGCCGCGGGGCTCTCGGCGTGCACGATGCTGCCGTCCGCGAGGTAGAGGGTGCCCTGGCCGCGCAGCAGCACCCCGGTGGCGTGCTCGGCGGCGAGGCGCAGCAGCATCGGCGACGTGGCGGTCGCCGGGGCCTGGGCCTGGGCCTGGGCGGTGGTCATGCCAGGACCAGCCGCTCGGCGAGGTCGCGCAGCCGGATGCGGGCGAGCGCGAGGTTGCCGTTGTCCCGGTCGAGCCAGAGGTGCAGGAAGACGCTGCTGTCGAAGGTCGTCGCCACGAAGCGGATCAGGTGGAAGCCCGTCCTGGTGGTGAGCATGAGGTCCTCGACGGGCAGGCCCCCGTCGTCGGCGGGCTCGTCGAGCGGCCCTTCGGCGGGGGCGAAGGCGCGGTACTCGACGGCGGCCCGCGCCACCTCGGCGGCCTCGGCCGCGGTCGCCTCGTGGTCTCCGTTGGGCGAATCGCCGACCGCCCCGAGGGAGAGCCCACTGGTCCAGTCGACGATCGCGGCCCCGCGCGCCCCGGGCAGTGTCATCGCTTCGAGCAGACACTCGTCGATTCCGGGCACGCGCGGACCTCTTCCCCATCCCCATGGTGCGCCGGGCGATCCCCATCACCCGGTGACGAGGAAGGTACGCACTGGCGTGAGGATTCCGGGGGGTTCCGGCACTTTCCCGGTGAACATGCCCTGGACCGACAGGATCGGTGCGCAGAGCGACGCGACGTGGTCCGTGCGGGACCGGATTCTTCGGTCAACTGACCGCGTTGCGCCGCGAGTTCGGGAGCGGGGGAGCGTTCGGCCGGACGCCGGGGGAAGGGGGCGCGTTCAGGGGTGGCGCGTTCAGGGGTGGTGCGTTCAGGGGTGGTGCGTTCAGGGGTGGCGAGTTCAGAGGTGGCGCAGCGCGTCCCGCTCCGCGCCGCCGCCCGCCTCCGCCACGATCTCGTCGAGCGTCTGCGGCTCGCGCACCGCGGCGAAGCGCACCTCGTCCGCGTACGGCGAGAAGCCGTAGATGCCGGGCCTGGCCAGGCTGTTGTACGAGTAGTGGTGCGCGAAGTAGTAGGCGCCGGTGTCCAGCGCCGCCACGTAGTCGCCCTGTTCGAGCAGCGGCAGCGGGCGGTTCTCGGCGAGCAGGTCGCCCGCGAAGCAGGCCGGGCCCGCCACGTCCTGGCCGACGGCGGGGCCGCTCCTCGGACGGCCCTTCGCGTCGTACGCGGCGATCCGCAGCGGCCACGACGCGGGCGCGTACACGGTCCGCGTCGCCACCTGCACGCCCGCGTGGGTCAGCGCGATCGGGCGGCCGCCGGACTTCTTCACGTACTCGACGCGGGCGAGGATCGTGCCGTGCTTGGCGAGCAGCGAGCGGCCGAACTCGGTGACCAGGCCGTAGCGCCCGTCGAGCAGTCCCGGCACGCGGGCCTTGAGGCGGCGGGCGTACTGCGCGTGGGTCGGACTGACCTCGTCCGAGGAGAAGTTGACGGGGAGCCCGCCGCCGATGTCGATCGTGTCGATCTGTCGCCGGCCCGCGCGTTCGTTGACCTCCTCGGCCAGTTCGTACGCCGCCGTGACGCCCCGCACCATCATTTCGAGCGTCATGCCCTGCGACCCGGAGTGGGCGTGCAGGCGGGTCAGCCACGGCCGGTCGAGGTAGGCCTGGAGGAGCCAGTCGCGGGCGCCGGGGTCGCGCAGCGGCACCCCGAACTTGGCGGTGGCCGTCGCCGTCGACACGGCGCCGATCGAGCCGCCGCCGATCTGCGGGTTCACGCGCAGGCCGATCGGGGAGCCGGTCGGCGCCGACTGGACGAGCGTGTCGATGCGGGCCAGCTCCTGCGGGTTGTCCGCGTTCACGGCGATGCCGAGCGCCAGGGCCTGGCGCAGTTCGGCGGGGGTCTTGGCGGGGGAGTCGAGGACGGTGTCCGCGGGCGCGACGCCCGCGGCCTTGGCGATGGCGAGCTCGCCGGGGCTCGCCACCTCGGCGCCGATGCCCGCCGAGCGCAGCAGCCTGAGGACCGGGACCAGCGGGGCGGCCTTGACCGCGAAGGCGTGCAGCACGGGGGTGCCGGGCTCGACGACGGCGTCGAAGGCGGCGCGCAGCTCGGCGGCGGCCGCGCGGATGCCGGTGACGTCGAGCAGGCCGACGACGGGGGCGGCGGGTCCGACGACACCCTGTTCGACGGCGGCGCGGACGGCCTGGTCGCGGCGGGCCGCGCTGTCGGTACTCGCGCGCAGGTCCTGCGTCTTCTCCTCGTCCGGGGCGGTCTCCCGGCCCGGCTCGCCGTGGGGGTGCTGTGCGCGTTCCTCGTCGTGGCCCATGTGATCCAGCCAATCATCCGGGGCGTGACACCGCTGGCGTACTCGTGCATTCGTTCGCTATTGACTAGGGCTATTCAGGCCATCAGGATGTGAATAACAAGGTCACAGTCGCATGCTTGGAGGCACCGCCATGTCAGGACCCCGCCCCGTTCGGGCACCTCGCGGCACTGAACTGAGCGCCCTGGGATGGCAGCAGGAAGCCGCCCTCCGCATGCTCCAGAACAACCTCGACCCCGAGGTCGCCGAGCACCCCGACAAGCTCGTCGTCTACGGCGGCACCGGCAAGGCGGCCCGCGACTGGCGCTCCTTCGACGCCATGGTGCGCACCCTGAAGACCCTCAAGCAGGACGAGACGATGCTCGTCCAGTCCGGCCGCCCCGTCGGCGTGATGCAGACCCACGAGTGGGCGCCGCGCGTCCTGATCGCCAACTCCAACCTGGTCGGCGACTGGGCGAACTGGGAGGAGTTCCGCCGCCTGGAGGCCCTCGGCCTCACCATGTACGGCCAGATGACCGCGGGGTCGTGGATCTACATCGGCACCCAGGGCATCCTCCAGGGCACGTACGAGACGTTCGCCGCCGTCGCCGCCAAGAAGTTCAACGGCACGCTCGCCGGGACCATCACCCTCACCGCCGGTCTCGGCGGCATGGGCGGCGCCCAGCCCCTCGCGGTCACGATGAACGACGGCGTCGCGATCTGTATCGACGTCGACCCGCGCGCCATCGAGCGCCGCATCGAGCACAAGTACCTGGACGTGAAGGCCGACTCGCTGGAGCACGCGCTGCAGCTCGCCGTCGAGGCGCGCGACGCGCGCCGTCCGCTCTCCATCGGCCTGCTCGGCAACGCGGCCGACCTGTTGCCCCGCATGCTCGCCGAGTCCGCCCCCATCGACATCGTGACGGACCAGACCTCCGCCCACGACCCGCTCGCTTACCTCCCCTCCGGCGTCGACTTCGACGACATGGCGACGGCGGCCGAGAAGGACCCGGCGGGCTTCACACAGCGCGCCCGCGAGTCCATGGCCCGGCACGTCGAGGCCATGGTCGGCTTCATGGACGCGGGCGCCGAGGTCTTCGACTACGGCAACTCGATCCGCGGCGAGGCCCAACTCGCGGGCTACGAGCGGGCGTTCGCGTTCCCCGGCTTCGTCCCCGCCTACATCCGCCCGCTCTTCTGCGAGGGCAAGGGCCCGTTCCGCTGGGCGGCGCTGTCCGGCGAGGCGTCCGACATCCACAAGACGGACAAGGCGCTCCTCGACCTCTTCCCGGAGAACGAGTCGCTGCACCGCTGGATCAGGATGGCCGGCGAGCGCGTCCACTTCCAGGGCCTGCCCGCCCGCATCTGCTGGCTCGGCCAGGGCGAGCGCGACAAGGCGGGCGACATGTTCAACGACATGGTCGCCGACGGCACCCTCGCCGCCCCGCTCGCGATCGGCCGCGACCACCTCGACACCGGCTCCGTCGCCTCCCCGTACCGCGAGACCGAGGGCATGCTCGACGGCTCCGACGCGATCGCCGACTGGCCGCTCCTGAACGCCATGGTGAACGTCGCGTCCGGCGCCTCCTGGGTCTCCATCCACCACGGCGGCGGCGTCGGCATGGGCCGCTCCCTGCACGCGGGCCAGGTCTCGGTCGCCGACGGCACGAAGCTCGCGGGCGAGAAGATCCGCCGGGTGCTCACCAACGACCCCGGTATGGGTGTCATCCGGCACGTGGACGCGGGGTACGACATCGCGGAGTCGGTGGCGGCGGAGAAGGGCGTACGCGTGCCGATGCGCGAGGGTGAGGACGCGTGACGGAATCAGCCTCTCCGGCTACGGAATCAGCCCCTCCGGCGTTTGAGGAGCGGGGTTCGGGGCGGAGCCCCGCGGCATCGCCCCCGTCGTTCCAGGAGATGTGGCGCGACCTGGCCCCGATCGGGCGGGACGCCGGCTCCCACGGCTATCGCAGATACGCCTGGACGGAGGCCGACGCCGACTGCCGTACCTGGTTCAAGGACCAGGCGGAGTCCCGCGGTCTCACCTACGAACTGGACCGCAACGGCAACCAATGGGCCTGGCTGGGCGACCCGAGCCAAGGGGACGCCGTCGTCACCGGCTCCCACCTGGACTCCGTCCCCGACGGCGGCGCCTTCGACGGCCCCCTCGGCGTCGTCTCCTCCTTCGCCGCGCTCGACGAACTCCGCCACAGGGGAGTGGAGTTCACCCGCCCGCTCGCGCTGGTCAACTTCGGCGACGAGGAAGGCGCCCGCTTCGGCCTCGCCTGCGTCGGCTCCCGCCTCACCGCGGGACAGCTCACCATCGAGGCCGCGCACCGGCTGCGCGACGGCGACGGCGTGACGCTGCCGCAGGCGATGGAGGCGGCGGGCTACGACCCGTACGGCATCGGCCCCGACCCCGAACGCCTCGCCCGCATCGGCGCGTTCGTGGAGCTGCACGTCGAGCAGGGCCGCGCCCTGGACCTGTCCGGCGACCCCGTCGGCATCGCCTCCGCGATCTGGCCGCACGGCCGCTGGCGCTTCGACTTCAGGGGCGAGGCCAACCACGCGGGCACCACCCGGCTCGTCGACCGCCGCGACCCGATGCTGAGTTACGCGGAGACGGTCCTCGCCGCCCGCCGCGAGGCCGAACTCGCGGGCGCGGTCGCCACGTTCGGCAAGATCTCCGTCGAGCCGAACGGCGTCAACGCGATTCCCTCCCTCGTACGCGGCTGGCTGGACTCGCGCGCCCCCGACCAGGAGTCCCTGGACACGGTCGTCACCGGCATCGAGAAGGCCGCCCGTGAGTACGCGGAGCGGCACGGCATCGACCTCGACGTCGTGCGCGAGTCCTTCACGCCGGTGATCGAGTTCGAGCACGCGCTCCGCGACGAGCTGGGCGCGATCCTCGGCGGGGAACGGGCGCTCCCCGTCCTCGGCACGGGCGCGGGACACGACGCGGGTATTTTGTCCGGCTCGATCCCCACCGCCATGCTGTTCGTACGGAACCCCACGGGCGTCTCGCACTCCCCGGCCGAACACGCGGCGGAGGACGACTGCCTGGCCGGGGTGACCGCACTCGCCGACGTACTGGAAGGGCTCGCGTGCAGGTGAAGACGGAGACGTACTGGCTGGAGCACGCCTGGCTCGGCACCCATGTGGAGCCGGGCGTGGCGGTGGAGGTGAGCGGCGACCGGATCACGGCCGTCCGCACGGGTGCCGACGCGCCCCCGCCAGGCGCGACGGTGCTGCGCGGCCTGACCCTCCCCGGCCTCGCCAACGCCCACTCGCACGCCTTCCACCGGGCGCTGCGCGGCACGGTCCAGGTCGGCTCCGGCACCTTCTGGACGTGGCGCGAGGTCATGTACTCGGTGGCGGACCGGCTGACGCCCGACACGTACCACGCGCTCGCCCGCGCGGTGTACGCGGAGATGGCGCTCGCCGGCATCACCACGGTCGGCGAGTTCCACTACCTCCACCACGGCCCCGGCGGCACCCCGTACGCCGACCCCAACGCGATGGGCGAGGCGCTCATCCAGGCGGCCGCCGACGCGGGCGTCCGGATCACGCTCCTGGACACGGCGTACGTCGCCTCCGGCCTGCTCGACGAGCAGCGCGGCAAGGCGCCCGACCGCCACCAGCTGCGCTTCTCGGACGGTACGACGCAGGCGTGGGCGGAGCGGGCCGCACTCCTCAAGGACCGCGACCACGCGCGCATCGGCGCGGCGATCCACTCCGTACGGGCGGTCCCCGCGCGGCAGTTGGGCGCGGTGGTGGAATGGGCGGAGGCCCGCAACGCCCCCCTCCACGTCCACCTCTCCGAGCAGACGGCGGAGAACGAGGCGTGCCTCGCCGTCCACGGCCGCACGCCGACGCGGCTGCTCGCGGACCACGGGGTGCTCGGCGCGCGCACCACGGGCGTCCACAACACGCACCTCACGGACGAGGACATCGCGCTCATCGGCCGGTCCGCCACCGGCACGTGCATGTGCCCGACGACGGAGCGCGACCTGGCCGACGGGATCGGCCCCGCGGTCCGCCTCCAGCGCGCGGGCAGCCCGCTCTCCCTGGGCAGCGACAGCCACGCGGTGATCGACATCCTCGAAGAGGCGCGGGCGATGGAGCTCGACGAGCGGCTGCGCTCGCACACGCGCGGCCACTGGACGGCGGCGGCGCTGCTGCGCGCGGCGTCCGCCGACGGGCACGCGGCGCTCGGCTGGCCCGACGCGGGCGTGATCGAGCCGGGGGCTCTGGCGGACCTCACCACTGTCGCCCTCGACTCGGTCCGTACGGCGGGTCCCGTGCCGCGCCTGGCCGCGGAGGCGGTGCTCTTCGCCGGAACGGCGGCGGACGTGCGCCACACGGTGGCAGGCGGCCGTCATGTCGTACGCGACGGTGTGCACGCCCTGGTCCCCGACGTGCCGTCGGCGCTGGCGGAGGCGATCGCGGCGCTCAGAGACTGACGCAACCCGGCCGCCCCTGCCTCGGGGCTCCGCCCCGGACCCCGCTCCTCAAACGCCGGAGGGGCTGAAATGCCAGTAGCCGATTCAGCCCGTCCGGCGTTCGAGGACGAACTCGGCGGAGCCGGTGATTCCATGAGCTCCGTGGCGGCGGAGCCGGGGATTCGGGAAGGGGCGGGATCGGGGAAAGAACCGCCGGAGGCAAGACGCCCGCCCCCACTCACCCGCAGAGGACCCACCCCATGCCCACCACCCTCATCACCAACATCGCCGCCCTCGTCACCAACGACCCCTCCCAGGGCGACGGCAGCCCCCTGGGCCTCGTCCAGGACGCCGCCGTCGTCCTCGACGGCGAGCACATCGCCTGGGCCGGCCCCGCCGCACACGCACCGGCGGCCGACACCGTGCACGACGCCGAAGGCCGCGCCGTCATCCCCGGCTTCGTGGACTCGCACTCCCACCTCGTCTTCGCCGGCGACCGCACCCAGGAGTTCAACGCCCGCATGTCGGGCCGCGGTTACTCGGCGGGCGGCATCCGCACGACGGTGGCGGCGACCCGCGCGGCGACGGACGCCGAGCTCGAAGCCAACGTCACCCGCTACCTCGCTGAGGCACTGCGCCAGGGCACGACCACGTTCGAGACGAAGTCGGGCTACGGCCTCACCGTCGAGGACGAGGCCCGCGCCCTGCGCATCGCGGCACGCCACACGGACGAGGTCACCTACCTCGGCGCGCACATCGTCTCGCCCGACCACGCGGACGACCCGGCGGCGTACGTGGAGCTGGTGACGGGCGAGATGCTCGACGCCTGCGCCCCGCACGCCCGCTGGATCGACGTCTTCTGCGAGAAGGGCGCCTTCGACGGCGACCAGGCCCGCGCGATCCTGACCGCGGGCAAGGCGAAGGGCCTGCACCCCCGCATCCACGCGAACCAGCTGTCGTACGGACCAGGCGTCCAGCTCGCGGTGGAACTGGACGCGGCCAGCGCCGACCACTGCACGCACCTCACGGACGCGGACGTCGACGCGCTCGCGAACAGCGACACGGTGGCGACCCTGCTCCCCGGCGCGGAGTTCTCCACCCGCGCCGAGTGGCCCGACGCCCGCCGCATCCTGGACGCGGGCGCCACCGTCGCCCTCTCCACGGACTGCAACCCTGGCTCGTCCTTCACCTCTTCGGTGCCCTTCTGCATCGCCCTCGCCGTACGGGACATGGGCATGACCCCCGACGAGGCGCTCTGGTCGGCCACGGCGGGCGGCGCCGCGGCGCTGCGCCGCGACGACGTCGGCAGGATCGCGGTGGGCGCCCGCGCGGACCTGGCCCTGCTCGACGCCCCCAGCCACGTGCACCTCGCCTACCGTCCCGGCGTACCGCTGGTGACCGAGGTGTGGCGGCGCGGGGCCCGGGTGGCCTGACGGGAGAGGGGCCCGGGGCTGCTGGGGCCCCGGGTCTTGGCCGGATTCCCATGGGGCGCACGGCAGGGCGGGCGTGGCAGCCTTGAACGGATGTCCGCGGCTGTCTTACGGGGGAGGCACCGAGTGGAGACCGACAATGCCGTGAGGACCCGGCAACGAGAGATCACCGTCCTTGTGACGGAGGACGACACGCTCGACCGGAAGGCCTTTACGCGCCTTCTGCAACAGGAGCCGGGGCTGCGTCTGGTCGGCGGCGGCGGGGCGAGGACCGATGTGGTGGGGGAGGCCGTCCGGCTCGCCCCGGACGTGGTCCTCGTCGACCTGGAGCGGACCGGGAAGGCCCTGGAGACCGTGGCGGCGCTGCGCAGGCACTGTCCGTGCGCGCGCTCCATCATCCTGACCACGGCGGGTGACGTCGCGCAGCTGCGCAGGGCGGTGGCGGCGGGGACGTGCGCCTTCGTCACGAAGACCGTCTCGGTCACCGGCCTGCGGAACGTGATCAGGCGGGTCATGGCGGGGGAGCGGGTGTTCGACCCGGAACTGTCCGTCCGCGCGCTGCTCACCGAGCGATGTCCGCTCACACCGCGCGAGTGCGAGGTCCTCGGCGTGTCACGCCAGTCGACGACGGTGGCCGAGATAGCGGCCACCGTCTCGCTGTCCCCTGGCACGGTGCGCAACTACCTCTCACGGGCGATCACCAAGACCGGCGCCCGCAACCGCCACGAGGCGGCCGCCGCGGCGGCCCGGCTCGGCTGGATCTAGCGACCAGGGCTCGCCGGGCGGCAGCTACGCCCCGTCCCGCACGGCCAGTTCGGGCAGGACGTCCGCGCAGAAGCGCTCCACGCAGGACCGTGCCACCGGGCCGCTCACCGCGCCGAAGTCCACCTGCCAGAGGAAGCCGTCCACGTCGAGGACGTCGGCGATCTGCCGGACGCGGTCCGCGACCCGGCGCGGGCCGCCCACCACGGCCCCGCCGAGGGTGCGGAACGACTCGGGGGTCATCGCGCGGATCGCCCGGCTCATGCCGGTGTAGCCGCGGTAGTCCGTGGACACCGTCGTCGTCCACGCGTCCGCCGACTCGGCCCACACCCGCAGATAGTGGGCGAGCAGCGGGTCCGCGGTGGCGAACGCCTCCCGGTCGTCCGCGCCGACGTACAGCGGCAGGCTCGCCAGGACGCGTCCGCGGCCGCCCGGGTGTCCCGCCTGCTCGGCGCTCTCCCGGTACACCGCGATGTGGTCCGCCATCTCCTCAAGCGGCGTCAGCGCCGGGGTCACCAGGAGCCCGTGCCCCTGCTCGCCGGCCCAGGCGAAGCTCGACCGGGAGCGGACGGCCGCGATCCAGGTCGGCGGGTGCGGCGACTGCACCGGGCGGGGCAGCGTCGTCGCGTCGTTGAACCGGAAGTAGGGGGTGTCCACGGACACCTTCTCCTCCGTCCACAGGCGCCGCACGGCGTCCACCGTCGCCGTGAACCGCTCGCGGCTGCCGTCCATCGGCACCCCGAACGCCTCGAACTCGTACGGCAGATAGGCGCGCGCGAACCCGACGTCGAGCCGCCCGTCGCTCAGCGCGTCCACCATCGCCGTCTCCGACGCGAGCCGGACCGGGTGGTGGAAGACCGGCAGTACGCAGCCGGTCATCAGGCGCACCCGGGTGGTGACGGCGGCGACGCTCGCCAGGAAGGCCAGCGGGCTCGGGCAGTAGCCGCCGTAGGCGCGCAGATAGTGCTCGGTGATCTTCACATGGCTGAGCCCGGCCTCGTCGGCGAGCCTGCTGAGGTCGAGCAGCGTCCGGAAGTACTCCGGCGCGGGCAGCCCGTGGTGTTCGGCATCGGGAAGAAACGACAGGCCGTGCTCCATGACGTACTACTCCTTCTCGCTCCACGCGTTGGATGACGGCGGACCGGCGGACCGGGCGGGCTAGATGACGGCGAACACGAAGAACACGACGTGCGCCACGACCAGCGGCGCCACGTCCGGCACGGCCCAGAACACCAGGCCGTGCACGACCCCCATCACCACGCCGCCCACCAGGGGGAACATCGCGCCCTGCCAGGTAGACATGAAGAACGCCTGCATGACGACGAACAGCACGACGGAGGTGGTGAGCGCGACGGCGGGCCCCGCGTCGCGCAGCCAGGTGAGGGCGATGCCCCGGAACACCAGCTCCTCGGAGGCGACCTGGACCCCGGTGAGGCCGAGCGCCGCCCACAGCGGAAGCACCTTCAGGGCGGTGAGGTGGTGCCGGATCCATCCGCCGCGCGAACGCCCCAGCCAGGAGCGCAGCAAGAGCCCGTGGTCCTCGCGGGGCCGCGCGCGGACGGCCGTGGCGGTACGGGAGGCGGTCCCTGAACTCCGGCCGCCTACAGGTGGGTTGGTGCGTGTGGGAGGCTCGCGGCGGCGCGTCCTGCCCGCCAGTCCGACCTCGATCAGGGCCCGGCAGATCAGCGAGCCGATGGCCAGTTCGCCGATGCCCAGGAGCACGCCGAGCCCGAGCAGTTCCGGCCGGGCGAGGCCGCCGACCAGTACGCCTGGCCCGATCCCGCTCACCGCGAGCAGGGCCGCCACCACGACGACGTGGCTCGCCCCCGCCGCGGCCAGCTCGAAGACGTCCGCGCGCTGCGCGGTGCCCCAGCGCGCCGGGCCGATCCGGGTCACCGCCGCGAGGTGCCGCACGGCCCGGAACAGCAGGGCCTTGCCGAGCCAGTAGTAGAGGACCACGACCGCGACCAGGACGAGGACGCGCAGCGGCGTGCTCATCGCGCCGTCCCCCACGCCGACGCGGCCGGGCGGGCCTGTCGGGCCGGCGCGGGGCGCGCCCGGTGGTAGCGCCAGACCCAGGTGTTGAACAGCGCGTGCCCGAGCACGGCGGGCAGCACCGTCCCGGTGAGCAGCACCGCGCCCGTGCAGAGCGCGGCCAGCGGCAGTTTGGAGAGCACCTGGCCCCAGCCGAAGAAGACATGGGAGACGGCGAAGACGAGCTGGACGCCGAGGACCGCGCAGACCACCACGGCCACCGGACCCGCCCGCAGCGCGAGGCCCAACAGGACGCCCCGGTAGACGAGTTCCTCGGCCACCGCCACCGCGAGCAGCAGCGGAAGGCGCACCCGCAGGTCCGCCGAGGTCGGCGCGAAGTCGTTGCGCGCCTCGATGAGCCCGGTGCGCCGCCCGGCCCGTGCGGCGCCGCCGACGGCGACCCCGGCGGGCCGCGCGTGCCCCGAACGCAGCGCCACCGGACGGTCGTCGCGCACGGCGTGCCCGGCCCGCCGCCCCCACCACCTGGTCACGGACCGGTCGGCGCGGGTCGCCGCGTACGCCACCGCCGGACCCAGCAGCAGTCCCGCGGTCAGCCCCGGCCAGCCCGCGTCCCGCACCGGCCGCAGGACGCCGGTGCCGAGCAGCGCGGCGCCGCCGAGCACGGCCGTCGCGCTCACCCCGAGGTGCAGCCCGAGCATCGGGAGGCGCCGCAGGCCCGCCCAGCGGGTGTGCAGATGGGAGGCGACGGTCATCGACGCGAGGCCGAGGACCACCACGGTGGCGGCGAGCAGTGGACGGGTGTCGGCCGGTACGACGCCGGTCAGTTCAGGGGAACGGATGAGGGGCATGCCGCTGGAACCCTCCGTAGGCCGAGAACCGGGGATGGGCCGCCGTCGGGGCGCTGGGCAGCGGCAGGGTGAGCAGGTCGGGGCTCCAGAACCGGGCGACGACGAAGCCGAGTTCGGCCGCGTCCACGGTGGTCAGATCGCCGCCGTAGAGGCGCTTTCCGGTGTCGTGGAAGGCGCGGACCAGGGTGCGTACGGACGCTTCGGGATCCGGGGCCGCCGGGTCCGGCGGCAGGTCGTCGGAGCTCGCCTCCTCGCAGGCGCCGTAGCGCTCCTCGACCACGCGGGCGCCCTTGGGGGACGCGGCGAGGACGACGTTGCTCTCCAGGTCGAAGATCGCCTCGTCGTCGGGGGCGGCGCCCGACGCGTGGTCCTGGACGCTCGTCCAGGTCGCGAGCGCCCGCACCCCGACGCCTTCCAGGAACGCCTTGTACATCGCGGACTCCAGGCGTACGTCGGCGCCGAGGCCGACCGCCACCGCGGGGATCTGGCCGCCCGGCTCGCGGATCAGACAGGCGACGGTGAAGCCGGGCAGGTCGGCGCTGGGCAGCAGGTGGAACTCGGGCTGCCCGCCCAGCGGATGGCAGTGCCGGGCGACGAGCCTGCGCAGGGCCGCGCAGCGCGCCCCCGGCCGGATCCGCACCGACCTGGTCCCGCCGTACCAGTGCCCGACGGCCGCGTCGATCTGCACCATCTCCTGGAGCGCGCCGAGCGCCGCCTTGTGCGGGTCGGTGTGCGCGGCGGTGCCGGTGGTGACGGCGGGCTGCACCCAGGGTTCGCCCTCGGCGTCGCGGACCACGTAGCCGACCGTGGTGAGCTGGGCGGGCACCCAGGTGTCCGTGCCGTCGCGCAGACAGGTGAGCCGGCTCCAGCCCAGCGGGTCCCCGGGTTCCGGACGCCGGAAGGGGAAGCCCTCACTCGCCAACTGCTGTTCTGTGTACGGCAGATAGGAGCCGACCGGGAAGTGCGGCTCGTCCGCGACGTCCGCCTCGGTGGCGAACCGGACGGGGAACGCCCCGCTCACGGCGGCGACGTACCCGGCGTAGCGCTCCACCACCTCGCCCAGGGTGCGGATGTGCGACTCGTAGGGCCGTACGCCGTAGCCGCCGATGTGATAGCTGCCCAGCTTGGGGCGCGGCTGGTCGCGCAGCACGTGCACGCCGGTGAGGTCGCCGCCGGAGACCATGAGCCGGGGCGCGTACCGGGGCCTGGTGAGGAAGCCGAGCTGCGGCATGAGACCGCACAGCGGCGCGTGCATGCGGCGGCGCAGGCGCCTGGTCTGCACGTCGGGCGGCTCGATGACGCGCAGCCCCGACGCGGTGCGCAGCTCAGGCATCGACCCACCGCCTGACGTCGAAGTACACCTCGGTGCCGTCGCGTTCGGGCACCGCGCCGCAGGACGGGCAGCCGGGCAGCCTGAGCACCTCGGAGTACACCATCTCCATCGACGGCAGATAGACGCCGAGCACTTTGCCGACCGTGCTGGTCATCCCGGTGACGGCCATGTTCAGCGCTTCGAGGGCGGTGTGCGAGGCGAGCAGCGAGGACAGCACGCCGGTGCCGCCGTCGCCCTGCTCGGCGGGCGTTGACCCGGCGCTCGCCAGGGCCTTCTTGTAGCGCTGGTAGGCGGCGCCCTCGCGCAGGTTCATCACCACGCGGGTCTCGAAGCAGGTGAAGCAGGCCGTGCTGTCCGGTACGAACGTCGGTCCGACCAGGAGCAGCGGGCCGTCCAGGGCGGCCTGGATCCAGGGGGTGCCGAGCGCGAGCGCGACGCGGTTCAGGACGGCGAGGCGCAGCGGGTGCACCGCGTCGGCGACGTGTACCAGGAGGCAGCCGCGCCAGTCCTCGAACCGTTCCACGAACCGCTCGAAGGCCAGGCCGTCCTCCAGGACGTCGAGCGGGCACTCGTCCAGGAGCCGCAGCTGCTCGGCGTGTTCGTCGGGCGTGCCGACGGTGAGCTGCTCGTGCGGGCCGAGCAGCGCGGCCACCTGCGCCGCGGCCGAGCTTCCGAGGACGCGCAGGGCCGGCAGGGTGGCCTGCTCGACGCGTCCGGTCGCCGTCCGGTCGAGGAAGGCGTCCAGCGCCGTGGAAGGGCCGTGCTCCAGGACGGCGAGCTGGTCCAAGTGGTCGATCAGCGCCTCCAGTTCGGTCCTGGTGACACCGGCCTCCTTGGCGAGTTCGGCCCGGTCCCTGGTGCCGTCGAGACCGCTGACGAGGGTGCTGAGGCGGCCCGCGCCGCTGTGGTCGACGAGCGTGATCGACTGTGGATTCCATACGCCGGAGCGCAGTTCCACCGTGTTCCTGTCGTGCGGGACCACCGAGTAGACGGACTTGATGCGCACGGTGCGGCTGGTACGTCGCGTGGACACGGACTTCTCCTCCCGGTCGGGTCAGCCCATGAGTGCGGCGGCAGTCACGGACAGGTCGGTGCGCCCCTGCCGGGGCGCGTTCAGGTACTGGAGCTCGATGAAGGCGTCGGCGACGTCGTCGGGAGGCAGCCGCAGCCCGTCCTCGTCGCGCTCCACGGTGGTGACGGAGGCGAAGAAGTCCAGGAGGGTGCGGCAGGCGCGCTGGTCCATCACCTCGTCGAAGGGTCGCCCGGTGCGCTCCTGCCACCACTGCCTGCGCGCGCCCTCGTAGGTCGTCAGGGACTGGTAGAGCAGCCGGGGCGCGATGGCGGCCGAGGCCAGTTCGTAGTCCTCCTCGAAGGCGAGCGGGTCGCGGTTGTAGTCGAGCAGGCGGCCGCGGGCGTGCGAGAGGTAGCGGCCGTCGAGCACGGAGGTCGCGCCGGAGCCGAACCCCGCCCAGTCGGACCGGAGTTGGAAGTACGTCAGGTCGCTGTGGCAGAGATGGTCCGGCGTGCCGAAGTGGCTCATCGCGTACTCCGGGAACCCCGCGTCGACCAGCAGCTCGGCGCCCACCGCGTAACCGCGCTTCTGCTCGTCGCGGTCGATGTGCCGGTTGCCGCGCCCCAGTTGGCGGCGGAGCACGGTGCCGTGCGCGGGCCGGTAGGGGTACAGCGCGACATGGGTGAGCGGCAGGTCGAGGGCGGTGCGCACGGCGTCCCGGGTCTCGGCGGGCGGCTGTCCTGGGAAGCCGCAGATCAGGTCGATGCTGATGTCGTCGAACCCGGCGTCGGCCGCCTCCTGGACGATGCGCCGGGCCTGGTCCGCGTCGTGGCTGCGGCCCAGGGTGCGCAGCCGCGCGTCGTCGAAGGACTGCACGCCGCTGCTGAGCCGGGTGAAGCCGACCTCGCGGAACGCCGCGAGCTTCTCCGGGTCGAGGGTCTCCGGACTGCACTCGATGGTCGCCTCGCGCAGCCCGTCGCGCAGCGGGAACGCCGCGTGCAGGGCCGCGGCGACCTTCGCGATCTCGTCGAGGGTGAGGATGGACGCGGTGCCGCCGCCCCAGTAGAGGATGTCGGGCCGGTAGCCCGCCGCGCCCAACGCGGCGCCCCGCTCGGTGAGTTCGCGGCAGAGCGCGTCGATGTAGCGCAGCCGCGGCTGGTCGGACTCCTTGAGCAGCAGCTCCGCGGTGGGCACCTCGGTCACCCAGTCGCAGAAGTGGCACTTGGAGCGGCAGAACGGGATGTGCAGATAGACGAGGAGATCCCGCCGGTCCGGGCTCGCGCCGCTGGTGCCTGCCCCCGCGCCGCCGCTCACTCCAGCCTCCCCAGGACCACCGAGTGCACGGCCGCCCGGAACACCCCGTCGATGCCGAGCGCCGCGTGCAGCTCGTCGTCGACGAAGCTGGCGCAGTCGGTCGAGCCCAGGCCGAGCGAGGTCACCGCGAGGTGCATGTTCTGCGCGATCGCGCCCGCCTCGTGCAGCACGAACCGCAGGCCGCGCGGCCCGTACTTGCGCATGCTCCGCCAGGGGCTCGCCACCATGACCACCAGCGCGGCCGCGGTGTCGAAGGCGATCGCGGTGCCCGGCGTGGTGAAGGCGTCGAGCACCCGGTCGACGCCCGCCTGGCCGTCCTCCCTGACCAGGACGTCGCGGACCGGCTGATAGCGGTAGACGCCCATGTCCAGGCCGGTCACGTCGAGCGCGACGACGTGCAGGGCGACCGGGAACAGGCCGCCCCCGCTGGGCGCCGTACGGAAGCGGAACGTCTCGTGGCCGCCGCGCAGGAGCTCCACGTCGGCCTCCGCCGTGAGCCCGTCGGCCAGCCGCAGCACGGTGGCGAGTTCGGCGGCCGCGACGGGGTCCCCGCTGTAGCGGCGTACGCTGCGCCGCCGCATCAGGGCCTCGCCGAGCTCCATCGTGGCCGCGACGGACGCGGGCAGTTCGGTGCGCTGGTGGGTGGCGACCGGGTCGTCGTCGAGCTGGGCGAGCGTGGTGACCATCGAGTCGCCGAAGTAGTCGGCGGCGGACAGGACGCCCTCGCGGTCGTGGGCCCGCAGCCGCCCGGCCGTCAGGAACTCCTCGGCCACCCGGCTGCCCGTCGCGCCGGCCGGTTCGGCGCCCAGGTTGTCGAACCTGAGCTGGTGCGTGCGCACGCCGACCGCCCGTGCCTCGGGCGCCAGTACGCGATAGGCGTTGATGCCGAGGCTGAACTGGGTGAGACCGGAATCCTCGTTCATGCGGTGGGTCCTCCTGACCGGTGCCGCTCCTGCGTGGCTGCTCAGTCGTCGGTGCTCTGGGCGCTCTCGGTGCCGCCTTCGGTGGCGTCGTCGGCGTCGAACATCCGGGTGCTCGCGGGCACCCGGCGGGCGAGCGCGATCGACTGGTCCTTCAACTGCTCCTCGCTGACCGGGTTCGCGTACGCGCCGAGGGCGAACGTCGCGTGCGCCCACTCGCTGAGCTCGACGATCCCCATCCGGTTGCCCTCGGCGTCGTGCAGGCTCGCGCCCCGGCCCATGGAGTCGCCGGCCTCGCCCCGGTAGAAGGGGCTGTCCCGGAATTGGTCGCGGAACTCCGCACGGATCTTCCGGGGCAGCGGAAGATCATAGGGACCGGCCACGACGGTGCCGCCCCCCGCTTTCCACGCCGCGAGCGCCGCGTCGATGTCCTCGACTGCGAACATCACCGTCACGCCCTCGCCCGGGAAATTCCGCTTATTGACGGTGAGGAGTATCCCGTCACTCGAAACGGGCGCGTGGAAAGAAATCTGACCGGGGGCGAGCGAGCGGGCGAGCCGGAGCCCGAGAAACTGCTCGTAGAACTCGATTCCGGAGTCGACGTCGTCGACCGGCACATTGATGATGACAGGTTTGGGAATCATCTCTCTCCTTTCCGCGGCGCCGCGACGCCCCTGGAGGTGCCGGGCCGTGCCGTGCGCCCGGCACCCCGTTCTCTTACGCCAGCGGGCGCACCACGGCACCGCACGACGTGGACGTACAGCCTGCGCAGCAGGAGGACGCCCCGGGCACCACGACGCCGAAGGCGGCGCCGTCGGCGGCCGACACGAGGCCCGGCTGCAGGGCCGAACTGCGGTGCTCGACAACGATCACGCTCTCGATCTTCAAGTGAATTCACCTCCCCCGGATCCATTCTCGGTGAAGTGCGGAACGCGAATGGAGAAAAGTCCCGCACAAGTGCCCAAGTATCGGAAGGCCGGAACTCGACTGTCAACGCGGAATTCCGAAAGTTGCGTCATCAATTACCGGTTACAAATGTCATCGGTGAGTGCTTGCGGGCCTTTTTCGCTAAACGATCTACTGCTACTCTGGCGCGGCTCAGGGGCGTCGGAATCAGGCGAGGGGCAAGGGGCGAGGATGGCGGCGGCAGAAGTTCTGGTGCGCGTGCGGGGGGTCGATGTCCTGAGGCGGCGCGGCGGGGCGAAGGTGCGGGCCCTGACCGGGGTCGACCTCGACGTACGGCGCGGTGAGAAGGTGGCCCTGCTCGGCGCCAACGGGGCGGGCAAGACGACGCTCACCCACGTCATGCTGGGCCTGCTGCGGCCGAGCGGCGGCACCGTCGAAGTGCTCGGCGGCCCACCGGAGCCCGCGCTCGCGGCGGGCGAACTCGGCGCGATGCTCCAGGAGTCGGGACTGATGCGCAACGTGCGCGTCGGCGAACTCATCACCCTGGTCACCGAGTTGTACGGCCGGCGCAGCGGTGCGGAGGTGCTGGCCGAGTGCGGTCTCGGGGAACTGCGCCGACGGCAGGTGACACATCTGTCGGGCGGCGAGCGCCAGCGCCTGCGCCTCGGCCTCGCGCTCGCGGGACTGCCCAGGCTGCTCTTCCTCGACGAACCCACCGTCGCCCTGGACGTCGCGGCGCGCGGCCGCTTCTGGGAGATCCTCGACGAGCGGGCCAGGAACGGCGCGACGGTGCTCTTCACCACCCACTACCTGCACGAGGCCGAGCAGTTCGCCGACCGCGTCGTGGTGCTCAGGGCGGGGCGGATCGTGGCGGACGGCACGGTCGACGAGCTGCGCTCGGCCTTCACCGAGAGCCGGCTCTCCTTCCGCATGGGCGAACCGCTGCCCGACAGCATGCTGCGCGGGCTGCCCGGCGTCCGTACGACGGAGGAGCTCGACGACGGCACCCACGTGCTCACGACCACCGACAGCGACGCGACGCTCGCCGCGCTCTACGCCAAGGTCGGCGGCGCCGGAGGGGCCGTGCCGCGCGGCGTCACCCTCACCTCGGCATCCCTGGAGGACGCCGTGGCCACCCTCCTTGAGGAGGAGCGCTGACATGCTGCGCTACGCGAAGCTGGACACCCTCTGCCTCATCCGCAGCGGCTACTTCCTCACCTTCTCGGTGCTGTTCTCCGCGGGGTTCTATCTGATGTTCACCGTGGTGGCGGCCGACGCCATCTCGGACAGCCCGGACTTCGCCCGCGACTACATGCTCTCCATGTCGGTGTCGGGCGCGTTCTTCGGGGCGCTGAACGCCGCGGGCATCCGGCTCGGCGCGGAGCGCGGCGAGGGCTGGGCCCGCCAGATCCTCCTGACTCCGCTCTCGGGCCGCGCCTACCTGGGCGCCAAGGCCCTCACCGCCTGGCTGGCCACGCTCCCCGCGACGCTGGTGGTCTTCGCCCTGGGCGCCCTGGTCAACGACGTGTCGATGCCCGCCGCCGACTGGCTCGCCGCCCTCGCGGTGATCTGGGGCGCCAGCGCGGTGTTCGTGGTGGCGGGCCTGGCCGTGGGCCTGGTCGCGGTCGGCGAGGCCGCGCAGTTCACCTGCCTCGGCGTGTTCTTCCCCCTGGCACTCCTGGGCGGCCTGTGGTTCCCCCTGGACGACTTCCCCAAGGGCCTGCGCCAAGCCGCCGACTACCTCCCCACCCGGGCCCTGGACCAACTGGCCACACTCGTCACCCCCGACGCCGCGAACCTGTCCGTACTACGCCCGGTGCTGGTCCTGGCCTGCTGGGGCGCGGTCCTCGGCGGGGTGGTCCTGAGCCGGTCCAGGGCGGCGGTGCTGGCGCGGGTGTGAGGGGTCGCGCGGTGGGTGCGCCGAGCCCGCGAGGGTGTGCGTCATCCTTGGCCCATGAAGACCATCGGCCTCATCGGCGGCATGAGCTGGGAGTCCAGCGCGGAGTACTACCGGCTGCTCAACGAGCTCGTGCGGGAGCGGCTCGGGGGGCTGCACTCCGCGCGGGTCGTGCTGCATTCCGTGGACTTCGCCGAGATCGAGGCCTTGCAGGTGGCGGGGGAGTGGAAGCGGGCCGGGGAGGTGCTTGCCGCTGCCGGTAAGGGAGTTGAGGCGGGCGGGGCCGACTTCGTGCTCATCTGCACCAACACCATGCACAAGGTGGCCGACCAGGTGCGGGACGCGCTCTCCGTGCCGCTGCTGCACCTCGGCGACGCCACCGCCGAGGCGGTGCTGCGGGCGGGCGTACGGCGGGTGGGGCTGCTCGGGACCGCGTTCACGATGGAGCAGGACTTCTACCGGGACCGGCTCGCGGGGCACGGGCTTGAGGTGCTCGTGCCGGACGCGGAGGGGCGGGCCCTCGTACACCGGGTGATCTACGAGGAGTTGTGCCTCGGGGTGGTCAGGGAGACGTCGCGGGCCGCGTACCAGGAGGTCATCGCGGACCTCGTGCGCGCCGGGGCCGAGGGCGTGATCCTCGGGTGTACGGAGATCGAACTGCTCATCGGGGCCGAGCACAGCCCGGTGCCGGTGTTCCCCACCACGCGGCTGCACGCGGAGGCCGCCGTCGCCGCCGCGCTCGGCGACGTGTGAGAGCCCCGCGAACGGTGAGGAGATGGATGTGGGGCCCGTCCGTTCTGACCGTAGAAGTCAGCGGACGGGCCCCACGAGGTCCCTCACAAATGGCGTGACGCCGGGTCACTCCTCGACCGTCAGCCCCTTGCGGAGCTTGACGAGCGTGCGGGAGAGCAGGCGGGAGACGTGCATCTGGGAGATGCCGAGCTCATCGCCTATCTCCGACTGCGTCATGTTCGCGACGAAGCGCAGCGCGAGGATCTTCCGGTCGCGCGGCGGCAGTTCGGCGATCAGCGGCTTCAACGACTCGACGTACTCGATGCCTTCGAGCCCGTGGTCCTCGTAACCGATGCGGTCGGCGAGCGCGCCCTCGGAGTCGTCCTCCTCCGGCTGCGCGTCCAGGGAGCTGGCCGTGTAGGCGTTGGACGCGGCCATCCCCTCGACGACCTCGTCGTTGGAGATGCCCAGGCGCTCGGCGAGCTCGCCCACCGTGGGGGCGCGATCAAACTGCTGGGCGAGTTCGTCGCCCGCCTTGGCGAGGTCCAGACGGAGTTCCTGCAGGCGGCGCGGGACGCGTACCGACCAGCTGGTGTCGCGGAAGAATCGCTTGATCTCGCCGACGATCGTCGGCATCGCGAAGGTGGGGAACTCGACGCCGCGGCTGAGCTCGAAGCGGTCGATCGCCTTGATCAGGCCGATGGTGCCGACCTGGATGATGTCCTCCATCGGCTCGCTGCGGGAGCGGAACCTGGAGGCGGCGAACTTCACCAGGGCGAGGTTGAGTTCGACCAGCGTGTTACGGACGTACGCGTATTCGTGCGTGCCT
This sequence comes from Streptomyces sp. NPDC087300, assembly GCF_044744425.1. NCBI lineage: Bacteria > Bacillati > Actinomycetota > Actinomycetes > Kitasatosporales > Streptomycetaceae > Streptomyces > Streptomyces sp. NPDC087300. The sequence continues at coordinate 504,933 of NZ_JBIUYI010000007.1, forward strand.
TCCTCGAGCGACTCCAGGCGCTCGAAGAGGGTCTTGGACAGGGCCCGCGCGTCCAGCGGCCCCACCTCGTCGTACGGCGGGATCTCGGGAAGGTCGTGGAGCCCTTCCAGGGCTTCGGGGGCCGCCGTGCTGGGCGTGGCCTCCGGGGCAGGACCCGGGATCTCGGTTGCGGACGGCGGGGGTGTCGACGTCGCTTGGTCAGTGCGCGATTCGTCGAGCCGGGGTGACATGGTGTCCTCCATCGTTCTCGGCATATGGCTGCCGATGCCAGTACGTGCACTGCGGTGTGCGGCGCCTCCAAAGCCGTCGTGTCGATTGCTGTCTCTTCTACCCCTACCCGCTTCGGTGACTCAGTCGCAAGTGCGATCCGAGGCGAAATGTCCGAATTCTGGGGGATGTTCGGGTACCCCAGGACGTACAGAAGGCGTAATGTTCAGGGGCGTCATCAACAGCCACGACGGTCGGAAGAGAGTGACGGCATGGACCGCGGGACGGTCGGCAGCGCACACAGGGGCCGGCTTCTGGTCGAAGTGCGGAAGGCGGGCACGAGTGCCGTGGTGACCCCTGCGGGTGAGTTGGATCACCACACGGCCGATTTGTTGCGCGAACCACTCGAAAACTGCCTGGCAGACGGCTACGCACGCCTCGTCGTCGACTGCTCACGTCTTGAGTTCTGTGATTCCACGGGGCTCAACGTGCTGCTCGGGGCCCGGCTCAAGGCCGAGGCCGCGGGGGGCGGAGTCCATCTGGCCGGGATGCTGCCGGTGGTGGCCCGCGTCTTCGAGATCACCGGCGCGGAGGCCGTTTTCACCGTCCACGAGTCGCTCGACGCGGCCCTGGCCGACTGAGTTCATGAAGGTCGAACGCGAAAGTTACGCGTCAGTTGTCTCTGTGTGATCAAGGCGTTACCAGCGTCACACGGGTCGTGCCGAATAAGTGGGTGTTCTCACGGTTCGGCCGGGCAGGAGAGACCTGGATCCGCCAACAGACAGACGTCAACAGCCAGAGATGGCGAGCAGCCGATGCCCCCTATGTGTACAGAGTCCTCAGTCCCCTTGTCGGTGAGGTGAAGCGCTGATGAGCACCACCCGGCCTTACTCGCCGGGCGACCGCGGCCCGGAGTCCGAGGCGGCGGTCGCGGACGCTCCCCCGGAACGGGCTTCCGGGGCGCCCGGCGTGCCCGCGGGGCGCCAGGTCCGCAGGCTGAGCCTGCACGGTGCCAGCGGCATCGTGCCGCTGGCCAGGGACTACACGCGCGAGGCGCTGTACGCATGGGGCTGGCTGCCCGCGGAGGGCGCCGACCGGCGCGCGGCCGCCGAGGACGTCCTCCTCGTGGTCTCCGAACTCGTCACCAACGCGTGTCTCCATGCGGAGGGCCCGGACGAGCTGTGGCTCTCCTGCGACGGCAAGGTCCTGCGCATCGAGGTCTCCGACCGCGGCACGGGCCAGCCGGCGCCGCGCACCCCCCACCGGGCCGGGCGCCCCGGTGGGCACGGCATGTTCATCGTGCAGAGGCTCTGTCTGGACTGGGGCGTCGTGCGGGCGCCCGGGGTGACGGGGAAGACGGTGTGGGCGGAGTTGGGGGCCCCGGCGTAGTCGTTTCACTGGGATTGGGCGGTGTGGGGCCGGCTGTGGATGTGGCGTGGGTCCTTCCGCGGTGCGGGCCCGCTGTGTGAGTGAAGGGGACTCGCTTCGGTGCGGGTCGGCTGTGGGTCTGCGTGTCTCCTGTCTGGGTCGGCTGCGGGTCGGCTGTGGTTGCTCGCGCCGTTCCCCGCGCCCCTTGGGGGTGAAGCGGCTGTAGCTCCGCTGCGGGTGCGTCGTGGCTGGCCGTGCCGTTCCCCGCGCCCCTTACGGGGCCGTCTCGTGGTTCTCGTGGTGTGCACGTGGCGTCCTGTCGGGGCTTAGTCCGCGCTTGTGTCGCCTGCGGGGATATCTCGCGCCCGCGCCTCTGACGGGGACGCCTCGTGCTCGCTCTCCCAGCGGGGCGCGCTTCCTACGGGGACTGCCCCGTGCCCGCGCCCCGGCGCCACCCCGTGCCCGCACCCCCTGCGGAGCCAGCCCGCGCCCCTCGCGGGCTCACCGTGCCCGTGGCCGGGCCCGCGCTTCGCGCCCCCCGTACGCCTCGCGGGGCCCCCACCCGACCCTAGGGCCCACCCCGCCCCGCCCGGCGCGAGCACCAAGTCCGTCCCTCCGCAGGGCCCCGCCCCGGGCCCGGGGTGTTACCCGGGGTTAGTCGGCGCGACGGATCACTGTGGATCCGGCGCGTCCTTTGTCTTCCCTCGGCAGGGTGCCGGGCGTACCTTGAGCGACCAATCTGATGTGCCGTCAGTAATTCAGCGTTACTCCGCACCCGGCACGCCACGACCGGCATGAGGGGAACACGAGGTGTCGTACCAGAAACGAAGGGTCGCGCTCGCGCTTGCCGCGGCCCTGGCCGGCGGCTCCGCGGTGCTGATGGCCGCCCCCGCCGCGCAGGCCACGGTCCAGGACGTCAACTACCAGTGCAAGACGCCCATCGGCAACAAGGGCGCGGTCTCGCCGATCGACATCAAGAGCGTCAAGAGCGGCAGCGGCTACAAGCTCACCATGTCCTTCCAGAAAGGCGTCTCCTCCAGCCCGGTGGAGCTCGGCAAGGGCGCGATGAAGCCAAGTGCGGTGATCAAGCTCGGCGGCGCCGAGAGCGGCACCGTGCCCGTCTCCGGCGCGGCGAACTCCGAGGCGATACCCGCCAACACCCCCATCAAGATCAGTGACTTGTCGGGGACGTACACGCCCAAGAAGAGCGGCAAGGTCACCTTCACCGCCGGCGTCCTCACCATCAAGGCGCTCGGCACGACCACCACCTGCACCCCGTCCAACAGCCCCAAGCCCTCCCTCGAACTCGACGTCAAGGGCTCAGGAGGGTCAGGAGGGTCGGGTGGGACCAGTGGAGGGAGCGACGGGGGGACTACCGGAGGGTCCAACAGCGCGCCGTCCGGGGGCGAAGAGCTGCCCCAGACCGGCCCCGCCGACTCGGCCATCGCCCTCGGCACCCTCGGCGGCACCGTGCTGCTCGCGGGCGCGGCGGGTGCGCTCTGGCTGACCCGCAGGAACCAGGCGGCACGCTCGCGGTAGGCGCTGCGCGACCCGAAGGACCGGCCACCGAACGACGCACCAGGAGCCGCTGATGCCGCCGAAGCCGCCGATGCCGTCCGCCGCGCGCGCAGCGCTGTGCGCGGCCGCACTGCTGGCCGCCGCCGCGGCCCCCGCGCACGCGGACGGCGGCGGGTCCGCGTGGTCCGTCGCCCCCGCGGCGGGCGGCGGCACCCGGCCCGCGAAGGACGGGCGCCCCTACTTCTACGCGGAGGGCACCCCGGGCACCGTGCTCCAGGACATCGTCACCGTCACCAACCCGGGGCCCGAGCCCCGCACGGTGTCCCTGCGCGGCGCGGACGCGGCCAACACCGGCTCCGGAGCCTTCTCCGTCACCCCGGCCAAGGGCAGACCGAAGGACAGCGGCGCCTGGATCACCTTCGCGAAACGGCAGGTGAAGGTGCCCCCGAGGACCCGCGCCGAGGTGCCGTTCACCGTGACGGTGCCGACGGGCGCGCTGCCCGGCGACCACCCGGGCGCGATCGTCGCCTCCGGCGGCGGCCGCACGGTCGGCGTCCGGCTGCATCTGCGGGTCGGCGGGCCGACGCTCGCCGCGCTCACCGTGGAGCGCGTCAAGGTCGACAAGGACGCGGGCCGCATCACGTACGACCTGGTCAACCGCGGCAACACCGTGCTGACCCCGAAGCTCGCCGTGCACGCGGAGGGCGTCTTCGGCACGCTCCTGGACCGCGCGCCGCGCACCCTGCCCGTCGAACTGCTGCCGGGGCGCAGGGTCTCCCTGACCGAGCCCTGGCCCGACGCGCCCGCGCTCGACTCCGTCGACGTACGGCTGACGGCGACGGCCCCGGGCGGCGCCCGCGCCGAGGCGAGCGGCTCCGCCCGCTTCGTGCCGTGGAGCGCGGTGGCGGGCGGCACGGCCCTGCTGCTCGCCCTCGCGGGCGGCGCCTTCCCTCTCGTACGCAGACGGCGGCGGGACCCCGACGAGCCCGTACCCGACGAGGAGCGGGAGCGGCTGCGGGGCGGCGGTACGAGGGAGCTGGAGACGGTGGGCACAGCGGGGACGGGGACGGGGACGCGGACGGGGACGGGAGAGGGACTGTGAACGGGATGCGGAACAGGCGGGACCGGCGCGGCAGGCACGCGCTGTGGGGCTGCGTCGTCCTCGCGCTGCTCGGCTTCGCGCTGGGGTCGCAGGCGACCGCGTCCGCCGCGGACGGGCCGAGCGTGAAACTGTCCAAGTCCCAGGCGGGCAAGGGCGGTTCGGTCACCGTCGAGGGTGCGGGATGGCGGCCCGACACGCTCCTGATGATGCTGGTGTGCGGCCAGTCCGAGCCCGGCAAGGGCGTCGTCGGCGGCACCAACTCCTGCGCCAACGCGGAGGGCCGCGCCGTCACCACGGACAAGAAGGGCGCCTTCAGCAAGAAGCTCCCCGTGGCCGAGCCGCCGAAGCCCTGCCCGTGCGTCGTCCACGTGGCGACGGTGACGGGCGAGAAGGCGCAGGCCGACACCGCGTTCAAGGTCGCGGGCCACCCCGTGAAGCCGCTGCCCGAGCAGGCCACGGGCGGCAAGCTGTCCGTGCTGACCGACACCCGGTTCGAGGGTTCGAGCGGCGTCCTGACCTGGTTCGGCGCGCCGCCCTCGCGCAAGCTCGTCTTCACCGTGGGCAACGTCGGCTCCGCGCCCGTGAAGAACCCCGTCTTCCAGGTCGGCACCTCGCACGGCGTGTTCGCCCCGCAGTGGGAGGAACAGCAGTGGCGCGGCACCATCGCGCCCGGCAAGAAGGCGCAGATCAAGCTGCCCGTCGAGCTGTCGGCGGGCGCGCACGGCGACTATCTGGTCTCGCTGAAGTTCGGCGAGAAGGTACTGGCCGAGCGGCCGTGGGGCGTGGGCCGTCCGTGGGGCGTCACCGTGTTCTGGATCCTGCTCTGCGTCGTCGTGCCCGGCGCGGTCTTCCGCATCGGCATGGTGGTCGTCGACCGGCTCCGCCCGCACCGGCGCCGCACCTCGCGCAGCGGGCGCCACCGCACCGGGCGCCTGTCCGAACTCACCGGACGACTCCCGAAGTTGCGACTGCCACAGGGGGCGGTCGCGGCGGACCAGCGGGTGCGGGAACCGCGCCCCCGTCCGCCGAAGGAACCCGGCTCCAGCGGCGACCCGGCGTCGGCGTCGACGCCGGCCCTGCCGTGGTTCACCCCCGACACCGACCCCGGCGCACCGGCCGGTCAGCTCTCCGCACCGTCCGACAACAGTCCGACGAAGGGAAACACGTGATCACGCAACGACGGAGAGCGGGCGCGGCCTCGGTCGCGCTCCTGCTGGGCGGGGCGGGCGTCCTGTTGACGGCGGGTCCGGCGCAGGCCGCGCCGGTCGCGTACAAGACGGAGTGCGTTCCGCCGCCGATCTCGGGGCTGCCGCCCGTGCAGGGCACCACCGAGGTGGAGATCAGCGCGCCGGCCACGGCGAAGGTCGGCGACGAGATCGAGGTCGTGTGGAAGACGACCCAGGCCGCGTCCAAGAACCCGGACGTGCTCGACCTCGGCAAGGACACCGTGCAGCCGACCGGCACCATCAAGGTCGGCGGCGGCCAGAGCGGGGACCTGAAGGTCGAGGGCACCCGCACGAATCCGCCCATCAAGAAGAACAGCCCCATGATCCTCTCGGACATGAAGGGCAAGCTGAAGCTGACCGCGGCGGGCGACGTCACGCTCACCCCTGACGCGTACAACATCAACGTCAGCAAGCCGATCTCGACCGACACCAAGTGCACGCCCAAGGAGCAGGTGAAGGCGGGCGCGACCATCAAGGTGACGGCGGGCGGCGGCAGTTCGGGCGGATCGTCGGGCGGCTCCACCGGCGGCTCCACCGGCGGCTCCACCGGCGGTTCTACCGGGGGCTCCACGGGCGGGTCCACCGGTGGGTCCACCGGCGGCAGCGCGGGCGGCAGCGACGGCGGTACGACCGGTGGTGGCGACGGGCAGACCGACTTCCCCGGCAAGGAGGTCCAGACCCCGTACAAGTGCAAGACGCCCATCGGCGACAAGGAAGCCACCTCGCCCGTCCAGATCAACGCCAAGAAGGACGGCGGCGGTTACGGCCTGACCGTGCAGTTCAAGAAGGCCGTCATGGACAGCCCCGCCGACATCCCCGCCGACTCCGTGAAGCCGTCGATGGAGGTCAAGCTGGGCGGCGCGGACAAGGGCACGGTCCATGTCGAGGGCCCGACCAACAAGGCGCCCATCAAGTCCGGCGAGCCGATGACGATCCCCGACCTGACCGGCACCTACAAGCCGGGCGCCGACGGCAAGTCGACCCTGTCGCCGGGCGTCCTGACGGTCAAGGCACTCGGTACGACCACGACGTGCACGCCGTCCAAGAGCGACGTCTCCCTGGAGATCGACACGAAGGCGCAGCCCGGCGGAGCGTCCGGTTCCGGCAGCGGTTCGGCGGGGGGCTCCTCCGGGTCGGGGGGTTCTGTCACGGGCGGCTCGGCCACGGGTGGCGGCCTCGCGGACACCGGTGCGGAGTCCGACGGGGCGTTGCGGGCGCTCGGTCTGGTCGCGGGCACGGTGATCCTTCTGGGCGGCGCGGTGTTCACGTTCCTGCCCCGTCGCAGGGGTGGCCTCCGGTAGCCCCGCAAGGGGCGCGGGGAACTGCGCGAGCGGCCGAGGTCAAGGCCGCGCTCGCCGTGCGGCCGCTGTGGGCAGATGCGTCCGCGGTGCGTCGGCGGCTGGCCGCGCAGTTCCCCGCGCCCCTAAGGGCGCCCCCCGGAGCCACCCCGTAGGGGGCGCGGGGAACTGCGCGAGCGAGCGAGAACGAGCCGCACCCGCCGTTGAACCGTCGTGGGCAGACGCGTCCGCGGGCCACCGGTGGCCGGCCGCGCAGTTCCCCGCGCTCCTAAGGGCGCCCCCGGAGCCAGCGGAGTACGTCCTGTGCCATGCCCCGTTTCTTCAGGAGCGGGCCCCCGTGCGCGGAGCCACCCACCGTGCGTACGGTGACGTCCCGCAGGCCCTGTCTCCGCTGTGCCGTGGCGAGTTCGGCGGAGTGGGCCACGGGGACGAAGTCGCCCGTCGAGTGGACGAGGTAGAGGGGCGCGTCGTCCGCGCCGGAGGCGTGGGAGAGGGCGGCCAGATCGCCCCACCGCTCCCAGCAGCGCACCCCGTCGCGGTCCGGATCGCACCCGGCGAGCCGCCGCGCGGCCCCGCGCAGCTCGCGCCGCTCGGCGGAGGCGCCGGGCGCCGCACCGTCCCGCCACGCGCGGTAGGGCGAGGCCACGGGGGAGAGGGCGACGACGCCCCGCACCCGTGAGCGGCCCGCGCCGTAGGTGGCCGCCTGGAGGGCGAGATGGCCGCCTGCCGATGAGCCGAGCACCAGCGGCAGGGCGCCGCTCTGCCGGTGCCTGACCCAGCGCAGCGCCGCGAGCACGTCGTCGCGCTGCGCGGGCCAGACGGCGTCCGACGTCAGCCGGTAGTCGGTGTCGTACACGGTGAACCCGCGGGCCGCGAACCAGCGCGCCCAGCCGCTCCAGTCCGTGTCCTTGGACCAGTAGCCGCCGTGCAGGATCACCAGGGGAGTGCCCCCGTGGCCGTACACGGTGATGTTCTGGCGGGCATGGCCCCCGTACGCGAAGAGCCGCCCGGACGGCGGCTCGGGGGCGGCGGTCCCGGCGGCGGTGCTCGCGGAGAGGAGCGTTCCGCAGAGGGCCAGGGTGAGCAACGTACGGCGCATGGCCAGATGGTCCACCGGCGGGCGGCGGCGGACCGGCAGAAACGCCAAGGGCCACCGCACCGGGTGGTGCGGCGGCCCTCAGTTCGGGTCAGTCGGCGGCGGCGTGGGCCGTCAGTTGACCGAGCCCATCAGTTCCTTGACCTTCTTGCGGGACGTCCAGATGCCGAAGCCCGCGAGGACCGCGATGATCGCCTCGACCGCGACGGCCCCCGATGTGTTCAGGTCGACGCCGAGCTGCGGCGAGGTCAGCAGACCCGTCACGGAGTCGCCCGCGGTGACCGCGAGGAACCAGACACCCATCATCTGGGCGCTGTACTTCGCGGGCGCCATCTTCGTCGTCAGGGACAGGCCGACCGGGGAGAGGCAGAGCTCGCCGACGGTCTGGATGAAGTAGATCGACACCAGCCACATCGGGCTGACCTTGCCGCCGTTGTTGGCGGTGTCGATCAGCGGGATGAGGAAGACGGCGAAGGAGATGCCGATCAGCGTGAGGCTGGAGGCGAACTTGACCGCGGTGCTCGGCTCCTTGCCCCGCTTGTTCAGCCACAGCCACGCCGAGGCGACCACGGGGGCCAGCGCCATGATGAAGATCGGGTTCAGCGACTGGTACCAGGAGGTCGGGAAGTCGAACCCGAGCAGGCTGTTCGTCGTCGACGTCTTGCCGAAGATCGACAGGGTCGAGCCGTTCTGGTCGTAGATCATCCAGAAGACGGCGGCGACGACGAAGAACCAGACGTAACCGGAGAGCTTGGCCTGCTCCAGGCTGGTGAGCTCCTTGTCACGCTTCATCCGGGCGAGCACCACGACCGGGATGACCAGGCCCGCGATGATCAGCGGCATCAGCGCCCAGTCGGCGAAGTTACCGGTGACACCGAGCATCGTGTAGAGCGCGGCGGCGACGATCAGCCAGATCAGGCCGTTGCGCAGGGCGCGGGAGCGCTGCTCCTGCGTCGCGGGCTGCGAGACGACGCTGCTCTCGCCGCTGAGGTGGCGCGAGCCGAGCACGAACTGGGCCAGGCCCAGCGCCATGCCGACCGCGGCGAGCGCGAAGCCGAGGTGCCAGTTGACGTTCTCGCCGACCGTGCCGATGGACAGCGGGGCGAAGAAGGCGCCGAGGTTGATGCCGATGTAGAAGAGCGTGAAGCCACCGTCGCGGCGCGGGTCCTCCGGGCCGTCGTAGAGGTGGCCGACCATCACGGAGATGTTGGCCTTCAGGAGGCCGGAGCCGAGCGCGACGAGCGCGAGTCCGGCGAAGAAGCTGACCGAACTCGGCAGCGCGAGCGTGATGTGGCCGAGGATGACCACGGAGGCGCCGATGATGACCGTCTTGCGCGGTCCCCAGAAGCGGTCGGCCATCCAGCCGCCGGGCATGGCGAGCAGGTAGACCATCGACATGTATACGGAGTAGATCGCCGTCGCGGTGGTGGCACTCATGTCCATGCCGCCGGGCGCGATCAGATACAGCGGGAGCAGTGCCTTCATGCCGTAGAAGCTGTACCGCTCCCACATCTCGGTCATGAAGAGTGTGGCCAGTCCGCGGGGGTGGCCGAAGAAGGTCTTCTCAGAGCCAGGGGTACCGGCGGAGTCCTTCGTCAGGCTGGACGCCATGGGTCGATCCTCGTGGTTCGGGACGCGCGCGGCAGGAGCGTGAGCGCGCCCGGTGGGGGGCGGTCGGCACCGTCGCCCCCGTCCAACCCCACGCCCGGGGGGAGTTCACCCCCACGCGAGGGGATGAGGGACGGTGACTCCGGGATCCACACCCTGGGCGCATCCTCGCGCGCAGGGCCCGACCACAGGTCATTCCTTCAAGGCTGGCCGAAGCCGGCCCGCACATAAAAGAGACCTAAGGCGCGCACAGCGGGCCATAGGTCCTTGAGTAGTGCATCAGGCGTTGGGTCACCATACGACACGTCAGTGATGCATATGGAAGGACTTGAGACATGGATCACAGGTGTCGCTGCAACCAACGTCGCACATTCAAAGGTGTTTCTCAGAATCCCACCGCATAGCCGCAGGCTTCCCCGGCCACTGCGCGATCACCGCACGGCTGTTGTCCACTGCGGACTACCATCACCCCATGACCCGTGTACTGCTCGCCGAGGACGACGCGTCCATCTCGGAGCCGCTGGCCCGCGCCCTGCGCAGGGAGGGTTACGAGGTCGAAGTGCGTGAGGACGGCCCGACCGCTCTCGATGCCGGACTGCAGGGCAGCGTCGATCTGGTCGTACTGGACCTGGGACTGCCCGGCATGGACGGCCTGGAGGTGGCCCGCCGACTGCGGGCCGACGGGCTCACGGTGCCGATCCTGATCCTGACCGCGCGGGCCGACGAGGTGGACACCGTCGTCGGTCTGGACGCGGGCGCCGACGACTACGTGACCAAGCCCTTCCGTCTCGCCGAGCTGCTGGCCCGGGTCCGGGCGCTGCTCCGGCGCGGCGCCACCGAACCCAAGGAGGCGCCCGCCACGCACGGCGTGCGGATCGACGTCGAGTCGCACCGCGCGTGGATGGGCGACGAGGAACTCCAGCTCACCGCCAAGGAGTTCGACCTGCTCAGGGTGCTCGTGCGGGACGCGGGCCGCGTCGTCACGCGCGACCAGCTGATGCGGGAGGTCTGGGACACCACGTGGTGGTCCTCCACGAAGACCCTCGACATGCACATCTCCTGGCTGCGCAAGAAGCTGGGCGACGACGCGGCGAATCCCCGCTACATCGCCACGGTGCGGGGCGTCGGCTTCCGCTTCGAGAAGAGCTGACGCGTGCCCCGTCAGGGGCGCGGGGAACTGCGCGGCCGGCCACGACGCACCCGCGGACGCGTCTGCCCACAGCGGTCGCACGGCGGGTGCGGCTGTGACCGTGGCCGCTCGCGCAGTTCCCCGCGCCCCTGAGGGGGCGCTCGATCCGCGACACTGGGTAGATGCGTCGCCGACTGATCAATTCCACCCTCGCCGTCGTCCTCGTCGTCATCGCCGTCTTCGGGGTGAGCCTCGTGATCGTCGAGACGAGGACCATCAGCAACAGCGCCCAGGAGCGGGTGGAGGGCGAGGCGCTCCGCCTGGCGAGCATCGTCGACAGCCGGCTGATCGGCGACGAGCGGATCAGCGGCTCGATCCTGCGCGACCAGGTCGCGTCCGACCGGTACGCCCGCATCGAGATCCCCGGCCGCGACGCCATCGAGATCGGCACCCGCCCCACCGGCGACGTGATCAGCGCGACCCGCCCCGGCGAACAGGGCGAGCGGGTCACCGTGGAGGAGCCACGGGCCGCCGTCACCCGCGAGGTCGGCCGCACGCTCCTGATCATCGGCGCCGTGGCGCTGCTCGCCATCATCGCCGCGGTACTCCTCGCCGTACGCCAGGCCAACCGCCTCGCGTCGCCGCTCACCGACCTCGCCGAGACCGCGGAGCGCCTCGGTTCGGGTGACCCGAGGCCCCGGCACAAGCGGTACGGGGTGCCCGAGCTGGACCGCGTCGCCGATGTCCTGGACGGCTCCGCCGAGCGCATCGGCCGCATGCTGACCGCCGAGCGCCGGCTCGCCGCCGACGCCTCGCACCAGCTGCGTACGCCGCTGACCGCGCTGTCCATGCGCCTGGAGGAGATCACCGTCACCGAGGAGCTGGACACGGTGAAGGAGGAGGCGACGATCGCGCTCGCCCAGGTCGAGCGGCTCACCGACGTCGTGGAGCGGCTGCTGACCAACTCCCGTGACCCGCGCACCGGCTCCGCCGTCGCCTTCGACCTGGACGAGGTGGTCAAGCAGCAGCTGGAGGAGTGGCGCCCGGCCTACCGCAGCGCGGGGCGGGCCATCGTCAGCTCCGGCAAGCGCCATCTGGAGGCCGTGGGCACGCCGGGCGCGGTCGCCCAGGTGCTCGCCGCGCTGATCGAGAACTCGCTGATGCACGGCGGCGGCACGGTCGCGCTGCGCACCCGCGTGACCGGCAACCAGGCGGTCATCGAGGTCACGGACGAGGGGCCAGGGGTTCCGCCGGACCTCGGGGCGCGGATCTTCGAGCGGACCATCAGCGGCCGCAATTCGACGGGAATCGGCCTCGCGGTGGCCAGGGATCTGGCCGAGGCGGACGGCGGGCGCCTGGAGATGCTCCAGACGAAGCCGCCGGTGTTCGGCCTCTTCCTGTCCCGTACGCCGCTCGCCAAGGGCACGGACAGCGATCCCGACGAGAAGACGGTGCGCTGACGGGCCGCGAGGCCGTCAGGCGTGGCGCGGCGGCTCAGCTGGCGCGGCGCGCCACGGGCCGCTCGTCCGATTCCTCCAGGAACGATTCGGCATGGGCGACCGCCTCGCGGGCGGGCAGCGCCTTGAAGACCCAGGTGCGGTACGACCAGAAGCGGAACAGCATCGCGATGCCCATGCCGAGGAACTTGAAGAAGTTCGCCTCCAGCCTGCCGTCCCAGCCGAACCAGTACGTCGCCGCGTAGAGCACGCCGTTCTCGATCACCAGGCCGACCGCGCTGAACAGCAGGAACAGGGTGAGTTCCTTGGTACGGCCGCTCTTGTCACGGTCCTTGTACGTGAAGTAGCGGTACCCCACGTAGTTGAAGGCGATGGCGACGACCGTCGCGACCACGCTCGCGCGCACCACGTGCAGATCGGTGAGATGGCGGACGAGGTTGAAGACGCCGAAGTTCACCAGCGTCCCGACCGCCCCCACGGCCCCGAACTTGGCTACCTCGCGGCCCAGCCTGTCCAGGCGTCCCCGCAGTGCGCCATGTTCCGTCATGGTGGTCGCCCCAACCCCCGTCGATGTTCGTCGGTCCTCGGTCCTTGGTCACGTACATGCCGACGGATTGGTCATACGGTCGCGTCAACCCAGCCATGCTAACCAGCGCGCTCCATCGGCGCGCGGGGGCGCTCGGACTCTGTGGCGGCCCTGTGACAGGACGGCCCGTGGGCCACGGGATCCGGCCGTTCCCGGGTGGCCGATACCGGCCGATACCCTGGGGGTGTGACGTTCCCGGTAGTCGGCATGGTCGGCGGGGGGCAGCTCGCTCGTATGACACACGAGGCGGGCATCCCGCTCGGCATCAAATTCAAGCTCCTCAGTGACACCCCACAGGATTCCGCGGCGCAGGTCGTCAGCGATGTCGTCATCGGCGACTATCGCGACCTCGACACGCTGCGTGACTTCGCGCGGGGCTGCGACGTGATCACTTTCGATCACGAACACGTACCCACCGAGCATCTCCGGGCCCTGGAGGCGGACGGCATTCCCGTGCGCCCGGGGCCCGACGCGTTGGTGCACGCCCAGGACAAGGGCGTGATGCGCGAGAAGCTCATGGAGATCGGCGTGCCGTGTCCACGCCACCGGATCGTGCGCGATCCGGCCGACGTGGCGGCCTTCGCGGCGGAGGGCACGGGCTTCCCCGTGATCCTGAAGACGGTGCGCGGCGGTTACGACGGGAAGGGGGTGTGGTTCGTACGTTCCGTCGAGGACGCCGCCGACCCGTTCAGGGCCGGGGTGCCCGTGCTCGCCGAGGAGAAGGTCGACTTCGTGCGCGAACTGGCGGCGAACGTCGTCCGCTCGCCGCACGGCCAGGCCGTGGCCTATCCCGTCGTCGAGTCCCAGCAGGTCGACGGCGTCTGCGACACGGTGATCGCCCCGGCGCCCGGCCTGAGCGAGGCCCTGGCGGGCGAGGCCCAGGAGCTCGCGCTGCGGGTGGCCAAGGAACTCGGCGTGGTCGGCCACCTCGCGGTCGAGCTCTTCGAGACGCCCGAAGGACGCATCCTCGTCAACGAACTGGCGATGCGCCCGCACAACTCGGGCCACTGGACGCAGGACGGCGCGGTGACCTCGCAGTTCGCCAACCACGTCCGCGCCGTCCTGGACCTGCCGCTCGGCGACCCGCGCCCGCGCGCCAAGTGGACCGTGATGGGCAACGTGCTCGGCGGTGACTACCCCGACATGTACACCGCGTATCTGCACTGCATGGCCCGCGACCCGCAGCTCAAGATCCACATGTACGGCAAGGACGTGAAGCCCGGCCGCAAGGTCGGTCACGTCAACACCTACGGCGACGACCTCGACGACGTGCTGGAGCGCGCCCGTCACGCAGCCGGCTACCTCAGAGGAACGATCACCGAATGACTTCCCCCGTTGTTGGCATCGTCATGGGCTCCGACTCGGACTGGCCCGTCATGGAGGGCGCGGCGCAGGCGCTCGCCGAGTTCGAGGTCCCCTTCGAGGTCGACGTCGTCTCCGCGCACCGCATGCCGCACGAGATGATCGCGTACGGCGAGCGGGCGGCGGACCGCGGCCTCAAGGCGATCATCGCAGGCGCGGGCGGCGCGGCCCACCTGCCCGGGATGCTGGCGTCGGTGACGCCGCTGCCGGTGATCGGGGTGCCGGTCCCGCTGAAGTACCTGGACGGCATGGACAGCCTCCTGTCCATCGTGCAGATGCCCGCGGGCGTCCCGGTGGCGACGGTCTCGGTCGGCGGCGCGCGCAACGCGGGCCTGCTCGCCGCCCGCATGCTCGCCGCGCACGACACCGAACTCCTGGGCCGCATGCGGGAGTTCCAGCAGGAGCTGAACGACCAGGCGACGGAGAAGGGCAAGCGGCTGCGGGCCAAGGTCGAGGGAGCGGGTTCCGGTTTCGGCTTCGGTTCGGGAAAGTGATCGCATGACGTCCCTCGAACAAGCGCGCGCCATCCTCGCCGACTTCCCGGTCGTCGACGGCCACAACGACCTGCCGTGGGCCCTCCGTGAGAAGGCGGGCTACGACATCGACAAGCTCGACATCGCCACGGACCAGCGCGGCAGTCTGCACACGGACATCGCCCGGCTGCGGTCGGGCGGCGTCGGCGCGCAGTTCTGGTCGGTGTACGTCCGCACGGACATGGCGGGCGACGCGGCGGTCAGCGCCACGCTCGAACAGATCGACTGCGTCGACCAGTTGCTCACCCGCTACCCGGCGGACCTGGCCCGCGCGCTGACGGCCGCGGACATGGAGAAGGTCCGCGCGGAGGGCCGCATCGCGTCCCTCATGGGCGCCGAGGGCGGCCACTCCATCAACAACTCGCTGGCCACGCTGCGGGCGCTGCACACGCTCGGCGTCCGCTACATGACCCTCACGCACAACGACAACATCGCGTGGGCGGACTCGGCGACGGACGAGCCCGGGGTCGGCGGCCTCTCGCCGTTCGGCCACGAGGTCGTACGCGAGATGAACCGCGTGGGCATGCTGGTGGACCTCTCGCACGTCGCGGCGACGACGATGCGGGCGGCGCTGGACACGTCCGAGGCGCCGGTGATCTTCTCCCACTCCTCCTCGCGCGCGGTCTGCGACCACCCGCGCAACATCCCTGACGACGTCCTGGAGCGCCTTCCCGCCAACGGCGGCGTCGCGATGGCGACGTTCGTGCCGAAGTTCGTGCTCCAGGCGGCGGTCGACTGGACGCTCGCCGCCGACGAGAACATGCGGGCCAACGGCTTCCACCACCTGGACACGACGCCCGCGGCGATGAAGGTGCACGAGGCCTTCGAGGCGACGACCCCGCGCCCGATCGCCACGGCCGCCACGGTCGCCGACCACCTCGACCACATGCGCGAGGTCGCGGGCGTCGACCACATCGGCATCGGCGGCGACTACGACGGCACGGCGTTCACGCCGTCCGGCCTGGACGACGTGGCGGGCTACCCGAACCTGATCGCGGAGCTCATCGAGCGCGGCTGGTCCCGCACCGATCTCGCCAAGCTGACGTGGCAGAACGCGGTCCGCGTCCTGGGCGCGGCGGAGGACGTCTCCCGCGACATCAGCGCCCGCCGGGGCCCGTCGGTGGCGACGCTGGAACAACTGGACGCCTGAGGCAGGGGCGCCCCGTCAGGGGCGCGGGGAACTGCGCGAGCAACCAAGAACAGAGCCGCACCCGCGTGGCAACCGCCGCAGGCAGACGCGGCTGCGGGTCCGTCGTGGCCGAGCGCGCAGTTCCCCGCGCCCCTAAAGACGGTGGCCTCTCCCTGACTTCAGGGAGAGGCCACCGTCACCGCTCAAGCGCCGCCGCTACGGAAGGTTGCGGGCCATCACGATCCGCTGGACCTGGTTCGTGCCCTCGTAGATCTGCGTGATCTTGGCGTCGCGCATCATCCGCTCGACGGGGTAGTCCCGGGTGTACCCGTACCCACCGAGGAGCTGCACCGCGTCCGTGGTGACCTCCATCGCCACGTCGGAGGCGAAGCACTTGGCGGCCGCGCCCTGGAAGGTGAGGTCCTTGTCGCCGCGCTCCGACTTCGCCGCGGCGGCGTACGTCAGCTGGCGGGCGGCCTCGATCTTCATCGCCATGTCCGCGAGCATGAACTGGATGCCCTGGAAGTCGGCGATCGGCTTGCCGAACTGCTTGCGCTCCTTGACGTACCCCTTGGCGTAGTCGAGGGCGCCCTGCGCGATGCCGAGGGCCTGCGCCGCGATCGTGATGCGGGTGTGGTCCAGGGTCTTCATGGCGGTCGCGAAGCCCGTGCCCTCCTCGCCGATCATGCGGTCGGCGGGGATACGGACGTTGTCGAGGTAGACCTCGCGGGTGGGGGAGCCCTTGATGCCGAGCTTCTTCTCCGGGGCGCCGAAGGAGACGCCCTCGTCGCCCTTCTCGACGACGAACGCCGAGATTCCCTTGGAGCGCTTCTCCGGGTCGGTGACGGCCATGACCGTGTAGTACTCGGACTCGCCCGCGTTGGTGATCCAGCGCTTGACGCCGTTGAGCACCCACGAGTCGCCGTCGCGTACGGCCTTGGTCTTCATGCCCGCCGCGTCCGAACCGGCGTCCGGCTCGGAGAGGCAGTACGAGAACATGCCCTCGCCCTTGGCGAGCGGCGTCATGTACTTCTTCTTCAGCTCCTCGGAGCCGGACAGGATGACCGGCAGCGAGCCCAGCTTGTTCACGGCGGGGATGAGCGAGGACGAGGCGCAGACCCGCGCCACCTCCTCGATCACGATGACGGTGGCGAGCGCGTCGGCGCCCGCTCCGCCGAAGCTCTCCGGTACGTGCACCGCGTGCAGGTCGTTGGCGACCAGCGCGTCCAGTGCCTCCCGCGGGAAGCGGGCCTCCTCGTCCACCGCGGCGGCGAACGGCGCGATCTTCGCCTCGGCCAGCGAACGGATCGCGTCGCGGAGCATGTCGTGCTCCTCGGACGGGCGGTACAGGTCGAAATCAGCCGATCCGGCCAAGGTCTCTCACGCTCCAAGGACGCTAATTACCGTTAAGTAACCCAAATTTTAGGCGCCTGCTCAGCAGAGGGATACGTGAGCTTGGCGACAGCGGGAAACGTGCCCTGTGAGAGCGCCCGCCATGCCCGACTATGCTCGGGCAGCGCAATCGCCGCCTGTTCACCTCTGGAGCTCCGCATGGCCCCCAAGATCACCGTGATCGGCACCGGATACCTCGGGGCCACCCACGCCGCGGCCATGGCCGAGCTGGGCTTCGAGGTCCTCGGCCTCGATGTCGTCCCCGAGAAGATCGAGATGCTCCAGCGGGGCGAGGTCCCGATGTACGAGCCGGGGCTCGAAGAGCTCCTGCGCAAGCACGTCGCCGGGATCGAGGGCGCCAGCGGGCGGCTGCGCTTCACGATGGACTGGGCCGAGATCGCCGAGTTCGGCGACGTCCACTTCGTCTGCGTGAACACCCCGCAGAAGCACGGCGAGTACGCGTGCGACATGAGCTACGTCGACAGTGCCGTCGAGTCCCTCGCCAAGCACCTGACCAAGCCGTGCCTGGTCGTCGGCAAGTCCACCGTGCCGGTCGGCAGCGCGGCCCGCCTCGCCGCGCGCATCCTCGAACTCGCCCCGGCGGGCGCCGCGGCCGAGCTGGCCTGGAACCCGGAGTTCCTGCGCGAGGGCTTCGCCGTCAAGGACACCCTGCACCCCGACCGCATCGTCGTCGGCGTGGGCAGCGAGGGCGCCGAGAAGCAGCTCCGCGAGGTGTACGCGACGCCGATCGCCGAGGGCTCGCCCTTCGTGGTCACCGACTTCCCGACGGCCGAGCTGGTGAAGACCTCCGCCAACTCCTTCCTCGCCACGAAGATCTCCTTCATCAACGCGATGGCCGAGGTGTGCGAGGCGGCCGGCGGCGACGTCGTGAAGCTCGCGGAGGCGCTCGGGCACGACGACCGGATCGGCAAGAAGTTCCTGCGGGCCGGGATCGGCTTCGGCGGCGGCTGCCTGCCCAAGGACATCCGCGCCTTCATGGCCCGCGCGGGCGAGCTCGGCGCCGACCAGGCGCTGACGTTCCTGCGCGAGATCGACTCCATCAACATGCGCCGCCGCGGCCAGATGGTCGAGATGGCCCGCGAGGCGCTCGGCGGCGGGTCCTTCCTGGGCAAGCGGGTCGCGGTGCTCGGCGCCACGTTCAAGCCGGACTCGGACGACGTCCGCGACTCGCCCGCGCTGAACGTCGCGGGCCAGATCCACCTCCAGGGCGGCCAGGTCACCGTCTACGACCCCAAGGGCATGGCCAACGCGCGCCGCCTCTTCCCCACCCTCGGCTACGCGGAGACCGCGCTGGACGCGGTCAGGGGAGCGGACGTCGTCCTGCACCTCACGGAGTGGAGCGAGTTCCGCGAACTCGACGCGGCGGAGCTCGGCGCCGTGACGACGTCACCGGTCATCCTGGACGGCCGCAACGCGCTCGACCCCGCGGTGTGGCGCGCGGCCGGCTGGACGTACCGGGCGATGGGCAGGCCTGCGGCCTAGCCACTCCGCCGGGGGTGCCTCGTTCTGTGGTTCGTGGCCTGCGGCTCGCCTGTGGTTGCTCGCGCAGTTCCCCGCGCCCCTGACGGGGCCCGGCTGCGGGCGGGGAGGGGCTTTGGGGGCGCGGGGAACTGCGCGACCGGCCCCGGCGGGCCCGCGCCCGGAGGTGGGGCAGGCCCCGTCGCGGGCAGGCGTTGTTTGGGGGCGCGGGGAACTGCGCGACCAGCCCCGGCGGGCCCGCACCCGGAAGTGGGGCAAGCCCCGTCGCGGGCAGGCGTCGTCGCCCGGAGCCACGTCACACGGAATCCGCTCAAGCCCGGCGCAGCCGATACGCCCGCATCTTGGCCCGCGACCCACACACCCCCATGTCACACCACCGGCCCCGCCCGGCAGGGCTGCGGTCGTAGTACGCCCAGTGGCAGTCCGGCGCCTCGCACGCCTTGAGGCGCCCCCAGGTGCCCGCGGTGAGCCCCTCGGCGATCGCCGACGCCACCCGTGCGACCAGTGACGAGGCGTCCGCGGGGGCCAGCGACGCGGCGCCCGACGCCGCGTCCACCGTCACCAACAGCGGCCCCGCCGCCAGGAGTTGGCACAGGTCGGCCACCGGCCCGTGCGGCCCGTGCCCGGCGTGGGCGAGGCAGGCCGCCCGCAGGGCCTCGCGGAGTTCGCGGGCCGCCGCCACCCCGTCCGGCGCGATGCCGAACGCGCGCAGCCCCTCCGCCGTGTCCAGCGCGTCCGCGCCCGACTCCAGGTCCAGCGTGTTCACCAGGCGCTGGACCAGCGCGAGCCCGCCCGGCGCGGGCGCCCTGTCCGTCATGCTTGCGACGTTACCGCTTCTGCGGGACCATGGAGTAACCGTTACCGGTTGAGCGCCTCAGCCGGTAAGCCCCCGGAAGACCGGAGGAACCATGCCCACCGCCGAGCTCCGCGCCATGGCCCTGGACTGCCGCGACCACCTCGCCCTCGCGGAGTTCTACGCCGCGATCATCGGCGGCACTCCCGTCCGGTACGAGGAGGAGCCGGACTGGATCGAGCTGAAGAGCCACGAGGGCACGATCCTCGCGTT
Source organism: Streptomyces sp. NPDC087300 (assembly GCF_044744425.1). NCBI lineage: Bacteria > Bacillati > Actinomycetota > Actinomycetes > Kitasatosporales > Streptomycetaceae > Streptomyces > Streptomyces sp. NPDC087300. The sequence continues at coordinate 524,510 of NZ_JBIUYI010000007.1, forward strand.
CCAGCGGTCCCCCGGCCACGTACCGCCGAAGTGGCCGTCCTCCGACGGCTCGCAGCAGATGCACCTGGACCTCACGGTGGCGGACGTCGACGCCGCGGAGAAGCAGGTCCTCGCCCTCGGCGCCACCCTCCTCGACGCCGGGCCCCCGGACCGCACCTGGCGCGTGTACGCCGATCCCGCGGGGCACCCGTTCTGCCTCTGCGCCCGCTGAGCCCGCCGAGCCCCCGAGAAGGAGCGAGACATGACCGCCACCGAGAACGCCGACGGCACCACCCGCCCCGTCGCACGCCTGCGCACCGTCGTCCTCGACTGTCCGGATCCGCGCGGGCTCGCCGAGTTCTACGCACGGATCATCGGCGGCACCATCGAGGAGGAGGACACGGGCGACTGGGTCGATCTCCTGGCCGAGGGGCGCGTGCGGGTCTCGTTCCAGCGGGCGGAAGGGCTGCGCCCGCCGGACTGGCCGCGCTCCGACGCCAACGGCCAGCAGATCCACCTCGACCTGGACGCGGGAAGCACCGACGCGGAGATGGACGCCGCCCAGGCGAAGGTGCTCGCGCTCGGCGCGCGCCCCCTCGACCTGGACGACGACGGCGGCAAGCGCGACTTCCGCGTCTACGCCGACCCCGCGGGGCACCCGTTCTGCCTCTGCAAGATCCCCTGACCGTCCGGCGGGCCTACCCGTCGAGCAGCTCTATCGTCGCCGTGGACGCCGCCCTGCGCTCCCGTGCCGCCCGCGCGGTGAAGTCGGCGCCGCGCAGCGCCCGTTGGGCATTGCCCCAGGTGAACTGCGCCAACTCGGCCTCGGACCAGTCGCGTTCGATGAGCTCGGCGATCAGCAGCGGATAGCACGAGGGGTCGGCGAGGCCGTCCGGATGCACGACCGAGGTGTCGTACGCACCGGAGAGACCGACGCACTCGGGACCCGCGATCCGGCGCACGTGGTCGAGGTGGTCCGCCACCTCGCGCACCGAGGAGCCGGTCCGCTCGGCGGCCAGCGGCACCAGGCACAGGCCCTTGGCGGCGCCCACCTCGGCGAGCAGCTCGTCGGTCAGGTTGGCCGGGTGGTCGCGCACGGCGCGCGCCCCGGAGCGGGTGAAGATCACCGGGGACTTGGAGACGGCGATGACCCGGTGGGCCGTCGCCTCGGAGGCGCCGGAGAGGTCCGCGATGACCCCGAGCCTGTTCATCTCCCGCACGACCTCCTCGCCGAACGTGCTCAGCCCGTCCGCGCCCGCCCACGACGTGCCGGACAGGGTGACCGCGCACAGGCCCAGGCTGTGCAGCGCGCGGAGCGTGCCCAGCGAGTCGCCGAGCGCGGCGCCGCAGGCCGGGCCGATCAGGGTGGCGATGCGCCCGCAGTTGCGGGCGTCGACGGTCTCCGAGGCGTTGTGGGCGAGCCGCAGCCCCTCGGGATGAGCGGCGACGACGTGCTTGACGAGGTCGATCTGCTCCAGGGTCGCGCTGACCGCGCGGTCGGCGTGCAGCGCCTCCGGCACGTGCACGGACCAGAACTGTGCCCCGACGCGGCCCTCGCGCAGCCGCGGCAGATCGCTCTCCAGGCCGCTGTCGCCGGTCTCGAAGTCGTACCAGGGCAGCTCGCGCAGCGCCCAGGGCAGTCCGCTGTAGCCGTCCGCGACGGGGTGCGCGGCCAGCAGCGAGCGGGCCCGTGCGGCCGGGGCCGCGACGGGCGGGGGAAGGGGGTCGTGGGCGGGTGGTGGCTCGGGCGGAGCTGGGGGACTGTCGGCCTCCCCGGCCTCGGCGGTGGTGTTGAGTTCCTCCAGCAGGTCTGCCATGGCAGTGCTCCGGATGTCGGCGAAGGCAGTTCGGACCACCGTGACACGGGTCTTGCGCGGCTTCGCGGCGGGCGAAGCGTTCGGGGGTATACGACGGCGTGTCGCGCCGCGCGAGGGCTCGGGGGAGGTATGCGGGCGGGTACGCGTGAGGGCCCCGCCGACCGGATCGGCGGGGCCCTCACGTCGTACGCCTCGAAGGGAGGTGTCGGGGGAAGGTGTCCTCAGTTGCCCGAGACCGTCACCTTCTCGTCGTTGTTCAGCTCCTTCACCAGCGTCTTGACCTTGGCCTTGTCCCAGAGCAGGTTGCCGCCAGTGGAGCCCGCGATCGGGATGTTCATGGACGTGCCGTCGCCACCGGTGATGCCCTTCATCGCCCAGAACATCGAGCCCACGTCGGTGATGCCCATGTCCTTGTCGACGACCAGCGTGTCCAGGCCCGCGCCCATCGTGGGGTAGAGCTTGAACGGGTTCAGAATCGTGCCTGGCGTCGCCACCTGGTGGGCCAGGGCCGCGAGGAACTTCTGCTGGTTCTTCGTACGGTCCAGGTCGCTGCTGAACGCGTGCCGGGTACGGACGAAGGCGAGGGCCTCCTGGCCGTTGAGCGTCTGCTTGCCGGCCTTGAAGTCGGCGCCCGACCACTTGTCCTTGAAGGCCTTGGGGATGTCCATCTCGACGCCGCCGACCGAGTCCACGATCTTGGCGAAGCCGCCGAAGCCGATCTCGGCGTAGTGGTCGATCTTCAGGCCGGTGTTGTACTCGACGGTCCGCACGAGCAGCTCGGGGCCGTCCTCCGCGTACGCGGCGTTCAGCTTCGTCTGGCGGCCCTGGTTCGGGTAGAGCTTGCCGGACTCGGCGCCCTTGAAGGAGGGGATCGTGACGTTCGAGTCGCGGGGCAGCGAGATCATCGTGTTCCCGCCGTCGTCCGCGACGTGCAGGATCATCATCGAGTCCGTGCGCTTGCCCTCGGCCGAGCCCGTGTGGAGCTTCTTCTTCTCCTCGGCGGACATGCCCTCGCGGCTGTCGGAGCCGACGATCAGGTAGTTCGTGCCCGCGCCGCCCTCGGGGCGCTCGATGACCTTGGAGAGGTCGACCTCGCGCTTGAGCTTGCTGTCGGCCCAGAAGTACGTCACGACGGACGTCACCACGAGCACGGTGACGAGGGTGATCGCGCCCCACTTGATCCGCTTGCGCCAGTTCGGCGCGGGACGCGGGGCGCGCGGCGGCTGCCCCTCGCCGTTGCCGCCACCCGGGCCCCCGCCACTCGGCTGGCCGTACACCTGTCCGGTGTTGTAGCCGCTGTCGTACCCCTGGCTTCGCCCGTAGGGGTCCTGGCGCGGGGTGCGCGGCTCGAAGACCTCGTCACGGGCGTCGCCGTAGGGCTGTCCGTTCCCGTACTGCGGGTCCCCGTACCCGTCGTCGTAGCCGGGCTGCGGCGGGACGCCGCCCGGCGGCGGTCCGGCCGGACGGGACGTCTGGCCGCGCTGCACATGCCGCATCACGCGGGCGCCGTCCGGCTGTGCGTCCCCGCTGCCGCGGCCGTATCGCCGGCCGCCCCCCTGATCGTCAGGCCAATCGCTCATGTGGTTAGTGTGCCGCCTCGCACGGTGTGCCTTACAAGAGCGGTCGGGATTTCGGGCCAGTGCTGTTGCAGAGCTGATGCAAACCACCGGGGAGGGGTCGGACATATGTCCGGCATAGGGTGGAGGGATGACAGACCAGGCTCCCAGACCGGAATCAGATATTCCGGGCAAGCCGACTTCCGCGTCCCGCACCACCCTCAGCCACATCATGACGCACAACGACACCAACCTCCTCGGCACGGTGCACGGTGGCGTGATCATGAAGCTCGTGGACGACGCGGCGGGTGCCGTCGCGGGACGCCACTCCGGCGGGCCCGCGGTCACCGCGTCCATGGACGAGATGGCCTTCCTCGAACCGGTCCGCGTCGGCGACCTCGTCCATGTGAAGGCCCAGGTCAACTGGACGGGCCGCAGCTCCATGGAGGTCGGCGTACGGGTCCTCGCCGAGCGCTGGAACGAGTCGACGCCCGCCCAGCAGGTCGGCTCCGCCTATCTCGTCTTCGCCGCCGTCGACGCGGACGGCAAGCCGCGCACGGTCCCCCCGGTGCTGACCGAGACGGACCGCGACCGCCGCCGCTACCAGGAGGCCCAGATCCGCCGCACGCACCGCCTCGCGCGGCGCCGGGCGATCAAGGAGCTCCGGGAGGCGCGGGCGGCCGAGGGCTTCGAGGACTGAGGCCCGCCGGGGCCGGTCCCCGCGCCCGTCCTACGGGCAGACGACCTGGTCTCCGGTGAGCGCGCCGAACTCGCCCTGATAGGCGTCCTCGGCCCGTACCTGCCGCACCGCCCTGTAGTCCTGCCCCGCGATCACCTTCAGGGTCGAGCCCTGGCCCTTGACCTTGCGCAGCTCGCACCCCGGCAGGGCGGTGGCCAGGGCCTTCGCCGAGCGGTCCCAGCGCGGGTCGTAGGCGACGACGGTCCGCTCGGCGGGCTTCTCCTTGGCGCCCGGCACGTTCCCCGGCGCCCCGGTGGTGCGGAACCCGGTCGTCCGCAGCGCGGAGTCGACCCGCTTGCCGAGGCCGGGGGTGCCCGCGCCGTTGTCCACCTGGACCCGGATCTGCTCCGGCGATACGCCCACCAGCGCGGCCTTCGCCCTGTTGTGGTGCGCGGCGAGCGGCCGGTCCTCGCGCAGCGCCTTGAAGAGCTTCTTGGACTTGGCCTTCTGCCACTTCAGCGTCGAGCCGATGCCGGGGATGCTCTTGCCCCTGGCGCTCAGCGGCACGGTGGTGAACTCCGACGACGACGGCGAGAAGCCCCGCATCGCCCGCCCCAGGTCCAGCATCTCGCCCGTGCCGAAGCCCTTGTCCGCCCGCACCGAGCCGAGCAGCGTGCGCGTCACGTCGCGGAACTTGACCGGGTTCAGGAGCACGCCGCTGCCCGTGGCCTTCGCGATGAGCGCCGCGAGGAAGCGCTGCTGGCGCTGCATGCGGCCCAGGTCGGACGCGCCGTCGACATAGCGCGAGCGGACGTACTGGAGCGCCTCGCCGCCGTTCAGGTCGTGCGTGCCGACCGACAGGTCGAGCCCGGTGTGCGAGTCCTTGAGCGGCCGCGCGGTGCAGATCTCCACGCCGCCGAGCACGTCCACCGTCTTCATGAAGCTGGTGAAGTCGACCTCCAGATAGTGGTCGATCTTGACCTTCGTCATGTGCTCGACGGTGCGCACCGTGAGGTTGGGCCCGCCCTCCGCGTACGCCGCGTTGATCTTGTTGGCGTGCTCGTGGTGCTTCTCGCCGGTGGTCTGGTCGGTGTGCGCGGGCAGCTCGGCGTAGGAGTCCCTGGGCAGGCTGACCACGCTGGCGCGGTCCCTGTCCTCCGAGATGTGCACGATCATGATCGTGTCCGTGCAGTGGCAGGGCGCGCCGCCGAGGCGGTACTTCTGCTTCTCCGCGGGGCTGATCTTGTCGCGCCCGTCGGTGCCGACGAGCAGCACGTTCATGCCGTTGCCGGGCGCGGGCCTGTTCTTCATGTCCTTGAAGGCGTCGACCCGCTTGATGCCGGTGTCGAGGCTGGTGACGACGCCGTGCCCGATGCCGGCCGCGGCGAGGACCGTCACGGAGAACGTGGTAGCCACCCGCATGGCCCAGCGGGGCCGCTTCCCCCGCCCTGTCGGCTTACGAGCGGACTTTCGGGCCGGTGGACGCGGACGCGGTGAGCGGGCGGGGGAGCGGGGCGGTGTGGGCACGAGGGGGGACACCTCCGCGGCGACGGGCCTGGTCTTGGGGGTGGGTGACGGGCCAGGGACCCGAGAAACGTAAGGCCATACGAAATGCGGCCCGGGGTAGCGACCCCGGCGGCGCGCGCCCGTGTCCCCCGTTCGCGGTAACGTGACGCGTGATGAACGCGAAGTCTGAGGTGCAGCCTCCCGCCGTCTCTGTGATCATGCCCGTCCTCAACGAGGAGCGGCACCTGCGCGAGGCGGTGCACGCGATCCTGGAGCAGGAGTACGCGGGCGAGATGGAGGTCGTCGTCGCGCTCGGCCCCTCCACCGACCGCACGGACGAGATCGCCGCCGAACTGGTGCGCGAAGACCCCCGGGTCCACACGGTCCCCAATCCGACGGGCCGCACCCCCGCGGCGCTGAACGCCGCGATCAAGGCGTCCCGTCACCCGGTCGTGGTGCGCGTGGACGGCCACGCGGCGCTCTCGCCCGGCTACATCACGACCGCCGTGCGCCTCCTGGAGGAGACCGGCGCGATGAACGTCGGCGGCATCATGCACGCCGAGGGCCAGAACGACTGGGAGCACGCGGTCGCCGCCGCCATGACCTCGAAGATCGGCGTGGGCAACGCCGCCTTCCACACCGGGGGCGAGGCCCAGCGGGCCGAGACGGTCTACCTCGGCGTCTTCCGCCGCGAGGCCCTGGAGCAGCAGGGCGGCTACAACGTGGAGTTCATCCGCGCCCAGGACTGGGAGCTGAACTTCCGCATCCGTGAGGCCGGCGGTCTGATCTGGTTCTCGCCCGAGCTGAAGGTCTCCTACCGCCCGCGCCCGAGCGTGAAGGCGCTCGCCAAGCAGTACAAGGACTACGGCCGCTGGCGCCACGTCGTCGCCCGCTACCACGAGGGCTCGATCAACCTGCGCTACCTCGCGCCGCCGACCGCGGTCTGCGCGATCGCCGCGGGCCTGGTCGTGGGCGCGGCCCTCACGCCGTGGGGCCTGGTGATCCCGGCCGGCTACCTCGCGGCCATCGCCGCCGGTTCCGTCCCCGCGGGCAAGGGCCTGCCGCTCAAGGCCAGGCTCCAGATCCCGGTGGCCCTCGCGACCATGCACATGTCGTGGGGCTGGGGCTTCCTGACCAGCCCGCGCGCGCTGGCCAAGAAGGTCATCGCCTCGCGCCGCCCGGCCGTCATGGGGGAGACCCAGGAGGTCTGAGCGGCGACTTCGGACGTCTTGTGAGACATGACTTCGGGGCACCGGCCGAGAGCGGCGGGTGCCCCGAAGTCGTCCGTACCGACCGCTACCAGGTGAAGTTCGGGTCGACCTTCATGCACGCCTTCTTGTCGGACCCGCTGAGCGCGTCCGCCGAGTCCGGCGTCTTGTCGTCCTTCTTCTTCGGCTTGGGCGGTACGTCACCCTCGCGCCAGTCGGCGCCGACGACCAGCGTCACCCCGGAGACGTCCGTCGACTTCTTCACCGAACTCAGCGGCAGGCCCAGGGACTTGGCGACCCGCTGGGCGTCGCCCTCCAGGTCCACGCTCGGGAAGCGCACGACCGTCCGCGCCTCGGCCACCGACGTCGTCTGGTCCGGGGCGGTCTTGGTGAAGCCCTTGCCCGCGAGGAGCTGCGCCACCGTGCTCGCGCGGCCGGGGACCGGGGCGAGTTCGGCGGTGCGCGTGCCGTTCTGCACCTGCAACGCGATCTTGTCGTCCGCGGCCGGCGGGTCGTCCGAGAGCTTCTCCTCGGCGTGCTTCTTCTTCTTGCCCTTGCCGTCCAGCGGGATGTCGTCGCGGACCAGGCGGAAGAGCTGCTCCGCGTCGCCGGGCTTGGGGACGACGCGCTCGCCGGCGTAGTCGAACGGCATGGTCGTCATCGTCGTGCGCTCCGGCGAGACCTTCTTGAGCTCGTTGCCCAGGTCGTACAGCTTCTTGGGGCTGCCGAGGCCGTCGTCGACCGTGAGCGCGCTTGTCGCTTCCTCGGCGAGCTTGCGCAGCTCGTTGGGGCTGGTCAGGCTGGTGTTCTCGCGGAGCTTGCGGACCAGCGCGTTCATGTACATGTGCTGGGCCTTGGCGCGGCTGATGTCGGTGCCGCCCTCGAAGCCGTAGCGGGTGCGCAGCCACTGCAGGGCCTGCTTGCCCTTGACCTCCGTGGTGCCCTTCTTCAGCTTCAGGCCCGAGCCCTTGCCCGCGCTGGTGCGCGAGTGGATGTTCTTGTCCACGCAGACCGGTACGCCGCCGATGGCGTCGGCCATGGAGACCACACCCGCGAAGTCGACCATCATGAAGTGGTCGATGTGGATGTTGGTGAGCTTCTCCCAGGTGGCGACCGTGCAGCCGGGTCCGCCGCGGCCGAGCGACTCGTTCGTCATGAACTTCGGGCCGGTCTGCGGATAGACCTTGCCGCCGTCCGGGTCGGTGCACTTGGGGATCTGGAGCAGGGTGTCGCGCGGCATGCTGACCACGGACATGTTGCTGCGGTCTGCCGATACGTGAAGGAGCATCTGGACGTCCGCGAGCGGCGGTGCGCCGAAGGTCTCCTTGGCGCCGCCGAGCTTCTGGTTCGCCTTGGAGTCCCGCGCGTCCGAGCCGATGAGCAGGATGTTCAGCGGGGTCTGACCTGCCGCGTTGGGCGTGGGAGCCGGGGCCTTGTGCTCGCCCAGGTTCAGGTCGTCCGTCTCCAGGTTGTCGGCCAGGTGCCGGTAGTACAGGTATCCGGCGCCGGCCGTGCCAAGTATCAGTACGGCGAGGACCGTTGCCGACCAGCGCAGTATTCCGCGCTTGCGGCGCGGCGGGCGCCCCCCGCCGCCTCCGCCGCGCCGGTGCCGATGGCGGCTGGTGCCCGGCGAGGAATCGCCGCCGCCGTCCGGGGGCTCCCCGGGGCGCTCCTCGCTCTCGTGCGGGCCCTCGTCCCAGCCGTGATCACTTGCGTGCGGGGCGCGTTGTCGCGCCCCCTCCTCACGCACGCTCTTCTGCCTCATCCCCATGCCCCTCCCCGCCCCATTCCCGAACCGCGGCCGCCCCGCGTCCTGTTGACGCCCGGGTGCGACGTACGCGCGGCCGGGCCGACGTACTTGCATTGGCGCATTGTTAGACGCAGAACGACCGCTTCAGGTCACTTGGCACACACAGTCTTGTCAGCTTCGACCTTCTGGATCCCCTCCGGCGCCTTCGCCGGAGCGGAGACGGGCACCCCCGCGCCCTTGAAGTCTCCGCCGAGCGTCAGCTTCATGGCCGGGAGGCCCTGTGCGTTCTTCTCGCTCTTGCCCGGCTTCAGGGCCGTGGCGGGCAGGCCCATGATGTCGGCGAGCCGACGGGCCTGATCCGCCTGGTCGGGCGCGTACTCGAGCGTCGTCTTCTTGATGTCCGAGGGCGCGTTGCCCAGTTGGCTGGACTTGAGCACTCCCTCAGTGTTCTGCAGCCACGTGAGAGTTGTCTGAGCGGCGCCGGTCTTCCCGCTGCCGTTGTAGAGGTCGACCCGCACCTCGGAGGGGTCGGCCTTGGGGCCCTTGAGCCGGGCGGCCACCGCGGCCTTCTCCTTCTTCTCCTTCTTCTTCACCTCGGTCAGCGACTCGTCGGCGCGCATCATCGCGAAGAGCTGCTCGGACTTGGCCGGGTCGGGGACGACCGTGGTGTGGACCTTCTCGGCGGGGTTGTCGATGACCGGCAGCGTGGCGAAGCTCAGGTTCTTCATGTCGAGCTTGCCGAGCTCCATGCCGAGGTCGCGGAGTTTCATTATGTCCGCGATCTTGGAGTCGACGGTGAGGGCCTTGGTGCCCGCCTCCGCGAGGCTGATCATCTTCTTCGGGTCGGTGAGCGTGTCACTCGACTTGAGCTTGCGCATCAGCGCGCTGAGGAACTGCTGCTGGAGCTCGATCCGGCTCAAGTCGCCGCCGGTGCCCACCGAGTGGCGGGTGCGGACGAAGGCGAGCGCCTGCTCACCCTCGATCGTGTGCTTGCCCTTGGACAGCTTCAGGTGCGACTTGGGGTCGTCGATGTCCTTGGCCAGACAGACGTCCACGCCGCCGACCGCGCTGGAGAGCGTCTTGACCGCGTTGAAGTCGGCCACCATGAAGTGGTCGAGCTTTATCCCCGTGATCTTCGTGACCGTACGCATCGTGCAGCTCGGCGTGCGGTCGTACTGCCCGAGGCTCTCGTTGAAGCGGACGTTCTGCGATCCGTTGATGGTCTTCTTGGTGCCGTCGTCCATCGTGGTCGGGCAGTCCGGAATGTCGGTGATCATGTCGCGCGGGATGCTCAGCGCGGTCGCGTTCGTCCGGTCCTTGGAGACGTGCAGCAGGATCGTGGTGTCCGCGTGCCCGACGCTGCCCTCGTCGCCGTAGCCCTTGTTGCCGCTGCCGCTGCGCTTGTCGGTGCCCATCACCAGGATGTTGATGGCCCGGTCCTTGCTGAAGCCGCCGGTGCCCGCGCCGTCATCGTTTATCGACGTGATGTTGTCGTTGAGGTGCTGGTAGTAGAGGTACCCACCGGCACAGCCCGCGACGAGCAGGAAGGCGAGCGAGCCGCCGGTCCACATCAGGACCTTCTTGCCCTTGGACTTCCTCGGCTTCTGCTTGCGCCTGCCGCTCGACGCGGTCTCCGGCTCCTTCACCCGGCGCCTGCGCTGTCCGGGCACCTCACGGCGCTCGTCGCGCTCGTCGCGCTCGTCACGACGCGGGCGGTCACCGCCCGGCGCGGGGCGGCCTCGGCCGCCGCCACGGGGCGCGGTTCTCCGGGGTCCGGGAACCGATGACTGCCCTGCGGAGGGGCTCAGTCGCAGTTCGTAGTCACCGGTGGTCGGGTTGAGTACCCACTGGTCTGCGGGGTCGATGCTCTCCGCCCGCCCGTCTCCCGCCACCGCCCCTGTAGGGAAGTCGCTTCGCTCGCCCCTATTGGGCCCACGGCCTTGCGCGTCCACGGTTGTTTGCGTCCTCCGTCGGGGCCACGCGGCGCCTTTCCCCCCTCAAGAAGGCGCTCGGTCAGTCGTTCAGCGGCGCGCGGCCCGAAGGCCAGGCGCGCCGGATCGCTCACACTATCCGCCCAGTTCAGCGCTGAACGACGCCGGTGACAAATTCCACTCCCCTACAACTGGGCAATCCGCCCTATTTCTTGATGGAGAGCCTCTCGGGCTTGGTGATCGCTTTACTCGCAGGTCGCTCCAGCGGCCGTGTTGCCCCGGAATGTCGGCGCGGGCGACGGCGTATGGGAAGGGTCGTCCGGCTTCTCGTCGCTCCCGTACTCGTCGGAGTCCGCATAGTCCTCTTCGTATCCCGAGTCCTCTTCGTACGACGACTCCTCGGACGCCTGCTCCTGGCGCGGCGCCGATTTCTCGGGCTCCCTGGGGGTCACCTGGACCGGGCTGTCGGTGCGCAGCCGGGTGAAGAGTTCCTCGGCGGCCGGCTCGACGAGCTCGTCGCGATTGGCGTCGTAGGAGTACGACTGCCGGGGCACGGTGAGGAACTGCACCCGTTCTGTGGGGATATTGCGCATACCGCGCACCAGTTCGTACAAACCCCGCAGGCTGGCGAGTCCCGGATCGGTGGTGAGCGAAGAAGTCGCCGCGTCGAGAACGGGATAGAGCTTCGCGGGATTCAGCAGGACGTCATTGCTCTGCACCTTGTTGACGAGCGCGCCGAGGAACTCCTGCTGGCGGTCCATCCGGTCGGTGTCACTGCCATTGCCGAGGCTTTTGCGCGCCCGCACATAACCGAGTGCCTGTTCGCCGTTGAGGGTCTGCTTGCCCGCGGCGAGCTTCACATGGGCGTCCGTGTCGTTCATCGGGGCCGGCAGACAGACCTGCACGCCGTCCACCGCGTCGACCATGTCCTTGAACCCGGCGAAGTCCACCACCATGTGGTGATCGACGCGGATCCTCGTCAGCTTCTCGACCGTACGGATGGTGCAGGCGGTCCCGCCGAACTCGTACGCCCAGTTGAACTGGGCGAACTGGGCCCGGGTGCGGGAGCCGTCGGGGCGCCGGCAGCTCGGGATGTCCACCATCACGTCGCGCGGGATCGACACGGCGGTCGCGCTCTGCCGGTCGGCCGCCAGGTGCAGCAGGATCGTGGTGTCCGAGCGCTGGGTGCCCGGGTCCCTGCCGTACTTCTTGTTGCCCCGGCCCGCGCGGGTGTCCGAGCCGATGAGCAGGATGTTCTGCGCGTCGTGCACCAGCGGTGTGGGCCGCTCCTTCTCGTAGCGCGCCAGCTCGGCGGCCGCGTCGGTGTCCTTGGTGATGTTGCCGTTGAGCTTCTGGTACGCCGCCCAGCCGACGCCTCCCGCGGCGAGCACCAGGACGGCGAGCCCGAGCGCGCCGTAGCGCAGCCACCGCCGCCGTCGCCGGACGCCCCCCGCCCCACTGGGACTGGCGCCCGCGCCCGGCCCGTACGTACCGGTCGGCGTGCCTGCGGTCTCGACCACGTGTACGTCCACCCCTCATGGCTGCGTCGGTGCATGGTCCGTCCCTACGACCATGGCCCGCACACCCCCAAGAGGCCTCTGGACCCGCACCAGACGTACGCCGAACGGGCGAAAGGCCCACGGACGGGCCGGCCTACGGCACCGCGAGGGGGGCCGGACCACGGTGCGGCTAAGGGTCGCGGGGAACTGCGCGACGAGCCACGGGTGGCTGCGCGGCGAGGTGGGGAGGGGCCACGGTGCGGCTAAAGGGGCGCGGGGAACTGCGCGACCGGCCACGGGTGGCTGCGCGGCGAGGGTGGGACGGACCACGGGTCACTCAGGGGCGCGGGGAACTGCGCGACCGGCCACGGGTGGCTGCGCGGCGAGGGTGGGACGGACCACGGGTCACTCAGGGGCGCGGGGAACTGCGCGACGAGCCACGGGTGGCTGCGCGGCGAGGTGGGGAGGGGCCACGGTGCGGCTCAGGGGCGCGGGGAACTGCGCGACGAGCCACGGGTGGCTGCGCCACGAGGAGGGGCCGGGCCACGGTGCGGCTAAAGGGGGCGCGGGGAACTGCGCGACCGGCCACGGGTGGCCGCGCCACGAGGACGAGAGAGACCACGGCCCGGCCAGGGGCGCGAGGAACACCGCGACCAGCCCCCACGAACCCGCACCCGAAAACAAACCCCCACCGCCAAGCTCACCGCATGGTGACCGTCACCCGCTCATCCCCCACCCGCTTCTCAAGCCCCCCCTCCCCAAGCTCCCCAAGATGCCGACAAAGCACCACGGACCCCCCCACAGCCAGCGCCGCGTAAAGCCCCGCACTGAGCCCATCCCACGCGTCGTACGAGAGCCCGGAGAGAATCCGGGACCCCGCCACGACCCCCAGCCGCCCCGCGTCCGCACGGCCCCGCGCCACGACCTCCGCCGAGGTCAGCTCGACCCCGCCGACCACGAGCCCGGCCTCGTCGGCGTCCACCGGCGCGAACGGCACGAACCGGTCCCCCTGACTCGGCACCTCCACCGCGTAATCGGCGAAGCCCTCCGGCGTCTCGGGAAAGCGCCCGCCCAGCGGACGGAGCGCCAGCGCCACCCGCTCACCGGAACACGCGCGCGCCACGTCCAGCGAGTCGGGACCGCTCACGACGACATCGGCCGCCGCCGGATCCCCGCCCACGTCGGCGACGACTCCCACCGACGAACAGGCGAGCAGCCACACCGCGGTCTGCCAGTGCGCGGGCAGCAGCAGCGCGACCCGGTCGCCGGGCCCGGCGGCGAGGTCGCCCTGGAGCAGATTGGCGGTCTTGGCCACCCAATTGGCGAAGGTGGCCACGGACAATTCCACGCGTTCACCGGTGGCGTCGTCGTAGAAGGTGACAAGTGGGCGGCCCGGATCCGAGGCGAGCGCGGATCGCAGCAGGTCGGCGGGGGTGCGGTCGTTGGCGTTCACGGGCGCAAGGGTACGCGGGCGCGCCGTGGCCCCTCGGCGTGGCGGGGGAGCGCGGGCCACCGGTTCGGCCGCTCCGGGCCGACGGTCCGTCAGTTCCCCAATGGACAGATATGTTCCGGTTGCCGACGATCATACGTATGCGTGGATTTCTTGCTTCCTCGATCGGCGTCACGTGCGCGGCCGCCCTGGCCCTGCCCCTCACCCTGCCGTCGTCCGGCGCCCGTGCCGCGACACCCGCCGCGGAGTCCCCCGCCGGGTCCGCGGTGGCGGCGGCCCCCGCGCGGGCCGCCGGATCGGTCCCCGGCAGCACCCAGTCCCTCCCGCTCGCCCCGTCGGGCTCCGACCGCTCGCTGGGCCCCGCCTCCAGCGAACAGGGCATCGCCCGGCGCGACGTACGTCCCTTCTCCCTGGTCGGCGTCGTCTGGGACGACCCCGAAGCCGAACTGCACGGCTCCGTCCAGGTCCGCACCCGGGCGACCGGCACCACCGTCTGGTCCGGCTGGCAGGACGTGGAGACCCACAACCACGAACACGCCGCGGACCCGGGCACCCCCGAGCGCGGCACCGGCGCCGTGCGCGGCTCGACCGCCCCGCTGTGGGTCGGCGACTCGGACGGCGTCGAGATCCGCGTACGGGCGGAACCGGAGCGCCCCGCCCGGCCGGCCCGCGCCGCGGCCACGGCCACGACCACCGAATCGCCGTCCGCGGCGCCCCTGCCGAAGGGCCTGCGCCTCGAACTGGTCGACCCCGGCGACGAGCCGCCCCAGCAGGGCGCCCAGGCGGAGGCCGCCCGCGCCACCACCCTGACCGCCCAGACCGCCGCGGCGTCCGCCGTCAACGCGGACCTCGCCCCGATGGGCGCCACCGTCATCCCCGAACTGACCAGGCGCCAGACGCAGGACGACCTGATCGCCGCGCGGGGCGGCACCGAGGCGGCCGGCAAGGCGGGTCCCTTCATCGGCCCGCGCCCGCGCATCATCACGCGCAAGGGCTGGGGCGCCGACGAGAAGCTCCGCGAGAAGGACTTCGCCTACACCAAGACCGTGAAGGCCGCCTTCGTGCACCACAGCGCGTCCGGCAACAACTACCGCTGCTCACAGGCCTCATCCGTGCTGCGCAGCATCTACCGCTACCACGTCGAGAGCAGCGGCTGGCGTGACTTCGGCTACAACTTCGCGGTCGACAAGTGCGGAAACATCTACGAAGGACGTGCCGGAGGTGTGGCCAAGCCGGTCCTCGGGGCCCACACTCTCGGTTTCAACACCAACAGCATGGGCATCGCCGTCCTCGGCACGTACAGCAGCTCCACCCCCCCGAAGGCCGCCGTGAACGCCGTCGCCCGGCTGACCGCGTGGAAGCTCGGCCTGTACGGCGCCAATCCGCGCGGGACGACACACCTGAAGTCCGGCGGTGGCAACCTGTACAAGAAAGGCGCGAACGTCCGGCTCAAGGTGATCTCCGGTCATCGGGACGGATTCGCCACCGAGTGCCCCGGTAGCCGCCTGTACAAGAAGCTCGGCAAGGCCCGGTCCAGCTCGGCCCGCTTCCAGGGCCGCTGAGGTCCGACGCACCGCTCGAACCGCACGATCTGCACATCCGTCTGCATACACTGGCCGGCCGAAACTCAAGTTCGGCCGGCCCCAGCAGGAAGCAGAGACGACAGGTGACAGAAGCGATCCTCCTGGTCGGCGGCAAGGGAACCCGGCTGCGACCGCTCACGGTCCACACCCCCAAGCCGATGGTCCCGGCGGCGGGCGTCCCGTTCCTCACCCACCAGCTGGCGCGTGCCCGTGCGGCGGGCGTGGACCACATCGTCCTCGCCACCTCCTACCTAGCCGAGGTCTTCGAGCCGTACTTCGGGGACGGCTCGGCGCTCGGCCTCCACATCGAGTACGTGACCGAGGACGAGCCGCTCGGCACGGGTGGCGCGATCCGCAACGTGGCGTCGCGGCTGCGCTCGGCGCCCGACGAGCCGGTACTGATCTTCAACGGGGACATCCTCACGGGCCTGGACATCGGCGCCCTGGTCCGTACCCACGAGGAATCGGCCGCGGACGTCTCCCTCCACCTCACCAAGGTCGAGGACCCCCGTGCCTTCGGCCTCGTGCCGACCGACGCGACCGGCCGGGTCACCGCCTTCCTGGAGAAGCCGCAGACCCCCGAGGAGATCGTCACCGACCAGATCAACGCGGGCGCGTACGTGTTCCGCCGCTCGGTCATCGACACGATTCCCGCGGGCCGACCGGTCTCCGTGGAGCGCGAGACGTTCCCCGGCCTGCTCGCCTCCGGAGCCCACCTCCAGGGCATGGTCGACTCGACGTACTGGCTGGACCTCGGCACTCCCCAGGCGTTCGTCCGCGGCTCGGCGGACCTGGTGCTCGGCCGCGCCCCCTCCCCGGCGGTGCCGGGCCGCTGCGGCGACCGCCTCGTCCTGCCCACCGCGTCCGTCGCCGCCGACGCGAAGCTCACCGGCGGCACGGTCGTCGGCGAGGGCGCGCGAATCGGCGAGGGCGCGCGCGTGGACGGCAGCACGGTCCTGTCCGGCGCGGTCATCGAGCCCGGCGCCGTCGTCACGGACTCCCTGATCGGCGCGGGTGCGCGGATCGGCGCCCGCACGGCGCTCACCGGCGTGGTGATCGGCGACGGCGCGCGGGTCGGCGCCGACAACGAACTGCGCGACGGAGTCCGCGTCTGGTGCGACGCCACGCTGCCGGCCGGCGCGGTGCGGTTCTCCTCCGACCAGTGACCGCCGGGATCCGCTCCTCCCGGTAACCGCCACGGCGGGGGCGGGCGTCGCCTACCCTCGTTGAGATGTCGTCCCGTTTCGCCCCGCGCCCCACCCGCACCTCCGTGCGCGGCGGCGAGACGGCCGTACCGGCGGGCGTGCCCCGCCCGGCCACGGCGCCCCTGACGCGTACGTGGCGGCCGCCCTACCCGCTGGACCTGGGCCTGATCCTGGGCCCGCTGCGGCGCGGCCCGGCCGACCCCACCTTCCGTACGACGCCCGACGGGTCGGTCTGGCGCGCCAGCCGCACCCCGGGCGGGCCCGGCACGCTGCGGGTCGCGCTGCGCGCGGGCACCGTCGAGGCCGAGGCGTGGGGCCCGGGTGCGGACTGGCTCCTGGACCAACTCCCCGGACTCCTGGGCGAGTTGGACGACCCCGGGCTCTTCGAGCCCCGGCACCGCCTGGTCGCCGCGACGGCCCGCCGCCGCCCCGGCCTGCGCCTGATCCGCACGTCCCTGGTCCTCGAATCGCTGATCCCGTCGATCCTGGAACAGAAGGTCACCACGGACGAGGCGTACCGGGCCTGGCGCCTCCTGGTCCGCAAGTACGGCGAGCCGGCCCCGGGACCGACCCCCGCCCAGGCCCGCATGCACGTCATGCCTGACCCCCGCACCTGGTCCCTCATCCCGTCCTGGGAGTGGCACAAGGCGGGCGTGGACGACAAGCGCGCGGCCACGATCCTGCGCGCGGTGGCCAGGGCGTCCCGCCTGGAGGAGGCGGCGACGATGTCCCCGCTCCAGGCCCAGGCGCGCCTGGAACTGATCCCCGGCATCGGCCCCTGGACCTCGGCGGAGACGGTCCAGCGCAGCAACGGCGCCCCCGACGCGGTGACGACGGGCGACCTCCACCTGCCGGGCATCATCGGCTACGCCCTGGCGGACAACCGCCAAGCGGACGACTCCGAGATGCTCAAGCTCCTGACCCCCTACGAGGGCCAACGCCACAGAGCCGCCCGCCTCATCCTCCTGAGCGGCAAAACCCCACCCCGCAGACAGCCCCGCATGCCGAGGGGCAACATCGCGGCACTGTGACAACCACGCCCACGGGGCAGACCTACTAGGGGCGCGGGGAACTGCGCAAACACCCTCCACGACCCGCACCCGCCCGGGGACGGCGAGGGGACGTTCAAGGGGCGCGGGGAACTGCGCGAACACCCCCCACGACCCGCACCCGACCAAGGACAGCGACGGACGTTCAAGGGGCGTGGGGAACTGCGCAAACACCCCCCACCACCCCGCACCCGCCCAAGAACCCGAGCCCCCCCAAGCCCAAGGCGCAAGGTCCAAGGCCCAGGGGCCAGATCCCTTACCGGACGGCGACGAAGTCCTCCACAACCCGCCCACCCCTAGCCGGAGGCTCACTCAAGGGATGCCCCACGGCCACCGCCCCCATCGGATCCCACCCCGCAGGCAGCCCGAGAACGTCCCGTACGACATCCCGGCAGAACATCGTCGACGAAACCCACGCGGAGCCCAGCCGCTCCCCGGCCAGCGCGACCAGGAAGTTCTGCACACCCGCGCCCGCCGCGACCACGAACATCTCGCGCTCGGCGGCGTCCCGCCGCTCGTCCCCGTAGGTGTGGGCGCCGTCCGTCACCAGGCAGGGCACCACCAGGTAGGGCGCCTTCCGCAGCACGTCCCCCCTGCGCACCCGCTTGGCGATGGACTCCTCCGACTTGCCGTCACGGCGCAGATCGGCGATCCACGCGTCCCGCATGGCGTCGAGGAGTTCGACCCGCGACGCGGCGGATTCGAGGAGCACGAAGCGCCACGGCGTCGTGTGGTGCGGCGCGGGCGCGGTCACCGCCGCGGCCACCGCCCGCCGCACCGCGCCGGGGTCGACCTCCTGGTCGGTGAACTCGCGCACGGTCCGCCGCCGCGTCACCGCTTCCCGCACCGCCTCCGACGTACCGAGCCGGAACATGTCGTCGCGTGCGACGCGCACCAGGGCCCGCGCCCCCTCGTCCGGCCCGTCGCCGCCCACCACGTGCGGCAGCCCGCGGACCACCGCGACGGGCAGCCCTGCGGCCTTGCCCTTGACGAGGTCCCCCGCCGCGGCGAGCTCGTCCGCGGTGGCGACGATGGTCGCGCTCAGCGGATTGCCGTACGCGTCGACGCCGCCGCGCAGATCGTCGAGGACCCGCACCCCGGCGGCCCCGATGGCGACATCGGTGAGCCCGGAGCGCCAGGGCCTGCCGAAGGTGTCGGTGACGACGACGCCGACGTCCACGCCGAGCGCGTCACGCAGCCCGTCCCGCACGGCGCGGGCCGAGGCGTCCGGGTCGGTGGGCAGCAGCAGCACGGTCCCCGCGGGCGTGTTGGAGGCGTCGACCCCGGCCGCGGCCATCACGAGGCCCTGCCGGTTCTCGACGATGCGCAGGGTCCCGCGGCGCGCCACGACCCGCACGGTCTCCGCGTCGATGGCGGCCTCGCGGTCGTCCGCCTGGACGACGCGCCCCTCCGCCTTGCTGACGATCTTCGAGGTGACGAGGAGCACGTCCCCGTCGGCGAGGCCCGGCTCGGCGGCGGCGATCAGCTTGGCGAGGTCGTCGCCCGTGCGCACCTCGGGCAGGCCGGGCACGGCCCACGCGCGGTAGGCCGGGGCGGTCACGCGCGGACCTCCGAGGCCAGCGCGAGGGCCTGGGCGGCCATGGCGGCCGCGGCGTCCAGGTCGGTCATCATCAGCGGGATGGCCCGGCACCGGATCCCGGCGCTCTCCACCCGCTCCACGACGCCCGCGTCGACGGTGTCGACGAGCCACCCGTCGAGCAGCCCGCTTCCGTAGTGCTCGGCGACGGCGGCGGCGCTGGTCTCGACGCCCACCGCGGCGAGCACCTTGTCGGCCATGCCGCGCACGGGGGAGTCGCCGACGATGGGGGAGAGCCCGACGACCGGCACGCCCGCGTCGGCGATGGCCTCGCGGATGCCGGGCACGGCGAGGATGGTCCCGACGCTCACCACGGGGTTGGACGGCGGGAAGAGCACGACGTCGGCCTCGGCGATGGCTTCGAGGACGCCGGGCGCGGGCTTGGCCTGCTCGGCGCCGACGGGCACCACGGCGTGCGCGTCCACGGAGGCGCGAAGCCGCACCCAGTACTCCTGGAAGTGCACGGCCTTCTGCTCGCCGTCGACGGTGACGGCGACATGTGTCTCGACGCGGTCGTCGGACATGGGGATGAGCCGCACCCCGGGCTGCCACCGCTCGCACAGCGCCTGCGTGACGGCGCTGAGCGGATATCCCGCGCCCAGCATCTGCGTCCGCACGATGTGCGTGGCGAAGTCCCGGTCGCCTAGCCCGAACCACTCGGGCCCGACGCCGTACGCCGTGAGCTCTTCCTTGACCTTGAACGTCTCGTCCGTACGTCCCCAGCCCTGCTCTTCGTTGATGCCGCCGCCGAGCGTGTACATCACGGTGTCCAGGTCGGGGCAGACCTTCAACCCGAACAAGTGAATGTCGTCACCGGTGTTGCCGATGACCGTGATGTCCGCGTCGGGCGCGGCTTTCTTGAGTCCGCGGAGGAAACGAGCACCGCCGATGCCGCCGGCCAGAACCACAATGCGCATGTGCCCCAGCATGTCAGGCGGGTACGACAACGTGTCAGGCGGTTACGACATCCCCGGCGACGTCGTCCGTGGTGGCGGCGGCGCACCGGGCCGCGTGCATCGGCATCTCGGTCAGGCCGGGGTGGTAGACGTGCAGGCTGACGGCCGGTTCGAGGGAGTCGTTGACGACCTCGTGGACGTACCCCGGCGCGAAGACGCGCTGGGCGCCCGCGCCGAGCGCCCGCGTGCCCCGCTCCGTCCGCTCGGTCAACTCACCCTCCAGGACGGTGAGTACGCCGGACGAGCGCCCGTGGTCGTGCGTGCCGCTGCCTTGTCCGGGCACCCAGGAGAGCAGCCAGACCTCGTAGCCGGGTCCGGTGCGCAGGCGGTGGTACCAGCGGCTGGTCGCGTCGTACTCGACGAGGTGTGCCCACTGGGCGCGGTCGGCCGCGATGGTGCGGGCCAGGCCGACGAACTCGGCCACGGTGGCGGGGTGCTCGCGGGCGGGCTGCAGGAGGTGCGGGACTTCGAGGATGTCGCCGGCGATCTGGAGGTCGCTGTCGCTGTTCATCGTGCGGTGGTTCCTCAACGTAAGAGTGCTGGGGTGTCGCGAAGGAAGGGTGAAGCGCAGAGATGCGAAGACGTGTGGAGAGGTGGAGACGTGGAGCGGGGAACGCGGCTCGACAGCTGGAAGAACTCAACAGCTGGAGCAGGAACAGCAACAGCGCGCGTGGGCAGCACCGATGGACCCGCTGGTGCGGGTCATCGAAAGAGCCAGGTTCGCGAGCATGCCCACTAGGACACCGGCTCATACCTTCGGTGTCAACTCTATGTCCGGAATGTGGGATATGTTTCACCTCATCCGGTTGTTCTCTCAGGCGAAAGGTTTGTGCAGTCGGCGCACAGGACACATGGCGCAGCAACCGGCACTCAAACATCGACGTCTTTCCCGGTGAGACCTTCCGGGGTTGCGCCGGAGTGCGCCGGAGCGGGTCGCTGACCAGTGTCAGGGTTTATGCCGATTTGAACACTTTCCGCATAGCCTTGGTTCCGCAGAGTGAATAAGGGACCCAATAGCAGATCTCGGCTTGACTGGCCCGGATCGGCACACTTGTAATTTCACTCGTGTCGTTCAGCCGAAATCGGTAACGGCAAGCACCACGGGGACGCACAGACAGACGAGGGGCGCACATGACCGAGCTGGTTCAGGAACTGCTGGTCGAGGACGCGGACGAGGAACTCGGCTGGCAGGAGCGCGCGCTGTGCGCCCAGACCGACCCCGAGTCCTTCTTCCCCGAGAAGGGCGGCTCCACGCGCGAGGCCAAGAAGGTCTGCCTCGCCTGTGAAGTCCGCTCCGAATGCCTCGAATACGCACTCGCCAACGACGAACGATTCGGCATCTGGGGCGGCTTGTCGGAGCGTGAGCGCCGCCGCCTGAAGAAGGCCGCTGTCTGAAACCCGCACGACCACCGTCTGAACTCCCGCGCGACCGCCGCCCTGCGGCCCGCGCGACCCCGGCGGCCGCCACGCGCGCGTACGTGAAGGAAGCGCGTGCGGAGCCCGGACCGCCACGGCGCGTGCCGCCCGACCAATTCGGCACACACCTCCCTCAAACAATGCGCAACGAACGGCCCGTCACCCGTGGGTTATCCACAGGCGGCGGGCCGCCCTGGTGCCAGCCGTTAGTGTGGGGCCCCGTCCGAGACGCCCCGGCGCCCCCGCAGGGCGCAGGCGTCCACCGCAGTCCATCGAACCGGGGCCCGTACCTCGATGTCCGTGCACAGCCATTCGGCAGCCCATCAAGAGGCCGCCGCTCCCGAGTTCCCGCGGCACGTCGTGACCGCCGTGCTCGTCTCCCACGACGGCGCCCGCTGGCTGCCCGACGCCCTGGCCGGCCTGCTCGGCCAGGAGCGCCCCGTGCAGAACGCGGTGGCCGCGGACACCGGCAGCGCGGACGACTCCGCCCGCCTGGTCACCGAGGCCCTCGGCGCCGACCGCGTGCTGCACCTCGCCCGCCGCTCCGGCTTCGGCACCGCCGTCGACGAGGCCGCCCGCACCGCCGGGGTGCTCACCCCCGAGGAGCTGCCGTACCTCAAGCGCCCCAGCGGCTGGGACCCGGTCAGCAGGACCTGGCGCGACGAGGCGTACGACATGCCCGAACTGCCGCACGGCGAGCCCGTGCAGTGGCTCTGGCTGCTGCACGACGACTGCGCGCCCGAGCCCGAAGCCCTCGCCGAGATGCTGCGCGTCGTCGAGAACGAACACGAGCTCGGCAAGGACGTAGCCGTCGTGGGCCCCAAGCTCCGCGGCTGGTACGACCGCAGGCAGCTCCTGGAAGTCGGCGTCTCCATCGCCAACAGCGGCCGCCGCTGGACCGGCCTCGACCGTCGCGAACAGGACCAGGGCCAGCACGACCACGTACGGCCCGTGCTCTCCGTGTCCACCGCCGGCATGCTGATCAGGCGCGACGTCTACGAACAGCTGGGCGGCTTCGACCGCAGGCTGCCCCTGATGCGCGACGACGTCGACCTGTGCTGGCGCGCGCACGCCGCGGGCCACCGCGTCCTGGTCGCCCCCGACGCCGTCGTGCGGCACGCGGAGGCGTCCTCGCGCGAGCGCCGCACCGTCGACTGCGTCGGGCGCACGGCGACGTCGCCGCACCGCGTCGACAAGGCGGGCGCCGCCTACACCCTGCTCGTCAACGCGCGTACGGCCGTGCTGCCCTGGGTGCTGTTCCGGCTCGTGGTCGGCACGCTGCTGCGCACCGTCGCGTATCTGGTCGGCAAGGCGCCGGGACAGGCCATCGACGAGATCGCGGGACTCCTCGCGACGCTGCTGCGCCCCGGCCGGATCCTCGGCGCCCGCAAGACGCGCGGCAAGTCCGCGCTGGAAGCGGGCGAGATGCGGCCGCTGTTCCCGCCGCCCGGCGCCACCGTGCGCGCCACCGTCGAACAGGCGGCGGGCAGCGTCGTCGGCCGCGCCGACGCGGAGGCCCCCGCGGGCGCGGGACGGCACGGCGCCGTCGAGTCGGGACCCGGCGGCGACGACGCGGACTTCCTGCAGATCGAGCAGTTCGCCCGGCTCAAGCGCATCGCCCGCAAGCCGGGACCGATGCTCTTCGTCGTCCTGCTCTTCGTCTCGCTCATCGCCTGCCGGGCGCTGCTCGGCAGCGGTGCGCTCGCGGGCGGCGCGCTGCTGCCCGCGCCCGCCGACTCCTCGGGCCTGTGGTCGCGTTACCTGGACGGCTGGCACGCCGTCGGCACCGGCGGCACCCAGGCGGCGCCGCCCTACGTGGCGCTCGTCGCGGGCCTGTCCACCCTGCTGTTCGGCTCCACCGGACTCGCGGTCACCGTGCTGCTCGTCGGCTCCGTGCCGCTGGCCGGCTTCGCCGCGTACTTCGCCTCGCGCCCGCTCGTCCAGTCCCGGCTCCTGCGGGCCTGGGCCTCGGTCGCGTACGCCTTCCTGCCCGCCGCCACCGGCGCGCTCGCGGGCGGCCGCATCGGCACCGCCGTCCTCGCCGTCCTGCTGCCGCTCATCGCCCGCGCGGGCATCGCGGCCAGCGGTCTGACGGCCCCCGAGGGCACGCGCGGCACCTGGCGCGCCACCTGGGCGTACGCGCTGTTGCTCACGCTCGCCACGGCCTTCACGCCGATCGTCTGGCCGATCGCCCTGGTGCTCGGCCTCGCCCTCCTGGTGCTGCGCCGCCGCGACCTCACGGCCTACGCACCGCGGTTCCTCGCCGCGCTCGGCACGCCGCTCCTGATGCTCGCCCCGTGGTCCCTCTCGCTGCTGCCCTTCGGCTTCTTCCGGGAAGCGGGCCTGGAGTTCGGCACCGGCTCCGCGAGCGCGTTCGACCTGCTCGGCGGCAGCCCCGGCGGCCCCGGCACGGTCGACGGGCTGCTGCTCATCGGCATCGTGCTCGCCGCGCTCGGCGCCCTGCTGCGCGCCGAGCGGCAGCTCGCCGTGCGCACCGCCTGGGCCGTCGCCCTGGTCGCGCTGGTCTTCGCCGTCCTGTCGAACCAGTCGGCCTGGGCGGGCCCGGCCACCCTGGCGTACGGCATCGCGCTCCTCGCGGCCGCCGCGCTCGGCGCCGACGGGGCACGCGCGCGTGTCGCCGAGCAGAGCTTCGGGTGGCGTCAGCCGCTCGCCGCGCTCATCGCGTTCGCGGCGGCCGCCGGGCCGTTGCTGGTGGCCGCCGGATGGATGATCCGCGGCGCCGAAGGGCCCCTGGAGAGGCGCGACCCGGTGCAGGTGCCCGCGTTCGTCGCCGAGGAGAGCGGCACGCAGGACCAGGCCCGCACCCTCGTCCTGGACAGCGAGTCGGCGGCCGATGTCGCGTACTCCCTGGTCCGGGGCTCCGGCGCGCGCCTCGGCGACGCCGAACTCACCGCGACCACGGCCGCCGACGACCGGCTCGACAAGATCGTCGCCCGCCTGATCGCGGGCTCCGGAGCCGACCAGGCCGACCAGCTCGGCGGCTTCGCCGTCCGCTACGTCCTCGTACGCGACGGGGCGCCCCGCCAGATGAGCCGCACCCTGGACGCGACGCCCGGCCTGACCCGGCTGAGCCAGGAGGACGGCAGCGCCCTGTGGCGCGTGGACCGGCAGGTCTCCCGCGCCGCCGTCGTCCCGAAGAGCGGCGACCCGGAGCCGGTCGCCGCGGGCCCTGTCGAACTGCACACGAAGATCCCCTCCGGCGACCAGGGCCGCGTCCTGCGGCTCGCCGACTCGGCCGACCCGGGCTGGACCGCCACCCTGGACGGCCGCCCGCTCGACCGCGTCACCCTGGACGGCTGGGCGCAGGGCTTCGAACTGCCCAGCGCGGGCGGCCGTCTCGACGTCACCTTCGAGACCCCGCTGAGCCACGCGGCCTGGCTGTGGACGCAGGGCGCGCTCGCCCTCGTCCTGGTGGTGCTCGCGCTGCCGGGCCGCCGCCGCGACGTCGACGACGACCTGCCCGAGGAGCCCGTCATCCCCGCCCAGGCGGTCGAGGGCGAGGGCCGCAGGGCACGCAGGCTGCGGGCCCAGAACGAGCAGGCCGCGCAGGAGGCGGGCCAGGACGTTCCTCCTCCTCCGGAGGAGGAACACGCCGCGGTCCCGCAGCAGTCGCCGTCGTACGACGAGTGGGAGACCCCGGCACACGCGGGCGCCGAGCAGCAGTTCCAGGGCGGGCAGTACCCGGCCGGGTCCTACGACCAGTCGTCGTACCCGTCGGACGCCTACCAGGGCGGCCAGTACGACCCGTACGCCTCCTACGGAGGAGCGGGCGGCGCCTACGGAGGCGAGCAGCAGCAGTACGGGCAGTACGAAGACCCCTACGCGCAGCAGCAGCCTCCGATGCCGCCGGCCCCTCCGCGACCGCCGCACGGCACCGACAGTGAGCGCCCCGACGGGAGCCAGCAGTGAACCGCACCACCCAGTCCCTGATCGCCGTGGTCGTCGTGCTCGGCGCCGTCACCGGGTACGCCGCGTCCAGCGGCACGCAAGCCTCGGACGGCGGGGCGAAGGCCGCGGCGCGGCTGCCCGTCGAGCGCACCAGCCTGCTCTGCCCGGTGCCCAGCGCATCGGACCTCGCCGAGACCTCGTACACGGCGTTCACCCCGAGGTCGAGCGGCGCCGAGGGCAAGGGCACCGCGGAACTGCTGCCCGTGAGCAAGGCGTTGACGGACGCGGCCAAGCAGGAGGACAAGAAGAAGGCCAAGCCCTTCCTGTCCCAGAAGAAGCCCGGCGAGCCGGTCGCGGGGGAGACGTCCGGCGGTGACTCGCCCGCGCTCATCGGCACCGCGGACGGCGGGTTCGCGCCCGGCTGGAGCGTGCAGCAGACCACGACGTACGCGGTGGGCAGCGGCCGCGGCGTGCAGGGCACCAACTGCACCGCGCCCGACACGGACTTCTGGTTCCCGGGCGCGAGCACCGCCAAGGACCGCAGCGACTACATCCACCTGACGAACCCCGACGACTCCGCGGCCGTCGTCGACGTCCAGCTCTACGGTCCCAACGGCGTCGTCAAGGCCGAGGTGGGCGAGGCGATCCAGGTCCAGCCGCACTCCAGCGTCCCGGTGCTCCTCTCCACGCTCACCGGCAAGCCCTACACGAACCTCACGATGCACGTGACGGCGCGCAGCGGCCGGGTCGCGGCCCATGTGCAGTCCTCCGACGAGAAGCTCGGCGGCGACTGGCTGCCCCCGTCGGCCGACCCCGCGAGCAGCCTCGTGCTGCCCGGCATCCCCAAGGACGCCACCTCGGTACGCCTGGTCGCCTTCACGCCGGGATCCGACGACGCGGACCTCAAGGTGCAACTGGCCTCGCCGAACGGCACGATCACCCCGGCGGGCCACGAGAACCTGCACGTGAAGTCCGGCATGACGGCCGCCGTCGACCTCGGTGACGTCACCAAGGGAGAGCCCGGTTCGCTGATCCTGACGCCGACGGACACGGCGGTGCCCGTGGTGGCGGGGCTGCGCGTCACCCGTGGCAAGGGCAGCAAGCAGGAGACGGCGTTCATCCCCGCGACCGACGCGGTGGGCACGCGCGCGACGGTCGCCGACAACCGCGCCAAGGGCTCCACGCTCTCCCTGGTGGCGCCCGGCAAGTCGGCGAAGGTGAAGGTCACCGCCTCCGCGGGCACCGGCGGCGGCTCACCGGCCTCGAAGACGTACACGGTCAAGGGCGGCACGACCCTGGAGATCGCGGACCCGCCGGTGCCCGAGGGCCTCAAGGGGCAGTACGCCCTCACGGTGGAGTCGGTGTCCGGCGGCGAGGTCCACGGCTCGCGGATGCTGGCGCTGCCGGAGGACGGCATCCCGATGTTCACGGTGCAGACGCTGCCGGACGACCGGGGGACGGTCGCGGTACCCAGGGCCGAGCGGGATCTGTCGGTGCTCCAGAAGTGACGGTGCTCCAGAAGCGATGGCGCTCCAGAAGTGACGGGGCTCCAGCGGTGACGGCGCCTGGGCCCGCGGGTCAGTGAGAGCCGGTTCCCGCGCGCGGGGCGGTGGACGTCATTCCTCGTCCCCGTAGCGCGGGTCCACCGACTCGGGGGAGAGGCCGAGGAGTTCGGCGACCTGCTCGACGACCACCTCGTGCACCAGGGCGGCGCGCTCGTCGCGTCCCTTGGTGCGGATCTCCACCGGGCGCCGGTAGATGACGACGCGGGCGGGCCGCCCCTCGTTCGCCGCGATCGTGCCGCCGAGCGGCACCACCTCGTCGCGCCACTCCCCGTCGCCCCCGTCGGAGCCGCCGAGGGGCGGCACCTCAAGCACCACGAACTCGATCTCGGTGAGCTGCGGCCAGCGCCGCTCGAGACGCTCCACGGAGTCCTGCACCAGGTCGGTGAACGACTCGGCACGGCTCGCCGAGAGCGGCACCTGGGGCGGCGCGACGGGACCGCGCATGCCCCTGCCGTGCCGGTCGCGGCGGCGGGGCCTCGGGTCTGCTGAGCGGGGCTGTACGGGGTCGTCCATCACTGACGAAGCGTAGTCCTCGAGATCGCTCTTTCCGCACGGCGCACGCCATGTCGCTTCCTGACCATTCCGGCCAAGGTGGGGCTCGATTACATATCTCTCCGGGACCGTCGGCCTCGCGACAAATGACGTGATTCGCGCCATGTGGTGACCGGATTCAACACCACCCGCCCCAGTGGTCACTGGTGTCCGCGCAGGTCAACGAGGCGCCCGCGCGGTACTCCGGAGGGGAGCGAGCGGCACGACACGGTGGGGTGAGCTCATGGGGAGTCGTCGCGGCCCGCTCAAGAGTGCGGTACCGTCCAACGTCGTGAGCCCTGTACGTCGCTGTTCGCGCACCGCTTGCGGCCGTCCCGCCGTCGCGACGCTGACGTACGTCTACGCCGACTCGACCGCGGTCCTCGGCCCCCTCGCCACCTACGCCGAACCCCACTGCTACGACCTGTGCGCCGAGCACTCCGAGCGGCTGACCGCGCCCCGCGGCTGGGACGTCGTCCGGCTCGCCGACGCGTCCGGTCCCGCCAGGCCCAGCGGCGACGATCTCGAAGCGCTCGCCAACGCGGTGCGCGAGGCGGCCCGCCCGCAGCAGCGCGCGGCCGAGGCGGGCGGCGGCCCGCGTACGGCGGACCCGATGGAGGTCGCACGACGCGGCCATCTCCGGGTGCTGCGCTCACCCGAGTCCTGAACGGCACCTCTCCGTAGAGCCCCGTCTCCGTAGATCCCGTCTCCGTAGACCCCTGTCGTTTATCGCTGAACAACAGTCGGCGTACGACCCATTGACGTGCCCTCGTCGCGGACACGAGCATTCCCCCACTCGCGAGAGATCACTTTCCGCATCACGGAAACCGGGGAGCCGCCTGTGTTCACCCAGCAACTGGAGCCCGTGGCCGACTCGCTCGGCCTGTCCGCACTCGTCGCGACCCTGCCCCTCCTGACCGTCCTCGTCCTGCTCGGCGCCGTCCGCATGAAGGCCCACCTGGCCGGCCTCATCGGCCTCGCGGTCGCCGTCGTCGTCGCCTGGCTCGCGTACGGCATGCCGCTCGGCCAGACCGCCTCCAGCGCGGCCCAAGGAGCGCTCTTCGGCCTCTTCCCCATCCTGTGGATCGTCGTCAACGCCCTGTGGGTGTACCGGATGACGGTCCGCACCCGGCACTTCGACATCCTGCGCCGCTCCTTCGGACGCCTCTCCGACGACCCCCGCATCCAGGCCCTCGTGGTGGCCTTCTGCTTCGGCGCGCTCCTGGAGGCACTCGCCGGGTTCGGGGCGCCCGTCGCGATCTGCTCGGTGATGCTCGTCGCCCTCGGCTTCGACCCGGTGCGCGCCGCGGTCGTCGCGCTCGTCGCCAACACCGCGCCCGTGGCCTTCGGCGCCATGGGCACCCCGGTGGTGACGCTGGCTCAGGTGACGGGCCTGCCCCTGGACACCGTCGCCACCGTCGTCGGCCGCCAGACGCCGCTGCTCGCGCTCGTCGTGCCGCTGCTCCTGGTCGCCCTCGTCGACGGACGGCGCGGCCTGCGCGAGACCTGGGTACCCGCCCTGGCCTGTGGATTCGCCTTCGCCGCCGCGCAGTTCGCGGCCTCCAACTACGTCTCCGCGCAACTCGCCGACATCGGGGCGGCCCTGGCGGGCGCGGGCGCCCTCGTGGCGGTGCCCTCCGCGCGCGAGCCGGCCGCCGAGCCCGTCCGCGCCGCGGTCCTCACCGGCGCCCGCAGCGAAGACCTCGACCACGACGACCCGCGCCCCGAAGTCCTTCGCGCCTACGCCCCGTACGCGCTCATCGTCGCCATCTTCTCCCTCGCCCAGATCCCGGCCGTCAAGGACCTGCTCGCCAGGGCGACCCGCACCTTCGACTGGCCGTTCCTGAACGTGGCGGACCCGACGGGCAAGCCGGTCGGCGGCAACGTCTTCTCGCTGCCGCTGGTGTCGACCGGCGGCACGCTGGTGCTGCTCGCCGGGATGGTCACGGCCGCCGTCATCGGGGTGCACGCGCGCGTGGCGGTCAGGGAGTGGCTCGCCACCGTCCACGAGCTGCGCTTCGCGATCCTCACCGTGACCTCCGTGCTGGCCCTCGCCTACGTCATGAACCTCTCCGGGCAGGCGGCCACGATCGGGCACTACGTAGCGGCCGCCGGTGCGGGCCTCGCCTTCCTGTCGCCGGTGCTCGGCTGGTTCGGCGTCGCGGTCTCCGGCTCCGACACCTCGGCCAACGCGCTGTTCGGCGCCCTCCAGGTGACCGCCGCCCAGCAGTCGGGGCTCTCCCCGGAGCTCCTCGCCGCGGCCAACAGCTCCGGTGGCGTGCTCGGCAAGATGATCTCCCCGCAGAACCTGACGATCGCGTGCGCCGCCGTCGGCCTGGCGGGCAAGGAGGGCGATCTGTTGCGCAAGGTGCTGCCGTGGAGCCTGGGACTGCTCCTGGTGATGTGCCTGATCGTGGTGGGCCAGAGCACGCCGGTGCTCGGCTGGATGCTGCCGTGAGCCCGCTGCGCGGCCGGCCGCGCGGGAGCTTGCCGGGAGGCCCGGTCGGCTGTCGGCGGCAGCAGGTACTTTTGTGGTGACCGGGGAGAACTCTCCGTACTCGCTGAGCTAGCAGAACCGTAGAGAGGGTTGGCCGTGACTGCTGATCTGTCCCAGATCGTGAAGGCGTACGACGTCCGCGGGGTGGTCCCGGATCAGTGGGACGAGTCGCTCGCCGAGCTGTTCGGGGCGGCCTTCGCAGCGATCACGGGAGCGGAGGCCATCGTCGTCGGGCACGACATGCGCCCCTCGTCGCCGGGCCTCTCCCGCGCCTTCGCGCGCGGTGCGGCCGCGCGCGGCGTCGACGTCACGGAGATCGGCCTCTGCTCGACGGACCAGCTCTACTACGCGTCGGGCGCGCTGAACCTGCCGGGCGCGATGTTCACGGCCTCGCACAACCCCGCCCAGTACAACGGCATCAAGATGTGCCGCGCGGGCGCCGCCCCGGTCGGCCAGGACACCGGCCTCTCGGAGATCCGCGCCCTGGTGGAGAGCTGGAGCGAGACCGGTGTCCCCGAGAGCGCGGCGCGCCAGGGCACCCTCACTCAGCGCGACACCCTCACCGACTACGCGGCGCACCTGCGCGGCCTGGTCGACCTGACCGCCATCCGCCCGCTCAAGGTCGTCGTCGACGCGGGCAACGGCATGGGCGGGCACACGGTCCCCACCGTCTTCGAGGGACTGCCCCTCGAACTGGTCCCGATGTACTTCGAGCTGGACGGCACCTTCCCCAACCACGAGGCCAATCCACTGGACCCGGCCAACATCGTGGACCTCCAGGAGCGGGTGCGCGCGGAGGGAGCCGACCTCGGCATCGCCTTCGACGGCGACGCGGACCGCTGCTTCGTGGTCGACGAGAACGGCGGCCCGGTCTCCCCGTCGGCGATCACCGCCCTGGTCGCCTCCCGCGAGCTGGCCAGGAACGGCGGCAAGGGCACCGTCATCCACAACCTCATCACCTCCTGGTCGGTCCCGGAGGTCGTGAAGGAGAACGGCGGCACGCCCGTGCGCACGCGCGTGGGCCACTCCTTCATCAAGGAGGAGATGGCCAAGTCCGGCGCGATCTTCGGCGGCGAGCACTCCGCGCACTACTACTTCAAGGACTTCTGGAACGCGGACACGGGCATGCTCGCCGCGCTCCACGTCCTCGCGGCCCTCGGCGGCCAGGACGGACCGCTGTCCGCGCTAGTCGCGCAGTACGACAGGTACGCGGGCTCCGGAGAGATCAACTCCACGGTCGACGACCAGGCCGCGCGCCTCGCCGCGATCAAGACGACGTACGAGGGCCAGGAGGGCATCACCCTCGACGAGCTCGACGGCCTCACGGTGACCGCGGCCGACTGGTGGTTCAACGTCCGCGCCTCGAACACGGAGCCCCTGCTGCGCCTCAACGTGGAGGCGAGGGACGAGACGACGATGGCCAAGGCCCGCGACGAGGCGCTGTCGATCATCCGCGGCTGACGCTTGCCGAGGCCTCGTCGAGGCCTCGGCGCGGGTCCATGGGCCACGGTTCACAGGCCATGGGCCATGGGCCACGGACCACGGACCACGGCTCGCGCCGACCGCCTTCGCCGAAGACCGTGTCCGGCCAGTCCCCGCCGTCCGTCCCGGTGACGGCGGGGGTCGGGCACTGACGTGTGGGCAGTTTCCGCGGTAGCCGCGTGGCGCGGTCGCCGTCTGGCACTGTGGCTGTCCGGGGCGGTGGCCGTCCGGTGCCGTGGCCGTCCGGCACTGTGGCCGCCCGGTGCCCTGGCCGTCTGGCACTGTGGCTGTCCGGGGCGGTGGCCGTCCGGTGCCGTGGGTCCGGCACTGTGGCCGCCCGGTGCCCTGGCCGTCCGGCACCGTGGCCGCCCGACGCCCTGGCCGCCCGGCACCGTGACCACCCGCCTCCCCGTCCCCCGCGACTCCCGTCCCCCCAACTCCCGTCCCCCCAACTCCCGTCCGCCCAATTCCCTAGCCGTCCGGCACCCGGCTCGCCCCCACCCAAGCCTCTGACCTGCCGATTCGCACCGCCCACGCAGTGGCCAGCCACAGGCGCACGCACGCCCCCCGACTCCCTGCCAACGGCCTCCGCCACCGCACGCCGGAGCGCCTCCGCCCAAGGTCCCGGCCGGTCGGCCCGCACCGCCCGCCGATCGTGGGCTGCCGGCTCCTCCGCCCCGTCCGGCCCCTGCCCGACGGTCCCGGACGCCGCCCGCCCACCCGCCGCCCCCACCCCACCCCTCCAGACCCCTCCGCCCCGCCCCGCACGGAGGTAGGCTGACCAGGCCGCATCCCGAGCCGCCACCGCATGGATCCCGCCCGGAATCCCGCACCACGGCAGCCCGCACCGCGGTCGTGCGACAACCCACTCGTTCAGCTTGAAGGGACCCACCCCATGCCGCTCGAAGCCGGCCTCCTGGAGATCCTCGCCTGCCCGGCCTGCCACGCCCCTCTCAAGGAGACGGACACCGAGCTGATCTGCACGGCGGACGCCAAGGAGTGCGGCCTCGCCTACCCGGTCCGCGACGGCATCCCCGTGCTCCTGGTCGACGAGGCCCGCCGCCCCGCGTAACGGCGCGGCCCGCTGCCCCGCCCGGCACCCCCCGGCGCGGGACGGCGCCCGACCAGCACAGGCAGGAAGCCGCGCACGGCGATCGGAGG
The DNA here is from genome assembly GCF_044744425.1 of Streptomyces sp. NPDC087300. Classification (NCBI taxonomy): domain Bacteria; kingdom Bacillati; phylum Actinomycetota; class Actinomycetes; order Kitasatosporales; family Streptomycetaceae; genus Streptomyces; species Streptomyces sp. NPDC087300. The sequence continues at coordinate 556,836 of NZ_JBIUYI010000007.1, forward strand.
CCCCATGCTCGACGAGTCACTCCTTGACGTCCCCGAGGCACTCACCCGCGCGGACCGCCGCGGGCTGCTGCGGGCCGCCGCGGAGGCGGGCGCCCGCGTCCGCACGGCGGTCCGGCACTCCGCCGAGGCCGGCCTCACCGACCTCAAGCCCGACGGCCGCCCCCGCGCCATCCTGATCGCGGGCCCCGGCACCGCCGCGGCCTGCGTCGCCGATCTGCTCGGCGGCCTCGCTGGCGGCGGCTGCCCCGTCGTCCGCCTCGCCCCGACGGGCGTCGCCCCCGCCGCGGGCGCCCTGCGCTGGGCCCTGCCCGGCTGGGTGGGCCCCGTCGACCTGCTGCTCATCGCCACCCCCGACGGCTCCGAGCCCGGCCTCTCGCTCCTCGCCGAGCAGGCGTACCGGCGCGGCTGCACGGTCGTCGCCGTCGCCCCCGCCCGCTCGCCGCTCGCCGAGGGCGTGGACGGCAGCCACGGCCTGACGGTCCCGATGGCCACATCCCCGTACGGCGCCTACGAAGGCGCGCACGACGAGACCACCCGCCTCGCCGCCTCCTACGAGGCGCGCCGCGTGGAGGACGAGGCCGCACCCGGCGCCCCGGGAACCCTGTGGGCGCTGCTCGTCCCGCTGCTCGTGCTGCTCGACAGGACGGGCCTGATCACCGCCCCCGTCGACACCCTCCAGAAGGTCGCCGACCGGCTCGACAGCGTCGCGGAACGCTGCGGTCCGGCGATCACGACGTACAGCAACCCCGCCAAGACGCTCGCCGTCGAGCTCTCCGACGCGCTGCCGCTCATCTGGACCGAGGGCCAGTCCGCGGGCGCGGCGGGCCGCCGCTTCGCCGCCACGCTCGCCGAGCTCGCAGGGCACGCGGCCCTCGCCGCCGAGCTGCCCGAGGCGCTGCCCGCGCACGGCGCCCTGCTCGCCGGCAATCCGACCGGCGGCGAGGACACCGACGACTTCTTCCGCGACCGCGTCGACGACGCGGCGGCCCTCCGCGCCCGCGTGGTCCTGCTCCGCGACCGCCCCGCCGACGCGGGCGGGCTCACCGCGACGCCCGCGGCCCGCGAGCTCGCGCACGGCCACGACGTCGCGCTCAGCGAGCTCGAACCGGAGAGCACCGAAGAGCTCGAAGCCCTGGCGGAGCTGATCGCCGTCACGGATTTCGCCGCCGTTTACCTGGCGCTCGCCTCGGGGGACCGATCATGACCGGACCGATCCCGGTCGCAGTCCAGCATTCGCGTACGTAGCAAGGGAGACCCCCTCCGTGGACCGCCTCACCAACACCATCCGCCCCTACGCCTGGGGTTCCACCACCGCCATCGCGGAGCTCGTCGGCGCCGAGCCGACCGGGGAGCCGCAGGCCGAGATGTGGATGGGCGCCCACCCGGGCGCGCCCTCGCGCACCGAGCGCGGCGCGCTCAACGAGGTCATCGACGCGGACCCGGAGCACGAGCTCGGCAAGGAGGCCGTCGCCAAGTTCGGCCCCCGCCTGCCCTTCCTCCTCAAGCTCCTCGCCGCGGGCGCCCCGCTCTCCCTCCAGGTGCACCCCAACCTCGCGCAGGCGAAGGAGGGTTACGCGGAGGAGGAGCGCCGCGGCGTTCCGATCGACGCCGCGCACCGCAACTACAAGGACGCCAACCACAAGCCCGAACTGATCTGCGCCCTCACGCCGTTCGACGGCCTGTGCGGCTTCCGCGACCCCGCGGAGACCGCCGCGCTCCTGGAGGGCCTCGGCGTCGACTCCCTCAAGCCGTACGTCGACCTGCTGCGCGCGCACCCCGAAGAGGCCGCGCTCCGCGAGGTCCTGACGGCCGTCCTGACCGCCGACCCCGAGCAGATGGCCGAGACGGTCGACGAGGTCACGGCGGCCGCCCGCCGCCTGGGCGGTGCCTACACGGCGTACGCCGGAATCGCCCACCACTACCCCGGCGACCCGGGCGTCATCGCGGCGATGCTCCTCAACCACGTGCAACTGCAGCCAGGCGAGGCCCTGTTCCTCGGCGCCGGCGTCCCGCACGCCTACCTCGAAGGACTCGGCGTCGAGATCATGGCCAACTCGGACAACGTGCTGCGCTGCGGCCTGACCCCCAAGCACGTCGACGTGCCCGAACTCCTGCGCATCGTCCGCTTCGAGGCGGCCGACCCCGGCGTCCTGCGCCCCGAGGCGTCCCCCGACGGCGAAGAGGTCTACGACACCCCGATCGACGAGTTCCGCCTCTCCCGCTTCGTCCTGCCCGAGGGCGCCGCCCCGCACGACCTCACCGCCGCCACCCCGCAGATCCTGCTCTGCACGGCGGGCTCGGTCCGCGCGGGCGAACTGGCCCTGGCGCCCGGTGAGTCCGCATTCGTCCCGGCGGGCGAAAAGGCCGAAGTGTCCGGAGTCGGCACGGTTTTCCGTGCCACTGTGGTGGCCTGACGTACCAACGCCCTCTCGTGCTGCAACAATGACCCACCGCAAAGGCCGGGCAAAGCACTGACCCGGCGCCGTGGTCGTTACGTACGAAGGCGAAGGGACACCCCGCACTTATGAGCGCGTCAGGCGGAACAAAGGCGATCGTCGCGGCACTCGCCGCGAACCTCGCGATCGCGGTGGCGAAGTTCGTCGCGTTCATCTTCAGCGGCTCGTCGTCGATGCTCGCCGAGAGCGTCCACTCGCTCGCCGACTCCGGCAACCAGGGCCTGCTGCTCCTCGGCGGCAAGAAGGCCCAGCGCGAGGCGACCCCGCAACACCCCTTCGGCTACGGCCGCGAGCGCTACATCTACGCCTTCCTCGTCTCGATCGTCCTCTTCTCGGTCGGCGGCATGTTCGCGATCTACGAGGGCTACGAGAAGATCAAGAACCCGCACGAGCTGGAGCACTGGTACTGGCCCGTCGGGGTCCTGGTGTTCGCGATCATCGCGGAGAGCTTCTCCTTCCGTACGGCGATCAAGGAGTCCAACCCGCTGCGCGGCGACCTCTCCTGGAAGGAGTTCGTCCGCCGCGCCAAGGCGCCCGAGCTGCCCGTCGTCCTCCTGGAGGACTTCGGCGCGCTCGTCGGCCTGGTCCTCGCCCTCGGCGGCGTCGGCCTCGCGCTCGCCACCGGGGACGGCGTCTGGGACGGCATCGGCACGCTCTGCATCGGCATCCTGCTGATCCTCATCGCGATCGTCCTCGCCGCGGAGACCAAGTCCCTGCTGCTCGGCGAGGCCGCGGGCATCGAGGAGGTCGGCAAGATCGAGAAGGCCCTGGTCGACGGCGACACGGTCACCAAGGTCATCCACATGCGCACGCTGCACCTCGGCCCCGAGGAGCTGCTCGTCGCCGCGAAGATCGCCGTCCAGCACGACGACACGGCATCCGAGGTGGCCGCCGCGATCAACGCCGCGGAGGAGCGCATCCGCGCCGCGGTCCCGATCGCCCGGGTGATCTACCTCGAACCGGACATCTACAGCGAGGCGGCCGCGGCCCAGGGCACCAACCCGGCGAAGGCACCGGGCGCCCACTGAGACCGCTCCGTACGTACGTCGTTACGTACGTCGATGGGGCCCCGCACCGGTGTGGTGCGGGGCCCCATCGCTGTCTGCGCCTGCGTAATGCCGTGGTCTACCGGACCTCGCGCAGCACGTCGAGGATCGCGGCGTCGTCCGGCGCCGCCTCGAGCCGCTCACGGAAGCCGGTGTCCATCAGCTTCCGCGACAGCAGGGCGAGGATCCGCAGATGCTCGTCCCCGGCGGCCGCCTCCGGCACGGAGATCATGAAGATCAGCTTGGCCTTCGTACCGTCGAGCGCGCCCCACTCGATGCCCTCGGCCGACCGCGCGAACCCGACGAGCGGTGAGTCCACGGCGTCCGTCTTGGCATGCGGGATCGCGATCTCCTCGCCCAGACCCGTGGTGCCCTGCGCCTCGCGCCGCAGCGCGGTCTGCACCAGCTCCTCGACGTCGTTGACCTTGCCGGTCCCGGCGAGCAGCGCGGCCATCTCGCGGATCGCCGCCTCCTTGTCGTCGGCGGCCAGCTGGACCTTGACGGTCTGCTCGGTGAGATAGCCGGAGAGGACCTCGTCGGCGGGGGCCGCAGTGGGTGCGGGTGCCGGTGCGGGCGCCGGTGCGGTGGACGCCTCCGGAGCCTTCTGGAGACCGCCTGCCGCGACCGCCGCGCCGCCCGCGGCCGCGCCGACCCCGGCGAGCACCGGCTCGGGCCCGCCCGGCACGTCGACCAGCGGGGCGCCGCGCCGCTTGCGCTCACTGAGGTCGACCAGCGTCACGGTGGTGAGCGCGGTGACGACCGAGCCGATCGCGATGGCCACGAAGAACATCGGCACGCCGCCGACGGCACCGAGCACCGCCACGATCGGGCCACCGTGCGGCACCGCGTCCTTCACGCTCGCCATGCCGGCGATGGCACCGGCGACGGCGCCGCCGAGCATGTTGGCGGGGATGACCTGCGCGGGCCGCGCGGCGGCGAATGGAATGGCGCCTTCCGAGATCCCGAAGAAGCCCATGAACAAGGAGGCGAGTCCGGTCTCCCGTTCCTGCTCGGTGTAGAGGCGCTTGCGGATCAGCGTCGCGAGCCCCTGGCCGAGCGGCATGACCGGGATCGCCGCGGCGCACATGCCCATGACGGTCTGGTTGCCGGTCGCGATGAGTCCCGCGCCGAACAGGAACGCTGTCTTGTTGACGGGACCACCCATGTCGAACGCGATCATGAGCCCCAGGATCGCGCCGAGCAGGATCGCGCTGGTCCCGGTCATGCCGCTGAGCCAGCTGGTCAGATGCTCGAAGATCCACGAGATCGGCTTCCCGATGACGTAGATGAAGAACAGCCCGAGCGCCGTGGTCGCCACGATCGGGATCACGATGATCGGCATGATCGGCTGGACGAACTTCGGGACCTTGACCTTCTTGATCCACAACACCAGATAACCGGCCAGGAAGCCGGTGACGATGGCTCCGATGAAGCCCGCGCCCGCCTTGGAGTCGTACAGATCACCGGTGTTGGCGATCCAGCCACCGATCATGCCCGGCACCAGCGCGGGCCGGTCCCCGATCGCGTACGCGATGTAGCCCGACAGGATCGGCACCATCAGCGTGAAGCCGATGACACCGATCTGGTTGACGTGCATCCAGAACGAGCCGTCCGGGATGACGAGCCCGCCCTTGGGGTCGGTGTGCCCGCCGAGCGACAGCGAGATGGCGATCAACAGACCGCCCACCACCACGAACGGAATCATGTACGAGACGCCGTTCATCAGCGCCTTGTACGCGAGGCTCCGCTCCTTGCCGCCGCCACCGCCGGAGAGCGGCTCGGCGGAACCGCCACCACCGCCCCCGCCGTGCACGGGCGCGCTGCGCACCTGCTCGATCAGCCGCTCGGGGTGGCTGATGCCCTCGGACACCCCGACGGACAGCACGCGCTTGCCCACGAACCGGCTGCGGTCCACGTCCTTGTCGGCTGCGATGATGATGCCGTCGGCGTCTCTGACATCGTTGTCAGTCAGGACGTTCTCGGCCCCGATGGAACCCTGCGTCTCCACCTTCATGTCGATGCCGAGGCTCGCCGCGGCCTGCGAAAGCTTCTCCGCGGCCATGTACGTGTGAGCGATGCCGGTCGGACAGGCGGTCACCGCGAGCAGCTTCAACTTCTTCTGCTCGCTGCTGGCCCCGCCTATCGGGGGGTCGGCCGGACTGGTCACGTGGATCTCCTAACGCCCAAACACTTTTGCCGAACAAGATCGCGCACATGTTCCCGATCTCAAGGCATCCTGCAACACATAAGCGCAGGATCAAAAGCGCAAAGGTCCCATATCGTCCGGGTCTGACGGCCTCTGTGCCAGTGATGACGTGCCTGGAGGCGGGCTGGGGCTCCCTGGGCCAATCGGTGTAGCTTTGTGGGGAGCCAGACGTCGCTGCTGATGGCGGTCGGGCGGTCCACGCACGGATCGTCCGAGGGAGAGAGGGCCTCCGACGGACTGCGCTGCGCGCGCCGGCGCACCCCTGTGCCCGATGCCGCAGGTCAGCCATGTCCACCCTCGACCCATCCACGAGGAGCAGCTCACTCATGACTCTCATCAACGGCCAGGACTTCAAGGTCGCCGATCTCTCCCTCGCCGAATTCGGCCGCAAGGAGATCACCCTCGCCGAGCACGAGATGCCCGGCCTGATGTCGATCCGCAAGGAGTTCGCCGCCACCCAGCCGCTGGCCGGCGCCCGCATCATGGGCTCGCTGCACATGACCGTGCAGACCGCCGTCCTCATCGAGACCCTGGTCGCCCTGGGCGCCGAGGTCCGCTGGGTCTCCTGCAACATCTTCTCGACCCAGGACCACGCGGCCGCCGCCATCGCGGTCGGCCCGAACGGCACCGCGGACGACCCCCAGGGCATCCCGGTCTTCGCCTGGAAGGGCGAGACCCTCGACGAGTACTGGTGGTGCACGGAGCAGGCGCTGACCTGGCCGAACACCCCCACCGGCGGCCCGAACATGATCCTGGACGACGGTGGCGACGCCACCCTCCTCGTCCACAAGGGCGTCGAGTACGAGAAGGCCGGCAAGGTCCCCGCGGTCGACACCGCCGAGAACGACGAGCACCGCGTCATCCTCCAGCTCCTCAACCGCACCATCACCGAGGGCTCGCAGAAGTGGACCCAGCTCGCCTCGGAGATCCGCGGCGTGACCGAGGAGACCACGACCGGCGTCCACCGTCTCTACGAGATGCACCGTGACGGCTCGCTGCTCTTCCCGGCGATCAACGTCAACGACGCCGTCACCAAGTCGAAGTTCGACAACAAGTACGGCTGCCGCCACTCCCTGATCGACGGCATCAACCGCGCCACCGACGTCCTCATCGGCGGCAAGACCGCGGTCGTCCTCGGCTACGGCGACGTGGGCAAGGGCTGCGCGGAGTCCCTGCGCGGCCAGGGCGCCCGCGTGATCGTCACCGAGGTCGACCCGATCTGCGCGCTCCAGGCGGCGATGGACGGCTACCAGGTCACCACGCTCGACGAGGTCGTCGACAAGGCCGACATCTTCGTCACCACGACCGGCAACAAGGACATCATCATGGCCTCGGACATGGCCAAGATGAAGCACCAGGCGATCGTGGGCAACATCGGCCACTTCGACAACGAGATCGACATGGCCGGCCTCGCGAAGATCGAGGGCATCGTCAAGGACGAGGTCAAGCCCCAGGTCCACACCTGGAAGTTCCCCGACGGCAAGGTCCTCATCGTGCTCTCCGAGGGCCGTCTGCTGAACCTGGGCAACGCGACGGGCCACCCGTCCTTCGTGATGTCCAACTCGTTCGCGGACCAGACGCTGGCCCAGATCGAGCTGTTCACCAAGCAGGACGAGTACCCGACCGACGTCTACGTGCTCCCCAAGCACCTCGACGAGAAGGTCGCCCGTCTGCACCTCGACTCGCTCGGCGTGAAGCTCACGACGCTCCGCCCCGAGCAGGCCTCGTACATCGGCGTCGAGGTCGAGGGCCCGTACAAGCCCGACCACTACCGCTACTGACGGTCCGACCGGCCACCGGTCAGCACCACTTCAGCAGGCCCTCGCCCCCGCGGCGGGGGCCTGCCCCTTTGCGGCCGACGAGCCGAAGCTTTGCGGCCGACGAGCCAAAACGCCCGACGAGTCAAGGCCCGACGACCCAGAGCCCGAGAAGCCAAAGCCCGACGAGACTCACGCCAGGAACAGGACCGAGGACCGAGACCCATGCCCCGCGGCCGTTATTCGCTCCATGATCCGCACGATCACACCCCCCTCGGTGAAGAACACTTCCACTGCGCCCCCGGCCCCTCCGGCTGGCGCTACGTCTCCCAGCGCACCACCCCCTCGGGCGACCCAGCCGGCTCCGTCGACCTCGCACTCGACGACCGCGGCCGCCCCATCCGCCTCGAACTCCACGCCGGCGACTGGCAGGTCCGCGCCGCCGCCCTCAACGGCGTCACCTGGGTCCGCACCGACTCCACCGGCGAACACGCCACGGAGAACAACGCCCCCGCTCACGCCTTCACCGGCACATCCCCCGCCTTCCTCGTCGCGACGGCCCGGCTCCTGCGCCTGACCCCCGCTTCCCCCGCGACCCGCCTGCGCCTGGTCGCCTTCACGGACCCGGTCCTGGCCCCCCGCACCCTCGACCAGTCCTGGACCCTGCTGAAAAGCGAAGCACACGCCACTGACAACGGCCCGCTGACCGTGGACGAATACCAGGTCACAGCCCTGGACACCGGCGAACAGCACGCCGTCCACCTCACCGGCGACGTCGTCCTCGCGGCCCCGGGCATCGAGCTCGAACACCTCGAAACCCCGCCGTCCGCCTTCACCTGACGCCGCCCGGCTCCACCAGCTACGCGGGCGGCGCGAACCCAGTGGCGGGAGGCCCGGCCTCCTCAGAAGCCGGGGCCGAAGATGCGGGCGCGGGCGCGGGTGTGGGAGCAGCCGAAGTCGACGAGGCGGGGGAGCTCGACACAGCCGGGGGAGGGGGATAGGCACCCGCAGCCCCCGACCCGGTCCCCGCATCCACACCCGCACCCCCGCCCACGGCATACGGCGCCGACGCTTCACCGAAGGCCCGCCGCGTGTCCCGCGCCTGCCGCTCGTGGACGACAGCCGCCAGATAGGCGGCCGGCGGCACGCCCTGCGGCGCGGGCGCCCCCGTGCGATCGGCCAGATCGGCGGCGAGCCGCTCCGCCATCGCCCAGCCCACCTGCGGATCCAACTGCCGCATCCGCGTGAGGTACTGCCGAATCCCCAGCCACAGCCCTTCGGGCACACCGGACAGATCAAGCCCGGAGAACCGCCCCACCAGCCACGGCGGCGGAGGCGGAACGAACTCCCCCTGCCCCGAAGGCACCCGCTCGCGCACGACCAGCGTCCCCGCGAACACATCTCCGAGCCGCCGCCCGCGCGCCGACACCAGCGAGGCGACGCACGCGACGACCCCGAACGTCATCAGGATCTCGACGACTCCGACGGCCCCGCGCACCAGCGCGTGCCGGAACCGGATGGGCCCGCCGTCGTCCCGCACCACCCGCAGCCCGCACGCCAGCTTCCCCAGCGACCGCCCATGGCTGAGCGTCTCCACCGCGATGGGCCCGCCGATCAGTACGAGTACGAAGGCGGCGACCGCGACAGCGGCGGCCGCGGCGTCGTCCAGGGAGGCCGTCGAGGCGAGGATCCCCACGGTCACCGCCAGATAGACGGCCCATGCCACGACCAGATCGATCAGCACCGCGAGGGCCCGGCTCGGCAGTTTCGCGGGACGCAGCTCCAGCGCCACCGCCTCACCCGTCACAAGCTCACTCACGCCCGCCGCCCTTCCCTGCCCTGCCGTAGGACTGGCCAGTCTGCCAAGCTGAACAGCCACGCGCCGCAGTACGAGGAGCAGCCACCCGATGGACCTCGACGTCTTCGTGTCCGCCCACCGAGCCGAATGGGACCGGCTCGACGCCCTGCTGCGCCGCCAACGCCGCCTCTCCGGAGCGGAGGCCGACGAACTGGTCACCCTCTACCAACGCACCGCGACGCACCTCTCCCTGATCCAGTCCAGCGCCCCCGACCCACAGCTCATCGGCCGCCTCACACACCTGGTGGCACGCGCGCGTAGTGCCGTGACAGGAACCCGCCGAGCCTCCTGGCGCGACGTGACCCACTTCCTTGCCCGCGGTTTCCCCGCAGCGGTCTACCGCTCCCGCCACTGGTGGGTCCCCACGGCACTGCTCTCGACGGTCCTGGCCGCCATCATCGGCTGGTGGATCGCGACGCACCCCGAGGTCCAGGCATCGATCGCCGCCCCCGGCGAACTGCGCGAGCTCACCCGCCCCGGCGGCGAGTACGAGACGTACTACTCCAGTCATCCGGCGACCTCGTTCGCCGCGCAGGTCTGGACGAACAACGCCCAGGCGGCAGCGATGTGCCTGGTCCTCGGCGCCTTCCTCTGTTTCCCCGTCATCTGGATCCTCTTCCAGAACATGCTCAACCTCGGGGTCGGCATCGGCCTGATGTCCTCGGCCGACCGCCTCGACACCTTCCTCGGCCTGGTCCTCCCGCACGGCCTCCTGGAACTGACCGCGGTCTTCGTAGCGGCCGGCACGGGCCTGCGCCTCGGCTGGACCGTCATCGACCCAGGCCCCCGCACCCGCCGCACGGCCCTCGCCGAAGAAGGCCGAGCCGCCCTGGGCATGGCGATCGGCCTGGCCCTGGTCCTCTTCGTCTCCGGCGCCATCGAAGGCTTCGTCACCCCCTCCGGCCTGCCGACCTGGGCCCGCATCGGCATCGGCATCGCCGCTGAACTGGCCTTCCTCGCGTACGTCTATGTCCTGGGCGGCCGAGCCGCGCGCGAGGGTGAAACGGGGGACCTGGAGGGAGCCGACCGCAGTTCCGAGGTCCCCCTCGCAGCGTGATGTGCGTACGGCCCCGCTGAGCTGCTAGTCTCCTCTTCGCCCCAAGAAAACCGTTGACACGGATGGATTGGGGAGGTAGATTCGAACAGTTGCCTAGAGCTGGACAAGTCCGGCGGCGACAGTTAACATCTCCTTGCTTCTCGAATTTCATTGATTGAGAAGCCACCCCCGATAAATCGGAAAAACTTGAGCCGGTCAGTCCGGCCAAAAACTTCTGATAAAGTCGGACTCGCCGGAAAGGGAAACGCGAAAGCCGAAAGGCCGGAGCGGAAACCGGAAAGGCACCGAGGAAGTCGGACACGAAAGAGTCTGATAGAGTCGGAAACGCAAGAACAAAAGAAACGCCGAAGGGAAGCGCCCGGAGGAAAGCCCGAGAGGGTGAGTACAAAGGAAGCGTCCGTTCCTTGAGAACTCAACAGCGTGCCAAAAGTCAACGCCA